>NZ_LMCY01000006.1:0-154 GCF_001425685.1 Massilia sp. Root335 | reverse complement strand
ACGAGTTAAGCGAAGCACGGCATAATCTCACTTCTCTGCTGCTGACGAACAAAACGATTCGCAAATGCAGCAAGGCAGTACCGAATACCAGGTTCTTTAACAATCAACAGTCGATAAGTGTGGGCGTTTGATGAGGTGCCAGCAGTCACGTAAG
>NZ_LMCY01000005.1:270-201051 GCF_001425685.1 Massilia sp. Root335 | reverse complement strand
GAACTGTATTCGGTACTGCCTTGCTGCATCTGCGAATCGTTTTGTTCGTCAGCAGCAGAGAAGCGAGATTATCCAGTGTTTCGAGATGTTCGTCAACTTCTTTTTCTCCCCTTCGAAGCGTTCAGAACCGTTAAAGTTCGTTTCGTTTTCGACGAGGGACCGAATGATACCAGTGTCGAAAACAGACCGCAAGGCCCGCACGCCTGGCGAACCGCGGCAGCGTACAATGGGCGCTTTGCCGTCCTCCCCGCATCGCCATGACCATCCTGCTCGCCACCCTCAATGCCCGCTATGCCCACGCTTCGCTGGGGCTGCGCTACCTGCTGGCCAATATGGGCGCGTTGCAAGAACAGACGAGCCTGATGGAATTCGTGATCGGCGCAAAAACCACCGAGGTCGTGGAACGCCTGCTGGCCAAGCAGCCGCGCATCGTCGGTTTCGGCATCTATATATGGAACGTCGAGGAGACGGCCAGGGTCGTCGCCATGCTCAAGCGCGTGGCACCCGAGGTGACGGTCGTGCTGGGTGGTCCGGAAGTGTCATACGAGACCGGCGAACAGGAGATCGTGCGCCTGGCCGACTACGTCGTCACGGGTTGGGGCGACATCACCTTTCCCAAGCTGTGCGGCGACATCCTGCATGGCCCCAAGCCGCTCATGAAGGTGCATGCGGGCGTGCAGCCTCCCATGGCCGACATCCGCCTGCCGTACGAACTCTATACGGACGACGATATCGCCCACCGCACCATCTATGTGGAGGCGTCGCGCGGCTGCCCGTTCAAGTGCGAGTTCTGCCTGTCGTCGCTGGACAAGACGGCGTGGCCGTTCGGGCTCGACGCATTCCTCGCGGAGATGGAGGCGCTGTACCGGCGCGGCGCGCGCCTGTATAAATTCGTCGACCGCACGTTCAACCTGAACGTCAGGACGAGCCAGCGCATCATGCAGTTCTTCCTCGATAAGATCGCGGCCAATCCGGACGATCCGGTCTACGCCCACTTCGAACTCGTGCCGGACCACCTGCCGGAAGCGCTGAAGGAAACGATCGCCAGGTTCCCGCCCGGCGCCCTGCAGTTCGAGATCGGCATCCAGAGCTTCAACCCGGACGTGCAGGCCCTCGTGAGCCGCCGTCAGGACAACGCCAAGGCCGCGGACAACATCCGCTGGCTGACGACGCACTCGCACGCGCACCTGCACGTGGACCTGATCGCCGGCCTGCCGGGCGAGGACGTCGCATCGTTCGCGCGCGGCTTCGACCAGCTGGTGGCGCTCCGCCCGCACGAGATCCAGTTCGGCATCCTCAAGCGCCTGCGCGGCACGCCCATCATCCGCCACACGGCCCCCTACAAGATGGTGTACGACCCGTATCCGCCGTACACCGTGCTGGCCACCGACCGCATCGACTTCGGCACCATGCAGCGGCTCGTGCGCTTTGCCCGCTACTGGGACCTGGTCGCGAACTCCGGCCGCTTCGCCCACACGATCACGGTCCTGCTGGGCGACAGCCCGTTCGCCAGCTTCATGGCCTTCTCCGACTGGATGTACGCGCAGCTCGACGCCACCCACCGCATCGCGCTGGACCGCCTCGCGAAGCTGGTACAGGCCTGGCTGCAGCTGCGCGGGATGCCGGCCGGCGAAGCGGCAGCCCTGGTCGCGAGCGATTATGCGGGCAGCGCGCACAGGCCGGCCGCCAGGGACAACGGCACGCAACCCAAACCGGCCGCCGCGCCGGAACGCCAGGTGCGGCACCTGGCCGCGTAAACACGGGGCGCGCGCCAATGTGCGCCAGCGTACGCTCTACGGCACGCAAGCGTAACGCTGGTGGCGGCAGTCGCGAATCTCTTTTACACTGCCGCAATGCAGATTGAAAATGCGCCAACATTAACCATCGAGCATCCCATTGCCGGCGCGGAGCAATCCGTGGTGGCGCGCGGCGTATGGCAAGTCCACGCGTTCTCGCGGCGCGGTTTCAAGGACATCGAAAAGACGATGAAATCCCTGGCCGGCAAGCCGGTCGCCTGGGATCTCTCCGAAATCGCCAGCCTCGATCACATCGGCGCCCAGTTGTTCTGGAGTTCCTGGGGCAAGCGCCGCCCCGCGCAACTGAAACTCGACCCGCGCCAGGAAGAGCTGTTCGAGCGCATCGAAAAATCCGGCCACATCGAGCTGCCGCGCACCCGCAAGAGCCGCCTGCAGTGGGTGATCACGCTGGGCAGCGGCGTGCTGTCCTTCTTCGAGCACCTGCGCGGCGCGATCACCCTGATCGGCCAGGTGGTGCAGGACATCGGCCGCTTCCTCCGCCATCCGCTGTCCGGGCCGTGGCGCGAGATCTCGGCCAACGTCTACCACTCCGGCTTCCAGGCGCTCGGCATCACGGCGCTGGTCGGCTTCCTGATCGGCGTGGTGCTCTCGTACCTGTCGGCGCAGCAGCTGCGCATGTTCGGCGGCGACATCTACCTCGTCAACATCCTCGGCATGAGCATCATCCGCGAACTGGGCCCGCTGCTGGCGGCGATCCTGGTCGCGGGCCGCTCCGGTTCGTCGATCACGGCGCAGCTGGGGGTGATGCGCGTGACCGAGGAACTCGATGCGATGCTCGTGATGGGCATCTCGCACGGCTACCGCCTGATCATGCCGAAGGTGCTGGCGCTCGCGCTGGCGATGCCGCTGCTGGTCGTGTGGACGGATGCCATGGCCCTGATCGGCGGCATGGTCTCGGCGAAGATCGAACTGGGCCTGACGATGCGCTACTTCGTGCAGAAGCTGCCGTCGGCCGTGCCGATCGTGAACTACACCATCGGCCTGGGCAAGGGCGTCGCCTTCGGCATGCTGATCGCGCTCGTGTCCTGCCACTTCGGCCTGCGCATCAAGCCGAACACGGAAAGCCTGGGCCGCGGCACGACGACGTCGGTCGTCACGGCGATCACCGTCGTGATCCTGGCCGACGCCGTGTTCGCGATCGTCTTCTCGGGGGTGGGCTTCTGATGGAAAAGCCCCAGCGCCCGCCGCAGCAACTGAACCGCAAACCCGAGGAAGACGTCGGGCCGCCGGTCGTCCAGATCCGCAACCTGTGGACGCGCTTCGGCCGCACCGTCGTGCACCAGGACCTGAACCTCGACATCTACGCGGGCGAAATTCTCTCCATCGTCGGCGGTTCCGGCACCGGCAAGACCGTGCTGCTGCGCCAGATGCTGGGCCTGGAGCGGCCGTCCAGCGGCTGCGTCAGGGTATTCGGCGAGGACGTCAGCAGCGCCAGCCCGGAACAGCTGCAGCGCATGCGCAACCACTGGGGCATGCTGTTCCAGCAGGGCGCGCTGTATTCCGCGCTGACCGTGTTCGACAACATCGCGCTGCCGCTGCGCGAGCTGCGCGCCCTGCCCGAGGACGTCGTGCGCGACGCCGTGCTGCTCAAGATGGACATGGTCGGACTCGGCCCGGGCGACGCCAACAAGATGCCGTCCGACCTGTCGGGCGGGATGATCAAGCGCGCGGCCCTCGCGCGCGCGCTCGCGCTCGAGCCGCAACTGCTGTTCCTCGACGAGCCGACGGCGGGCCTCGACCCGGACCTGTCGGACTCCTTCGTGGCGCTGATCCAGACGCTGCACAGCGAGCTGCACCTGACCGTGGTGATGGTCACGCACGACCTGGACACGCTGTTCGCACTGTCCTCGCGCATCGCCGTGCTGGCGGAGAAGCACGTGATCGCGGTGGGCCCGTCGTGCGACGTGCTGCGCGTCCCTCACCCCTTCATCAAACACTTTTTCCTGGGGCCCCGCGGCCAGCGGGCGCTGGAAGTGCTGGAAGAGCGCATCGCAAGAAAGGAGTCGGAAGACTGACATGGAAAACAGATCGTATGCCCTCATGACGGGCTTCTTCACGGTCGCGCTGCTGGTGGCCGCCATCCTGGTCGGCCTGTGGCTGAACCGCGACCGCACCAAGACGCATCCATACGAGATCGTCACCACGCAGACCATCCCCGGCCTGAATCCGCAGGCGGCCGTGCGTTACCGCGGCCTGGAAGTGGGGCGCGTGGACGACATCGTGTTCGACCCGCGCGTGACCGGGCAGATTCTCATCAAGCTGTCGATCGAAGACGGCGCGCCCGTCACGACGACGACGTTCGCCTCGCTCGGCTACCAGGGCGTGACGGGCATCGCGTTCATCCAGCTGGACGACGACCGCACCGGCTCCCCGCTGCTGAAAAGCGACAAGGACCGCGTGGCGCGCATTCCGCTGCGTCCCGGCCTGCTCGACCAGCTGGAAAAGCGCGGCCTCGCGATCCTGGAAAAGACGGAGCGCATCACCGACAGCCTGAACAACGTCCTCAGCAAGGAAAACCAGGACAAGATCACCGGCGCCTTCGACAGCATCAACAAGGCCGCCGCCGCGTATGCCGAGATCCCGGGCCAGCTCCAGCCGACACTGGCGCGCCTGCCCGCGCTGACGGATAAACTCGATCGCACGATGGGTTCCGTGAACGACCTGTCGACCAGCGCCACGGCCGCCGTGCGCAATTACGACCGCCTCGCGACGAGCCTGCAGGCGCCGGGCGGCCCGCTCGAACGCGCCAGCACCGCCATCGATTCGCTGGGCGGCGTGACGTCCGACCTCGAGCTGCAGACGCTGCCGCACGTGGTCGACATGGCCGACGAAGCCAAGACGTCGCTGCGCGCCGTGCGCCGCACCGTGACGAACCTGGGCGAGCGCCCGCAAAGCATCCTGTTCGGCGCCCCGGCGGCCGAACCCGGCCCGGGCGAACCCGGTTTCGTCCCCCCGACCCAATGAGGAATCCAGCGACCATGCATCCGACCCGCTTCATTCTCGCCGCGGCCCTGGCCCTGATCCTGTCCGGCTGCGCATCGCAAAAAGGCCAGCCGACCACGCAGTTCGACTTCGGCCCGGCCACCCCCACGACGCCGCAGGCGCCCGCGCAGGGCGCGCTCGGTTCGGTGGTCGTCACCGACGTCACCGGCTCGAGCGCCCTGGACAACGAGCGCATGTTCTACCGCCTCAGTTATGCCGACCCGCTGCAGGCGCGCACCTATGCGAACAGCCGCTGGACGGCGAATCCGCTGCAATTGCTGACCCAGCGCTTCAAGACGCGGCTCGCGCAGGCCGGCGCCCGGGTGCTGTCGGAAACGGATGCGTCGATCGGTATTCCGCTGCTGCGCATCGACGTCGACGAATTCATCCAGGACTTCGGCGGCACCAGCCGGAGCACCGGCGTGGTTGCGGTGCGCGCCTCCGTATTCCAGGGCCATACGCTCGTCGACCAGCGCAGCTTCCGCCAGTCCGTCCCCGCGACGAGCGCCGACGCGGCCGGCGGCGCGCGGGCCCTCGCGGCCAGCACCGACGCCGTCGCGGCCGACATCGTGGCCTGGCTGGGCACACTGAACATCAACCGACGATGACCGATACGGAAGACGACGCCGGCCCGCGCGCCTCGCCGGTGGCACGCGCGGCGCTGCTGGCCTATCTGCTGCTGATCGTCTACGCCAGCTGGTTCCCGTTTTCCGGCTGGCGCAGCAGCGGGCTGTCGCCGTTCGCCTTCCTCAACCTGCAGATGCCGCGCTGGTGGACCGGTTTCGACGTGCTGGTCAACGTCGTCGGCTACATGCCGTTCGGCGTCCTGATCGTGCTGGCGCTGCACCCGCGCGTGCGCGGCATGTGGGCCGTGCTCGTCGCGGCCGCCGTCGGGCTGCTCGTGTCGGGGACGATGGAGGCCGTGCAGAACTACCTGCCCAGCCGCGTGCCGTCGAACCTCGACCTGCTGACCAATGCTGCCGGCTGCCTGGCCGGGGCGCTGGTCGGCGCCTGGTTCGCGCCGATGCTGGTGGACCGCAGCCGTTTGTATCTGCTGCGCCAGCGCTGGTTCGCGTCGCACGCGAGCCAGGGCCTGGTGCTCATCGCCCTGTGGCCGCTGGCCCAGGTCTATCCGCAGAACTACCTGTTCGGCAACGGCCAGGTGCTGCCGCTGCTGTCGGAATGGCTGTCCGAATGGCTCGACACCGACATCGACCTCGTGACGCTGCTGCGCGGCGACGCGCCGATGAGCGTGGAGCAGTACTGGCTGTCCGAGACCATCATCACCGCGTGCGGCATGACGGGCGCCGCCCTCACCCTGCTGTGCCTCACGCGCCGCAGCGCGCCAAGGCTGTCGCTGATGCTGGCGCTGGTCCTCGTCGGCATCGTCGTCAAGACGCTCGCGAGCTCGCTGTTCTTCGCACCGGACAACGCCTTCGTCTGGGTCACGCCGGGCGCGGAAGGCGGCTTCCTGATCGGATTGATCATGCTGGCCGGCCTCGCGTTCGCGCCCCAGGTGGCGCAGCGCCGGCTGGCCGTGGTGACGCTCGTGCTGTCGCTCATCGTCGTCAACACGATTCCCGCCAACCCGTATTTCGTCTCGACGCTGCAGGCCTGGCAACAGGGTAAATTTTTGAATTTCAACGGCGCCGCCCAATTCCTCGGCATGGCCTGGCCGGTCCTCGCGCTGTGGTTCCTGCTGCTGCCTTCGCATCGGCTGAACCGGCCCTGATTAGGGCGTATCATAGCGGGCGACGGCGCCGGCGCGGCCGCCAACTCATCCGGAAACGACATGAACGACGACAAACCCTTTTATCAACACCACGTGTTCTTCTGCCTGAACGAACGCGAAGGCAAGGACTGCCGCCCGAGCTGCGGCAAGAGCGGCGCCGAGGCGGCACAGCAGCACGCCAAGAAGCGCGTCAAGGAACTGGGCCTGAATGGGCCGGGCCAGGTGCGCATCAACAAGGCCGGTTGCCTGGACCGCTGCGAGGAAGGCCCGGTCGTGGTGATCTACCCGCAAGGCACGTGGTACACCTACGTGGACACCACCGACATCGACGAAATCATCGAACGCCACCTCGTCAAGGGCGAGGTGGTCGAGCGCCTGAAGATCTGAGGCCGACGCACGCAATGAACAAGAATTCGCACAAGTTTTACCTGACCGGCCGCGCCGGCAGAATGGAATGCCTGCTGGACGAACCGGACGGGCCGCCGCGCGGCATCGCCCTCGTCGCGCATCCGCACCCGCTGTATGGCGGCACCATGGACAATAAAGTGGCGCAGACGCTGGCCCGCGCCTTCGTCGGCCTCGGCTACGCGACGGCGCGCCTCAACTTCCGCGGCGTGGGCGAGTCGGAAGGCGTGCACGACGAAGGCCGCGGCGAAGTGGACGACATGGAGATCATGCTCGACCACATGATCCAGCAGTATCCGGGCCTGCCGTACGCGCTGTCCGGCTTCTCGTTCGGCACTTTCGTCCAGGCCCAGTTGCAGCAACGCCTGATCGCCCAGGGCCGCCCGGCCGAGCGCCTGGCGCTGGTCGGCACGGCCGCCGGCAAGTGGCCGGTGCCGGCAGTCCCGGCCGACACGATCCTGATCCACGGCGAACTTGACGATACGATACCGCTCGCGCACGTGTTCGACTGGGCGCGCCCGCTCGACATCCCCGTGACCGTGATTCCCGGCGCCGACCACTTTTTTCACCGCAAGCTCGTCCACATTAAAAATCTTGTCGCGCAATTGTGGCGGCGTGACATTTGAGCCGAACGCTGGCCTATAATGATGCGATCTTCTTTCAAGGCAATGCTTACGGGCATTGCCATCGCGTCATCTCCTGTTCACCTCTCGTTTGCCTTCCATGAAAAAGTTAATCGCGGCCTTCGCCGCCAGTGCCCTCCTGATGTCGGCCGCCCATGCGCAGCAGGTGCCGGCCCCGCAAATCGCCGCCCGTTCGTGGCTCCTGCTGGACGCCACCAGCGGCCAGATCATCGCCTCGCAAGACCCGGACATGCGCATCGAACCGGCCTCGCTCACCAAGGTCATGACGGCGTACGTCGTCTTCGAAGCCCTGCGCGACAAGAAGATCACGCTGGACCAGATGGTCAACGTCTCGGTGCATGCCTGGAAAGTCGACGGCAGCAGCTCGAAGATGTTCATCGACCCGGCCACCCCGGTAAAAATCCAGGACCTGCTGTACGGCCTGATGATCCAGTCCGGCAATGACGCCGCGGTGGCACTGGCCGAAGCCGTCGCCGGCGACGAAGCGACCTTCGTCACCCTGATGAACCGCGAGGCCCAGCGCATGGGCATGAAGAACACCCACTTCGCCAACCCGCACGGCTTGCCGAGCCCCGAGAACTACTCGACCGCGCGCGACCTGTCGATCCTGGCCTCGCACGAGATCCAGGACTTCCCGCAGTTCTACAAGATCGACTCGATCAAGGAATTCACGTACAACAAGATCAAGCAGCAGAACCGCAACCGCCTGCTGTGGCTGGACCCGACCGTGGACGGCCTCAAGACCGGCCACACCGAAGCCTCGGGCTTCTCGATGATCGCGTCGGCGCACCGCCCGAACGGCCCGGCCGGCGAGCGCCGCCTGATCTCGGTGCTGTCCGGCGCCACGTCGGACGGCAACCGCACGGCGGAAAGCCAGAAGCTGCTGAACTGGGGCTTCCAGAACTTCGACACGGTCAAGCTGTACGCCAAGGGTCAGGCGATCCTGACCCCGGAAATCTGGAAGGGCTCCAGGTCGAACGTGAAGATCGGCTTCCCGAACGACGTGTGGGTGACCGTACCGAAGGGCGTGGCCCAGAAGATGAAGCCGGTCCTGGAGCGCAAGGACCCGCTGGTTGCGCCGCTGGCCCTGAACAGCCGCGTCGGCACGCTGAAGATGATGGTCGACGGGAAGGCGCTGCTGGCGCTGCCGGTGGTGTCGCTGGAAGAAGTGCAGGAAGCGTCGATCTTCGGGCGCGCGTGGGACTCGATGCGCTTGTGGATGAAGTAACCTCGCTGTAAGCACGACATCGTAGGGTGGGCACCCCGTGCCCACGCGTGCCGTTTGCGGTTTGCGAACGTCCGCGTGGGCACAGGGGTGCCCACCCTACGTCTATAATGACCCTACGTTTATTTGAAAGTAGAACGATGACCTCTGCCCTGCCCCGCGACCTGTCCTGCCCGCGCGTTGCCATCCGCAAGAACGGTGGCCTCGAACTGTCCCGCATCGTCGCCGGCATGTGGCGCATGGTCGAATGGGGCATGACGGTGGAGCAGCGCATCGCCTTCATCGAGCAGTGCATCGCGCTGGGGGTCACCTCGTTCGACCATGCGGACATCTACGGCAACTACGGCGTCGAAGGCCTGTTCGGCGAAGCCCTGCGCGCCCAGCCTTCGCTGCGCGACCGCATGCAGCTGATCAGCAAGTGCGGCATCCGGCTGCTGTCGAATAAACGCCCGCAGCACACCATCCAGCACTACGACACGAGCGCCGCCCACATCGTCGCCTCCGCCGAGGAATCGCTGCGCCAGCTGCACACGGACCGCCTGGACCTGCTGCTGATCCACCGTCCCGACCCGCTCATGGACTTCGACGAGATCGCGCAGGCCTTCACGCGCCTGAAGCAGGACGGCAAGGTGCTGCACTTCGGCGTGTCGAATTTCAGCCGCCACCAGTTCGAGGCGCTGAACCGCCGCATCGAGCTGTCGACCAACCAGGTGGAATTCTCGCCGCTGCACGTGGCGCCGATGTTCGACGAGACCTTCGACGGCCTGCAGGACAAGGGCGTCGCGCCGATGATCTGGTCGCCGCTGGCCGGCGGGCGCCTGTTCACGGCCAACGATGCGAACGCCGAGAACCTGCGCCTCGTGATCAAGGAGATCGCCGACCGCCTGCACCAGCCGTTCGCCAGCGTGGTGTTCGCGTGGATCATGCAGCTGCCTTCGCGTCCCTTCCCGCTGACGGGCAGCGGCCGCATCGAGGCGATCTCGGTCGCCGTCGCCGGCACCACGTTCCAGCTGGCGCGCGCCGACTGGTTCACGATCCTGCGCGCGGCGCGCGGCCACGAGGTCGCATAAGCGGTGCGCCCATGGCCGAACCGCTCAAGATCGTCGAAGGCAGCGCGCTGACGGCGCAGCAGAAGAAGGATTTGCTGAACCGCCTCGCGCGCGTGGAGGGTCAGCTGCGCGGCGTCCAGAAGCTGATCGCGCTGGCCGATACGCCGTCCGACTGCGACGCGGTGGCCCAGCAGATGGCGGCCGCGCGCAAGGCGCTGGACCGCTCGTTCGTGCAGCTCCTCACCGCCAGCATCGTCACCCATACGGGCAATGCGGGCGACGTCGAGGAAGCGAAGGCGGCCGCCGCGCACCTGGCGGCCCTGTTCGACAAGTTCGCGTGACGGATCGTGGGCGGAGGCCGCCCACCCTACGGCACCCGGCATTCCACTGACGCATCGTGGGCACCACGTGCCCACGCGTTCAACCAGCTCGTGCGGGCACATGTCGTCTGGACGCGTGGACGGCAAGCCGTCCACCCTGCCCGTTCATTCGTCGTCGTACACCTTCGGCGGCGCGATCTTCGTCCAGCCACCCCGCCACGCGATGTTCAGCAGCAGCGTCGCGCTGATATAAAACACGAAGAACAGCGCGAAGAAGCGCGTCCGCAACAACGCCAGCAGCACCACGCAGACCACCAGCGCAATGAAGGCCGCCGTCGATTTCGGCTGCTTGGAGCTGGGGAAGCGGATCGTCGACACCATCAGCGTGCCCACCGCGATCATCAGCAGCATGACGAGGAAGGCGCCGGCCATGTCCGCCACCGGATCGGGCCATGCGACCACCACCGCGGCCACGCACGCGGCGCCGGCCGTGATCGGCATGCCGACGAAGTAGCGGGGGTCGGTCCTCCCGACCATCACGTTGAAGCGCGCCAGGCGCAGCGCGCCGCAGGCCACGAACACGAAGCAGGCCAGGCCGCCCATGCGCACGAGGGTCGGGTGCGCGGCGCCCATCTGGGCGAAGCCGTAGCAGTACAGCAGCAGGCCCGGGGCGCAGCCGAAATTCATCACGTCGGCGATAGAATCCAGCTGCACGCCGAACGCGGACTGCGTGTTGGTGGCGCGGGCGACGAAGCCGTCGAGGGCATCGAAGACCCCGGCCAGCACCAGCAGGATCGCGGCCAGGCGATAGTCGGACGGATCGCCCACGGGCGCGTTGTCGACCGAGATCACGATGCTGCCGAAACCGCAGGCGATCGACAGCAGGGTCACGAAACTGGGCAGGGCAAACTTGGCGCGCGCGAGGCGCTGCTGGCGGGTAGCGTTCACTGAATTCGTTCGAAGCGGAAGAATGGCTTATTTTACATGGGCTTATGCCGGGGCCGCGATTGTCCGTACGCTCGTCGCCGCGCGCCGATTTCGCCTAGAATGGAAGCTCTTTTTAGCCGGCAGGCCGGGCACTGGGAATTTCATATGACGAACAGAATGTATCGTGTGCGGCAAATTGCCCTCGCCTGCACCGCGGCGTGGGCGCTGGTCGCCTGCGGCGGCGGTGGCAGCAGCAGCGGCGGCGGCAATGCCGGCGTCTCGAGCGGCCCGCTGACGACCGGCTTCTCGGGACAGGACGCCGCGGCGCCCATCGCGACCAACAACATCGCCACCGACGGCCTGAACTGGATTAACTACCGCCGCAGCCAGATCGGCATGCCGGCCCTCACGCACAACGGCGTGATCGACGTCGCGGCCCAGGGCCATTCCGACTACCAGCGCATCAACAACGTCGTGGCCCACGACCAGACGGCCGGCAAACCGGGCTTCACGGGCGTGGACCTGGGGGACCGGCTGACGGCGGCGGGTTACGTGTTCGCCGGCGAGAACGCGATCGGCGAAGTCATCTCGGCAACCACGAACGGCACCGGCTTCTACATGGCCGAGGAACTGATCACGGCCATCTATCACCGCTTCGTGATCTTCGAGCCCATGTTCAAGGAAATCGGCGCCGGTGCGGCGACGTCGTCGGGCAACTATAATTACTTCACCGCCGACTTCGTCGCCAACAACGGCTACGGCAGCGGCATCGCCGCCGGGACGATCGTGACGTGGCCGTTCAATGGCCAGACCCAGGTGCCGGCGAATTTTCTCAGCGATTACGAGGAGCCGGATCCGGTGCCCAACATTAATAACGTCGGCTACCCGGTCAGCGTGCACACGAACCTGACGCGCAAGCTGACGGTGCAGAGCTTCACGATCCGCGCCCACGGCGCCGGCAGCGACCTGTCCACGCGCCTGCTGGTGCAAGGCCAGGATGCGAACACGCACACCCAGTCGGCGGCGGCGATCGTCCCGCTGGCCCCGCTGGCGGCGGCGACCACCTACGACGTCGCCTTCACGGGAGCCATCGACGGCACACCGGTCAGCCGCAGCTGGTCGTTTACGACAAAATAAGACCTGATGGACAGTCCCGATCAACGCCCCCCGCCCGCTGCGCTCGACGACCCGGCCGTGAATCACGCGGGCGGCATCGCGCGCCTGATGGGCGACGGAAACCTGTTCGGGCGCGTCCTCGCGCGCTTTCGCAACGAGTACCGCCAGGCCGCGGCCGGCATCCGTACCGCGCACGACCAGGGCGACACCGTGCTGGCGCTGCGCCTCGTGCACACCCTCAAAGGGGCCGCCGGCATGATCGAGGCGGTGCCGCTGCGGCGCCAGGCGGACGTCGTGGAACGGATGCTGCACACGAACGATGGCGGCGTCCACGGCAGCCTCGTGCGCCTGCAGGATGAACTGGAACGGGTGCTGCGCGAACTGGACGCCCTGGCCAGCACCCTGCCCGAGCGCCGTTCCGCGGCGCCGGCGAAACGGCCGGCGCAGACCGGTCACGACGCCGTCGGCCGCCTCATGACGCTGCTCGACGAAGGCAATGGCGATGCGGTCGACCTCGTGCGCGAGGCCGCCGATGCGCTGGCCGCTCAACTTGGGGAAGACGATTACCGCCGGGTGGCGGATCTGGTCGACGGCTTCGACTTCGACGGTGCCCTGGCGCTGCTGCGCGGACGGGCGGAGGGCGGCTGACCGCGCCGGTGCGACCGCCGGATGCGGCGGTGCCGCGGCTCAGCGGTTGTATTCCGCTTCTTCGTCGAACGAGTCGGCGCAGGATTTGCCGCAGAAGCGGCGTACGCTGTCGAGCGGTTTTTCGCAATACCAGCACGAGCCCTTGGGCGGCAGGCTCAGACGGGCTGGCACCGGCGTCGCGCTCATCGAGGCGGCGACGATCGGCTCGACAGGCACGCTCTTGTCCGGAACACTTTCCTGTATCGTTTCCAAGGTTACCCCCTTACCGGCAGCACGTCAGTAACGCAGAGATTACTTTAGTGGAACACCGTGTGCATGAGAAAGCGCAAGCGCGGTTGTGCCCGCTTCTGCGGTTCGTGCTGTTGTGGCCTTTCAAACCAGTGTGCGCCGTTTGCGCTACCTGTGCAACGCTTGGGCCCAGCTAGTTTTAAAGAAACAACAGTCGCAGTGCCCCGACGTCATCGTCACCGATGCCGGACCGTCCAACTGCCGGAAATAATAGCAGTACTGGCAACGTATGCATCGGGCCGTTCAATCGTGCGCGCACGCCGTGTCGGATTTGCGACGCGCAGTTTTGGCAACAGTCAGCGCACCGGTTCCAGCGTGACGAACAGGGCGTCGGGCGCCGTCTCGAGCCGGGTGGGAGCGAATTGCATGCCCGCATAACGCAGGTCTTCGGGGTGGAAACTGTAGACCGGCATCTCGCGCAGCAATTGATTGACGAGCACATCGGCGGCGCGGCCCAGGTCGCGCACGCGCTTGCTGTCCATGCCGTCGACGTCGAAGCGGTCGACGTGGGTCGCCGAGAGAACAACGGCATTGCGCACATTGTCCAGCACCAGATGGCCGGACAGGGCCAGCGTGCCGTTCCACGACTGGCGCAGGAACGGCGGAGACAAGGATACGTCCAGGGTGAGGCCGACGCGGTCGGTATCCGGCAGGATCGCCAGGCGCGGCCGGGTCAATTGCACGTCGAACAACTCGAGCATGCGGTTATGCAGCGGAAAGCGGCGCTCGAGACCAGCCTGCAGGCGCGACTGCGACAGCTCGATGCGGCGCGGCCCGACGACGCTTGCGCACGACGCCAGCAGGCCGCCGCCGGCCAGCGCCAGCACCGCCTTGCCCCATTGCCGTCTCGACATCCCGTCCCGGTTCGTCATGCCTGCCTCGCTCATCATTGGATGGGGGAAGACTAGCACATCCGCGGCGAGTGTCATTGGCGCTTACCTACGCTTACTTACCGATACAGAACCGGCTGAAAATCACCCCCAGCAGATCATCCGGCGTGAACTGCCCGGTGATGCTGGACAGCTGGTCCTGCGCGAGCCGCAGCTCCTCGGCGAACAGGTCGAGCGACTGGTCGTCCTGCGCCGCGTGTTCGGCGGCGAAGCGCAGGTGCTCGCGCGCATTGCGCAGCGCGACGAGGTGGCGTTCGCGCGCGAGGTACAGCGATTCGCCCGTCTGCTGCCAGCCGGCGATGCGCAGCAGTTCCGCGCGCAGCAGGTCGATGCCGATCTTTTCGTGCGCCGACAGATAAATGTGGACGGCGTCGGCGCTCTGGTCGATGCCCGGCTGGTGGCCCGACAGGTCGATCTTGTTCCAGATGCGCACGACGGGCACGCCGGCCGGGAACGCGGCGACGATCGCTTCGTCGGCCTTGGCCGGGCCCAGGCTGGCGTCGAGCAGGTGCAGGATCACGTCCGCCTTGCCGACCTCGCCCCAGGTGCGCTCGATGCCGATGCGCTCGACGACGTCGATGCCGTCGTCGATGGCGCGGATGCCGGCCGTGTCGACGATGTTCAGCGGGATGCCCTCGACCTGGATCGTCTCGCTGACTTTATCGCGCGTGGTGCCCGCGATCGGGGTGACGATGGCGACGTCCGATCCGGCCAGCGCGTTCAGCAGCGACGATTTACCCACGTTCGGCTGGCCGACGAGCACGACGTTCAGCCCCTCGCGCAGCAGCGCGCCCTGGGCGGCCTGGCGGAACACGGCTTCCAGCGCATCGACGATGCCCTTCAACTGGCCGCGCGCATTCGATTTCTCGAGGAAGTCGATCTCTTCCTCGGGAAAATCGAGCGTGGCCTCGACGAGCATGCGCAGGTTGATCGTCTTGTCGACCAGTTCATGGACGACCTTCGAGAACGCGCCGGACAGCGACTGCGACGCCGATTTCGCGGCGGCCTCGGTGGATGCGTCGATCAAGTCGGCGACGGCTTCGGCCTGGGCGAGATCGAGCTTGTCGTTCAGGAAAGCGCGGCGCGTGAATTCGCCCGGTTGCGCAAGGCGCAAATCGGCGTCGCGCCCGGCCTCCAGCACGCGCGCGAGCAGCATGCGCAGCACGACGGGGCCGCCGTGGCCCTGCAGTTCCAGCACGTCCTCGCCGGTGTACGAGTGCGGCGCCTTGAAGTACAGCGCGAGGCCTTCGTCGATGACGGTGCCCGCGGCATCCTTGAACGGCAGGTAGGTGGCGTGGCGGGGCGCCAGCGTCGCGCCCGGGAACAGCGCGGCGACGAGCGGCGACAGGTCCTTGCCGGACGCGCGCACCACGCCGATGCCGCCGCGTCCGGGGGCGGTGGCGATGGCGGCGATGGGGGAGGTGTCGAGTTTCATGGGGTGCGATTGTAGTTGATCGAAGGTGCGCGTGCTGATGGCATCGGTGCACGTTCCGGTCAGAAACAAAAAAGCCCGTGCGGACACGGGCTTTTCGGTCACCAGGCCAGGCTTACTTGGCCGGCGCGAACTTCTTGGTGATGACGTACTGCTGCGCCATCGAGATCAGGTTGTTCACCACCCAGTACAGCACGAGGCCGGACGGGAAGAACAGGAACATGACCGAGAACGCCAGCGGCATGAACATCATCATCTTGGCCTGCATCGGATCGGCCGGTTGCGGATTCAGGCGCTGCGTGATGAACATCGAGATCGCGTACAGGACCGGCAGGATGAAGAACGGATCCTTCAAGGTCAGGTCGGGAATCCACAGCCAGGTCGCGCCGCGCATCTCGACCGCGGCCTGCAGCACCCAGTACAGGGCCAGGAACACCGGCATCTGCACGACGATCGGCAGGCAGCCGCCCAGCGGGTTGATCTTCTCGGCCTTGTACAGCTCCATCGTGGCCTGCTGCATCTTGGCCGGATCGTTTTTATGACGCTCGCGCAGCGCCTGCATCTTCGGCGTCACGGTCTTCATCTTGGCCATGCTGCGGTAGCCGGCCGCCGACAGCGGGAAGAACAGCAGCTTGATCAGGATGGTGAAGGCGATGATGGTCCAGCCCCAGTTGCCGATCATCGAGTGCAGCCAGTTCATCGTGGCGAAGATCGGCTTGGCGATGATCGCGGCCCAGGCGTAGTCGCGCACCAGGTCCAGGCCCGGGGTCACTTTTTCCAGCAGGCTCTGCACTTGCGGACCCGAGTACAGGCGCGCGGCGTTGGAGACGGTCGCGCCCGGCGCCACGGTGCCCAGCGGCTCGACGGCGCCGATGGCGAACAGGTCGTTGCCCAGGGCCTTCGTGTAGATGTCGCGCTGCGCCTTTTCCGGCGGAATGAACGCCGAGACGAAGAAGTGCTGCGAAATCGCGATCCAGCCGTCGGTCGCCGTCTTCGTGTGGTCGTCCGTGCCCTTGGCGATCTTGTCGAAGGTCAGCTTCTGGTAGTGATCCTGCGACGTCCACAGCGTGGGGCCCGTGTAGCTGCTGTTGAAATAGGTGTCGCCTGCCGGCTTCATGCCGTCATGCTCCAGCTGGAAGTACAGCGACGGGGTCACCGGTGCCTGGGTCAGGTTCGTCACGTCGTGGCGCACGTCGATCACGTAGTCGTTGCGCTTGAACGTGAAGGTCTTGGTCAGGCGCACGCCGCCCTGCTCCGCGTCCAGCACGAGTTGCACCTGGTTGCCATTGTCCAGCGTGCGCACGCCCGGACGGGCCGTGAAGGCGGTGTTGTGGTTCGGCAGGACGCCGGCCGTGCTGGTGCCCGTCAAGCCCGTCTGGGCCAGGTAGACGCGCGGGCCATTGCTCTGGAACAGCACCTGGTTCTTGGTCGGGTCGACCTTGTCGCGGTACTTGAGCAGCTCCAGGCGGCGAATGACGCCGCCGGCCGTGTCGATGTCGGCCTTGACGACGTCGGTGGTGATCGTGATGACCTGGGTCTGGACCGGTGCGGGCGCGGCAGGCGCGCCCGGGACGGTCGCGGCCGGGGCCGGCGTGGCGGCAGTCGGCAGGTCGTTCGGCTTGACCGGGTTAGGGGCTTGCGCG
The DNA here is from genome assembly GCF_001425685.1 of Massilia sp. Root335. Lineage (GTDB taxonomy): Bacteria > Pseudomonadota > Gammaproteobacteria > Burkholderiales > Burkholderiaceae_D > Telluria > Telluria luteola. The sequence goes on along the minus strand of NZ_LMCY01000005.1, from coordinate 183,933 downwards.
ACCTTGGCCGGCGGCTGCGCCGAGAACATCGACTGCTTGCCGTTGGCCACCATCCAGTCGTTCCACAGGACGACCAGTGCGACGGCGAACACGATCCACAGGATGGTACGTTTATTGATTTCCATTGGTCTTATTCAGGAATGCTTGCAACCGCAAGCGGTTGGTGAGGAATGCTGCTCTCCGGGACGCGGCACCAGGTCGACGCCGCCGTCGTTCCACGGATGGCAGCGGCAGACGCGGCGCACGGCCAGCCAGCCACCGCGCGCGGCGCCGTGGACCTTGACGGCCTCGATCGCGTAATTGGAACAGGTCGGATAGAAACGGCAGTTCTGCCCGAGCATCGGAGACACCAGCAACTGGTAACCGCGCAACAGCCAGACGAGCAACCGGTTCATGATAATCCCGGTTGCGAACCTGAAGGCGCAACGCTCGCCGCCTGTGGAGCGGCGGCGCCGGCCTGATCGGCTTTCCGGACACGCGGTGCCTGCGACGCGAACAGGCGCGCCAGTTCGACGCGCAGCAGCGCCTTCAGGGCGGACGTCGTGGCCGGACCGTCCTTGCCGTTGACGGGACGGGCCAGACGGACGATGCAGTCGAGCGCCGGCAGCGGCATGGTGCGGAACAGTTCGCGGGTGATGCGCTTGATGGTGTTGCGCGTGACCGCGCGCGGCGCAAAACGCTTGGCCGCGACGACGCCCAGCCGCGCATGAGGCAGGGCATTCGGTCGGGTATAAAGCACGAAATGCGCGGTTTTTTGTGCAGGGCGCAAACGAAAAACGGATGAAAACTCATCCGTTTTTACGATACGCCGAACGCGCGCGAAGTCGTGCGAACCTTCGCCTGTCATGTGACGTAGGCGTGGTCGATGCGGCTTCGCAGGCTTAGACAGCCAGGCGCTTGCGGCCCTTGGCGCGGCGAGCGTTCAGGACAAGGCGGCCACCACGGGTAGCCATACGTGCGCGGAAGCCGTGCGTGCGCTTGCGACGAACGACGGAAGGTTGGTAAGTACGTTTCATGGTGGTCTCGCTTAAAGCAAAATAGAATGCAAAAAATCGGGGCTGAGCTCACGCTGAGTCAGCATTGCGCCAATGACATTTCGCAGTTGTTAAGCCAGCGTCACGCCACAGCAAAGCTTGTCGCCTGTGTGCTCATTGTTGGATTAACAAATCGTACGGGCGGGGAACCCTGAATTAGACATCATTTTTGGTTTGGCTGTCAAGGAAGCCGTTGTGTTGCCGCTGCGTTTTTGTGCGCCGCAAACGGTTGCACCTGTATACAAAGCCATCGGACAAGCTGTCCGGTTTCGGTGGAAAATTCGCGAATCGCCTGTGGATAACTTGCGAGAACACAGGTAAAATAGAGTGTTACGCTTAACCTAGTCGATGTATGGATAACTTTTGGCAGACCTGTTCCAACCAGTTGGAGCTCGAGCTGACACCGCAGCAATATACCGCGTGGATCAAACCACTTGTCGCCCTCGACTACGAGGACGGCAAGCTGCGCATTGCAGCGCCCAATCGCTTCAAACTCGACTGGGTGAAGTCGCAGTTCGCCAACCGCATCACATCGTTCGCGTCCGATTATTTCCAGCGGCCGGTCGACGTGCAGTTCGTGCTCGACCCCAAGAACAGCATGCCGAAGAAAACGGTAGCGGCACCGTCCTCCGCGCCCGCCATGACGGGTGCGCTGGGCGTGAACGCCGCCGCCGACAAGACCGTGCCGGAAATGCCCGTCGTGACGCCGGACAACGTCATCGCGAACAATCCGCGCCGCGAACAGAGCCGCGTCAATCCGGACCTCACGTTCGAGAACTTCGTGACCGGTAAGGCGAACCAGCTGGCGCGCGCCGCCGCGATCCAGGTCGCCAACAATCCGGGCGTCTCGTACAACCCGCTGTTCTTCTACGGCGGCGTCGGCCTCGGTAAGACCCACCTGATCCACGCGATCGGCAACCAGGTGATGGCCGACCAGCCGGGCGCACGCATCCGCTACATCCATGCGGAACAGTATGTGCGCGACGTCGTGACGGCCTATCAGCGCAAGGGCTTCGATGACTTCAAGCATTACTACCACTCGCTGGACATGCTGCTCATCGACGATATTCAATTCTTCGGCGGCAAAAGCCGCACGCAGGAAGAATTTTTCTATGCGTTCGAAGCGCTGATCGCGGCCAAGAAACAGATCATCATCACGTCGGATACCTATCCGAAAGAGATCACCGGCATGGACGACCGCCTGATCTCGCGCTTCGACTCCGGCCTCACGGTCGCGATCGAACCGCCGGAGCTGGAAATGCGCGTGGCGATCCTCATGAAGAAAGCGGAATCGGAAGGCGTGATGCTGAACGACGACGTCGCCTTCTTCGTCGCGAAACACCTGCGCTCGAACGTGCGCGAGCTGGAAGGCGCGCTGCGCAAGATCCTCGCGTACTCGCGTTTCCACGGCAAGGACATCACGATCGACGTCGTGAAGGAAGCGCTGAAGGATCTGCTGTCGGTGCAGAACCGCCAGATCTCGGTGGAAAACATCCAGAAGACCGTGGCCGACTTTTTCAATATCAAGGTCGCGGACATGTATTCGAAACGCCGCCCGGCGAACATCGCGCGTCCGCGTCAGATCGCGATGTATCTGGCGAAAGAGCTGACGCAAAAAAGTCTGCCGGAAATCGGCGAACTGTTCGGCGGCCGCGACCATACGACGGTGCTGCATGCGGTGCGCAAGATCGCCCAGGACCGGACCAAGAACGCCGAATGCAACCACGAGTTGCACGTGCTGGAACAGACCCTGAAAGGCTGATGCGTAAGGGGGAAAGGCTGCTCCCCCGATGATTTCTGGCAAAATATTGCGCAAACAACATTTTTACCCCTAATCGAGGATATCTATGCAACTGGTCAAATCCACCCGAGACACGCTTCTCCGGCCACTGCAGATCGTGAGTGGTATTGTCGAGCGTCGGCACACCATGCCGATTCTGGCCAATATCCTCATCCGCAAGAATGGCGAGAGCGTCTCGTTCCTGTCGACCGACACCGAGGTGCAGATCACGACCCTGGCCAATATCGGCTCCGGTCCCGAAGAAGCCGGCACGACCGTCGCGGCGCGCAAGCTGCTCGACATCCTGCGCGCGCTGCCGGAATCCGGCGACGTCACGATGACCCTGCTGAACAAGCGCCTCACCGTGCAGAGCGGCAAGTCGCGCTTCGCGCTGCAGACGCTGGCGGCCGAGGAATTTCCCACGGTGTCCGTGGCCGACACCTACAACGCGACCGTCACGCTGCCGCAAAAGACGCTGAAGCACCTGTTCAACATGGTGCACTTCGCGATGGCCCAGCAGGACATCCGCTACTACCTGAACGGCCTGCTGCTGGTGCTGGACGGTAATAACGTGATCGCCGTCGCCACCGACGGCCACCGCCTCGCGTTCTCGCAAGTAACGGCCGAGCAGCACTTCGAGCGCCAGGAAGTGATCATCCCGCGCAAGACCATCCTGGAACTGCAGCGCCTGCTGGAAGAAAGCGACGACACCGTCCGCCTCGACATCGCCGCCTCGCAGGTCAAGCTGACCTTCGCCGACATCGAACTCGTGTCGAAGCTGGTGGAAGGCAAATTCCCGGATTACACCCGCGTGATCCCGAAAGGCTACAAGAACGACTTCACGATCAGCCGCGAAGAACTGCTGCGTTCGCTGCAACGCGCGGCGATCATGACGAGCGACAAGTTCAAGGGCGTGCGCTGCATGATCTCCCCGGGTTCGATGAAGATCAGCTCGACCAACGCCGACCAGGAAGAAGCTGTCGAAGAACTGGAAATCGACTACGGCGGCGACACGATCGACATCGGCTTCAACGTCACGTACCTGCTGGACGTGCTGAACAACCTCAAGTGCGACCAGGTGAACATTTCGCTGGGCGATTCGAATTCGTCGGCACTGATGTCGATTCCCGACAATGGCGACTTCAAGTACGTCGTCATGCCGATGCGTATTTAATTCGGGCAAAGCGCCCATATATTCGTTGTTTGCCGTCCTGTTTGCGGCAAGAGCTGATGCAGCGATGCATGGATTCCCGCCTGCGCGGCATTCATGCATTGCGGCCCGGCCGACCGACGATCCAAGACCGCAAGGCCACGCGCCCGCCGTCTGATTCACACGTTATTTGAGAAAGCAGTCATGTCCGAGAACACTCAAGCAGTTTTGGAAGCCTCTCTACCCAAAGTGGAAGAATACGGCGCCGCGTCGATCCAGATCCTGGAAGGCCTGGAAGCCGTACGCAAGCGTCCGGGCATGTACATCGGCGACACGTCGGATGGCACCGGCCTGCACCACCTGGTGTTCGAGGTGCTCGATAACTCGATCGACGAGGCGCTGGCCGGCTACTGCACCGAGATCCACGTCACGATCCACTCCGACAATTCGATCTCGGTTACCGACAACGGCCGCGGCATCCCGACCGGCGTCAAGATGGACGACAAGCACGAGCCGAAACGCTCGGCGACCGAGATCGCCCTGACGGAATTGCACGCCGGCGGCAAGTTCAACCAGAATGCCTATAAAGTGTCCGGCGGCCTGCACGGCGTCGGCGTGTCGTGCGTGAATGCGCTGTCGAAGCTGCTGCGCGTGACCGTGCGCCAGAACGGCAAGGTGCACCAGATGGAATTCGAACGCGGCGTCCCGCTGAACCGCGAAATCGAAATCCGCGACGGTTTTGAAGTCTCTCCGATCAAGGTCATCGGCGAAACCGACAAGCGTGGCACCGACGTGCATTTCTGGGCCGACGAGGAAATCTTCACGCACGTCGAATTCCACTACGAGATCCTGTCGAAGCGCATCCGCGAACTCTCGTTCCTGAACAACGGCGTCAACATCAAGCTGACCGACCAGCGCACCGGCAAGGAAGAAATCTTTGCCTTCGAGGGCGGCACCCGCGGCTTCGTGGAATACATCAACAAGGCCAAGACCGTCCTGCACCCGACCGTGTTCCAGGCCACCGGCGAGCGCCAGTCGGAAAACGGCACCAATATCTCGGTGGACGTGTCGATGCAGTGGAACGACGCCTATAACGAGCAGGTGCTGTGCTTCACGAACAATATCCCGCAGCGCGACGGCGGCACCCACCTGACCGGCCTGCGCGCGGCGATGACGCGCGTGATCAACAAATACATCGACGAGAACGATTTCGCCAAGAAGGCGAAGGTCGAGATCTCCGGCGACGACATGCGCGAGGGCCTGACCTGCGTGCTGTCGGTAAAAGTGCCTGAGCCGAAGTTCTCGTCGCAAACGAAAGACAAGCTCGTGTCGTCGGAAGTGCGCGGCCCGGTCGAGGAAATCGTGGCGAAGACGCTCACCGACTTCCTGATGGAAAAGCCGAACGACGCCAAGATCATCTGCGGCAAGATTGTGGAAGCCGCGCGCGCACGCGAAGCCGCGCGCAAGGCCCGCGACCTCACGCGCCGCAAGGGCGTGATGGACGGCCTGGGCCTGTCGTCGAAACTGGCGGACTGCCAGGAACGCGACCCGGCGCTGGCCGAGCTGTACATCGTCGAGGGTGACTCCGCAGGCGGTTCCGCCAAGCAGGGCCGCGACCGCAAGTTCCAGGCCATCCTGCCGCTGCGCGGCAAGGTGCTGAACGTGGAAAAGGCGCGCTTCGAAAAGATGCTGTCGTCGGAACAGATCACGACCCTGATCGCGACCCTGGGCACGTCGATCGGCCCGGACGAGTTCAACGTCGACAAGCTGCGCTACCACCGCATCATCATCATGACCGACGCGGACGTCGACGGCGCCCACATCCGCACCCTGCTGCTGACCCTGTTCTACCGCCAGATGCCGCAACTGGTCGAGCGCGGCCACATCTACATCGCGCAGCCGCCGCTGTACAAGGTCAAAGCCGGCCGCGACGAGCGCTACCTCAAGGACGACGTGGAGGAAGCGAGCTACATGATGCGCTTCGCCCTGAACGGCGCCGCGCTGCTGCCGAAGGAAGGCGCGGAGCCGGTCACCGACGGCGCGCTGGGCGACCTGGTCGACAAGTACAACAAGGCCAACGCGATCATGATGCGCCTGTCGCGCGTGATCGACCGCGCGGCCCTGTCCGCCATCATGACCGGCGTGAAGCTGGACCTGTCGAGCCAGGAAGCGGCCGAGAAATCGGGCGAAGCACTGGCGAACGCGATCCACGACCCGAGCGTGAAGGTGGGCGTGCGCTCCGACGAACTGTCGGACAAGCACAGCCTGCGCATCGAACGCATCCACTACGGCAACGTGCAAGTGACCTCGATCGACGCCGACTTCGTCGCCGGCGCCGATTACCGGACGCTGGAAAACTCGGCCGAAACGTTCCAGGGCCTGATGGGCGAAGGCGCCATCATCCGCCGCGGCGAAGGCGACAAGATGAAGGAATTCGCCGTCCGCGACTTCCAGCAGGCCATGGAATGGCTGCGCGAAGAAGCCGAGCGCGGCGTCTCCAAGCAGCGCTATAAAGGTCTGGGCGAGATGAATCCCGAGCAGTTGTGGGAAACGACCATGGATCCGACCGTGCGCCGCCTGCTGAAGGTGCAGATCGAGGACGCGATTGCGGCGGACCAGATCTTTACCACGCTGATGGGTGACGAGGTCGAGCCGCGTCGTCACTTTATCGAGTCGAATGCGCTGCAGGCGGGGAATATTGACGTCTGATGATCGGCCAACGGGAAAAGTGAAAACCGATGGAATCGGGCGACACAGTTATTGAGAATCCGGCAAAAGCGTCTACCGCGAACATGATGTTTTTGCCGGCGTCCCCCTTCCGTTCAAAGCCCCTCCGGGGGCTTTTTTCTTGGCGCAAGCGGCAAGACAGAGTGTTTTGCCATCCCGTTGTCGGAAAATCTGACAACCTTCTCCTCGCCATGAAATTCCATTGAAAAAAAGCAAGTATTTTCAAGGACTTATCAGGTTTGGCATACGAATTGCTCTATTGCATTTAGCGATGCTTTCACGAAGCTAAAACTATAAAGGAATCCAAAATGAAGAACATCCTGATCTCGATGGCTGCGGCCACGCTGCTGATCAGCCAAGTTGCCAGCGCCAGCGTGCTTGTCACCACGGAACTTCCGGAAAGCGCCTACATCACTGTCGGCAAATATGACATCGCGTGGATTTCGCCATGGAGCCAGTTCGCTACCCCGGGCGGCATCGATTTTTCGTACCAGCAGGCGTATGGCTGGGATCGCATGACCAACGCGCAATATAACGAAATCGGCGGCCTGACCGCCCAGAATTTCGCGAAAGTCGGCGCGAACGTCGACTACAAGACCGGCAACAACCTGGACGAAGCCAGCGGCGCCAATCTGCAATACGTCGTCGATGGCGACCCGCTGTTCGACGTCGCGGTCGCAAGCCCGTGGTTTACGACGAGCAACTGGATCGACTGGGGCCAGGGCGCCGTAGGTCAGTGGAGCCTGGCTGATGGCGACATCGGCGGCGGTTGCGAAGGCAGCTGCAACGAATCGCTGGCGGTCCGCCTGCACAAGGACACCACGAATGTGCCTGAGCCGGCCACGCTGGCATTGTTCGGCCTGGGCCTGATCGGTTCCGGTATTGCACGCCGCCGCAAGGTCTGAGCCCCGGCTGCGTGAATCGGGCCCGCTTCGGCGGGCTTTTTGTTTTTAAACCGCCTTCCCGATCGCGCCGCGACGGCATTGGCGATGCTCAGCAATGACCGGATCGCAAAGGCCATTTGCATCGATGCTGTTATTCGTACGTGACCGTCAATTCAACAACCGGCTATGCTTTGGCAGCTGTGCCGTCAAATACTCGTGTTGGTCAGCAAGAATATTGCGGCCCCTCAGCAGGTAATGCTCCGCGCGGCATGGCACGTAAGGTACGTAGATCAGCGGCCGGAATTGCTCGACCAGCAGATTGCCTTTCTCCTGATTGCAGCGTTTGCAGGCGGTTACGCAGTTCATCCACGTGTCTTTGCCGCCGCGCGACTTCGGCAGGATATGGTCGCGCGACAGGTCCTTGTGCGCGAAGCGGTTGCCGCAGTAGGCACAGGTATAACGGTCGCGCTTGAACAGGAGATCGTTCTGGTGCGTCAGCGGCAGTCCGACCTTGAACATGCGCGTCATGATCTCGCTGCCGGCGATGGCAATAATCGGCTTGACCGCGATCTTCGACTGCACGCCTGAACGGGAATAGCCGCCGCGGAAAACGAACTCGCGGTCGCCCAATTCCCAGGCCACCTTGCCGGTTACGTAATACAAAATCGCGTCTTCTGGCGGGATCCAGTCGAACGGATTGCCCGCAATATCGAGTGCCAGGATCTGGGTGTTCATCGTGTCCACCTTCGTCTGATTGGCACAGACTATCTTCAATACAAAAAAAAGTCAGCAACTGATGCTGACTTTCGTTTTAGCTCCGCACTCTGGCCGGCTTCGCGGCAAACGGCCGCACCGCGGCCGGCTGCGCCAACCCGGACAGGAATCGCCCGAGGGGCGTCTCGACCCAGTGGAAAAACAGGGCACCCGCCGCCACGCTGGCCGCCCATGCCCACACCACGCCGGCACCTTGCAGATACGCATCGTCCGGCACGAAGCGCGTGAACGCCGCGTTCACGACGAGGCACACCGGAAAGTGTACGAGAAAAATTGAGTACGAGATCTTGCCGAGGTAATTGACGACGGACCAGCCCGAGCTTGCGTACGTGCTCAGCCGCGTGCGGCCGAACAGGAACAGGACGCTGGCAACCACCGCCGCCACCGCGATGCGGATCCGGAAATCGAGTCCCAGCGCCAGCACGGTCGGCACGATCATCATCAACAGCAAAGCGAACGTCGCGATGAACGGCCGGCGCGGATCGCTCGCCCACCACGCGAGAATGCCCAGGCCGTAGCTGCCGAAGAAATAGGGTGCCCACACGTCGAAATCGGCGTCGCGATTGAAGTACAGCAAGGAGATGCTCACGCCCAGCGTCACCAGCAGGGGCATCAGCCAGGTCGTGGGCCGGTTGCCGGCGATGCGTCCACCCAGCCACAGCAGGCCGGTGATCAGCGCATACAACTGGAAATCGATGGCGACATACCAGGCGCCGGCGGACAGCGACTCATAGCCCAGCACGCTTTGCAGCAGGAGAACGTGCGCGGCCAGCTGGGACAGATTGGGCGGCGCCGAGATCGAATCGTGGACCATCCACGTGCGCGCGAGCGCGGACGCGCCGATCGCCAGGAACATGGCCACGATGAATGGCGGGGCCAACTTGATGTAGCGACGCCAGATCGTGCCCAGCGGGTTGCCGATGCCGGGCAGGCCAGCGGGCGACAGGGATTTCGCGACGAGGAAGCCGCTGATGACGAGGAAGGCCTGGACGGCGATGCGGCCATTGTGGTCGAGCCAGTCGATGATCGACGGCATCAACGGCCGCGCGGCGTCGGCCATCGGGCCGTAGAACGCAAGGTGATGCAGCACGATCAGTTGCGCAGCACCGGCTTTCAAGAGGTTGATCAAGCCAAACTGTTTTTGGACCGCTGCGTTCGGTCCGGACACTCCCGAATCTTTCATGTGTGAGCCCAGCCATTCAAAGTTGCCCAATGCCAATCAAGCAACAAAGTTGTCGATACAGTTGAGCGGGCGGCCATGATAGCCGAGCTGACTCGTGCGGGACCACGCTTTACACCTCGTAAAGCTTGTTACATAAAGATGCAAATCAGTTTTACAAATAGTGGCCGAGATCGAGTTTTGCGGAGGATCCCGGCCGCGCGAAGCGGTCAAAGCGGCATCGCCGGTGCAGAAATCGCGCCGTCAGCAGGTTCCGCCGGCGATGCTCTTACCTGTTTTCAGATCAAAACCGAAGTAACAGGTATACCCGTCAGCGGGTGCGAATGTGCACCACACATTCTCCTTGCTCCGGCTGCGCGCACCCTTCTCCCTGATGCACGTTTCCTTGTCATCTGGAGGGATCGCATTGAAGATGTCCTTTGCCGATTGGCCTTCGACGATGAAAGACAACTTGCGATCCTCCTTGGTCGGCGCCTGCTGGTCACCCAAGTCGCCGGAGTAAATGGTGTATTCGCCCTTGAACGGCCGATATGGCGCCGGCCGATGGAGTTGCTCGCCAGCGTATGCCAAAGTAAGCAGCGAGGTTGTACCCAAGATTGCCAAAGTCTTCTTCATATTGTGCTTGCCCGTACTTCCACATGGAAGTGATTGTCGTGATTCTTTAGCGGCAGGACGCCTGGAATACTCAGATCGTTGAAGTACACTTTGATCACCGCAGGATGCGACTGAAAGAGACCGATAAGCCTTTCCGTGGCTTCTCTGTCATAACCGGCCTGAAAATAATTTACTGCAACACAAGCGCCATCTTTTCGCAAAGGGCGGATGTCGACCTGCAGGCCATTCTTATGTGAAGCATGCGGTTTGAACTTGCCGCCGCCCGGCAAGCTGATGTTCGATGAATAGGATCAGCGTCATCATCGCGGGATGGGCATATTGCCCGCCTCCCTGATCCGGCGTGCCATCCACGTAATAGCCTGCATCTTCGGGAGCTTGCGGGAGCATGAAGTAACCACGCGAATCTCTGGGTTGGACTTCGGGCATGGCCAGCCTCCACTCACATGATGCGATTGGTTGCCAAGTCCCAGCCGCCGGCCGTGTTGCCGCCTGCGCCACCGCCGATTTTCTGCTGGGTGTATTTCCATTTGACCTTCGAAAACTTGAGGGCCACGGAATCCTGGAGAATGCCACCTTCATGAGCAGCCTGATTCACGCCGCCAATCAACACGTTTTCCAGTTCAACCTCGTAATACTTGACCGGCTTGCCGTCGCTGTCGGCACGCATGAATTCAAGCTTGGCTTTAGGAATTGTCTTCCCTGCCGAACAGACCTGCATCAACAGGGGTGACGACAGATCGGCGAGCTTCGTTACCGTAATGCTACGGTGTTCGCAACGTTCGGCTGTGTGGCCGCCAGCAGTCGACGCCGTCGCTGACTTGGGCTGCAAAACACCCCACTGGGCAGACGTCAGTTCAATCCATCCCTGGTGAGCGGAATCCTGCGACTCTCCTTTGATACCATCAATTTGCAGATACACGTCGATTGCCATGAAGTCGTCTCCAAGGTTGAGGGTGAATCACTTCTGCGATGAAGACACGAAGTATTCACCCGAACCCAGCAGACGCGCGATGCGTTTCGTCAAGCAAAACGACATCGCGACGCATGACAGTCTGTTCGCTCAAGAACAACTACCATACGCGTAATACCCCGCCGACGTCTGCCTGACATCCGTATACGCCATCAGCATGTAATACCCCAGATACTGGTTCGAATTCTTCGCATACACCTGGCCATCGGCGCCGATATAAGCCCGGCCGGCTGCCACGTGCGACACATTGCTGGCATACCAGTGGCTGCACGTGAACGGCGCCGCCTTGTTGCCGCTGACGATCTTGTCGATCATGGTCTTGATGGCGACCATCTGCCCGCCGCTCTTGGCCGGGAAATTCACGTCCTCGTAACCCCACCAGTCCCAGCAACCGCCCGGATTGTTCGCCGTGACGATCGTTTGCGGATACAGCACGATGATGTTGTTCGTATCGGCCCAGCGGTTATAGCCCGCATTCTGATAAAAGGCCGTGCCAACGACGGAGGCGCTTTGCAGGCAGCCGTGGAATGCCACGTGCAACCGGCATGACTGTCCCGCCGCGCAGGGCGCCGGCACGTAGGCGTAGCCGCTGCTGGCCATGCTGTAAGTATTCGGGTTGAAGTTGCCCCAGAAGACGGACTGGTCGAAATTAATAAAACTGCCGCTCAGGGTGCCCGTATTCTTGGGATTCAGCGGTCCATAAATCCATTTCAGGATTTCGCCCGCGGTATCGAAGTTGCAGTTGTCGACGTAAGGGCTGCCGTTGATGGCGCAGCCGTTGCCGAAGAAATCCGTCGGGACCGAATGCTCGGCCGCGAGATTGTTCTTGTAATAGATATTGGCGGCCGGGAGGTAACTGCCATACATCGTCTTGAGATCGTCCATGACGGGCTGGCGCACCGTGGAATCGATCGTTCCCGACAACAAATAGACCTTCGATGCCGCCATATTGCTGGTCGGGTCGATATAGCCATTGCCCGACCACGTATTCACCACCGACGTCAGGTACGGCAGATTGCGCGAGCCGGTATTCGCCATGCACGGGCCGATCGAGATCGCGGCATTGCCCTGCGAGCAGTAATAAGGGCCGCCGGCGATGACGCCCGCGCCCTTCCTGACCGTCTTCGAATACGCGAAATGCATCTGCACGGCCATGTCGGCGCCGGACGAAAAGCCGGAGACGGATACGTCGTTCACGCTGACGTTGTATTTGGGGAGCGCGACGACCGCCGCGAAGGCGCTCGTGCCGAGAAAGCCAATGAGGATGCCGGCAAGATGTCTTGCCTTGATCAGGATTGCCATGTTGTCTCCGATTGTTGTTGTGAGATTGACTCGAATCAGATTAGTTGAGGTAGACCGATGTGCAAGCGCAAAGCAATGTGCGCGCTTGATCAGGCGGCTGTGCAAAAACGCCCGCCGGCACCATTGCCACCGTCGAGATCTCGACCCGCAAAACGCGCTCGTCGGTTGCCATGTCCGGCGCGGAGATGCAGAAGGTGCTGCCAGGCGTGAATCCGCTGAAGGCATTGCAGACGCTGCCGGGCGTGCGCTTCCAGCCGGCCGACCCGTGGGGCAACAATGAGCAGAACCTGGCGCTGCTCGTGCACGGCTTCAATGGCACAAGGCCCGCTTGCAGGTCGTCGTCTGGACCTTCCGTCCGGAGAACGCCTTCCTCGCGGCCGACTTCCGCGACGGCGCCGGCTTGAGCGCGCGCCACGACGCAGGGTCGGTCGCGGAGATCCGGCGCTATCTCGAGACGGACATCGATGGGCTGTTCTCGGACGATCCGGCGCTCACCCGCAAGGCCATCGACGGCTGATCGTCGCCCACGTGGCGCGGCGTGTACCATGTGCGCATGACTTACCGCCTCGCCATGTTCGATTTCGACGGCACGTTGGCCGACTCGTTTCCCTTTTTCGTCAGCGTCTTCAACACGGTCGCCGACCGCCACGCGTTTCGCCGGATCGACATCGAACGCGCCGGCGAGTTGCGCCACCTCGGCGTGCGCCAGATGATGGACCACGTCGGCATGCCGGCCTGGAAGCTGCCGCTGGCCTCGAAGACCTTCGTGGCGATGATGCAGGACAGCGCCCACGCTATTCCCCTGTTCGACGGCATCGCGGACGCGCTGCGGCACCTGCACGATTACGGCGTGCCGCTCACCGTCGTGTCGTCGAATTCCGAGCACAACGTGCGCGCGGTGCTGGGGCCGGAACTGGCGGCGCTGATCCGGCGCTTCGACTGCGGCATGTCCGTCTTCGGCAAAGCGAGCCGCATCCGCGCCGTGCTCAAGGCCTGCGGCGTGGCGCCCGCGGATGCGCTCTACATCGGCGACCAGGCCACCGACGCCGAAGCCGCGCGCAAGGCCGGCGTGGCGTTCGGGGCCGTGCACTGGGGTTATGCCGCCATCGAAGCCCTGCGTGAGCAGGCGTGCGCCACCGAGTTCGTGACGCCGGCGGAGCTGCGCCGGATCGCTGCCGCAGCCTGACGCCTGACCAGCGGCCGTCGCGTCACGGGTAACGTGGGCGCCCCGTGCGCACACGCTCAACCGGCTCATGCCCGGCCAACACGATGCACTCGCACTACGGGTAGGGTGGGCGCCCCGCGCCCACGCGTTCAACCGGCTCATGCCCGGCCAACACGATGCACACGTCACGCGTGGGCAGCGCATGCCGCACGTCCATGCCGCCGTTATCGGTCGAGTTGCCCACCCTACGGCTGACGCTAAGGATAGCGCCGTGTCCGCCATGCGTTGCATGAAAATAGTTTGCATGCTAAACTTTCGCATATCAACAGTACTCAAACAAAGTATTTACGCGAACCGACATGCGCCTATCCGACCAGACCCTGAGCAGTCTCACCGCCGCGCTGACCCACGCGTCGCGCGCCTACCGTGCCGCCGCCGACAAGGTCGCGTCCGATTTCGGCCTGTCCCAGGCGACCGGCCTGCCGGTGCTGGTCATCCACCGCTTCGGCGACAACGGCGTGCGGCCGGGCATCCTCGCCGAGACGCTGAGCCTGGAAGCGTCGTCGCTCGTGCGCGTCGTCGACCACCTGATCGGATCGGGCCTGGTCGAGCGCCATGAGGACCCGCAGGACCGCCGCGCCAAGATCCTGCGCCTGACCGACGAGGGCCTGAAAACGGCCCACCAGATGGACCAGGCCCTGACGCCCTTCCGCCGCAAGCTGTTCGGGGAGTTCGACGCGGCCGACGTCGAGGCCACGCTGCGCGTCCTGTCCGGCCTGCCGACCGCCATCGCCACGATCCAGGCCGCATGAACACACCCACCCGGTCGGAGATTCTGTTCTCCGTCAAGTCATTCGCGGCAGCGATGCTCTCGGTATATTTATCGATGCGCATCGGACTGCCGCGACCCTTTTGGGCGATGATGACGGCGTACATCTGCGCCGCGCCGTTCGCCGGACCGACCCGCTCCAAGGGTCTGTACCGCGCGGGCGGCACCGTCCTGGGCGCCATCGCGGTCACGTTCCTCGTGCCGCGCCTGATCAACTCGCCCGAACTGCTGTCGCTGACGCTGGCGCTGTGGATTGCCGGCTGCCTGTATTTCTCGCTGCTCGACCGCACGCCGCGCTCCTACATGCTGATGCTGGGCGGCTACACGGCCGGCCTCATCGCCTTCCCCGCCGTGAACGATCCGAGCGCCATCTTCGACATCGCCCTCGCGCGCGTCGAGGAAATCCTGCTCGGCATCACTTGCGCCACCGTCGTGCACAGCCTCGTGCTGCCGCAACCGTTCGGTCCGATGCTGCTGGCGCGCCTGGACAATGCCGTGCGCGACGCCCACCACTGGATCCGCGACGCCCTGAATCCGGCCGGCGATGCGCGCGCCGCCTCCGACCGCCGCAAGCTGGCCGGCGACATCACCGAGATGCGCCTGATGACGACCCACCTGCCGTTCGACACGTCGCACCTGCGCTGGACGGAGACGGCCGTGAACGCGCTGCAGGAACGCCTGGCCGCGTTCGTGCCCATCGTCTCCGGCGTCGAAGACCGCCTGACCGCGCTGCGCGACATGGGAGCCACGGACGTGTCGGCACGCTGGCGCGTGCTGCTCAAGGACGTCGTCGCCCTCACCGAAACGCCGAAAGACGTGGCGCTCGATGCCCCGGGCGCCGCCTTGCGCCAGCGCATCGACGCGCTCGAACCGGCGGTGAACGAGGAACTCGGCTGGACCGGCATGATCGAAGTGAACCTGGCCGCGCGCCTGCGCCGCCTGATCGACGTCTGCATCGAAACGCGCGCCTTGCGCCAGCACATCGACGCCGGCGTGCACGGCAGCCTGCCCGAGGCCGTGCGCCATCTGCCGGGCGTGCCGATGAGCGCGCTCCACCACGACCGCGGCATGGCCGTGCTGTCCGCCTTCGCCGCCGCGGTCGCCGTGCTGGCCTGCTGCGCGTTCTGGATCCTGACCGGCTGGCCGTCCGGCGCGGCCGCCCCGATGATGACCGCCGTGCTGTGCTGCTTCTTCTCCACGCAGGACAATCCGGTGCCGTTCATCAAGACCTTCATGTGGTATTCGATCTTTTCGATCCCGCTGTCGGCCGTTTATCTGCTGGGCATCCTGCCGGCCGTGCACGGCTTCGAGTCGTTCATCCTCGCGTGCGCCCCGACCTTCCTCGTGCTGGGTGTGTTCGTCGCACGGCCCGCGACGTATGGCCGCGCCATCCCCTTCCTGTTCGGCATCTGCGGCACCCTGGCGATGGTCGACACGCACAACGCCGACATGGTCTCCTTCATGAACAGCACGCTGTCGCAGGTCGTCGGCTACGTCGCGGCCGCCGTCACCACGAGCGTGTTCCGCACCGTCGGCGCCGGCTGGACGGCGCGCCGCCTGTTGAAGGCCGGCTGGCGCGAGCTGTCGCGCCTGGGCAGCGGAGAACGGGTGCCGTCGCTGCCGGAATTCTCGGCGCGGATGGTCGACCGCGTCGGCATGCTGACGCCGCGCCTGGCGCTGGCCGGCAAGGACCAGGACCTGCAAGCCGTGGACGCCCTGCGCGACCTGCGCATCGGCCTGAACATGACCTTGCTGCAAAGCGTGCGCGCCCAGCTGGGGCGCGGCGAAGCGGCCGTCGGCCCGCTGATGAAGCAGCTGTCGCGCCATTTCGCGCTGCGCCCGGCCGTCGACGCCGGTTGCGAACGCAGCCTGCTGGATACGCTCGACAACGCCCTGCGCGCCATCTGCGCCGGCCAGCGCGACGCGGCCCAGCGCGAGGCCCTGGCGGCGCTCACCGGCATGCGCCGCGACCTGTTTCCCAAGGCGGCGGCCTATGCGCCGTCGCTCGCAACCGCACTCTGAAAGGCGATCCGATGATCGGCGAAGTCAGCATCTACGGCCTCTACGTTCCTCCGCTCCTGCTGCTCGCGCTGGCGGCGCTGGTGGTATCGCGGCTCATCAATCTGGTCCTCGCCAGGACGGGCTTTTACCGCCTGGTCTGGCACCCGGCCCTGTTCGATTTTTCCCTGTTCGTCATCGTGCTCGGCGCACTGACGTATTACACACGCAACTGGTCTTGAGATGGCAATGAAAACTATTTTGGCGGCGATTGGCCGGGTAAGTCTCACGGCGGTGGTGACCGCGGGCGCGGTCTACGCGGGCTGGCAGCTGTGGCACCACTACGAGCTCGAACCCTGGACGCGCGATGGCCGCGTGAAGGCCTATGTCGTGCAGGTGGCGCCCGATGTGACGGGCCAGGTGACCAAGGTCCACGTCCACGACAACCAGCAGGTGAAAGCGGGCGAGCCGCTGTTCGAGATCGACCGCGCCCGCTTCGAACTGGCCCTGCGCCAGGCCGACGCCCAGGTGACGGCGGCCGCAGCCGCGCTGGCCCAGGCGCAGCGCGAGAACAAGCGCAACACCCAGCTCGACGACCTCGTGTCGCAGGAAACCCGCGAGCAAGGCGAGACCCGCACCGACCAGGCCAGAGCCGCGCTGGCGCAAGCGATCGTCAACCGCGACACGGCCCGGCTGAACCTCGAGCGCACGCACGTCGTGTCGAGCGTGGACGGCATCGTGACGAACCTCGACCTGCGCGAGGGCGCCTACGCCACCACGGCGCATCCGGTGATGGCCGTCGTCGACAGCGGCTCGTTCTATGTCGAAGGCTATTTCGAGGAAACGAAGCTGCCCGGCATCCAGCTGGGCGATCCGGTCGACATCACGCTGATGGGCACGCGCCAGCCGATCCACGGCCACGTCGAAAGCGTCGCCGAAGGCATCACCGACCGCGACCGCAGCACGGGCGCCAACATGCTGCCGAACGTGAACCCGACCTTCAACTGGGTCCGCCTGGCCCAGCGCGTGCCGGTGCGCATCGCCCTCGACCGGGTGCCGGCCAACGTGCGGCTCGTGGCCGGGCAGACGGCGACCGTCAAGGTGCTGCCGGCCGCGGCCAAACCCGCTTCCACGCCCGCTGTCACGCCCGCTGCGGCACCCGCGGCACCGGCCAGGGCGGCCGCTGTCGTCGCCGTCGCCGCCGCCAAGTCCGCAACCGCCACCACGCATTGACGCAACGATCATGAACCTTTACCGCTCAACCGCCAGGAAAGCATGCGCGCTGACGCTGATGGCGGCGGCGCTGGCCGCCTGCACGACGGTCGGCCCCGACTACCACGTGCCGAACGAGGCCGTGATCAAGCGCGACGCGGCCAACGCCCCGTTCATGGGCGCGACCGAAACGCCGTTCAAATCCGACCCGCTGCCGGCCGACTGGTGGCATCTGTACCAGGACCCGCTGCTCGACAAGCTGATCGCCAAGGCCTTCACCCACAACGCCGACCTGCGCGTGGCCGCCGCCAACCTGCAACGCGCGCACGGCGTGCTGGACGAGGTCGAGGAAAAGAAACGCCCCGAAGTCGAGATGAGCGCCGCCCCGCTGTACGGCCGCATCGCCGGCGCGCAGCTGGGCATCCCGGAACAATTACCCACCGACGGCCTGTACGACGGCGACATCAAGATCGGCTACACGCTCGACCTGTGGGGCCGCATCCGCCGCGCCGTCGAAGCGTCGGAAGCGGACGTCGACGCCGCGCAGGCCGCCAGCGACCTCACCCACGTGATCGTCGCGGCCGACACGACCCGCGCCTATGCGGAAGCGTGCTCGGCCGGCTATCAGCTCAAGGTGGCGCAGCAATCCGTCGACCTGCAGGCAAAATTCGCCAGGCTCACGGCCGAACGCGTCCAGCGCGGCCGCGGCATCGCCATCGACACCACCCGGGTCCAGGCCCAGCTCGAGCAACTGCGCGCCAGCCTGCCGCCGCTGGAAGCCCGGCGCCGCACGGCGTTGTACCGCCTTGCCGTTTTGACCGGCGAAGTGCCGAGCCAGTTCCCGGCCGAAGTCGCGCAATGCGCCACGCCGCCGCGCGTCGCAGCGACGATCCCCGTCGGCGACGGTGCCGCCCTGCTGCGCCGCCGTCCGGACGTGCGCCAGGCCGAACGCCAGCTGGCCGGCGCGACCGCGCGCATCGGCGTGGCGACGGCCGAGCTGTACCCGAACATCACCCTGGGCGCATCGGTCGGCGCGGTCGGCATGATGAGCCAGTTCAACGATGCGAATACCTGGAAATTCAGCCTCGGCCCGCTGATCTCATGGAACCTGCCGGCCACCAGCTCGGCCCGCTCCCACATCGCCCAGGCCAAGGCCAACACGACGGGTGCGCTGGCCCGCTTCGATGCGGTCGTGCTGAACGCGCTGCGCGAGACGGAAAGTGCGCTGACCGTCTACGCCCGCGAACTCGACCGCAACGCCTTCCTGCGCGCCGCGCGCGACCAGAGCGCGCTGGCATCGCGCCAATCGGCCAAGCTGTACCAGTTCGGCCGCACGGACTTCCTGTCCCAGCTGGACGCGGACCGCACGCTGGCCAGCGCCGAGAGCATGCTGGCCGCGTCCGACGCGCAGTTGGCGGCGGACCAGGTGCAGTTGTTCCTGGCCCTCGGTGGGGGTTGGGAGAACACGCACACGGCCCACGACAAGCACGACACCGCGCAGGTGGCGCAGGCGCGTCACGCGAAGTGACGCGCCTGTCGCTCACAGCAATTTGTCGAGCGTGACCGGCAGATCGCGCACCCGCTTGCCCGTCGCGTGGAACACGGCATTCGCGATGGCGGCGCCGACGCCCGTGATGCCGATCTCGCCGATTCCCTTGGCGCCCAGCGGGTTCACGTACGGATCGTCCTCGTCCACGATCTGCACGTCGATTGCCTGGATGTCGGCATTCGTCGGCACGTGGTATTCGGCGAAGTTGCCGTTCACCGCGCGGCCTTCCCGCTTGTCGATCATCGTTTCTTCGAACAGCGCCAGGCTGATACCCCAGACGATGCCGCCCATCAGCTGGCTGTAGCCCGTCTTTTCGTTCATCAGCTTGCCGACGCCGTAGACGCCGACCACGCGCGGCACGCGGATCTCGCCCAGGTCTTCATCCACCGTCACCTCGACGAACACGGCACCGAACGCATGCATCGAATATTTCTGCTTCTCGTCGCCGGGCTCGGCCTTGGCTGTCACCTCCACCGGACTGCCGTGGCCCGCAACGATGGCCTGCATGGCGACACGCCGGGCCGGCTCCGCCAACAGATACAGTTCGCCGCCATCCGTCGTCGCATCCACGCCGACCTGGTTGGCTGTCGCGCCGAACAGGGGAGAACGCTCGTCCGCGGCGGCGATCCCGACCAGCTTCAGGCGCAGCGCCTGTCCCGCCGCCTGCACGGCCGGCGCCACGCTGGCCACCGTCATCGACCCGCCCGAGACCGGCGCTTCCGGCATCCGTGAATTGCCCAGCTCGAAACGCACGCGCTCCACCGGCACGCCAAGCGCGTCCGCCGCCACCTGGGTCATCACGGTGTAGGTGCCGGTGCCGAGGTCTTGCGTGCCCGAGCGGAACAGCGCAGTGCCGTCGGGCAGCAGCGTGGCGGAACACGCCGCAGGCGAGCGGTTCGTCGGATAGCTCGCCGTCGCCATGCCCCAGCCGACCAGTTTATTCCCCTGCCGCATCGAGCGCGGCTGCGGATTGCGGTCGCGCCAGCCGAAACGTTCGGCACCGATCTCGTAGCACTGGCGCAGCGATTTGCTTGAAAACGGCAAGTCCTTGCCGGGATCGCGCTCCGTGTAGTTTTTCAGGCGCAGTTCGAGCGGGTCCATGTGCAGCTCATAGGCCAGTTCGTCGATCGCGCAATCCTGGGCATACGAACCGGTGGCCTCCCCGGGCGCGCGCATGAACGTGGGCGTGCCCAGGTGCATGCGCGCGAGGCGGTGCGACGTTTCCTGGTTCGGGCTCTCGTACATCATGCGCGTGACGAGGCCGCACGGCTCGATCCAGTCCTCGATCATCGACGTGTACGCGATCGTGTCGTGGCTGGACGCCATCATGCGCCCGTCCGGCAGCGCCGCCATGCGCATGCGCTGCACCGTGTTGGGGCGGCAGCCGACCGGACCGAACATCTGGTTGCGGTCCAGCGACAGTTTGACGGGACGCCCCACCTGCTTGGCGGCCATCGCCGCCAGCACGACGTGCGACCACGCGGAGCCTTTCGAGCCGAAGCCGCCCCCCACGTAAGGGCAGATCGCCGTGACGTTTTCCGGCGGCATGTCGAAGATGCTGGCGACGATGCGCTGCACGCCTTTCATGTACTGGGTCGAGTCGTACAGCGTGAGGTGGTCGCCCTCCCATGCGGCGATGGTCGCGTGGGTTTCGAGCGGGTTGTGGTGCTCGATCGGCGTCGTGTAGGTGACGTCGATCCGCGCGCTGCCCGCCAGCAGCCCGGCGTGCAGGTCGCCGCGTTTCGTGTCGGTTTCTTCCGCCAACACCTTGTCCGGCGGATGCAGCGATTGCCTGGCCTGTTCGAAGTCGACCACGGCCGGCTTGCGTTCGTACTCGATGCGCAGCCGGGCCCCGGCCTCGCGCGCGCGCTCGAACGTGTCGGCCACGACGACGGCGATCGGCTGGTTGTTGTAGTAGACGTCGTCTTCCTGCAGCAGAGTCAGCCTGCGGCCGATGGGCGGCTGGATCTTGCCGTCTTTCGTCTTCGGCGGCAGGCGCAGGGCGTTCTCGTGGGTCATCACGAGCAGCACGCCCGGCACGTCGCGGGCCGCGCTGTCGTCGATGGCGAGCACGCGTCCGCTGGGAATCGTGCTCGTGACGAGGACCGCATGGGCCACGTTGTCGACCGGATGCTCGGCCGAATAACGCGCCGCGCCGCTGACTTTCGCCCACGCGTCGACGCGATTGATGGGTGCGCCCGTGATGCTCATGCCATACCTCCCATCAGGCCCGTGGCGATCCGCAGCGCCCGCGCGACCGCGCGCTGCGCCAGTTCGACCTTGAACGCATTGTGCGCGTGCGGCCGGGCACCGGCGACGGCGTCCTCTCCGACTTTGCCCAGCACGGCGTCGCTCAACGCGTCCAGCGCCTGGCCGCGCAATCTCTGTTCCGCGCCGAGCGCGCGCCAGGGTTTATGGGCGACGCCGCCCAGCACGATGCGCAGGTCGCGGATGGTCTCGCCGTCCAGGTCGACGGCCGCTGCCACCGACACGAGTGCGAACGCATAGCTGGCGCGATCGCGCACCTTCAGGTAGTGCGCGTGCTGCGCAAACGGCGACGGCGGCAGTTCCACGGCCGTGATCAGTTCGCCCGGGCGGATCACCGTGTCGTCCTGCGGCCGGTCTTCCGGCAGGCGGTGGAAGTCGGCGACCGCCACCTGCCGCTCGCCGTCCGGCCCCTGCAGGCGGACGACCGCGTCGAGCGCGACGAGGGCCACGCTCATGTCCGACGGATTGGTCGCGATGCAGTGCGGGCTGGCGCCGAGGATCGCATGGATGCGGTTGTGGCCGTCGATGGCGTCGCAGCCCGAGCCCGGATCGCGCTTGTTACAGTGCGGGAAGGCCGGATCGGTGAAGTAATAGCAGCGCGTGCGCTGCAACAGGTTGCCGCCGACGGTCGCCATGTTGCGCAGCTGGGTCGACGCGCCGTTCAGCAGCGCTTCCGACAGCAGGCGGTAGCGCTGGCGCACGAGCGGGTGGTTCGCCGCCGCCGTGTTGCTGGCCATGGCGCCGATGCGCAGGCCGCCGTCCGGCAATTCCTCGATGTCGGCCAGCGCCAGCCGGCTCACGTCGACGAGGCGCACCGGTTGTTCGATGCCGCTCTTGTACAGGTCGAGCAGATTGGTGCCGCCGCCGATGAATTTGGCGCCGGGCTGGCGCGCCAGCTCCAGCGCATGGTTCACGTCCCTGGCACGGTCATAGAAGATCGATTGCATGCGCGTCTCCTAGGCCTGGCGCAAGACCACGCTGTGGACGGCCTTGACGATGTTGGGATAGGCGCCGCAGCGGCACAGGTTGCCGCTCATGCGCTCGCGGATCTCGTCCTCGGACAGCGCGCCCGGCGCCAGCTGGTCGCCTTCGGTCAGCATGCTGGCTTGCCTTGCCTTCACTTCGTCCAGCAGCGCCACGGCCGAACACACCTGCCCCGGCGTGCAATAGCCGCACTGGAAGCCGTCGCAATCCATGAAGGCCTGCTGCATCGGATGCGGCAGGCCTTCCTTGCCCAGGCCTTCCACCGTCGTGATCTCGCGGCCGTCGTGCATGATCGCCAGCGTCAGGCAGGAATTGATGCGCTGGCCGTCCACCAGTACCGTGCATGCCCCGCACTGGCCGCGATCGCATCCCTTCTTGGTGCCGGTCAGGCCCAGCACTTCGCGCAGCGCGTCCAGCAGCGTCACGCGTGGCTCGATCGTCAGGTTGTGCTCGGCGCCATTGATCCGCAAGGTCAGCGGTTGCGGCGGGGCGCAGGGCAGCGTCGCGCCCTGCGCCCGCTGTTCCGATAGATTCTGGTCGTCATCTGGCATGCTTGGCTCGCTTCCATTCCGAAATGGCAGGCTACCGTCAGACCGGCCCGGTCCGCACGGGTTCCTGCTGAGGCTAAAAAGGGACGACGCCGCACTTCAAACCTTGATCCAGGCCAGCGGTGCGTCATAAGCATCCTGGTCATCATCTCTGAAATCAAAAAATCACGGAGCGCGCCAGAATCTAATTCTTCAAAGAAATCAGTGACTTGGATTCACGCGTGAAAGGCCGCCGTTGCGGTCCATGTTTGAAGGGCTCTATACTCATGCAGTGATGCATGGAAGCATCGCTAACCCGGAAATGACCATGCGCTCCACCTTGCTCCTGTTGACCCCGCTCTTGCTGCTGGCCGGCTGCGTCAACGAATCGGCCAGCTATACGATCGACGGCAGCGACCACGCCCTGACCGTGGTCGTCACGCAGGACTATTTCTGGAGCAGACAGGTGGGCCTGCGCGTGATCGCGTCGCGCCTGCCGGACTGCCAGCGCCAGTTCGACCTCGGCAAGGCGCCGCTGGCCGACCTGAACGTCGAGCTGTTCTCGACGGGCGACGAAGCGTTCCTGCTGCGCTCGGGCGATGAGATGTGGCAGGTGGAAACCCGTGACTGCAGCCAGTTGCCTGAGCCATCGGACAATGTCCAGGCGCAGCCGATCGGCGTGTTCCACATGGACGCGAAAAAGAAATTCGTGTTCGAGCCGGCGGAAGGCTCGGTGGCGGCCTCCCGCTGATTCACGCGGCCTGGTTCAGCGCTGGCCCGTCAACTGGCGCAGTCGCGCGATTTCGGCCGTGCGTCCGAGCCGGTCGAGCGCCTGCTCGAGCAGGGTGCGGTCGCCTTCGCGCAGCATCGTCCATTGCGTGAAATATTCGTGCACGGTACGCCAGGGCGGGAATTCGGGCGGCATGCTGCGCCAGGCGCTGCCGGTGTGGAGGAAGTACAGGACGGCGCAGAAGACATCGTACAGATCGTGCTTGCGCGGCCGGGTCTTGCGGCGCGCCGCTTCCAGCATTTCACGCACGGTCTCGAACTGTTCACGCGGTACATCGCTTGGAAAGGTTTGCCTGGCCATGTCGATCGCCTCAAAAATCACTTGGAGACACATGATCCGGAACAGGTTCCCGATCATCGACGGGGCGTAGCGCATTGTCGCGACGGGATCGAACACGGGCGCCCAGTAAATACACAGTCTAGCAGCGTGTTCGGAATCATGGCGCCTTTTTTTCGGGCGGCATGCGCTGGGCGCCGCGCCACCGGCAAAACGAGGCGGCAAAGGAGGGATCATGGGGCGGCGTGCCGCCCCGGCAGCTCAGTCGCGGGCCAGCGACAGGAATTC
The DNA here is from genome assembly GCF_001425685.1 of Massilia sp. Root335. Lineage (GTDB taxonomy): Bacteria > Pseudomonadota > Gammaproteobacteria > Burkholderiales > Burkholderiaceae_D > Telluria > Telluria luteola. Next base: position 159,631 of record NZ_LMCY01000005.1, on the reverse strand, counting down.
GGTGCGCAGCGCCAGGTTCGGCTGCAGTTCACCCAGCAGGGTCGAGGTGATGGTTTCCTCGCCCGGCGTGCGGATGCCGCGGCTTTCCATGCACATGTGGCGGCATTTGATGACGACGCCCACGGCTTTCGGTTCCAGCACTTCCATCAGCGTATTGGCGATTTGCACCGTCAGGCGTTCCTGCACCTGCAGGCGCTTGGAGAACACGTCGACGAGACGGGTCAGCTTCGACAGCCCGACGATCTTGCCGTTCGGCAGATAGCCCACCGTCGCCTTGCCGAAGAACGGCGCCAGGTGGTGTTCGCAATGGCTGTAGACCGGAATGCCGCGCACCACGATCAATTCGTTGTATTCCTCGGCGCCATCTTCGAAGGCCTTGAGGATCTCGACCGGGTCCTGGTCGTAGCCGGAAGTCCAGTGTTTCCAGGCCTTGGCGACACGCGCGGGGGTCTCGTGCAGGCCGGAGCGGTTGGGATCTTCGCCAAGGCTGGACAACAGGCGGCGCCAGTCGTTCTCGGTGAAGACTTCTTTGTCAGACATGGTGAATCCTAAAATTTTCGATTGCCGAGAGTATATAGAAAATGGGGCAGATCCACAGATGGCGGCAGCTTCCTTGCGCAAATCGGACTCCACTCCGTCGCCGATGCGCTAGCGTAGTCGACGTCCTTGTCACTGCGCGGGAGAACATCCATGCTTGGAAGCACTGTCCTGGAAGTCGCGATCGGCCTGACATTTTGTTATGGCACGGTCGCCCTGATCGTCAGCACCTTGCAGGAAGCGCTGGCCGCGGCGTTCCGGTTGCGTGCCAACACCCTGCTGGCGGGTGTCAAAAGCATGCTCAACGACCCGTGCTTCGACGCCCTGGCGCGGGCCGTCTACATGCATCCGCTGGTCAACCCGCACACGGACGGCATCGCGCCGAACGAGCGGGACATGCGTACCCGGCCATCGTACATCGAACCGGCGCATTTTGCGATTGCCCTGGTGGACAGCCTGTGGAAAGTGCCGGGCGACTTCATCCAGCTTGCCGGCGCAATCGAGACGATCCCCGATCCGCAGCTCCGGCAGGTGATGCGCGGGCTGTACGGCCGCGCGCGCGACCTGCAGCAATTCCAGGACATGCTGGCCGGCTGGTTCGACAACGCCATGGCGCGCATGTCCGGCACCTATAAACGGCGGCAGCTGCTGATCTCGCTGCTGCTGGCGCTGCTGCTGGCGATCCTGTTCAACATCGACAGCATCCACCTGTTCCGCACCCTGTGGCAGCAACCCTCGCTGGCCGCGCACCTGCGCGACGCCCCCGGTGCGCTCGACCCGGCCGTATTCGACGCCCTGATGGCGCTGCCGATCGGGTGGACCCGCTTCCCGCCGGTGCCCGGCGCCGACTTCGCGCTGCAGGTCGCCGGCTGGTTCGTCACGGCGTCGACGGCGCTGTTCGGCGCGCCCTTCTGGTTCGACCTGATGCAGCGTGTCGTGCGCATGCGCAGCACCGGCACCCGGCCGGAAGAACTGCCGCTGGCGCTGCGCGTGGAAGGCAGGATCGCGGCCGCGGCCACGCCGCTGCCCTGATGCCGGCCGCGCCGGGGCCGCGCGTCCCCCTGCGCGGCCTCAGCGTCCGGCCGGACGATGGCTGTCGACCAGCATGCTCGACACCGACACGTGCGGCACGCGCTCGGGCCACTCGTCATCCGGGCCGAACCAGCGCGCCTCGAGGATCTCGTTGGGATCGGTGCGGATGTCGCCGTCCAGGTAATCGGCCGTGAACGCGATCATGAGCGAGTGCGGGAACGGCCACGACTGGCTGCCGAAATAGCGCAGGTTGTGCACGCGCAGGCCGACTTCCTCGAACACCTCGCGGTGCACGGCTTCCTCGATCGTTTCGCCGGCTTCCAGAAAGCCGGCCAGCGGCACGAAGCGCTTTACCGCCGACTGGGTGTGCAGCGCCAGCAGCACTTTGTCGCCGTTGCGGATCAGGACCATCATCGCCGGCGAGATGCGCGGATACGCCATGTGGCCGCAGTTCACGCACTTGAAGCAGCGTTCGCCCGCCGCCAGCACGGTGCCGCTGCCGCAGGCGCCGCAAAAACGGTGGGTGCGCGCCCATTCGGCGACCTGAACCGCGCGCGCGGCCACGCCGAGCCGGGCCTCATCGAACTCGCCGAACAGCGAACGCAACCCGCGCCAGGCGTAGCCGGACGGTGCCTGCGCCTCGTCGTCGACCCAGGCGGTCTGGCAATAGCGCCCCTCCAGCAGGCCGACCGGTTGCAGCCGCTGCGGATCGAGCGCGAGGCTGCGCACCGCGGCCTCGTCGGGCAGGCCGAGGTCGGCCTCGCGCACGAGCAGCCGACCGCCGTGGAAGACGAAGGACAGCGGGGCGGCATCCTGCTGCGGGGCCATCAGGGGCGTGAACGAGGCGGGCGTCTGGAGCATGGGATATCCGGTCATCAAGGGGGCTACCGAAGATGATACCGCCTTTCGCCGCACCGAATGGATGAACTAATCCAGCTCATCGTGCTCCAAGACTTAGCTGGACCGTTGCATCGCAATCGAACCAGGAGGAGACGATGACCGATGTTCCCGTCGTACTCGGTATTAACCGGATCAATGCACGCGTCAGGCAGCGCGAATGGTTTCGCCGCCTGCCCCCGCACGCCCTCGCGATACCGCCTTTCCTCGTGACCAAACGGATCGAACCGGAGCTGCCCACATGATCCGCGCGTATCCGGAACGGGCCAGCGTGCTGCCCGGCGCCACGCTGATCCTGCACGTGTCCACCGACAGCCGCCGTTTCCGCGTCACCTTCCACCGCTGGGGCGACGGACCGATATGGATGCTGCGCAGCGACTGGCTGCCCGGCGCATGGACAGCCGGCGCCGCGCCGGACGTGGACTGGAACTGGCCGGCCTATCACTTTCCGATTCCACGGGACTGGCCCTCGGCCGTCTACATCGCCGACTTCGAAGAGGATGGCAGCAAGACCACATTCGATCTCACCCGCGGCGACGGGAGCGCCCTGTTCGTCGTGCGCCCGCGGCGCGAGCGGCGCGACACCGGCACCGTGTTCCCGGCCGGGACGACCCACTGGGCGCAAGTGCTCGACGCCGGCCGGGATCGCCAGCCGGAGCGCATCACGTGCAATGTCCTCGACTGCCTGTCGCGTGTGTAGGGCAGATGCCTCGTCAAAGGAGGAAAACGTGTACCGTCGACCATTGCTGCAGCGCCTCGATCCGTCGTCGGTTGTGGTATTCCGCGCCCTTCACCTGGGCGATATGCTGTGCGCGGTGCCGGCGCTGCGTACGCTCCGCGCCGCCCTGCCGCGCGCCCACATCGCGCTGGTGGGCCTGCCCTGGGCGCAGCAATTTGCGGACCGGTTCGACACGTACGTGGATGAATTCATCGCCTTTCCCGGCCATCCCCTGCTGCCCGAGCAACCGGTGCGGCAGGAAGCGCTCGCGCATTTCTACACGGGCCTCTGCACCCGCCAGTTCGCATTGGCACTCCAGTTGCACGGAAGTGGCGACGTGAGCAATGACATCGTCAGCGGTTTCGGTGCGCAGGTCATGGCCGGGTTTTGTCGCGGCGGTCCCGTCGTCCGCGACCGCACCGTCCTGTTTCCCTATCCGGAAATCGGTGCGGAGCCGGAACGGCTGCTGTCCCTGATGGAACAGCTGGGCGCGCCATCGACGGAGGTGCACCTGGAATTCCCGCTGTCGCGGCAGGACGAGGATGAATGGCGTAAAAGCGGCCTCGGCGGCACGCTCGTTCCCGGCGAATACCTGTGCATCCATCCTGGCGCACGCAAGCGGGACACATGCTGGCCGGCGCACCTGTTTGCCGAGGTCGGCGATCGCCTGGCGGCCGAATTCGGCCTCAAGGTAGTGTTGACAGGATCGGCCGAAGAAGCGGACCTGACGGCCGACGTCGCGGACCGCATGCAGCACACGCCGCTCGACGCCGCCGCCCCGATCTCCATCGGTGCGATGGCCGTCCTGCTGCGCGATGCCAGGCTATTGCTCTGCAACGACACAGGCGTTTCCCACATCGCGGCCGGCCTCAAGCTCAAGAGCGTCGTCGTGTTCAGCAAGGCCGACATCGCCCGCTGGGCGCCACTCGACCGTCACAAGCACCGCTGCATCTGGGACCCGGGGGCGGAACGCGCACAGGTGGTACTGGAACATGCACGCGCCTTACTCTCCGACACGGCGCCGAGCCGTCAGCGCAGTGCCGGCATGTGGCCGTACTGGTAGCGATAGTGATCGGTGAGCGGACCTCGGCGCCGGCAGGGCCCGCAATCTCGCGTCAGGTCATCCGTGCGGCCCCGGTACACAGTCCGCCGGCGGATCGGCCAGCGGCAGCACATACGGCGCGTCGATGGCCCGCGCCGTGATCGTCGTCGGCAGTTCCATGTGATACGCACCGGACGGCAGGATGGCACAGCCGCCATAACGGGCCATGACGCGCTGCTGGGCCAGCACATCTTCGCCGCAATGCTGGGCCGGCAGCTTGCGCCAGAAGTCGAAGCCGCCCGCGGCCTTCAGCTTGGCCGTATCGAACATCACGCATCCGCCTACCCACGCAATCTTGTAGCGCCGGGTCGCCCCGCGCTCATGTTTCAGGCGGGACTGCACGTGGAACAAGTTGGCGGCGCTGTGCAGGTGATGACGTGCCCATGCCGGACTGCCGGGGCGTATCGTTTCCGGCATCACGGGTCCGTCCCAGAATTCGATTGTCTCCTGCATCGGCCGTAGTTGTCCCAGGTAGCTCAATCCGTGCAATGCACTGCCGACGAGGCCGCACCGTTCCGCGCGCATGACGGCGTGTAACCGGGCGACCAGGTCCGGTTCGAGGATGACGTCGTCGTCGACGAACAGGCAGCAGGCGGCGCGCACCTGGGCCAGCAGGAATGCGCGCTGTTCGGCCATGCCGCGGCGGCGCGGACGCCGGAACGTATCGACGCTGCGCCCGCACGCGCGAAGGTAGCGCAAGACCGCCTGCACTTCGCCCCGTGCGCACGCGCCCTCCTCGTCCGACTGGTCGGCAAGCACGATGCGCAAGGCCGGCCAGGTCTGGGCGCCGAGTGCCGTCAACGTGACGGCGAGCGCCGCGGGCCGGTTGCGGGTCGGGATCAGGACGTCGATCGTCTCGCTCACGGCGTCGCCCGTCCATTCCGCGGCGCCTGGCCGTTCAGATAGGGATTGAGCGCGGGATCGTTGTACATCTTGAACTGGCGATAGAGCTTGAAATATGCCTGTCCGGCCCGCGCCTCCGCGAGCAGGAGGTCGAGGCAGGACATCAGGTCCTGGCGCTGCGTGAGCAGCCGCTCGAGCTTGCCGGTGCAGGCGCGGACGTGGTCTTCGTCCGCAGCGGCGCGTTGCGCCTGCGCGCGCATGTGGTGGATCTTGAGGGCCAGGATCGACAGGCGGTCGACCATGGCGCCCGCCGTTTCGCTCGAGAGCCGGGCGCCGGGCTGGCAGACGACCTGGTTCAGGCAAGCCAGCAGCGTTTCGTCGATGGCCTCGACCGCGTCGTTGCGCTTCTGGTTGTAGCGGTCGATCAGGCGCTTGCCGGCCGCGATCTCGGCGGGTGGCACGTCCAGCCGGCGCGCCCGGTCTTCCTCGCGCCACAGCAGGCCGTTGTAGCGGTGGTTGTCATCGATCCATGCCCACACGCCGCCGCCCGGGCCGGCACCTTGGGACATCACCGGCCAATCGCGTTCACGCAGCTGGCGGTCGTGGAACCAGACGACGGACACGGCATCGATTTCGCTTTGCATGAAGACTCCGATCCTGAGCAGACGAGTGACGTTGCTTGGAGTACGCAGGCGTACTGGAGTTCTTCGGAATTCGCGCGGGCTTGGCACAGCGCAAACAGCGCGCGCCGGACGGCAAAGATTACTTCAGCAGGCGCGAACGGCTGGCCACGAAGGCGATGAGGGCAGCCAGGGCGCCGATGTAGGCGATGGCGACCTGCATGCCCAGGCCTTGCGCGATGGCACCGATTACCGGCGGGCCCATCAGGCTGCCGCTGTAGGCCATGCTCGCCACGCCGGCCAATGCCGCCGGACCTTGCGCGCCGGCGGCGCTGAACACGAACGGGAACACCAGCGCCATGCCCATGCCGGCGACGGCGAAGCCGAACAGGGCGACATAGGCATTCGGCGACAGCACGGCAAAGAACAGGCCGGCGGCACCCAGCATCGAGCCGCTGGTGACCAGGGGACGGGCGCCGTGGCGGGCCTTGAGCTTGTCGCCGACGAGGCGGGCCAGCAGCATCATGACGGAGAACGCGGACAGGGCCAGCGGCGCCAGGCCATCCGACGCACCGAAATGCTCTTTCAGGAACACGCCGCTCCAGTCGGCGATGCTGCCTTCCGCCATCGAGCCGAGGAAACCGATGGCGCCCAGGAACAGCAGCGGGCCGCGCGGCAGCGACAACGATTTTTTCTCGACGGTTTCGCCGGCATCCGTCGCGTCCAGCAGGGAAAAGCCGAAGTACAGGACCAGGGCCAGCGGACCGGCCAGCATCACGAAGTGGGTCGCCGGTGCGATGTGCAGGCTGGCCATCAGGCTGCCCAGGGTTGCCCCCGCCAGACCGCCGGCGCAGCCGAGGCCGTGCAGCTTCGACAGTTCCGATTTGCCGGTCTGCTTTTCGCGTCCGGTCGCGGCCGAGTTGACGGCGACGTCGAAGGTGCTGGCGGTGATACCGAGGCTCAGCACCGCCATCATCAGCAAGGGAACGGTCGGCGCGGCGCCGATGGCGATCAGCACGGCCAGCAGGGCCATGCCGGAAAACAGCATGGTCTTGCGCGCGCCGAGCGAACCCATCATGCGCGATGAAATAGGGTACGACAGAACGGCGCCGAGTCCGCCGCAGAGAAGAATCATCGACAACGCCGCGTGCGACACGTGCACGCGTTGGGCCATCGCGGGAACACGGCCGGCCCAGGAACCCATGATCACGCCGAACACCGTAAACAGGAGCGGCAAGGCAAGCGACTGGGCTTGCGACAATGCGATGTCGCGCGAGCTGGCGGTACGAACGGGCAGATGATTTTGCATTGAGTAGATATTTATTGTTGAAAGACAGTTTTTGCGACGCAAGCGAGCAGTGAACTAAAGCAAACGCCAACCGATTGGTTGGCGCGTAGAACACTGACAGGAGGCAATTTTACGACCTTTCCGCGTGCATTTCTTTGCCACTCGGAAAAAATTTTAGAGGGATTTATCGGGTGGCATTGAATCGTTGCTGGTTGCCGACAAACCCGTCGCGAAGCCGCCGGTTTGTAACCAGATGTGAACAAATGACGAGAAAAGGCGGCAGTGGCCGAGGCCCTCGATCGGCGCTTTCTTGCAGAAAAAACATTAGGGATGAAACCGTTTTCAACCTAAAATAGCCGGGCCCAACGGACAGGAAATCCCATGACGCCCCATCCCACGACGCCATCGCCCGTGACCAGCGCGCCCCGTCTCGACCTCGTCGATGCGCTGCGCGGCTTTGCGATCGTCTCGATCATGCTGTTGCATAACCTCGAGCATTTCGACCTCTACTTTTCGCCGCCGGGAGAGCCGGCCTGGCTGAAGGGGCTCGGTCAGGGTATCTGGAACACGATGTTCGCCCTGTTCGGTGGCAAGTCCTACGCCATCTTCGCCCTGCTGTTCGGCCTGACCTTCTACCTGCAATCCGACGCGCGGGCCCGGCGCGGGGACGATTTCCGGCCGCGCTTTGCGTGGCGCATGCTGCTCCTGCTCGGGTTCGGGCTGGTGAACAGCGCGTTCTACCAGGGCGATATCCTGGCCATGTATGCCGTGCTCGGCCTGGTGCTGATCCCGGTCGCGCGCCTGCGTACGCGCACCGTATTCCTGCTGGCCTGCTTTCTCAGCCTGCAGCCGTTCGCCTGGATCGACGCGCTGGCGGCGCTGGGCAGCGCGCCGGGCAAGCTGCCGGATCCGGCGTCCTGGGCGTACTTCGGCCGTGCCGACGACTATCTGAAACACGGGTCGCTGCTCGACGTCTGGATCGGCAACCTCACGAACGGCAAGCAGGCCGTGCTGCTGTGGAGCTGGGAAATGGGCCGCATCCTGCAGATTCCCGCGCTGTTCATGTTCGGCATGCTGGCCGGGCGCGCCGGGCTGTTCGCCGTCGGCGAGACGAACCGGATCGTCTGGCGCCGCATCTTTTTCGGCGCGCTGCTGCTGCTCGGTCCGCTGCTCGTCGTCCACAGCCACCTGGAAGCGTGGATCGCCGCCGAGGCGCTGCGCCGGCCGCTGAACGCCATCTGCGAACCGCTGCTCAACCTGGACATCATGCTGCTGCTCGTGACCGGCTTTGCGTTGCTGTACCGCCGGCCGTCGGGCGCGCGCGTGCTCGGCATGTTCCGCTCGCTGGGCCGGATGAGCCTGACGAGCTACATGATGCAGTCGATCGTGGGCACGACGCTGTACTACGGCTTCGGATTCGGCCAATACGCGACGACCGGCACCGCGCTGGCATTGGTGATCGGCATCGCGCTCGCGGTGTTGCAGGGCGCCTTCAGCGCATGGTGGCTCAGGCACCACAAGCAGGGACCGCTGGAAGGGGTGTGGCACCGCCTCACGTGGATCGGTACGGCCGCTCAGCCGGCGACGCGCGTAAACATGCCCTCGTAGCGCAGCACGAGGCCGTCGCCGTCGACCTCGAGCTCGGCGGTGAACGGGCGGGACAGGCTTTCGAACCGCACCCGCTCCGGCGCCGCGCCCGCGTACGCGAGCGCCGTGTAGGCCTGGGACACGGGCTGGACGTCGAGCTTGGGCAGGTCGACGTACGCGACCTTGATTTCCTGGCGCTGGCGCAGGGCGTCGCCCAGGCGCCGGATCGGCAGCGTGTTGGTGAAGGGACTGCCGGACAGGTCGACGTCCATGCAGCCCTGCAGCGCCGGCAGCGGGGTGCCGTCGGCGTCGGTCCAGTTGCCGGCACCGTCGGCACGCAGGCAGACCCTGTCCTTGCCCGCGACATGCACGTCGAGACTGCGCACCCGCCAGTGCTCGTCGCAGCGCAGCACGTAGCTGCAGGCAAACAATCGGCCGCCCGCGGGACCGATAAGTACGCCTTCGGCCGTCGCGCCGGCGTCCCCGATCTCCAGTTCGACATGCTCCAGGCCGCCACTCTGTTCCGTTGCCCAGCGATAGCTGTGTTTCACGTCGCCTCCGTCCGTTTTCCGTGCAGGCCCACTGTAGCACCATGCCCGCAACCATGCTGCCGAGTTGCGCGCCAGCGATGCGGGCCTCGCCGTATCATGTTGACAAGGCCCCGCGACGGGATGCCACCCAAGGAGGAACTGTGTTCGGTATCGATGCGCGTACGGCCCGCGTGGTGTGGACTGCGGCGCTGGTCATTGCAGGCCTGTATGGCGTCTATCTCGTGCGCACGACGCTGCTCGTGATGCTGATCGCCGTGCTGTTCAGCTACCTCATCTATCCGCTGTTCGTGCTGGCCCAGCGCCGGGTCGGCGGCCGGATTCCGCGCACGCCCCTGCTGTGCCTCGTCTACCTCGTCGTCGTGGCGCTCGTCGTGCTGGCCGTCGGGCTGTTCGGCAACCAGGTGGCCGAGCAGGCGACGACGCTGGCGCACCAGTTGCCGACCCTGCTCGATCCCGCCACGCTGGAGAAGCGCCTGCCGCTTCCCGGCCCGCTCGAACCGCTGCGCGCGCGCCTGGCCGGTTTCCTGCGCGGCATGTTGCAAGGCGGCTCGGCGGAGGCGATGCCGTTCGTGCGCAACGTCGGCGCCGGGCTGATGCACCTGGCGGGCAACCTGATCTATATCGTCGTCGTGCCGATCCTGAGCTTCCTGATGATCCTGCAGGCGCCCGTCTTCGACGACTTGCTCGTGACGATGAGCCACCGCCGCAACGGCGCCTTCTGGACCGACGTGCTGCACGGCCTGAACACGGTGCTGTCGAGCTATGTGCGGGCGCTGGCCCTGCTGTCGCTCGCAACCTTGATCACCTACGGCATCGTGCTGTCGCTGCTGACGGTGCCGTTCGCGCTGCTGCTGGCCGGGGTGGCGGCCGTGCTCGAGGTGATTCCCGTGCTGGGTCCGCTGGTCGCGGCCACCGCCATCGTGGGCGTGGCCCTGTTCAGCGGCTACGAGCACGTGGGCTGGGTGATCGCCTTCATCACCGCCTATCGCATCTTCCAGGACTACATGCTGAACCCGTACCTGATGAGCGAAGGCGTGGACGTGCCGCCGATCCTGGTCGTGTTCGGCCTGCTCGCCGGCGAGGAACTGGCGGGCGTGTCCGGGATCTTCCTGTCCGTGCCCTTCCTGGCCGCGGTCAGGATGGTGGGCATGCAGGTGCGTCTGCACCGCGCCAAGATCACGAGCCCGGCCACGACGCCGTCCGCGCCCGGCTGACGCTCGCGCTGCAACCGTGTTGTAAACGCCACACCTGACCCGAGAACTGCGGCTATGCACAACTGATAGCGCTATCAGTCATTTCGTGATGTTTCTCCTCTGACGCGACAGGAACATGCGCGTCATTGAATGCAATTCGCATAAAGCCTTCCGCACACGTTTCGCTCCGCAACATGAATAAAACTTTACAAACGCGCCGCCTTATTGAAGACTTGGCAAAAATGATAGCGCTAACGGTCGCTTCGAATCGAAAGGAATAAAGTCAGTATGGCACCACCAACCGATGTATCCATCCACCCCGCCGACCGCCGCGGTGACGACCGCCGCGGTAACGACCGCTGGGTCGTCATGGGCGTCTGCGGATGCGGCAAGAGCACGATCGCCGCCGCCCTCGCGCACGCCCTGGACGCCCCGTTCATCGAGGGCGATGCGTATCACCCTGCGCCCAACGTGGTCAAGATGTCGGCCGGCATCCCGCTGACGGACGACGACCGCACCGGCTGGCTGCAGACCCTCGCCACCGAGATCGCCGCCGCGCGCGAGCGGGGCGACGGCATCGTGGTGTCGTGCTCGGCGCTCAAGAAGCGCTACCGCGACCAGCTGCGCCAGGCCGACCCGAACCTGCGCTTCGCGCACCTGGCAGGCCCGCGCGGCACGATCGCGGCGCGCATGCAGACGCGCATCGGCCACTACATGCCGATCACGCTGCTGGACAGCCAGTTGCGCGACCTCGAGCCGCTGCAGCCCGGCGAGGCCGGCATCACCCTCGACATCACCCAGCCGCCGGAGACCCTGGTGGCCAGCATCATCGCATCGACCGACAGGACGGACTGAAGACAGCAACGGATCAAAAGTCGTCGCATTCCGGCCCAGCCGCCCACCGTCCGAGGCGGCGCCGACCACACGAGAACAAACGGAGACACCATGCGTACACCACTACAACGGACCCTGATCAATCTTGCCGTCGCCAGCGCCTGCGGCATCCTGGCTGCGGCCGCCCACGCCCAGCAAGTCGAGCAAGCACAACAAGCCCCGGCCGATGCCACGGCCGCCCAGGCCGCCCCGGCGGCCGACGCGGCCACCGCCGCCGTCCCGGAAGCGAACGTCGTGCGCATCTCCGGCTCGCGCATCGCGGCGCGCGGTTTCACGCAGCCGACGCCGACCACGAGCCTGTCCGCGTCCGACCTGGAAAAGGCGGCGCAGCCGAACCTGTTCAACACCTTGGCCGAACTGCCGGCGCTGCAGGGCAGCACGGGCCGCACGACGAGCACGAACAGCACGTCCAGCGGCATCCAGGGCCTCTCCTCGCTCAGCCTGCGCGGCCTCGGCACGCTGCGCACGCTGACCCTGCTGGACGGCCAGCGCGTCGTCGGCGCCAACGTCACGGGCGTGACCGACGTCAGCCAGTTCCCGCAACTGCTCGTCAAGCGCGTCGACGTCGTGACGGGCGGCGCGTCGGCCTCGTACGGGTCGGATGCGGTGGGCGGCGTCGTCAACTTCATCACCGACAAGAAGTTCACGGGTTTTAAAGCCAACGTCGAGGGCGGCCAGACGCGCTACCACGACGACAAGAGCGGCACGCTGCAGGCCGCCTGGGGCAAGGGTTTCATGGACGACCGCCTGCACGCGACCGTCAGCGGCGAGTTCAGCAAGGAGAACGGCATCGATTCGCCGGGCTTCGGCGAAGTTGGCGCCAACGGCCGCACGTGGTATCGCAACACGGTGTTCCAGCGCCGCCCGCTGTCGCAGACCAATGACGGCCAGCCGGAATACAAGGTCATTGACCACGCCCAGCAATACCAGTACTCCAAATACGGCCTGATCACGAGCGGCCCGCTGCAGGGCACCGCGTTCGGCGACGGCGGCGTGCCGTACCAGTTCGCCTACGGTTCGAATGGCGTGCCGACCCGCACCGGCCAGGTCACCAACTGCGTGAATCCGTTCTGCGTGGGCGGCGACCTGTCCGGCAGCGTGGGCGCCGGCACGAACCTCGCCATGAATTTCAAGCGGCAAGTCGCCTACACGCGCCTGTCGTGGGACATCGATCCGGATAACGAGATCTATGTCACGATGAACTATGCGCAGGTGAAATCGCAGTTCTCGCCGAACCCGGGCGCGGCCAAGCAGGCAAACCTGACGATCCAGTGCGACAACCCGTTCCTGCCGGCGTCGATCGCGGCGGCCTGCGCGGCCAACAACATCAAGAGCTTCCAGTACGGCACGGCGAACGCCATCTTCCCGGCCAACATCAACGTGCATCCGACGCGCACCCAGCGCCGCTTCGTCCTCGGCGGCGACGGCAGGTTCACGCTGTTCGGCAAGGACTGGTCGTACGACGCGTACGCGGAACACGGCGAGAACACGACCAACATCAACGTCCACGACATCACGCTGAACACGCGCTACAACAACGCGATCGACGCCGTGCGCGATGCCAGCGGCAGGATCGTCTGCCGCAACGCCGTCGCGGCCGCGAACGGCTGCGTGCCGCTGAACATCATCGGCAACAACCCGGTCGATCCGGCCGCCTGGGGCTATATCGCGCCGGCCGCCGGCCCGATCCAGCGCACGACGCAGAGCCAGGACGTGGCCAGCGCCAACTTCAACGGCGAAGTGTGGGAAGGCTGGGCGGGTCCGCTGGCGGTGGCGACCGGTGCCGAGTGGCGCCGCGAGAAGTACGACGTGCACGGCGACCCGTACGGCGCCGGCGTGTCGCCCGATTCGATCGACGCCGCGGCCTACCCGGCCGACCCGACCCTCAATGCCCCCGTCGGCAACAACTGGTACGCCGGTAACTATCACAACGGCGCGGGCGCCTACAACGTGCGCGAGGCGTACGTGGAACTCAACCTGCCCGTGCTGAAATCGGCCACCTGGGGCGAAGCGAACCTGAACCTCGCCGACCGCCAGACCAAGTACAGCACGGCTGGCAGCGTCAGCAGCTGGAAGATCGGCGCCACGTGGAAGACGGGCATCGACGGCCTGCGGTTCCGCGCCGTCAGCTCGAAGGACGTGCGCGCGCCGAACCTGTCCGAACTGTTCGCGGCCCCGGTCGTCGTCAACAACCAGGTGCAATACCAGGGCAACACGGTCAGCCTGCAACAGCGCACGGTCGGCAACACGAACCTGCGTCCGGAAATCGCGCGCAACAATTCGTTCGGCATCGTGCTGAGCCAGCCGAGCTGGGCGCCGGGATTCGCGACATCGGTCGACTACTACGACATCAAGGTCAACGACGTGATCTCCACGCTGTCGATCCAGCAGGAAGTCGACCTGTGCACGGCCGGCAACAAGGAAATCTGTTCGGCGATGGTGCTGAACAGCCCGGGCAACAACTACGTCACGGTGCAGAACTTCAACCTGGCGTCGCTGCACCTGAAGGGCTTCGACGTCGAGTCCTCGTACCGCACGAACCTCGACAAGTTCAGCCTGCCGGGCCGCTTCACCGTGCGCGCTCTAGCCACGCGCACGCTGCACTTCATCACGGATTCGGGCGTCGTCGGCACGATCCCGTCGGAAGGCGCGGGCGTCAACCTGGGCAACACGCCGAAGTGGAAGCTGCTGGCCACGCAGACCTGGGACAACGACAAGCTCAGCCTGACCCTCACCGAACGCTGGTTCAGCGACGGCAAGTACAGCAACGAGTACATCGAGTGCCAGACCAACTGCCCGGTGTCGACCCTGACCCACCCGACCATCTACGACAACAAGATGAAGGGCGCGACCTACATCGATTTCGGCGGCAGCTACAACGTGTCGAAGCAGATGATGGTCTACTTCAAGATCGACAACCTGGCGGACCGCGATCCGGAACCGGCACCGCAGGCCAACCCCAGCTTCGCGATCAATCCGGCCCTGTACGACGTCGTGGGACGCACGTACCGCGCCGGCCTGCGCTACAACTTCTGATCGGGGGCCGGCCGTGTGGAATTTGCTGTCCGTACTGCTGGCGGTCGGCCTGCTGACGGTGATGATCGCGTGGGGCAAGATGCAGCCGCTCCTCGCGTTCGTCGTCGCGGCACTCGTCGCCGCATTGATGCTCGGGATGCCTGCCGCGAAGATCCCGGGCGCGATCGAAAAGGGAATCGGTGACCTGCTCGGGTCCCTGGTCGTCGTCATCTGCCTGGGCGCCGTGTTCGGCAAGCTGATCGCCGACAGCGGCGCCGCCCGGCGCATCGCCATCAGCCTCGTCAACCGGCTCGGCATGCACCGGATCCCGGTGGCGATGACCGTCACCGGCTTCGTCGTCGGCCTGCCGCTGTACTACAACGTCGGCTTCGTGCTGATGGTGCCGCTGATCTTCTCGCTCGTGTACCAGTCGGGCCGCCCGGCCGTGGCGCTCGGCATGCCGCTGCTGGCCGGCCTGTCGATCGCGCACGGGTTCCTGCCGCCGCATCCGTCGGCGACGGCGCTCGTCGTCGCGGTCCACGCGGACATGGGCAAGACGCTGCTGTACGGCCTCGTCGTCGCGATCCCGACCCTGATCATCGCCGGGCCGGTCTTCGCCATGTCGCTGAAAAACATCCGCGGCGAACCCGCCCCGATGTTCCGCACCGCGCAGCAGGACATCCCTGACAGCGAACTGCCCGGCACCTTCAACAGCTTCGCGACCGCGCTGCTGCCCGTCGTGCTGCTGGGGGCACTCACGCTCGTCACGCTGGTCCGCCCGGACCTGGCGAAACCGCTCGCGTTCCTGTCCAGCCCACTCATCGTGATGCTGCTGTCGTACGGCGTCGCCGTCGTGACGCTGGGCGTCGGCCGCGGCCGCCCGTTCAAGCACGCGACCGACAGCGCCGCGGGCGCGCTGCGCGAGATTTCGCCGATCCTGATGATCATCGCCGGCGCCGGTGGCCTCAAGGAAGTGCTCACGCAGTCCGGCGTCAGCGCGGAACTGGGCACGCAGCTCGCGCACATGCCCGTGCCGCCGCTGCTGCTCGGGTGGGCCGTGGCGACGCTGATCCGCGTCTGCCTCGGCTCCGCCACGGTGGCCGGCATCACGGCGGCCGGCGTCGTCGGGCCGCTCGTGCAGAGCTCCGGCGTGAACCCGAACCTGATGGTGCTGGCGGTCGGTGCGGGGAGCCTGATGTTCAGCCACGTGAACGATTCCGGCTTCTGGATGTTCAAGGAATATTTTGGTTTGTCGCTGAAGGACACCTTCCGCTCGTGGACGATGATGGAGACCCTCGTCGGCACGTTCGGGCTGCTGTTCGTGATGCTGTTGTCGTTGTTCGTCACCCAAGGATAAGAATAATGAAGACTACGATTTCCACCCTGCTGGCCGCGACGTTCGCGCTCGCGGGGACGGCGCAAGGCTCGGTGTCCGCCTTCCAGACCATGCCCGACGACCCGCATGCCGTCGTCGTGCATGCGCGGGGCGACGGCAGGACGGACGACAGCGCCGCCATCCAGCAAGCCCTCGACACCGCGGCCAACAAGGGCGAAGGCGGCGTCGTGTTCCTGCCGTCGGGCCGCTACCGCATCACGAAGAGCATCCTGATCCCGCTCGCCGTGCGCCTGTACGGCGTCGGCCCGACGCGCCCCGTGTTCGTGCTGGCGCCGCAGACGCCGGGTTTCCAGCAGGGCGTCGCCAACATGGTGATCTTTACCGGCGGCGACCAGTACACGGTCGGCAAGGTGCCGATGCCCGTGGCGGGCGCCGTCGGCGCGCAGAAGGACGTGCGCGACGCGAACTCCGCGACCTTCTATTCCGTGCTGTCGAACGTCGACTTCGAGATCGGCGCCGGCAACCCGGCCGCCACCGGCGTGCGCATGCACACCGCGCAGCACTCGAACCTGTCGCACATCGATTTCAATATCGGCAGCGGCCTCGCCGGCGTCTACCACGTCGGCAACATCGCCTACGACCTGAAATTCCACGGCGGCCGCTACGGCATCCTCGCGGAAAAGACGTCGCCCGCGTGGCAATTCACCCTCCTCGACTCCAGCTTCGACGGCCAGCGCGACGCCGCCATCCGCGAGCACGAGGCCGGGCTCACGCTGGACAACGTCGACATCCGCGACACACCGGTCGGCATCGACATCGACCGCGGCTACGGCGACTGGCTGTGGGGGAAGCACGTGCGCTTCGAGAACGTGGCGAAGGCCGCCGTCGTCATCAGCAACGAGGACAACGTCTACACGCAGATCGCCTTCGAACACGCATCCGCGCGCAACGTGCCCACGTTCGCGCGCTTTCGCGACAGCGGCAAGACCCTCGCCGGCGCCGGCCGCGCGTACGAGGTCACGGAACTCAATTACGGCATGAAGCTCGATCAGCTGGGCGCGCCGGGCCGCTTCACGACCAATTACAAGACCGCGCCTTTCCCGACCAGGTCGACGCCGCAGCGCGTACTGAAGCCGCTGCCGCCCACGCAAGAATGGGCGAATGTGCGCACATTCGGCGCCCGGGGCGACGGCCGCGCGGACGACACGGCCGCCATCCAGAAGGCCATCGACGGCAACCGCGTCGTGTACCTGCCGCAGGGCTTCTACATGGTGAACGACACGATCCGCATGAAGCCGGACACCGTGATCGTCGGCCTGCACCCGGGCCTGACGCAGCTCGTGCTGCCAAACGGCTCGCCCCTGTTCCAGGATGTCGGCACGCCCAAGGCCCTGCTGGAGAGCGCGCGCGGCGGCGCCGGCATCGTGTCCGGCGTCGGCCTCGCGACGGGAGAAGTCAACAACCGCGCCGTCGCGCTGCTGTGGCGCGCGGGCGCGTCGTCACTGGTCGACGACGTGCGCATCCAGGGCGGCCACGGCACGCGCCTGTACGACGGCACGCGCGCCGATCCGTACAAGAAGACGCCGAACTGGGACACGACGGCCTGGTGGGACCGCCAGTACCCGAGCATCTGGGTGACGGACGGCGGCGGCGGCACGTTCACCGGCATCTGGTCGCCGAGCGGGTATGCGCAGGCCGGCTTCTACGTGACGAACACGAAGACCCCGGGCCGCGTGTACGAACTCTCGGCCGAGCACCACATCCGCAACGAGATCGTGCTGGACGGCGTCGAGAACTGGTCCTTCTTCGCGCCGCAGACGGAAGAAGAAGTCCGCGACGGCATGGACTCCACGTCGTTCGACATCCGCAATTCGAAGAACCTCCTCATCGCGAACTACCACGCCTACCGCGTCACGCGGTCCATCAAGCCGGCGCTGGCGGCCGCGCGCATCGCCAACTCCAGCGACATCCGTTTCAGGAACGTGCACGTGAACGGCGAGAGCGGCTTCGCGACCTGCGACGAGAACGGCTGCACGACCTACCTGCGCGCGTCGAAATACCCGTACGAGAACGCCATCGTCGACGTCACCCACAACATCCAGGTGCGCGAGCGCGAGTTTGCGATCCTCGACTACACGGGCACGCAGGCGAGCGCGCCGGCGCCCATGGGCAAGGTGGAAAAGGTCGCGGACGGCTTCTATTCCATCGCCGGCGGCGCGGTCGACGCGAACGGCAAGCTGTACTTCATCGACCGCCACTTCAAGCGCATCCACGCGTGGAGCCGCGAGCGCGGCCTCGAGATCGTGCGCGACGCGCCGCTCGACCCGATCAACCTCGCCATCGACCGCAGCGGCGACGTGATGGTCGTGTCGCACTACGGCCCGGGCGCGAGCGTCTACGCATTCAAGCCGGACATGCCGCCCACGCCCGAAGGCATCACGATGATCAAGCCGACGCCGGTCGCGGCGCGGGCGGATGCGCGCGTCGCGGTGCCCGTCAACTTCTGGCAGAACGGCGAATTCCGCGACCAGATCGATCCGAAGACCTACGAATTCACGATGCTGGCCGAGATGTTCGCGCGCGACGTCGCGCAGCCGAAGGCGCAGGAATACGTGTCGCCGGACGGCAGCCTGGTGCTGCCCGCGTACCGCGTGACGCGCCAGGGCGCGACGAACCACCTGGGCTACCGCTGGTCCGATACGCTCGACACGCACGGCTTCACGAGCGCCCGCGTGGGCGAGCGCGTGGTCTTCACGAACGGTTCCGAGAACCGCACGTTCAGCGGCTTGATGGGGCAAGGCGGCGCCATCACGGACCTGAAACCGGTGGCCGACCGCGGCGGCGAAAGCGCGGCGCTCGGCCCGGACGGCAATGTCTACGTCGCCAACGGCCAGGTGTTCGTCTACGGCCCGGACGGCAAGGAGCGCGGCCGCATCGACGTGCCGGAGCGCCCGCTGCAACTGGTCTTCGGCGGCTCCGACAAGCGTACACTATTCATCCTGACCCATCACAGCCTCTACACGACCCATGTCGATTGAACACCTGATCGTGTCCGCCATGCTGGCGCTGGCCTGCGCCGGCCCTGCTCTCGCCGAACAAGCCAAGGCCGCGCCGCCGGTCGTCAAGCTGTGGCCCGACGGCGCACCGGGGTCGGAGCAGCGCCGCAACGAACCGGAAAAGCTCGTCGACGGCGCCTACCCCACGAACGTGCACGACCCGTCGCTGACGGTTCTGCGCGCCGACCCGCGCCATGCGAACGGCGCGGCGGTCGTCATCGTGCCGGGCGGCGGCCACTACCTGCTCGTCGTCGAGAACGAAGGCATGCTGCCGGCCAGGCTGTTGAACCGCGTCGGCGTGACGGCCTTCGTGCTGAAGTACCGGCTCCAGCACGGTCCGGATTCCGCGGGCTACACCGCTTCGCGCGAGGGCGCGGCCGACCTGCGGCGCGCCGTGCGCTGGGTGCGCGCCCATGCGCCGGAATATGGCGTCGACCCGCAGCGCGTGGGCGTCATGGGCTTTTCGGCGGGCGGAGAACTCGTGTCGCTGGTCGCCGACAATCCCGAACCGGCGCCGCGCGGCAAGACGGATGCGCTGGACCGCCAGAGCGCGCGCCCGGATTTCCAGGTGCTCGTGTATCCTGGGCCGCTGGGCTCACCCGCGAAGGCCGTCGACGGCGCGCCGCCGGCGTTCCTCGTCGCCGGCTCGCGCGACACCTGCTGCATGCCGCCGACGCTCACGCTGTACCAGCAGCTGGTCAAGGCCGGCGTGTCGGCCGAGCTGCACCTGTATGCGGACACCGACCACGCATTCAATATGGGACAGCGCGGCGAGCGCGTCTCGCTGCAGCACTGGCCGGACCGCCTCACCGACTGGCTGTCCGACGGCGGCTGGCTCGTCCCGCGCAATGGACGCCAGCCGGAAGGCGTGCCCGCGCCATGAAAGGAGTGACATGAAACGTATCGTGCCGACGCTGGCGGCGGCCACCATGCTGGCCACGCCGGCGGCGTGGGCGGCCGACAGCCAGTACAAGCTGCTCGTGCTGGCCATCCCCAACAAATACCACTACGAATACATCCCCGTCGCGCGCGACAGCCTGGAAAAGCTGGCCAAGCTGCACGCGTTCGAATTCACGTACACGAACAAGACCGAGGTCTTCGACGGCGACCTGAAACAGTATGCGGCCGTCGTGTTCCTCAACACGCCGGGCGAGGAACTGAATCCGGCGCAGCGCGCGAACTTCGAGGCATACATGCGCGCCGGCGGCAATGCCGTCATCGTGCACCGCGCCGCCATCACGCCGCCGAACGGGTGGGTGTGGTACGAAAAGCTCGTCGGCCGCTCTTTTAAAATCCACCCGATACTGCAGACGGCGGCCGTCGACGTCGTCGACAAGGGTTTTCCCGCGACGTTCGGCATTCCGCCGCGCTGGATCTGGAGCGACGAGTGGTACGAGACGACGAACCCGTACAAGGTCGCCATCCACCCCGTGCTGAACGTGGACGAATCGAGTTATGACCCGACCAGGATCTGGCCGGGCCAGGTAGCGACGGGCATGGGCAGGGATCACCCGGTGTCGTGGTATCACCGGTACGAACAGGGCCGCGTGTTCGTCACGCTGCTGGGGCACAACGTCGAGATGTACCGCGACCCGCAATACCTTGCCCACCTGATGGGCGGGATCTGGTGGGCGGCGACGGGCAAGGGCCAGCAGCGCTGACCCCCGCCCACCCGGTCAGTAGTTCAGGCCCGCGCGGATGCCGAACATGCGCGGCTCGACGTACGAGGCCTGCATGAAGCCGCCCCACAGGGAATCGCCGCTCGTCTTGGCGCGCTTGTCGAACGCGTTGCGCACATACGCTTCGGCAAACCATTTGCCCTCCGGCGCTTCGAGCCGTGCCGAGGCATCGACCAGGGCATAGGCGGCCTGGTAGCGGCCGATGTGGGCCCAGTCCGAATTGCGCAGGTCGAAGTAGGCCTTGTCGCGCCAGTTCACCTTCACGTACGGCGTCAGCTTGTAGCCGCCGGCCAGGTCGAAGTCCTGCGCGAAGTTCATGTTGACCTGGTACTTCGGCGTGTTGGGCAGGTGGTTGCCGGTGATGTCGTACAGGCGGCGGCCCAGCAGTGCCTTGTTCGTACCGTTGTAGACGGCCGGGCAAGGCTGGACGCCGAATTCGGCGCGCACGTCGCCGCACTGGTAGTCGTCGCTGTAGTTGTCGAAGCCATGCACGCTGGTGTCGATGAGGGCGAAGCCGCCGCCGAAACGGGCGCCGTGCCACGGCTTGTAGTCCCACTCGATCTCCAGGCCGGGGATGCGGGTGTCGCCGACGTTGATGGTGCGCCAGCTCTCGTACACGTCGCACTTGGGCTGGTCGGCCGGGCATGGCAGGTGATTGTCCGGGATGATCTGGTTGACGAAATAATTACCGGTCAGCTGCATGTCCTTGTAGCGCATGTAGAACGCGGTGACGGACAGGCTCAGCTTGTTGTCCAGGAAGCGGCCCTTGTAACCCAGCTCGTAGTTCGTGACGGTCTCCGGACCGTAAGGCAGGAACGTCGCCTCGCCCGGCTTGCCCGTGGCCGCGCACAGGTGGTAGTTGCAGCTGTCGACCTTGTCCGCGAAGCCGCCGGCCTTGTAGCCGGTCGAGATCGAGGCATAGGCCATCTGGCGCGGGGTGATCTGGTATTGCGTGCCGAGGCGCCAGGTCACCTTGCTCCAGCTTTCCTTGTGATCGTTGTTGGTGGCGTTCGCATAGCCGGCATAGGCGATCGGGCCGCCGCCGGCCCAGCCCATCAACTGGGTCAGGTCGGTGCCGTCGTGGATCACGAAGTCCGGCGTGCCGGGGGTGCCGCGGTCGTACATGCCGCGGTAGTAGGCCGGGTTGCCGATCCAGTTGGCGCCATACACCTTGCCGCCCTGGTCCTGCTTCCAGTCGTCGTTGTAGCGCAGGCCCAGCGTACCGGTCCATTTCGGCGCGAAGTTCCAGTCGGCCTGGCTGTAGATGGCCTTGGAATCGACCTGGCGATTCGGCTGCGCATAGACCACGCTGCCCGGGTCGCCGAACGGATGCTGGATCGCTTCCGTCATCTCGTAGTCGATGCGGTTACGTTCGTGCATCCAGAACAGGCCGGACACGTACTTCAGGGCCCCGAGCTGCTGCTTGAGCTGCAGTTCATGCACGGTCGACAGGTAGCGCGAATCGGCCGTGCGGTGCCAGGTGTCGCGCAGCGGCCAGGTGCCCCAGTTGCCGTCGGGCGTATTCGGGAACGGGGCGATGTCGGCCCACGACGGCGCGTTCTGCAGGCCCAGGTCGTCGTCCGTGATCTGCGAGCGGCGCTGGTCCGAGACCGCGAAGTTGTAGTTGACCGACGTATGGTCGTTGAGGTTCCAGTCCAGGCCCGTGCGCAGCGTGCGGATATTCAGGTCGGTGGCGCCCGGCACGTTGACCTTGATGTCCCATTCGCTGCCGTTGCAGGCGTAGCGGGTGCCGGCGCCGGAAGCGCAGTCGCGGAAGAAGGCATAGCCCGCGCCCGAATCCTGGAAGTTCTCGAATGCGGCGCGCAGCGTCAGGTCCTTGTTGATGCGCAGCGCAGCCTGCAGGCGGGCCGCCCACTCGTCCTGGTTGGTGTAGTAGTCGCGCGGCGAGACCGGGTGGTTGTAGCGCATGTCCACGTCCGGGATGCCGTTCGGGACCCAGCCCTTGGACGGCACGTTGGCTTCAGACAGATCCTGCGTCTGGTGCGCATAGCCGTCGCGCACCACGCGCATGAACGAGCCGCGCAGCGCCAGGCTGTCGTTGACGACGACGTTCTGCACGAGGCTGATCTGCTTCTTCTGGTAGTTGCCGAAGTCGACATCGGCGCGGCCGTAATTGCCGTTGAAATCGGGCTTGGCGGTGATCACGTTGACGCTGCCGCCGGTCGAGTTACGGCCGAACAGCGTGCCCTGCGGGCCGCGCAGCACCTCCAGCTGGTCGATGTCGAACATCAGCGCCTGCGCGCCCTGCGGCCGCGGCGAATACAGCCCGTCCACGTGGAAGCCGACGGCCGGGTCGCCGGTCTCGGTGAAGTTGGTCGAGGTGATGCCGCGGATCGTGATCTGCACGCCGCTGTCCAGGCCCTGGTTGATGGTGACGTTGGGGATCTCGTTGCCCAGGTCTGCCATGCTCGTCACGCCCTTGCGGGTCAGCTGGTCCTGCGAGAACGCGGTCACGGCGACCGGCGTCTTGAGCAGGGAGGTGCTGAAGCGGGTGGCGGTCACCGTCACTTCGGGAATCGTGTCGCTGGTTTGCGCCTGCTTGGCGGCGGGCGTGGTGGCCGTGGCCTGGGTATCGGTCTGGGCCTGGGCCTGGACGGGCAGCGCGGCGAAGGCGCAGGCACTCGCGACAGCCATGCTCATGGCCGTTCGTTTCATCGGATGCAGCATCTGATCTCCTTGGTCTTCTGAATTATGCGTGCCGGCGATGCGGGGTCCGGCACGTGGTCGGGACAAGGGACCGTCGAACCGGCCCCGTACGAACGAGTATTTCAATCCGTATTCGTAAAATCAAAGAATTTCGCCGGACACCTTTCAGTTTCTTCGTCTTTACTAAACAACGGGTTTGTCGCGCGACGGCGCGGCTCCTTTACGGCCGCGGCGCGTCCACCGCGACCGTCCGTTCCGCGGCGTTCCACGCGCGCACGGCGACGGCGAGCCCGCCCTGCCCGGCGGCGGCCGGATCGAATTCGGCGGTGACGACGCGGCTCTCGCCCGGCATCAGCGACACGTAGTTGTCGGACCAGTACACGGGCAGCACGCGCGCGCCGCCGGCCGTCGTCAAGGTCAGCTTCGCGGTCAGCAGCGGCACCGCGGATGGATTGGCCAGCGTGACGTCCACCTTGCGCGCCGCGCCTTCCGTGCGGCCGGCGGCGCGTACGGTCACGGGTACGTCGGGCAGCGCGTCCAGGCCGCGCAAGCGTTCCGGGCTCGTGGCCTCCCAGTACACGTTGTCGGAAAGGGTGCGGCCCGCGCCATCGGCGAGCGTCAGTTTCACGACCACCAGACCTTCCCGCGCCAGCAGCTTGCCGATGCCGAGGTCGATGGGGCCGGACGTGCCGCCGCCGGCCACGCTGACGGTGGTCGCGCCGCGGCCGGCGAGCTTGCCGTCGACCGTGTACGCCGCGAACGCCACGTGCGCGTTCTCCAGCGGCGCGACCGGGTTGTTGATGACGTCGACGGCGTGATCGGGCAGGTTCAGTTGCACGTGCACGGGTTCGGACGCGTGTTTCGTGCCGTAGTAGGCGGCGTGCGTGTCGTAGTCGTGGCTGAGGATCTGCCACATCGTGCTCGGCCAGGCGGGCTGCGTCATCCACAGCATGCGGCCGCTGTTCTCGCGCCACAGCCCCGCGTTCATGCCTTCGAAGATGGCGCGGTGCGACTCATAGTTCATCAGCTGCGCCTTGCGCTCGAAGTCGGCGAGCGAGGCGGGCGCGCCGTACTGGCGATCGAGCGCCTTCATGAACGGCTCGACGCGGCCATTGCCGCTGGCATGCCAGTCGTGGTACGCGGCCGTGTCGCCCAGCGGCCAGCGCTCGGACGGCGGGACGACGGCCTCGAACGCCTCCCGCGTGGGGAACGACGGCGTGCCCACCTCGACGGCGAAACCCTTGGCGTGCGTCGTGAAATAGGTTTCCGGCGGCTGGTAGTCGTACGGGCCGCTGTTCTGCAGGTTGACGCGGTTCGAGCTGCCCGTGTACCAGCGCGTGCCGTCCTCCGCGTAGATCAGCGCTTCCAGTCTTTCGTTCAGCGCCGGCTGCGGCACGCCCTCGTTGCGGCCGAACCAGGCGACGATGGACGGGTGATTGCGGAAGCGGCGCACGACGTCGGCCGCATTCGCCATGAACAGGTCGACGTCCTGCGGTTCGATGTTGTAGTCCTGCGTCGAGGCCCAGAAGTCGTTCAGCACCATGAGGCCGTATTCGTCGGCCAGTTCGAAGAACGTCTCCTCGGTGTCCTGGCCGACCCAGTTGCGGATGATGTTCACGTTGGCGTCGCGGTGCAGGCGGAAGTACGGTTCCAGGCGCGCGCGGTCGACGCGCTTCATGAAGTCGTCCATGCCCCAGCTGCCGCCGCGCGCCGCGATGCGCACGCCGTTGACCTTGATGACGAGGTAAGGCGTCAGGCGCGTGTCGTCCAGTTCGCGGATCGCCTTCGTTCCCTCGGCTTCCGCCCGCAGGCCCGTCGCCCACTGGTTGTCCGCGATCTTGCGCAGCGCCTCGTGGCGGGCGTCCGTGATGCGGATGCCGAGTTCGTGGGCCTTCGTGAAATCGGCCTCCACGCGGCGCAAATGGCCCGTATGGTCGACCAGCGACAACTCGTACGTCACGCTGCGGATGCCGAAAGCGGTGTGCGCATGGTCGGACAACGCCGCCCCTTGCAGCACGTCGACGTCGAGGTCGTGCAGTTCCGGCTTGCCGTAGCCGTTCGGCCACCACAGGTGTGGATGCTTGACCTTGAGCGCGGCGAATTCCGCCGCCGCGAACCGCACCGTGCGCGTGCCGGGCGCCACGTCCAGCGTGCGGCTCACGACGATCGGCGCCAGCGCTCCGGCGCGGTCGCGGATGGTGGCGCGCACGGTCGCGCGCACTGGCTTGTCCGACACGTTCGTCACCGGCACCTCGATGCCGATGTCGGCCTCGCCATTGCCGGCCGCCAGCGCGGTGATCACGTGCGCATCGCCCACGCGCACGTCGCCCGTGCTGCGCAGGACGACCTCCTGCCACAGGCCGGTGTTGCGGTCGCGCACGGACGGAATCCAGTCCCACCCTTCGGTGGCGATGAAGGTCGGACCGTCCTGCGCCTGCACCCCGCCGTTCTCGCCGACGCCGGCCGCGATGGATTCCTCGTGCGCGATGCCGGGATGCGGCGGCGGCGACACCTTGACCGCGATGACGTTTTCGCCCTTGGGGTTCACGTACGGCCCCAGGTCGACGCTGCCGCGCACGAAGGCGCCGCGCGTCGTGCCGGCCTTGCGGCCGTTGACCCAGATGTCGGCCGCGTAGTTGATGCCCTTGAACGTGACGAACAGGTGCCGGCCCGGCCGCCGGTCCGGCGGCAGGACGAAGCTGGTGCGGTACCACCAGTCCTGCCGGCTCAGGCTTTCCGGAATCGCCAGGTTGTCGAGGCCGTACGCCGGGTCCGGATACACGCCGCGGTCGACCAGCGTCGTGAGCACGGTGCCGGGCACGGTGGCCTTGTACCAGTGCGACGCGTCGTAGCCGCCGCTTGCGATCTGACTGGCCGTTCCCGATGCCTTGTCCGCGGATTGCAGCGTCCAGGCGCGGATCGCCCAGGTGCCGGCGCCGCGCCGCTCCAGCGCCGGACCGGCATAGGCCGGCACGGCGACGGGGCGCGCCGGCAGCGTCGCGCTCTTGGGCAGCGTCCATGCATCCTGCGGCGCGAGCTGGCCGGCCATCTGGTGCGTCTGCAGCGGCCAATGCGGGCTGCCGGATTCGAACACGGTCAACGTCTCGTCCGGCCGTGCCGCCGCCAGCCGCGCGACGGCCTGCGCATCCAGCGCTTCGTCGGCGACCATCAATCCCGCGACGCGGCCGGCGAAACCGCCGGTGGCCCCGGTGCGCGGCGCGATCGCGAGCTGCGCGGCGGCCGTGTCCGCGCCGTCCGCATCCTGCCGCGCCACCTCCCTGCCGTTCGCGTACAGGACGACGTGGCGGCCGTCCCGGCTGGCCGCGACATGCGTCCAGGCGCCCGCGCCGAGCGTCACGTCGGTGCGCAGCGGCGCGCCGGCGCCGCAAAACGCCAGCTTGCCGTCGACGCTGCACAGGTAACCGATGCCGTCCATGCCGGCCAACAGCGCCGTCCCGCGCGCGGGTTCGGACGGCTTGAACCAGCCGCCGATGGCGAAGCCGCGTCGCGCGGCCAGCGTCATGCCCTTGGGCGGCTTCTTGACGAGGCCGTCGCTGGCGGCCGGGAATTCGGCGTTGAAGGGCCCCCACGTGGCCGCACCGGCGACCGGCGCCAGCGCGGCAGATGTGGCCAGCAGCACGGCAAATACGGCGTTCAAGGGACGGGGTGGGCTGGCGACGGGCGTGGACAGGCCCGAACTGGCGTGGCGCATGGAGGTCTCCGGGAATGGACGTGATGTCCCGGCACGGGGCGGCCGGGATCGTTGTGCGGCGGATTCTGCATCCGGCCGATGGGAGGGTCAAACGCGGGACGGCCCTGGCGGCGCAGTTTAGCCGTGATCACTAAACAGCCCGCGACATGCGTGCGGCGCGCCCCGCCCGCCCCGTGGGCGCGATCTCCCGGCTCTTTAGTAAAGCCGTCTGACCGCTCTCAACATCCCGGCAGACCTTGGCGCAGGGTCACCCTGCCGCATGGGCATGTCCGTAAGATGTTTTTATTACATGCCAAAACATCATGCTCCGCCATCGCGGCGGATCGTTGCCCAAGTCATCGTCGTCTTTCGGAGATCCCGCATGAACATCCACGCATTGCCGTTCCCATCCCGCCGCGTCCTGGCGGCCCTGTTGCTGTCGTCCGCCGTCGGCGCGGCCTGGGCCGATTGCTGCAGCACCCCGAGCGAGGCCGGCCGCATGACGGGCGGCGGCTCCCTCATCTGCCCCGGCGCGGCCTACCGCTACACGTTCGGCTACGAGTTGCATTGCCAGCAGAACGGCACGATTTCCGGCCCCAACAACCTGGAAGTCAACCTGTCCACCGGCGACCACTTTCATTTGACGGATCTCACCCGGGGTCTGTGCACCGGCCCCGACGCCACCACGCCGAACGCGCCGTTCAACACGTATTACGGCACCGGCAGCGGGCGCCTGAACGGCGAGCCGGCCAACATCTGGTTCAACTTCGTCGACCGGGGCGAGCCGGGCGCCGGGGTCGACATCGCCGCGTTCACGATCCAGACGTCGTCGGGCAACCTGCTCCAGTGCAGCAATACGCTCGAAGGCGGCAACAACCAGGCGCACCAGGCCACCGGCAGGCGACCGTAACGCGCGCATGCCGCGCCTTGGCCATCGACGATGCGGCCAGGGCGCCGGCACGAGTCGGTGGATACGGGGTGGAAGCGGGCGCATGCTATAGTTGCCGGCCTGGACGCCGCGCCAGGCCCTCTATCCACACCATGAACGTTTCTCCACCCGATCGCCTGCGCACCCGGCTCCGGCAGCTGCTGCGCGCCAACGCCATCCTGCTGTGGGCGGCGCTGGTCGGCTGCGCCGGCGCGCTGGCGACGCTCCTCTTCCGCGACGGTCTCACCCTGCTGCAGGCGCTGCTGTTCGGCCGCAGCGGCTCCTTCGTCGACATCGCGACGGCCCTGCCCTGGCCCGCGCGCCTGCTGACGCCATGCGCCGGCGGCCTGCTCGCGGGCTGCCTGCTGGTGCTGGCGCGCCGCCACGCCGGCGGCGTGCGGGCCGACTACATGGAAGTCGTGGCCGTGGGCGACGGCAAGGTGCCGGTGCAGCTCACGCTCGTCAACAGCGTGTCGTCGCTGCTGTCGATCGCGTCGGGCGGCTCGATCGGCCGCGAAGGCTCGATGATCCAGCTGGCCGCGATGACCGCGTCCGTCGTCGGCCGCATCGGCCGCTTCAACACCGTGCGCCTGCGCCTGCTGGTGGCCTGCGGCGCGGCGGCCGGCATCGCCGCGGCCTACAACGCGCCCATCGCCAGCGCCTTCTTCGTGACCGAGATCATCCTGGGCGCCATCACGATGAACAGCCTCGGGCCGATCATGGTCTCCGCCGTCGTCGCCAACATCACCATGCGCCGCCTGCCCGGCTATCACCCCACCTACGAGATGCCGGCCTTCGCGCCGATCGCCAACCTGGAAGTCGTGTGGTTCGTCGCGCTGGGCGTGCTGGCGGGACTGATTGCGCCGGCCTTTTTGTACGCGCTGCAGCGCACGCGCCGCCTGTTCGCCGGCAGCAGCCTGCCGCTGCCGCTGCGGCTCGCGCTCGGCGGCCTGGGCGTGGGCGCCATCTCCCTGTGGGTGCCGCAGGTCTGGGGCAACGGCTACAGCGTCGTGAACGCGCTGCTGCACCAGTCCTGGCTGTGGCAGGCCGTGCTCGTGGTCCTCGTCTGCAAGATCGCGGCGACCCTGCTCACGAGCGGCTCCGGCGCCATCGGCGGCATCTTCACGCCCACGCTGTTCGTCGGCGCGGCCATGGGCCATCTGTTCGCGCTGGTGCCGCAGGCGCTGTGGCCGGAGACGGCGGCGGCGCCGGCGGCCTTCGTCGCCGTCGGCATGGGCGCCACGCTCGCCGCCGCGACGAGCGCGCCGCTGATGGCGATCCTGATGATCTTCGAGATGACGCTCAGTTATTCGTTGATGCTGCCGCTGATGCTCGCGTGCGTGGTCGCGTACGGCGTCGCGCGCGCCGTGAACGGCCCGTCGATGTACGAGATCACGGCCCGCCGCGCGGCCGACGAGCACGAACGCGAGCGCCTGCGCGCCATCCGCATGCAGGAACTGATCCGCCCCGCCGACACCGTCCTGCCGCTCGACGCCCCCATCGCGCTGGCCGCCGCGCTGTTCCGCCAGCATCCGGTGAAATACGTCTACCTCGTCGACGACGCGCGGCGCTACCGCGGCGTGGTGGCGCTGCACGACGTCGCCGCGCTGTACCAGCAGGACGGCGCATCCGCCCGCACCTGCGCCGACATCGCGCGGCCGGATGCGCTGCCGGTCGTGAGCGCCGACATGAGCCTGGAGGAAGCCTTGCGCCAGTTCATGCGCCACTTCGGCGAGCGGCTGCCGGCCGTGCGCAGCGCGACCGACCCCGAGCTGCTCGGGGCGGTGCACAAGACGGATGTGCTGGATGCGTATGTCAGGTTGAACCGGGAGCCGCTGGGGGTGCAGGTGGAGGGGTGATGTTCACTTTTTTACTTGTTCACGTAACGTGAACAAGACCAGGTGATGAAAATTCTGTACGAAGACGGGTATGCCCTGCTCGCCACCCTGACCGATCCACGCAAGCGCGACCGCCTCGTCGTCCACATGACGCGTGCCGCCGGAGCATCGCAAAACAGCCTGCCACCCTAGGTCAGCGCCCCCGCCAGGACGGTCTGCACCAGATCGTCGATCTCGCCCGTGACGTTGGTCATCGTGCTCGCCACCACGGCGAACTCCTTGCCGACCGGGCCGGCGCGCGCCGCGACCACTTGTGCGTTGAAGGCGACCATGCGTGCCTGCCGCGCGATGGTTTTGATGTCACCCATCAAGTCCTGCATCTGCCGGCGCTGCAGCGCGGCATGCCGCTTGGACTGTTCCTCGTACACGAGGGTCAGGGCGTTGAGCACGCTGAGCAGCGGTGTCGCGCAGCGCACCAGGTCGTCGAGCAGCGCGGGCGCGCGGCGCGACGCGCTGCCGATGGCATCCAGCGTACTCTCGGCCAGGGCGATGAAGTCGCGCACGACCTTGTCCCCCTGCAGTGTGCCGAAGTACGCATCGTGCAACTGCTGGCAGAAGACGCCTGGCAAACCCTGCTTGCCCTGCACGAGCGTGACATGCGCGTCCTTGAAAGCAGCCAGCGTGTCGCGGGCGGTCCGGTCCGCGCCTTCATGGCCCAGCGACGCCAATACCGAATACAGCACGACCCGCTGGGACGTGAAGCGCCGGCGGCCGGACAGGTTGATCAGGGCGCCGAACACGTCGCCGGACAGCTTGACCTCGGGCTTGGCGACGGACAAGGGGGGAAGAGTTTCTGCATGCATCTTGGGCTCCGATCGGTTTGACCGCCGGCGGCGGCTCATACAACGTTCAGAGCAGGTTTCATGCCCGCTTGGACCGTGATTGTCGTATGCCGACGCACTAACTTGAATCAAACAGTCCGCTTATACGCACCAGGATGTGAGGGCAGCCCAAATAACGGGCAGGCGCGAACCACGCCGGATGTGCTCAACGACTGAACCGCCCCGTCTTCCAGGGCTGGACGGGCCGAGCGCATGGCCGTCATGCTTTTCCGCAGGAATGCGTGGCAATATTGCTGAAATAATGACGATTGATGCTCAAGGTGAGCCAGCACGATAACGACGGGATAAAAAATGAGTGAATCGCGCGTTTTGGTTCCGGCCCGAGTCAGGGAACAAAGCCACTTGGGTGTCGCGATAACGCTGCTTATCGTTGTGGGATTCTTTATCTCGGCCACCCTGATCGGCAACACGTACTCCTGCACCCCGATCGCAAATCTGTATTACCTGGGCGGGGTACTCTCTCTTCCCATACTGTTCGCCTTGCCGATCGTCTTCGCACCCAAGCTGCACATCATGTTGCGCGTATGCCTAAGCTTTCTTAATGCAGGCCTGGGTGTGGTGACGTGGGCGTGGGCACACGATGCCGCCGGCATGACTTTCATGTGCAGGCTGTTCTAGCACACAGCCGTCCGCTCGTAATGCCGCATCTCCTCGAGATTGCCCACGAACGGCCTGACGCTCGCAAAGAACGCCCGGAATTCGGGGCTCTTGCGAAAGCCCTCCATGTGGCCTTCGACCGAATCCCATTCGATCCGCAGGATGAATGACGTCGGCTCTTCCGTGCACCGGCTCAGCTCGAAGCCCAGGCAATGGCTGGATGCGCGCAACGCCTCGCCGGCCGTCGCGTAGGCGGCGATGAACTGGTCGGCCTGGTCGGCCGGGATCTTGTAGCGGACGTATTCGATCACCATCGTGTGCTCCGATTGTTGAACTGATTGTTGGCAAAGAAAAAGCCCGCTGTTCTTGCGAAGAGCGGGCTTTCGTTCACAGGAAAACGGGCTCCTGTTTAAAATGGGATGTCGTCATCCATATCCGAGAAGTTCGGTGCCGGTTTCGGCTGCGGACGTGCGGCCGGGGCCGGCGGGGCCTGGCGCGGGGCCGGGCGGCTCGGCGCGGCGTCGTAGCCGCCCATGTCGTCGCCGCCGCCGTAGCTGTCGCCGCCGCCCATGCCCTGGCGGCCGCCCAGCATCTGCATGTTTTCAGCGATGATGTCGGTGGCGTAGCGCTCGATGCCGTCCTTGTCGGTGTACTTGCGGGTCTGCAGGCGGCCTTCCACGTAGACCGACGACCCCTTTTTCAGGTACTGGCCGACGATTTCGGCGAGGCGGCCGAAGAACGAGATGCGGTGCCACTCGGTCAGCTCTTTCTGCTCGCCGGTGTTGCGGTCCTTCGATTTGTAGGACGTCGCCACGGCGATGTTGGCGATGGCGTCGCCGCTCGGCATGTAGCGGATTTCCGGATCGCGGCCGAGGTTGCCGACGATGATGACCTTGTTAACTGATGCCATTTTGCAAAGCTCCTTTGGATGATCCCTGACTCTGCGTGCAGACTAGGCGTCAGGGAAACTGTTGATGTTGCGCCCGCTATTATGCTGGTCAGTCGCATCAGAAGCAACTGATTCCGCACTGATCGGACACCCGGTTTCCAGCACCCGATCAGACCACGAAGATGGGGGCGAAGTGCCCATTTTGGAAGAGATGCGCATCAATGCAACCCGGCGAAAAATATTTCGGTTTTCTGGCGAGTCTGCCATTGAATTGCCCCGCCCCCGGACCACATACGGAACGCACCCGCCGTCTCGCACGGCACGCAAGAACGACACATCTTGACAAGTCGTCATATCATGCCAACAAGCCTTGCGCACTTTTTCGAGGCCCGGCATACCACTGTAAATAAAAACAGTTAAACTAGTGCGCTTTCCCGTTCGGCCCGCTCACCCGTCACCTGCGTGCGCCGGCCCCGCAACCATTCGAAAGCCTTCAAACAACAATGGAAGAAATCCGTATCCGCGGCGCCCGCACGCACAACCTCAAGAACATCAATCTTGACCTGCCGCGCAATAAGCTCATCGTCATCACCGGCCTGTCGGGTTCCGGCAAATCCTCGCTCGCTTTCGACACGCTGTATGCCGAAGGCCAGCGCCGCTACGTCGAGTCGCTGTCGGCCTATGCGCGCCAGTTCCTGCAGCTGATGGAAAAGCCGGACGTCGACATGATCGAGGGCCTGTCGCCGGCGATCTCCATCGAGCAGAAGGCGACGTCGCACAATCCGCGCTCGACCGTCGGCACCGTCACCGAAATCCACGACTACCTGCGCCTGCTGTACGCGCGCGTCGGCACGCCGTATTGCCCCGACCACCCGGAAGAGCCGCTGGCCGCGCAGACCGTCTCGCAGATGGTCGATGCCGTGCTGGGCATGCCGGAAGGGACCAAGCTGATGATCCTGGCCCCCGTCGTCGCCAACCGCAAGGGCGAGCACGGCGACCTGTTCGAGTCGATGCAGGCGCAGGGTTTCGTCCGCTTCCGCATCCAGAGCGGCACGCACGCGGCCAAGATCTACGACGTCGACGACCTGCCGAAGCTCAAGAAAACGGAAAAGCACACGATCGACGTCGTCATCGACCGCGTCAAGGTGACCGCCGAGATCAAGCAGCGCCTGGCCGAAAGTTTTGAAACCGCGCTGCGCATCGCCGACGGCCGCGCCGTCGCGTACGAGATGGACACCGACAAGGAACACATCTACTCGAACAAGTTCGCGTGCAACGTCTGCGGCTACTCGCTGCAGGAGCTGGAACCGCGCCTGTTCTCGTTCAATAATCCGATGGGCGCCTGCCAGGAGTGCGATGGCCTGGGCCACATCGAGTTCTTCGACCCGAAGCGCATCGTCGCGTTCCCGAACCTGTCGCTGGCGTCCGGCGCCGTGAAGGGGTGGGACCGCCGCAACCAGTTCTATTTCCAGATGCTGACGAGCCTCGCGTCGCACTACGGTTTCGACCTCGACAAGCCGTTCGAGCAGTTGCCGAAGCCGGCGCAGGAAGCCGTGCTGTTCGGCTCCGGCAAGACCGCCGTGCCGTTCGCGTACGTGAATGAGCGCGGCCGCACGGTGATCCGCGAGCACACGTTCGAAGGCGTCGTGAACAACCTGCAGCGCCGCTACCGCGAGACGGATTCGATGGCCGTGAAGGAAGAGCTGGCGAAGTTCATCAACGAGAAGGAATGCCCGTCGTGCGGCGGCGCGCGCCTGCGCACGGAAGCGCGCTACGTCAAGATCGGCAATGGCAAGCAGCAACGGGCCATCTACGAAGTCGCGAAGACGCCGCTGCGCGACTGCCTGACCTATTTCGACGGCCTCGAACTGACGGGCGCCAAGCGCGACATCGCCGAGCGCGTCATCAAGGAAATCGTCGCGCGCCTGAAATTCCTGAACGACGTCGGCCTGGATTATCTGTCGCTGGACCGCAGCGCCGACACGCTGTCGGGCGGCGAAGCGCAGCGCATCCGCCTCGCGTCGCAGATCGGCTCGGGCCTGACGGGCGTGATGTACGTGCTGGACGAGCCGTCGATCGGCCTGCACCAGCGCGACAACGACCGCCTGATCGGGACCCTGAAACACCTGCGCGACATCGGCAACAGCGTACTCGTGGTCGAACACGACGAGGATGCGATCCGCACCGCGGACTACATCGTCGACATGGGCCCGGGCGCGGGCGTGCACGGCGGCGCCGTGATCGCCGAGGGCTCGCTCAAGGACATCATGAAGAGCAAGACGTCGCTGACGGCGGCCTACCTGTCGGGCAAGAAGAAAATCCACGTGCCGAAGAAGCGCACGCAGGCCGACCCGGACCGCCAGCTCGTCATCACGGGCGCGACCGGCAACAACCTCAAGAACGTGTCGCTGGAGCTGCCGGTGGGCCTGCTCACGTGCGTGACGGGCGTGTCGGGTTCCGGCAAATCGACGCTCGTGAACGATACGCTGTATCCGGCGCTGTCGCGCCACCTGTACGGTTCGCAGACGGAGCCGGCGCCGCACGACGCCATCCACGGCCTGGAGCACTTCGACAAGGTGATCTCCGTCGACCAGGCGCCGATCGGCCGCACGCCGCGCTCGAACCCGGCCACGTACACGGGCGTGTTCACGCCGATCCGCGACCTGTTCGCGACGGTGCCGACGGCGAAGGAACGCGGTTATTCGGCCGGCCGGTTCTCGTTCAACGTCAAGGGCGGCCGCTGCGAGGCGTGCCAGGGCGACGGCGTGATCAAGGTCGAGATGCACTTCCTGCCGGACGTGTACGTGCCCTGCGACGTCTGCCACGGCAAGCGCTACAACCGCGAGACGCTGGAAGTCCAGTACAAGGGCAAGAACATCACCGAAGTGCTGGACATGACGGTCGAGGATGCGCACGAGTTCTTCAAGCCCGTGCCGGTCATCGCGCGTAAACTCCACACGCTGCTGGACGTGGGCCTCGGCTACATCAAGCTGGGGCAGAGCGCGACGACCCTGTCGGGCGGCGAGGCGCAGCGTGTGAAACTGTCGCTGGAGCTGTCCAAGCGCGACACCGGCCGCACGCTGTACATCCTCGACGAGCCGACGACGGGCCTGCACTTCGCCGACATCGACCTGCTGCTGAAGGTGATCCACCGCCTGCGCGACCAGGGCAACACGCTCGTCATCATCGAGCACAACCTGGACGTCATCAAGACGGCGGACTGGATCGTCGACCTGGGTCCGGAAGGCGGCGCGGGCGGCGGCACGATCGTCGCGCACGGGACGCCGGAGGAGGTGGCGGTGAATCCGGACAGCGTGACGGGCAAGTATCTCAAGCCGCTGTTGAAGCAGTAAAGAGCGGCAGGGCCATGAGATCGATCGTGGCCCGAACCGCTTCACCGTCGTCCCCGCGCAGGCGGGGATCCAAGTTTTGCATGCAGTCCTGCGGCTGGAGCTGACGCGACGCGTACATTGCTTGGGTTCCCGCCTGCGCGGGAACGACGGTTTTTAGTGCGCCGCCCTCCTCACACACCCCACTCCACCGTAGCCCTCCTGCGCCGGAGCCCTGCTGCACCGTAGCTCTACTCCACCGTATAAAACGGCTGCTTCACCCGCACCGGCCGCACGTCCATCCTGATCCGGTAGACCGAATACGCATCCTCGCGGTTCGTGACGTATTCCGCGCTGTCCGGCACGCGTGTGAACGTGAACTCGAACCCGCGTTCCGGAGACTGGCTGTCCGGCCCTTCGAACGCCACGCCGACGGCGCGCTGCAGATCGCTGTCCACCAGTTTTTCGAGCAGGTCAGCGACCGCCGTGTTGCCGAGGATGTCCGTGTAGAAGATCGGCGCGCGGTGCTCGACGTACTTCCGGTCCACGGGCTCCTTGTCCGGTCCCGGCACATAGGTGCGCGTGGCCAGGTTGAACCGGTCGCCGCTGTCCAGATAACTGATGCGCGCGTTGGACAGGTTGAACCCCGCCTTGGCCTTGTCGGTGCTTGCACCCGCCAGGTCGAGCACGAGCGCGCCGCGGTAACCGATCACGGTCACGTCGCGCGCCGGCCCGACGATGGCTGCCGTGTTCTCGTCGATGCCCAGTCCCAGCGTGTATCCCTTGGCCAGCATCGCGGGCAGCATGCGGCCGAAGCGCCCGCGCGCGAGCAGGTGCTGGTCGACGAAGACGTCGGTGCCGATGAAGCCCAGTCCCGGCGCCACGTCCTTGCCGTCGACCACGCCGTTCTTCAGCACCGGCATCACGTCCAGCGGCGGGTCGTAGAACATCGTGCTGCTCATGATCGCGGCGCCGGCGCTCGTGCCCGCGATGACGCCGCCGCGCCGGTACAGCGCCCACAGCGCGTCCAGCACGGCCGTGTTGCTGCCGTCGGCGCGCCGCAGGGAACCCGTGATGCGGGCTTGATCGCCGCCCGTGAAGAAGGCGCCGCCGGCCTTGCGCACGGCATCGGCCAGGGCCGGATCGTCCGCGGCCTTGCGCGCCGCGTCGATGCTGTCCGGGCCGGCCAGCCGCGGCGCGACCGGCGCGACAAACGCCCGCGCGCCGTAGCGGTTCAGGGCGTCCACGGTGAGCCGGCCTTCCTTCGCGGGATTCTCCGCGGCCGTCGGGAGCACGGCGATGCGCGCGCCCTTCCCGCCCGCCAGCGCGACGACTTTTTCCCACACCTCGGCATTATTGACGCGCAGGCCGCCGCCGATGATGACCAGCGATCCTCTCGCCGCACCGGCATCGGCCGCCGCCGCGCCGGCGCTGGCGACGACGAGCGCCAGCGCGCAACATACGCTCTTGACCATGTCAGCGGAACGAGTAGTTCGCGCTCACGAACGCGCTGCGGCCGCGCGGGTCCGTGTAGCTCGGGTCATACCCGGCCAGGAAGAACCAGGCCTGGTTCGAGAACGGCGGGTCCGCGTTGAACAGGTTCAGCACACCTGCGCGCACCTTCAACTGCTTGTTGACCGTCCAGCTGCCGGTCAGGTCCCACAGCGAATAGTATTTCACGTGATTGGGTGCGAGGAGCTTGTCCGTGTACGGGTCGTAGGTCGTGTTCTGATCCGTGTACCCGGTCGAGTACTGGTTCGCCAGGGTCAGCGCGAGCGGACCGTTGTCCCATTCGAAGTTCACGCGGTGGCGCCACTTCTGGATCACCTGGTCGTTCAGGAACACGCCCAGGTTGCTGCGGTACGGCTCGTCCGGACCGAACTGGCGGTCGTAGTGCAGGATCAGCGTGCCGGACAGGTTGATGCCGAAGCGGCCCCACGGCCCGCGCTCGGTGCGCCAGTCGCCGCCGATATCGAAGCCCGACGTCTTCAGCTTGCCCTGGTTTTCCTTCATGAGGAGGATGTTGGAGATGAAGCCGTCCTCGTCGCGCTGGATGTACTTGCCGTTGTAGGCCGCCGGGTTTTCGATGATGACCTGCTCGCCCAGCGTGCTGATGACGTCCTTCTTCTCGATGTTCCAGTAATCGATCGAGAGGCTCGTGCGCTTGACCGGCTCGAACACGACGCCGAGCGTGAACTGGCGCGATTTCTCGGGCTTGAGGTTCGGGTTCGAGCGGCGTTCGACGTTCCACTGGTCGGTACACGTATCGATGCTGCCTTCCTGCTTGACGCACTGCGGGTCGGTGAGGATGCCGGCCGTCGTGCCGAAGATCGTCGGGCGCTTCAGGTCCGACAGCGACGGCGCGCGGAAGCCCGTGCCGGCCGACGCGCGCAGCAGCAGCGATTGCATCGGCTGCCAGCGCAGGCCGATCTTCGGATTGGTCGTGTTGCCCACTTCGCTGTAATGGTCCCAGCGCAGCGCGAACTGCATCTCCAGCTCTTTGGTGAACGGCGCGACCACCTCGGTGAACACGGACGCCACCTTTCTCGTATTGTCCGCCGTCTCGACGTCGGCCAGTTCGCCGGCCGGGATCGTGCTGTCGCGGTCACCGGCGATGTTGTTCGACTTGAGCAGTTCCGACGGCGTGAACGTCTGGTGCTCGTGCCGCAATTCGCCGCCGACGGCGAGCGCGAGATCGCCGCCCGCCAGCGCCGTCAACGAGCGCGACATCTTGCCGTCGAGCGAAGTGGACACGCCCTTGGCCTTTCTCGCCTCGTCGTTGATCTTGATGCTGTTGATCAGGTCCAGTCCCGCCTGCGAGGACGGGGCGAACGGGTTGATCGTCCCCGCGCGCACGCCGGCCTCGAACTTGTCGTACAGGACGTAGCCGTTCACGTACTTGTCGACGGCCTTGTTTTCGGCGCGGCCCAGCGCGACGTCGTAGTCCCAGCCCGCGAGCGTGCCGGTGGCGCCCAGCAGCAGGCGCTGTCCGGTGCTCGTCACCTCGTTGCTGCGGTTGCCCGCTTCCGCCATGCGGTAGCGGATGCCGCTGAAGGTGTCGGGCAGGCCCGGTGCCGACAACGCCGTCCGATAGGCGTCCGGCAGGATGCTCACCGGCAGATTGCGGATGCGGACGGGGTTCGGCGACAGCACGTATTTCGACGTCGCCTCCGTCTGCACGAGTTCCGCGAACAGCTGGTTGTCCGCATCGAGCTGGAACGTCGCGCGGCCGATGAAGCCGATCTTGCGCGAATCGGGATAGATCTCCGTGTCTTCCATGTAGTCGTAGCTGCAGCCGGCCGCGCCGCCCGGTCCCTTTTCGGCGTAGACGGTGGCGGGCGGATTGCACTTCGGCGAGCTCGGATTGACGCGGCTGGACTTGCTGCCGGCCGGCAGCAGGCCCGCGGCGATCAGGGCGGCGCGCTGCGCGCCCGAGATGTCGACGTTGGCGGGGAAGGTGTTGCTGGACATCTGCGCCGGCAGGGTCGTCGCGAGCGGGCGCTCCGCGATGAAGCGGCGCTGGCCCGAGCGCAGGCGGTCGAGCTGCTGCACGTCGAGCACGCCGAACACGTTGAAGCGGTCGGTGGACAAATCGCCCGTGCCGCCGCTGAGACTCAGGGTGCGCTTGCCGGCGCCGCCCTGCTGGGTGCCGGCGGCCGACGCGGCCAGGTCGATGCCCGTGTAATCCTTGCGGGTGATGAAGTTGATCACGCCGCCGATGGCATCCGTGCCGTAGATCGCCGACGCGCCGTCCTTGAGCACCTCGACGCGCTGGATCGCGCCGGCCGGGATGTTGTTCAAGTCGACGCCCGAGTTGTCGCCCGGGGACGCGAAGTTGGCGAGGCGCCGGCCGTTCAGCAGGATCAGCGTGGACGAGACGCCCAGGCCGCGCAGGTTGGCGCCATTCATGCCGCGCTGGCCGGAGGTGCCGTCCGAGATGCTGGGACCGTCCGTCAGCGGCGCCGTGTTCGCACTGATGTTCTTCACCAGTTCGGCGGCGGTCGTCGCGCCCATCTTCTCGATGTCCTCGCGCGAGATCAGTTGCACCGGCAGCGCGGTCTCGGTGTCGATGCGCTTGATCGACGAACCGGTGATTTCCACGCGGTGCATTTTCGGTTCGTCCGCCTGCGCCTGCGCGTATGCCTGTTGCGCCATCAGGCCCACGGCCGCCGCGAGGACGGTCGGTTGCAAGGCTCTCGTAATGTGCTTGGTCATGCGGTGCATCCTCTCTCGGTGTCTTGGGTGGTGACTCAGGACTTCTTGACGGCGGGACGCTTGCGCACGCCCTCTTTTTTCTGCGTGCCGCCGGTACGGATCTGGTGCTCGCCGTGGAGGTAGGCGGCGATCGCCTCGGTGTGGCGGGCCGCCTTGGCGACGTTGGCCTTGTTGGACGTCATCAGCGCCACGGCCAGCGCTTCGATGACGGCCAGCGCGGCGCTGGAACTGCTGGGCAGCACGGGATGCGCGCTGTGCGCATACAGCACGTGGTGTCCCAGCTCGGCGAGCGGCGACGCGGGCGAGTCCGTGATGGAGACGATGGTCGCGCCGGCGGCGCGCGCGAACCGGGTCAGCGACGCGGCGTCCAGCGTGTAGCGCGGCAGCGAAATCACGACCAGCACGTCACGGCCGGTGACGGTGGCGAGATGGCTGGCCGCCACCTCCGTGCCGCCGCTCGCGGCCACTTCCACCACGTGACGGCAGAAAGGCTGCAGGTGCATCGCGAGCGCGCCCGCGAGGAACGACGACAGCCCGAACCCCAGCACGTACACGGTGCGCGCCTTCGTGAGCACCGTGCCGACGCGGTCGATCTCGCTGCCGGCCAGGCCGCGCCGGGTCGCCGTCAGCGCGGCCTCCGCATAGCCCAGGCTTTCCAGCGCGGGCGACACCTTCGCGGCGCGGCGCGCGATCGTGCTGCGCAGCTTTTCGACCGGCTGCAGTACGGACTGCAGCGTCTCCGCCACCGCGCCGCGCATCGCCGCGTAATTTTTAAAACCGAGATCGCGCGCGAACCGGCTGATGGTCGCCGTCGACACATCGCACGCGTCGGCAAGTTCCTCGATGCCGAGCGCCGTCACGCGCACCTGGTTGCGCAGCACGTAGTCCGCGATCGCGCGGTTCGACGCCGATCCCCCGGCCAGCACGCGCAACAGCGACTGGCCGAGCGAAGACTCGGCGAAACCGATGTCGGGCGAAGCGCTGCGCGGGGCGGGAGGAGCCATCGTAACCGGATGTCAATGAGTTAATGTTTTTAAATGTAAAACAGGTGCCTCGAAAAGTTCAACAAGATTTTGAAAATCGGCTTTCATCGATTTACGTTGTGTAAAAATTCATACATAATCGGCCGCAGCAGCAGCCGCCAGGAGATCTTGCGCATGCATACGAAGACACACCCGATCGCCACCGAGCCTGGCCTCGCCACCTGTCAGCTGACCTCCTGCCACTACGGCAGCGCGGGCAGCGGCAAGAAGGTTTATATCCAGGCGTCGCTGCATGCGGACGAAGTCCCCGCGATGCTGGTCGCGCATTATTTGCGGCGCGAACTGGAAAGGCTCGATCTTGAAGGCCGCATCCGCGGCGAAGTGATCCTCGTGCCGGCCGCGAATCCCATCGGGCTGTCGCAGGTCGTGCACGGCACGCCGCTCGGGCGTTTCGACCTTGCCTCCGGCGTGAATTTCAACCGCGCCTTCCGCCACGTCGCCGGCGAACTCAAAACGACGCTGGCCGGCAGGCTCGGGCCCGACGCGGCCGCCAACGTCGCCGCGATCCGCGCGCAAGCGCGCGCCGCCGTCGATCGCTGGGAGCCGCTGGATGCGACCCAGGTCTTGAAGAAAACGCTGCTGGCGCTGGCGATCGACGCCGACATCGTGCTCGATCTGCACTGCGACAACGAAGCCCTGCTGCACGTGTACACCGGTCCCGCGCTGGCGGACCGCGTAAAACCGCTGGCGGCGCTGCTCGGCGCGCGCGCGTACCTGCTGTCCGCCGGGTCGGGCGGCGAGCCGTTCGACGAAGCGTGCGGCCGGTTGTGGTGGGAGCTCGCCGCGCACTTCGGACCGGCGATCCCGATCCCGCCGGCCTGCGCCGCCGTCACGGTCGAACTGCGCGGCGAGATGGACGTGCGCTACGATTACGCCGAACAGGATGCGCAGGCGCTGCTGCAATGGCTGGCACGCGAGGGCATCGTCGACATCCCGCCGGCCGCGCTGCCCGCGCCGCTGTGCGAACCGTCTCCGCTCGAAGCCGTCGAGCCGCTGCACGCGCCGCAGTCGGGCGTGCTCGTCTTCCTGAAAGCGCTGGGCGACGAGGTCAAGGCCGGGGACGCCGTCGCCGACATCGTCAACCCCGTGACCGGCGCGACGGCCACCGTGCGTGCGAGCCGCGACGGGCTGCTGTTCGCCAGCACCGCGCATCGCCACCTGCTGCGGGGCATGCACGTCTGTAAGATCGCGGGCACGACGCCCTTCCGTTCCGGTTCCCTGCTGAGTCAATGAGGCCAATGCGTATGCGCCTGCGAATGCCCAATACCTTCGTGCTGCTGTTCGCGATTCTCTCCCTGATCGCGCTGGCGACGTGGCTCGTCCCCGGCGGGAAGTACGAGACCCATCTCGTGAACGGCAAGCAGCTCGTCGACCCGGCCTCGTTCCACTACGTCGCGAACGCGCCGCAGGGCATCGTCGCGCTGATGAAGGCGCCCATCAAGGGTTTCGTCGAGGCGGCGCAGATCATCGGCTTCGTGCTGGTCGTCGGCGGCGCGTTCGCCGTCGTGCAGCGGACCGACGCGATCGACACCGGCATCCGCTCGATCGCCCGCATGCACGAGCACTCGGCGCTCGTGCGCGCCGCGCTGATTCCGGTCTTCGTCACGCTGTTCTCGCTCGGCGGCGCCACGTTCGGCATGAACGAGGAGGCGATTCCGTTCGTCCTGATCTTCGTGCCGCTGGCGCTGGCGCTCGGCTACGACACCATCGTCGGCGTGTCGATTCCCTTCCTCGGTTCGCAGGCCGGTTTCGGCGCGGCCTTCCTCAATCCGTTCAACGTCGGCATCGCGCAAGGCATCGCGGGCGTGCCCGTGTTTTCCGGGATCGGGTATCGTTTGGTCGTGTGGGTGGCGGCGACGTCCGTCACGATCGTCTTCCTGATGTGGTACGCGGCCCGCGTCAAGCAGAACCCCATGCTCAGCCCGACCTATGTGCTGGACCAGGCGCGGCGCCTGGAACATCCGGCGGCCGCGCCGTCCGGGCAAACGGGCGACCGCATGATGGGACGGCACAAGGCGGTGCTGGCGATCTTCGCGCTGGCGCTGGGTTCGATGGTGATCGGGGTCGTGAAATTCGGCTGGTACATCGACGAGATCGCGGCGCTGTTCTTATCCATGGCGATCGTCGTGGGCATCGTCGGCCGCCTCGGGCCCGACAACTGGGTGGCGGCATTCATGCAGGGGGCAAAAGACCTGGCACCGACGGCGCTCGTGATCGCGGTCGCGCGCGGCACGATGATCCTCGCGCGCGACGCCCACATCATCGACACGATGCTGCACGGGCTGATGCCGCTCGTGCAGTCGAGCCACCCCGTGTTCGCGGCACAGAAGATGTACCTGATCCAGTCGGTGATCAACTTCTTCATCCACTCGGGCACGGGCCAGGCCGCGCTGACGATGCCGATCATGGCGCCGCTCGCGGACCTGGTGGGCGTCACGCGCCAGACCGCGATCCTCGCGTTTCAGCTGGGTGAGCTGTCGACGCCGATGATCCCGACGTCCGGCATCACGGTCGGCGTGCTCGCGCTCGCGCGCGTGCCCTGGATCACGTGGGCCAGGTGGATGATCCCGCTGCAGCTGATCTACCTCGTGCTGGCCCTCGCCCTGCTGGTGCCGCCGTGTCTCATGCAGTGGAGCTGAGACCTGGAACCTGTCCCGGCAGGGCGGGCTTCCGCCCACCGGACGCTCGCGTCTCGGTAACGCATGGTGGGCACGGGGTGCCCACCCTACTGAAATAGGCGCTTAGATCATTTCGCGATCTTCACCAGCACGACGTCGTTGACGCGCATCGGCACCTGCACGCTGGCCGTGCCGTTCGCCGCGACCGTGACCTTGCGCGTCTCCGGCTTGTCCACGGTCTGCGCCTGCAGCTTGGCGACCTGCTCGCCCGTCAGCGTCTTCGGCTTGCCCATCTCGATGTAGGCCGTGTGCGCATCGTTGGCCTTGAAGCCCGTCCGATAAACCTGCATCGTGTACGTGCCCGGCTTCATGCCCTTCAGCGCGAGTTTCAAAGGCGTGCCGGCGTGCGTCGGCTGGACCACGCCGAAGAACGGACGGTTGCTCTTGTTGCCCATGTCCGGCGTCTGGAAGTCCCACGCAAGCACCTGCACGCCGTTCGCGTCCTTCGTCACCCAGCTTTGCTTGTCGGTGGTCTGCACCTGCTGGTCGCCCAGCTCATGCATGTACTTGTACGCGAACCAGGCCGGCTTGCGGATGCCCTGCGGGTTCATCAGGCCGAAACCGCCTTCGAACGGCGCGGTCGGCGGGCCCGGTTCCTCGAACAGGTCCGTGTAGGTCCAGTAGCTCATGCCCTGCGCGATGCCCTCGGTCGCCTTCAGCTTGCTGAGGATGTAGGCGGCGCTCATGTACGAATCGTGCACGAGGTCGCGCGGCGAGTAGCTGGTGCTCCATTCCGTGAAGTACAAGGGCAGCTTGGGCAGGTAGGATGCTTCGATTTCCTTCCGCACCTTGCGCACGTCGCCGACGATGCCGTCTGGCGATGGGGACAGCTTGTTGTCGCCCTTGCCCTCTTCGTCCAGGAAGCCGCCGTTCACGCCGTACGTGTGCGTCGTGATGAAGTCGACGGCCGCGCCGCTCTGCTTCGTGTGCGCGAGGAATTCCGGCACCCAGGCCGCGCCCGCCGTCGACGGACCGCCCACGCGCAAAGCCGGGTCGATCGCCTTGAGTGTCTTCGACGTCAGGTCGAACAGGTCGAAATAGGCCTTCTGGTCGGCCTTTTCCCAGAAGCCGTCCAGGTTCGGCTCGTTCCACACTTCGAAGAACCAGGTGCGCACTTCGTCCTTGCCGTAGCGCTGC
This sequence comes from Massilia sp. Root335, assembly GCF_001425685.1. Taxonomy (GTDB): domain Bacteria; phylum Pseudomonadota; class Gammaproteobacteria; order Burkholderiales; family Burkholderiaceae_D; genus Telluria; species Telluria luteola. The sequence continues at coordinate 115,369 of NZ_LMCY01000005.1, read as the reverse complement.
TGCACGTGGCGCACGAAGGCGTCGACGAGGCCCGCCCACTGGTCCGGTTTCGGATGCGACGTGTTGCCCTTCCAGTAGAAAATCGTCTGGTCCGACGTCTTCATCGCGTCCGGCGTGAAGCCCAGCTCGACGAACGGCTTGATGCCCATGCCCAGCAGCTTGTCGTACAGGTAGTCGAGCTTGGTCCAGTCGTACACCGGCTTGCCGTCGACAACTTTATAAGTGCCCAGCACGTCGTGGAAGATGGCGTGGAAGCGGATGTAGCGGAAGCCCAGTTCATCCTTCGCAATCTTGAGCTGGGCCAGGCTGTCGTCGCGGATCAGCGTGCCCGGATAGTCGGAGCCCACCGACAGGTCGGCGAAGTGATCGCGGGCGACGGTCGGCGCCTTGGCGTCGATGACGATCTGGCGCCCGGCGTCCGCCGCCAGGGCAGTCGCGGGCAGTGCGAATGGAGTGGTAAAAGCCAGCGCCAGAGCGGCGCGCAGCACGGTGCGGCGGTGTCTCATGCTTATTGTCCTTATAACGTCGGAGCTCGCTTTTAGAGGAAATGTTTGCGCTAACAGTGCGAGTTGACGACAGGATAGTAGATTACCGCCGTTTAGTAAAATCAAAAAACTAAATGACTTCCCGCGGCACGATGCGGGAAGCCGTGGTCCTGCGTTCTCAGCCGTCGATCCGCACGGACACGCCCGTGTTGCTGTAGATGACGGTCGACTTGTAGCCGTCCGCGACGACGTTCGTGAACACGCCCTTGCGGCTGGCGGCCGACAGCACTGGATACGTGGTGCCGGCGGACGGCCTGAAGCCGCCGGCGAATGTCACGTGCAGGGTGCCGCCGACGATCGTCGCCGTGCCCCGCACCGCCACCGTGCCCGCCTGATTGGCGCCGAGGGAAATGTCGAGCGTACCCTTGTCCAGCTGCGCATAGTTGCCGCCGATGGCGAGCTGGCCCGGCGCCGCGCTCGCGAGCGTGCCCGCGCCGCCAACATACACGTCGCCCGTGCCGAGCGCACCGTTCGCATCCGCTTCCAGCGTGCCGCCGGCGATCTCGGTGCCGCCCGTCCAGCTGTTCTTGCCATACAGCGCCAGCCGGCCCGTGCCTTTCAGGGTCAGCTTGCCGCTGCCGGAAATGTCGTTGCGCCAGGCGTCCATCGCCCAGAAGCCGCCGCGCGACGCATCCATCGTCACGACGACGCTGCCGGTGAACACGCCGTAGCCGTCTGCCGCGGCGAACAGGTTCAGGCGGCCCCAGCCTTCGGCGTCGTCCAGCAGCGGATAGCCCGACGGCAGCGCCGTGCTGCGCAGCACGGCCCGGCGCTGCATCGCATCGAGGTAGGGCAGGCGCGTCTCGAGGATGGCTTCCGCGCCCTTGGGCACGACGGCCGGCACATTCGTCGCCTTGATGGGCGTGAAGCCGAACGTCAGGCGGCGCAGATAATTCGCCTTGTTCGTGTCGTGGTCGGCGAAGCGGTCCGTCGCGGTCGTGCCGCCGTGCGCGTAGGCATACAAGGTGTCGGCAGTCGTGCCCGTCTGCGCCTGCAGCCAGGCGTGGGCGTCGGCATAGGCCTTCTGCTTCAGGGTCGCGTTGGCGGCGGCGTTGATATTGCCCGTGAAGATGGCATGCGCCAGCATGCGGCCGCCCATCACGTCCAGCGGCGAATGCATGCCGGCCAGGATGCGGTTCTCGCCCAGTTCCAGGCCGCGCGAGATCATTTCCTGGAAGCGCTCCGGCAGCGCGTACGCCATCGCCAGCGAATTCAGCATCGCGGCATTCGTGTGGCCGCTGGGGAAGCCGCCGTCCGTCGCGGGCGTCGGGCTTTTCGCCGGTTCCAGTGCCGGCACGACCTTGACCGCGCTGGTCCAGCGCCACGGGCGCGGGTATTTGTAGAAGCGCTTGGACGGTTCCGTCGAACCATTGCTGCGCATCGCATTAATGAACGACACGACAGAGCCGAATTCGGCCGTGGTCGCATCGCCGGCGCCGTTGCCGCCGTCGTCATATTTGACCGTCGTGGCGTCGGGCGCGACGGCCGTGATCGTCGTCGTCGCCCTGGTTCCGGCGCGCCAGGCCGCCGTCAGCGGGCCCATGCCGTCGACGATGCTGTAGGCCTGGTTCTGGCGGTCGTCCAGGTAGGCGTTCGTCGCCTGCGCGGCCGTGCGCTGCGTGGTCGCGTCGACGACGTACTGGATGTTCTTGTCGTGCACGGCCTGGTTCAGCACGGTGCCCTGGCCCGGCAGGCCGTTCCACGTGCTGACGTCGACCGTCTGCGTGACGGGTTGCCACAGTTCCAGGAACGGCGCCAGCGCGCGCACGCCGGCATTGACGTCGACCGTCGGCTGGCTCTGTTGGTTAGTTGCGGCATTGTCGACGAAGGCGGCGACGGATGGCGCCGGTACATTCTCGACGAAGCCCGGATCGGCCGGCGCGGCGGGGGCGGTCGAGACTGGTGCGACATCGATATAGTCGCTGCTGCCGCAAGCGGACAACAGTACGAGGACGGCGATGGCGATCGCGTGGCGGGACAGGACGGCGTGGGAACGTGGCATGGTTGCTCCGGAGACAGTGGAGCCGCGCATTATTCCTTTGCAATATGACGAGAACGTGAAGCTCGCATGCGTGCGCCGGCGTCATGAAATAGGCGATGAAACGTCGACCGGTACGGGGTGCGCTTACTGAAATTTCCATGAAAAAAAGGGACAGGCGCACGCCTGTCCCTTCTTCCGTTTTTGCGGCTGCCTCATGGGGCCGCCGTCGTCTCCCCACTGATCTTTCTCCGGCCGGTGTTACTCGGCCAGGCGCTTCTCCAGCTGCTGCTTGGTGGCCACCAGTTCCTGCGGCAGGCGGTAGGCCAGCTTGTCGAACAGCTCGGTGTGCAGTTTGAGTTCTTCGCGCCAGGCATCCTTGTCGATCGACGTGATCCGGTCGAATTGCTCGGTCGTGAAGTCGATGCCGGTCCAGTTCAGGTCGCCATACGTCGGCGTGGTGCCGAACATGTGCTCGACGCCGCCGGCCTGGCCCTGGCTGCGGTCCAGGATCCACTTCAGCACGCGCATATTGTCACCGTAGCCCGGCCACACGAACTTGCCCTGGTCATCGGTGCGGAACCAGTTGACGCAGAAGATCTTCGGCAGCGCTTGCGGGTTCTTGGCGGCCACTTTCTTGCCGAGATCGAGCCAGTGCTGGAAGTAGTCGCTCATGTTGTAGCCGATGAACGGCAGCATGGCGTACGGGTCGCGGCGCACGATGCCCATCTGGCCGGCGGCGGCGGCCGTCGTTTCCGAGCCCATCGTGGCGGCCATGTACACGCCTTCCGTCCAGTTGCGGGCTTCCGTCACGAGCGGCACCGTCGTCGAACGGCGGCCGCCGAAGATGAAGGCCGAGATCGGCACGCCGGTCGGATCGTCCCAGGCCGGGTCGATCACGGGGTTGCGCGTGGCGGCCACGGTGAAGCGCGCGTTCGGGTGCGCGGCCTTGGTGCCGGAGGCCGGCGTCCAGTCGTTGCCCAGCCAGTCGATCAGGTGCGCCGGCGGCTCCTTCGTCATGCCTTCCCACCACACGTCGCCATCATCGGTCAGCGCCACGTTGGTGAAGATGACGTTTTCGCGCAGCGACGCCATGCAGTTCGGATTCGTCTTTTCGTTCGTGCCCGGGGCGACGCCGAAGTAACCCGCTTCCGGGTTGATGGCGTACAGCTTGCCGTCCGCGCCCGGCTTGATCCAGGCGATGTCGTCGCCGATGGTCGTGACCTTCCAGCCCTCGAAGCCGGCGGGCGGGATCAGCATCGCGAAGTTCGTCTTGCCGCAAGCCGACGGGAACGCGGCCGCGACGTATTTCTTGTCGCCCTGCGGCGATTCCACGCCCAGGATCAGCATGTGTTCGGCCAGCCAGCCCGGACCGCCCTGCTGGGCGTCCTGATAGCCCATGTTCGAGGCGATGCGCAGCGCGAAGCATTTCTTGCCGAGCAGCGCGTTGCCGCCGTAGCCGGAGCCGAACGACCAGATCTCGCGCGTTTCCGGGTAGTGCACGATGTACTTGGTCGAGTTGCACGGCCAGCGCACGTCCTGCTGGCCCGCCTGCAGCGGCATGCCGACGGAGTGCACGCACGGCACGATGTCGCCGTCGCTGCCCAGCACGTCATACACGGCCTTGCCCATGCGGGTCATGATGCGCATGTTGACCGCGACATACGGCGAATCCGACAGTTCCACGCCGACATGCGCGATCGGCGAGCCCAGCGGGCCCATCGAGAACGGCACGACATACATCGTGCGGCCGGCCATGCAGCCGTCGAACAGGCCATTCAGGGTCTGGCGCATCTCGTTCGGGTCGACCCAGTTGTTGGTCGGGCCCGCCTGTTCCTTCGTTGCCGCGCAGATGAAGGTGCGGTCTTCCACGCGCGCCACGTCGCTCGGGTCGGAGCACGCCAGATAGGAATTCGGGCGCTTTTCCGGGTTCAGGCGCTTCATCGTGCCGGCCTCGACCATCTGCGCGCACAGGCGGTCATACTCTTCTTCCGAGCCGTCGCACCAGTAGATGGCGTCGGGCTTCGTGAGGGCCGCGATGTCGGCCACCCAATTGATGAGTTTGTTGTGCTTGATGTAAGCTGGGACGTTCAGTGCGGCGACGCCGCCCATCACGGGCTGGTTCATACATACCTCCAATGCCAATTAAGAATTCCTGGCGATTCCGATGCCTTTTCATGCGGCAGAGGCGGCGGCCTGCAATGCGCGCGGTCATCGAAATCCCGTTAATCTTGTCCCGGCAGGATCGTCGTCAAGGATGGCCTCGTGGGCCCGCACCAGGGAATCCGTGCGGTTCACGGCTCGGCGCTACGGCGGTCATGTCGCCAGCCAGGGGACGCGTGTGCGCGGTGCCGCCGGACTGGTTGGAACGTGTGCTACTGGCCTCAAGTAATATCAATCTGACATCATGGGCTCTTATGTCTGGTCGATTCTACACCTGCGCAAACCCGTTTCAAATGCTTCAATAACAAAAATGTAGGAATTTTGGTTGAGTAATGTAGTAGGCTATTTCCTGCCGTTCAAATTCTGTCATTTCATTACTTTCTTGCCGATAACATCTGCCAACACCCATGAAAATTGCGATCCTTGACGATTACCAAGACGCCGTACGCGGCCTCGAATGCTTCCGTTTGTTGGACGGCCACGACGTCAAAGTGTTCAACAGTTCGACCCGCGGCCTGGGCCAGCTGGCGATCCGCCTGGCGCCGTTCGACGCCCTCGTGCTGATCCGCGAACGCACCACGTTTCCGCGCGCGCTGCTGGCCAAGCTGCCGAATCTCAAGCTGCTGTCACAGACGGGCAAGGTCGCCGGCCACATCGACGTGGTGGCCGCGACCGAGCACGGCGTCGCGATCGCAGAGGGCATCGGCTCGCCCGTCGCGCCCGCCGAGCTGGCGTGGGCATTGATCATGGCGGCCAGCCGCAAGATCGTGCCCTACGCCAATAACCTCAAGGACGGGCTGTGGCAGACGGCCTCGATCAATCCCGAGCTCAACGGCCTGGGCCGCGTACTGAAAGGCCGCACGCTGGGCATCTGGGGCTACGGCAAGATCGGGCACCTGATCGCGGGCTATGCGAAGGCGTTCGGCATGCAGGTGATGGTGTGGGGCAGCGAAAAAAGCCGTGCCGCCGCGGCCGCGGACGGTTTGTCGGCCGCGCCGACGCGCGCGGCGTTCTTCGAGCAGGCCGACGTGGTGACGCTGCACCTGCGGTTGAACGATGCGACGCGGGGCATCGTCACGGCCGACGACCTGGGCCGCATGAAGCGCGACGCCTTGTTCGTGAACACGAGCCGGGCGGAACTGGTCGAGGAAGGCGCGCTGGAGGATGCGCTGCGCAAGGGCCGGCCGGGCCAGGCGGCGCTGGACGTGTTCACGAGCGAGCCGCTGGCGGCGGATGCGCCGCTGCTGAAGATTCCGACCGTGCTGGCGACGCCGCACCTGGGCTATGTCGAGCGCGACAGTTATGAGCTGTATTTCCGGGCGGCGTTCGAGAATGTCGTGCAGTTCGCGAACGGAAATCCGACCAATATCCTGAATGCGGACGTGCTTTCGTAGGGTGGGCGGCCATCCGCCCACGCGTTACGCCAACAAACCGCATACGTCACGTGCCCAACGACTCACCCGAGCTCGGGCTCGCCGGTGAAATTGGGCTTACGCATCGGCATCTCGTGCCGGCGCGTCCACAATCCGGCCCATCCGGGCGGCCAATCGATCACGGGCCCGGCGTACGCGGGTAGCCCGGCGCGCACGGGCACGACGGGCACCGGCGGCATCTCGACGAGGCCGCCGTCCGCGTTCTTTTGCATCGGCGCCATGTCGAAGGAATACATGTAGCCTGGCAGCAGCGCGTCGCACACGTTCGCGAACCAGGCCGTGTGGTCGTCGTCGCGCCCGAGCGCGCGCGCGAGGCCTTCGGGGTCGAACATCGCCAGCGCGTGAATGAGCTCGTCCGTGCTGGCGCCGGGCGCGTCGCTCCAGCCCATCACGGGATTGTTGTTGTAGTCGGCACCGGAGCCGTACCAGCCTTCGCGCCAGGGTCGCTGCATCCAGTCGCGCTGGCCCGTGAACAGATGCCAGCGCCAGTGCAGCCCGGATGGTTTCGGCCAGGAATACAAATACAATTTTTCGTAGCCGGCCTTGTGCAGCTCGCGCACCATCGCCATCAGGCGCGCATGCGGCATGCGGTCCGGCGGCGAGCGGCGGAACAGGATCGCTTCGCCGTCGGCGTGCTGCACTTCGTCGGTCGACAGGTTCAGGTCGAGCGTACGCGTTTCGTTGCCGAAGCGTGCGGAAATCCAGCCTGTCAGCAGGTTGACGTGGGTGATGACGCCATAACCGCGATGGCGGTGGAAGATGACGGTTCCGGGTGCGACGGGTTTCATTGGGAAGACGGGCTCGGCCCAAAAAGGAGAAAGGATACTCATCCGATCCGAACGATTCTAGCGCAGACACATACGGATACACTACGGTTTGCGGCTATCATTACCCACCTTTTTTTACCGAGTTTTCAAATCATCATGACTTTGCGGATCATCGCCACCGGCGGCACTTTCGACAAACACTACAACGAACTCAACGGCGTTCTGGGCTTTGCCGAAAGCCACCTGCCGGAGGTCATCGCGCGTTCCCGCATGACCATTCCCGTCGAGCTGCAGGTCGTCTCCCTGCTCGATTCGCTGGACATGCAGGACAGCGACCGCCGGAACGTGCTGGCCGCGTGCCAGGGCGCCAGCGAAAAGCAGATCGTGATCGTGCATGGCACGGATACGATGCGCGAAACGGCCGAGGTGCTGGGCGCGGCCGTGTCGGACAAGACCATCGTCTTCACGGGCGCCATGATCCCGTACGAGATCGCCAACTCGGACGCGCTGTTCAACCTGGGCTTCGCCTGCGCCGCGGCGCAGACGCTGCCGCCGGGCGTCTACGTGGCGATGAACGGCAAAGTGTTCACCTGGGATAACGTCACGAAGAACCGCGCAGCGGGCGTGTTCCAGGCACTGTAACCCACCACCGGGGTCAGAGCCCCGATTTTGGAAATTTCCCAAAATCGGGCTCTGACCCCGGTGTGCCGGGCGCTGCGCGCGGTCGCCAGTTCCTATAATGGTTTTCCCCACGAACCTGAGGAGCCATTGCGATGAGCGAGCAGCGCCCCACCCTGACCACGCGCCAGGGCCATCCCGTCCGCGACAACCAGGCCATGCGTTCCGTCGGCGAACGCGGTCCGGCCACCCTCGAGAACTACCAGTTCATCGAAAAGATCACCCACTTCGACCGCGAACGCATCCCCGAGCGCGTGGTGCATGCGCGCGGCACGGGCGCGCATGGCTACTTCGAAGCCTACGGCAAGATCGGCGACGAGCCGGCCGGTAAGTACACCCGCGCCCGCGTGCTCAACGAGACAGGCGTGCAGACGCCCGTGTTCGTGCGCTTCTCGACCGTGATCGGCGCCAAGGACTCGCCGGAGACGGCCCGCGATCCGCGCGGCTTCGCCGTCAAGCTCAAGACGGTCGACGGCAACTGGGACCTCGTGGGCAACAACCTGAAGGTCTTTTTCATCCGCGACGCGATCAAGTTCCCGGACATGATCCACGCCTTCAAACCGGACCCCGTCACGAACCAGCAGGAGCCGTGGCGCTTCTACGATTTCATCTGCAGCCATCCGGAAGCGCTGCACATGGTTACGTGGGTCAAGAGCCCTTGGGGCATCCCGGCCAATTACCGCGAGATGGAAGGCTCGGGCGTCAACACGTATAAACTCGTGAACGACCAGGGCATCGCCCACCTCGTCAAATTCCACTGGCAACCGAAACAGGGCGTGCGCAACCTGACGAGCCAGCAAGCGGCCGAAATCCAGGCGCACGACACCAGCCACGCCACGCGCGACCTGTACGATGCGATCGAGCGCGGCGAGTTTCCGGAATGGGAATTCTGCGTGCAGGTCATGAGCGACGGCGAACATCCCCAACTCGACTTCGACCCGATCGACGACACCAAGCGCTGGCCGGAAGACCAGTTCCCGCTGCTGCCCGTGGGCCGCATGGTCCTGAACAAGAACCCGGACAACGTCTTCGCCGAAACGGAACAGTCGGCCTTCGGCACGGGCGTGCTCGTCGACGGCGTCGACTTCTCGGACGACAAGATGCTGCAGGGCCGGACGCTGTCGTACTCGGACACCCAGCGCTACCGCATCGGTCCGAACTACCTGCAACTACCGATCAATGCCCCGCAAGACAAAGCCATGGCGCGCACGAACCAGCGCGACGGCCAGATGACGTTTTATGTCGACGGCGGCGGCGAAGAAAAACACATCAATTACGAACCGAGCCTGCTGGGCGGCCTGGGTGAAGCGCCGCAGCCGGACAAGGATTATCACCAGCACGTCGAGGGCCACCTGGGGCGCTACCAGACAAGCCGCACGGCCGACGACTACCGGCAAGCGGGCGAGCGCTACCGCACGTTCGCGGACTGGGAGCGCGACGAACTCGTCAACAACGTCGGCGGCGACCTCAGGAAATGTCCCGACGTGATCCAGCTGCGCATGGTGTGGCATCTGTGGCATTGCGACGAGGACTATGGCCGCCGCGTGGCCGAGGTCGCCGGCATCGATCTGGACCAGGCCAGGGCCCTGCAGCCGCTGCCGGGCAAGCCGGCGCCGGGACAGCGCCGCGAGACGCCGACGTACACGGGCGGCCAGCCGGAAACCGGCGGCGGCAAGAAGGAGCCGGCGACCACGGAGGAAGTGGCGGCGGCGAAATAAAAGCAAAACGGCCCGGACATGCATCCAGGCCGTTTTGTTGGCGCGGCACGATCGGTGGGCACGGGGTGCCCACCATGCACACCGCCAAATTACGCCTTCGCCTCGCCGCCCAGCGCCTCGACCAGATCCGCCAGCATCTTGGCCAGCTCGCCGGTCATCAGCATGACGTCGTTGTCGAAGCGTTCGTCATCGCTGTAGGTGATGGTCTCGTTTTCCTTGATCACGTCCAGCGGCTTGATGCCCTTGACGGCCAGCTGCTCGGTCAGCACGAGCGAGATGCGGCTGTTCCACGTCATGGCCAGGCGCGTGCACTGCTTGCCGGCGGCGATGTGGCGGCGGATGTCTTCCGGGTCCAGCGAGTGCTTCACGTAGCGCACGGCGGCCTTGCTTTCGCCCGTGGCGCGCAGTTCCGTGTCCTGGTCGATCGTGAAGTTGTACGGCGCCTCGTCCGATTCCAGCCAGCCCGTCATCACGGCGACCGGCGAGCGCTGCACGCGCAGCGATTCGAGCGGCATCTTGTCGACGGCCTTCAGCAGCAGCTTGATGACGTCGTCGGCCTTGCTCGGACTGGCCGCGTCGACGATGAGCCAGCCGTTGACCGGGTCGATCCACGTCCACACGTTGCCGCGGATCGAGAAGGCGCGCGGCAGCAGCTCGTCGGCCACGCGTTCCTTGAGTTCCTTCATCGCCTTCTTGCCCGGCGGGAAGCCCTGCTGCTCTTCCAGCTCGGCGGCCCTGGCCTTGGCGACCTGGTTGATGACCGAGCTCGGCAGCAATTTCTTTTCCGTGCCCAGCATCATGAGCATCTGCTTGTTGACGACGTGGACGAGCTTGCCGTTGCCGCGTGGCGAATCCCAGCCCTGGCGCAGCAATTCATTGCTGCTGGCGGGCGTGAACGCCTGCGACTGCAGCGCCTCTTCCATCTGTTCAGGGGAAAAATTCCACGGTGCGGGCAGGCGGTAGATCTGAAGATTCTTGAACCACATAACGTTGCTTCCAGTTATCTCGATATTTCAAAGGAACGACATTCTACACGCTGACTGGCGGCAAAATTCACGTCGTTGGCGATGGTTTTTTAATGTGTTGCACGTTCGTCAAACAAGCTCAGCTGCTCGACCGTCTCCGTATCGCTGAGCCGCACGCCGACGCCCAGCAGGCGCACGGGACGGCTCGCGCGCAACCAGCCCGTCTCCATCAGGTGGCGGTACGTCTCCAGGTTCGGCGCGTAGCCGACGCACTCGACCGTCGTGCGCTGGAAATCGGCAAACTTAATTTTTACAAATAACTTGTTGATGAATTTTTCAGCATTATTGCGCTTGATCCGGCCCAGCAAGTGCTCGTACAGGTCGGGCAGCAGCGCGAGGCAGGCGGCCAGATCCGGCACGTCCGGCGTGTACGTCTCCTCCGTGCTGATCGATTTGCGCTCGCGCACGGGATTCACGTCGCGGTAGTCGATGCCGCGACACAAGTCGTGCAACCGCGTGCCGAACGAGCCGAAGTGTTGCTGCAGCTTGTCGATGCTCCAGTCGCGCAGGTCGCCGCAGGTTTGCGCGCCGAGGCTGTGCAGCTTGGCAGCCGTCACCTTGCCCACGCCGAACAATTTTTTCACGGGCAGCGCGGCAACGAAGGCGTCGACTTCGCCCGGCTTCACGAGAAACAAGCCGTCCGGCTTGTTCCAGTCGCTGGCGATCTTGGCCACGAACTTGTTCGGCGCGACGCCGGCGGACGCCGTGATGCCGACCGTCTCGGCAATGCGCCGGCGGATCTCCTGGGCGATCAACGTGGCGCTGCCCTTGCAGTGCGGCGAGTTGGTCACGTCGAGGTAGGCTTCGTCCAGCGACAGCGGTTCCACGAGGTCGGTGTAGTCGCGGTAGATGTCCATGATCTGGCGCGACGCGACCCGATACTTTTCCATGTTCGGCGGAATGAGGATCAGGTCCGGGCACAGCTTGACGGCTTGCGCCGTCGCCATCGCCGAGTGGATGCCGTAGCGGCGCGCTTCGTAGTTGCACGTGGCCACCACGCCGCGCTGCTCGGCCCGCCCGCCCACGGCCAGCGGCCGGCCGCGCAGGGACGGATCGTCGCGCATCTCGACGGATGCGTAGAAACAATCACAATCGCAGTGGATGATCTTGCGGACGTGGGCGTTCACGGTGACGGTCGCCCGCGCCGAGCGACTACTGTAATTGCATACAGTATCGTCGGATTGTGGGTTTAATGCAAGTGGGAACGCCGCCGCAGGACGCGGCGGCGGATGAGGCAGGTATTACTTCGTCGCGCTGGAGTAGCTGCACGACTTGACGATGCCGTGCGCCGGGTCGCCGAACACGGTGTTCGAGCACTTGACGGCGCTCGTGAACGTCTTCGTCACGAAGCTCGTGGCGGTGCCGTAGCGTACGTCGCGCGTACCGCTGAACGAGCACGTGCCGCCTTCGGTGGCGCACGTGGTCCAGGTCACGGCCGTCGTCGTCGGAGGCGCCGTGGTCGTGGCGGACGCCAGCGCCGCGTTCACGGCAGCCGCCGCATTGACGATGCCGGCGCCGCAGCCCGAGCACGGGGCGGGGAATGCGCGCGCCGTCGACTTCAGCTTGGCGGCCACGTCGTCCGGCGTCAGGTTCGGATTCGCCGCCAGCATCAGCGCAACGACGCCGGCCACGTGCGGGGTCGCCATCGACGTCCCCATGTACGCGGCGTAGCTGTCCGATGCCGGCGTCGTCGTGCCCGAGTTCAGGGTCGACAGGATGCCGGCGCCGTTGTCGCCGCCGGGTGCCGCGATCGTCACGTTGGTGCCGTAGTTCGAATACGACGCCTTGCCGCCCGCGCGGTTCGTCGCGGCGACGGTGATCACGCCGGCGCAGTTGGCCGGGTTGGTATTCGACGCGTTGGTGTTCGCGTTGCCGGCCGCGACGACCACCACGGCGCCGCGCGAACGGGCGCTGTTGATCGCGTTCTGCGTCGTCGTGTCGCAGGCGCCGCTGCCGCCCAGCGACAGGTTCAGCACGCGCGCCTTGTTGGCATTGGCCGGCACGCCGGTAACGGTGCCGCCCGACGCCCAGACGATGGCGTCGGCGATGTCCGACGTGTAGCCGCCGCAGCGGCCCAGCGCGCGCGCCGGGACGACCTTGGCGTTGTAGGCGATGCCCGCGACGCCGAGGCCGTTGTTGGTCTTCGCGGCGATCGTGCCGGACACGTGGGTGCCGTGCCAGCTCGAATTCTGGTCCGCGGCCGGGATGCCCGTGCCGCAGCTGCCGGCCGGTGCCCAGTCGCCCGGATCGCTGGCGTCCGCGTCGCGGCCGCCGCCGTCGTTGGCGACGGTGCTCGTGGAGATGAAGTCGTAGCCCTGCAGGATCTGGCCGGACAGGTCCGCGTGCGGACGGTAGCCCGTGTCGATCACGGCCACGTTGATGCCGGCGCCGGTCGACTTGTCCCAGGCGGCCGGCGCGTTGATGCCGCCGGTGGCCTCGTACAGGTCCCACTGCTGGGTGTAGCTGGGGTCGGTCGGGGTGGCCAGCGGGACCATGATGCGGTCCGGCTCGGCGTACTCGACGCTGGCGTCGCGCGACTTGAGCTCGGCGGCCAGCTGGCGCGCCTCGTCGAGCGACATCGTGCGGTTGAGTTGCAGGACGTTCGCGCCGTTCGCCGTCGCGCGCAGCGCGCGCAGGGTGGCGCCGTAGGTCTGGCCGGCGCGGTCGATCAGCGCCTGGCGCGCGCGGTCGATGCCGCGTGCCGCCACGCCCGTCTTCGACGTGTCGCCGTCGTCCTTGTACTTGACGATCAGGCGGTCCGTCTGGACCACGTAATGGGTGCCCAGGCCCGCGTCCTGGCCGGCGGCGCCGGCAACCAGCGGGGCGGCGGCGATCAGGGCCGCGGCACAAAGTTTCAACATCGGGGACATCGTGTGGCGCTGCGTCATGCTGCATCCTTTCCGGGAGTACCGAACTAAGCGAACTGGGCAGCGTAACGAAAAACGGCCCGCAACGGGCCGTTTTCGGGTTTTTTACAACAGGAAAATTTCAGTTAAGTGATTGAATTTTAACGGTAATTATTCCTGTTATAACAGGCGTTACCAAGTCAGCTTGAGCGTGTACTTGCCGCTGGTCGACCCGGTGCCGCCGGCGTAGTACACGACGCGCACATAGCGGGCCGACGTGCTCGAGCCCGTGTTCGACGACGTCGCGCTGTCCACCGAACCCGTACCGTTCTCGCTGTACGACAGCAAGGTGCCGGCGCTGTTGTAGATGTACAGGTCGTAGTCCGAGCTCGCGTTCGGCGTCATCGTCGCGGTCAGGGTCTTGCCGGCCGGCAGCTGGACGACGAAATAGTCCGAGTCGGTCGAGCTGCCCATCGTGCCGTTGACCGTCGTGCCGGACGTCGTCACGCTGTCGGCGGTGCTGACCGTGTTGTTCGACTCCGATTCCGAGATCGTCGTGCCGCCGCCGCCGGTGCCGGCAGCCGCATCGATCGCGGCCGAGGCGTCGACGATGCCGGCGCCGCAACCCGAGCAGCTGGCCGGGAACGGCCGTGCGCTCGACTTCAGGCGGGCTTCGACGTCGTCCGGCGTCAGGGCCGGGTTCTTGGACAACATCAGCGCAGCGACGGCCGCCACGTGCGGCGTCGCCATCGACGTCCCCATGTACGAAGCGTAGCTGTCGGCGCCCGGCGACGTGGTGCCGGCGTTCAGCGTCGAGAGGATGCCGGCGCCGGTATCGCCGCCCGGTGCCGCGACGTCGACGATGGTGCCGTAGTTCGAGTACGAGGCGCGGCCGCCGGAGCGGTTCGTCGCCGCCACTGCGATCACGCCGGCGCAGTTGGCCGGGTTGCTGTTGCTGGCGTTCTGGGACTCGTTGCCGGCGGCGACCACGACCACGGTGCCGCGCGAACGGGCGCTGTTGATCGCGTTCTGCGTCGTCGTGTCGCAGGCGCCGCCGCCGCCCAGCGACATATTGATCACCTGGGCGCGCGCCGCGATGTTCGGCACGCCGGACACGGTGCCGCCCGACGCCCAGATGATGCCGTCGGCGATGTCCGACGTGTAGCCGCCGCACTTGCCGAGCACGCGCACCGGCACGACCTTGGCGCCGTACGCGATGCCGGCGACGCCGGTGCCGTTGTTCGTCAGCGCGGCGATGGTGCCGGCCACGTGGGTGCCGTGCCAGCTCGAGTTCTCGGCCGGCTGGCCGCTGCCGCACTCGCCCGCCGTCACCCAGTCGCCCGGGTCGCTGGCATCGCTGTCGCGGCCGTTGCCGTCGTTCGACACGGCAGTATCGGAAATGAAGTCATAGCCGGCCAGGATCTGGCCCGACAGGTCGGCGTGCGGACGGTAGCCCGTGTCGATCACGGCCACGCGGATGCCGGTGCCGGTCGATTTGTCCCAGGCGGCCGGCAGATTCATGCCGCCGGTCGCTTCGAAGTAATCCCACTGCTGGCTGTACATCGAGTCGTTCGGCGTGAACAGCGGGTGCATCATGCGGTCCGGCTCGGCGTACTCGACGGAGGCATCGCGCGCCTTCAGGTCGGCGGCCAGCCTGGCGGCGTCGGCCAGCGACACCTTGCGGTCCAGCTTGAATACGCGGGCGCCGGTGGCGATCGAATGCGATTCCTTCACCAGCATGCCGAACTGCTGGCCGGCGCGGTCGACCATGGCCTTGCGCGATGCCGCCAGCGGCGCGGCGCTGCGGCTGATGGTCGCCATGCCTTTCGCGCTCTTGACGGCAACCGGTGCGCTCTCGTCCTTGTACTTGACGATGATGCGGTCGGTCAGGTCCGCGACGACCATCTGCTTCCCGGCGGGTGCGGCCTGCACGTTCGTGGGCGTCCCCGCGCCCGCGACGCCGGCGCCGAGACCGAGGACGGCCACGGCGCACAGTTTCAACATTGCCGGATACTTCGATTGCTGAGACTTCATGTTTATTCCTTTTAGAAAAACACAAAAGTTTGATTTTCCGCAGGCAGGATTGCCTGAGATCTAGTTGTTCGGCGTCATTTTGTGAGCACCGATTGCCCGTCTGAAAGCGGACACGGCAGATTAGCGCGAAAGGAATAACCGTGTAGAAATTTCACAATTGAATTCGATGTCTATACAACACATCGCCGATCTGATAGCGCTAAAACCTAGATTCTTCGGAAAAATGTGAACTCAACAGAAGAAGATATCGCCAATAAAACTGCCCGTGAATTAACAATGTACGGTGACTTTCTGGCGTTGCCCACAGATCCAATTTATGGGCGTTGAGATAGCTCAATCGTGTCGCACGACCTTCTCCGCAAGTTTGATCTGAAGTCGTCAATTCGGGGTCAGAGCCCGGTTTTTGGCACAATCTTTGGGGCAAAAAAAAGGCCGCGATCGCTCGCGGCCTTTCTGTCCAACGACTCGCTAAACCTTAGAAGTTGCCTTTGAACTGAACACCGTAGGTGCGCGGTTCGTTGGTGAAGCCCGTCAGGTTATTGAAGTCGATCGCACCGGTGATGCGGCGCTGGTCGAGGATGTTGCGGCCGAAGGCGGCCACTTCATACTTGCCGTCCGCCCAGATATAGCCCAGGCGCAGGCCGCCTTCCGTCAGCGGCTTGCCCGTAAACTCTTTCGCTTCGTACAGGAAGAAATTGATCTTCGAACGGTACGACCAGTCAGTGTAAACGTAGAACTCGCCATCGCCCACCGGCATGCTGTAGCGGGCGTTCAGGTTCATGATCCACTTCGGTGCCTGGGGCAGCGGATTGCCGTCGATCACGACGTTGCCGGCGGCGTTGAGCGGGTCGGTGATCGTGCAAGCTGCGCACTTGCTGAGCGACAGGCTCGGGTCACGGATTTCCGTGAAGTTGTACGAGGCACTGGCGCCGACGCGCAGGTCCGGAGTCACGAGGCCTTCGAAGTCGAATTCGGCGCCGCGGCCTTCGGTCTTCTTCGCGTTAATCAGCTTGGTGACGTTGGTGTTGCCGCCGACCACGGTCAGCTGCTGGTTCTTGACGTCGTAGTCGTACAGCGAGAACGCGACACGGGCACGGCGCTCGAACAGGTCGGCCTTGATGCCGCCTTCGTACGACGTGATGGTCTCGGCGTCGGCGACGGTGATGCCCACCGGAGCGAAGGTCGAGGCCGGCGCGATGCTCGGGGCACGGAAGCCGGTCGCGATGCGGGCGTACAGGTTCACGTCGGCATTCAGCTTGTACGTGCTCGACAGATCCCAGTTGATTTTGTCTTTGCTTTCGCCGACGCTGTTCGGGCCGACCGGAGTGAAGCCGATCGCGGTGACGGTGTGGAAGTCCTTCTTGTCGTCCGTGTAGCGGATACCGCCGCGCACCGACAGGGCGTCGTTGATGTTGTACATCACCGAACCGAACGCGGCCCAGGCCTTGTTGTTCTGCTCGCTGGACTGGCGCGACGTGCGGGCGCCGGTGGCGCTGCTGTAGCCGTCGCTGCCGCCCGTCACGTCTTCCTTGAAGTAGTACACGCCGGCCTGCCAGTGCAGCGAGCCCGCATCCTTCGATTCGACGCGGAATTCCTGCGAATACTGCTTCAGGTCGTCGATGAAGCCGCCCGTCTCGGACTGGAACGGGATGAAGCCCGGGCCTTGCGGCGTGCCGCCGTCGATGTCGCCGCGGCTGTAGTAATTGCCGACCGACTCGTAACCGGTGATCGAGTGGAAGAGGACCGGACCCAGGTCCCAGGTGATGCGGGCGTTGGCGCCGTTCGTCTTGAGGTTCTGGAAATTCTGGGCGTTGGTGACGATGCTGTCGAGGTCGTAGCCGTCGACGATGTCGTTCGTGCCCTTCTTGATCAGGTTCGCGCGGAACAGGCGGGCGCTGCCGGTGGTTGTGCGCTGGTGCACGTTGAACAGGGCGCTGAACGTGGTATCCGGCTTGTACAGGAATTGCACGCGTTCGGCGTGTTCGTTGTAGCCGTCCAGTTCGCCGGTCTTGTTCGTCTTCGCGATGTCGCTGTAGTTGTCGACGAAGTCGTCGCGGTGCTGGCGCAGGGTCGACACGCGCATCGCCCACTTGTCCGACAGCGGCACGTTGACCGCGCCTTCGACGTTGGTGGTGCCGTGAGTGCCGTACGACAGGTTGTAGTAACCCTCGACCTTTTTAAAATTCGGCTTTTCGGATTCGAATTTCACGACGCCGGCCGGGGTGTTGCGGCCGAACAGCGTGCCCTGCGGGCCGCGCAGCACTTCCACGCCGGCCAGGTCGAAGATCGGGAAGCCCTTGAGGATCGGGTTTTCCTGGACGATGTCGTCATAGACCAGCGACACGGGTTGCGACGCGAATTCCGAAAAGTCCGTGTTGCCGTAGCCGCGGATATAGAAACGCGGGAACGTGCGGCCGTTCGAGGACTCAACGTTCAGGCTGGGGGTTTTACCCGCCAGCAGGCGGATGTCTGCGCCGCCGGACACGAGCACGTCCAGCTTTTCGCCCTTGATGGCGGTGACGGACACCGGTACTTCCTTGATGTTTTCGGTACGGCGCTGCGCGGTCACGGTGACCGTCTGCAGTTGGGTCGCCTGCGCAGTCTGGGCCAGGGCCGCGCCGCCGGGTACGGCGGCCAGCGCCAGCAGCGCGCCGTGCGCGGCGAGGACGCGCTTGTGCATCTTGGACATCTTGATCATTGAGTTTTTCCTAGGGAAGAGTGAAAAAAACTGCCGCGTTGTCTCCGCTGTCTCTCCTGAGGCACCCGGGTAGGGCAGGCTGTGGGCCTCGGCAAACTCGCACCTGGTTGTTGATGTCTAAATATTGCCGGCGTGTAAAACGGCAATTGTCGATTATGTGTATATCCTTATGCAAGGAATACAGCCGGCCGCATACATCCTTACAACAGTTTGTTGTATATGAGAAAGTGGCACGCTGCATTCCTGTTCACTTTTTTCTGAAAAACCCTTGCACGTTTTTGAAGGGATACGCTATGATTCGGGCCTCTTCGGACGTGATGACAAACGTTGGCAAGAAACCGGAACAAAGTGACGGGCGCTTAGCTCAGTTGGTAGAGCGGATCCCTTACAAGGATTAGGTCGGGAGTTCGAGCCTCTCAGCGCCCACCAGGTTCCGGCAATTTGCAAAGTGAAGAACCGATCAGAGTAAACGGAGCGGTAGTTCAGTTGGTTAGAATACCGGCCTGTCACGCCGGGGGTCGCGGGTTCGAGCCCCGTCCGCTCCGCCAGTATCAAGAAAAAAGGTCCGATTCGTCGGACCTTTTTTCGTTTTATCTCCCTACTCTATCGATGACGCATCCCTACACCCGGTTCCGTCTCCGTCTCGCCCGCCACGCCCTGGCGCAACTGGCCGCGCGCCTGCGCGGCTCCGCCGAGATCGTCATGTTCGTGCTGGGTCCGACCCTCGTCGGCCTGCTCGCTTTTGCCGCCATGCCCGCGATGCTCGCGGCCGCCGAACCGCTGCCGCTCGCCCTGCCCCTGCTGTGCCTGCATGGTGTCGCGATGAGCCTGCCCGTCGTGCTGTTGCGGTCCCGCGTCATGCCCGCGCACGTGCGCGCGTGGCTGCATCCGTTGCCGGTGCCGCCCGGCCTGCTGCTGCGCGCCTCCGCCGTTGTCGCCACCCTGTTGACCGGGCCGCTGGGCCTCGCGTACGTGGCCTCGCTGGCGGTCTGGTTGTATCAACGTCCCGACTGGCTGGCGCCGCCGCGCGCCGTCGCCGGGACCGTGCTGTCCTTCCTGCTGACCTGGACGTGCGCCACCGTGCTGCTCGTACGCGGCGCCGGCCTCCCGCAACCTGCGCACCGGGCGCCGGCCGTTGCCGTTGCCGGCACCCACCCGCGCGCGTCCCGCATCGGCGCGCTGTACCTGTGGCGCCGGCTGTTCTGGCTGCCGCTGTGGCGCGGCACCATCGCCGGCGCGCGCCAGTGCGTGCTGCTGGCCGCCACCGCCGGCGCCGCCGCGCTGTGGATGATGGGGCCGCAGGCCATGCCGCGCGCGCTCGGCGCGGTGCTGACGAGCATCCTGCTGGTCTTGCTCGTGCACGACGCCGACCAGGCGCTGCGGACCCAGCTGGCACGCGTGCGGGTGCCGGCGGCCGGCTGGCCCATCGACGTTGCCGCATTGGCCCGGCACGCGCGTGCCATGACGTTGCTGATCCTGACGCCCGCGCTGGCCATGCTGACCGGCATCGGCTCGGCGGCCGGTGCGTGGCACGGCACGGCCGGCCACCTCTACCTCGCATTGGCCTGGGGCATTGCGCCGCTGCTCGTGCTGACGCCTCCCTTCACGGCACGCGGCCGCATGGCGCTCGTCGCGCTCGCCATCATGCTGTTGTGCGCCACCGGAAGCAAATTATGGGAATGAGTCCATCCGTCGCCGTCGAGAACCTCGGTTTTCACTTTGCGACGCGCAGCGTCTTCGTCGGGCTGAACCTGCAGCTCGGCCCCGGCCTCACCTGGCTGCGCGGCCGCAACGGCCGCGGCAAGACGACATTATTAAAACTGCTGGGCGGCGCGCTGGCGCCAAGCCGCGGCCACATCCGCCTGGACGGCCTGGACAGCGCAACGGATGCGCTCGCCTACCGGCGCCTGAGCTTTTATTGCGGCGGAGAAGCGCCGGCACTGGACTGGCTGACGACGCGCGAATGGCTCGAACTGCACCTGGCGCTCTACGCCGACGCCGACCGCGACGCACTGGGCCGCCACCTGGACGCTTTTCACATCGCCGACATCGGCGGCCAGCCGGTCGCGGGCCTGTCGCTGGGCCAATACAAGAAGCTGCAACTGGCGCTGGCGCTCGCCCTGCCGGCGCGCCTGCTGCTGGTGGACGAACCGTTCAACGGCCTGGACGTGCAGGCGGTCGACGTGCTGGAGACGGCATTGACGCGCCGCGCGCACGCGGACAACCGCTGCATCGTGCTGACGAGCCACCTGGACCTGCGCATCCCGCCCACGGCCACGCTCGACCTGGACGCGCAACCCGGTGTGCTGTGAACGCCGGCGGTTCAGGCCCGCTTGAGGAGCGGTCCGCCGATCTCGACGCGGTTGCGTCCGCCCGTCTTGGCCGCATACAAGGCGTGATCGGCGCGCGCCAGGGCGGCCGTCAATTCCTCGTTCGGATCGATCATCACGACGCCGATGCTGACCGTCATGCGATAGGTCGCGGCGCAGGCCAGTCCCGGTGCCTCGGCGACGGCGGCGCGCAGGCGTTCCGCCGCGTGTTGCGCGCCCGCCAGCGACGTGCCCGGCATCGCCAGCGCGAATTCCTCGCCGCCCAGCCGGCCCATCACGTCGCTGTCGCGCAGGCGCGCGCGGGCGGTGTCGGCGAACAGGCGCAGGGCCTCGTCGCCGCAGGCATGGCCGAAGCCGTCGTTGAGCTGTTTGAAATGGTCGAGGTCGAGCATCATCAGCGCGATCGGCTTGCGCAGGCGCACAGCCTGCTGGCGCGCCTTTTCGGCCCGTTCGAAAAAGGCGCGGCGATTCAGCATCTCGGTCAAGCCGTCGATCGTGGCCAGGTGGTGCATGCGCTGGTCGTCCTTGAGCTTACACAACAACAAGAAGCCGAACCCATTGACGATCATCAGTAAATAGCTCGCCAGATAGGCAAAGCCATACACCGGATTCGCATCGAACATGCCGACGCCGCCGTTGGCCACGGCCATCCAGGTCCAGATCGCGATGGCGAACAGGGCATCGTTGGCGCCGATGACACGCTGCAGCAGCGGGGCGTCGGCCTGGGGCCGCAGCAGGATGGCGGCGGCGCCGGACGCGAACAGGGCGACGATCACGGCCACCACCTGCGTCATCTGCTCGCGCGACGCCTGCGCCATCGCCGCGGCGGCGACGATGAGCAGGGCCGCGACGGCGGCCGGCGCAAGCACCCGGTGCCAGTTGCGGAACCCGAAGAACACGCAATACGACGCCAGTTCCAGCGCGACACCGCCAACCCAGCCGAAGGCGGCCAGTTCCTCGGCGATGGGCAGTCCGGCATGCGGCGCCATCCAGCAGCAGATCTGCGCCAGCCCGGACGACAGGCGCGCCCACATCCAGGTGCGCAACGCGGGATTCGGTACGGCGCCGCGCATATAGCCCGCCATCAGCAGGGCAAACGCCGTGTTACCGACGCCAAGCGCCAGCATGAAGGTCTGGATATCGATCACTCGGTTCCTCCTGGTCGGAAGTGGTGAGATGATGCCATTAATGTAAGGAATATTTCCCAAAGGAATTATATTACACGTTTTTCAATCGCGCGCACGCATGATTCATATCAACTGTTGAGCGATATGCACCGTGATTGCCGAGCGTTGCGTAGTAGCTGCGCAAGCACAAATGAATCGTTCATAATTGACGTACAGCTACTCTGCTGCATTGTCCCGGAGCTTTCGTGATCTTTGGTTTCCTCAAATCGCACACGTTGTCCCCCCGTCAGCTCCGGCTGCAGAACACGCCACTGTTCCGTTCCCTCAAGCCCCTGGAAATCAAGTTCGTCGACGGCCTCATGCACGAACGCCGCTACCTGCCGGACGAAATCGTGTTCGACGAGGGCGAGGAGGGCCAGGCCCTGTATCTGGTGATGAGTGGCCGCGTGCAGATCAGCCGCAGCCACAGCAGGGGCCGCCAGATAGTCGGCGACCTTGGAGCGGGCAGTTTCTTCGGCGACTTGGCCCTGCTGGACAATTCGCCACGCAGCGCCCAGGTACGCGCCCTCGACGCCTGCGAACTGGCCGTATTCTTCCGCGACGACTTCCTGGCCTTGATGGAAACGGATGCCGTGATCGGCTACAAGATCTCGCTCGCACTGGCGCGCCACATCGGCCAGCGCCTGCGCGGCTGGCTCGACGGCCACGCCCAGGTGGAGGCCCTGTGATCCACGCCCCCCTCCGCGACGAGCGCAACGGCCCGTTCGTCTGGATCGGCATCGTCGGCATCACCTGTTTACTGCTGGTGCTGCTCGAACACATGCTGTGGCTGGTGCTGCCGTTCATCCTCGGCACCGTCTTGTATTACATCCTGCTTGGCCCGATGCAACGGCTGCTGCGCGCCGGTTTTACCCGCAACGTCTCGGCCACGCTCGTGTGCGCCGTGTTCTACGGCGCCAGCGCCCTGCTGCTGATGGCGGCGATGACCTGGACCGCATCCCCCGGCGACGCCGACAGCTGGCACAAGACGGGCGCCCTGTACCTGGACGGCGGCGTCGCCTTCGTGCGCAACACGATGACGCTGCTGGAAGCCAAGTTCCCCATCCTGGCCGAGATGCACCTGACCGCGATCGTCAACAAGCGCTTCAAGGCTTATACGGACAATTTCGCCCAGCGCCACCTGACGTCCATCCTGCTGGGCGCGGCCGGCTGGTTGCCGTCGCTGCTGCTGGCCCCGTTCCTCGCCTTCTTCTTCCTGCGCGACGGCCTGCGCTTCAAAAAATTCCTCGCGCGCGCCGTGCCGAACGCTTATTTCGAACGCACATTGTTCCTGCTGCACCAGGTCGACCAGACGGCACGCCGCTACTTCGAAGGCTTACTGAGGCTGACCGTACTGGACACCATCGTGCTCGGCTTCGGCCTGTGGGTGATCGGCGTCTCGTCGCCGCTGGTGCTGGGATTGATCTCCGCGCTGCTGGCGTGGGTGCCGTTCGTCGGCTCGATCGTGGGCTGCATGATGGTCGTGGTCGTCGCCGCCACGGACGCCCCGGCCAACCCGCTGATCGCCTACGGCGCGATCGTCGTCTTCATCCTGGCCCGCCTGCTGGACGACTTCGTCTTCATGCCGCTGACCCTGGGCCGCAGCCTGCACATCCACCCCCTGGTGACGGTGCTGATGATCTTCATCGGCGGCGCGCTGTCCGGCGTGGCCGGCCTGATGCTCGTGCTGCCGCTGCTGGGCGTCGTGATGGTGGTCGGCGAGACCATGGGCAGACTCATGACCAATCCGCGGCTCAGGGCGCGGCACCGGTATGCGCGCCGGTTGCGGGACAAGCAGGCGAGCGCCGACCTGAGCGTATAAAGAACACCGGGGTCAGAGCCCGAATTTAGGCAATGGCTTTTGAGCTATTGCCAAAAAACGGGCTCTGACCCCGGTGTGTGTTTATTTACGCCCTGCCTTGGGCTTGGACTTGATGGTCGACAGGATGCCCGCCTTCGCCTTGGACGGCGGCGCCATGAACGGTGCCGGTTCGCCGCGGCGCTCGCCGCCGCGCCCGTTGCGCCGGGTTGCCACCTCGATCACGCGGCCTTTCGGCGCGTCGTTGCGCGGGCCCGCCGGCGGACGGCGTTCGCCGCCACGCTGCGGCGCGGCGTCCGGTTCGGCGCCGGCCGGCGGCACCAGGTGGCGCTCGCCGTTGCCGATCAGGTCGCCGCGGCCCATGCGCTTGAGACCTTCGCGCAGGACCGGCCAGTTTTCCGGATCGTAGTAGCGCAGGAACGCCTTGTGAAGCTTGCGGGTCTTGCCGCTCTTGGCCGTGACGACGTCTTCCGAATCCTCGGTGACCTTGTGCAGCGGATTTTTACCTGAGTGGTACATCGTCGTCGCCATCGCCATCGGGGTCGGCGTGAACGTCTGCACCTGGTCGAGGTGGAAATTGTTCTTTTTGAGCCAGAGGGCCAGGTTCAGCATGTCCTCGTCGGTCGAGCCCGGGTGCGCGGCGATGAAGTACGGGATCAGGTATTGCTTCTTGCCCGCTTCCTTCGAGTACTTGTCGAACAACGCCTTGAACTCGTCATAGGCGCCGATGCCCGGCTTCATCATCTTGGAAAGCGTGGCCTCTTCCGTGTGCTCCGGTGCGATCTTGAGCAGGCCGCCGACGTGGTGCGTGACCAGTTCCTTGACGTATTCCGGCGAGCGCACGGCGAGGTCGTAGCGCAGGCCCGAGCCGATCAGGATCTTCTTGATGCCGGGGATCGCGCGCGCCTTGCGGTACAGCGAGATCAGCTTGCTGTGGTCCGTCCCCAGGTTGCTGCAGATGGTCGGATACACGCACGACAGGCGGCGGCAGCTTTCCTCGATCTTCTTGTCCTTGCACGCGAGACGGTACATGTTCGCGGTCGGGCCGCCCAGGTCCGTGATGGTGCCGGCGAAGTTCTTCGTCGTGTCGCGGATCAGCTCGATCTCGCGCAGGATCGACGGTTCCGAACGGCTCTGGATGATGCGGCCCTCGTGCTCCGTGATCGAGCAGAACGTGCAGCCGCCGAAGCAGCCGCGCATGATGTTCACCGAATACCGGATCATTTCCCAGGCCGGGATGTGCGCCTTGCCGTAGCTCGGGTGCGGCGCGCGCGCGTACGGCAGGTCGTAGACGCCGTCCATCTCGTCCATCGCGAGCGGCAGCGGGGGCGCGTTCAGCCAGACGTCGCGGTCGCCGTGCTGCTGCACGAGGGCGCGCGCATTGCCCGGATTCGATTCCAGGTGGAACACGCGCGACGCGTGCGCATACATCACCGGGTCTTCGCTGACGGTTTCGAAACTCGGCAGGCGCACGACGGTCTTGCGCGCCTTTTCCTTCGCGGCGGCCTGGCGTTCCTCGCGCGTCATGATGACGATCGGCTTCACTGCCGGTTCCGGCGCGGCGTTGTCGAGCGCACACTGCTTCGGATCTTCCAGCGCCATCGCGTACGGATTCGGTTGCGCGTCGATGCGGCCCGGCACGTCCACGCGCGTGGAATTGTGCACGGTCCACTCCTCGTCCGGCAGCCAGCCATGCGGCACGAGGAAGGCCGTGCCGCGCACGTCGCGGATGGTCTTGACGTTCTCGCCCGCCGCGATGCGCCGGGTGATGTCGACGAGCGCGCGTTCGGCGTTACCGAAGATGACGAGGTCGGCCTTCGATTCGAACAGCACGGAGCGGCGCACCTTGTCCGACCAGTAATCGAAGTGCGCGATGCGGCGCAGCGACGCCTCGATGCTGCCGGCGATGACGGGCACGCCCGGAAACGCTTCGCGCGCGCGCTGGCAGTACACGGTCACGGCGCGGTCCGGACGTTTATTCGGCTCGCCATTCGGCGTGTAGGCGTCGTCCGAGCGGATCTTGCGGTCGGCCGTATAGCGGTTGACCATCGAATCCATATTGCCGGCCGTGATGCCCCAGTACAGATTCGGCTTGCCCAGCGCGCGGAACGGTTCCACCGAGGTCCAGTCCGGCTGGCTGATGATGCCGACGCGATACCCCTGCGCTTCCAGCAGGCGGCCGACGAGGGCCATGCCGAAACTCGGATGGTCGATGTAGGCGTCGCCCGTGATCAGGATGATGTCGCACGAATCCCAGCCCAGTTTGTCCATCTCGGCACGAGACATGGGCAGGAACGGGGCGGCAGGGGCGCGGCTGGAACGTTTGGCGACGTTCGCGAAAAGATTGGCAGGGGAGTTCATTGGCCGGCATTTTACCGGAAAACGCTGTATTAATCTGCCGATCGTCGTAAAAATGGCTTAATTTTCAATGGCTTGTGTCAAATCCCCATGCTCGCCAGGATGTTGCCGAGCTCGCGCAGGGCCGGTTCCAGGTGCGGATGGCGGATGGCGAACCGGGCCGTCAGCTCCTGCGTCCGCGAGGCCAGGCCGTACGTCGTCGCGTCGGGGTCCTGGGCGCGCCTGTCGAGTACGTGCTTGATGTCGCCATCGAGCTGGCGCAGCAGCATTTCCAGTTCGTCGTCGACCTCGCCCCGCTCCTCGAGACTGCGGTGCAGGGCTTTCAGGTGCGCTTTCAGGGTGTCTTCGTTATCGGGCAGCATGGCTTTCTCACAGTAGAGTGTTGTGAGAAAGTTTATACCTGATGGGGGAGGATTGGCGCGCGGCGGTGTTTACGCGTGATAAATAAAACGCCGTCCCCGCCGCGGCGGGAACGGCGCGCGCGTGCGGCTTACTCGCCCGTCAGGCCGCGGCGCTCCAGCAGCGGCTCGATCTTCGCGTCGCGGCCGCGGAAGTTGCGGTACATCTCCATCGCATCCATCGTGCCGCCGCGCGACAGCAGCATCTGGCGGAAGCGGTCGCCGTTCTTGCGCAGCAGGCCGCCGTTTTCCTTGAACCACTCGACGGTGTCGGCGTCCAGCTTCTCGGCCCACAGGTAGCCGTAGTAGCCGGCCGAGTAGCCGCCCGAGAACACGTGCGAGAAATAGGTCGTGCGGTAGCGCGGCGGGACGAGCGGGAAGTCGACGCCGGCGTCATGCAGCGCGGTCGCCTCGAAGCCCGGCACGTCGGCCGGGATCTGGTCGGCGCCCAGCTGATGCCATTTCTGGTCGAGGATCGACGCGGCCAGGTACTCGGTCGTGCGGTAGCCCTCGTTGAACTTCGACGATGCCTGGACTTTATCCAGCAGCTCCTTCGGCATCGGCGCGCCCGTCTGGTAGTGCTTGGCATAATTCGCCAGCACTTCCGGCCAGGCCATCCACATCTCGTTGACCTGCGACGGGAACTCGACGTAGTCGCGCGGCACGCGGGTGCCCGAGAAGCGCGGGTATTTCACGTTCGAGAACATGCCGTGCAGTGCATGGCCGAACTCGTGGAACATCGTGCGCACTTCGTCATACGTCAGCAGGGTCGGCTCGCCGGCGGCCGGCTTCGGGATGTTCAGGTGGTTGGCGATGACCGGATGCGTGCCCATCAGCTTGTTCTGGCCGACGTACGCATTCATCCACGCGCCGCCGCGCTTGTTCGAGCGGGCGTACGGATCGTGCAGGAAGATCGCGAGCTGCTTGCCGTCGGCATCGAACACGTCGAACACGCGCACGTCCGGGTTGTACACCGGCAGGTCGTGGCGTTCCTTGAACGTGATGCCATATTCCTTGTTGGCGGCATAGAACACGCCGTTCAACAGCACGTTGTTGTACTCGAAATACGGACGCAGCTGGTTTTCGTCGAACGCGTAGCGGGCCTGGCGCACCTTGTCGGTGTAATAGTTCCAGTCGTAAGCGGTAGCCTGGAACTTGCCGCCTTCGGCATCGATGACCTTCTGGATCTCGGCCGCTTCCTTTTTCGCGTTGCGCACGGCCGGCTTGGCGAACTCGGCCAGCAGCTGGTTGACGGCGCCCGTCGTCTTGGCGGTCTGGTCTTCCAGCATGTAGGCGGCGTGGCTCGGATAACCGAGCAGCTTGGCGCGCTCGGCGCGTGCTTTGACCAGGTCCAGCACGATCTGGCGATTGTCATAGTCTCCGCCATGGCTGCCGCGTGCCAGCGACAGCGCCAGCAGTTTCTCGCGCGTGGCGCGGTTGGTCAGCACGGACAGCGGCGCCTGCTGCGTCGTGTTCACGACCGGCACCTTGAACTTGCCGTCCAGCCCATCCTTCTTCGCCAGCGCGGCGGCGGCGTCGATCGCCTTGTCCGACATGCCGGCCAGTTCCGCGCGGGTGTCGACGACGAGTGCCGACGCGTTCGCTTCCTTGAGCACGTTCTGGCTGAACTGGGTCTGCAGGGCGGCGATCTTGCCGTTATACGCCTTCAGCGTTTCCTTGTCGGCGGCGGACAGTTTGGCGCCGGCGCGCACGAAGTCGGTGTGGTAGCGCTCGAGCAGGTAGGCCGATTCCGGATCGAGGTGCAGCTTGGCGCGTTTGTCGTACAGGGTCTGGATGCGCTTGTAGAGCTTGTCGTTCAGGCGGATCTTGTCGGTGTGGGCGGCCAGCTTCGGCGCGAGATCCTTGTCGAGCGCGTCGAGGGTCGGATTGGTGTTGCAGCCGACCAGGTTGAAGAACGTGGTCGAGACGCGGTTCAGCAGCTGGCCCGAACGCTCCATCGCGACGATCGTGTTGTCGAAGGTCGGCGCCGCCTTGTTATTGGCGATGGCGTCGATTTCCAGCGACTGCTGGCGCATGCCTTCGTCGAACGCCGGCGCGAAATCGTCGTTCTTGATCTTGTCGAAGGCCGGGTACTGGTATTGCAGGGTGCTCGGCTTGGCGAACGGATTGGACGCCGGCAGCAGCGAAGCGGGGGCGGCATAGGCCAGGTTGGCGACGGCTGCGGTAACAGCGACGGCCAGGATGTGCGAACGGTTCATTCTTTGGGATCTCCGGAGGGTTGTCGGATCCGCCCATGCTTGTGCCACGGGCCAATCTCTTTTTGTGCTACGCGCACACCCATCCGCGCCGTGCGGTTTATCGATCACGTACGGACACCGGAATGGAAACCGCCGGGCGAGCCCGGCGGCAGTGCCCGCAAAGCATAGCAGGGATATTGCCGTATGTTACATATTTACGGCCGAAAAAAAGGAGTTCCGGAGATGCTCAACCCCGTTCGGATTGCTCTTCCTGCTCGGTCTCCTCGGCGACTTTTTCCTCGATGCGCCGGTCCGGAATCAGCCATACGATCGCCACGGCCGCATAGACCAGGAATCCGAGCCAGGCGGCAAACCACGCCAGCGCCACGCCGGCCAGGTACAGGACGCACGACAGCTTGCCCTTGCGATCGTTGCCGATTGCCTCAGCCAGCTTGGCGTTCTTCGGATGATTGGCGATCAGTCTTTTGACCAGCAGCAGATACGCAACCGAGCACATGAACAGGACGAAGCCATACGCCGCGGTCGGCCCGGTCTCGAAATGGTTCTCGCCCATCCACGCGGTGACGAACGGGATCAGCGACAACCAGAACAGCAAGTGCAGATTGGCCCACAGGACGCCGCCGCTGACTTCCTTTACGGCGTGCATCAGGTGATGGTGGTTGTTCCAATAAATTCCTACGTAGATGAAACTGAGCACGTAGCTCATGAAGACGGGCCATAGCGGCAGCAGCACGTCGAACGTGCCGCCGTGCGGGACTTTGAGTTCCAGCACGAGGATGGTGATGATGACGGCGATGACGCCGTCGCTGAAGGCTTCCAGGCGGTTTTTGCCCATGTGTTTTCTTTAGAGTTAGGGAAGGCTGAGTTCAAGTCTGGCTCGGCGTGACGTCGTCGTCTTCGCTGGCATTGTATATGTCGAGGGCTAGATGAATCCCTCGTTCGCCCAGTAGCGCCATGACGTCAGGAGCCAAGGACATGCCATCGTTCGACTCTTGCATGAAAAGACCGCAAAAGATATCGACGTCAAACCGCTGTACCAGCGCCTTCCACACCTCAGGGTCAGATTCGACCTGCGACAACAGCCAACGCACCTGCCCGTTGATATTTTCCGGCTCTGCCGACTCAGCCTCCAATCGCCAGTTCCCGCACCTCACGACGCGCTCACGCCCAGACTGGTAACGAATCAACTCACCAGTTCTCTGCGCTACGGTTGGCGCGCATCGCAAAGCCTGAGTTATCTCTTCTGGTATCAGACCATCTCCGAAAATACGTAGGCATGCTGCCGAATGGTGTATTTGTGCCATAACCGATCCTGTCGTCAGGCAGTTGTGAGTCGAGGCTTCAGCATCGGTAAGGCCGAAACTGGTGAGTGATCCGCATACTGGCGCTTGTTCCAGTAGATGCCGATGTCGATGAGACTCATCACGTAGCTCATGAAAAGTCCCGCCGTGCGGGACTTTCAGTTCCAGCACGAGGATGGTGATGATGACGGCGATGACGCCATCGCTGAAGGCCTCCAGGCGGTTCTTGCCCATCTCTCGGATCAAACATCAGCCCTTTCGACTTCGCATATTCGAAGTCTTCCGGCGTCACGGTCCGTTCATTCTCGGGAACCCAGCCTTGAGACGACCAGTAATGGCCTATCAGGATTTTCAAGCCGCGCTTGTCCGGAGGGCCGTTATCCATTTGTGTCGTGTTCCTATTTGTTGGTGGATGACAGGTAACTCACCTATTGGCGCATATTCCGTCACCCCTCGCCACCGCCGACAGGAATGAATTCCATCTCCCAATTCGTCTCCCAGGTTTGACCCTGGTCACTCGAAAACGCCTGTTCCCAGCGCGGGTGCGCACCCGGCCGCGCCGTCCAGATGAACCGCACCTTGATGGGCTGCCCGTCCAGGAAGTCGTCCGCGAAGAACAGACCGACGTGATCGGCAAACCTGCCGACGACGGGCGTGTCGAGTGCCGTCGGGTTGCGGCCGTCCAGCCACCAGATGGACCACGTGCCCGACGTGGGGCAGTAAGAGCGCATGGCGGCGGCGCGGAAGGCGCCTTCGGGAAAATGCAGGAGATTGTCTTCGAGGTTGCCGAAGCCGCCGAGAATCTTCATCGTCGACGTCCGACCTTCGAATTCCGTCCATTCGGTGCATCCCGCGAGCCGGGCGTTCAGGCGTTTGTGTTTGACGAGCCAGTCGCCGATGATGAAATCAAAATCGCTGGGGGCGTTGGCGTCGGGTGGCAGAGGCATGTCGTGGGTTCCTCGTCGTTGGTGGGCCAGGGGCGCAGGTCGGCCGGATCGGAAAATAATCCCATAACAGACTGGCAATAACAACAAGAAACGCCGGCTGCCCGCTGGCGGCACACAAAAGAAAATGGCCGCACGCGGCGGCCATGGCGGTGCGCGTCCGGCGCGCTCAGGAAACGGTCGGCGCCGTGTCGGCCTTGGGCGACGTCTTTTTGGTCGCCTGCCGGCGTTGCGCGTGCCATTTCTGCGCCCGCTTGACCTGGCGGATCAGGGCGTCGTTCATGGCGTCGTACATGCCGTGTACCTTCAACGACAAGGCGGTCAGGCTGCGCGCGCGGTGCAGCAGCACGAGCCCGCGCGTTTTGAGCACATGGGTCGAGCGGAATTCCGCGCTCGGCGTACCGTAGCCGAAATCGATGTCCCTGAACGCGAAATGGGCCAGCACGTCCTGCACCGCCAGGTGGATCGCGCTCGTACCCACGGACAGGTGCAGATACTTCTGCAGGCAGGCGATTTTGTAGACGTGCCAGACGGAGGCCGAACGCGAGCCGTACACGACGGCGACGTCCTCGTCGCCGCAACGGATCACGTAGGACAGCAGCAGGCCGTGGCGCGCCAGGCCTTCCAGCCGGGCCTGTTCGGCGCCGCGCTCCGCGCCTGGGCACGCGCCCGTGGCGATCATGGCGTCGAGCATGGCCGGAATCTGCCCGGGTTGCTCGATACGCAGCACCTGCAGCGCACCCGCCGCTTCCGTCAGCAGGCGGACCTGGCGCGACAGGTTGTAGCGCTTCTTGGCACTGAATTTCTGCAGATAGCCGTCGACGCTGTCCGGCAGAGGCTGCGTATGGCACGCGCGCCAGCCGTTCATGACATAGGCCGACACGCCCGCGATGCCGCCCAGGGCGGCGCCGGCGTCTTCCGGAACGGCCTGCATGTACAGCACGTCGCACTGCGCATAGCGTTCGAGCAATTGCTGAATGACGAACTCGGCGAGGCCTTCTTCCGCTGGATCCAGCAACGGGACGCTGCCGAGAATCTGGCAGGCGCGCATGGTTCGTTTGAACAGCGGCACCGGGCCGACGCGGAACTCGAGGCCGCACGCGATGGTGCGCACGGGGATGAAGCCGACGATCGCGTAATCGACGCTGCGGCGGACGATGAACAGTTCGCAGTTCGCATCCTGCCCACGATACATGTCGATCAGGTGGCTGAAGAATTGCGGGGACTGGTACAGCGTTTCCGGGCTGGTGGCGACGGCCAGCATTCGATGCCACGCATCCAGGATGTCCGGGCGGTCGTAATAACCGGTCGCGACGTTCAGTTCGTACCGGTCCGGGCACCGCATCGCCCGGGAACGGACGAGCAATGGCGCCGGCGCCGATGGCGCGAATTCGCTCATCTCAAGGTTACGCATGAACATCGTGTCAGCCCTCGTTTGGAGAAGGAAAAACCCGCGATTTAACGTTTTTGCGGGCCAAATACACACTGCCGAGCAGTATGTATTTACGCGATACTACCTTGAGCTCATCCTGAAGGTATAGCTAAATTTGATTACAGATTAGACAGGAAAATTGAAGATGACATATTGATAAAATCGATGTAGCACGCTGCTTTCGCTCTAAATTTTCTAAAAATAACCAAAAACAGCGCCTATTTTCTTGCAAATCGGAAAAATAAGAGAAAATACATGGGTTTTGATGCCGAAAGGCATTTTTTGAGCGCGCGCAAAACGCCGCTCAAATAATCAATTTACTCAAATGTAATCGTTGCATAAATCAAACAAAAAATGTATTTGTGCAATAATGTTTCTTCTTTCATTGGTAACCAAAGTCACTATCAGATTCCTTAAATTTCCAGAATAACCAGACTCTTTCTCCAATTGTGACTTCGCGCCCCACCCTGGCGTGGACTCAATAATGCGGCGGCCTCTCGTTGACCGGCCCCTGTCCGGCGTCGCGCAAGGTCCGCACGTGTTCGGCAAGTTTGGCCACCATAGCTTCCAGTTGATCGATGCGGCGGCCCTGCTCGTAGACCGTGCGGTTGAGGGTGTCGACGAGGTTTTCCTGGTCGGCCAGCTTGATTTCGATGTCGATAAAACGGTTTTCGTCGCTCACGTCGCTATCCTTCGATAAAAAAGTAAAAGGCGCATAATACTGCGCCGCGCAAAAGCAAAGAGCCGCTCGAAAGCGGCTCTTTGCGGAGAAAAACGGGAAACCGGCGGGAACTCAGCCCGCCCAGGGCGTGTAGGCGATGCCGTCCTGGATCGTGCCGATGACCTGCGCCTGGTTTTCCGGGCTTTCGCTGAAGAACTTGACGATGCCGACCTGCGTCGTATCGTGGTGCGCCAGCGCATTCACCCAGAAATCGTAGCCGGCGGCATCGGGTGCACGATGCAGCACGTTGGCGTACAGCAGGTTCACGAACTGGGCATCGGTCGGATTGGCGCCGTATTTCTGGGTGAATTCCGGCTGGTTTTTAATGATGTCCTGCACCATGTCGTCCAGCGTCAGGCCGTGGTCCAGCTGATAGATCCAGAAGCCCAGGCCGGCGCTTTCCGCCGGGCGGTCGAGCGCGGCCTGGTACAGGCGGAAAGCCTGGCCCGCGGAACCGCTGATGTCCAGCGCCACCGCGCCGTCGGAAAATTGCAGGCGCTCGACGTTGATGACGGCGTCATGGCCGCCGTCGCCGACCTTGTCCGTCACGCCAAAGCCGAGGGTTTCCTTGGCCACCGTGTAATTGGCGCGCTGGCCGGCGTAGACGACCGTGTCGATGCCGGCCTGGCCGTCGATCGCATTGTTGCCGGCAGTGGCCGTCAGTTTGTCGTTGCCGGTGGTGCCGGCCAGGTTGGCGCTGCTGGCCACGGTGAATCCCATGGTGCTGGCGGCGCTGGTCGCGTTGTCGGCCAGGTCGACCGAGACGGCGCTGACCGTATAGGTGGCGTTGGGGAGCGGCGACGTCGTGACGCTCCACTTGCCGTCGGCGCCGACGGTCGTGGTGGCGATGTCGACGAAGTCGCCGCCGCGAATCAGCTCGATCGTCGTGCCGGCCTCGCCGGTGCCGCTGAACGTGGCCTGGTTGCCGCCCTCGGTGTAGGACAGCGTGGCGACCGGGATCACGGGCGCGTGCGCGTCGATGTTGAAGGTGACCGCGCTGCTGGCCGCGGACGTGTTGCCGGCGGCGTCGGTGGCGGTAGCAAAGATCGAATAGCCCGTGCCGTCGACGAAGGCTTTCGTCGTCGTCAGGCTCCACACGCCGCTCGCGTCGGCCGTGGCCGTGCCGACCAGGGTATTGTCCGCCGTATAGACCTTGACCGTGGCATTCGCCTCGGCGGCGCCGGTGACGGCCGGATTGCTGCCGGCCGCGTAGCCGTTGGCGTTCTTGGTCACGGCCAGCGTGGGCGCGCCGGGTGCCGTGGTGTCGGCATTGACGACGTCCGCGCTGCTGACGCTCATGTCCGCGAACTGCAGGACCTCGATCGAGTGCAGCGTGTCGACCCCATCGCTGCCGTTCGTGCTGGTCACCTGCAAGTTGCCGTTGGCCAGCGCGCTGAAGGTATAGCTGCTGCGTACGCCGCGGAATACCGCGGTGTCGGTCCCTGCTCCCCCGTCGATCATATCGTTTCCTCCGTCGCCTTCAAGTTTGTCGTCCGCGCCCGTTCCCGTGATGACGTCCGCACCGGTGGTGCCGACGAGGTAGTGGGCGCCCGCTGTCGAATTGATGCCCAGTTTGCCGCGCAGGCCGTCGTCGCCGTACAGCCACATGAGCGCGGCGATGTCGTCCTGCTGGTAAGTCGAATACGGACCGCCGACGTCGGTGTAGGACATCAGCGTGTTCGACGTGTTGTCCTCGGATGCCGGCAGGTTGATGTTGTCGTCGAACGGGTGCTTCAGGCCGAGCGCATGGCCCAGCTCATGCAGCAACGTCTGGTAGCCCTCGCCGCCCGCGGTCAGGTTGGCGTTCTGAAAATTCCACTCGACGTTGTCGAGATACACATAGGCATCGGCATCGTAGCTGCTCAGCTGGACGCCGCTGTAGCCATAGCTGCTGTGCCAGCTGCACAGGCCGGTCACATTGCTGGCAGCCAGGTTGACATCGGCCAGGTGGATCTGCGCGGCGTTGCCGTCGCTCGTCTCGGCAAACTGGATGCCTGTCAGCTTGGAAATATAGGCAAGGGCGGCACGGGTCGCAGCCTGCTGCGAAGCGGAGAACGCTTGCGCCGACCCCGTGAAATTCGTTTGCGCCGAAGCCGCGTCTTCGTTACCGGAAGCAACCGAAAACGTATAGGTCAGCGTGGTGATCGGTGTGCCCGAGGAATTCGTCAGGAAATTCCAGTCCGGGCCAGTGTCGAGCAGGGCATCGATATAGTTCAGCCCGGACAAGGGGGTGGTCGTGATGTCGGATACGGTAGCCATTAAATTAACGATGCTTGCTGCGTGAAAATTGATTCGTGAAAGTATTTCCCGCGCAACAGTTGAAGTCAAATAAGAATTTCAATCGTGCGCACCCTGCGCCTCCGGCCGTGCGTCAGACCTTGGGCGTGGCCAGCAGGGCTTTCAGGTTGGCGAGGCGTTCCTTGGGCGTCATGACTTCGTTTTCCTTGGGGACCGCGTCGCCGACGTCGAGCGCCATTTCCTTGATGAAGCGCGACGGGTCGCAATGCACGAGCTCGCCCGCCCGCTTGCGCTTCTTGCACCAGGTAACGTGCAGGCTGCGCTGCGCGCGCGTGATGCCGACGTACATCAGGCGGCGTTCTTCCTGGATGCGGGCGGCGATCTTTTCGACAGGGTCGTCGGGGTCGCCCTTGTGCGGCAGGATGCCCTCCTCGCAACCGACGAGGTAGACGTGCGGATATTCGAGGCCCTTCGAGGCGTGCAAGGTCGACATGCGCACGGCGTCCGGCTCCTCGTCCTGGCCCTCGAGCATGGACATCAGCGCCACCATCTGCGTCAGTTCGAGCAGGTTTTTTTCCTCGCCGTCGCGGTCGCGCCCGCCGCGGCCCCGTTCCTTCAGCCAGTTGGTGAACTCGAGCACGTTCTGCCACTTGCCTTGCGCGGCCCGGTCGTCGAAGTTCTCGTACAGGTAGTGCTCGTAATTGATCTCTTTCATCATGTCGTCGAGCAGTTCGGCGGCGTTGTCGCCGCTGCCGGATGGGCCGGGACGCGTGGCGCGTGCTTCCATGTCGTTGATGAAGTGGCAGAATTCGCGCAGCGGAATGAGTTGCCGGTCCTGCAGCCTGGCTTCGATGCCGCCCTTCAGCGCGGCCTCGAACAGCGAGCAGTTCCACTGCTTCGAGAATTCGCCCAGCGCCTCCAGGGTCGTCATGCCGACGCCGCGCTTGGGGGTCGTGATCGCGCGGATGAATGCCGGGTCGTCGCCCTCGTTCGCGATCAGGCGCAGGTAGGCGATGATGTCCTTGATCTCGGCCTTGTCGAAAAAACTCTGGCCGCCCGAGATCGTGTACGGGATGCGTTCCTTGCGCAGCGCCTGCTCGATCACGCGGGCCTGGTGGTTGCCGCGGTACAGGATCGCAAAGTCCGACCATTTATTTTTGCGCTGGAAGTGGTCGGCCGAGATCATGATCGCGACCTGGTCGGCCTCCGTCTCGTCGTTCGGCATGCCCAGCACCTTGATGGGCTCGCCCAATCCGTGCTCGGACCACAGCGATTTCTCGAACAATTTCGGGTTGTTGCCGATCACGGCATTGGCCGCCTGCAGGATGCGCGTGGTGGAGCGGTAGTTCTGCTCCAGCTTGATCACGTTCAGGTCGGGGAAGTCGGTCTGCAAGGTGCGCAGGTTTTCCACCGACGCGCCGCGCCACGCGTAGATCGCCTGGTCGTCGTCGCCCACGGCCGTGAACATCGGCTTCTTGCCGAGGCCCGTCACCATCAGTTTCACCAGTTCATACTGGCAGGTGTTGGTGTCCTGGTACTCGTCCATCAGCAGGTAGCGCAGGCGGCGCTGCCAGCGGTCGCGGATCGGCTCGTTATTGCGGAACAATTCCACCGGCAAGCGGATCAGGTCGTCGAAGTCGACGGCCTGGTAGGCCTGCAAGGTCGCGACATAGCTGCGGTAGATGCGGGCGGCCTGGGCCTCGTCCTCGTCGCGCGCGTCGCGGATCGCGTCCTCGGGGTCAACGAGGCCGTTCTTCCACAGCGAGATCGCGTTCTGGATGCGGCGGATCTCCTGTTTATCCGTGGTGACGGCGAGGTCGGAGACGACGGTATAGCAGTCGTCGCTGTCCATGATGGAAAACCGGTCCTTCAGGCCGACGCCGGCCGCTTCCTGGCGCAGGATTTTCACGCCCAGCGAGTGGAACGTCGATACGGTCAGCTGCTTGGCCTGCTTGGGCTGTTTCAGCAGCTTGGCGATGCGTTCCTGCATTTCGAGCGCGGCCTTGTTCGTGAACGTGAGCGCGGCGATCGTGCGCGGATCGTAGCCGCGGTGCTCGATCATGTAGGCGATCTTCTGCGTGATGACGCGCGTCTTGCCCGAGCCGGCGCCGGCCAGCACCAGGCAGGGACCGTCGAGATAGAGCACGGCTTCGCTTTGCGGACCGTTCAGGCCGAAATTCGGGGCGTTGGACATGGGAACCTTGGATGGGAGAGCTCAGCATTGTAACAAGCTCGTCCCCGCGTTGAAGCGGGCCGGCGCAAATGCGCACGGCCGTGTTGCAGACCTGCCTTGACGCGCCGGCAAGGGCGCCGGATTCAACGGTAGCGGGCGACGTATTGCGCGGCCAATTCGTCGATGTGCGGCGCGTAGCGGGCCAGCTCGGCCTCGGTGTTGGGCGACTGCCAGTCGTCCTTCCAGGCCATGGTGACGCCGTCCGGCAGCGTCAGCCGGGCGAACACGGCGCCGTCGCGCTCGTAATCGGCGATCGTGCCCCAATAAAAATCGCGCCGGTACGATTTGCGTACGTTGCCCAGGCCGAAATCCAGGACGAGCGCGTCGTCGATCACGCAGACGGCGTGGCCGTCGATCTGGCCCGGCTTCGCGAAGCCCTGCCCGCCCAGCAGGAACATATTGCCCTGGTTTTCCACTTCGACCAGGCCCGACACGATGCGGGCGCGGTGGCCGTGCAGTTCGGCCAGGCGCCGTGCCAGCGAGGCGATGAGGAAGCACGCGCTGCCGAAATTGTGCAGGTACAGCCAGCCGAGGTCATACATGCGGTCGTACAGCAGGCGTCCGAAATCGGCGAGTTCGGGCTGGTTCGACGACACCAGCAACTGCTGGCCGCGCAATTCGCCGCGCACGATGAACACGGCGTCGAAGACGCGGCCGTAGCGGTCCAGCAGCGCCAGGAAGCGCTCGGTGCCTTCCACCACGAGGCCGTCGTCGGCATCGCTCGCCAGCGCCACCAGGCCGTGTTCCTCGAAACGGCGCAACTGGGCGGCAACCTCCTCGGCGGAGTACGGCAGGCCCTGCGCCAGCGCGGACAGTTTCAGGCGCTGGCCGGCGACGAAGTCGTTGCCGAGTTTGAGGAACAGGTCGTAGCCGAGCATCGAATCGGTACAGGGAACGTTTTCGACCAGCCAGTTGCGCACGAGGGCAACGCTTTTGAGAATAGGGGGAACGCGATGCAGGGGCATTGTAAATACTCGACAATATGGGTGACACAATCGCCGAGAGTGTGCCGCAATTCGTCCGCATATGTCGCGTGGTTTAACGACCCTTTACAAATGCATGGACCGATATGTCGCGCCCCGGACACGGTATGCGTTACCATCGCCCTGTCAGCGCCTCCGGCGCCGTTTGCACGAGTTAATCAAAATGAAATTTGAACACCTGATTGAGATAAACGATCCCCTCAACCCGCTGATGGACACGATCACCCGCGAACAGCTGTGGCGCGGCCTCGTGCTGCGCGCCGAGGATCCGAAGCTGTTCGTGCCGCACCTGGACGAATGCACGATCAGCGAACGGACCAGCGGCAGCTTCGCGCGCCGCCTGCGCTATGGCGACCTCGTCATCGACGACAAGGTGATCCTGACCCCGCTGCGCGAGGTGCGCTACGAAGTGCCGGCGCAGGGCGACATCGCCCAATCGCTGCTGACCATGAGCATCGAGACGCCGACGCAGGAAGCGCTGGTGGTGCGCTTCCGCTACGACGACGGCAATCCGTCGGCCACCGACGAGACCGGCCGGATGTACGAGGACTTCAAGAAATCGGCGTACAAGGAAGCGGACATCGACACCGTCAAGGTCGTGCGGCAGCTGGCGGCGGACGGAAAACTGGACGCCTCGCTGCTGAATTAGGAATGGTGGGCACGGGGTGCCCACGCTACGACTGAACCACGCATCACGTACCGGGTTCCACCTCGTCCGGATCGATGTCGCTTTCTCCCTTCGCGAGATTGGCCGCGAGGTCGCGCAGCGCCGTGCGCACGCCCTCCTCGATCACGGGGTGGTAAAACGGCATCTCCAGCATCTGGTCGACCGTCATGCGCGACTGCACCGCCCAGCTCAGCAAGTGGCCGATGTGTTCGCCGCGCGGGGCGATCATCTCGGCGCCCAGGAAGCGGCCCGTGCGGTACTCGCCGTAGACGCGCAGCATGCCCTTGTTCTGCAACATCACGCGGCTGCGGCCCTGGTTCTCGAACGACACCTGCCCCACCGCGAACTTCGACCTACCCGGCGCGCACAGCGTCTTGTAGCTGGCGCCCAGGGTGACGACGTTCGGCTCCGTGAACGCGGCTGTCAGCGGCGTGCGGCGCAGGCCGGGACGGATGTCCGGGAAGCGGCCGGCGTTGTCGCCGGCGATCTTGCCGTGGTCGGCCGCCTCGGGCAGCACGGGCCGCTCGTGGTTGGCGTCGCCGGCGATGAAGATGTGGCTGTTCCCGCATTGCATGGTGCGCGGGTCGAACAGCGGCACGCCGTTGCCGTCCAGCGCGATGCCGGCGTTTTCCAGGCCGAGGTCGTGCACGTTGGGCGTACGGCCGGCGGCCTGCAGCACGTATTGAAAACGTTCCGTATGCGCTTCGTCGTGGCGGCCCGTCGTCAGCACGACGTCGTCGCCGTCCTGCTCGGCGCGCAGGATGCGCGACTGGAAGTGGATGTCGAGTTCCTCGCACAGCACGCGCGCGGCGGTCTTGAGTACGACGGGGTCGGACAGTTGCGCCACGCTGCCGCCGCGCGCGACCATGCGCACGCGCACGCCCAGGCGAGCCAGGGCCTGGCCGATTTCCAGGCCGATGACGCCCGTGCCGATCACGGCCACGGAACGCGGCAGGTCGTTCCAGTAAAACACGTCGTCGCTCGTGATCACGCCGGGCCCTACATTGTCCAGCGCCGGCAGGCGGGTCGGGCTGGAGCCGGTGGCGATCACGATGCGACAGGCGTCGATCTCGGTGTGGTCGTCGACCATCAGCGTGTGCGGATCGGTGAAGCGGGCGTGGCCGCGCACCTTGTCCTCGTCCGGCATGGCATCGACGCCGTCGACGACGAAGCCGACGAAGCGGTCGCGCTCGCGCCGCACGCGTTCCATCACGGCCACGCCGTCGATGCGGACAGCGCCCGGATGCACGCCGAACCCCGGCGCGAGATGCAGCATGTGCGCGGCCTCGGCGGCGGCGATCAGGAGTTTGCTGGGCATGCAGCCCACGCGCGCGCACGTGGTGCCGTAGACGCCGCTCTCGATCAGTACCGTACGCGCACCCTGCGCCCTGGCGGCGCGGTAGGCGACCAGGCCGGCCGTGCCGGCGCCGATGATGGCGACATCGACCTTCAGTTTCTTCATCCTCACCTCCGGGAAGTTCACGAGCGTGACGATACGCTGTTTTCAGGAACTCGGCTTGGGAGGGGGAAATCAAATATCCAGCGGATCGACCTCGAGCGACCACCGCACCCGCGACTTCAGCGCCCGCAACGCCTCCACCCACTCGGTCAGGAACGCCTGCAGCGCCGGCCGCGAATTCGATTCGACCAGCAGTTGCGCGCGGTCGACGTTGTGCACGCGGGTCATCGTCATCGGGATCGGATCGTTGATGACGACCGCGTCCGACGGCATCGCGTCGCGCGCGGCCTCGAGGAATTCGATGGCGGTCGCCAGCTCGGGCGCCTCGGCACGCAGCAGCGCCTGGTACATGTACGGCGGCAGCGCGGCCTGGTGGCGTTCTTCCAGCAGGCTGCCGGCGAAGCGGTCGTAGTCGTGCCGCATCACGGCGCCGTACAGCGGATGCTGGCAGTAGCGCGACTGGATCAGCACTTCCGATTCCAGTCCGGCCCGGCCGGCGCGTCCCGCCACCTGCATCAGTTGCGCGAACAGGCGCTCGCTGGCGCGGTAATCCTGCGAGAACAGCGCCGTGTCCGGATTCAGCACGCCGACGAGGGTCAGCCGTTTGAAATCGTGGCCCTTGGCGACCATCTGCGTGCCGATCAGGATGTCGACGTCGCCGCGGTGCACGGTATCGAACGCCTCCTGCGCGCTGCCCTTGCGGCGCGTGGAATCGGCGTCGATGCGCAGGATGCGCGCCTGCGGGAACAGCGCCTGCAAGCCTTCCTCGACGCGCTGGGTGCCGCGGCCCAGCGGCTGCAGGTCGACGTTGCCGCAGGTCGGGCACGCGTGCGGGATGCGCGTCTCCAGGCTGCAGTGGTGGCAGCGCAGGCGCCGTTCCGGCCGGTGCAGGACCATGAATGCGGTGCAGCGCGTGCAGTTGCTGATCCAGCCGCAGGCCTCGCAGCACAGCACGGGAGCGTAGCCGCGCCGGTTCAGGAACAGCAGCGATTGCTCGCCCCGTTCGATGCGCAGCCGCAGCGCCTGCATCAGCGTCGGCGTCAGGCCCTCCTTCGGCTTGTCGCGCTCCATGTCGATCAGTTTTACGCGCGGCAGCACGGCATCGCGCACGGCGCGCTCGCGCAGTTCGAGCCTGCGGTAGCGGCCCGTCTGCGCGTGGTGCCAGCTTTCCAGCGACGGCGTGGCCGACCCGAGCACGATCGGAATGTCCAGTTGGCGCGCGCGCCATACGGCCAGGTCGCGCGCCGAATAACGCAGGCCTTCCTGCTGCTTGTACGACGGGTCGTGTTCCTCGTCGATGACGATCATTTTCAGGTTCGGCAGCGATGACAGGATCGCCAACCGCGTGCCCAGCACGATGCGCGCGCGGCCCGTGTGCGCGGCCAGCCAGTGCAGCATGCGTTCGCCTTCCGACAGGCTGCTGTGCAGCGTCGCCAGCATCACGCCGGGAAAGCGCGCGCGGATGTTCGCTTCCAGCTGCGGCGTCAGGTTGATTTCGGGGACCAGGATCAGGATCTGCGCAGCGTCGTCGCGGTGTAACACCTGGGCGCAGGCCTGCAGATAGACCTCGGTCTTGCCGCTGCCCGTCACGCCGTACAGCAGCATCGGACTGA
Source organism: Massilia sp. Root335 (assembly GCF_001425685.1). Taxonomy (GTDB): domain Bacteria; phylum Pseudomonadota; class Gammaproteobacteria; order Burkholderiales; family Burkholderiaceae_D; genus Telluria; species Telluria luteola. The sequence continues at coordinate 73,603 of NZ_LMCY01000005.1, read as the reverse complement.
AGCCTAGCGCACCGCCGATGGCATCCGCCGCCTGCCGCTGGGCCGCATTCAGCACGGGCATGTCGGTCGGCATCGGGTCATGCGCGTCCGGCAGCTTGGCCAGCTTCTTGAGCGCGCGGTCCAGCGCCACCGTCGTCGACAGGCGCAGGTTTTTCGGCAGGCCCGGCAGCGCCACCTCGCCCAGCGGCCGGTGATAGTAGGCGGCGGCGAAGCGCGCCAGCGCGATCCATCGTTCAGGCAGCGGAGAAAGCTGGCTGCGCACGGCGATGGCGTCCTTGAGCTTGTCGGCCGGGACGTCCGTCTCGTGCTTGACGGCGACGATCAGCCCGACCGCCTCGCGCCGCCCGAAGTTCACGAGCGCCAATTGCCCGACTTGCGGCTCGCTACCGGGTTCGCATGCCCAGCGGTAGTCGAACAGGCTGTCGAGCGGCGTGTCGAGCGCGATTTGCAGGATGCAGTGGGACAATCCGGGACCTTGTCGAGAAACTGTGGAGAACTGTGGAAAACTTTGTGGAAAATGGAAAAGTTGACCGTGGAGAAGGTTTACGCTAGATCAAAACGTTAGGAAAATCTCTATGTATATCCCTAAAAATACCCTATAAATTCAATGACTTAGTTTTTTCGACTTTGAGCACACGAAATTTCTCATCGCTTGAGCGCTTCTGTGCATAACTGCGCCTTTCCGGTGAAAAACTTGAGCGCAGTGCAGCAAAAACTTGATGCAACACTTGAAGAAAACTCGTAAACCACGGTAAACCAAGCACTTTTCCGGATTATGCACAGAAGCTGTGCATAACTTTGTGAACAATAGGCTGACAGCTTCGGTGGATAACCGGTCACTCCCTGGGAAGCACACCGGCACGACGCCCTCACGGCGGCACTAAATCCAATAAAATCAATTACTTACCATATGCGGGCGGCCACTGTATATTTCTACAGTCCGCGCCGGCGCAGCGCAAATTATTGTGAATAAGTGTGATTGCACGCTTATCGCGCTGCGCAAAGGACGGCAGCGCGGCGGACGTCAGGCGGTGCGCTGGCGGCGGCTGAAATCGTGCACGGCGTGGACCATCGCCGTCACCGACTCCGGCGGCGTGAATTGCGAGATGCCGTGGCCGAGATTGAATACGTGGCCGTGGCCGGCGGACGGGGTGCCGTAGCTGGCGAGCGCCTTTTCGACCTCGGCGCGGATCTGCTCCGGACCGGCGAACAGGATGGCGGGATCGAGGTTGCCCTGCAGGGCGACGCGGTCGCCGACCTGGGCGCGCGCGCGGCCCAGGTTGACGGTCCAGTCCACGCCCAGCGCGTCCGCGCCGATGTCGGCCATCTCGTCCAGCCACAGGCCGCCGCCCTTCGTGAACACGATGGCCGGGATGCGCACGCCGTCTTTCTCGCGCTGGAGTTGCGCGACGACCTTGCGCATGGACGCGAGCGAGAACGCCTGGTAGGCGCCGTCCGCGAGCGCGCCGCCCCAGGAATCGAAGATCATGACGGCCTGCGCGCCCGCGTCGATCTGGGCGTTCAGGTATTGCGCGACGGCTTCCGCATTGATGTCCAGGATGCGGTGCATCAGGTCCGGACGCGCATACAGCATCTTTTTGATCGTGTGGAATTCGCGCGAGCCGCCGCCTTCGACCATGTAGCAGGCCAGGGTCCAGGGGCTGCCCGAAAAGCCGATCAGCGGCACGCGGCCGTTCAGCGCCGTGCGGATCGACGTCACGGCGTCGAACACGTACTGCAGGGACGCCATGTCGGGCACGCGCAGGGCGGCGACTTCGGCTTCGGTGCGGACGGTACGCTCGAATTTCGGGCCTTCGCCATCCTCGAAATACAGGCCCAGGCCCATCGCGTCCGGCACGGTCAGGATGTCCGAGAACAGGATCGACGCGTCCAGCGGATAGCGGTCGATCGGCTGCAGCGTGACTTCGGTGGCGAAGTCGGGATTCTTGGCCAGCCCCAGGAACGAGCCGGCGCGCGCGCGCGTGGCGCGGTACTCCGGCAGGTAGCGCCCCGCCTGGCGCATCAACCACACCGGCGTGTAGTCCGTCGGCTGGCGCAGCAGCGCACGCAGGAAGGTGTCGTTCTGGAGCGGGGCAAATTGTGGCATGGCTGACAATCCGGTCGAAATCGAGGGCAAACGTTTATTATCGCATTCCTGGCGCGCGCAGGCGACTTCCCGGACATGCTTCGCCGCGGCGGGCACTTATAATGCTTGTCTTCCCGCTGCCGTCCCCCATCTTCAGGACCGACCATGACCGACACCACCCGCAAACAGGCCACGCCCTGCGGCGCCTGGACTTCCCCGATCACCGCCGCCATCGTCGCGGCCGGCGCCACGCCGCTGTCGCAGGTGCTGCTCGATGGCGGCGACGTCTACTGGCTGGCCGGCCGCGCCAGCGAGGGCGGCCGCAACACGCTGATGCGCAGCCGCGGCGGGCAGGTCGAGGAACTGACGCCGGCCCCGTTCAACGTGCGCACCCGCGTGCACGAGTACGGCGGCGGCGCCACGCTGGTCGCGGACAGCCACATCTGGTTCTCGAACTTCGCCGACAACCGCGTCTACCGCATCGACCGCATCGGGGGCGGCGCGCCGCAGCCGGTGAGCGCCGGTGGCGCCGAACGCTGGGCCGACTTCGTGCTGGACCGCTGCCACCTTCGCCTGATCGGCGTGCGCGAAGACCATTCGGCGGGCGGCACCTATCCGCAGAACACGCTGTGCGCGCTCGGCGCCGACGGCACGCAGACGGTGCTCGTCGACGGCAACGATTTCTATTCGTCGCCGCGCATTTCGCCGGACGGCACGCAGCTCGCCTGGCTGAGCTGGGACCACCCGCGCATGCCGTGGCAGGGGACGGAACTGTGGCTGGCCGAGATCGGCGCCGACGGCACGCTGCTGGACGGCCGGCTGGTCGCGGGCGGCGCCGAGGAAGCCATCGTCCAGCCGGAATGGTCGCCGGACGGAACGCTGCACTTCGTCTCCGACCGCAGCGGCTGGTGGAACCTGTACCGCTACGAGCACGGCGTCGTGCATGGCGTGTGCCCGCGCGCGGCCGAATTCGGCGGCCCGCACTGGACCTTCGGGAACAGCATGTACGGCTTCCGCTCGGCCACGGAAATCGTCTGCACGTACATCGAACATGGCGTCAGCCGCCTCGCGCGCATCGACACGGCCTGCGGCAGGCTGGCCGACATCGACACGCCCTACCAGGAAATCCGCGAGCTGCGCGTGGCCGGCGACACCGTGGCGCTGCTGGGCGGCGCGCCCACGCTGGCGGCGGAAATCGCCTGCATCGACCTGGCCACCGGCCAGCGCGACGTGCCGGCGCGCTCGATCGAACAGTTGCCGGACGTGGGCTACCTGTCCGTCCCGCAAAGCATCCGCTACCCGAGCAAGGATGGACGCACGTCGTACGCGTTTTACTATCCGCCCACCAACCGCGACTACGCGCCGCAGCCGGGCGAGCTGCCGCCGCTGATGGTGATCGGCCACGGCGGTCCGACCGGCATGGCGTCCAGCACCCTGAAACTGGCCACGCAGTTCTGGACCAGCCGCGGCGTCGCCGTGCTGGACGTGAACTATGGCGGCAGCACCGGCTTCGGCCGCGCCTACCGCGACCTGCTCAAGGGCCAGTGGGGCGTGATCGACGTCGAGGATTGCGTGGCCGGCGCCCAGTATCTGGCCGACCAGGACCTCGTGGACCGCGAGCGCCTCGTGATCCGCGGCGGCAGCGCCGGCGGCCTGACGACCTTGTGCGCCCTCGCCTTCCACGACGTGTTCAAGGCCGGCGCCAGCTATTACGGCGTGTCCGACCTGAAGGGCCTGGACGCCGACTCGCACAAGTTCGAATCGCACTACAACGAATACCTGATCGCGCCGAAGGAAAGCGCCGACCGCGTCTACGCCGAGCGCTCGCCCATCAACCATACCGATAAGCTGCACCGGCCGATGATCTTCTTCCAGGGCCTGGACGACAAGGTCGTGCCGCCGCCGCAATCGGAAGTGATGGTGTGCGCCCTGCGCGCCCGCGGCGTGCCGGTCGCCTACGTCACGCTGGAAGGCGAAGGCCACGGCTTCCGCAAGGCCGAGAGCATCGTGCGCACGCTCGAAGCGGAGCTGTATTTCTATCTGCGCGTGTTCGGCATTCCCGTTCCGACCAGCCTGCCGGCCATCGGGATCGAGAACCTGCCTGCATGAGTGAGGTGTTGCACGCGGTGGTCGAGGCCTGCGACGAGCGCCGGAAACTGATCCTCGCGCTGCTGGCGCTGACCGGCGAACCGATGGGACGGCGCCGCATCCACGACCACCTGGCGCCGCTTGCGGCCAGCGCGAACGAGGACGACGTGGCCGAAGCGCTCGAACGCCTGCGCGCCGATGGCCTGATCGGCGAACTGCCGTCGCGCGGCTACACGATCGACGCCGATGTCGCCTGGCCCGCCATCCAGTGGGTGCTGCGCGCGCGCCGGTTCAACGAACTGCGCGAGGTCTACCAGCAGGTGACGCCGCTGCGCGTCGACTGGCAGGGCACGCCCATGCTGCGCAGCTACCGCCAGGGCGTCGCGCTGCTGCGCATGGCGCTGCTGGCCGGCGAAGGCCCGAAGACCATCGCACCGCTGCTCGCCGCCTGCCTGCGCTGCCACGAAGCGGCGTACCTGCATCCGCTCGTCGACATCTGCGCGCGGCCGTTCGAGCCGGACCTGATGGAGCGCATCAATGGCCTCGTGCGCGACGACGTGCTCGCCGTCCTCGTCAACCACGTGCAGCGCGAACCCGCGAGCGCGCCCGCGATCCGCGCCTACGCGGAAGACCTTGTCGCGCAAGGCGGCGCGTCGATGGTGCTGCGCACGGCACTGGCCGAGCATTTCATTTTGTGCGGCCGCCTCGACGCCGCGGCCGGCCTGCTCGTCGACCTCGACGAATCCGCGACCCTGTACTACCACAGCGTGCTGCAACTGCTGCGGGGCGACACGGCACCCGCGCTGGCCGGCTTCGACAAGGCATTGAAGCTGCTCCGGCGCGAGACGGGCAAGAGAAAAGCCGTGTTCGAGGGCATCGGCGGCCATCTGTATGTGACGGCACTGCTGCGCAGCGACGACCCGAAGCACGCGAAGGCCGCCGAGGCCTACCTGGACAACGCCACGCGCGCCGTGCAAAGCCACGACACCGCCGTGTACCAGCAATTGTCGATGCTGCGCCAGATCCGCGGCGGCACGGTCGATGCCGAGGTGCTCCCGTCGCGCAACTGGGAAACCGGCTTGCAGCCGGTGATGTTCCGCGCCCTGCTGCACTGGTGGCTCGGCATGCCGCAACTTGCCGACAAGCGTGCCATGCTGGAACAGCAGTTCGAGGTGGCGCTGGCCGCGGGCTTCGATTTCATCGCGGCGCAGATCGCGTCCGTGCTGGGCCAATTGGGGATGATCGGCATCGAGCGGCAGGCGATCGCGCTGCGCCAGCAGCACCGCTTCGTCGACCTCGCCCTGTGGTTCGAGCGCGAACAGCCGTGGGAGCGCCAGCTGAACGCCCTCATCAACCTGCAGCCGGCCGTGAACGTGGAAGTCGTGAAGGAATCGCGCCTCGCCTGGCTGGTCGCGTGGGACGCGCACCTGGGCGTGCGCGCCATCGAACCGAGGGAACAGAAACGCGACGTGCAGGGCGGCTGGACGCGCGGCCGTCCGCTGGGCCTCAAGCGCCTCGCGGAAGACGCGGCGGAGCTGGACTTTCTCACCGCGCAGGACGTGCAGGTGGCCGCCAGCATCGGCGCCTTCCGCTACTACAGCGGCACCGGCACGCGCTATGAATTCGACCTGGACAAGGCCGTGGCCGCGCTGGCCGGCCACCCGCTGCTGTTCTGGATGGATTCGCCGGGCACGCGCATCGAACTGCTGCCGGGCGAACCGCAGCTGGTCGTGCGCGCCGGCGGCGGCAAGGTCCGGATCTCGCTGGTGCCGCCCTTGCGCGAGCAGCAGGGCGACGTCGTCGTCACGAAGGAGACGCCGACGCGATTGCGCATCGTGCGCGTAAAAGACGAGCACCGCCGCATCGGCGCCATCGTCGGCGACGGACTGGAAGTGCCGCTCGAAGCGGAGAAGCGCGTGCTGCAGGCGATCAGCGCCATCGCCTCCATCGTCACCGTGCAGTCGGACATCGGCGGCAGCGCGGCGGACATCGAGCAGGTGGCGGCCGACCCGCGCCTGCACGTCAACCTGCTGCCTTACCAGCAGGGCTTGCGCATCCAGGTGATGGTGCGGCCGCTGCCCGCTGCCGGTCCGTACTTCCGTCCGGGCGACGGCGCGGAAAGCGTGATCGCCGACTTGGCGGGCGTGCGCACGGAAGCGCGCCGCGATCTCAATGGCGAACGCGAGGCCGAGCGCCAGCTGCTGGCCGACCTGCCCGCGCTGGAGCAGGCGGAGATGGAACACGGCGAGTGGCTGCTCGCGGCGCCGATCCACTGCCTGGAACTGGTCGTCCAGCTGCAGGAACTGGATGCCTCCCGGGTCCTCGTCGCGTGGCCCGAGGGCGAATCGTTCCGCGTGTCGAAGAAGATCACGTCGAAGTCCGTGCGCCTGCAGATCCGGCGCGACAAGGACTGGTTCGCGGCCAACGGCGACGTGCAGGTCGACGAGAACAAGGTGATGGACTTGCGCGAGCTGCTCGCGCGCGTGCGCGAGGACCGTTTCATCGCGCTCGGCGACAACCAGTTCCTCGCGCTCACGCACGAACTGCACCGCCGCCTGCTGGATTTGTCCGCCTACAGCGATGCGGACAAGGACGCGCTGCGCTTCCATCCGCTCGCCAGCTTCGCGCTGGAAGAGATGGCCCAGGACGCGGGCGGCGTCGATGCCGACAAGGCGTGGCGCGCGCATCTGAAACACATGCAGGCGAATGCGGAATACAAGCCGCAGTTGCCCGGCACCCTGCAGGCCGAACTGCGCGACTACCAGATCGAAGGCTTCGAGTGGCTGTCCCGCCTCGCGCACTGGGGCGTCGGCGCCTGCCTCGCGGACGATATGGGCCTCGGCAAGACGTTGCAGGCGCTCGCGCTGATCCTGGCGCGCGCACCGGGCGGGCCGACGCTCGTGGTGGCGCCGACGTCCGTCGCGACCAACTGGCTGGCGGAAGCCGAGCGCTTCGCGCCCACGCTGAACGTGCGCCTGTTCGGCCCCGGCGACCGCGCCGCGATGCTGAAGGAAGCGGGCCCGTTCGACGTGATCGTCGCCAGCTACGGCCTGCTGCAACTGGAGTCCGCGCTGTTCGAGGGCATCCGCTGGCACACGATCGTGCTGGACGAAGCGCAGGCCGTCAAGAACCCGTACACGCGCCGCTCGGCGGCCGTGATGGCCCTGCAAGGCGATTTCAAAATGGTCGCCACCGGCACGCCGCTGGAGAATCACCTGGGCGAGCTGTGGAATCTGTTCCGGTTCATCAATCCGGGCCTGCTCGGGACGAGCGACCAGTTTCAGTTGCGCTTCGCCGGCCCCATCGAAAAGGCGTCGGACAAGCGTGCGGAACTGGCGGCACGCACGCGCCTGCGCCGCCTCACGCAGCCGTTCATCCTGCGCCGCACCAAGGCGCAGGTGCTGTCCGAGCTGCCGCCGCGCACCGAGGTCAATCTGCCCGTGCAGCTCTCGGAAGAAGAGATGGCGCTGTACGAATCGCTGCGGCGCGAAGCGCTGGAACGCATCGCGAGTCTGGAAACGCCGCAGTCGCAAAAACAGATCCAGATCCTGGCCGAGATGATGAAGCTGCGCCGCGCGTGCTGCAATCCGGTGCTCGTCGCGCCCGACAGCGGCATCCGCAGCAGCAAGCTGGAAACGTTCGCGCGCCTCGTCGACGAACTGCTGGAGAACCGCCACAAGGCGCTCGTGTTCAGCCAGTTCGTCGACCACCTCACCCTGATCCGCAAGCATCTGGATGAACGCGGCATCCGCTACCAGTACCTCGACGGCTCGACCCCGATGCAGGAACGCAAGCGCCGCGTGGATGCGTTCCAGGCCGGCGACGGCGATTTATTCCTCATCTCGCTCAAGGCCGGCGGCGTCGGCATCAACCTGACGGCGGCCGACTACGTGATCCACATGGACCCGTGGTGGAATCCGGCGGTGGAAGACCAGGCGAGCGACCGCGCGCACCGCATGGGCCAGCAACGGCCCGTCACGATCTACCGGCTCGTCGCACGCCACACGATCGAGGAAGGCATCGTCGACCTGCACCGCCACAAGCGCGACCTCGCCGACAGCCTGCTGGAAGGCACGGACATGGCCGCGCGCATGTCGCCGGCGGACATGCTGGCCATGCTGCAGGCGGGGCTGTCCGGTGGCGCGGGCCCGCGCGCGCCGTCGGCCGCCGAATGGCGGTCCGGGTGACGATAAGCGCCGTTGCGAGGGCGTTGGCGGCGGTTCGCGTCAAGACACGGGCGTGACCGATTGTTTCAGATACCCGCAAGCAGGCCGAATGATGCTAATCTGGCGCCCCCGCGCGCGTCCCGCGTGATGCGTGCCATCTGGCCCTTTATTCAACCAGGCAGATCGAACATGATGAAATCGAAAATCGCGCTTGCCGTACTGCTGACCAGCGTCGCGCTGGCGCCGGCGAGTGCGCGCACCAAACCCCATCACAAGGCCTCGCCACACAGCACGAAGGCCAAGGTCTCGTCGAAGAGCAAGGCCAGGGCGCCCGCCGCCAAAGGGCGCTCCCACAACGAAGCGCGCAACAAGACCGCGCCATCCGTCGTCGCCGCGCCGCAGAACCGCAACGACCGCTTCATGGACTCGCTGTCCATGCAATTCCTCACCGCGCTGTGGCGCATCGATCCGGAAGACGGCATCTACGTCGGCAAGTTCGATGCGGCCGCCAGGCTGACGATTCCGGACGCCGCCTCGCGCGCGAAGCGCCTCGCCTTCATCGACGAATGGCTCGACAAGTTCGGCAAGCTGAACGCCGACAAGCTGTCGCCGAACCAGCGCACCGACCTCGCCGTCCTCCTCAACAAACTCAAATACGACCGCTGGCAGCTGACCACGTTCCGCGAGTTCGAATGGAACCCGGCCGAATACAACGTGGCGCAGGCCTTCGACCTGATCCTGAATACGGAATACGCGGCCAAGGCACAGCGCCTGCGCACGATCCTGAAACGCCTGGCCGACGTGCCGGCCTATTACCAGGCGGCGCAGGCGTCCATCGTCAACCCGACGCACGAACACACGCAACTGGCGATCCAGCAGGCGCCGGGCACGCTCGTCGTGCTGGCGGACCTCGGCAAGGCCGCGCAGGAATCGATTCTCTCGCCGCAGGAAAAGGCGATCTTCGCCGTGCGCATCGCGAACGCCGGCACGGCGGTGCTGGGCTGGGTCGACTTTTTGACGGACCTCGATAAATCGCAGGTGCAAATGCAGCGCGCCCGCTCGTTCCGCATCGGGAAGGACCTGTACGAACAAAAGTTCGCCTTCGAGATCCAGTCGTCCAACACGGGCGAACAGACCTACCGCAAGGCGCTGGCCGCGCGCGACGAACTCCTTACGCGCATGGACGCTTTGTCGGACCAGTTGTGGGACAAGACCGTGGGTGCCGGCACCGCCAAGCCGGCCGACCGCTACAAGAAGATCGGCATGGTGATCGACAAGCTCTCGCTGCAGCACACGACGCCGGCGAACTTCCTGTCCGAGATCCGCCGCCAGATCCCGCAGTTGCAGGACTGGGTCGTCAAGAACAACCTCGTGACGATCGATCCGAGCAAGCCGCTCGTCGTGCGCGAGACGCCGCTGTACCAGCGCGGCGTCGCCGGCGCCAGCATCGATGCGCCGGGGCCGTACCGTCCGAAGGATAAAACCTATTACAACGTGACGCCGCTGGACGGCCTCACGCCCGAGCAGGCCGAAAGCAGCCTGCGCGAGTACAACAACTGGATGCTGCAAATCCTGAACATCCACGAGGCGATCCCGGGCCACTACACGCAGCTGATGAACGCCAACCGTTCGCCCTCGCTGGTGAAAACCCTGTTCGGCAACGGCGCGATGGTCGAGGGCTGGGCCGTGTACGGCGAGCGCATGATGCTGGATTCGGGCTACGGCGACAACGCGCCGGAGCTGTGGCTGATGTGGTGCAAGTGGAACCTGCGCAGCGTCTCCAACACGATCCTCGACTACAGCGTGCACGTGCTGGGCATGACGCGCGAGCAGGCCATGGACCTGCTGGTGCGCCAGGCCTTCCAGACCCCGCAGGAAGCGGCCGAAAAATGGCGTCGCGCGCAGCTGTCGTCCGTGCAGCTGTCCAGCTATTTCAGCGGCTACAGCGACATCATGGAACTGCGCGAACGCCGCAAGCAGCAGCTGGGCGACCGCTTCGACCTCAAGCAGTTCCACGACCAGTTCCTGGGGTACGGGAATGCGCCGGTCAAGATCATCGGCGAGTTGATGCGGTAAGTGAAGCGCAAACCTCTCGCCGCGGCGCTCGCGGGCGCCGTCGTGCTGGCCGGGGGTACGGCGCTGTACGTCTTCAACGCCCGCCAGGACGCCACGCCGGGACGGCCCTTCTGGCGCCCCGCGGACGCGCCGACCAGGGCCGCGTGGAGCGCACGCGTGATGCCGCTGGCGGGCCGCTTCGGCGATCCGTTCGGCACCGTCGTCGACGCCCACGGCAACGTGTTCGTGGCCGACGGCGGCGACTGCAGCTGCATCCGCCGCATTGCGCCCGACGGCCGGATGACGACCTTCGCCGGCGGCCGCGCGGGCTTCGCGGACGGCCTGGGCGCCGCCGCCGCGTTCGACACGCCGTCGGCGCTGGCCATCGACCGCCTGGGCAACCTCTACGTGGCCGACACCCGCAACAACGCGATCCGCAAGGTGGCGCCCGACGGCAGGGTGAGCACGCTGGCGGGCGGCGGCGCCGGTTTCGACGGGCCGGTCGGCGTGGCCGTCGACCGCGACGGCAACGTCTACGTGGCCGACACCTACAACGACCGCATCCGGCGCATCGCCAGGGACGGCGCGGTGACGACGGTGGCCGGCAGCGGCACGCCCGCCTACCTGGACGGCGTCGGCGTCGCGGCGGCATTCGATACGCCCTGCGCCATCGCGGTCGACAAGCACGGCGTGCTGTTCGTCGCCGATACCGGCAACAACGCGATCCGGCGCATCGACACGGCCGGCGCCGTGACGACGCTGGCGCGCGCACCCGAGGCCGAGCGGCGTCCGCTGCTGCGGCGCCCCGTCGCGCTGGCGCTGACGCACGACGGCTATCTGTACGCGAGCGGCGCGGGCGGACGCATCCTCCAGTTCGACCCGGCCGGGCAGTATCACGCGCTGGCGGATGCCGACCATCCGCCGGGCACGAGCTACGCCAGCGACGGCAGCGTGCGGCTGTACGCGCCGCGCGGCATCGCGGTCAGGCGCGACGGTGCGCTGCTGGTGGCGGACGGCCAGGCGCAGCAGGTGTTCGTGCTGGCGCCTCCCCGGCCGGGCGCGCCGCCCGTGTACGCGAAACCGGCGCTGCCCGCGGTGGCATCCATGCCCTGGCCCGTGGCCCCGCAACGGGAACCGCACGAAGTGGTCGGCGTGCTGGGCGAGGTGCGCGGCAGCTACGACGGCGAGAACCGCGACCACTTCCATGCGGGCCTGGACATCCGCGCCGACGTGGGCGCGCGCGTGCTGGCGGTCCTGCCGGCGACGGTCGGCGACCCTGATCCCAACTGGGCGTTCGGCCAGCTGGGCGAAGGTATGAGCATCGGGCCGCTGTCGTACATCCACATGCGCGTGGGCCGCGACGCCAAGGGCAATGCGCTCGACCCGCGCTTCCAGGTGCTGGCCGGCGCGAACGGCAAGCCGGAACGCGTACGCGTGCGGCGCGGCACGCGCTTTGCCGTCGGCGACGCGCTCGGCACGATCAATCCGATGGCGCACGTGCACATGGAGTACTACCCCGGCGGCCGCGCCGTCAACGCGCTGGCGCTGCCGTTCGTCGGCCTGCGCGACACGGTGCCGCCCCGCATCCAGAGCATCGCGCTGTACGACGCCGGCGGCCAGCGCCTGCCTGGCAAAAGGGGCAAGCGCCTGCACGTGGCGCGCGCGCTCGGCGACCTCACGATCGTGGCCGCCACCTACGACCGGATGGACGGCAACCTGGCGCGGCGCCGCCTCGGCCTGTACAAATTGGGCTACCAGCTGCTGCATGCGGACGGCAGCCCGGTCGCCGGGTTCGAGGCGCCGCGCATCACGCAAACCTACGACCGCCTGCCGCGCGAGCGCGAAGCGGTGAAGCTGCTGTACGCGGAAAACAGCGGCATCACGGTCTACGGCAGCAAGGCCACGGTGTTCGCCTATGCCGTCAACAACACGCTGCAGGATGGCGTCGCGCTGCCCGGCAGCTGGAAAGTAGACAGCCTGGAACCGGGCGACTACGTGCTGCGCATCTACGCGGCGGATTTCGCGGGACAGGTGGCGCTGGAAGGGCGCGACCTGCCGATCACGGTGGAATAGGAACGGGCGGTGAAGGCTCCGCCGGCACGAACAGGCTCGGGCGACATGTACGACGGAGCCGCCGGATCGTCAGCGGCATGCCGGGGACGGGGCCGATCCGGTCCCGGCACCTCTGCGTCCTCATTTGCGCTTGTTTACAACGAAAACGGCGCCCGCAGGCGCCGTCGTTCAGGGAGCGGTATGCACGCTCAGGCGTGTTCCTCCGGCGCCCGCGACACACGCACGAAGATCGGCGCCATGATGAGGCCCAGCTCGAACAGCAGGCACATCGGCACGGCCAGCGCCAGTTGGCTGACGGCGTCCGGCGGCGTGACGACGGCGGCGATCACGAATGCGCCGACGATGGCGTACGGACGGATCGAGCGCAGCTTCTCGACGCTGACGATGCCCATGCGCACGAGGATCACGACGACGACGGGCACCTCGAACGTGGCGCCGAACGCGAGGCACATGGACATCACGAAATCGAGGTAGTTCTCGATGTCCGGCATCACGGCGATGGAATTCGGAGAAAAATTGCCGATGAAGTGGAACACGCGGCCGAACACGAAGAAATAGCAGAACGCCACGCCCGCGATGAACAGCACCGACGACGAGATCACGAGCGGCAGCACGAGCCGTTTTTCGTGCGCGTACAGCCCGGGCGCGACGAACGCCCAGACCTGGTAGAACACCCACGGCAGCGCGAGGATGAAGGCGATCAGCAACGTGACCTTCATCGGCACGAGGAACGGCGAGACGACGCCCGTGGCGATCATCTTGGAGCCGGCCGGCAGCGCGGCCAGCATGGGCGCGGCAAGGAAATCGTAGATGCGCGCCGGGCCCGGCCACACCAGCAGCCCGATGCATGCGAGGACGATGCCGTACGTCGCCTTGATCAGGCGGTCGCGCAGCTCGACCAGGTGGGAGATGAAGGTTTCTTCGCCCGCGGTTTCTTCAGTCATCTGGCGCAAGGGTGCGGCGCCCGGAGGCGGCCGTCATCTAGAAAAATGTGGTGTTGGAGGTGGCGCCGGGGCGGAATTTGCGCACGCGCGCGGCGCCGGACAGCACGTGCTGGCGCGTGCCCTGGCGGTTCTTGTACCAGGCCGGCATGCTCGACGTCCTGGCCAGCTTCTTGCGGCGGAAGTCGCGCGCCTTGCGCTCGATGTCGTCCGGCGTGGCCGTCGTGGGCATGACGGCCGTGTCGCCGCGCCAGGCGGACTCGACCTCGCCCATATGGCTCGAGACGGTGGTCTCGACCTCGGACTTGAACGTCTCCACCTCGGACTTGAAGCTTTGCGCGCTGTCCTGGATATCCTTGTGCAGGTTGCGCAACTCTTCCATCTCGATCTCGCGCGAGACCTCGGATTTCACCTCGTGCAGGTAGCGCTGGGCGCGGCCGTACAGGGTGCCGGCCATGCGCGCCACCTTAGGCAATTTCTCGGGGCCAATCACGACCAGCGCCACCGCGCCGATGATGGCGAGTTTGGTAAGACCGAGATCGATCATGGACGGCTGACGGGATCAGTGGCGCGTTTTTTCGCGCGCGTCGACGTCGATCGTCGACTTGTCGGCCACCTGCTGCGGCGGCTGCGCGGTCGTCTGGCCCGGGGCCTTGTCTTCCTCGCCCTTCACGCCATCCTTGAAACCCTTGACGGCCTTGCCCAGGTCCGAGCCCGCATTGCGCAGCTTGCCCGTACCGAACACCACCACCACCACGACCAGCACGATCAGCCAGTGCCAGATACTCATCGAACCCATTGTTTTCTCCTTGCCGGGCAGCAGCCCGATCAGCGTAAGCTAAAGCTACGCCAGTATAAGCCATGCAGGGCGGGAATGCCCTCTTTCCTTTGGGGAATTACGTGCCCAGGCCGCGCCACGGACGCGGGCCGCCGTACACGTGCAGGTGCAGGTGATAGACCTCCTGGCCGCCGTCCGGACCGACGTTGAACAGTGTTTTATAACCGCCGCTGCGCTGGCCGTCCGGGCCCGTCTTGACGGCAATGCCGTGTTCGGCCGCCAGCTTCGGCGCCAGCGCCAGCATCTTGCCGAGGATGGCCGCGTGCGCGTCCGTGCAATCGGACAGGGTGGCCACGTGCAGCTTCGGGATCACGAGCAGGTGAACGGGTGCCGCCGGGTTGATGTCCTTGAACGCGAGCAATTCGTCGTCCTCGTACACCACGCTGGCCGGAATCTGCTTGGCGGCGATCTTGCAGAAGATGCAGTTATCCATGGTCTCTCCAGGTTTCCTTCAGTCTTGTGGGCGCGACGCTTTTTCTTCGATGCCGGAAATGCCTTCGCGCCGCGCCAGTTCGTCCAGCACCTGCTGCGGCGTGAGGCCGAACTGCGCCAGCAGGACGATCGAATGGAACCACAGGTCGGCCGTTTCGTACAGCAGCTTCGAGACGTCCGCGCCGGCGCGCACGTCCTTCGCGGCCATCACGGTCTCGACGGCTTCCTCGCCGATCTTTTTCAGGATCGCGTCGTCGCCCTTGGCGAACAGCTTGGCCACGTACGAGGACGACGGGTCGCCGCCGTTGGCCGGCTTGCGGGTTTCGATCAGCGCCGCCAGGCGTTCCAGTTGCGTGCTCATTTATTCCTGCTATTTCTTTTTCGGGTTGGTATAGATGGTGTCCGGGTCCTGCAGCACCGGCTCGACGCTGTGCCAGTCGCCGTCCTCGAACTTCTGGAAGAAGCAGGAATGGCGGCCGGTGTGGCAGGCGATGCCGCCGGCCTGCTCGACCTTCAGCAGCACCACGTCTTCGTCGCAGTCGAGGCGGATTTCCAGCACTTTCTGCACGTGGCCGGACTCTTCGCCCTTGTGCCACAGCTTCTTGCGCGAGCGGCTCCAGTACACGGCCTCGCCCAGCTCCACGGTCTTGGCCAGCGCTTCGCGGTTCATCCAGGCGAACATCAGGATGTCGCCGCTGCCGGCTTCCTGGGCGATCACCGGCACGAGGCCGTGCTCGTCCCATTGGACTTTCTTGAGCCAGGGTTGGGCCGGGATCGTCGGGGGGGTGGTCGGAGTCACCATGGTCGTCGGTTCCATCAGTCAGTCGAGGCGCATCGGGATGCCGCGGTCCGCCATGAAGCGCTTCGCCTCGCCGACCGTGTGCTGCCCATAGTGGAAGATGCTGGCGGCCAGCACGGCGTCGGCATGGCCTTTCAGTACGCCGTCGGCCAGGTCCTGCAGGCCGCCCACGCCGCCGGACGCGATCACGGAGATGCCGACCGCGTCCGATACGGCACGCGTCAGGCCCAGGTCGAAGCCGGACTTGGTGCCGTCGCGGTCCATGCTGGTCAGCAGCAGTTCGCCGGCGCCCAGGCTTTCCATCTTGCGGGCCCATTCGACGGCATCGATGCCGGTCGCGTTGCGGCCGCCGTGGGTAAACACTTCCCACTTGCCGGGCGCGACCTGCTTGGCGTCGATGGCGACGACGATGCATTGCGAGCCGTGCTTCTGCGAGGCGTCGTACACGAGCTGCGGATTGGTCACGGCCGAGGTGTTCATCGACACCTTGTCGGCGCCGGCGTTCAGCAGCCGGCGCACGTCCTCGACCTTGCGCACGCCGCCGCCCACGGTCAGCGGAATGAACACGGTCGATGCCACGGCCTCGATGATCGGCAGGATCAGGTCGCGGCCGTCGGAAGACGCGGTGATGTCGAGGAAGGTGAGTTCGTCGGCGCCCTGCTCGTTGTAGCGGCGTGCGATCTCGACCGGGTCGCCGGCGTCGCGCAATTCGGTGAAGTTGACGCCCTTGACGACGCGGCCGCCGGTGACGTCCAGGCAGGGGATGATGCGTTTTGTGAGCATAAGATTACTAAGTTAGCTCGTCGCCCCTGCGCAGGCAGGGGCCCAATTTGCACGCGCAGTCGATATGCGCGCAAAACTTGGGTCCCCGCCTTCGCGGGGACGACGGTTTTAGGGGTGGCGGCCTTTACGCCTGCGCGCCCTCGGTCAATGCGTCCGCGCGTTCCTGCGCGCTGGCCAGGTCGAGCGTGCCTTCGTAGATCGAACGGCCGCAGATCACGCCCTCGATGCCCTCGTCCTGCACGGCGCACAGCGCTTCCACGTCGGCCAGGTTGTGCAGGCCGCCCGAGGCGATGATCGGGATGCGCACGGCCTGGGCCAGGCGCACGGTCGCTTCGATGTTCACGCCGCCCATCATGCCGTCGCGGCCGATGTCGGTGTAGACGATCGATTCCACGCCGTAGCCTTCGAATTTCTGCGCGAGGTCGATGACTTCGTGGCCGGACATCTTGCTCCAGCCGTCCGTCGCGACCTTGCCGTCCTTGGCGTCCAGGCCGACGATGATGCTGCCCGGGAAGGCGCCGCAGGCGTCGTGCAGGAAGCCCGGGTTCTTCACCGCGGCGGTGCCGACGATGATGTAGGTGATGCCGTCGTCCAGGTAGCGCTCGATGGTGTCGAGGTCGCGGATGCCGCCGCCCAGCTGGACGGGGATCTCGTCCAGTTCATTGTCCGTGGCGTAGTCCTGCACGACGCGCAGGATCGATTTGATCGCGTCTTCGTTCTTCGGTTTGCCCGCGAACGCGCCGTTCAGATCGACCAGGTGCAGACGGCGCGCACCCTTCTTCAGCCAGTGCAGCGCCATCTCGGCGGGATCTTCGGAAAACACGGTGGCGAGGTCCATATCGCCTTGTTTCAGGCGAACGCAGTGACCGTCTTTCAGGTCGATGGCGGGGATCAGCAGCATGGTCGGTATCGATTAGGTTAATGGCCGGGTTGACGGCGGAAATTACGGATTCCAGTGAACGAAGTTCTTGTACAGCTGCAAACCGGCAGCGGCACTTTTCTCGGGGTGGAACTGGGTGGCGACGATGTTGTCCCTGGCGACCGCACAGCAGTACGGCGCGCCGTAGTCGGTCTCGCCGATGGTGTGCGCGGCGTCGTCCGGCACCGCGAAATAGCTGTGCACGAAATAGAAATAGCTGTTGTCGGCCACGCCGTTCCACAGCGGGTGGGCGCGCGACTGGCGCACCCGGTTCCAGCCCATCTGCGGCACCTTGAAGCGCGAGCCGTCGGCCTGCAGTTTGCCGTCGAGCTGGAAGCGCACCACCTTCCCGGGCAGCAGGCCCAGGCCGGGCGCATCGCCCTCCTCGCTCATCTCGAACAGCATCTGCTCGCCCACGCACACGCCCATCACGGGACGGGTGCGGGTCGCGCGCAGCAGCGCGTCCTCGGCGCCGGATTCGCGCAGGCTCTGCATGCAGTCGCGCATCGCGCCCTGGCCCGGCAGCACGACGCGGTCGGCCGCGTCGATCACGGCCGGGTCGTTGGAAATCTGCACATCGGCCTCGGGCGCGACGGCGCGCAGCGCTTGTGCCACCGAGCGCAGGTTGCCTACGCCATCGATTACAACAATCTTGTTCGTCATCTGGAAATCCGTGCCGTTACAGGCTGCCCTTGGTCGACGGGATCGTGCCCGCGGCGCGCGCATCCAGCTCGGATGCCATGCGCAGCGCGCGGCCGAACGCCTTGAAGACGGTCTCGCACTGGTGGTGGGCATTCACGCCGCGCAGGTTATCCACATGCAGTGTCACGCCGGCGTGGTTGACGAAGCCGCGGAAGAACTCGATGGTGAGATCCACGTCGAAACGGCCGATCGTCGCGCGGGTGAACGGCACATGCCATTCCAGGCCCGGACGGCCGGAAAAGTCGATCACGACGCGCGACAGCGCCTCGTCCAGCGGGACGTAGGCGTGGCCGTAGCGCCGGATGCCTTTTTTGTCGCCGATGGCCTTGGCCACCGCCATGCCCAGCGTGATGCCGGTGTCCTCGACGGTGTGGTGGTCGTCGATGTGCAGGTCGCCGACGGCCTCGACTTCCAGGTCGATCAGGCCGTGGCGGGCGATCTGGTCCAGCATGTGGTCCAGGAACGGCACCCCGGTATTGAGTTTCTGGCGGCCGGTGCCGTCCAGGTTGAGCGCGACGCGAATCTGCGTCTCGCTCGTATTGCGCGTGATTTCTGCGGTGCGGGTCATTGCTAGGTGCTCGGCGGTGTTCAGGCTTGCAGCGAAGCCTTCAGGGCATTCAGGAATACGGAGTTTTCTTCCGGGGTGCTGACCGTAACACGGATGCAATTGGCCAGCAATTCATGCATTCTACTCAAATTTTTAATCAACACCCGTTCCGCGAACAGTTTAGCGCAGGTCTTGTCGGCGTCCGGCACGCGCAGGGTGATGAAATTGGCGCTCGACGGAAACACCGTCACGCCCGGCAGCGCGGCCATCGCGGCGGAGAGAATCGCGCGCGCCTCGTTCAGGCGGGCGGCCTGCTCGTCCAGCACTTCCACGTGGTCGAGCGCGAATTCCGCCGCCACCTGGGTCAGTACGTTGACGTTGTACGGCGGGCGCACCTTGTCGAACTGCTCCAGCAGGGCGGGCGCCGCGGCCAGATACCCGAGGCGGATGCCGGCCAGGCCCAGCTTCGACAGCGTGCGCATCACGACCAGGTTCGGATACTGCGGCAGCTTGTCCATGAAGCTCGTGCGGGCGAACGGGTGGTACGCCTCGTCGGCGACGGCGATGCCGTTTTCTCCCAGCGCCTCGATGATGGCGATCATGTCCGCTTCGTCGTACAGGTTGCCGGTCGGGTTGTTCGGGTAGGCCAGGAACACGAGGCTCGGCTTGTGCTCGGCGATCGCGGCCAGCATGGCGGCGCGGTCGAGCGAGAAGTCGGCCTTCAACGGCACGCCGACGAAGTCCATGCCCGCGAACTGGGCCGAGCGCTGGAACATCACGAAGGCCGGGATCGGCGCCAGCACGACGGCACGTTTATCCTGGCGCGCCGTCGCGGTGCACAAAATCGAGATGATCTCGTCCGAGCCGTTGCCGAGGATGACGTCGAACCCGGCCGGCACGCCCAGCCGGGCGCGGATGCGTTCCTTGATGCCGGTGTACGACGGCGCCGGATAGCGGTTCAGGACCGCGTCGGCCAGGCGCCGGCCCAGTTCCGCGCGCAGCGCGTCCGGCAGCTGGTACGGATTCTCCATCGCGTCCAGCTTGATGTAGCCGCTCGAATCCGGGACGTTGTAGCCATGGCCGGACCGGACGTCTTCGCGGATCGTGTTGGCGATGAGGTTGTCGATGCTGGTCCTGCTCATTCCTGGTTCACTCCTTCGGTGGCGGTGGTTGAAACGTCGGCGCGGACGCCTTTGCGTTTCCTGGTGGCCGGCTGCGCGGGGGCGGACAAACGTTCCGCGATGGTCGCGCAGTAAGCGGGGTTCAGTTCGAAACCGGTGAAATGCCGGCCGAGGCGTTTGGCGGCCAGCGCCGTCGTGCCGCTGCCCATGAACGGGTCGAGCACGACGCCGCCCGGCGGGCATGACGCCTTGACCATGCGCTCGATGATCTCGAGCGGTTTCTGCGTCGGATGGTCGACCCGTTCCGCATGTTCGCGATGCAGTCGCGACACGCTCCACAAGTCCTTCGGGTTGTAACCCACTTCCAGCCACTTGGCGCCCACGAAGATCGAGCGCGATCGCGCCTTCTTCGTCTGGGCGTCGTACGGGATACGTACGGCGTCCAAGTCGAAATAATAATCCTTGCGCTTCACGAAGAAGCCGATGGTGTCGTGCACCGAGCTGTAGCTCCTGGTGCTGCCCCCCATCGAAGGGACGCGGCGGTCCCAGATGATCTCGTTCATCATCGTCATGCGCCGCTTGAGCATGACGAAGATCTCCGGCGCGAAGCGCCAGGTGAGAAAGATGTACAGGCTGCCGTTGTCTTTCAGCTTCGGCAGCACGCAATCGATCCAGCGCTCGGTCCAGGCGAGGTAATCTTCCACGCTCTGCTGGTCCGAGCCGTTGCCGTAATCCTTGCCGAGATTATACGGCGGGTCCGTCAGGATCAGGTCGATGCTGCCGTCGGGGATGCGCGCCATGCCGGCCAGCGCATCCTCGCAGAAGACCTGATCGAGCCAGGCCGTCATGATGTTTGACTCTTCCCTTCGATCCTCAGCTCCGCGCTGCGCGCGTGCGCCTGCAAGCCTTCGCCGTACGCGAGTTCGGCCGCGACGCGGCCCAATGTTTGCGCGCCGGCCTGCGACACGAACAGGATCGACGAGCGCTTCTGGAAATCGTACACGCCCAGCGGCGACGAAAAGCGCGCCGTGCGCGACGTCGGCAGCACGTGGTTCGGGCCGCAGCAGTAATCGCCCAGCGATTCGGACGAGAAGCGGCCCAGGAACATCGCGCCCGCGTGGCGGATCTTGTCGGCCCACTGCTGCGGGTCCTCGGCGGAGATTTCCAGGTGCTCGGCCGCGATGGCATTCGCAATCGCGCACGCCTCGTCCATGTCGCGCACCTTGATCAAGGCGCCGCGGTCCGTCATCGACGTGGCGATCGTCGCCTTGCGCGGCATCGTCGGCAGCAACTTGTGGATGCTCGCCTCGACCTGCGCGATGTAGTCGGCGTCGGGGCACAGCAGGATGGCCTGCGCCAGTTCGTCGTGCTCGGCCTGCGAGAACAGGTCCATCGCAACCCAGTCCGGGTCCGTCGTGCCGTCGCACAGCACGAGGATTTCCGACGGGCCCGCGATCATGTCGATGCCGACCGTGCCGAACACGCGGCGCTTGGCGCTAGCGACATACGCGTTGCCCGGGCCGACGATCTTGTCGACCGGCGGAATCGTCGCGGTGCCGTAAGCGAGCGCGCCGACGGCTTGCGCGCCGCCGATCGTGATCACGCGGGTCACGCCGGCGATCGCGGCGGCCGCGAGCACCATGCGGTTCTTGACGCCATCCGGCGTCGGCACGACCATCACGATTTCCTGCACGCCCGCGACCTTGGCAGGGATCGCGTTCATCAGCACGGACGACGGATACGCGGCCTTGCCGCCCGGGACGTAGATGCCCACGCGGTCCAGCGGCGTGACGCGCTGGCCCAGCACCGTGCCGTCAGGTTCGGTGTAGGTAAAACCGTTCAGTTCCTGCTTCTGGCGCTCGTGGAACACGCGGATGCGCTCGGCGGCCGTGCGCAGCGCGGCGCGTTGCGACTCCGGCAGCGAGTCCAATGCTTCCTGCAGTTCGTCCTGTTTGACGTCGAAGGCGGCCATGCTCGTTGCGCCGCCGGGAATCCGGTCGAACTTGTTCGTGTATTCCAGCACGGCGGCGTCGCCGCGCGCCTTCACGTCGGCGAGGATCTTCGCCACGGCCGATTCGATGGCGTCGTCGGTCTCGGCTTCGAACGCGAGCAGGGTGTTCAACGTCTGCTGGAAGCCGGCGGCGGTGGAATCGAGTTTGCGGATCGTGATGGACATAGCGTTCAGCCTTCGCGCTTGGACGCGCGTTCGAACGCGTCGATGATCGGTTGCAGGCGCTCGCGCTTGAGTTTCAGCGCGGCCTGGTTGACGACGAGGCGCGACGAGATCTCCATGATCTTTTCGACTTCGACCAGGTTGTTGGCGCGCAGCGTGCCGCCCGTCGACACGACGTCGACGATGGCGTCGGACAGGCCGACCAGCGGCGCCAGCTCCATCGAACCATACAGTTTGATCAGGTCGACGTGCACGCCCTTCTTGGCGAAGTGCTCGCGCGCCGTGTGCACGAACTTGGTCGCCACGCGCAGGCGCGCGCCCTGGCGCACGGCGTTCTCGTAGTCGAAGCCGGCGTTGACGGCCACGGACATGCGGCAGCAGGCGATTTTGAGGTCGATCGGCTGGTACAGGCCTTCGCCGCCATGCTCGAGCAGCACGTCCTTGCCGGCGACGCCGAAGTCGGCGGCGCCATGCTGGACATAGGTCGGCACGTCGGTGGCGCGCACGATCAGCACGCGCACGCCGGGGTCGTTGGTGGCGAGGATCAGCTTGCGCGAGGTTTCCGGATTTTCCAGTACCTCGATGCCGGCCGCGGCCAGCAGCGGCAGCGTGTCTTCGAAAATGCGGCCCTTCGAGAGGGCGAGGATCAGCTGGGAGCTGTCCTGAGTGGTGTCGTTCATGTGACTGCGTTAGTTTTGGACCCGCGCCCTACACCGTCGTTCCCGCGGAGGCGGGAACCCAAGTGCTGTTTGCGTTTCGTTAGCGCTTGCAAAATTGGGTCCCCGCCTGCGCGGGGACGACGTGGGTTGAGAGCGCGGTCGTCCCTGTTCTTGTCTTTATTTGATCCGGACGATGTCCGCCCCCACCGCCGACAACTTCGCCTCCATCCGGTCATACCCGCGGTCGAGGTGATAGATGCGGTCGACGAGGGTCGTGCCCTCGGCGGCCAGGCCGGCGATCACCAGCGAAGCCGAGGCGCGCAGGTCGGTCGCCATCACGGGCGCGCCGACGAGGCGGTCGACGCCCTTGATGAAGGCCGTGTTGCCCTCGGTGGAGATCTGCGCGCCCAGGCGGTTCATTTCCTGCACGTGCATGAAGCGGTTCTCGAAGATGGTTTCGGTGACGCGGCTCGGGCCGTTCGCGATCGTGTTCACGGCCATGAACTGCGCCTGCATGTCGGTCGGGAAGCCCGGGTATTCCGTGGTGCGGAACGAGACCGGCTGCGGCCTGGCGTCCATGCGCGCGCGGATGCTGTCGCCTTCGATGGTGAGCGCAACGCCCATCTCGCGCAGCTTGTCGAGGCCCGCGTCGAAGATGTCGGTGCGGGTGCGGGTGATGCGGATGTCGCCGCCCGTCGCCGCCACGGCGCAGAGAAAAGTAGCCGCTTCGATGCGGTCCGAGATCACCGAGTGCTCGGTGCCGTGCAGGCTGTCGACGCCCTGGATCACGAGGCGGTCGGTGCCGATGCCGTCGATTCTGGCGCCCATCGCGACCAGCATGTTCGCGAGGTCCGTCACTTCCGGCTCGCGCGCGGCGTTTTCCAGGATCGTCTCGCCATCGGCCAGCGTGGCGGCCATCAGCAGGTTTTCCGTGCCGGTCACGGTGATCATGTCGGTGTGGATGCGCGCGCCCTTGAGGCGGGTCGCTTTCGCGTAGATGTAGCCGCCCTCGATCGTGATGTCGGCACCCATCTGGCGCAGGCCCTTGATGTGCTGGTCGACGGGACGCGAACCGATCGCGCAGCCGCCCGGCAGCGACACCTTGGCTTCGCCGAAGCGCGCCAGCATCGGGCCCAGCACGAGGATGGACGCGCGCATCGTCTTGACCAGCTCGTACGGTGCGACGAGGGTGTCGATGGCGGCGCCGTTCAGCACGACGTTCTCGTCGTCCTGCGTGACTTTCAGGCCGGTCTGTTCGAGCAGGCGCAGCATCGTGCGCACGTCGTGCAGGCGCGGCACGTTCGACAGGCGCAGGTCGCCGGCCGTCAACAGGCCCGCGCACAGGATCGGGAGCGCCGCGTTCTTGGCGCCCGAGATGGGGATGTCACCGTTCAGGCGCTTGCCGCCGACGATCTGGAGCTTGTCCATGCTTATCCTTGGTACTCTTCAGGGGTCAGCGTCTTCATCGACAGCGCGTGGATTTCTTCGCGCATGCGGTCGCCCAGTGCGGCATAGACGATCTGGTGGCGCTGGATGCGGCTCTTGCCGGCGAATGCGGGCGAGACGATGACGGCGCTGAAATGCTGGCCGTCGCCCTCGACTTCCAGGTGGGTGCACGCCAGGCCGTTTTGGATGTAGCCGTGGATGAGTTCGGGTGTAGTAACCATGTTTTGTCAGTGGCGCAGCTTGTAGCCGCGGCGAAGCAGATTGATTGCGATAGCGGCCAGGGCCACGAAGAAGACGGCGACGATGGCCAGGCTGGTCCAGGGCGACACGTCGGACTGGCCGAAGAAACCATAGCGGAACCCGTCAATCATATAAAAGAACGGGTTGAAATGCGAGACCGCCAGCCAGAACGGCGGAAGTTTCTTAATGGAATAGAACACACCGGCCAAAAATGTTGCAGGCGTGATCAAAAAGTTCTGGAACGCGGCCAGCTGGTCGAATTTTTCCGCCCAGATGCCGGCGATGACGCCGAGCGTGCCCAGGATGCCGGCGCCCAGCAGCGCGAACACGACGATCCACAGCGGCGCCACGAAACTCAGGTGCGCGAACCACGCCGTGATGATGAACACGCCGAAACCGACGGCCAGCCCGCGCACGACGGAGGCCACCACGTAGGCCGACAGGATCTCGACGTGCGACAGCGGCGGCAGCAGGATGAACACGAGGTTGCCCGTGATTTTCGATTGGATCAGCGAGGACGACGAGTTGGCGAACGCGTTCTGCAGCACGCTCATCATCACGAGGCCGGGCACGAGGAACGACGTGTAGCTCACGCCGTCGAGCATCTGCACGCGGCCGTCCAGCACGTGGCCGAAGATCAGCAGATACAGCATCGCGCTGACGACGGGCGCGGCGATGGTCTGCGTCGCGACCTTCCAGAAGCGCAGGATTTCTTTAAAAAACAGGGTCTTGAAGCCCACGGAGAACAGATTCATCGTACCGATGCTCCAGCTTGAGATGCGCCTTCCATGATCTGGATAAAAATGTCTTCCAGGTCGGCCTGTTGCAGCTGCATCTCGTCGATTTCGGCGCCGGATTCGCGCAGGCGCGCGAGGATGCCTTCCACTTCGCCGTACTCGTTGACGCGCAGCGTGTACGTGTTGCCGCCGTTGTTCTTGCCCTCGTCGTGTTCGTTGTGCGCGACGAGGTGGCGCAGGCCGTCCGGCAGGGTGCCGTGCTTGAGGTGCACGACGAGCGACGAGCCGGACACGCGGCGCAGCAGCTGCGACATCGTGTCCAGCGCGACGACGTTGCCGGTCTTGAGCATGGCGACGCGCTGGCACATGGCCTGCGCTTCTTCCAGGTAGTGCGTCGTCAGGACGACCGTGTGTCCCTCGCGGTTCAGGCGCGAGATGAACTTCCACAAGGTCTGGCGCAGTTCGACGTCGACGCCGGCCGTCGGCTCGTCCAGCACGATCACGGGCGGTTTATGCACGAGGGCCTGGGCGACGAGGACGCGGCGCTTCATGCCGCCGGACAGCGCGCGCATGTTGACGTCCGCCTTGGGCGTCAGGTCGAGGTTTTCCATCACCTCGTCGATCCAGGCGTCGTTGTTCTTGAGGCCGAAGTAGCCGGACTGCAGGCGCAGGGTTTCGCGCACGGTGAAGAACGGATCGAACACGAGTTCCTGCGGTACGACGCCCAGCGCCATGCGGGCGGCACGGAAATCCTTGACGACGTCATGGCCGTGGATGCGCACGCTGCCCACGTCCGGGCGGATCAGGCCGGCGATGGTCGAAATCAGGGTGGTCTTGCCGGCGCCGTTCGGTCCGAGCAGGCCGAAGAACTCGCCTTGCTCGATGTTCAATGAAACGCCCTTGAGGGCCTTGAAGCCCTTGTAGCTTTTCTCGACGCTGTCGATCTGGATGGCTGCTGTCATGCGTTGGGAATCCGAAAGGACGGAACCGTGCGGGGGAAACGGGCCATTATAGAAGAAAATGCCATATCCAACCGGACATGGCATGTTTGCGGACGCCGGCGTCATGCCGGCGTTCGCGTGGGCTCGGCGAGCCCCGATGTCACGGACCGTAGGGTGGGCGGCCTCCGCCCACGCGTAACGATCGCGTAACGGACACGCCGCCCACGGCATCGGTGCGTGATCAGGCCCGGCCGAGAAGTCCGTCGACGCCGTACAACTTTGCCAACGCATCGACGTTGGCCGGCACATTGATGAACTTGAGGCTGCGCCCCTGCTCCTGTGCGCGGCGTTGCCACGCCAGCATCAGGGCCAGGGCCGAGGAGTCGGCGGCCTTGACGCCGCCGAGGTCGAACACGGTTTCGCCGGCGGACACGGCCGCGCAGCCCTGCGCCAGCGCCGCTTCCGCGTTGCCGAACGTCAGGGCGTCGAGCGAGAGCATGGGGTTCGCTTCCGCCATGCTTACTTTTGCGCCGCCTTGGCCAGCGGCTTGTTGGCCAGCTGCTCGTTGCGGTCGTGCAGCTTCTTGATCAGGCCATCGATGCCGTTCTTGCCGATTTCCGACGCGAAGGTGCTCTTGTAGGTCTCGACCAGCCAGGCGCCCAGCACGTTCAGGTCGAAGATCTTCCAGCCCTGCGGGCCCTTGGACAGGCGGTAGTTCAGGGTGATCGGCTCGCCGCGGGTCAGGTTGACCTGCGATTTCACCTCGACTTCCGTGTCGGCCGGGTCGGCGCGGAACGGCTTGAACTCGATGGTTTCATTCTTGATCTGCGACAGCGCGCCGGCGTAGGTGTACACGAGCAGCGTGCGGAATTCTTCCGCCAGCTGCTTCTGCTGCGCCGGCGTCGCCTGGCGCCAGAAGCGGCCTGCGGCCTGGGCGGTCATCTTGTCCGAGTCCACGTACGGCAGGATCTTGGAGTTCACCAGATCCATGATCTTGTGGGTATTGCCGGCCTGGATGTCCTTGTCGGCCTTGACGCTGTCGATGACGTCGGTGCTGACGCGCTTGACGAGCGCGTCCGGTGCTTCGACGGCGGCACGGGCCGGCGCCACGAGAACGGCGGTGGACATGGCCACGGCGGCGGCGGTCACGATCAGTTTTGCGATGGGCTTCATACGCTTCCTTTATTGGGTTGGGTCTGACCCGGCGGTCCCGCGTAGTGCGCGGACGGCCTGGCTGTACCGTAGTTAACTATTTCCGGACCGGTTCGGATGACACGGGCGCCGGCACAGGCGGATTATTCGGCGCCGAACCCGTCTCCGGCGCGGTTGCGGGCTCGTCCGCACCGTCTTCCGGGGCCGGTTTCGGGCCCAGCTTCACGCCCAGCTTCGACTCGACCTTCTCCTGAACCTTTTCCAGCTTTTCGTGGACCTTGTCGGCGCGCTCTTGCGCCTTGTCCGTGTCGAGCACCTTGCTGCTGCGGCGCTGCATATAGCCGTCACGGATGAACTCGTAGCGGTCGAGGGCGGCGTCTTCCAGCAGGTTCGACGCGTCCAGCACGCTGGCGCGCTGGTCGACCGCGCGCAGGACGACGCCGCCGGTACGCCACGGCACATCGTTCACGTGGGTCCACGGGTCGCCCCACCAGTCGCCCGGCAAGGCCGCGGTGTCACGCACCGTAGATGGGCCCAGCAACGGCAACATCAAGTACGGACCGCTCGGCACGCCCCAGAAACCGAGGGTCTGGCCGAAGTCCTCGTTATGCTTGCGCATGCCGGCCGGGGTGGCGATGTCGAGCACGCCGACCAGGCCGAGGGTCGAGTTGACGGCAAAACGCATGAAATCGTTCAGGCCGTCCTTGCCCTTGAGCTGGGCGAAATTGTTCAGCGAGCTCCACAGGTCCGTCAAGTTACCGAAGAAATTGTTCACGCCCGTTTGCACGAAGATCGGGGTGACGTTCTTGTACGCGGTGGCGGCCGGCTTCAGGGCGACGCGGTCGACCGAGTCGTTGAAGCTGAACATGGCGCGGTTGAACTTCTCGAACGGGTCCTTGGGATTGGCGGTCGTCGCGCAGCCGCTCAACAGTACGGCTGCACCGAGTGCCAGCGCCAGGCCGGTGCGCGTGCGCGGCGGGGCGGAGTCATTGCGGTTCATCATTTGCTACTGTCCTTTCCTTCGGCTGCCTTGCTATAAATAAATTGATTGATCAAGTCTTCGAGCACTGCGGCCGACTGCGTACGGGTGATGCGGTCGCCTTCGACGAGATTGTTCGTGTCGCCGCCGGCTTCGATGCCGATGTATTGCTCACCCAGCAGACCCGACGTCAGGATCTTCAGGGAACTGTCTTTCGGAAACTTGTAAGCAGGGTTCAAATCGAGGCGCACGAGGGCCTGGAAAGTCTTGTCGTCGAAGGCGATGGCGCCCACGCGGCCCACGACCACACCCGCGCTCTTGACCGGCGATTGCGGCTTGAGGCCGCCGATATTGTCGAACCGGCCCGTGATCGCATAGGTCTTGCTGAACGAAATCGTGCTCATGTTACCGGCTTTGAGTGCAAGGAAAAGGAGCGCTAACGCACCCAACAGGACAAAAAGGCCGACCCAGACGTCAATGGATTTACGATGCATAAATTTTCCCAACTATTCAGATTACTTGTTGAACATCAAGGCGGTCATGATGAAGTCCAGCCCCAGCACCATCAGCGACGCGATCACGACGGTCCGCGTGGTGGCGCGCGACACGCCTTCCGGCGTCGGCTGCGCTTCATAGCCCTGGAACAGCGCCGTGAACGTCACGGCCATGCCGAACACGAAGCTCTTGATGACCCCGTTCAGGATGTCGCGACGCACGTCGATGTTCGCCTGCATCTGCGACCAGAACGCGCCCTCGTCCACGCCGATCAGCTGCACGCCGACCAGGTAGCCGCCGATCACGCCGACGGCGGAGAACACGGCGGCCAGCACCGGCATGGCGACCAGGCCGGCCCAGAAACGGGGCGCCAGCACGCGCTGGATCGGGTTGACGGCCATCATTTCCATCGCGGTCAATTGCTCGCCCGCCTTCATGAGGCCGATTTCCGCCGTCAGCGACGTGCCGGCGCGGCCGGCGAACAGCAGCGCCGTCACGACCGGACCGAGTTCGCGCAGCAGCGACAGCGCCACGAGCTGGCCCAGCTTTTCCTCGGCGCCGAACTGGCTCAGCGTGTAATACCCCTGCAGGGCCAGCACCATGCCGACGAACAGGCCGGACACCGTGATGATCAGCAGCGAATAATTGCCGATGAAGTGGACCTGTTCCGAAATCAGCGCCGGACGGCGCAGCGCGCCGGGCGCCTTGGCGGCCAGGCCGAAGAACGAGCGCGTGACGAAGCCGACGCGGGCAAAGGTATCGAGGACGAAGCCGCCGATGGCTGCCAGGAAATTGGTCATCGCTTGCCTCCGAGGCCCAGGTCTTCGGCCAGCGACTTGCCGGGATAGTGGAACGGCACGGGCCCGTCCGGCTCGGCATTCACGAACTGTTTGACGTACGGGTCGGCCGAGCGGCGCATCTCGTCCGGCGTGCCCGCGGCGACGATCCTGCCGGCGGACAGGAAATACACATAATCGGCGATCATGAAGGTCTCGTTCACGTCGTGCGAGACGACGATCGACGTCGAGCCGAGCGCGTCGTTCAGGTTGCGGATCAGGTTCGCGGTCACGCCCATCGAAATCGGGTCGAGGCCGGCGAACGGTTCGTCGTACATGATCAGGGCGGGGTCGAGCGCGACGGCGCGCGCGAGCGCCACGCGGCGCGCCATGCCGCCCGAGATCTCGTTCGGCTTCAGATTGGCCGCATTGCGCAGGCCGACGGCGTTCAGGCGCATCAGCACCAGGTCGCGGATCAGTTCCTCCGGCAGGTCCGTGTGCTCGCGCAGCGGGAAGGCGACGTTCTCGAACACGGTCAGGTCGGTGAACAGGGCGCCGAACTGGAACAGCATGCCCATCTTGCGGCGCAGGCGATACAGGCCGTCCGTATCGAGCTGGTTCACGATCTCGCCATTCACCGCGACGGTCCCGCGCTGGGCCTTGATCTGCCCGCCGATCAGACGCAGCACCGTCGTCTTGCCCGAACCGGAGCCGCCCATGACGGCAATCAGCTTGCCGCGCGGGAAGTCCATGCTCAGGTTCTGCAGGATCGGGCGATCGCCATACGAAAAATGCAGATCGCGGATTTCGACGAGGTTGGACACAGTGAATATTGGTATTTGGAGAATCCCGTATTGTAGTGCAGAAACGGCAAGGCCTGCAGGACACGGCCGAATTCCAGCCATGTTATCGACGTGATATTACAACATTAATAAATCATGAGTCAGATATTTTTGAACATAAGTGCTTGTTTTTACTAACTTATGCATACGCCCATTGTTTCGCATCATTAAAATATCGTAACAAATTCCACGTGGAAACCCGCGTTCGAGAGTCGCGCCTCCGGGCTCGCGGCCACCGCCGGGAAGGCATGTCCCTGGCGCCGGGAACGGGACGATCCCGGTCTTCAAAACGGTGCGGCACCTGCCATGTTTAACAATCGGGCGGCGAATTTTTGCCCGTCGTGGCGGTCCAACGATCATGAAATCCCTGGTCCACATCGACAGCGGCGCGGCGACGATGGAAGGCATGCTCGAACTGCCGCACGGCGCGCTGGGTATCGTCCTGTTCGCGCACGGCAGCGGCAGCAGCCGGCTCAGTCCGCGCAACAACCATGTGGCGCACGTGCTGCGCGACGCCGGCATCGGCACCCTGCTGCTGGACCTGCTCACGCCGGGCGAGGACCGGCAATACCACAACCGCTTCGACATTGCCCTGCTCACGCACCGCTTGCGCACGGCCGCCGCCTGGCTGGGCGCACAGGAAGCGACGCTGGCCCTGCCCCTCGGCCTGTTCGGCGCCAGCACGGGCGCGGCCGCCGCACTGCAACTGGCGGCCGATCCGGCGGTGCCCGTCGCGGCCGTCGTCTCGCGCGGCGGGCGGCCGGACCTGGCCGGCGTCGACGCGCTGCGCGCCGTCGAAGCGCCCACCCTGTTGATCGTGGGCGGCGCCGACGAACCCGTCATCGCCCTGAACCGGCAGGCTTATGCGGAACTGGGCTGCATGAAACGGCTGGTGATCGTGCCCGGCGCGACGCACCTGTTCGAAGAACCGGGCACGCTGGAAGAGGTGGCGCGACAGGCGTCCGACTGGTTCACCGGGCAGTTCCCGCGCCACTAAAATGGCCGCCGACCTGCGCCTCATGTTCGGCGGCGACGCCATGCTGGGCCGCCACGTGCGCGACGTCATGCGGCGCGACGGCATCCACGCGCCGCTGGACGCCGTGTCTCCCCTGCTGCGCGCCGCCGACCTCGCCATCGTCAACCTGGAGTGTGCACTCACTGACAGCACCGGGCGCTGGCACGGCGCCCCCAAGGCATATTACTTCGCCGCCCTGCCCGAGGCCGGCCAGGCGCTGCTGGACGCCGGCATCCGGCTCGTCAGCCTGGCGAACAACCACAGCCTCGACTACGACGTGCAGGGCCTGGCCGACACCCTGCGCATCCTGGACGCGCACGGCATCGCCCACACGGGCGCCGGCCCCGACCTGGATTGGGCGCAGTCGCCGGCCGTCGTGCCCTGCGGCGACGTATTGGTCGGCATGGCGGCGTTCTGCGACCATCAGGACGATTTCGCCGCCACGGACGACCATCCCGGCATCGCCTGGCTGGACCTGCACGACGAGGCGGCCGCCATCGACGCCTTCGCACGCGCGCTCGCGCCCCTGCGCGCGGCCGGCGTGCGCTGGCCCATCCTGTCGCTGCACTGGGGGCCGAACAGGGTGACGGCGCCCGGCCCGCACCTGCGCCGCCTGGCGCACGCCGCGATCGACATCGGCTGGAAGATCGTCTACGGCCACAGCGCCCACGTCTTCCACGGCATCGAGCTGTACCGGGGCTGGCCGATCTTGTACGCGGCCGGCGACCTCGTCGACGACTACGCCGTCGATCCGGACCTGCGCAACGACCATCAACTGCTGTTCGAGGTGCAGCTGGGCGCCGACGCGCTGCGCCGCATCGTGCTGCACCCCATATTCATCCGCCAGGGCCGCGCGGCGCCGGCCGGCCATACGCAGCGCACGTGGATCGATACCCGCATGCAGGCACTGTGCCGCGACCTCGGCACGACGGCTCGGCTGGACGGCGATCTGCTCGTCATCGAGCCGGATGCGACGCCGGCGCACGAGTGATCGGCGCACGATCAACTGCGCAGGCCCGCCTCTTCCGACACTATTTTGCACCATCACAATTCAGCGACCAGTTCCCACGTGGCGACTTCACGGCTCACGAATTCGCCGTGCGGGCCGAGCGTGACGTGGAACGGGGCGAGATCGCCGGGCAGAAGGACGACCATCGGGCCGCGAATGTCGTCGGCGCCGTCGCCGGGTTGCGCCGGCTCCAGCGGGTACTTGCGGTAGCGGCCATGAACAACGCATGGTTTTCCGGTTTCGATCCGCACTTTCTTCGCAGGCTCGGTGCCGACCGGACCGCGCGGCAGTCCGGCAAAGGATGCCGGCGGCCAGATGCCCGGGCCGTCGAAGCGGCGTATCCAGAGGTCGGACGTGCATCGATTGAAACGCAGTTCACCGTCGATGGAGCCGCTGCCCATCGATTCGTACTTGCCGTTGCGGAGTGGGCGTATCGCCGCGTTGGCGCGTACGTAGGCTTCCGGCGGCGGTTCGTCAACCGGGCCGAGCTGCGGCGTGTCACCGGCGCGGATGATGAAGCCATTTGCATATCGCTCTGGATGGACGTTAAATCGTTGGCAATATGTGGCGAATGCCTTCGGGCCGCCGAGGCGTTCGGTAAGGAGATCACCGACGAAGGTGAGCCAATTAATCCCTTTCAAGCCATCCGGTGCATGGGGTAAGTCGGCCACCATGTCTTCGATAGATAGTGCACGATAACGGGTCGCCAAATCCAGAGCTTCAGGTTCCCAATCTTCTCCCTGTTCGATGGTCGCCGCAGCCAACCCGGCAACGCCGTGAAATGGAACGAGACGTTCGACACATCGCGCTAATAAACTTTTTAGGACTTCCCATTTTTCCGTCTCAAATGCATGTGCAAACGGGACTTGAAATTGAAAACACGAAATGTGCTGTTCTTGCCAGCCGCGCTCTGTCAGACAACTGACGACATAATCGCCAACTTCATCCGGATCATTGCCTGATGATTCATACCATTCAATACAGTCGTCTTCATCCAACAGTTTGATGTAATCTCGAAACGAAGAGGACGTAATCTTCGATAGCTTAATCGCATCCCAACTGTCAGGGTCGCGTGCCCACTTGAGACTGGCACCGTACGCTTCTTTGTAAGCATCGAAGCATTCGGCCAAGGCTAGTCGTGTGGTTGTAGTATGCCCGCCCCAGAAATAGAAAGAAGCAACAAAACCGACGGTCATGACAATCCCATCGGTATCGCCATCGATGTACTCGAAATCC
This sequence comes from Massilia sp. Root335, assembly GCF_001425685.1. Classification (GTDB taxonomy): domain Bacteria; phylum Pseudomonadota; class Gammaproteobacteria; order Burkholderiales; family Burkholderiaceae_D; genus Telluria; species Telluria luteola. Next base: position 40,353 of record NZ_LMCY01000005.1, on the reverse strand, counting down.
GACCGCAATGATTCGATTTTTTCGAGTTCGGTACTGATCGTCATTTTGTTTCCTTTTTCTTCTGGTTTGGTGCGGCGTTCGCAACTGTTGACGTGACGAGCAGCGTTGCGCCAGCGACCCCAACGATGAGCGCGCGCGTTGCTGGGATGAGCAGTAGAATCGCACCCACCAGTACCACCCCGGTCTTGCCGGGATGCTCTTTCAAATACGCGGCAAGGGTGCGATGTTCGCTCGATACCTCCGCTGGGCCATATTGAGGCATTTGTGGCTGTGGAGGTGGTGCTGGCGACGGCTGAGGCGGCAAAAGCTGATACCAGCGCCGTACGTCCTCTGATTCACGTTTCATTGGTGTTATCACAGGAACTCGTACCGGCTCGGTAGCAGGTTCAGGGCGCTTCCTCCCACAATCGCAGTCACTTATTTTTAGTATCCTGAAGCGCTCTCTTCCAGCAATTTCTTGATATGCAAGTTTTTGGCTTCGCTTGAGGTTATCGCCAGCGAACTTAATTTCAAGAACGATTTCAATATTCTGCTTCACCGGTATCAAGCGCTCCCAGTCGATTTTTCCACTCGCCCGCATCGCCGCGAGTTCCGCGCCAGTGGCGTTCAGGATGATGCAATCGGGTATGCGCAGCAGTCCTTTTTGCGGCCGGCCTTCCAGATCGCGTTTGAACAATCCCTCGCCCATCGCACGTCCGAGCGGGAAGCGGCTCGGCCGGTTCGGTTGCTCGATGCTCATCAGCGGCTTGGGCGGATTCGTCTTCATGCTGAATCCAACCTCGGCCTTGTAACGCCAGACCAGCTGGTTGATTTCCTCGTCCGCCCAGATCCGCGCGGTCGTGCAGCGCTGTTTCAGTTCGTGCCCGAGCGTGTTAAGTATCGTCGTCCCGGCATTGCACCCGCACATTTTCTGGCACAGGTAGCCGCGGTCCAGCGGATTCGAAAGGACCAGCGTCTTGCCGTGCGATCCCGCATGTGTTTTCGAGCGTCCGACGACGCGCCGCCGGGGTTTGGTCTGATCGTCCGGCATGGTCAGAGGGTGTCCGTGATCGTTTCCGAATAATGGTAGGGGTCGTCGCCGGCATCGTTCACCATGCCCAGCACGAGCTGCATTCCTTCGGGGCTATCGGTCCATACCACGCCGGTACGCCCATGCTCATCCGTTTCCCCCTCGATCTCCCGCCCGTCGGCAGTACGCAGCGTGTACTTCACGCCAGCAAGCTCCTTTCCTGTGCCATCCGCGCGAAGGACGAAATGCTCCTGGACGTTTGCCGCTTCCTCCGTGCTGCGCGGCGCGGGCGCTGCCGCCTGCGCGGTTGCCGGACTGCTTGCGGGAGCGTCGTTGGAGCCATAACCCGCATGATTGTTGTGCCGCGAGTAGAGCACCGCACCGCAGTCCGTCGTGTCCAGGTCGAAGGCACTCGGTACGCCGTTGTCCGTTACCTGCGGAAAGCGGCTGGTAACGATCTTTGTCATGCGGTTGCAACGTGGGCACCAGACCAGATCGCCGACCCGCGCCACCAGCAGGCCGTCGATCGAGCGACGCGAGGTGCATTCGACCACCTGACCGCCGTGCGACGTCCTGTCCCCCTTGACGATGAAGCCGACAATTGCCATATGTTTCCTTTTTTAACAATCTTGTCGTAAAGATTTACTTTGCGCAAGGCCGTATCGTCGCGTGATTGAACTGAACGGGGCTTGATGGCTCGCAAAAAAAAACGGGCGCCGATGTGATCGACGCCCGCGGATGTGACAGGCTGGCTGCCCGTATCGGGAAACTATGGCCGCGAAAGTGGAGAACGTAGCCCCGCCTCTTCCGACACGTTCAGCGCGGCCGCGGTCCAATCGAGCTCGCCGCGATCCTTCGCCAGCGCGGACAGAAAACGGTCGTGCATCATGCTGGCCAGCGGCATCGGCACGCGCGCGTTGCTGGCGGCGCCCAGCACGAGCTTCGCATCCTTGAGCCCCAGCGACAATTTGAAACCGGGATTGGCGTAGTCGTGCTGCGCGATCAACTTGCCGTAGTTGACGTACAAGGGCGTCGCGAAAATGGATTGCGTCATCACGTCCATCATGGCCGTGCGCGGCACGCCGTATTTTTCGCACAGGGTCGCCGCTTCCGCCATCGCCTCGATGACGCCCATGATCATGAAATTGCCGCCCAGTTTGACGATGCTGGCGGACACGGGGTCGGGGCCCAGCTCGAACACGCGCTGGCCCATCGTCGCGAGCAGCGGCAGCACGCGTGCGCGCGCGGCGGCGTCACCTGCGCACAGGATGAACAGCATGGCGGACGCCGCCGCGACCGGACGGCCGAACACGGGCGCCGCGATGAACGCGGCGCCGCGCTCGGCGTGCAGGGCGGCGAGGCGTTGCGTCGTCTCGGGAGAGACCGTGCTCATCGACACGTGGATGCCGCCCGGCCCCAGCCTGGCGGCGATGCCGTCCGGCCCGCCGACGACCTGGTCCAGCGCGGCGTCATCCGCCACCATCGTGAACACGATGCCGTCGCTGGCGACCGCCTGGCCGGGATGGTCGACGCGCATCGCACCTTGCGCGACGAGGTCGGCCGCCTTGCCCGGCGAGCGGTTCCAGACGCGCAGCGTGTGGCCTTTACTAATCAGGTTGCTGGCCATGGCATGTCCCATGCCGCCCAGGCCCACGTAGCCGATATCCATCCGTTGTCTCCATGAATTGGTCAGAAACCGCATGCTAGCAGTTTCATCGGGCTGGCATGGCGGAACGGCCGAGGAGGCTGCCGGGAATGTAGTCGAAGTCCTTCTCCCCCTGCTTTCTCCATACCAGGACGAGTGCGATCTGCTCGCGCGGCCCCTGGAAGTAGCGCACGCGGAAATGACGGACGCCGCCGGGCAGCCTGACGCGCGCGAGCCGCGCCGTCGGTCCGTGCACGCCGTCGTTGTCGATGACGTCCGCATCGTCGATGCTGAGGATCGCGCCGTCGTCGGACACCAGCGCCAGGTCCCACGTGCCGGCCTGGGCGATATTGACGTTAAAACGGATGTCGAGGCCGAACCATTCGACCAACGTGCCCAGGCCCGGGAAGCCCTCGCGGAACGAGCGCGGCGTGATGTCGAGCTGGGACAGGCACACGCGCTTGACCGGCGTACGCTGGCGCATCGCCGCCACCGAGTCGGTCCGCGACGGCAGGCGATACACGTCGGCCACCATCGGCCGGCCGGGCGCGTCCGCGCATTCCTCGAACAGGTTGCCGGTGCCGCCGCTGCCGCTGCCGGTCGATCCGGCGCCGGCCCCCGCGCTACCGGTGCCGCCGGTGCCGACCGTCGTCGCCGCGACGTCGATCGCCGCCAGGTTCGGAAGCGGGGCAGTCACCGCGATGCGGCTCAACTGGGGCTCGACGTCGAGCTTGGGCGCGGTCGCCAGCTGGCGTTCGATCGTCCTGGCGGTCGGCAACCCGACGCTGGGACGCGCGGCGAGCTTGATGCCGGCAGCGGCGGGTTTGGGGATCTTTTTTACCGGCGGCTTGGGCAGCCTGATCATGACGACCGTGCTGCGCACCGGGGGCACGGATGGTTCGGGCGGCCGGGACCGCCAGCGCAGGAGGGCGAGCAACAACAACAGATGAAGCAGTAGCGCAATCGCCATTGCGCGCCGGTTGGCGGTCCGCTGCATGGGATGCATACGCCTCCATGGTGGCCACTTCGAAAGGAATACGTTCGTTAGTCGAACAATAATATCAAAATAAAAACACCCTGCAAGCCGAAGCGTTGCAGGGTGTCCGGGGTCGAGCGCGCCGGTCGGCGATCAGCGCGGCAGTACCGACGATCCCATCAGGAATTCGTCAACCGAGCGGGCGCACTGGCGGCCTTCGCGGATCGCCCACACGACGAGCGACTGGCCGCGGCGCATGTCGCCGGCCGTGAAGACCTTCGGCACCGACGTCTGGTAGCACACGTCGCCATCCGTCGTGGCGCGGGCGTTGCCGCGCGCATCCTTCTGCACGCCGAACGCGTCCAGCACCTGCTGCACCGGCGAGACGAAGCCCATCGCCAGCAGCACGAGGTCGGCTTTCAGTTCGAATTCCGAACCGGCCACTTCGACCATCTTGCCGTCTTTCCACTCGACGCGGCAGGCGATCACTTTTTCCACTTTGCCGCCCTTGCCTTCGAAGCGCTTGGTGGCGACGGCGAAGTCGCGCTCGCAGCCCTCTTCGTGCGACGACGACGTGCGCAGCTTGGTCGGCCAGTACGGCCACACGAGCGGCTTGTTTTCCTGCTCCGGCGGCATCGGCATCAGTTCGAACTGGGTCACGGATGCGGCGCCGTGGCGGTTCGACGTGCCCACGCAGTCGGAGCCGGTGTCGCCGCCGCCGATCACGATCACGTGCTTGCCGGTGGCCTTGATCTGGTCCTTGACCTTGTCGCCGGCGTTGACGCGGTTCTGCTGCGGCAGGAAGTCCATCGCGAAATGGACGCCCTTCAGGTCGCGGCCCGGGACCGGCAGGTCGCGCGGCTGCTCGGCGCCACCGGCCATGATGACGGCGTCGAAGTCTTTCGCCAGGTCTTCCGGGAAGATGGTGTCGCGCGCCATGTTGCTGACGGCGGCCGGGAAGTCCTTGCCGATCAGGGTCGAGGTGCGGAAGGTCACGCCCTCGGCCTTCATCTGCTCGACGCGGCGGTCGATCAGGTCTTTCTCCATCTTGAAGTCGGGGATGCCGTAGCGCAGCAGGCCGCCGATGCGGTCGCTCTTCTCGAACACCGTCACGTCGTGGCCGGCGCGCGCCAGCTGCTGGGCGGCGGCCAGGCCCGCGGGGCCGGAACCGACGATCGCGACCTTCTTGCCGGTTTTATTGGCAGCCGGTTGCGGGACGATCCAGCCGTGTTCCCAGCCGGCGTCGGCGATCTTGCGCTCGATCGACTTGATGCCGACCGGTTCGTTGTTGATGCCGAGCGTGCAGGCGGATTCGCACGGTGCCGGGCAGATGCGGCCCGTGAATTCCGGGAAGTTGTTCGTCGAGTGCAGGTTGTCGACGGCGTAGCGGTAATTGCCGTGATAAACCAGGTCGTTCCAGTCGGGGATCTGGTTGTTGACGGGGCAGCCGGTGTTGCAGAACGGGATGCCGCAATCCATGCAGCGCGCACCTTGTACCTTCGCTTGCGCGTCGGTCAGGGTGATCGAGAATTCCTTGTAGTTCTTGAGACGGGCAGCGGGTTCCAGGTGGTCTTCTTCCTGGCGCTGAAATTCCATGAAGCCGGTGATCTTACCCATTTGTATTCCTATCGTTTTCGGTTCGGTCTAAAGAGATGCGAAGCGCGTGGCTTCGGTCACTCAACTTGGATTCCCGCCTCCGCGGGAACGACGTTCAAACGCTAACGGTGATAATGAACGCTAAGTTTGTTCCGTCGCCCCCGCGCAGGCGGGGGCCCAAGTTCAGCAGGCACGCAGCCGTTGCGGCATCAGGCAGCCAGTTCGATCTTGTCGTTGGCTTCTTCCATGCTGCTGTTGTGCATCTCTTCCAGCGCGCGCTTGTACTCGGTCGGGAAGACCTTGACGAACTTGCTGCGGCTGTTGGCCCAGTCGTCCAGCAGGTTGCGCGCACGGGTCGATCCGGTGTGCTTGAAGTGACGCTCGATCAGGCGCTTCAGGATCGCTTCGTCCGACTCGCGCTCGCCGTTGCGGGTCTGGCTGTGCCAGCTGGCCTTGTCGCTCTGTTCCTTGGTCGACTGCACGCTCTCCAGTGCCACCATCGCGGTATTGCACTTCTGCTCGAACTCGCCCTTCGGATCGTAGACGTACGCCACGCCGCCCGACATGCCCGCCGCGAAGTTGCGGCCGGTGTCGCCCAGCACGACGACGGTGCCGCCGGTCATGTATTCGCAGCCGTGGTCGCCCACGCCTTCGACGATCGCCGTCGCACCCGAGTTACGCACCGCGAAACGCTCGCCGGCCACGCCGTTCAGGAAGGCTTCGCCGGCGATCGCGCCGTACAGCACCGTGTTGCCGACGATGATGTTGTCGACGGCCCAGCCGCGGAACTCCGTGTTCGGACGCACGATGATGCGGCCGCCCGACAGGCCCTTGCCGACGTAGTCGTTGCCTTCGCCCACCAGGTCCAGCGTGATGCCCGCCGCCAGGAACGCGCCGGCCGACTGGCCCGCGGTGCCCTGCAGCTGGATGTGGATCGTGTCGTCCGGCAGGCCGGCATGGCCGTAGCGCTTGGCGACTTCGCCCGACAGCATCGTGCCGACCGTGCGGTTGACGTTCTTCACCGGCGAGATGAACGAGACGCGCTCGCCCTTCTCCAGCGCGGCCTTGGCCTGCGCGATCAGCTTGTGGTCCAGGGCCTTGTCCAGGCCGTGGTCCTGGACTTCCGTGTGCAGCAGCTGGCGTTTGTCGTCCACCTTCGGCTGATAGAAGATGTTCGAGAAATCCAGGCCTTGCGCTTTCCAGTGGCCGACGGCCTTCGATTTATCCAGCAGGTCGGCGCGGCCGATCAGTTCGTCGAAGGTGCGGATGCCCAGCTGGGCCATGATCTGGCGCGCTTCTTCGGCGACGAAGAAGAAGTAGTTCACGACGTGTTCCGGCTTGCCCGAGAACTTGGCGCGCAGTTCCGGGTCCTGGGTCGCCACGCCCACCGGGCAGGTGTTCAGGTGGCACTTGCGCATCATGATGCAGCCTTCGACGACGAGCGGTGCCGTCGCGAAGCCGATTTCGTCCGCGCCCAGCAGGGCGGCGATGACGACGTCGCGGCCGGTACGCATCTGGCCGTCGGCCTGGACGCGGATGCGGCTGCGCAGGCCGTTCAGCACGAGGGTCTGCTGGGTCTCGGCGAGGCCCAGTTCCCACGGCGTACCGGCGTGCTTCACCGACGACAGCGGCGATGCGCCGGTGCCGCCGTCATGGCCGGCGACGACGACGTGGTCGGCCTTCGCCTTCGAGACGCCGGCGGCGACCGTGCCGATACCCACTTCCGACACCAGCTTCACCGAAATCGATGCGTGCGGGTTCGCGTTCTTGAGGTCGTGGATCAGCTGCGCCAGGTCTTCGATCGAGTAGATGTCGTGGTGCGGCGGCGGCGAGATCAGGCCCACGCCCGGCACCGAGAAGCGCAGCGATGCGATGTACTCGGACACCTTGTGGCCCGGCAGCTGGCCGCCTTCGCCCGGCTTGGCGCCCTGCGCCATCTTGATCTGGATCTGGTCGGCGGACGCCAGGTATTCGGCGGTCACGCCGAAACGGCCCGATGCCACCTGCTTGATCTTCGAACGCAGCGAATCGCCTTCCAGCAGCGGGATGTCGGCGACGACGCGGTCCTTGCCCAGGATCGACGCCAGCGACTCGCCCTTGGCGATCTTGATGCCCTTGAACTCGCCCATGTAGCGCGCCGGGTCCTCGCCGCCTTCGCCGGTGTTGCTCTTGCCGCCGATGCGGTTCATGGCGATGGCCAGCGTGGCGTGCGCTTCGGTCGAGATCGAGCCCAGCGACATCGCGCCGGTGGCGAAACGCTTGACGATGTCCTTGGCCGGCTCGACTTCGTCCAGCGGGATCGCCTTGGCCGGATCGATCTTGAATTCCATCAGGCCGCGCAGCGTCAGGTGACGGCGGCTCTGGTCGTTGATGATCTGCGCGTACTCTTTGTACGTGCTGAAGTTGTTGGCGCGGGTCGAGTGCTGCAGCTTGGCGATGGCGTCCGGGGTCCACAGGTGGTCTTCGCCGCGCACGCGGAAGGCGTATTCGCCGCCGACGTCCAGCGAGTGGGCCAGGACCGGGTCCTTGCCGAAGGCCTGCGCATGCAGGCGCAGCGCTTCCTCGGCCACTTCGAACAGGCCGATGCCTTCCACCGTCGACGACGTGCCGCGGAAGTATTTGTCGACCAGCGACTTGTTCAGGCCGATGGCTTCGAAGATCTGGGCGCCGCAGTACGACATGTAGGTCGAGATGCCCATCTTCGACATCACCTTCATGAGGCCCTTGCCGACCGCCTTCGTGTAGTTGGTGATCGCCTTGTCGGCGGCCATCTCGTGCGGCAGCGTGTGCGCCAGGTCGACCAGCGTTTCCAGCGCCAGGTACGGGTGCACGGCTTCCGCGCCGTAGCCGGCCAGCAGCGCGAAGTGGTGCGTCTCGCGCGCCGAACCGGTTTCCACGACGAGGCCCGTCGATGCGCGCAGGCCGCGCTGCACGAGGTGCTGGTGGATCGCGGACGTCGCCAGCAGCGCGGGGATCGCGACCTGGTCGGCGTTGAGGTTACGGTCCGAGACGATCAGGATGTTGTGGCCCGATTTCACCGCGTCGACGGCTTCCGCGCACAGCGAGGCCAGCGACGCTTCGATGCCTTCCTTGCCCCAGGCGACCGGGTAGCTGATGTTCAGTTCATACGACTTGAACTTGCCGCCGGTGTGCAGGCTGATGTTGCGCAGGCGTGCCATGTCGTCGAAGCCGATGATCGGCTGCGACACTTCGAGGCGCATCGGCGGGTTCACGTTGTTCGTGTCCAGCAGGTTCGGCTTCGGACCGATGAACGACACGAGCGACATCACCATCGCTTCGCGGATCGGGTCGATCGGCGGGTTCGTGACCTGGGCGAACAGCTGCTTGAAGTACGAGTACAGCGGCTTCAGCTTGTTCGACATGACCGCCAGCGGCGAGTCGTTACCCATCGAGCCGGTGGCTTCCTCGCCCAGCACGGCCATCGGGGCCATCAGGAATTTCAGGTCTTCCTGGGTGTAGCCGAACGCCTGCTGGCGGTCCAGCAGGGAAATGGCCGCCTTCTCGCCCTGCGCATCCTTCGCACGGTTCTGCGACAGCTGGCTTTCCGACAGCTTGATTTCGTTGAGCTTGATGCGCACCGACTTGATCCATGCCTTATAGGGCTTGGCGTTCGAGTAGGTGTCCTTCAGTTCCTTGTCGTCGATGATGCGGCCGGCTTCCAGGTCGATGAGGAACATCTTGCCCGGCTGCAGACGCCATTTCTTGACGATGCGCGATTCGGGAATCGGCAGCGTGCCCGATTCCGACGCCATCACGACCAGGTCGTCGTCGGTGACGATGTAACGGGCCGGACGCAGGCCGTTGCGGTCCAGCGTACCGCCGATGTGGCGGCCGTCGGTGAAGGCCATGGCGGCGGGGCCGTCCCACGGTTCCATCATCGCGGCGTGGTATTCGTAGAACGCGCGGCGGTTCTCGTCCATCGTCGCGTGGTTTTCCCAGGCTTCCGGGATCATCATCATCATCGCCTGGGCGATCGGGTAGCCGGCCATGACCAGCAGTTCGAGCGCGTTGTCGAAGCAGGCGGTGTCCGACTGGCCTTCATAGATCAGCGGGAACAGTTTGTTCAGGTCGTCGCCCAGCACGGCCGACTTCATGACGCCTTCGCGCGCGCGGGTCCAGTTGAAGTTGCCCTTGACGGTGTTGATCTCGCCGTTGTGCGCGAGCAGGCGGTACGGGTGGGCCAGCGGCCACTCCGGGAAGGTGTTGGTCGAGAAGCGCTGGTGCACGAGGGCCAGGGCCGACACGCAGCGCGGGTCCTGCAGGTCCTTGTAGTACACGCCGACCTGGTCCGCCAGCAGCAGGCCTTTGTAGACGACGGTGCGCGCCGACATCGACGGCACGAAGAATTCCTTGCCGTGGTTCAGCTTCAGCGCCTGGATCGCGTGGCCCGACGATTTGCGGATCACGTACAGCTTGCGCTCGAGCGCATCGGTGACCATCACGTCCGGGCCGCGGCCGATGAAGATCTGGCGGATGACCGGTTCCTTGGCGCGGACGGTCGGCGACATCGGCATGGCGTCGTCCACCGGCACGTTGCGCCAGCCCAGCACGACCTGGCCTTCGGCGCGCACGGCGCGCTCGATTTCCTGTTCGCAGGCGATGCGCGACGCGTTTTCCTTCGGCAGGAAGACCATGCCCACGCCATATTCGCCCGGCGGCGGCAGTTCGATGCCCTGCTTGGCCATCTCGTCGCGGTAGAACTGGTCGGGGATCTGGATCAGGATGCCCGCGCCGTCGCCCATCAGGGCATCGGCGCCGACGGCGCCCCGGTGGTCCAGGTTCTTCAGGATCAACAGACCCTGTTCAACAATGGAATGGCTCTTGTTGCCCTTGATATGGGCGACGAAACCGACGCCGCAGGCGTCGTGTTCATTGGCGGGATCGTACAAACCTTGGGCAATCATGGGGGCTCCGCTGCATTTTGAAGATATTGAAGGCCGAGAATAAAACAGACTTCAGTAAACATCAATGACAACAATTAGGGTCGGAGTCGAATTAAATCAGCTTTTTTAACGGTTAAAAACAATTGGGGACATAGTGAATGAGGACGATTTCAGGACGTCGCGGACGCGATTGGCCGGCCCGGCGCGACGAACGGTGGATTCAATCGGCCGCGGCGGTGTCCTTGACCTTGAACGGCCGCCCCCGCTTGGCCGGCAGGATCTGGCGTTTCGTCCTGACCTCCAGCTCGGCCTTGAACGCATGCGAGCCGACCGGCCAGCCTTTGCTCAATGCCGTCGCGATCAATCCCCCTTCGTCGCTGCCATAGCCCTGCTGCACGAATTCGATATAGGCCGCTTCGCGCTGGAACGGCGTGTTGCCCAGGCCCCAGTACAGCATGTGTTCGGTGACGAGCGGATCCGGCCGGATGCCCGCATGGTGGGCATAGCTGGACCAGCGGTATTCGTAGGGCGCCGACGCCAGTCCGGCCTGCACCGGTGCGAGTTCGAGGTAGCGGGTGCAGGCCAGCAGGTAGGCGGCGGCATCGACGAGAGACGTGCGAAAACGGCCCTGGAACAGGGTGCCCGTCCGGCCATGCCGGCTGTTGAACCAGGGAACGTAATAGCGGCCGACCTTCTGCATCATGAGGGCCAACCCCGTCTCGTTGGCGGGCGTGGCCAGGATGATGACGTGGTCCGGCATCAGCACGTAAGCGTGCACGGCCACCTTGTAGAAACGGGCGCACTCCTTCAGCCAGCCGAGGAAGCGCTCGTGATCGTCGTCGTCGCGGAAGATCAGCTGGTTGTCGTTGCCGCGCTGGATGATCAGGTGCGGCTGGTTCGGCAGGATCAGGCGGGGTTGGCGGGCCATGGCGTCGTGTAAAGCGTCGAAAACGCGATTCTAGCGCAACCACCCCGCTCTGTCCCCGATTAAATTCGCAGACGTTAAAATGGGGACCTGCATTGTCCCCATTTATTTACAAGCAGCAACCGGTCCCGGACGACCCTGTCCCTGATAATCAGGCCAGCGTGAACCCGGCCGACAGGCTGTAGCCTTCGCCGTATGCGCTGCGCAGCGGCAGGTCCTGGCCGAGGCCCGTCCGCGCCTTCTTGCGCAGGCGGTAGACGAGCATGTCGACGCGGCGGCTGGCGTCCGGGTCGTCGCCGCCCATGCCGGCCACGATCACCTGGCGCGGTACGGGCCGGGTGTTGATGGTCAGCAGGTGCAGGAAATTGCACTCTTTTTCCGTCAGGTCGATCACCTTGCCCATCAGCTCCAGCTGGCGGGCAGAGACGCGCAGGGTCCACTTGCTCGGCGTGGGTGCCGGCTCGGACGGACGCACGCGGCGGTCCAGCGCCTCGATGTGGGCGGCCAGTTCCGGAAACTTGATCGGCTTGGTCAAATAATGGTCGGCGCCGAGGCGCAGGCCGAGGATGCGGTTGTCGAACGCCACCCGGCCCGTCAGCACCAGCAGTCCGATTTCGGGATACAGCTGGCGCATCCGCGGGATCACATTGAATCCATCCTCGTCGGGCAGGCCCAGGTCGAGCACGACCACGGCCGCCGGCGTGCGCGTCAGCGCGGCCCACATGTCGCTGGCGGTGGTCGCGATCGTGACCTCATGGCCGAGTTCCTTGAGGAAATCGGCCATGTCGCCTGCGTATTCGCCATTGTCTTCAACAATCAGTATTTGCGTCATGGGTTTTGCCATGTTTCCTTGTTTCGTATTTCCCGGCCTCGGGCAGGTCTTGTGCCTTCCGTTGTCGGGCGGCTAACCCCGGTCGCCATTCCGATTATCACTGCTGGTCAATCCGGAAGCAAGAGCTTTTGCCCCGCTTTCCTGTACCGGTAGCCATAGCCTGAATTCGGCGCCCCCCTCGGGATGACATGCATATGTCAAGCTGCCGCCATGCACTTCAACGACGGAGCGGGCCATGTACAGCCCGAGACCGCTGCCCGCGATGCCCTCCGCGTTCGCGCCGCGATAGCCTTTGTCGAAGATGCGGCCGACGTCGCCCGGCGGCACGGCGGCGCCCTCGTCACGCAACGCCAGTTCGATGCCGCCGTCGACCCGCCGTCCCGTCGCGTGCAGCGTCGTGCCGGCCGGCGTGTAGCGCAAGGCATTGTCCAATAAAACCTTGAGCGCCAGCCGCAGGCCGGACGGTTCGCCGCGCAGCGTTGCCGGCAACTCGCCCGCCGCCAGCGTCACGGGACGCCCGGCCACGCGCGCCTGCGCCACCAGTTCTTCCAGCAACAGGCGCGGCCCCACCGTATTCTCGCGCCGCTGGCTGCCGAGCGCGGCCATGCGCTCCGGCGACAGATAATCGTCCAGCATCGCGATCAGGCGGTCCGTTGCCGTGGCGATCTTGCGGTAGCGCTGACGCGTCGCCTCGTCGGCCTTCGTGCACAAGGCTTCCAACCGCTGGATGGCGCCGTCGATGGTCGACAGCGGCGTGCGGAATTCGTGGTTCAGCATGCTGGCGAAACGCTTGCGCTCGCGCTCCCGCTCGCGCCGCGCGGACACGTCGCGCACGAGGCCCAGCAGCGCCTGCGGCTGACCGCCGTCGTCCAGCGCCAGGGTCGAGATCACCTCGACGGCCACCTCGCTCCCGTCCGGCCGGCGCAGGTCGAACTCGCGCATCACGCGCAGGCGCGAACCGTCGCCGGCGGCAAACCGGGCCAGGCGCTCGGGCAAGCCGGCGCACAGGACCGCCAGCGGACCGTCGCCGCCATTCTCCAGCTGCGCGCGGATGTCGGCGATGGAATAGCCGAGCATCTCGTCGACACCGGGGCTGACGTATGCGGGCCGCCGGGTGGCGCAATCGAGAATGAAGGCCAGGTCGCCGCCCAGTTCGGCAATCGTGCGAAAGGCGTCTGCCGTGGCGATGTCCGTCATAAAACTTTCCAGAGGTTATGCAGCAGATAAGTATAGTGTCCGAAGCAATACTTTGCATAGACAACCAGGGGCTGGCCGTTGCACGAATCACGCATATTCGATATATGCATGTGCAAATAAAAAGGGCAAGCCGGCCGGCTTGCCCTCATGTGGTGCACGATGGCCGCTTATTCGTCCAGCGGCGCGAAGATCGCCTGCAGGTCTTCCTGCGTGAGCGCCATCTTCTGCGACTCGCCTTCGGCCAGGATCGATGCCGCCAGCTCCGATTTCTTTTGCTGCAGCAGCTGGATTTTTTCTTCCAGCGTGCCCTTCGCGATGAGTTTATAGACGAACACGGGTTTGTCCTGCCCGATGCGCCAAGCGCGGTCGGTCGCCTGGTTCTCGGCCGCCGGGTTCCACCACGGGTCGTAGTGGATCACGGTGTCGGCCGCCGTCAGGTTCAGGCCCACGCCGCCGGCCTTGAGGCTGATCAGGAAGATCGGCACGGCGCCCTGCTGGAATGCCGCCACCTGTGCGGAACGGTCGCGCGTTTCGCCCGTCAGGATGGCGTACGGGATCTTGCGCGCATCCAGTTCTTCCTCGATGAGGCCGAGCATGCTGGTGAATTGCGAAAACACGAGGATCTTGCGGCCTTCGCCCAGCAGGTCGTCGACCATCTGCATCAGGTCGATCAGCTTGGCCGACACGGCCGCCGTGTTCTTCTTGCCCGGCATGGCTTTCACCAGGCGCGGGTCGCAGCAGACCTGGCGCAGCTTCAGCAGCGCTTCCAGGATGACGATCTGGCTGCGCGCCACGCCCTTGCGGTCGATTTCCTCGCGCACCTTCTTGTCCATCGCCAGGCGCACGGTCTCGTACAGGTCGCGCTGCGGACCGCTGATCTCGATGCGGCGGATCATCTCCGTTTTTTCAGGCAATTCCTTCGCCACATTGTCCTTCGTGCGGCGCAGCAGGAACGGCTTGATGCGGCGGTTCAGCAGCATGCGGCGCACCGGGTCGTCCTGGCGCTCGATCGGGTGGCGGAACTGCGTATTGAAGGTCTTTTCGTCGCCCAGCAGGCCCGGCAGCAGGAAGTGGAATTGCGACCACAGCTCGCCCAGGTGGTTTTCCAGCGGCGTGCCGGACAGGCACAGGCGGTGGCGCGCGTTCAGCGAACCGGCCGTCTGCGCCGCCTTCGAGCGCGTGTTCTTGATGTAGTGCGACTCGTCCAGGATCACGAGGTGGTACTGGTGCTCGCGCAGCTTTTCCTCGTCGCGCGGCAGCAGCGCGTACGTCGTCAGCACGATGTCGGCGCCGTCGATCCGGTCGAACAGCTCCATGCGCTCCTTGCCCTGCAGCAGGAGCACCTTCAGGTCCGGGGCGAAGCGCGCGGCTTCTTCCATCCAGTTCGTCATGAGGCTCGTCGGCGCGATCACGAGCGCCGGATTCGTCAGGCGGCCCGCTTCCTTTTCCGTCAGGATGTGGGCGATCGTCTGCACGGTCTTGCCGAGACCCATGTCGTCGGCGAGGATGCCGCCGAAGTCGTATTCGCGCAGGAATTGCATCCAGGCGAGGCCGTCGAGCTGGTAGTCGCGCAAGGTGGCTTGCAGGCCTTTCGGCGCGTCGACCTTTTTCACCTTGCCGAACTGGCTCAGCTTGCGGCCCGTTTCGCGCAGGCGCTCGCCGCCCGACCAGTTCAGCTCGGTGCCTTTCGCGAGTTCTTCCAGGCGCGCCGCGTCCAGGGTCGACAGGCGGACCTTGTTCTTGATCTTGTCGTTGAAATACAGCTCGCCCAGGGTCGACAGGATCGGTTTTACACGGCCCCACGGCAGCGCCACGCGCAGGCCGTCGGGCAAGGTCGCCAGCATCTGGTCGGCCTCGGCATGCGCGGCCAGCACGTCCGGATTGAAGTCGAGCGGCGCCGTGCGGATGAGTTGCACCAGCACGGGCAGCAGCGGCACGCGCTTGCGGTTGACGACGATGCCCAGCTCCAGCTCGAACCAGGCATTGCCGGCCTCGGGCGGCTCGTCGATCTCGGCATACCAGTCCTCGACCGGCACCACGTCGTAGCGGTATTTCGGCGACTTCTGGACGTGCCAGCCGAGGTCGGACAGCGCGTCGAGATCGTTCTCGGCAAAGCGCAGCCAGTGCGCCTGGCTGTCGAGCACCTGCGCGCCGGACAACGCCGACAACGGCGCCGTGGCCGGCTTGCGGAAGCCCAGCTTGTGCAGCGCGTCCAGCGCGGCGGCCTCCAGCGCGTCGTCGCGCTGGATGATCTCGGTGACGTCGCCGATCTGGCGCACGACGCGCTGGGCCGGGTCGAACGAGATGCGCTGGCCGTCGTAGTCGAACGACAGCACGGCGAAGTCCTGCCAGCGCTGGCCATTGCCTTCGGCTTGCGGGATGGCGTCGAGCAGCAGGTGCGGCTGCGGCTCGACATCCGTGCGGATGCGCTGCGTGAGCGGCTGCGGCAGCGGCATCAGCTGCTGCAGGCCATGCGCCAGCAACAGTTGCGACACGCGCTTCTTATCGTTGCCGGCCAGCGGCGGCGCCTGCGACACGAGGGCCTGCAACTCGGCCAGCGAGATGTCGATGCCGCCGCGGTTCAGGTCCAGCGGCCCGCACGACAGGTTGTCGATGTACCACGGCGGGTCGGTCGGCAGCATGTAGTCGACGAGGTCGGCGCCGGCATGCGTCGCGCCCTTGGACGGTTCCACCGACCACCCCAGCTTGGCCGCGCGGCCTTCGTCGCGCCACGTGAGATCGGCCTTGCGCACGGGACCGGCCTGCAGCGGATACAGCAGGCCGTTGGTCATGTCGGACCACGAGTTCGCCCACAGCAGTTTTCCCTGGTCGAGCAATTGCTGCAGCAGGATGGCGCCGACCTTGCCCTTGGGCTCGGTCGCGCTCGTGCTCTGGTTGGAGCCGCTGCGCATGGCGATGAAGAACCGGACCAGGTCCTCGTCGTCGCCTTCGAGGTAGGCCGGCGGCGCCGACAGCAGCGAGAACACCTCGCTCACCGGGCTGGCCGCGGCCACGTCCCCGTTCGGGCGCAGGCGCGCCTTGCACAGGCAGATCGCGACGTGGCGGCCGCCGCTGGTCGGGGCCATGACATAAACGAATTTGTACTGGACGGCCTTGGGGTCAGTGACTTCCGCGGTCAGCTTCGGCTGGGGATGTGCTGCCGCCTCGACCCTTTGCAGCCAGCTCAACACCGGTGCGGGCAGGGCGGGAGCGCGTGCGGGTGCTCGGGCCGGAGGTGCGTCGCTGGTGTCGTCGCGATGAAAATCAACTGTGTGCATGGGTCTCACGAGTCTATATTTGAAAAAACAACAATTCCTATTATCCCTCATGCGATCCGTACAGTTTTGTTCGGAATCGCACGTAGTGGGCAAAACTTTACGAGCCGAAAGGAGTAGAAGTTACACTCTGCCGCCCTGCTTTGCCAGCCCCCACCAAGCATTTTTTTGCTTGTATTCTTCCGAGAAATTGAGCTTATCTGGCATCGGCGTCATGACATCAGGCGCCAGCTCGGCGAACTCAGGTGCCGTACGAAGAACTCGGCCAGGGCTTCGACCTTGGCGGGCCGCGTGCGCGCCGATGGCGTGACGAAGTACAAGCCGCCCCGCGCCAGGCTCCAGTCTTCCAGTATGGGGACAAGCTGCCCGGCGCGCACATGATCTGCCGCAATGAATTCCGGGAACTCGGCAATCGCCAGTCCGGCCAGCACGGTGGGCAGCAATGCGTCGGAATTCGTCACCCGCAGCGGACCTTCCGGTTTGACGACGACTTCTTCGCCCTCCGCGTTGGTGAAGCGCCACACATCGCTGCGCGCGCGGTAGGCATAGCCCAGGCAGGGGTGATCGGCAAGGTCGGACGGATGGCGCGGCGTGCCCCGCGTTTGCAGATAGCCGGGCGCTGCCACGACCAACTGCGCCACCGGACACAGCTTGCGCGCGACGAGCGACGAATCGGGCAGCACGGCGATGCGCAGCGCGGCGTCGAAGCCCTGCCCGACGAGGTCGACGGTGGCATCGGACAGGTGCAGGTCGACTTTGACGTCGGGATAGTCGCGGAAGAACGCGGGCATCAGCGGCGCCACCCAGCGCAGGCCGAACGACATCGGCACGGCCAGCCGCACGAGCCCGCGCGGCCGCGCGGACATCTCGCGCGCGGCGCCCTCGGCCTCTTCCGCTTCGCGATAGATCTTCAGCGCGCTGTCCGCGATCGTGCGGCCGAATTCCGTCAGCGCCAGCTGGCGCGACGTGCGGTTCAGCAGGCGCGCGCCGAGCCGCTCCTCGAGCCGCGCGACGCCCCGCGACACGGTCGCCACCGACACCCCGAGCGCACGCGCGGCGCCGGCGAACGAGCGTTCCTCGGCCACCTTGGCGAACATCGCGAGACCTTCGAAATCGGGAAGCAGGGACATCGTTCATCGTCGGCGTGAGAGCCGATGAGTTATCGAACCCGACATGTTACGGCATCCGGGCGCGGGTGCCTACCGATTGTCGGTCGCAACAACGCCAAATCTGCAACGATAGTTTGCGATCAGTGCCATTTTAATCGACCGACACACCCGGTACGATGCTTCACATCGGGACAACGAACAGTCCCGGCCTCAACCAAAGGAGAAGATCGTGACCGCCAGACTCGCCAACAAAATCGCCCTCGTCACCGGTGCCACCAGCGGCATCGGCCTGGCCACCGCCAAACGCTTCGCCCTCGAGGGCGCACAAGTGATCATCACCGGCCGCCGCCAGGCCGAACTGGATGCCGCCGTCAAGGCCATCGGCCACGACACGGTCGGCCTGCGTGTGGACTCCAGCGACCTCGCGGCCCTGGACGGCCTGTACGACGAGATCCGCGCCCGCTTCGGCGGCCTCGACGTCCTGTATGCCAACGCCGGCGGCGGCTCGATGCTGCCCCTGGGCGAGATCACGGAAGAACAATTCGACGACACCTTCGGCCGCAACGTGAAAGGCACGCTGTTCACCGTGCAGAAGGCGCTGCCGCTGCTGTCGCAGGGCGCCTCGGTGATCCTGACCGGCTCGACGGCCGGCAGCAGCGGCACCCCGGCGTTCAGCGTCTATGCCGCCAGCAAGGCCGCCGTGCGCGCCTTCGCCCGCAACTGGATCCTGGACCTGAAGGACCGCGGCATCCGCGTCAACACGATCAGCCCGGGCGCGACCCGCACGCCGGGCCTCGTCGAACTGGCCGGCACCGACGCCGCCGCGCAGCAGGGCCTCGTCGACTACCTGGCCGCGCAGATCCCGCTGGGCCGCGTGGGCGAGCCGGACGAGATCGCGAAAGTCGCCGTGTTCCTCGCGTCCGACGACGCCAGCTTCGTCAACGGCACCGAACTGTTCGTGGACGGCGGGCAGGCCCAGATCTGAGCGGTACGCCGGTGAGTCCGAGGCGGGCATGAGAATGCCGCACTGTCAAGACTGGCACATCGCCCGCGATTGCGTATCATTGCCCGCTCGACTCACCGAACCTTTCGTACCATGCTGCCTTCGATCGAACAACGCCTCGCTCAAGAACTGTCCGCCAAACCGGCACAGGTGGCCGCCGCCATCGCCCTGCTCGACGAAGGCGCGACCGTGCCCTTCATCGCCCGCTACCGCAAGGAAGCCACGGGCGGCCTCGACGACATCCAGCTGCGCCTGCTGGAAGAACGCCTGCGCTACCTGCGCGAGCTGGAAGACCGCCGCGCCGCCGTCATCGCGTCCATCACGGAGCAGAACAAGATGACGCCGGAACTGCTGCAGGCGATCTCGCTTGCGGAAGACAAGACCCGCCTGGAAGATTTATATCTGCCGTACAAGCAGAAGCGCCGCACCAAGGCGCAGATCGCGATCGAGGCCGGCCTGACACCGCTGGCGGAAAGCCTGCTCGACGATCCGGCGCGCGATCCGGAAAGCGAGGCGGCGAAATACCTGCGCGAAGCGTTCACGAACGCGGACGGCGTCGCGAACCCCGGCGTGGCGGACACGAAGGCCGCGCTGGACGGCGCGCGCCAGATCCTGATGGAGCGCTTCGCGGAAGACGCGCAATTGCTGCAATCGCTGCGCGAATACGTGCAGGAGCACGGCGTCGTCGAGTCGAAGGTCGTCGACGGCAAGCAGGAAGAAGGCGAAAAATTCGCCGACTACTTCGATTATTCGGAGACGCTCGCCACCGTCCCGTCGCACCGCGCGCTGGCATTGATGCGCGGCCGCCGCGAGGGCGTGCTGGACGTGACCCTGCGCCTCGATTCCGAGCCGGAAAAGCCGAAGTGGGACGCGCCGCACAACCCGTGCGAAAACCGCATCGCGGCGCGCTTCGGCATCAAGGGCGCGGGCCGCCCGGCCGACAAATGGCTGCTCGACACGGCACGCTGGACGTGGCGCGTAAAAAGCTTCATGTACATCGAGACGGAGCTGATGGGCGCCTTGCGCGAGAAGGCCGAGGGCGATGCGATCCACGTGTTCGCGCGTAACCTGAAAGACCTGCTGCTCGCCGCGCCCGCGGGCCCGCGCGCGACGATGGGCCTCGACCCGGGCCTGCGCACGGGCGTGAAGGTGGCCGTCGTCGACGCGACCGGCAAGGTGGTCGACACGTCGACGATCTACCCGCACGCGCCGCGCAACGACTGGGACGGTTCGCTGCACACGCTGGCCAAACTCGCCGCGAAGCACAACGTGTCGCTGATCTCGATCGGCAACGGGACCGCGTCGCGCGAGACCGATAAACTCGCGCAGGACCTCATCAAGCAGCAGCCGGAGCTCAAGCTCACGAAGATCGTCGTGTCGGAAGCCGGCGCGTCGGTGTACTCGGCGTCGGAATTCGCGTCGCGCGAACTGCCGGAGCTGGACGTGTCGCTGCGCGGCGCCGTCTCCATCGCGCGCCGCCTGCAGGACCCGCTGGCGGAGCTGGTGAAAATCGATCCGAAATCGATCGGCGTGGGCCAGTACCAGCACGACGTGTCGCAGACGCAGCTCGCGCGCCAGCTCGACGCCGTCGTCGAGGATTGCGTGAACGCGGTCGGCGTGGACGTCAACACGGCATCGGCGCCGCTGCTGGCGCGCGTGTCGGGCCTGTCGTCCAGCGTCGCGCAAAGCATCGTCAACTACCGCGACCAGCAAGGCGCTTTCGCGTCGCGCGCGGCGCTGAAGAAGGTGCCGCGCCTGGGCGACAAAACCTTTGAACTGGCGGCGGGTTTTCTCCGCATCGTGAACGGCGACAATCCGCTCGACGCATCGGCCGTGCACCCGGAGTCGTATCCCGTCGTCGAAAAAATCCTGGCCGATATCCAGAAGGACATCAAGTCGGTGCTCGGCGACAGCACCCTCGTCAAACGCCTGAATCCGGCAAAATATGCGGACGACAAATTCGGCGTGCCGACCGTGACCGACATTTTGAAGGAGCTGGAAAAGCCGGGCCGCGACCCGCGTCCGGAGTTCACGACCGCGACGTTCAAGGAAGGCGTCGAAGCCATTGCGGACCTGCGTCCGGACATGATCCTGGAAGGCGTCGTGACCAACGTGGCGGCGTTCGGCGCGTTCGTCGACGTCGGCGTGCACCAGGATGGCCTCGTGCACATCTCGGCGCTGTCGAACACGTTCGTGAAGGACCCGCACACGGTCGTGAAAGCGGGCCAGGTCGTCAAAGTGAAAGTGCTGGAAGTGGACGTCAAGCGCAAGCGCATCGCGCTCACGATGCGCTTGTCGGACAGCGCGCCGCAGGCGGGGGCGCAACCGCAGCAGCGCGGGGACCGCGAGGATCGCAAGCGCATGGGCCAGCATCAGAAGCAGGAGCGCCCAGCACCACAGGCGGGCGGCGCGATGGCGGCCGCATTCGCCAAACTCAAGCGGTAATCGTAGGGTGGGCGGCCTCCGCCCACGCGGACGTTTGCACGGCGTGCGCGCTCCGCCCACGCAAACGCCGGCGAACCGCAAACGTCACGCGTGGGCACGGCGTGCCCACCCTACGTGGACAGGCGGCGCGCCTTATGCCGGCGTTCCCGTTTTCTTATAAAATGCCGTCATCCACTCCAATTCTCACCAAAGGCAGAACCAAATGAGCGACGTACAATCCTGGATCAAAGAGACCGTGACCAACACGCCCGTCGTGCTGTTCATGAAGGGCACGGCCCAGTTCCCGCAATGCGGTTTTTCCGGCCGCGCGATCCAAATCCTGAAGGCCTGCGGCGTCGACAACATCGCCACCGTGAACGTCCTGGAAGACGCGGAAGTCCGCCAGGGCATCAAGGAATACTCGAACTGGCCGACCATCCCGCAGCTGTACGTGAACGGCGAATTCGTCGGCGGTTCCGACATCATGACGGAAATGTACGAGTCCGGCGAACTGCAAACGCTGATCAACAAGAATGGCTGATCCCGGCCCGTGCCCGGATGGCGAACCCGGCGGCCCGCGCCGCCGGATCATCGTCGCCATCACGGGCGCGACCGGCGCAATCTATGGCGTGCGGCTGTTGCAACGGCTGTCCGCCGCACCCGGCGTCGAGACGCACCTCGTCATTTCCGACGCCGCCTCCCTCACCCTGCACCAGGAAGTCGGCCTGCAACGGCGCGACGTGGAAGCGCTCGCCCACGTGGTGCACCGTAACCGCGAGATCGGGGCATCGATCGCGAGCGGCTCGTTCCAGACGGACGGCATGGTGATCGCACCCTGTTCGATGAAGACCCTGGCCGCGGTCGCACATGGTTTGTCGGACAACCTGATCGCGCGTGCCGCCGATGTTGTGCTGAAAGAACGCCGCCGCCTGATCCTGATGGTGCGCGAGACGCCGTTCAACCTGGCGCACCTGCGCAACATGACGGCGGTCACGGAAATGGGCGGGATCGTCTTCCCGCCGCTGCCAAGCTTTTATCACCGTCCCGCCACGATAGACGAGATGGTCGACCACACGGCCGCACGCGTCATGGACCTGCTGGGCGTGACGAATGCGCTCGCCCCGCGCTGGGGCGGCATGAAAGACGACGGCGCCGCCTGAAGCGGCGTTCAGGCGCCTTCGCCGTACAGATCCTTCTCGGCCTGTCTCTGTTCCTTTGCGTCTTCGATTTTTCTGCGCTGCTCGTTACGTTTGCGCATGATTTCTGCGTGCTGGGCCGCCGTCATCGGCGGTGCGGTCATGAGGTCCTTCAACTGCGCGGTGTTGCTGTAGTTATTAATCATGAGGCGACTGCATCCTTATTGACCGATAACACTGGCGGAGCGCCAGGCAGGAACGCGAACTCGACCGTTCTCGACGTTCCGTTAGCGTTATCGATTATGCGCGAGACTCGGCCATTTGTGCGGACTGTCGCAGAAAAAAATTGCAGTATGGAAGGCGCAGGCGCGCCGTGAGACACGGCCGCCCCGAAGGCGGCCGTCGCGAGACTCGATGACGAGCGGCAGGATTATTTCTGCTGCTGGTGATTCATGCGCACCAGCATGCGGATGAATTCGCGTGCCAGCTGCTTGTGATGCTCGTCCAGGCGCTGCAGGTCGGCGATCAGCTTGACGTCCGCTGATTCGAAGCGCGCGCTGCCGTCGGCACTGTCGCCGCTGGCGGCGGCGTTTTCCGAACCGCCAAAGCGCAGCCAGTCGGCCGGTACGCCCAGCCATTGCGCGATCATGCGCAATTTTTCCTGGGTCGGGATCGCCTCGCCGACCAGCCATTTACGCGCCGCGTGGACCGTAATCGGACGGCCCTCGAAGCGAATGTTAAATTCCCGCGCCAGCCGGGTCGGGCTGTCCGGAGAATAATGCGCATTTTTCAGGGCTTGCTGCAGGCGCTCGCTGAAGCTCTCCCGCTCGTTAGTCGAATTCATGGGTGGCACTAAGGGTTCATGCAAAGCCGTCATAGGTCGCTCCGTTGACCAGACCGTCTGTGACGGCAGGAAAGACTATAGGTAACAAATAAGTGAGTATTGACCAATTCTCACAGTGCTGTCCAGCAATTCCCAGGCTTTCCAGCGCATCGTGAGCGATGTGTGAAAAATATCCTACAGGAAAAGAAAAACGTTTGCTCGTCCAAATTCTCGTGAAGAAAGGGAACAAGTGTTCCTCTTGGTACGCAAAATGATGCCAAGAGTCAACAAAATCAGCCGAAATGCCGCTAGCTTGTCGCAATTTTTGCGACAAGCATGTTGCCCAAATATGTTGTTTTACGTCAACTCAAAACGGAGGATGCCGTCGTCGCCGGTTACACGGGTCAAGATACCGTTGTACCAAAGATAATGAAGATGGGCCAGCGCCTCGCCGATCGCGAAACTGAGTTGGTGGGCGTCGAGTTGCCGTTTGAACATCAGCGGAACAATGTCAACTGCCGACCTGGGCTCTGCACACGCGGCGCGGACTTCCTCCAGGCGCTCGGCGTGGTGCGCGCGCAGTTGCGCGATGCGGGTGTGCAAGCCACGGAACGGCTTGCCGTGTGCGGGCAGGACCAGGGTGTCGTCGGGCAAGTCCGCGAACTTGGCCAAGGAATCCAGGTATTGCTGCAATGGATTGCCTTCCGGTTCGACGGCGAATACGGAGACGTTCGTCGAAATGCGCGGCAACACCATGTCGCCGGCGATCAGGATCCGGTCCTTGTCGTCGTACAGCGAGACGTGCTCCGGTGAATGGCCGAACCCCGTGATCACGCGCCATTCCCGTGCGCCGACGGCGACGCGCTGCCCATCCTGCAGGCGCGTGTATGCGGCCGGCACGGCGGGCACGAGCGACGGATAGTAATTCTTGCGGCTCTGCATCTGCTCGAGCATGCCCGCGTCGACGAGGCCGTGGCGCTGGAAATGCGGGATGGCCGACGGGCCGTCGACGCCGGGCAGCGCCGCGGCCATCATGCGCGCGAACCCGAATTCGCCCGTGCTCGTCCAGAACGGCGCCTGGAATCGTTCGCACAGCCAGCCGGACAGGCCGACGTGGTCGGGATGGCAGTGGGTTGCGAACACGCGCAGCAGAGGCCGGTTGTCCATTGCGTCCACGAACAGGCGTTCCCATGCCGCCCGGGTCGCGTCCGTCCCGGCGCCGCAGTCGACGAGGGACCAGCCATGACGCGTCTCCGCGGTATCGTCCAGCAGCCACAGATTGATATGGTCGAGGGCGAACGGCAGCGGCATGCGCAGCCAGGACAGGCCGGGCGCCACATCCGTCACCGTGCCGGGCGGCGGAATGACGTCGCCGAACGGATAGCTGAGCTGGGATTCGAGTGGATTCATGCGGTCGACTTTCGTGTTGATGCAGGACGGAGCGCGTTACAATGCCGCAAACGCTTTGACGTAAACGTAAACGGAAGGCGCGGAATGTGATTCTAAGCGATTCCGCACCGCGCCACTTGAGACACGCAGGACACCATGGCCACGACCTACACCATCGCCGAACTGGCACGCGAATTCGACATTACCGCCCGAGCGATCCGCTTCTACGAAGACCAGGGGCTGCTCAGCCCAATGCGCGAGGGCCAGGGCGGACGCAACCGTGTCTATACCCCGCGCGACCGCACCCGGCTGAAACTGACGCTGCGCGGCAAGCGCCTTGGCCTCACTTTGTCGGAGATCAAAAGCATCATCGACATGTACGAGACGCCCAAGGACACGGTGGCCCAGATCAACCGCTTCCTCGGCGTGCTGTCGCATCAGCGCGAGACGCTGGAACAACAGCGCGCGGATATCGAGATGTCGCTGGCCGAAATTTCTGTACACGAAGAAGAATGCCGGCGACTGCTGGCGGAGTCCGGTGCGGTCGGGGAGCTGGTGGACGGGGAGAAGGATGCGGCGTAATCGGCCGTGGACCTCTACTTGACGTTTACGTTAACGTCACTCCGCGCTATCATCCAGTCTGGCCACCAGCCATAACCTAGACGAGAACGAGGACGACATGCTGCATCTCCCTGGCTTGACCTTTGACCACGGCGAAGACATCGCCGCCCTGCGCGAAGCTGTACAACAGTTCGCCGCGAGCGAAATCGCGCCCCGCGCGGGCGAGATCGACCGCACCGACCAGTTCCCGATGGACCTGTGGAAAAAGATGGGCGAACTGGGCCTGCTGGGCATCACCGTCGGCGAGGAATACGGCGGCGCCAACATGGGATACCTGGCGCACATCGTTGCCATGGAAGAAATCTCGCGCGCTTCGGCCTCCGTCGGACTGTCGTACGGCGCCCACTCGAACCTGTGCGTCAACCAGATCAAGCGCAACGGCACCGAAGAACAGAAGCGCAAATACCTGCCCAAGCTGATCTCGGGCGAGCACGTCGGCGCCCTCGCCATGTCCGAGCCGAACGCCGGCTCCGACGTCGTCAGCATGAAGCTGCGCGCCGAATTGAAGGGCGACCGCTACGTCCTGAACGGCACGAAGATGTGGATCACGAACGGCCCGGACGCCGACACGCTCGTCGTCTACGCCAAAACGGACATCGCCGCAGGCCCGCGCGGCATGACCGCCTTCCTCATCGAAAAGGGTTATAAGGGGTTCTCGATCGCGCAAAAGCTGGACAAGCTCGGCATGCGCGGCTCGCACACGGGCGAGCTGGTGTTCCAGGATTGCGAAGTGCCGGTGGAAAACGTGCTGGGTGGCGTGGGCAAGGGCGTCAACGTGCTGATGTCCGGCCTGGATTTCGAGCGCACCGTGTTGTCCGGCGGCCCGCTGGGCATCATGTCCGCCTGCATGGACGTCGTCGTCCCGTACATCCATGAGCGCAAGCAGTTCGGTCAGGCAATTGGTGAGTTCCAACTGATGCAGGGCAAGATCGCCGACATGTATTCGACGATGATGGCGTGCCGTGCGTACGTCTACGCGGTCGGCCAGGCCTGCGACCGCGCGACGAACCCGGAGCAGGTGCGCGCCCTGCGCAAGGACGCAGCCGGCGCCATCCTGTACAGCGCGGAAAAGGCGACGTGGATGGCGGGCGAGGCGATCCAGACGCTGGGCGGCAATGGCTATATCAACGAGTACCCGGTGGGCCGTCTGTGGCGCGACGCCAAGCTGTACGAGATCGGCGCGGGCACGAGCGAGATCCGCCGCATGCTGATCGGGCGCGAGCTGTTCGGCGAGACGATGTAAGTTTGTGGAGAGAGGAGACCGGGGCGAACAAGAAGATCGGCAGGAGCCGGCACAACAATAACACTCCACGCCGCCCGCAGATAAGAACGTCATTCCCGCAAACCGGGGATTCATGCTCGGCCTCCGGCACACGCAACTGCCGCGTTGTCGTGAGCTCAGCATGAAGAGCATCGTGCCGGGGGGCGCGATGCTCACCCGCGCGGGAATGACGTTTCTTACGATGACGATGCATTCTGACACACCGAGTTTCATATCGTTCGCAGCTACAATGACCGCTGCCCCGTCCACCGCGCGAGACGCCCGATGACCCAGGCCACCTTCCCCAAGCTGCTGTCGTCCCAGATCGCCTTCGACATCGCGCGCACCATCCTGGACGGCTTCGACCGCCATTATTCGCTGTTCCGCCAGGCCAGCAAGACGGCCAAGACCCATTTCGAACGCGCCGACTGGACGACGGCCCAGCAGGCCGCGCGCAAGCGCATCGATTTCTACGACAAGCGCGTGCAGGAATGCGTGCATGCGCTGGAAGACGACTACGCGCCGGAAGACCTGACCGACGACACCTGGCGCGAAACGAAGCTGCATTACATCGGCCTGTTGAGCGGCCTGCAGACGGGCCATAAACGTCCGGAACTGGCCGAGAGCTTCTTCAATTCCGTCTGCTGCCACATCCTGCACCGCAGCTACTACCGCAACGATTTCATCTTCGTGCGCCCGGCCGTGTCGACCGAATACATCGAGACGGATGAACCGGCGCCCACGTACCGCGTGTACTACCCGGCGGCGGACGGCCTGCGCTTCGCGTTGCGGCGCATGGTGACGAATTTCCAGCTCGACTGCCCGTTCGCCAACCTCGACCGCGATATCGCCCTCGTCGAGGCGCGCATGGCCGAGCAGTTCGGCCTGCACGAGCGCGAACCGAACCAGCAACTGCACGTGCTGTCGAGCCTGTTCTTCCGCAACAAGGCCGCCTACATCGTCGGCCGCGCCATCAACGGCGCCCGCGAGCACCCGTTCGTCGTGCCCATCCTGCACGACCGGGCCGGCCGGCTGGTCCTGGACACGGTGCTGACCGACCCGGAACAGGTAATCCTGCTGTTCTCGTTTACGCGCGCCTATTTCATGGTCGACATGGAAGTGCCGTCGGCCTTCGTGCAATTCCTGCGCAGCCTGATGCCGAAGAAGCCGCGCAGCGAAATCTATACGGTGCTCGGCCTGCAAAAACAGGGCAAGACGCTGTTCTTCCGCGACTTCCTGCAGCACCTGAAACACAGCTCCGACGCCTTTCGCAGCGCGCCCGGTATCCGCGGTCTCGTGATGCTCGTGTTCGAACTACCCTCCTTTCCGTACGTGTTCAAGGTGATCAAGGATTTCTATCCGCCGCCGAAAGAGACGACGCGGGCCCGCATCAAGGAAAAATACCTGCTGGTGAAACACCACGACCGCGTGGGCCGCATGGCCGACACGCTGGAGTACTCGGACGTGGCCTTTCCGCTGTCGCGCTTCGACGAGGAACTGCTGGCCGAGCTGCGCCGGTTCGCGCCTTCGCTCGTCGAGATCGAAGGCGACCGCATCATCATCAAGCACCTGTACATCGAACGGCGCATGGTGCCGCTGAATATCTTCCTGGACGATGCCCGCCGCAGCGGCGACGACGACCGCATCGAACATGCCGTGTTCGAATACGGCAATGCGATCCGCGACCTCGTCGCCGCGAACATTTTCCCGGGCGATATGCTGTACAAAAATTTCGGCGTCACCCGACAAGGCCGCGTCGTGTTCTACGACTACGACGAGATCGAGTACCTCACCGACTGCAACTTCCGCGACATCCCGCAGCCGCGTAACGAGGAAGACGAGATGGCGGCCGAGCCGTGGTATCCGATCGGCAAGCACGACGTCTTCCCCGAACAGTTCGCGCGCTTCCTGCTCGCGAATCCAACGATACGCGCGGCGTTCATGAAACACCACGCCGCACTATTGACGCGCGTCTGGTGGCAATCGCACAAGGACCGCATCCTGGCGGGCGAAGTCGAGGACGTCTTTCCCTATCCGCAGCACATCCGGTTCCATCACGCGGACCAATCGAACCCGGCGCTACCCTCGCCGCAACCCCATTACTTGGAGACCTTACACAATGAATGATCCAATCGTTATCGTCGGCGCCGCCCGTACCCCGATGGGCGCCTTCCAGGGCGACTTTTCCTCGAAATCCGCGAGCGACCTGGGCGCCGTGGCGATCAAGGCGGCCGTCGAGCGCGCGGGCGTCGACGCCAGCCTCGTCGAGCACGTCTATTTCGGCAACTGCCTGATGGCCGGCCAGGGCCAGGCCCCGGCGCGCCAGGCGCTGATCAAGGCGGGCCTGCCGCTGTCGACGGGCGCCGTCACCCTGTCGAAGATGTGCGGCTCGGCGATGCAGGCCGCGATCTTCGCGCACGACGTGCTCAAGGCCGGCAGCGCGGACGTCGTCGTCGCCGGCGGCATGGAATCGATGACCAATGCGCCGTACCTGATCCCGAAGGCGCGCGGCGGCTACCGCATCGGCCACGGCGTCATGTTCGACCACATGATGATGGACGGCCTGGAAGACGCCTATTCGCGCAACGAGAAGACGGGAGAAGGCCGCTCGATGGGCACGTTCGCCGAGGAGTGCGTGGCCAAATACTGCTTCTCGCGCGAGCAGCTGGACGCGTTCGCGATCGAATCCGTCAGGCGCGCGCAGAATGCCACCGAGTCCGGCGATTTCCAGTGGGAGATCGCACCGGTGACCGTGGCGAACCGCCTGGGCGAGACCATCATCGAAAAAGACGAAGGCCCGGTCAAGGCCAAGGTCGACAAGATCCCGACCCTGCGCCCGGCCTTCAAGAAGGACGGCGTCATCACGGCGGCATCGTCGTCGTCGATCAACGACGGCGCCGCGGCCCTCGTCATGATGCGCGAATCGACGGCCAGGGAACTGGGCCTCACGCCGATCGCCCGCATCGTCGGCCACACGACGCACGCGCAGGAACCGGACCAGTTCACGACGGCGCCGATCGGCTCGCTGCAAAAGCTGTTCAAGAAGACCGGCTGGTCCGCGAAGGACGTCGACCTCTTCGAGATCAACGAAGCCTTCGCCGCCGTGCCGATGGCCGCGATGCACGAGCTGGACATCCCGCACGACAAGATCAATATCCACGGCGGCGCCTGCGCGCTGGGCCACCCGATCGGCGCGTCGGGCGCGCGCATCATCGTCACCCTGCTGGGCGCGCTGAAGAAGACCGGCGGCAGGCGCGGCGTGGCCTCGCTGTGCATCGGCGGCGGCGAGGCGACCGCGATGGCGATCGAGATGGTGTAATCGATGGCGGACGAATGACCGGTAGGGTGGGCACCCCGTGCCCACGTCACGCGCGTGTTTTCAAAACACGGTAAGGTGACGGACCGCATCCATATCGTGAAAGATCTTCCCATGTCCACCGTTCTCATCATCGGCGCCTCGCGCGGCATCGGCCACGAACTTGCCCGTCAATACCGCGCCGACGGCTGGCGCGTGATCGCCACCGCGCGCAAGACTCCGGATTGCGATGCGCTGCGCGCACTGGGCGCCCAAGCGCACCAGGTCGACGTCACCAACGCGGAATCGATCGGTGGCCTGGGCTGGAAGCTGGACGACGAAAAGATCGACGCCGCCTGGCTCGTCGCCGGCGTGTACGGCCCGGATCACGCCGGCTTCCCGACGGAGCGGGAGTTCGACGACGTCATGCACACGAACGTGCTGGCCGCGATGCGCATCCTGCCCATCGTCGCGCCGCTGGTCGCCGCCACGCGCGGCAGGCTGGCCGTGATCTCGTCGCGCATGGGGTCCATCGGCACGCGCAAGAGCAGCGAGGCGTCGCTGTACCGCGCCAGCAAGGCCGCGCTGAATTCCGTGCTGGCCGACGCCGCGCTGACCTGGGGCCCGCAAGGCGCCACCTGCCTCACGTTCCATCCGGGCTGGGTGCAGACCGATATGGGCGGCCCCGGCGCCACGCTCACCGTGCAGCAGAGCGCGACCGGGCTGCGCGCCACGCTGGCCGCCGCAACACAAGCGCAGAACGGCGCCTTCCTCAATTACGACGGCACACCCATCCCGTGGTGAGCCCTCGACGATAACGATAGACGAGACAAATGATTTTGACCGAAGAACACCAGATGATCCGCGACGCCCTGCGCGCCTTCGCGCAGGAGCGCCTGGCGCCCAACGCCGCGCGCTGGGACCGCGAGCACCATTTTCCCAGGGACGAGCTGAAGGAACTGGCCCGGCTGGGCGCGTTCGGCGTGGCCGTGCCCGAGCAGTACGGCGGCGCCGGCCTCGATTACGTGGCGCTGGCGCTCGTGCTGGAAGAGATCGCGGCCGGCGACGGCGGCACGTCGACCATCATTTCGGTCAACAACTGCCCCGTGTGCTCGATCGCGATGGCGTACGCGAACCCCGCGCAGAAGGAACGCTGGCTGCGTCCACTCGCGCAGGGCGATCTGCTGGGCGCCTTCGCGCTGACCGAGCCGCACACGGGCAGCGACGCCGCCGCCCTGCGCACGACGGCCGTGCGCGACGGCGACCACTACGTCCTGAACGGCACCAAGCAGTTCATCACGAGCGGCAAGCACGGCGACGTCGCGATCGTCATGGCGGTCACGGACAAGGCGGCCGGCAAGAAGGGCATCAGCGCGTTCTGGGTGCCGACGGACACCCCCGGCTACATCGTCGCGGGCATCGAGCACAAGATGGGCCAGCATTCGTCGGACACGGCGCAGATCGTGTTCGACGAGTGCCGCGTCCCGGTCGAGAACCTGATCGGAGAAGAAGGGCAAGGCTACAAGATCGCGCTGTCCGGCCTGGAGGGCGGCCGCATCGGCATCGCGTCGCAATCGGTCGGCATGGCGCGCGCCGCGTTCGAGGCCGCGCTGGCGTATGCCAAGGAACGCGAGAGCTTCGGCACGCCGATCTTCGACCACCAGGCCGTGCAGTTCCGCCTGGCCGAGATGGCGATGCAGATCGAGGCCGCGCGCCAGCTGATCCTGCACGCCGCGTCGATGAAGGACGCCGGCCTGCCCTGCCTCAAGGAAGCCGCGATGGCCAAGCTGTTCGCGTCCGAGATGGCCGAGCGCGTCGTGTCGTCCGCGATGCAGGTGTTCGGCGGCTACGGGTACGTGGCGGACTTCCCCATCGAGCGCATCTACCGCGACGTGCGCGTGTGCCAGATCTACGAAGGCACGAGCGACATCCAGAAGATCCTGATCGCACGCGCACTGTGACGCATCGATGGACAGCGCGCAAACGTTGACGATCCGCCCGGCCGGCACCGCCGACCTGGCGCCGTTCTTCGCCTACCTGGACGACCACCTGCGCGACAACGGCGCCGACGGCACGCCGCTGTTCCAGCCGGTGGCGCCCGGGCAGCCGCGCCTGCCGGCCGGGCTGCGCATCGCGTTCATCAAGGGTATCGACATCGCCGTCGGCCAGCCGGGCTGGCGCCGTTTGTGGCTGGCCATCGCACCGGGCGGCGACATCGCCGGCCACGTCGACCTGCGCGGCCGGCCCGAACCGGCCGCCACGCACCGCGCCATGCTCGGCATGGGCGTGCACCGCGTGTGGCGGCGGCGCGGGCTCGGACGGCGCCTGCTCGCAACGGCCGCCGGCTGGGCGCGCGACGACACCGACATCGGCTGGATCGATCTCGAAGTCCTGTCGGACAACCTCCCCGCGTGCGAACTGTACGTGCGCGCCGGCTTCACGACGGTCGCGCGCGTGGCCGACATGCTCCGCATCGCGGACGCCAGCCATGACCTGAGCTACATGACGTTCAGGTTGCGCCAGGGGTGACAATCGGTGAGCATCCGGGCCGGACCCGCATGCTAGAGTCGCGGGATGAAAACCATCGTGCCCCTGCTGCTCGCGTCCTGCATCGCGTCGACCGCCCACGCGGACGACCTTCCTGTCCACTACGGCGCGCCGGACTGCCAGGTCGGCAAACTGCTGCCGGTCCCCGCCGACCGATCCGTGCACTGGAACGGCCCGTGCAAGGACGGCTTTGCGGACGGCGCCGGCGTGCTCGAATGGACGACGCAGGATGGCAGCACGCGGCGCATCGAAGGCAAGTTCGCGCGCGGCGCGGTCAGCGGCGAAGCCAAACTGAAAGCAGGCGACAAATTTACTTATATCGGCTCGCTGACCGACGGCATCCCGGACGGTGAAGGTTATCTGCACTTCGCCGACGAGCTGCGCTACGAAGGCGGCCTCACAATGATGCGGCGCGAAGGCAAGGGCGTGCAGATCTATCCGAACGGCGACGCCTACCAGGGCGAATTCCGCGCCGACCGCCCGAACGGCCAGGGCCGCCTCACCTTTGCCCTCGGCGGCATGGTCGAAGGCGAATTCCGCGACGGGCATCCGGTCGACGGTGACCGCATCACGTATGCCGGCAGCGGCCGCACCGGCACGTTCGATCCAAGCGCGCGCAAGACGCAAGCCGTCAAGCCGGAAAACAAGTTCAGGCAACACCAGGCCGAGCCGGACACGGGCACGCTGCTGGCGAAGACGGAGGTGATGTCCGCGCTGCCGACCAACGCCGGCTGGGATGGGCTCACGCCGGAGCAGCAGGACATCGTGCGCAGCCGCTACCCGGCGCTGGAGCCGGGCGACGAGCCGCCCTACCCGTTGAACGGCACCGTCGAATTCAACCGGGTCACGCTGGCCGCCGCCGGCAAGTACAACGCGCGCGGGCTGCTGCGCCTGCACGTGCTGGTCGGCGCCGACGGCCGCCCGAAGGAAGTGCGCAAGGTGGGCAGCTTCGACGACGACGTGATCCGCTACGTCGCCAGTGCCGCCATGGCCCTGCGTTATAAACCTGCCGTCTGCCACGGCCAGCCGTGCGAGATGCTGTTCCCGTTCGCGATGGAGATCACGCACCGCCTGCAATAACGCTCAGAACCCGGCCAGCACGATCTTGCCCTGCGCCCGGTTCGACTCGATCAGCGCGTGCGCGCGCTTGAGGTTGGCCGCATCGATACGCCCGAAATTCTCGTTGGCCGTCGAACGGAGCGTGCCCGCGTCGATCAGGTCCGCCACGCGGTCCAGGATCTCGTGCTGGCGGATCATGTCCGGCGTCGAGAACAGCGACCGCGTAAACATCAGTTCCCAGTGCAGCGAGACGGCCTTGCGCTTGAGTTGACGGACGTCGATCGGCGCGGGGTCGTCGATCAGGCCGAATTTGCCCTGCGGCGCGATGGCCTCGACGATCTGGTCGAAGTGCTGGTCCGTGTGCGTGAGGCTGATCACGTAATCCGGCGCGCTCAAGCCGGCACGCTGGATTTCGGCGGCCAGCGGCCGGCTGTGGTCGATCACGTGGTGGGCGCCATGTTCAAGGACCCAGTCGCGCGTTTCGGCGCGCGACGCCGTGCCGACGACCGTCAGCCGCGTGAGCTTGCGCGCCAGTTGCACGAGGATCGAACCGACGCCGCCGGCCGCGCCGATCACGAGCAGCGACTTGCCGTCGCCGCGTTCGTCGAGCGGGACATCGAGCCGGTCGAACAGCAGTTCCCACGCCGTGAGGCTCGTCAGCGGCAGCGCGGCGGCGGCACTGAAATCCAGCGCTTGCGGCATCTTGCCGGCGATGCGCTCGTCGACCAGTTGCAGCTCGCTGTTATCTGGCACGCCACGGCACGCCGGCGTCGCCGCACGACCTCGCGGCGCACAACTGCCTGTGCTTCATGCTGGACGAGACGGTCAACGACCGCTGGCGCTTCAGCAAGGATGGGGAAGACATCGAGGTGACGGTGCGCGGCGACCGCGTGGCCGACGATTCCGAGATCGTGCGGCGCTGGGCGCTGGACGGCCTGGGCCTGTGCTACCGCTCGCGCATCGACGTGCAGGCCGACCTCGCGCGCGGCGCGCTGCGCGTCGTGTGCGCGGACTGGCAGGGCAACAGCCAGCCGCTGTACATGGTGCTGGCGAGCCGGCGGCAGGTGTCGCCGGCCGTCAGGGCGCTCAGGGAGTTTCTGGTGGAGAGAATGCGGGAGGCGGTAGCGGAATGACCCCCACCTCGTCGTTCCCGCGCAGGCGGGAACCCAATTTGCATGCGCAGCGTTGGAGCGCGCAGCACTTGGGCCCCCGCCTGCGCGGGGCGACGGTTTCAGGGTCGCGTGTTTATCGAACCCGCCGTTTATCAGACCCGTTCCAGCGCCAGCGCGATCCCCTGCCCGCCGCCGATGCACAGCGTGACGACGCCGCGCCGCGCCAGGCCGCGGCGCATCGCATGCAGCAGGCGCACCGTCAGCACGGCGCCCGTCGCGCCGATCGGATGGCCGTGCGCCACCGCGCCGCCTTCGACGTTGATGACGTCTTCCGGCAACGACAGCTTGCGCGCCACCGCGAGCGGCACGGCGGCGAACGCCTCGTTGATTTCGTAGCGGTCGACGTCGGCGACGTTCCAGCCCGCGCGCGCGAGGGCCTTCTGCACGGCCGGCACGGGTCCGAGGCCGAACATGCCCGGCGCCACGGCCGCCACGCCGGATGCGACGAGGCGCGCGATCGGCTGCAGGCCGAGGCGCTCGGCCGTCGCGCGGTCGGCGACGATGACGGCGGCCGCGCCGCTGTTCAGGCCCGGCGCGTTGCCGGCCGTGATCGTGCCGTCCGGGCGAAACGCGGGTTTCAGTTTCGCGAGCGTCTCCAGCGTGGTGTCCGGGCGGTTCGCTTCGTCCGTGTCGAACAGCTGCACGCCGCGCTTGCCCGCGATCTCGATCGCCACGATTTCATCCTTGAACGCACCGGCCGCCTGGGCGTCCGCAAAGCGGCGCTGCGAGCGCTCGGCCCAGCGATCCTGCGCGGACCGGCTGATGTCCACGTCCTTCACGAGGTCCTCGGTGTGCCAGCCCGAGTGCTGGGCCGAGAACGCGTCGTTCAGGCCGTCGTGCAGCAGGCTGTCGTAGATCTGCGCATGGCCCATGCGCGCGCCCCAGCGCGCCTGCGGCATCAGGTACGGCGCCTGGTCCATGTTCTCCATGCCGCCGGCCAGCACGACGTTCGATTCGCCGGCCAGGATCTCGTGCGCGGCCGAGGCGATGGCCTGGGCGCCCGAGCCGCATACGCGGTTCAGCGTCATCGCGGGCACGCTCACGGGGATGCCGCCGTGAATGGCCGCCTGGCGCGCCGGATTCATGCGGTTGCCCGCCTGGATCACGTTGCCCATCAGGACCGCATCGATGGCATCGGGCGACATGCCCGCGCGCGCGACGGCGGCGCGCACGGCGGCCGCGCCCAGTTCGACGGCGGGGATGGCTTTCAGGGAACCGTTGAACGTACCGATGGCGGTACGCACGGGAGCACACAGGACGATGTCGCGGGCAGGCATGATGATTCCTTTCAGGGTGAATGGCCGGAAGCTGCAAATAGGAGTATATACACGTATTTTGAAGATTGCATGACGCGCGTCGCTGCGGGTTGTTTGCAATCAGGACTGTCCGGCGTCGATGTCGTGGATACCCGTCTCGACGACGGCGCGCAGCAGCATGCGCAGTTCGAGCGCGCGCTCGCTGCCGAAGTTCTGCTCGAAGGTCTGCTGGGCGCGGCGCCACAGCGGCAACACGGCCTTGACCTTGGCCTTGCCGGCGGGCGTCAGGCCGATGACGCGCTCGCGCTTGTCGTGTTCACTGGGACCGGTCGTCACCAGCGCGTCGCGCTCGAGGGGTTTCAGGTTGCGGGTGAGGGTCGTGCGGTCCATGACCAGTTCGGCGGACATCTGGTTGACCGTCATCGGCCCCAGCCCCAGCAGTTTATACAGGATCGAAAACTGGGTGACGCGCAGGCCGGCCTCGCTCAGTACCTGGTCGTACACGCCGGTGATGTAACGCGACGCCTGGCGCAGGGCGAGGCAGTTGCACAGGGGGTCGTTCGATTGCGGGCGCGATGTCATGTCCGGTGTTCCTTGCCGGGACGGCGTTAGTACCCTCCCTCTAGCGAGTATAACCCCGGGTATGCCGAAACCTGTGCATAATCGGCATCGAATAGCTGCATATACACTCAATAACGGACCAGGGAGATTTGCATGGACACGCAGCAGACGGTGGCGGAACAATGGGAAGCGCAGCTGCGCGCGGTGCGCGCGCGGGTGGCGCAAGGCGGCGGCCGGCCGGGCGTGGTGCCGGCGCAGGAAGCGCGCGGGATGACGGGACTGGCGGTGATGCAGGCGCTGCTCGACGGCCGCTTCCCGTACGCGCACATCGCCGAGACGCTCGACTTCTTCCTCGTCGAGGTGGACCAGGGCTCGGCCACGTTCCAGGGCACGCCGCAGGCCATGCACCTGAACCCGATGGGCACCGTGCACGGCGGCTGGTACGCGACCCTGCTCGACTCGGCCGTCGGCTGCGCCGTGCAGACGGCGCTGGCGCCGGGCTACGCCTACACGACGGCGGAGCTGAGCGTGAACCTCGTGCGCGGCGCGCGGCTGGACGGCGGGCCGCTGCGCGCGATCGGGACGGTGCTCCATTGCGGGCGCCAGCTCGCCACGGCCGAAGGAAAAATCGTCGATGCGCAGGGACGGTTGTATGCGCATGCGACCACGACGTGTCTCGTGTTCGAGGCGCGCTGAATCGCTCACCCTACCCCGCGTAATTGGCCGCCCAGCGCCGTGCCGAACCGGCGCTCGAACTCGGCCTGCGCCGCCTGCCACACGGGCAGCGCCTGCGCCAGCCTGGCGCTGCCGGCATCGGTGAGGCGCACGACGTTGCGGCGCGCGTCTTCCTCGTGCGGGCCGATGGCCACGAGGCCGTCGCGCGCCAGCGGCTGCAGGGCGCGGATCACGCTCGTGCGCTCCATCGCCAGCGTGACGGCGAGGTCTTTCATCGACGCAGCTTTGATCTCGTCGACGTAGGCCAGGATCGAGAACTGCGTGCTCGTCAGGCCCACGCGCGCCAGGTGGTCTTCGTACATCTTCGTGATCAGGCGCGCCGCCTTGCGCGAGGCAAAGCAGTTGCAGGCCAGGAGTCGTTCGGATGCGGTCATGGGCCCATGATAGGTGCGTATGCACACGAGTCAAGCGATCGATAATATTCGTCCCACCAGCGGAACAATGATATCCGATAAACCGGCTTAATCCCGTCAACGACAACCAATACAATGTTCTCCATCGACCCCATCCTTCTGGAGAACAACGATGAACATCCTGCAGATCAACGGTAGCGCCCGTGCCAACGGTTCGAATTCCACCCGCGTCGCCGACGCCATCACGGCGCGCCTGGCAGCGCGCCATCCGGAAGCGACGGTCGAGCTGCGCGACCTGGCGCGCGACCCGCATCCGGTGCTGGACGAAGCCGCGCTGTCCGCCCTGTTCACGCCGGCCGACCAGCGCACGCCGGAGCAAAGCGCGCGCGTCGCGCTGGACGACGCCCTGATCGCGCAGCTGAAACGCGCCGACGTGATCGTGCTGGGCGTGCCGATGTATAACTTCAGCGTGTCGGTGCAGATCAAGTCGTGGATCGACGCCGTCGTCCGTGCCGGCGAGACCTTCCGCTACACGGCGAACGGCCCGGAAGGCCTCGTCACCGGCAAGAAAGTCTATGTGGGCCTGGCCCGCGGCGGCATCTACCGCGACACCCCGCTGGACTCGCAGGTGCCGCACCTGAAAGGCGTGCTGGGCCTGATCGGCATCACGGACGTCGAGTTCATCTACGCCGAGGGCGTGAACATGGGCGCGGAGCGCGCCAGCGCCGCGTTCGAGGAAGTGACGACGCAGATCGACGAAGTCGTGGCATGAGGTCTCACGCGATGGTGTCCACGACGCCGCCATCCACCCGCAGCGCCGCGCCCGTCGTGGCCGACGCCTGCGGCGAGCACACGTAGACGATCATGTTCGCGACTTCGTCCGTGCTCGCCGCCCGGCGCAGGATCGAGCTGGGACGCTGCGCACGAACGAAGGCCGTCGCGGCCTGCTCGACCGATGTATTCGCCTCCTCGGCCGCGCCTTGCAGCATGGCGCGCACGCCTTCCGACAGCGTCGGCCCTGGCAGCACCGCGTTGACGGTGACGCCGCTGCCGGCCGCCAGTTTCGCCAGTCCGCGCGAAATCGCCAGCTCGGCCGTCTTCGTCATGCCGTAATGGATCATGTCGGCGGGGATGTTCAGCCCCGATTCCGACGACACGAACACGACCCGCCCCCAGTCCCGCGCCAGCATCCCTTTCAGGTAATGGCGCGTCAGGCGCACGCCTTCAGTTGAAAAAAGTGGTCCCAGGTGGCGTCGTCGATCTCGAAGAAATCCTGCGGTCCGTACGTGCCCGCGTTGTTGACGAGGATGTCGACGCGCGGCTCGGCGGCGATCAGCGCGGGCAAGCCCGGTGGCCGTCGCCAGGCCGATGCCGGCCGTCGATGCGGAGACGAGCATGGTGATTCCTTTCAGCGGGCGACGAGGCCCAGTTGTTGCATCAGCGTGAGGTTGTCTTCGATATGCCAGTTGTCGGCGATCTTGCCGTCCGCGATGCGATAAATGTCGGTGGCGATGAAATCGACCGCCTGCCCCCGGCCTTGCGTATCCGCCCACCGTCCCGTGAAATGGCCGCGGAAGCGGTAGTGCATCGTGACGCGGTCGCCCGCGACGATCATCTGTTGCAGGTCGGCCTGCAGGTCGGGGATCGCCGTGCGCACGAATGCCGATGCCGCGAGCGGCCCCGGCACGCCTTGCGCGCGGCCGGGCGGCAGGGTGCGGTCGGTGAAACCGGGGGCCAGCGCGGCGCGGGCGTAGCGTGCGTCGCCAGTGTGCCAGAACGTCGCGTAACGGCGCGCCGCCAGCAGCTCGGCGTCCCGTTGCGCCGGCGCCAGCGACGCGTCGGCGATGGTTTCATGGGCGCGTACGAGATCGTCGTCCGCGAACGTCGGCAGCGACGCCAGCATGGTTGCGGCCGCGAAGATGTGGGTGGCTTTCATGGTATCGCTCCATCGTGCGTTGATCGATGGCGCCATCATAGATTTCACGCCTGGCGAAAAATAGCGGCAGAATACGAAATCATTATTTCCAAAAAGCGCAAGATGGACACGCTCGCCAACAACTTCCCTGCCCTCGTCGCGTTTGCGCGGATCGTCTCCGCCGGCAGCCTGTCGGCCGCCGCGCGCGAACTGGACGTGCCCGTGTCCGTCGTCAGCAAACGCCTGTCCCTGCTGGAAGCGGGCCTGGGCACGCGCCTCCTGCAGCGCACGACGCGGCGCCAGACGCTGACGGAAGAAGGCCGGCTGTTCCACGCGCGCGTGCTGCGCATCCTCGATGAAGTCGAGCAGGCCGAAGCCCTGCTCGCGCAGCGCCGCGACGGCGTGCACGGCCTGTTGCGCATCACCGCGCCGGGCGAGTTCGGGCGGCGCTGGCTCGCGCCCATCGCGGCCGCGTTCCAGGATTTATACCCGCAGGCGACGATCCAATTGGAACTGGGCGATGCGGTCGTCGACCTGCTGGACAGCGGCCACGACCTCGCGATCCGCTACGGCGCGCTGGCTGATTCCTCGCTCGTCGCGCGCGAACTGGCGCCGAACTACCGCGTGCTGTGCGCGTCGCCCGCCTACCTGGAGCGCCACGGCGAGCCGCGCACCCCGGGCGAACTGGCGGGCCACCGCCTCATCGTGATCGGCGACCAGCGCCGCACCGACTGGAAATTCGACGGCGGCGACACCGCGCCCGTGCGCGTGGACGCCGCCTTCCTCACGAACGACGGCGGCGCCGCGCAGCAACTGGCGCTGGCCGGCAGCGGCATCGCATTGAAATCGATCTGGGACGTGGGCGACGACCTCGCGGCGGGCCGCCTGCTGCGCGTGCTGCCGAACCACGCGATGGCGGCGGCGCCGCTGCATGCGGTGTATCCGCACCAGCGGAATCTGCCGCCGCGGGTGCGCTTGTTCGTGGGGTATCTGAAGGAAAAGCTGCGGGAGGCGTGGCGCTGGTAAAACACGACCACGCCCTTGAACCGTCGTTCCCGCGGTGCA
>NZ_LMCY01000005.1:0-150 GCF_001425685.1 Massilia sp. Root335 | reverse complement strand
CGCATGCAATATTGGGCCCCCGCCTGCGCGGGGGCGACGGTCTCTCAGCTGATGGCTGCTTCCTGCAACGTCACAGTCACCGTCGTGCCCGCGCAGGCGCACTGCTGTCCGGAATAAAATTCTTGACAGTTTCATCAGATGAGGCTCAGC
>NZ_LMCY01000004.1:540-205221 GCF_001425685.1 Massilia sp. Root335 | reverse complement strand
CCCGAGCGCCGCCTTCGAAGAACCTTAACTTAACGGCATTAGGCTCTGACCCCGAATTGTCGATTTATCGGGCGAAAAAAAGGGCCCGCAGGCCCTTTTTTTCTTGGCTCAACCGGGACGCTTAGAAGCTGTAGCGCGCACCCACGGTCCAGGCGTCGGCCTTGGCGCCGAACGACTTGCTCTTGCCGTAGCGCTCATACTCGGCGGTGAGTGCCACCTGCTGGTTGAGGTTGTACTGGAGGCCGACCGCGCCGTAGGCACCGGTGTCGGTGTCCTTGAGGTTCAGGGCGGCGCTTTCCAGCTTGCGCTCGCTGTGCTGCAAGCCGAGCTTGCCGTACACGGCGAACTGGTCGTTCACCGGCATGTTGTACTTGCCGGCGATGTAGTAGCTGGAACCCTTCGTGCGGCCGCTCGCGTTGGTGCCGTTGGCGCTGTAATTGAAATCCGAGTTGCGGAAGTCGGTGTAACCCGCTTCGGCGCCCCAGTTCTGGTCGAATTCATAACCACCGAAGATCTTGCCCGAGGCCTTGTAGCCGTCGCTGTCGAAGTTGGTCAGGCCGCCGACCGACGAATTCTCGTGGTCCGCCGTCGCAATGCCGACGCCGACATAGGCGTGCGGTTGGGTGGTTTGGGCTTGGGCCGCGCCCATGGCGGCAGTACTTGCGATCAGTGCAACGATGAGCTTTTTCATATTGCGGATTCCTTTGCGTTGTTTGACTGGTTCGCAATTCCAGCGAATCGCGATGTGGTCAAGATAGCACCGCAAATTGGTGAAGTCCGTCCAGAAGTCGTAAGACTTGTAATCGAATGTAACTTAATGACCCCAAATTCATTAGTGATTTAAAGAAAATTGGGCCTAGATAAAACCAATTTAACTCACGTAACGAAAAGTTAGGTTGAGCCGTGGTCCAACCAGTTTGGCGGTCTTGTTGATGCCGTGCCGCCAGTGCGCCTGCAGGGTCCCTGCCATCAACACCAGACTGCCGTCCGTCAGGTCGAGTTTCACGGTGCGTTGATTGCGCCGATGGCGCAGGATAAAAGTGCGGGTGGCGCCATAGCTGAGCGAGGCGATGACCGGTCGCGGGCCCAGCTCCGGCTCGTCGTCGCTGTGCATGCCCATGCTGTCGGCGCCGTCGCGGTAGTAATTCAGCAGCACGCTGTTGTAGCGCTGTCCGGTGACGCGCTCGACCGCCGCGCGCAACTGCGCCAGCAGCGGCGTCAGCGGCAGCGGTTGCAGGGTCAGGCCGGAATATGTGTAGCTCGCCTCGCCATACCAGGCCGTCAGGCGCGGCTGCAGGTAGCGCTTGCCGTACACGACGACGGTGTCGGCGCGCCAGGGCGTTTCATCAAGGAGGCGCGCCAGGATCTCGGCATTGCCGATCGGCATGGGAAGCTGGGGCAGCATGGACAATTCGCCATCCTCGATGGGGATAGTGACCAGTTCCATACCTGTGGAAAACAAATCCATTCGACAATATTGCTATGATGGCGACATCCCATCGACCAGGCATTTTCTCATGAACAAACGCCAGTTCCTCGGCGCCGCGGCGGCGGCCGGCGCCTTTCCCATCGCCAGCCAGGCGGCACAACCGTCCGGGCGCGGCCCGACCCTGCTGACGGTCACCGGCGCCATCGCGCGCAGCAACCGCGGTCCGCTCGACCCGGCGCTGGACCAGATGATGCACAAGCACCAGGTCACTTTTACGAAGGCGTGGACCTTCGATTACGCCAGCCTGCTGGCGCTGCCGCAGCAGACGATCCGCCCGACGCTGGAATACGACGGCAAGCCGCATACCCTGCGCGGTCCGCTGCTGCTGGACGTGCTGGCGCATGCCGGGGCGACATTGAACGACAAGGGTAGCGTGGTGCTGCGCGCCGTGGACGGCTACAACGTCGAACTGCCCGTCGCGCAGGCGCGCGCGCGGCGCTTCATCGTCGCGACGCACATCGACGGCAATCCGATGCCGCTGGGAGGCCTTGGGCCGCTATGGGCCGTGTACGACGCCGACCGGGTCCCGGAGATGGCAGCGCTGCCGTTGCCGCAGCGCTTTCCAGCCTGTCCGTGGGCGCTGTATCACGTCGAAGTGAGTCACGCCGACGCGAAGGGGTGACCTGGATCAGGCGTAGGCTTCGGCCAGGCTCATCACGCGCGGCGCGATCTTGATGCCGACGTTGCCGAACAGGGTGTCGATCGCGGCCAGGTTGGCCGCGCATTCGTCCGTCTTCCAGCCGTTGAAGAGGTCGGTGCCGTTCTTCTGGAAGTGCATGTCGAGCACCTTGCCCTTATCCTTGTGGATATAGTTCTGTTGGTAGATGTTCTCGAACCCGAGCTCGGCCAGGGCGGTCAGCACGGCCCGCGGCGGATTGTCGGGGTCGGTCGCCAGGAATACGCCAAACGTCTTGCCGGGTGGCTTGGCCGCCACGTCGACTTCGTAAATGCCGGGTGCCTTGGTGACACTGGTGCTTTTCAGGAACAGCATGCTGTCTTCCTCCACGCATGGCGGATCGGGCCGCCATTCAATAAATTGAAATCAGACACAGCTTATTGCAGTATGGGAACTTTGTCGACCAATGGTTTTCGAGATTTTGCTCTACTGCAACAGCGCGCTGTGCACTTATTGTGACAACAGCCCGACCGCGCTGCCCGCGACGAGCGCGCCGCACGCGACCATGCCGACGATAAAGCCGAGCTCGCGCTTGGACGGATCGCGGTAATACCCCAGCGCATACAAGATCCGCCCGACGCACCACAGCAGCCCGCCCGCGGCCGCCCAGCGGTCGCCCAGGTAGTGGCCGCACAGCCACAACGGGCCCAGCACGAGCGGCAGCTGCTCCAGCGTGTTCGCCTGCACCCGTTGAACGGTCTGGAACGGCAGCGGCCCGTCCATGGACGGCGCCGGGACCTTGTATTTGTTTCTCGCCCAGCCGGCCATGATGCCCGTCCAGAAATAGACGCCGAGTGCGGCCAGCGTCGCCCATGCGGTCAATACCATTGTGTTCTCCATAACAACAAAAAAGCCCATCTGTCCCCCACAGATAGGCTTTTTACAACATGGCGCCAAATGGCGCAATAAGGCTGACTTATGTCTGCTCAGCTCGGGCGGCGGCGGCGGCGCAGACCCAGCGCCAGCACGCCGGCACCGAGCAACGCGAGCGAGGCCGGTTCCGGCACGTCAGTCGTCGAGCCGGCGCCATTCACCCGAATAGCCGGTAAGGCGTAATTGTTGCTGAAACCTTGCCCTTGCATGCCTTCCAGTCCACGGTAGACGCCCTGATCCCAAGTCACGTTTCGATTGG
This sequence comes from Massilia sp. Root335, assembly GCF_001425685.1. Taxonomy (GTDB): domain Bacteria; phylum Pseudomonadota; class Gammaproteobacteria; order Burkholderiales; family Burkholderiaceae_D; genus Telluria; species Telluria luteola. Next base: position 201,924 of record NZ_LMCY01000004.1, on the reverse strand, counting down.
TGTATAAAAAATTCTGATTCGACAATCCGTCGAACGAGAACTCGATCAGGTAATTCCAACGTTCGGTCATGTAAAACTCGGGAAATTGAAAGTCGATCCAGGCGAGGCCGTTGGTCGTGACGTTCGCACTGCCGGATGCGACCGTCCCGGTCTTCGCGTAACCATCGCCCAGGGTGTCGATCACGTACAAGCCCCAGTGCAGATCCACATTGGTCAGGTCTTGATAGATGCCGATGCTCGATATGCCTTCCTGGGTAATCACGGTAAAACCGATACCGCGGCCGCTCCAATACCCGTCATTCGAATGCGTCGAATACACCCTGCCCGTCGGGTCGTTGGGTGGAACGAATGTCACAGGCGTGGCGGCCGCCAGACTGCTCGCGAAGAACGTTACGCTTGCCACAACGGCTTTCCAAAATTTGTTAAACATCATGACTCCCTCTCTAGGTTGTTGTAACGCGGGAGAGAGCAAAAGTGATGCCTAAATATCGTTTTTTTGTAAAAACAAGGGGTTACGATGCAAGCGAAAAGATGTCGTCGTAAATTGTAAATTTTCTCGACAATCATCACGACACACGCGCGCTTCGCGCACGGACGGGTCGCCCGGTCGTGACCCCGCACGCGCCGGTTGCCGCACGTTCTAGGCGCGTGCGGAACCCTTGCGACGCGCCACGTCCCACGTCGCCGTGGCGAGCGCGTCGTACAGGGCTCCCGTCGGGCCGTCCCAGGCCGCGACGGCCGCATGCTGGCGCGCCACGGTCGCCGCGTCGCCGCGCGCGATCGGTCCGGACAGCGCCGCCTCCGGCCCCAGCCTCAGCACGTTCGACAACGTTTCGGTGGCGAGCGGCCGCGCCAGTTCGCGCGCCACGTCGGCCGGGATGCCGGCCGCCTGGTAGGCACGCAGCGCGGCATCGATGACGGTCACGAGGTAGTTCGACGCGAACACGGCGGCCGCGTGATAAACGGTCTTGGCGGTCGGGTCGATCGGCACGGGCCGCGCGCCGATCGCCTCGAAGGCGGGCAGCAGGACCGCCAGCGCGGCGGCATCGCCCTCCACGCCGCAGAACGTGCCGTCGAACGCCGCCGCGACCGCGGCCGGATCGGCGAAGCTGCGCACCGGATGCACGCTGGCGATCGAGGCGCCCGCGCGGCGCAGCGCATCCAGTTCGTTAGAAGCCTTCGCGCCGCTGCAGTGGAACACGACCGCGCCCGCCGGCGATGCCGATTGCGCCAGCGCGGCGGCGACGTCGGCGATCGCGTCGTCCGCCACGGCCAGCATCCACACGTCGGCCGGCCGCAGCGCGCCGGCGACGGGCGTACCGGCGCCGATGAACGCGGCGGCCGCGCGCGCGCTGTCGCTGCTGCGCGTTTTGATGTCCTGGACAACGAACACGCCGCGCCCCGCGAACAGGCGGCCGAGGGCGCGCCCCACGTGGCCGGCGCCGACGATGTTCAGGGTTGGCGGCATCAGAAGCGCGAACCCGGCTGGCGCAGGAATTCCACTTCTTCCGGCGTCGACGCGCGCCCGAGGATCTCGTTACGGTGCGGGAAGCGGCCGAAGCGCGCGATCACGCCACGGTGACGGTGCGCGTAATCGAGCATCTCGTCGAAGCCCGGATGTTCGGCCGCCAGCACGCCGAACAGTTCGACGGCGCGCTCCTGCATGGAGGCGTCCTCGGCGTGCTCGAACGGCATGTAGGCGAAGGCGCGCTGCAGCGGCGCGAGCGCGCGGTCGGCGCCGCTGTCGACGAGCGCGCGCGCCGCCGCCAGCGCCAGGGAATCGCCGGCGAACGACAACGGCGTGTTGCAATGCGCGTTGCGGGTGAACTGGTCGAGTACGAGGATGCGCGCCAGCTGGCCTTGCGGCCCCTGCGCATCCCACTCGCGCAGGCCGCCGGCCAGCGCCTGGGCGATCGCCGCGCCGAAGCGCGTGCGGATGGTGTCGTCGAATGCGTCCTGCTTGACGAACCATTCGCGGCGCGGCTGGCCCGCCTCCGGGCTGCCGGGAGCGCCGAACCAGAAATCGAGAACGTCCTGGGCTGTCATCGTGGTCCTTTATTGTCCTTGTCAGTTGCGTGCGTGCGAAAGCTGGAAGCCGTCCACGCCCTCGAACGTCGCCAGTTCGCTGGCGAGCAGCGACAGCGGCGCGCCCGGCGTGCCGGCCAGTTCCAGCGCGACGAAATGCCATTCCTGGCACCCCTTCTCGCTGGAGATCGTCAGCGAGCCGCCGGCGATTTCGTAGCCGCGGTCCAGCGCCGCCTGGCGCAGCGTCTCTTCCTGCGGATAGACGCCGGGCTTGAAATGCAGGGTGACGGCCACCGCATGGCGCGAGGGCAGCAGTCCGATCGCCTTGTTCAGGTAGATCATGATCATCGCGGAGAAAAACGCCAGGCCCATCGCGGCCATGTAGAAACCGAGGCCGACGAGGATGCCGATCACGGACGACGACCAGATCGACGCCGCCGTCGTCAGGCCGCTGATGTTGAAACCCGAGCGCATGATCACGCCGGCGCCGAGGAAGCCGATGCCCGTCACGACGCCCTGGACCACGCGCGTGGGGTCGACCAGCGCGACGGACGAACCGTGCCCGCCGAACCAGTGGCTCGGATAGCCGGCGACGATGGTCAGCGCGCACGACGCCATGCACACGAGGCCATACGTGCGCATGCCGGCCGCGCGGCCGTGATAGGACCGCTCGTAGCCGACCATGAGGCCCAGCAGCAGCGCGCCGAACACGTTCAGCAGGATCAGGCCGTTGGTGGCCAGCTCCGCCTGCGACCAGTAGGCGCCGACCAGGTCGGGCAGGGTCAGGCCCAGGTCATTCGACACGGGGCCCGTCAAGGCTTTTTCCTGACCAGCTGTTTTTCGAATTCGACGTCGTGCTTGCTGACGCGTTTTACTTCTTGCGGACCGAGACCGTTCACGAAGGCCACGAAGTCGTCCAGTTCGAGCGGCGCGCACAGCGGCGGCGCGCCCGGTTTCTCGGACAAAAAGAAATGACCGTCGCCGGTGCGCGCCATCGAATACGAGGTCACGCCGGTGCGCCGTTTGAGCCGCTCGACGGCGGCGCTGGCGCGGGTGGAACGTGCGCTCGCCATGTCAGATCTCCCGGGTGCGCAGTTCGAGCCAGTCGCGCGCGGCGCCCGTCACGTGCGGCAGCAGGCGCGCGCGCACGCTGCGGTGGTAATCGTTCAGCCACGCGACCTCGTCGCCGCGCATCAGCGAGATGTCGATGCAGCGCGTGTCGATCGGGCACAGGGTCAGCGTTTCGAAGCCGAGGAATTCGCCGAACTCCCCGTTGTCGACGACGCGCGTGAGCACCAGGTTCTCGATGCGGATGCCCCACAGTCCCGGGCGATAGATACCCGGTTCGTTCGACGTGATCATGCCCGGCTCCATGGCCGTATGCGGCTCCGGCGGCGCGGACGGCGAGATCACCTGCGGGCCCTCGTGCACGTTGAGGAAGTAGCCGACGCCGTGGCCGGTGCCGTGACCGTAATCGATGCCGGCGGCCCAGATCGGGGCGCGCGCCAGCGCGTCGAGCATCGGGCCTTTCGTCCCGCGCGGGAAGCGCGCCATGGACAGGGCGATCATCCCTTTCAGCACCAGCGTGAAATCGCGCTTCTGCGCGGCGGATGGCGTGCCGACGGGGACGACGCGCGTGATGTCCGTCGTGCCGCCCAGGTACTGGCCGCCGGAGTCGATCAGCAGCAGGCCGTCGCCTTCGATCACGGCGCAGTGTTCCGGTGCGGCCCGATAATGCATGATCGCGCCGTTGGCGTTGAAGCCGGCGATGGTGCCGAAGCTGGGGCTGACGAAGCCGCGCCTTTGCTCCCGCGCGGCCGTGATCCGTTCGTCGATGTGCACTTCGTTCAACGGCGCCCGATGCGCATCGGCCAGCGTCGCTTCGAGCCCGGCGAAGAATTCGCACAGGGCAGCGCCGTCCTGCTCCATCGTGGCGCGCACGTGGTCGATCTCGGCATCGAGCTTGCGCGATTTGGCGAACGTCGTCGGGTTGATGGCCTCCACCACGCGCACGCCTTGCGGCACGGCGGCGCGCATGCCGGCCGTGATGCGGCGCGGGTCGATCAGCAGACTGCTGTCGGCCGGCAGCGCGGCCAGCGCCTGCTGCGCCTGTTCGTACGGGGCCACGCGCACGCCGTCCTGCTCGAGACGGGCGCGCAGGCTCGCGTCGATCTTGCCGTCGGCGACGAACAGCGTGGCGCCCGTCGCTTCCACGAGCGCGTGCGCGAGGAACACGGGATTGAAGCTGACGTCGGCGCCGCGCAGGTTGAACAGGTAGGCGATGTCGTCGAGGGTCGAGATGACATGGCGCTCGCCGCCCAGCTTCGCCATCGCATTGCGCGTCGCGTGCAGTTTGTCGGCGCGATCGAGCACCGCGTACGGCGCCGCGTGCTCGTACACCGGCTCGGGCGGCAGGCCGGGGCGGTCGCTCCAGATCTCGTCCAGCAGGTCGAGGTCGGTGCGCAGTGTTACGCCGCGCGCGGCGAGCGCATCGCCCAGCAGGCGCGCCACGGCCAGGCCCAGCACGCGCGCGTCGACGGCGACGGTGTTGCCTTCGTCGAGGTTGTCGGCCAGCCAGTCGATGTGCAGCAGGCTGGCGCCGGACGGGATCTTCATGAGCCTGATGTCGGTGCCGGCCAGTTCCTGCTCCGCCTGCGTGTAGTAGCGGCCGTCCGTCCAGACGCCGGCGAAGTCGTGCGTGGCGATGAAGGTGCCGACGGAGCCCGTGAAACCGGACAGCCATTCGCGGCCCTTCCAACGACCGGGCAGGTATTCGGACAGGTGCGGATCGGCGGACGGCACGATGACGGCGTCGACCCGGTGGCGCGCCATCGCGGCGCGCAGCTGGGCAAGGCGCGCGGCGCGCACATTGGAGGTGTCAGGTGCTGGCATGGTACTCAATTGGATGTTCGGTTCGTCAAATCGGTATGATACGCCCTCCGCACCGGCATCGCGAACGCGGCCGCCGCCCCCAAGCTGACCGGAATCGCGCGCGAACGCAATCTGGCGGATAATCGCCTACCCAAGGATCATCCGAATCCTACAACCGACTCCGAAATATCATGCAAGACTTTCATTACAACCGCGCCCGCGCACTATTGGCCAACGCCGAGGAAATCGTCAGCGCGGACCAGGTGCAAGCGGCCGTACGCCACGTCGCCGACGTGCTGAACCAGCGTTTCGACAACGACGAGGCGAGCGATTTCCCGCTCGTGCTGGGCGTCATGGGCGGCGCGGTGGTGTTCACCGGCAACCTGCTGCCGCAGCTGAGCTTTCCCCTCGAATTCGACTACATCCACGTGACCCGCTACGGCGACCTCGATCGCGGCGGCGAAGTGGTGTGGAAAGTGATCCCGCGCCAGGACGTCACGGGCCGCACGATCATCATCGTCGACGACATCCTCGACGAAGGCGAAACGCTGGCCCACGTGAAGCAGCGCCTGCTCGACATGGGCGCGGCGGAGGTGATCCTGGCCGTGTTTGCCGACAAGGACCTGGGTAAAGTGAAACCGGTGCAGGCGGACATCGTCGGCCTGACGGTGCCGAACCAGTTCGTCGTCGGCTTCGGCATGGATGCGCACGGATACTGGCGCAACCTGGCGGGACTGTGGGTGATCCGCGACGCGGACAAGGTGCTGCAGGCGTAAGCGCCGATTACACCTGGCCGGCTCAACACTTGGGCCCCCGCCTGCGCGGGGGCGACGTTGTTACGCGAACCCTGAAAACACTCAGGCCTTCAGCCCCAACCGCTCCCGCGCGGCCTGATACTGCTGCGTCAACCGCGCCACCATCTCCGCCACGGTCGGCACGTCATCCATCAGGCCGACGCCCTGCCCGGCACCCCAGATATCGCGCCACGCCTTCGCGCTGCCCGAGCCGAAACTCATCTTGCTCTTGTCCGACACGGGCAGGTTGTCCGGGTCCAGCCCCGCCGCCACGATCGATTTTTTCAGGTAATTGCCATGCACGCCCGTGAACAGGTTCGTGTAGACGACGTCGGCCGCCGTCGATTCCACGATCGCGTCGCGGTAGGCGTCGGTGACGTTCGCTTCGCGCGTGGCCAGCCAGCGCGAGCCGATGTAGGCAAAGTCGGCGCCCATCGCCTGTGCGGCGAGGATGGCGTCGCCCGTGGCGATCGAGCCGGACAGCGCGATCGGGCCGTCGAAGAATTTACGCACTTCGCCCACCAGCGCGAACGGCGACAGCGCGCCCGCGTGGCCGCCGGCGCCGGCCGCGACGAGGATCAGGCCGTCCACGCCCGCTTCCAGCGCCTTTTCGGCGTGGCGGATCGAGACGACGTCGTGCATCACGATGCCGCCGTACGCATGCACGGCATCCAGCATTTCCTTCGGCGGCGCGCGCAGCGACGAGATGATGATGGGCACCTGGTGCTTCACGCACACGGCCACGTCGTGTTCCAGGCGGTCGTTCGACTGGTGCACGATCTGGTTGACGGCGATCGGGCCGACCTTGCGGTCCGGATGCGCTTCCCGGTAGTCGGCCAGCTCGTGCTGGAGGTCCGTCAGCCACGTGTCGAGCTGCGCGGCCGGGCGCGCGTTCAGGGCGGGAAAGGAACCGACGATGCCCGCCTTGCACTGCGCGGCCACCAGCGCGGGACCGCTGGCGATGAACATCGGCGACGCGATGACGGGTAAGGACAGGTTTTGCAGGACGGGAGGCAGCGCCATGGATTTCTCGCGATAGTTGATCGGACCCGTCGATTATGGATTAGAAAAGCACGACCGTGCTAGATCGCCGGCTCTAATTCTTTGTCAGGGCTCGGCGAGTGTAGCGCCCTCGACGCGCGCCGTACCCGCTTCACGAGCGCACGCACGAGCCGGTCCGCCAGGTCTGCGCTGCTGCCGTGCAAAAAACGCTCACGCGCCAGCACGAGCAGCGGCACCGTGGCGCACAGCGTTTCGACGTCGGCGAGCAGGATGCGCCGCCGTTCCAGCAGCAGAAATTTTAATAGCACCCTGGCGGCGTTCTCGGCATTGCGCACCGGGTCGGCCGCCAGGTAATCCAGGCGCGAATACGCGCGGTCCAGCGCGGCCGCCGCGCCGGCGAACGGTGCCCCATGGCCGGGGATGACGGCGCGCGCGTCGAGCGTCGCGATCAGGTCCAGCGTGGCGCGCACGTCCATAAAACCGGGTTCGCCGGCCAGTTCCGGGAACACGACGCCGAAGCCGTTCTGCCACAGGGCGTCGCCGGATATCAGGACGCCTTGCTCGTCGCACCACAGCAGCAGCGCGTGCGGATCGTGGCCGGGCGCCGCGAGCGCCTGCCAGTCCAGGTCGCCCATGCGCAGGCGCTGGCCGGGTTCGAGGGCATCGTCGTACGCAAAGCGCGGGCACTGCTGGGACGTGGCGCGGAAACTCAGCGCGTCCTCGTCCCACGCGTCGACCTTCGCGCATTCCGCCCCGGGGATCGCGATGCGGCAGCGGTAGGCATCACGCAAGGCCGCGTTGCCGCCGCAGTGGTCGGCGTGCAGGTGGGTGTTGACGATGCGGTCCAGCGGACGCTCCTGCAGCGCGTGGCGCACGAGCGACAGCGTCTGCGCCGCGTGCGTCACATAGCCCGTGTCGACGAGCGCGGCGCCGTCTCGTCCCGTGATGAGGATGTTGTTGGACGACAGCCAGCCGCGCTCGAACACCCGGATCGCTGGCGGCAGGGTCGGCATCAGTCGAACGGGATGTGCGCTTCGCGCCGGCGGATTTCTGACCACACGGCGCGTTTATAGTCGTCGTCGGCGCGGCTCCAGGCGACGATTTCGTCGATGGTACGCAAACAGCCCTCGCACAGGCCCGACACGGGCGACATCTTGCACACGTTGATGCAGGGAGACGGGACCGGCGTTTGCCGTTCCGGCGGAAGAGATGCGTCGCTCATGCCGCAACCCGCGCAATCTTGCCGATGAGATATCCGGCGGCGAGCACATCCGGCATGTCGAGACGAAATGGGGTATCGTGGTACGGCAGCGAGCTCCACTCGAGACAGATGCCGGGTTGGAATATTGGACACATGGAGCGCAGATTAACGTATCCGGACGAATCGCGCTTGACCGGCGGGACGACCTGCGTAGACTGAACTCGTCCGTTGCGCTTATCCCATCTGTAAGGTTCGCGCAAGCTTCGCCATCAAGACTGAACCCTCGCTCGATGCCTCAGCCACGCGCCGGCGGCATTGCCGACACACCCCACAAGGAGTGCCGATGACCCTGAATCACAAGTTCCTGGCGCAAATGCGCGCCGCGACCCGATCCCTGATACGCCGCGGCCCCGCCGTTGCCCGCACCGTCCTCCGGGAATCCGTCAAAAACGCCACCGCCATGCAGGCCGCGGCCGTCAACAGCGTTGAGCCCGTCGCGCCGCCCGCCTCGAACCAATCGACCTACGACGCCTTTTCCGACATGCTGGCCGACCTGTCCCGCCTGGGCCAGAGCGCCAACCCGTTCAACGTCCCGCCGCTGTCGACGGGCGCGGCGGCCATCGGCCTGCCCGGCCACTTCGTCGACGCCAGCCATACGAACGACGCGGGCACCCGCGACTACAAGCTCTATATTCCGAGCACGTATGCCGGCCAGCCGTCGGCGCTGCTCGTGATGCTGCACGGCTGCTCGCAGCATCCCGACGACTTCGCGCTCGGCACCGGCATGAACGCGCTGGCCGAGGAATACGGCTGCCTCGTCGCCTATCCGGCCCAGTCGCAGCAGGCCAACGCCACGCGCTGCTGGAACTGGTTCAGCGCGGCGGACCAGCAGCGCGGCCAGGGCGAGCCCGCCATCATCGCCGGGCTCACGCAGGACATCATGGCGCGCTACGTGATCGATCCGGACCAGGTGTTCGTCGCGGGCCTGTCCGCGGGCGGCGCGATGGCCGCCATCATGGGCACGCTGTATCCGGACCTGTATGCGGCCGTCGGCGTCCACTCCGGCCTGCCGTTCGCGGCCGCCCACGACCTGGCCTCCGCGATGGCCGCGATGAAAGGCGATTTCCGCACGCACCACAAGCCGGGAAAAACCCTGCCGATCATCGTGTTCCACGGCGACCGCGACACGACCGTGCACCCCGCCAATGGCGACGAGCTGATCAAGCGAAGACGACGCCATCCGTCGGAAGACGTCGTCGTCGAACCCGGCGCCGTGCCGGACGGCCACGCCTACACGCGCACGGTGCACCGCAAGCCGGACGGCAGTATCCACGCAGAACACTGGGTGATCCACGGTTCCGGCCACGCCTGGTCGGGCGGCGACATGCGCGGCAGCTATACGGACGGCCGGGGGCCGAACGCGAGCCGCGAAATGATGCGTTTTTTCCGCACCGCGCGCTGAGGGTGCTCTATGTGGCCGGCGTATCCGGCGCCCTGGCTGTCCGTTGCGCGATATGCTGCTCCAGGCAGGCCGGGCACCAGCACCCGGCCGCTTCGCCCGCGGGCGGCAGCGCGACGACGGGCGGCAGGCGCGTGCACCAGCACGGTGCGCCGTCGTTGCCATCGACCATCGCGCAACCGAACGCGGCGCCACAGCGGGTACAGGTACTCATGTGAAAGATTACCGTCGTGTATCCATATGTAAGGCACCTTAACGGCGGGCGCCAGAAAATACAACATGGAGCTTCTAAAATGATCACTGCGGCAGGCTAATGCCTGTAAAATCTCGCAAATTCTTTTTCGGACCCCTAATGAACGCTACGCTGACCTCGATGACGGGCGACGACCAGAATAATGACCTGACTGCGGTCTCGCCGCAGATCAAGGCGCAGATCCTGGCCGAAGCACTCCCCTACATCCGTAATTTCCACGGCAAGACCATCGTCATCAAATACGGCGGCAATGCGATGACCGAAGAACGCCTGAAACACGGCTTCGCGCGCGACGTCATCCTGCTGAAACTGGTCGGCATGAACCCGGTCGTGGTGCACGGCGGCGGTCCGCAGATCGACAACGCGCTCAAGAAGATCGGCAAGCAGGGCACCTTCGTGCAAGGCATGCGCATCACCGACGAAGAAACCATGGAAGTGGTGGAGTGGGTGCTGGGCGGCGAAGTCCAGCAGGACATCGTCATGCTGATCAACCACTACGGTGGCCAGGCAGTGGGCCTGACCGGCAAGGACGGCGGCCTGATCCGTGCACGCAAGATGGCGATGCCGGACAAGGACAAGCCGGGCGAGTTCCTCGACATCGGCTTCGTCGGCGACATCGAGGCGATCAATCCGGCCGTCGTGAAAGCGCTGCAGGACGACGCCTTCATCCCGATCATCTCGCCGATCGGCTTCGGCCAGGACGGCCAGGCGTATAACATCAACGCCGACGTCGTCGCCGGCAAGATCGCGGAAATCCTGAAGGCCGAAAAGCTGATCATGATGACCAACATCGCCGGCGTGCAGGACAAGCAGGGCAACCTGGTGACGGACCTGTCGGCGCGCGAGATCGACGAGATGTTCGCGGACGGCACGATTTCCGGCGGCATGCTGCCGAAGATCTCGTCGGCCCTGGACGCCGCCAAGTCGGGCGTGAACACCGTGCACATCATCGATGGCCGCATCGAGCACTCTTTGTTGCTGGAAGTCTTGACCGAACAGGCTTTTGGCACTATGATCCGCTCGCATTGAATTTTTGTGGCGTCTCAACAGCGCCACAAACGTTGTTTGCCCTTGTAGCTCAGTGGTAGAGCACTCCCTTGGTAAGGGAGAGGCCACGTGTTCAATCCACGTCAAGGGCACCAGGATTTGTTCCCATTCCCGCCTGTTGTGGTATCCCCGATGCCTGACGTAACGGATAAGACAGACTCTTGTCCACGCTGCGCGTTTGCCCGTCGCAGCAGGAAATGAGGAACACTCGCGGCGCGATGACAAGCGTCACATTGAGCGAGACAGCAGGAAAGCTGGAGCGGTAGTTCAGTTGGTTAGAATACCGGCCTGTCACGCCGGGGGTCGCGGGTTCGAGTCCCGTCCGCTCCGCCAGAATTCAGAGAAGGGTCCGATTCGTCGGACCCTTTTTTTGTTTTCGGAGCGCCCTTCCCCCGTCCCGATATAATCGCGAGTCCCCTTGTCCGTTTGACTTTCCCGTGCCCACGCCCTCCTCTCCCGTCTGGCTGTTCGACCTCGACAACACATTGCACGACGCGTCGCACGCGATCTTCCCGGCGATCAGCGCCAACATGAACACGTATATTGCGCGCGTGCTCGGCGACGGCACCACGCCGGCGAGCCAGGAAGCCGTCAACGCGGCCCGCGTCGGCTACTGGAAGCGCTACGGCGCCACGTTGCTGGGCATGATCCGCCACCACCGCGTGGATGCGGCCGACTTCCTGCGCCAGACGCACGACATCGGCGCGCTGCACGACCTGGTGCGCTACGAGCGCGGCCTGGAGCGCATGCTGCGCCGCCTCCCGGGCCGCAAGATCCTGCTGACGAACGCGCCGACGGCGTATTCGACCGGCGTGGTGCGCCACCTCGGGCTGCAGCGCCAGTTCGCGCACCACGTCTCGATCGAAGACATGCGCGTGCACGGCCAGCTGCGTCCGAAACCGTCGAAGCTGATGCTGCGCCGCCTGCTGCGCCGCCAGGGTCTCGCAGCCAGCCGCTGCATCCTCGTCGAGGACACGCTCGTGAACCTCAAGCGCGCCAAGCAGCTCGGCGTGCGCACGGTATGGGTCACGCAATACCTGCGCTACGCCGATCCGATCGGCAAAGCCCCGCTGCCGAAGATGGTCAAACGCCCCGGTTACGTCGATGTCAAAGTAAAATCCGTTCTTCGGCTGCCCGCGCACCTGCGTCGGCTCGCACATCGATCACATACGGAAAACGTCTAACAACATGGCAAGCACCAAGCCTGGCCAACGCAAACAGCAGATCCTCCAGGCCCTGGCGGCCATGCTCGAACATCCGAAGGGCGAGAAGATCACGACGGCGGCGCTGGCCGCCCGGCTGTCGGTGTCGGAAGCGGCCCTGTACCGTCATTTCGCCAGCAAGGCGCAGATGTTCGAGGGCCTGATCGAATTCATCGAGGCGACCGTGTTCACCCTGTTCAACCAGGCCGCGGAGCGCGAGGACAACGGCGTCACCCGCGCGCATGCGATGCTGCAGATCCTGCTGTCGTTCGCCGCCAACAATCCCGGCATGACGCGCGTGCTGATCGGCGACGCGCTCGTCGGCGAGGACGATCGCCTGGTCCTGCGCATGAACCAGTTCTACGACAAGGTCGAGCTGGCGTTCAAGCAGGCGCTGCGCGTGGCCGCCACGCAGGGCCATGGGCGCGAGGAAGACGTGGCCGCGCGCGCCACCATGCTCGTCGCCTACGTGACGGGACGCTGGCACCGCTACGCCAAGAGCGGCTTCAAACAGCACCCGACCGAGAACAGTCCGCTGCAGCTGGCCCTGCTGCTCGCCGCCTGAATACCGTCATGGACGCCACCGTGTTCGCCCTGCTCGACGACGCGAGCCCCGAAGGCCATGCGCAGGCGCGCTCGCGCCTCTATGGCGGCTATGCGGGCATGCTGGCCTGCCAGCGCATCGAGGACTGGCCGCGCCTGCTGGACGGCATGCAGGATGCCCTCGCGCGCGGCCTGCACGCCGTCCCCGTGCTGACCTATGAGCTGGGCGAGCAGCTGGTCGGCATCGCGCCCGCGCGCGAGCTGCACGCGCCGCTGGCCCAGGTGCTGCTGTTCGAACGCTACGACGTGCTGGACGCGGCCCAGGTCGACGCCTGGCTGGCGGCGCGCGCGCAAGAACAGGGGAACGGCCCGGCCGGCATCGGCGCCATGCGCGCCAACGTCGACGAGACCACGTTCGCGCACGCGATCGAACGGATCCGCGACTACATCGCGGCCGGCGACACCTACCAGGTCAATTACACCTATCGCCTCCGCTTCGACGCCTTCGGCCCCGTGTGCGCGCTGTACGCGCGCCTGCGCGCACGCCAGCCGGTGCCCTATGGCGCCCTGATCGGCCTGCCGGACGGACGCGCCGTGCTGTCGTTGTCGCCGGAACTGTTCGTGCGCCATGACGCCGGCCGCCTGCTGGCGCGGCCGATGAAGGGCACGGCGCCGGCGCACGGCGACGACATCGTGAACGCCGTGCGCGCCCAGCATCTGGCGGCCGATCCGAAGAACCGCGCCGAAAACCTCATGATCGTCGACCTGCTGCGCAACGACCTCGGACGCATCGCGCGCACCGGCAGCGTGGGCGTGCCGGCGTTGTTCGAAGTGAAGCGCTACAGCAGCGTGCTGCAGATGACGTCGACCGTGCAGGCCCAGCTCGCGCCCGGGATCTCGTTGCGCGACATCTTCGCCGCGCTGTATCCCTGCGGTTCGATCACGGGCGCGCCCAAGCGCCGCACGATGGAAATCATCCGCGAACTGGAACCGGCTGCGCGCGGCATCTACACGGGCGCGATCGGGTGGATCGATCCGCCGCCGCCGGGTGCCGGATTCGGCAAGCAGCAGGATGCGCGCGCCGGTTCGCGCGCCGGTGCCCGATTTGGCGACTTCTGTCTATCGGTCCCGATCCGCACGCTGACGCTGCAGCCGGAACAGAACGGCGTGCGCCACGGCGAGCTGGGCGTCGGCGCGGGCATCGTGTACGACAGCGACGCCGGCGCCGAGTATGCCGAATGCCGGCTCAAGGCGAGCTTCCTCACGGGACTGTCGAACGACTTCGAGATCTTCGAGACCATCTACGCCACGCGCACCGGCGGTTGCCGCCACCTGGAGCGCCACCTCGCGCGCCTCGGCGCGTCGGCGGCGTATTTCGGCCATCCGTTCAACCCCGGCCTCGCACGCGGTGCCGCGCAGGAGGCTTGCGCCGCGTTGCCGGACGATGCGCCGCACCGCGTGCGCCTCGCGCTGCGGCCGAATGGCGAGATCGTCGTGCAGACGGGCGCGCTGGCGCCGCTGGACGAGCCGGTGCGGCTGCTGCTGGCGGACGAACCGACGCACGCGCACGACGTGTTCCTGCGCCATAAGACGAGCGTTCGAAGCCGCTACGACGCCGCCTGGCGCGCGGCGGAAGGCGTGGGTGCCTTCGACACGCTGTTCTTCAACGAACGCGGCGAACTGACGGAAGGTGGACGCAGCAGCGTGTTCGTGCGCATCGGCGGCCGCTGGTACACGCCGCCGCTGTCGGCCGGCGTCCTGCCCGGCGTGATGCGCGGCGTGCTGCTGGACGATCCGGCCTGGGACGCGATCGAGTGTCCGCTCACGCGCGAAAGCCTCGCGCGGGCGCAGGAGATCGTCGTCTGCAACGCCCTGCGCGGACCGCTCAGGGCCGTGCTGCATCGATAAGGATCAGCCGCCCAGCGCCTGCTCGATCTTGCCGACCAGGGTCGGATCTTCCGGCGTCACCTTGCTCGGGAAGTAGTCGATGACTTTACCGTTCCGGTCGATCAGGTATTTATTGAAATTCCACTTGGGCTGGTTGCCGGTGGCCTTGATCAGCTCCGAATACAGCGGATTGGCATTCGTGCCCGTCACGACGGTGCTGGTGAACATCGGGAATTTCACGCCGTAGGTGTTGTAGCACAGGTCGGCGATCTTCTTGGCGTCGGCGTCTTCCTGTTTAAAATCGTTCGACGGGAAGCCCAGCACGACGAGGCCGCGCGGCGCGTACTTCGCATACAGTTTTTCCAGGCCTTCGTACTGCTTGGTAAAACCGCAGTAGCTGGCCGTGTTCACCACGAGGACCACCTTGCCGCTGTACTGGCACAGGTCCTGCGGCGTTTCGTCCTGCAGGCGGTTGAAGGTGTGCTTCAACACGGCCGGGCAGCTGGCCGGATGGGCGGACGGCTGGGCAGCGGGCGTCTGCGCCAGCGCGGGCGTCGCCATCGTGGCGGAAAACGTCGCGGCGGCGCCGAGGGTGAGCAGCAAAGCGGTGGACTTGAGCATGATCGGAGAGTACGCGGGTTGGTGGATCTTCATTCTATGACAATCCGCGCGGGCCCGTGGGGCTCAGTCGTCGATCTTCACCTTGGACATGTCCGCCCTGGGCGCCGGCCACTCCAGCTTCATGCCCCGCATCGTTTCCAGCAGCAGATGGGCGATGATCAGGTTGCGGTGGGTTTTGGAGTCGGCCGGGACGACGTACCACGGCGCGTGGTCGCGGTCCGTCGCGTTGATGGTGTCGGCGTAGGCGCGCTGGTAGACATCCCACTTCGTGCGCGCGGCCAGGTCGGCCGGATCGAACTTCCAGTGCTTCTCCGGATCGTCCAGGCGCGCCTGCAGGCGCGTGCGCTGTTCGGTCTTGGAGATGTGCAGGAAGACCTTCATGAGCGTCGTCCCCGTCTCGGCCAGCATGCGCTCGAAGTCGCGGATCTGGGCGAAGCGGCGCTCGCGCGCGTCGTCGTCGAGATCGCCCGCCACGCGCGGCACGAGCACGTCTTCGTAATGGCTGCGGTTGAAGATCCCGATCTCGCCCCTGCCCGGCACGCGCGCATGCACGCGCCAGAGAAAATCGTGCGCCTTTTCCTTGTCCGTCGGGGCCACGAAGCCGGTGGCGTGCAGGCCCATCGGGTTGATCTGCGAGAACAGCGCGCGGACCGTCCCGTCCTTGCCGGAGGTGTCCATGCCCTGCAGGATCAGCAGGAGTTTCTGATCGCGCGCCGCGTACAGTTTTTCCTGCAGCTTGGCCACCTCGGCCGTCAGCTCGGTCGTCAGCTCGCGCTCGCGTTCCTTGATCTCGCCGTTTTTGAGCTTGCCCTTCTTGTCGTCGCGCAGCGGGGTATCGCCGGCATCCTTGTCGCGCAGTTCGAGGTTCTTCGGCGCGCGGAAGCGTTCCAGCATCGACGTGCTCATGCGGCCTGCTCGCCCAGCTTGCGGTGCTCGATCAGCATGCAGCGGTTCATCACGACGTCCAGGCCGGCGGCGCGGGCCAGGTCGGCGGCGACCTGGTTCTCGATGCCGAGCTGCATCCACAGGCAGCCGGCACGCACGTCGATGGCGTCCTTGGCGATGGGCGGGATCTCATCCGGCTTGCGGAAGCAATCGACGACGTCGATGCGCGCCCCGCCGGGCGCGAGCGCGTCGGCGGCTTCCTGCAACGTGGCGTACACGGTCTCGCCGAGGATCTCCTCGCCGGCGTAGGCGGGATTGACGGGAATGATGCGGTAGCCCTGCGCCTGCAGGTAGCTGGCGACCTCCAGGCTGGCGCGCCCGGGCTTGTTCGAGAGCCCGACCACGGCCACGGTCCGGGCGGCGCGGAGGATTTGTTCGATGGTTCGCATGGCGTTGTAACTCGTCGTCTTGTCGTTGATGCCAGCTTATCAGGTTTGCATCATCGAACGGCGCCAGCTAGCACCGGGGTCAGAGCCCGAATTTTGGCAATGTACTGCAAGTCATTTCCAATAACTGGGCTCTGACCCCGGTTTTTGGAAATAAAAAAGCAGCCCGCAGGCTGCTTTTTCGGAGCGCTCGGAAGAGCGATCAGCGTCCTTTATGACGCAGCTTGGCGATGGCCGCCAGCTGGGCGATCGCCGCCGCCAGTTCGGCTTGCGCCTTGGCGTAGTCGATCTGCGAGTCCTTGTTCAGCATCAGCTCTTCGGCACGGCGCTTGGCTTCCTGGGCTTTCGCTTCGTCCAGGTCGGCACCGCGGATCGCGGTGTCGGCCAGGACCGTCACGCCTTTCGGCTGGACTTCCAGGATGCCGCCGGCGACGAACACGAACTCTTCGTCGCTGCGGCCCGGCATTTTGATGCGCACGGCACCCGGGCGGATGCGCGTGATCAAGGGGGTGTGCATCGGGTAGATACCCAGCTCACCCGATTCACCCGGCAACGCGACGAACTCGGCTTCGCCCGAAAAGATCTGCTCTTCGGCCGAGACGACGTCAACGTGAATGGTATTTGCCATGTGTGTCCTTTGAAGAGGCTAAGCTATCAAGCAGCCAGCTTCTTGGCCTTTTCGATCGCTTCTTCGATGGTGCCGACCATGTAGAACGCCTGCTCCGGCAGATGGTCCAGCTCGCCCGACGCGATCATCTTGAAGCCCTTGATCGTGTCCTTCAGCGAGACGTACTTGCCCGGCGAGCCGGTGAACACTTCGGCGACGTGGAACGGCTGCGACAGGAAACGCTGCATCTTGCGGGCGCGTGCGACGACCAGCTTGTCGTCCGGTGCCAGTTCGTCCATGCCCAGAATCGCGATGATGTCGCGCAGTTCCTTGTAGCGCTGCAGGGTGCCCTGCACGGCGCGCGCGGTCTCGTAGTGTTCCTGGCCGACGACCAGCGGGTCCAGCTGGCGCGAGGTCGAGTCGAGCGGATCCACGGCCGGGTAGATACCCAGCGAGGCGATGTCACGCGACAGCACGACGGTCGAGTCCAGGTGGGCGAAGGTGGTGGCCGGCGACGGGTCGGTCAAGTCGTCCGCAGGGACGTACACGGCCTGGATCGACGTGATCGAACCGGTCTTGGTCGACGTGATGCGCTCCTGCAGGCGGCCCATCTCTTCGGCCAGGGTCGGCTGGTAGCCCACCGCGGACGGCATACGGCCCAGCAGTGCCGACACTTCGGTACCGGCCAGGGTGTAACGGTAGATGTTGTCCACGAAGAACAGAACGTCACGGCCTTCGTCACGGAAGGACTCGGCGATCGTCAGGCCGGTCAGCGCGACGCGCAGACGGTTGCCCGGCGGTTCGTTCATCTGGCCGTAGACCATCGCCACTTTCGAGTTGCCCAGGTTTTCCAGGTCGACGACCTTGGAATCCGCCATCTCGTGGTAGAAGTCGTTACCTTCGCGGGTACGCTCACCGACGCCGGCGAACACGGACAGACCCGAGTGCGCCTTCGCGATGTTGTTGATCAGTTCCATCATGTTGACGGTCTTGCCGACGCCGGCGCCGCCGAACAGGCCGACTTTACCGCCCTTGGCGAACGGGCACACCAGGTCGATCACCTTGATGCCGGTTTCCAGCAGGTCCTGCGACGGCGACAGCTCGTCGTACTTCGGCGCTTCGCGGTGGATCGATGCGGTGCGCTCCAGGCTGACCGGACCGCGCTCGTCGATCGGGTTGCCCAGCACGTCCATGATGCGGCCCAGCGTGGCCGGACCGACCGGCACGGTGATCGGCTTGCCGGTGTTCTGGATGCTCATGCCGCGACGCAGGCCTTCGGAGCTGCCCAGCGCAATGGTACGGACCACGCCGTCGCCCAGCTGCTGCTGTACTTCGAGGGTCAGTTCCGAGCCTTCCATTTTCAGTGCGTCATAGACCTTCGGCATCGCGTTACGCGGGAATTCCACGTCGACCACGGCGCCGATACACTGAACGATTTTGCCATCAGCCATTTTCGTTCCTTCAGATATAGTTTTAATTCGTTAAGATCTTTGGAGGCAGCGTCAAGCGCGCCCGCGCTCGCCACCGCCCCGCGATCAAAGAGTTTTCGTCAGGCGCTGATAGCAGCCGCGCCGGAAACGATCTCGGAGAGTTCCTTGGTAATCGCAGCCTGGCGGGTCTTGTTATAGACCAGCTTCAGTTCGCCGATGACGCTACCCGCGTTGTCGCTTGCCGCCTTCATCGCCACCATGCGTGCCGATTGCTCGGACGACAGGTTTTCGGCGACCGCCTGGTAGACCAGCGCCTCGACGTAGCGCACCAGCAGTTCATCGATGACGGCAGCCGCGTCCGGTTCATAGATGTAATCCCATCCATAACCGCCCTTGTCGGCTTCGAGGGCCTTGGCCGGCAGCGGCAGCAGCTGCTCGACGACGGGCTCCTGCTTCATCGTGTTGATGAACCGGGTGTAGCACAGGTAGACGGCGTTCAGCCTGCCATCCTGGAAAGCGTCCAGCATCACCTTGACCGGGCCGATCAGCTTTTCCAGGTGCGGCGTGTCGCCGATCTGGGTCAGGCTCGACACGACGTTCACGCCGATACGATTGAGGAAACCGAGGCCCTTGTTGCCGATGGCGACCGCTTCGATCCGGGTGCCTGCCTGTTCCAGCTCGCGCGTCTTCTGCGTCACCTGGCGCAACACGTTGGTGTTCATGCCGCCGCACAGACCCTTGTCGGTGGTGACGACGATGAAGCCGACCGCATTTTGCTTCGCATCCTTGGCCGTGGCCATGAACGGGTGCGTGTACTCCGGATTAGCGGAAGCAAGATTGGCGGTGATGTTGCGAATCTTCTCACTGTATGGACGGGCGGCACGCATCCGTTCCTGCGCCTTGCGCATCTTGGACGCGGCGACCATTTCCATCGCCTTGGTGATCTTCTTCGTATTCTCTACGCTTTTGATCTTGCCACGTATCTCTTTGCCTACTGCCATGAGTCCTTACTCCTTTGGTTTGAGGGCCGCAGCCAGCTTCCAGCGGCCCTCGCCCTGATGGATGGGACGGGGGCGCCGTCTCGGCGGCGCGCCCGTCCCGGATCGATCAGAATGCTTTCTTGAAATCAGCAACGGCGGCGGCCAGCGTAGCTTCGCCGTCCTTGTCCAGTTGCTTGGTTTCTTCGATCTTCGACAGGAGGGCAGCTTGCTTGGTCTTCAGGTAGCCGTGCAGGCCGGCTTCGAAGGCCAGCACTTGCTTGACGTCGATGTCGTCGAAGTAGCCCTTGTTGACGGCGAACAGCGACGCGGCCATCAGCGAGATCGGCAGCGGCGAGTATTGCGGCTGCTTCAGCAGTTCGGTCACGCGGGCACCGCGGTCCAGCTGCTTGCGGGTCGATTCGTCCAGGTCCGATGCGAACTGCGCGAACGCGGCCAGCTCACGGTACTGCGCCAGGTCGGTACGGATACCGCCGGACAGGCCCTTGATGACCTTGGTCTGGGCGGCGCCACCGACGCGCGACACCGAGATACCGGCGTTGATCGCAGGACGGATACCGGCGTTGAACAGCGAGGTCTCCAGGAAGATCTGGCCGTCGGTAATCGAGATCACGTTGGTCGGCACGAAGGCCGAGACGTCGCCTGCCTGCGTTTCGATGATCGGCAGTGCGGTCAGCGAACCGGTCTTGCCCTTGACGGCGCCGCCGGTGAAGGCTTCGACGTAGTCGGCGTTGACGCGTGCGGCACGCTCCAGCAGACGGCTGTGCAGGTAGAACACGTCGCCCGGGTAGGCTTCGCGGCCCGGCGGACGGCGCAGCAGCAGCGAGATCTGGCGGTAGGCGACTGCCTGCTTCGACAGGTCGTCATACACGATCAGCGCGTCTTCGCCGCGGTCGCGGAAGTATTCGCCCATCGCGCAGCCCGAGTAGGCCGAGATGTATTGCATGGCGGCCGATTCCGAAGCGGAAGCGGCGACGACGATCGTGTACTCCATCGCGCCGTGCTGTTCCAGCGAACGCACGATGTTCTTGATGGTCGATGCTTTCTGGCCGATCGCAACGTACACGCAGGTCATGTTCTGACCCTTCTGGTTGATGATCGCGTCGACTGCCACGGCCGACTTGCCGGTCTGGCGGTCGCCAATGATCAGCTCGCGCTGGCCACGGCCGATCGGCACCATCGAGTCGATTGCCTTGAGGCCGGTCTGCATCGGCTGCGACACGGATTCACGCGCGATCACGCCCGGCGCGATCTTTTCGACGGCGGCGGTCAGGGTGGTGTTGATCGGACCCTTGCCGTCGATCGGCTGGCCCAGGGCGTTGACGACGCGGCCGCGCAGTTCCGGGCCGATCGGCACTTCCAGGATGCGGCCGGTGGTCTTGACCACGTCGCCTTCCGAGATGTGCTCGTAGTTACCCAGCACCACGGCGCCGACCGAGTCGCGCTCCAGGTTCATGGCGAGGCCGAAGGTGTTGCCGGGGAATTCCAGCATCTCGCCCTGCATCACGTCCGACAGACCATGGATGCGGCAGATACCGTCGGCGACGGAAATGACCGTGCCTTGATTGCGAACTTCAGCGGAACCCTCGAGACCCTGGATCCGGCTCTTGATCAGTTCACTGATTTCAGATGGGTTAAGTTGCATGAGTGCTAACTCCTAATAGTTTCTTGATGCGTAGGGCAAGGGCGTCGGGCGCCGGCGTATCGTGCGAATTCCTCAGGCCGTGAGCGCAACATGCATCTGTTGCAGCTTGGCACGCACCGAGGTATCGAGCACTTCGTCGCCAACGACCACGCGCACACCACCGATCAGCGAAGGATCCACTGTCACCGTTGGGTTCAGCTTGCGGCCAAATTTCTTTTCCAGCGATGCGGCCAGCTGCGCCACCTGCGCCGGGGCGAGCTCGAACGCGCTGAAGACATGCGCGTCGGCGGCGCCTTCCTGCGCATTCTTCAGTTCGTTGAACTGGGCAGCGATTTGGGTCAGCAGGACGACGCGGCCGTTTTCGGCCAGCATCGAGATAAAGTTCTTCGCTTCAGCGTTCAGCGGCGACTTGACCAGGGACGCAATCGTGTCGGCCAGCTGGGCTTGCGTAACGTTCGGGTTATTGGCGAACGCTTGCACGTCGGCACTGGCACCGATCTGGGCCAGTTCCGACACGACGGCCGACCAGGCGTTCATGTCGCCGGCTTGGGCGACACGGAACAGCGCTTCGGCGTAAGGGCGGGCAACGGTTGCGAGCTCAGCCATGATTACAGCTCGGTCGCCAGTTGGTTCAGCAGGTCGGCGTGGGCCGCTGCGTTCACTTCGCGCTTGAGGATCTGCTCGGCACCCGCGACGGCCAGCGTGGCCACCTGGGCGCGCAGTTCTTCGCGGGCCTTGCTCATTTGTTGCTCGGCTTCGGCACGGGCCTGGGCGATGATGCGGTCGGCTTCGGCCTGGGCATTGGCCTTGATCTCGTCGGCGACCATCTGGGCGCGCTTTTCGGCGTCGGCGATGCGCTTGGCGCCTTCGTCGCGGGCGCTGGCCAGTTCGACCTGCACGCGCTTCTCGGCAGCGGCCATGGCCTGCTTGCCCTGGTCGGCCGCGGCCAGACCTTCAGCGATTTTCGTCGCACGTGCGTCCAGGGCCCCCATCACCGGCGGCCACACGAATTTCGCGACGACCCACGCCAGGATGAGGAACACAATGGACTGCACAAACATTGTGGCGTTTAAGTTCACAGCTTTTTCCTTCTCAGAATGAAGTACGCCGGGCCGGCGCTTTTTGCGTCGCTGGCCCGGCTATTCAAGAGTCCGGGGGATTACCCGCCGAAATTCGGGGCAGCGAAGGCGAACATCATCGCGATACCGACACCGATCAGGAATGCGGCGTCGATCAGGCCGGCCAGCAGGAACATCTTGGTCTGCAGGGTGTTCATCAGTTCAGGCTGGCGAGCCGAAGCTTCGATGTACTTACCGCCCATCACACCAATACCGATACATGCACCGATAGCACCCAGACCAATGATCAGACCGCAAGCCAGTGCAATGAACGCAACGTTAGTCATCAAAAACTCCTTAGATAATCAAAAAAAGTAAAAAATAAAATTACTGGATACTGCAAAAACGAGATGCCGCTTAGTGACCCTCATGCGCCTGGCCGAGGTACACCAGCGTCAGCATCATGAAAATGAAAGCTTGCAACAGCACGATCAGGATGTGGAACACTGCCCAGATCGAACCGGCGAAGATGTGCAGGCCCGACAGCAGGACACTCTGGGTCGTGAAGCCAACCCACTGGGCGCCCAGCAGCGCGATCAGCAGGAAGATCAGTTCGCCAGCAAACATGTTGCCGAACAGTCGCATTGCGAGCGAGACAGTTTTTGCAGCGAATTCGATGAGGTTCAAGCCGAAGTTGGCCGGCCACAGCGCCGGATGGGAACCGAACGGAGCGTTGAACAGCTCGTGCACGAAACCGCCCACGCCCTTGATCTTGATGTTGTAGTAGAGCATGAAGAACAGCACGACCAGCGACATGCCCAGCGTACCGTTCAGGTCGGCGGTCGGAACGACGCGGAAGAACGGCTCATGACCCTCGGCATTATGGATGCCCAGCGCGCGGAAAATGGTGGCGAACAGGTCGACCGGCAGGAAGTCCATCGAGTTCATCAGGATGACCCAGATGAACACGGTCAGCGCGAGCGGCGCGATGAAGGTGCGGTTGCCGTGGACGATGGCCTTGGACTGGTCTTCGACCATTTCGACGATCATTTCGACGAAGCCCTGGAAACGGCCCGGCACGCCGGTGGTGACGCGGCGCGCGGCGGCGATCAGGACGATCGAGGTGATAGCAGCCAGCAACACCGACCAGAAAATTGTGTCATAGTGAATGACAGAAAAGTCGATCGGTCCGTTTTGCAGGTGCGATGCATTGTGATGCAGGTGGTGTGTGATGTATTCACCAGTCGTGATGACGTGCTCACTCGCTGGTTGTGCTGCTCCCGCCACGTTTTCAGTAGTCATTTACGGTGCCTAAACAATAAGATGATGTAACTTTTGAGCGCCACGATGAAGCCGCCGAGGAGCGCCGGCCAGTTCAAATCGTGGTACAGCCAGACAGTCGCCCCTAGGAAAGCGAGTGTCGACGCAATCTTTATAAATTCGCCGATGAAAAACGACATCGGGTTTGCGGCGCCCGGTCGGCGCGCGCTTGCGAACAGGCGCAGCGCGAACAGGCCGTTGGGGACGACACAACACAATCCACCCAGAACCGCGGAAAACATCGCAGCCCCGCCCCACAGCAGTCCGGCGATCAAGCCAGCGACTGTTGTTGCTATTAATTGCAGGGAGACTATGCGCAGCATATTTTTATTTTCGCGCTAGCCGTCGGGAAACGAGTTACGGCGTGGTAATTACAGAAATCCCCGAGATTATAAGTGGTTGTACTAAGTGGAGTCAAACGATTCTGCCCGGGTAAAGTTGCTTGATTTGATAACAAAAGCACGGAAAACGAGACATCGGGATTGTGACGCGGCGGCGCCTGGCGTACGTCTCGGGATGCGGGATAACGCAGTATGCGCCATGGGTTGCAACCCTGGAACGGCGGCGCAGCGACGCTTTTTTGACCCGCCGTGCATGGGTCGACGGCGCGCGCACGCGGGCGGCGCGCGCCGCCGCTGTGCCCAAATTACAACAAGCCTCGTGGTGACGGCGCCGCGGGGTGCGGCGGATGCGGCGGATGTGGCTCAGGCGCTCACGCGCGCAGGCGCGCGAGCACGGTGTCGAGAATGTCGAGGTCGGCGAAGTCGATGATCAGCTGTCCCTTGCCCCGCGGTCCCATCTTGAACGCGACGGGCGTCGCGAGGCGGTCCGACAGTTCTTCCTCGAGGCGCACGATGTCGCCCGACTTTTCTTTCTGGCGCGCGGCGGCCGGCGGCGCGCTCTGCTCTTCGAGCGTGCGTGCCACCATCTTTTCCGTCTCGCGCACGGACAGGCGCTTGGCGATCACCTGGTTCGCCAGCGCGATCTGGCTCGCCGCATCGACGGCGAGCAGCGCGCGCGCGTGCCCCATGTCGATGTCGCCGGCCATCAGCATCGTCTGCACGGGTTGCGCGAGATTCACGAGGCGCAGCAGGTTCGACACGGCGCTGCGCGAACGGCCGACGGCCTGGGCCGCCTGCTCGTGGGTAAAACTGAATTCGGAGATCAGGCGCGCGATGCCCTGCGCTTCTTCCAGCGGATTGAGGTCTTCGCGCTGGATGTTCTCGATCAGCGCCATCGCGGCGGCGTTCTGGTCGTCGACGTCGCGCACGAGGACCGGGATCTCGTCCAGGCCCGCCAGCTGCGCCGCGCGGAAGCGCCGTTCGCCGGCGATGATCTCGTAGCGGGCGCCCGAGGCGGCACCATCGATCGGGCGCACGAGCACCGGCTGCATGATGCCCTGGGATTTGATCGACGCGGCCAGTTCGGACAGCGAGCCGTCGTCCATGCGCGTGCGCGGCTGGTATTTGCCGGCCTGGATCTGCGCGACGGGAAGCAGGGACGGCGTGCCGCTGGGCGTGGCCGGCGTTTCCGGGGCGTCCCCGCCGAGCAGCGCATCGAGGCCGCGGCCGAGACCTTTGAGTTTTTTGGTTGCCATGACGTTTTTATGTTCTGGTTACATTGTCTTGATGCGCTCGACCATCTCCGCGCCGAAGGCGATATACGCCTGCGCGCCTTTCGAGGACGGATCGAACGTCACGCCCGGGATGCCGTACGACGGCGCTTCCGCCAGGCGCACGTTGCGCGGGATGATCGTCTTGAAGACCTTGTCGCCGAAATGCTGTTCGAGCTGGCTCGACACCTGCTGCGACAGCGTCATGCGCGGATCGAACATCACGCGCAGCAGCCCGATGATGCGCAGGTCATGGTTCAGGTTCGCGTGCACCTTCTTGATCGTGTTCACGAGATCGGACAGGCCCTCCAGCGCGTAATACTCGCACTGCATCGGGATGATGACGCCGTGCGCCGACACGAGGCCGTTCAGGGTCAGCATCGACAGCGCCGGCGGACAGTCGATGAGGATGAAGTCGTAGTCGGCGTCGACCTTGGCCAGCGCTTCCTTCAAGCGGCGCTCGCGGTTTTCCAGCTCGACCATCTCGACTTCCGCGCCGGCCAGTTCGCGGTTGGCCGGCAGCACGTCGAAGCGCCCTGCTTCGCTGCGCAGGCGCGCCGCGGCCACCTCGGCTTCACCCAGCAGCACCTCGTAAATCGACGAAGTCAGTCCCGCCTTGTTGATGCCCGCGCCCATGGTGGCATTGCCCTGCGGGTCGAGGTCGACCAGCAGCACGCGCTGGTCCAACTTGGCGAGACCGGCGGACAGGTTCACGCTGGTGGTGGTCTTGCCGACCCCGCCCTTCTGATTTGCTACGCAAAAAATTTTCGCCATGTATGCCCTTGTCAGTCATACGGTTAATACCATTAAAACGATTTATACGATTTATATGGTAATAACAGTATAAACTGGTTATACGGTTTATCTGCTTGTGCGTCGTTGCGGACGTTTCCGCGGATGTTTCACGTGGAACGTTCGATGAATACCAGGTGACGCTCCGCACCCAGCCTGGGCACTTGCAGCGGTTCCAGTCCGGCCACCTTCCACGCCGGCGGCAGCCGTTCCTGTTCATCTTTCGGCGCCACCCCTTTCAGGGCGATATAGCGTCCGCCATCGGCCAGCAGGTGACAGGACCAGTTGACGAAATCCGAGAGGTCGGCAAACGCGCGCGACGTGATGACATCGAATTTATCGCTCACCTGCAGTTGCTCGACCCGCGCCGTGTACACCGTGACGTTGACCAGCCCCAGCTCGGCTTTCACCTGCGTCAGAAAAGCCGTCTTTTTATGGACGGTATCGATCATCGACACGTTCATGTCCGGACGCACGATTGCCAGGACGATCCCCGGTAGACCGCCTCCCGAACCGACGTCCAGCACATTGCGCGCCGTCGCGAATGCCGGCACGGCGGCCAGCGAATCCAGCAAGTGGTGCGTGACCATCTGCATTGGGTCGCGCAAGGACGTCAGGTTGTAGACGGCATTCCACTTGAACATCAGGGCCAGGTAATCCATCAGCTTGTCCTGCTGGGCCGGGCTCACGTCGAGGTGCATCGCGGCGATGCCCTCGCCCAGCACAGCGGACAAAGCAGTACGATCAAAATTCTTCATGCGGCCGATTCCTCATTCGGCACACCGGTAAAACCCTTGGCGCCGCGCTTTTTGAGGTGCACGAGCAGCAGTGAAATTGCCGCCGGCGTCACGCCAGAAATCCGCGACGCCTGGCCCAGCGTCTCGGGACGCTGCTTGTCGAGCTTCTGGCGCACCTCGATCGACAGCGCCGTGATTTCCAGATAGTTCAGGTTCTCCGGCAATTTGAGGTTTTCGTAGTAATCGTGGCGTTCCACCTCGCGCGCCTGGCGGTTGATATAGCCAGAATATTTCAACTGGATTTCGACCTGCTCCCGCACGGCCGGGTCACTCACGCCCGGGCCGCCCAGTGCCTGGCCGTCGACGCCCTGCAGGCTCACCAGCTTGTCGTACTCGACGCCAGGACGGCGCAGCAGGTCGGCCAGGTTGTATTCGCGCTCGATGGCCTGCCCGATCACGCGCTCGGATTCGGCGGCGGTGACGATGCGCGGGTTGACCCAGGTCGAACGCAGGCGTTCCAGTTCGAGCGCGACGGCGTCGCGCTTGCGCTCGAACGCTTCCCACTGGGCGTCGCCAACGACGCCCAGCTTGCGGCCGATCTCCGTCAGGCGCATATCCGCATTGTCTTCGCGCAGCGACAGGCGGTATTCGGCGCGGCTCGTGAACATGCGGTACGGTTCCGCCACGCCCTGCGTCGTCAGGTCGTCGACGAGCACGCCGAGATACGCTTCGGAACGGGACGGCGTCCACGCTTCCTCGCCCCGGGTCTGCAGTGCCGCATTGATGCCGGCCAACATGCCTTGCGCGGCCGCTTCCTCGTAGCCGGTCGTGCCGTTGATCTGCCCGGCAAAGAACAGGCCTTGAACCGCCTTCGTCTCCAGCGACGCTTTCAGGCCACGCGGATCAAAATAATCGTATTCGATCGCATAACCGGGGCGCAGGATGAACGCATTCTCCAGACCGCGCATCGACCGCACGAGGGCCAGTTGCACGTCGAACGGCAGGCTCGTCGAGATACCGTTCGGATAAAACTCGTTGGTCGTGAGGCCTTCCGGCTCGAGGAAAATCTGGTGCGATTCCTTGGCCGCGAAGCGGTGAATCTTGTCTTCGATCGATGGGCAGTAGCGGGGACCGACGCCTTCGATCACGCCCGTGTACATGGGGCTGCGGTCCAGGCCGTTGCGGATGATGTCGTGCGTCTGCGCATTCGTGTGCGTGACCCAGCACGGCAACTGCTTCGGGTGCATGGCCGCATTGCCCATATACGAAAACACGGGCACCGGATCCAGATCGCCCGGCTGTTCCGTCATGACGGAAAAGTCGATGCTGCGCCCGTCGATGCGCGGCGGCGTACCGGTTTTCAAACGGCCCTGCGGCAATTTCAGCTCCTTCAGGCGCGCCGACAGGGAGACTGCCGGCGGATCGCCCGCACGGCCGGCCGAGTAATTCTGCAGGCCGACGTGGATCTTACCGTCCAGGAAAGTACCGGCCGTCAGCACGACGGCGCGTGCACGGAAGCGCAGGCCGATCTGCGTGACGGCACCGACGACGCGGTCGCCTTCGACCATCAGGTCGTCGACGGCCTGCTGGAACAGCCACAGATCAGGCTGGTTTTCGAGGCGAGAACGGATCGCCTGCTTGTACAGCATGCGGTCGGCCTGGGCACGGGTGGCGCGCACGGCCGGGCCCTTCGAGGAGTTCAGGATGCGGAACTGGATGCCGGCTTCGTCGGTGGCGATGGCCATCGCGCCGCCCATGGCGTCGACTTCCTTGACGAGGTGCCCCTTGCCGATCCCGCCGATGGACGGGTTGCAGGACATCGCGCCCAGGGTCTCGATATTGTGAGTGAGCAACAGGGTCTTTTGGCCCATGCGCGCAGACGCGAGCGCCGCTTCGGTGCCGGCATGGCCGCCGCCAACGACGATCACGTCGAATTCTGTCGGAAATAGCATGATGGAATGTGTTGCGAGGAGGATTAAGGGTCGATTATAAATTCTTTTTTCCACATCGCTTCTGCGCGGCCACGAAAACGACAGATTTTGTTTCACGTGAAACAGCGAATGCGAGCTCATGTTAGGCTTTTGCCACGCCAACCCATCCTCGCCGCCATGCCGAAATCTCGTTTGCTGACCTTCGCCCTGCTCGCCGTCACCGCCACGGTCGGCGCATATCCGCGTTCCGACCTGCCATCCATCTCGTTCGATTACAAGGATTGGCAACTCGCCTGCGATAACACGAGGACGTGCCGCGCCGCCGGCTACCACCAGGAAGACGACGAGGCGCCGAACGCCACCATCCTGCTGACACGCGCCGCAGGCCCCGACCAGCCCGTCACTGTCCAGTTTCAGCCGGCCGATGATCCGAACCACCCCGCACCCGACCAGCTCGCGATGACAGTCGACGGCCGGGCGCTGGGCACCGTCCACATCGATGCGAAGTCGAATAGCGGCAAGCTGTCCGACGCACAGGTCAACGCACTGCTGCCGGCACTGCTCAAGGATGGCCAGATCGCGTGGTCGGCAAAAGGTAAGACGTGGACGATCTCGACGGCCGGCGCCAATGCCGTGCTGCTTAAAATGGATGAATTCCAGGGACGGCTGGACACGCCCGGCGCCTTGGTACGCAAGGGCACGAAACCGGAATCAAATGTTCTACCGCCACTCCCAGCGCCGGACATCGTCGCAGCGCCGGTCAGCCACGACAAGCAACCTGTCACACTGACGCCCGCGCAAGCCCGCGACTTGATGGCCGCGTTGCGCAAAACCGTAAAGGATGGCAGTTGCGAACTCGTGGACACAAAGGCCGACGAGACAGACGAGCCCGTGGTCCGCCGCCTCACGAAGGACAAGCTGCTCGTCTCGCACGCCTGCTGGATGGCCGCCTACAACACGGGCGACGGCTATTGGGTCGTCGACGCCAGGCCGCCGTATTCCGCCGTCCTGGTGACAACCTCCGCAAGCGACTACGCCGACGGCGTCATCCGGGCGACACAAAAGGGCCGCGGCATCGGCGATTGCTTCAGCGCCGCGAGCTGGACGTGGGATGGCCGGTCGTTCGCGCAGACATCGGCCACGACCACTGGCATGTGCCGCGAAATTACCGCCGGCGGCGCCTGGGATTTACCGACCATCGTCACCCATGTGCACAAGGCGCGCTGACTGTTTCACGTGAAACAATCACCACGCAAGGTGCTTAAAGGTGTCGAACGCTGTCTTTACGATCAACAGCCCGACGACAACGAGGAACAGCTTGCGCACGAAACCACTGCCGTGTTTCAGCGCTAGCCGGGTCCCGACCAGTGACCCGGCAATCTGGCACACGGCCATCAGCAAGCCGAGTTGCCAGATCAAGTGACCACTGTATCCGAACCACATCAGCGCCGAGATATTGCACGCGACGTTGACGATCTTCGCCGCGGCCGACGCGCTCAGGAAGTCGAAGCCGAAGAAGCGCACGAACAGGAAGATCAGGAAGCTGCCGGTGCCCGGGCCGAAGAAACCGTCATAAAAACCGATCGCGGCACCGGCGCATGTCGCCAACAACTTTTCCGTCATGCCGCTGTGGACCGGCGCGTGCACGGCGCCCAGGTTCTTTTGCTTGAACGTGTACACGGCCACCGCGAGCAGGATCAGCGGCAGCAGGCTGCGCACGAAGTCGGCGGGCACGCGAGTCACGGTCCAGGCACCGATGAAGGACAGCGCGAACGCGGCGACGGCGGCCGGCGCCGCCGTGCTCCAGGCAACCGTCACGCGGCGGCTGTACCTGACGGCAGCGACGGCCGTCCCGAACATGGCCGCCAGTTTATTTGTTCCCAGCAGCGTCGCCGGGACTTCCCTGGGGAACACGGCGAACATCGCCGGAATCTGGATCAATCCTCCCCCGCCGACGACAGCATCCACGAGACCGGCAACGAAGGCCGCGACGGCCAGCAGGGCAAAATCGAACATGGTCAATCACGCGTAAAAGCGTCATTGTACGGCACGCCTCTTGTTGCGGCGCAACAAATCACCGCGCTTCAGACGGCGGCGGCGCGCCCTTCTTCAAAGAACTGGAGCAGCAGGCGGTTCACCTCATCGGCCGCCGTCAATTGGAGCCAGTGGTCGGCGCCGCGGATCCGCTCGAAGCGGAATTCGCCGTCGACGTAGTGCGCCGAATCGCGCATCTGCTTTTCGCCGAGCGCCGGGTCGCGGTCGCTCCACATGCCCATCACGGGCACCTTGACCTGGCGATGCCCGCGCGGCAGCGCCAGGCTCAGGTTGGCGCGGTAATAGTTCAGCGCGGCCGTCAGGCGGCCCGGTGGCGACAGATCCCGCTTCCAGTGGTCCGCCTGGCCGGGCTCGTCCGTAAACTGGCGCATGATGAACCAGTCGGCCGCGCGCAGCGTATGCTCGGCCAGGACCGGCACGATGAAGCCGAGGATATAGGTCATGCGCAAGCGCTGCATCATGCCCGCGTGGGCGATGGCATACGGGTGGCCCGTCGACATCGCCACGTAGCGGTGCACGCGTTCCGGCGCCAGCGCCGCGATCTGCCAGCCGATGATGCCGCCCCAGTCGTGCCCGACGAGAAAAACCTTGTCGATGTGCAGGGCGTCCAGCAGGCCGAGCACGTCGCCGCGCAATTTATCCATCGTGTAGTCGAAGACGCCGCCCGGCGCGTCGCTGCGGCCGTAGCCGCGCAGGTCGGGCGCGAGCACGCGAAAGCCGGCGGCGGCCAGCGCGGGGACCTGCTTGCGCCAGACGAGGTGCGTGTCGGGAAAGCCGTGCAGCAGCAGCACGGCCGGTCCCTGCCCCGTCGTCGTCGTGTGGATGTGGATGCCGTTCACGTCCAGCATGAGGGATTCGTCGATCACGTGCGCCTCCTTGAAAGCCAGACCGGGACACGGCCTTATGCGGCCTCGCGCCGGCGTCCTGCGCGGGCCAGTGCCGCCGCGATCTCGCCGACGATGCCCCGTCGGAACAACAGCACACAGGCAACGAAGATGAGGCCGGTGACGATGCCCACGGATTCGCCGAGCGAAGAAAACCATTCTATATGCGTCGTCTCGGCCAGGAAGTTCCCCAGGTCGCCCAGCTTGTTTTCCAGCGCGACGATGAGGAAGGCGCCCAGGATCGGCCCGGCCAGCGTGCCCATGCCGCCGACCAAGGTCATCAGGATGACGAGGCCGGACATCGTCCAGTGCACGTCCGTCAGCGTCTCGAAACCGAGCACGACCGTCTTCGTCGCGCCGGCCAGGCCCGCGAGGGCGGCCGACAGCACGAAGGCCACGAGTTTATAACGATCCACGTCGTAGCCCAGAGAGATCGCACGCGCTTCGTTTTCCTTGATCGCCTTCAGCACCTGGCCGAACGGCGAGTGCACGGTACGCACGATCAAGGCGAAGCCCGCGGTGCAAATTGCCAGCACCACGAAGTACAGGGTGACGTCGTTGCCGAGATCGAGCACGCCCAGCAGTTTGCCGCGCGGGACGCCTTGCAGGCCATCCTCGCCGTGCGTAAACGGGGCGCGGAGCGCCGCGAAATACACCATCTGCGCGAGGGCCAAGGTGATCATCGCAAAATAAATGCCCTGGCGGCGGATCGCCAGCAGCCCCATCACGAGGCCCAGCGCCGCGGACGCCAGCACGCCCAGCACGAGCGCCGCCTCGAACGGCAAGCCGAGCGTCGTCAACGCGTACCCCGTGACATAGCCGGCACCGCCGAAGAACGCGGCGTGGCCGAATGACAGCAGGCCCGTGTAGCCGATCAGCAAATTAAACGCGCAGGCGAACAGGCCGAAGCACAGCAGCTTCATCAGGAAGACGGGGTAGCCGACGAACGGCGCCGCCAGCGCCACGATCAATGCGAGGCCGTAGGCCAGCTTTCGGTTCATATCGCTTCCTTATCGTTCTTGGCCGAACAGGCCGGCGGGACGCAGCAACAGCACGATCACCATCACGACGAACACGACGACTTCCGACGCTTCCGGATAAAACACGCGCGTGAGACCCTCGATGACGCCCAGCGCCAGGCCAGTGACGATGGCCCCGAGGATGGACCCCATGCCGCCGATCACGACGACGGCAAACACGACGATGATGAGGTTCGAGCCCATCAAGGGCGTGACGTTGATGACGGGTGCCGCCAGCACGCCCGCGAAGCCGGCCAGCGCGACGCCGAAGCCATAGGTCAACGTCACCATCAGGGGCACGTTGACGCCGAACGCTTCGACCAGTTTCGGGTTCTCCGTGCCGGCGCGCAGGTAGGCGCCGAGGCGCGTCTTTTCGATCGTGAACCACGTCGCCAGGCACACGACGAACGACGCCAGCACGACCCAGGCGCGGTAGTTCGGCAGGATCATGAAGCCGAGGTCGGTGGCGCCGGACAGCGCTTCCGGCACGTCCAGCGTCTGGCCGGACACGCCGAAGAACGAGCGGAACACGCCTTCCAGCAACAGCGTGATGCCGAAGGTCAGCAGCAAGCCATAGAGATGGTCGAACCGGTACAGCCAGCGCAGCATCGTCCTTTCGATCAGGATGCCGAACGCCCCCACGACCAGCGGCGCCAGCACGAGCATCGCCCAGTAGTTCAGGCCGAACGACGTGACGCCGATGTAGGCGGCGAACGCGCCCATCATGTACAGCGCGCCGTGCGAGAAATTGATCACGTTGAGCAGGCCGAAGATCACGGCCAGGCCGAGCGACAGCATCGCATAGAACGAACCGTTGACCAGGCCCAGCAACAGCTGGCTCATCATCGCCTGCAGGGGGACGCCGAATATTTCCATGGGATCAGTCAGCAAACTGCGATTAAAAACGACGGCGGCCGGCGCCGGCCGCCACGCGCCGACGTCGTGCTCACTTCCAGGCCGCGCACTTCGTCTCGGCCTTGGTCGTGTACGCCTGGGCGCCCGGGATCGTCGCCACGACCTTGTAGTAATCCCAGGGCGCCTTCGACTCGGCCGGCGTTTTTACCTGCATCAGATACATATCGTGCACCATGCGGCCGTCCGGACGGATCTCGGCATTCTTCGCGAACATGTCGTTGATCCTGGTTTTTTTAAGCTGGGCCATGACCTTCTCGCCATCGTCCGTGCCGATCGCCTTGACGGCGTTCAGGTAGTTCATCGTGGCCGAATAATCCGCCGCCTGCAGCATCGATGGTTCCTTCTTCATCCTGGCGACGTATTTCCTGGCCCAGGCGCGCGTATCGTTGTTCAGGTCCCAGTACCAGCCGGTGGTGAGATATAAACCCTGCGTCGTCGGCAGGCCGAGGGTGTGGATATCGTTGATGAACACGAGCAGGCCCGCGATCTTCATCTTGCTCGTCAAGCCGAATTCCTTCGCCGCTTTCACCGAGTTGATAAAATCGCCGCCGGCGTTCGCCAGGCCCAGCACCTGCGCCTTCGATGCTTGCGCCTGCAGCAGGAACGAGGAAAAATCGGACGCGCCCAGCGGGTGCTTGACGCTGCCCAGCACCTTCCCGCCGTTCGCTTTGATGACGTCGGTCGTGTCCTTTTCCAGCGACTGGCCGAAGGCGTAGTCGGCGGTGAGGAAATACCAGGACTTGCCGCCCTGCTTGACCATCGTCGCGCCCGTGCCGCGCGCGAGCGCGACCGTGTCATAGGCGTAGTGCACGGTGAACGGCGAGCACTGTTCGTTGGTCAGTTGCGCACTGCCGGAACCGATCGCGATGAACACTTTTTTCTTTTCCGCCGCGACCTTGGCCATGGCCAGTGCTGCGCCGGAATTCGTGCCGCCGATCAGCATGTCGACGCCTTCCCGGTCGAACCATTCGCGCGCCTTGCTGGCGGCGATGTCCGGCTTGTTCTGGTGGTCGGCGACGATGAACTGGATCTTCTTGCCGTTGATCGCGCCCCCCATGTCGGCGATCGCCATGCGCACGGCTTCGGCGCCGCCATTGCCGTCGATGTCGGAATACACGCCCGACAAATCCGTGATCAGGCCGATCTTGACGGTGTCGCCCGAGACCTGGGCCTGGGCGGATAGGGACGAACCGGCCGCCAAGGTGGCAACCGTAAAGGCAATCGCTGTGCGTGTCGTGCGTTTCATGTGGTCTCCGTTATCGATGATCAAACGCCCAGCAGCTCGGTCAGGGCCGGCATGCTGGCCTGCAGCTCCGCGGCCGCGATCGTCGTGACGATGCGGCCGTGTTCCATGACATAAAACCGGTCCGCCAGCGGTGCCGCGAACCGGAAATTCTGTTCCACCATGACGATCGTGTAGCCCTTTGCCTTGAGCGTCGTGATCATGCGGCCCAGCGCCTGCACGATGACGGGCGCCAGCCCTTCCGAGATCTCGTCCAGCAGCAGCAGGCGCGCGCCGGTGCGCAGGATGCGGGCCACGGCCAGCATCTGCTGCTCGCCGCCGGACAGCCGCGTCCCCGGGCTGTGGCGGCGCTCGTACAGGTTCGGGAACATCTCGTAGATCTCGGCCACGGACATGCCGGCGTCCCGGCCGGCCAGCCGCGGCGGCAGCATGAGGTTTTCCTCGGTCGACAGCGAGGCGAAAATGCCGCGCTCTTCCGGGCAATAGCCGATACCGAGGTGGGCGATGCGGTGCGTCGGCAGACGGATCGCCTCGACGCCACCCACGCGGATCGACCCGGTGCGCGCGCCCGTCAGGCCCATGATGGCGCGCAAGGTGGTCGTGCGGCCCGCGCCATTGCGTCCCAGCAGGGTCACCACTTCGCCCTGCTGTACCGTAAAGCCGACGCCGTGCAGGATGTGCGATTCGCCATACCAGGCTTGCAGGCCGTCGATTTCCAGTGCCGGCGTCATCCGTGCGCTCCCGCCAGGTCGCTGTCGGCGCTGCCCATGTACGCTTCAATCACCTGCGGATTGCGCGCCACCTCGGCATAACTGCCTTCCGCCAGCACGGCGCCCCGCTGCAGCACGGAGATGCGGTCGCAGATGCCGGACACGACGTTCATATTGTGTTCGACCATCAGGATCGTGCGCCCGGCTGACACTTTTTTGATCAGTGCCGTCACGCGGTGCACGTCTTCGTGGCCCATGCCCTGCGTGGGCTCGTCCAGCAGCATGAGTTCCGGCTCCATGGCGAGCGTCGTGGCGATCTCGAGCGCACGCTTGCGGCCGTACGGCAGGTCGGCCGTGACGGTGTCGGCAAAATGTTCCAGGTCGACTTCGGCCAGCAGTTGCAGGGCGCGGTCGTTGAGCTGCATTAAAGTCCGTTCGCTGCGCCAGAAATAAAAGCTGGTGCCGAGCGCGCGCTGCAGGCCGATGCGCACGTTTTCCAGCACGGTCAGGTGCGGGAACACGGCCGAGATCTGGAACGAGCGGATGATGCCGCGGCGCGCGATCTGCGCCGGTTTCAGCCGGGTGATGTCGGCGCCGTTGAAGAGGATGCGGCCGGCGGACGGCGCCAGGAATTTCGTGAGCAGGTTAAAACACGTCGTCTTGCCGGCACCGTTCGGCCCGATCAGCGCGTGGATATGGCCGCGCTGCACCTGCAGATTCACCTGATCGACGGCCGTAAAACCCTTGAATTCCTTCGTCAGATCACGTGTTTCCAGAATGACGTCCGGCATTGCGTCTCCTCGCTGTCGTGATGCAAGCTTTACAAATCATACACACTTTTGGAACTCGTCAAGATACAGCACGCGGCAGGTGAATCGCCCTGCGCTTAGTCATGACGGCGCGCAAACCTGTTGTGCAAATATGCCCAGCTAGCGCCAGTCGCGAGAAATCAGCTGCGCCGTCTTTTCGGCGATCATCAAGGTGGGCGCGTTCGTGTTGCCGGACGTGATCGTCGGCATGATGGACGCGTCGACCACGCGCAATCCGTGTATGCCTTTTACGCGCAACGCGCTGTCGACGACGGCAAGCGGATCGTCCGTTTTGCCCATGCGGCAGGTGCCGACCGGGTGAAAGATCGTCGTGCCGATGAGGCTGGCGGCCTCCGCAAGCTCGTCTTCCGTGCGGTAGTGCGGGCCCGGCTTGAATTCTTCCGGGCGGTATGTCGCCATGGACGGCGCGGCCACGATGCGCCGCGTGAGCGCCAGCGCATCGGCCGCCACCTTGCGGTCTTCGGGCGTGCTGAGGTAGTTCGGCACGATCTTCGGCGAAGAATAGCTGTCGTTGTCCGCGAGCCGGACGTGGCCGCGCGCCGTCGGACGCAGATTGCACACGCTGGCCGTGAACGCGGGAAAACCGTGCAGCGGATCGCCGAATTTTTCCAGGGACAGCGGCTGCACGTGGTATTCCAGGTTCGGTGTCGCCTGGCCGGGATCGGAGCGGGCAAACGCGCCCATCTGCGACGGCGCCATCGACATCGGCCCGCTCTGGAACAGCAGATATTGCGCGCCGATTTTCAGCTTGCCATACCAGGACGCGGCACTCGTGTTGAGCGAACGGGCACCCGTGATGCGGTAGACCATGCGCAGCTGCAAATGATCCTGCAGGTTTTCGCCCACGCCCGGCGCATCGACGACGGGAACGATACCGTGCCGGTGCAGCAGGCCCGCCGGCCCGATGCCGGACAACTGCAGGATGTGCGGCGAACCGATCGCCCCGGCGGCCAGCAGGGTTTCGCGCCGCGCCGTGGCCGAAAAAGCGCGCCCGCCGCCCGTGAATTGCACGCCGCGGCAGGCGACGCCCTGCCCGGTTTGTTCGAGGATGAGCTTTTCCACATGGCAGCCGGTCATGATCGTCAGGTTCGGCCGCGCCGACGCCGGACGCAGAAACGCCTTGGCCGTGTTCAGCCGGATGCCGCGCCGCTGGTTGACGTCGAAATAGGCGCACCCTTCGTTATCGCCGCCATTGAAATCGTCGACTTTCGGGATGCCCGTCTCGCTGGCGGCGTCGCGGAACGCGTCGAGGATCTCCCAGGACAGCCGCTGGCGCTCGACTCGCCACTCGCCGCCGCTGCCGTGAATGGCGCTGGCGCCGCCGTGATGGTCTTCGCTTGCCTTAAAAATGGGCAGGACATTGTCCCAGCGCCAGGACGGATCGCCCGCGATATCGGCCCAGCGGTCGTAATCGCCGGCCTGGCCGCGCATATAGATCATGCCGTTGATCGACGAACTGCCGCCCAGGACTTTTCCGCGCGGGTAGATCAGCGATCGCCCTGCGAGCCCAGGGTCCGCTTCCGTCTTGAACAACCAGTCCGTACGGGGATTGCCGATGCAATACAGATAGCCGACGGGGACGTGGATCCACAAATAATCGTCCTTGCCGCCCGCCTCGATCAGCAGGACCTGCACGTCGGGCTTGCGACTGAGGCGATTGGCCAGCACACAGCCGGCCGTGCCGGCCCCCACGATGACGTAATCGAACGCGCCGGCAGATTCCATGGAACCTCATTCGTGATTCGGTTGAGCAAGCTTACCAGATGATCAAGTGTAAATGAGCTCTCCAGGCTGTGGATAAGCATATGAATATCCACAGGTACGAAATGTGGGGAAACCCGACTTTTCGCACCAGCGGATTTTTTATCCAGTTTTGCCTCCAGGCACATACAAGACCAGCCCACCGGCTTATGCGAACCGTAAACGTTTGATGTTGTGGACAAAACCCGGCTTATCCACAGAAGAGTGCCACCGTTAACTACTATCATCATTCTGTATACAAGCTTTTGGTTGTAAACCTGGGGATTCGTTTCGAACGCAGCGGCCGTGCCCGAAAAGATCGTCGAGCTCGACCATGTCGCCTCACGACTTCCTGCAAGCGTTCTTGAAAAAAAAGTCCGACTCCGGACGCGTTCGCGACCCGACAGCGGCGCGACGTCGACCTGATCGGCCGGGCTTTGTGGATAAGCTGCTGGATATCCACAGGATCGAATGTGCGGAACTGCCGTGTTCTACGCGCGCCACTTTTTTGTCCAGTTTCGATCCGGTCCAGACGCAAGGTTTGTCCGACCGGTAGCACAGCGCGTAAACCCTTGAGCATGTGGAAAAAATCCCGGTTATCCACAGTTCGCCCGGCGTTTACTATCACTACTATTCTTATCTTTCTCTCCAAGTTAACTAAAGAAGGAAAACGAGCCGGCTCAACGCGAACGCGCTTTTGTCTGCAAAAAAAAACGTCGCGACGCCACAGCATCGACGCCAATGCTGGCGACAGCATGAATGCCAACGCAGACACTGCTCGACTTCTGTCTTGTCTACAGAAAGAACGAGACGCACCCGTCGCATCCGGAACATGGATCGCCTCACTGCTCGCCTCGGAGAAGCTGCGAACGCACTTCCCACATGCAAAAACTGCAAGCAAAGCGTCCAGATCGGCTGCAAAACCAGCCCGGCTGTGGAAAACCGCCTGCATATCCACAGGACTGGATGTGCAAAAAAGCCGTTTTGCCGACTTCCGGATTTTTTGTCCAACATCGGTTCAGCATCGATACAATGCTTTTCCAGCCGATCCGTGATCGCGTAAACCGTTGACGCTGTAGACAAATTCCTCTTTATCCACAGACAGAAGCGCGTTTACTATCACTATCAATTTTTTATATACATTTATGTCTATAAAACAAGAAGATCGGGAACAGCGTGCACAAACCGCCAACCCGTTGCCGCTCTATCAACAAAAACAGGCTGAAACATGCGATTAGGGATCATCAGTGCGTTGCACGAAGAACAGCAGGGGCTCATAGAAGCCATGGAAGGGCCCTACAAGCTCATGCATGGCATGCGCGAGTACTTTGTCGGACGACTGTGGGAAATCGACGCAGTGTGCGTTTTATCGCGTATAGGCAAGGTTGCCGCAGCACTGACGACCGCAACGCTTGTGGAGAAGTTCGGTGTTACCCATATCCTCTTTACGGGGGTGGCTGGCGCCGGCGACATGGCTGTCCGCGTCGGCGACATCGTGGTGGCCGAATCCCTCATCCAGCACGATATGGATGCGAGTCCTTTGTTTCCCCGCTATGAAGTGCCTCTGACGGGCTTGACGCACTTCCTGTCCGACCGCCGCATCGCCTCGCAACTGGCGGATGCGGCACGCCGTTTCCTGGAAGACGATTTTGCTTTTGCCATCGATCCCGCTGAAAGGGCCGTATTCGCGCTCAGCGGGCCGCGGCTGCACCTTGGTCTCATCGCCAGCGCCGACCAGTTCATGAGCGACAAGGGCCGTCTGAACGCGTTGAATGAGGCATTACCCGGTCTGCTGGCGGTGGAGATGGAAGGCGCCGCGGTGGCGCAGGCCTGTTTCGAGCTGGGCATCCCGTTCGGCGTGATCCGGACGATTTCCGACAACGCCAACGAAAACGCGGCCACCGATTTCATGCGCTTCGTGAAATCGGTGGCCGCGCGTTATGCTTTTCACATCGTCAGGCAGTTCTGCCTGGGCTGGCAAAAAGCGGAGGCAGCTCAGGCCAGCAGCGTGTCGGCCGGCACGTAGTCGTAGCCAAGATCCTGCGCGACGGCGGCATACGTCACCTTGCCTTCGCAGACGTTCAGGCCATTCTTGAGGTGAGGATCGTCGCGCAGCGCCTGCCGCCACCCCTTGTTGGCCAGCGCCACGGCGTGGCCTATCGTCGCGTTGTTCAGCGCGAACGTCGACGTGCGCGCCACCGCGCCGGGCATATTGGCCACGCAGTAATGCACGACGCCATCGACGACGAAGGTCGGATCCGCGTGCGTCGTCGGATGCGACGTTTCGAAGCAGCCGCCCTGGTCGATCGCCACGTCGACGACGACGGCGCCCTTTTTCATCCGCGACACCATGTCGCGCGTCACCAGCTTCGGTGCCGCGGCGCCGGGCACGAGCACGCCGCCGATGACGAGATCGGCCGACAATACCGCTTCCTCGATCGCATGCGTGTTCGAATACAGGGTCGAAATACGGTTGCCGTAGACGAGGTCGAGCTGGCGCAGGCGGTCGACGTTCTTGTCGAGAACGCTAACGCGCGCGCCGATGCCGACGGCCATTTGTAACGCGTTCATTCCCACCACGCCGGCGCCAATGATGACGATGTGCCCCGCCGCCACGCCGGGGACGCCGCCCAGCAGGATGCCGGCGCCGCCCTTCGATTTTTCCAGGTGGCTGGCGCCGGCCTGGATCGACATCCGCCCCGCCACCTCGCTCATCGGCGCCAGCAGCGGCAAGCCGCCGCCCGGACCGGTGATGGTTTCATACGCGATACACACGGCGCCGGATTTCACGAGGGCCGCCGTCTGTTCCGGGTCCGGCGCCAGGTGCAGATACGTGTACAGGATCTGTCCCGGACGCAGCATCCCGCATTCCTGCGGCTGCGGTTCCTTGACCTTGACGATCATCTCGGCCTGCGCAAAGATCTCTTGCGCCGATGGCACGATCGTCGCGCCGGCGGCCGTGTACTGCTCGTCCGTCAGGCCGATGCCGGCACCCGCGCCGGTTTGCACGACGACACGATGGCCGCGCGCGACCAGTTCGTGCACACTCGGGGGCGTGAGGCCCACCCGGAATTCGTTGTTTTTGATTTCTTTTGGTACGCCTACTAACATGTCTGCCTCCAAGTTGTACTTCAAAAACAAAACGCCGCGGCGACCAGTGACGCCGTTGACCTGGCTTACAGGCCCAGTGTCATGAGGCTTGCGTTACCGCCAGCCGCGGTCGTGTTGACGCACAAGGCGCGCTCCGCCACCAATCTCCACAGGGCGATCGGTTCGCCCGCGCGGGTGTCGACGATGCCGACGATGGCACCGGGACGGGCCGCCAGTTTCGCCCGCACATCCCCTGTTACATCCTGCTCGACGAGCGCGAGCGCGACATCGCTGCCGTCCAGTTCTTGCGCGTCGATAAAACGCACGCGTTCCTTCACCGCGGCCGGCAACGAGACGTTTGATTCCATCAACACGAGCGCGCGGTTGCCGGTCGCAAATGCCGCCGCCAACTGGTTCAGCAGGCTGGCCGTGCCGTTCGGTGCGCACAGGACGGTGCCGCGCGGGACGAAATCGAGCTGGTTGCGCTCGCCGGTCGGACCAGGCAGGTCGATGCGCACGCCGTCCAGCGTCGTTTCCATATAGCGTTCCGCCAGGGGCGCGATGTCGCCGTGGCCATTGGTGCGCGCCCAGCCGAGCAGCGCGTCCAGCGCTGCATTGCCGCGCCGCGCATGGTTTAACGGCAGCGGCGGCGCATCCTTTTGCAGTCGTTTGAGGTACAGCGGACCGCCGGCCTTGGGACCGGTGCCGGATTTCCCTTCTCCACCGAACGGCTGCACGCCGACGACGGCGCCGACGATGTTGCGGTTCACGTAAATGTTGCCGACGTGGGCGCGCGTCGTGATGAAGTCGATGGTCTCGTCGATGCGCGAATGCACGCCCAGGGTGAGGCCGTAGCCGGTGGCGTTGA
Source organism: Massilia sp. Root335 (assembly GCF_001425685.1). GTDB lineage: Bacteria > Pseudomonadota > Gammaproteobacteria > Burkholderiales > Burkholderiaceae_D > Telluria > Telluria luteola. Next base: position 160,204 of record NZ_LMCY01000004.1, on the reverse strand, counting down.
TCGTGTCGACGACCTTGTCCAGGTCGGAACGGCGCCAGCGCACGACGTGAAGCACAGGGCCGAATACTTCACGTTTCAGTTCGCTCATCGAGCCGATCTCGAGCACGGTCGGCGGCACGAACGTTCCCTGCGCCTGCAGCGCTTCCGGCAGGGTCAGCGAAAAATACTGCTTCGCCGTCGCCTTCATGCGCTCGATGTGGCCGAGCAAGTTTTGCCGGGCTTCCTGGTCGATGACGGGACCGATGTCCGTCGCCAGGCGGTCCGGCACGCCGACGCGCAATTCCTGCATCGCGCCCTTGAGCATCTTGATCGTTTTATCCGCGATATCTTCCTGCAGAAACAGTACGCGCAGCGCGGAGCAGCGCTGGCCGGCGCTGTCGAACGCGGAACTGACGACATCCTGCACGACCTGTTCCGGCAGCGCGGACGAATCGACGATCAGCGCATTCTGGCCGCCCGTTTCCGCGATCAGCGGAATATCGGCGCCTTCCTTGGCGGCGCGTGCGGCCAGCGTGCGGTTGATCAATTGCGCGACTTCCGTCGACCCCGTAAAAATCACGGCTTTTACGCGCGCATCGGCGGTCAGTGCGGCGCCGACAATCTCGCCGCGGCCCGGCAACAGTTGCAACACACCTGCGGGCACACCCGCCTGGTGAAACAGTTGCACGGCGCGGTGGGCGATCAGCGGCGTCTGCTCGGCCGGTTTGGCGAGCACGACGTTGCCGGCGGCGAGCGCGGCCGCGACCTGGCCGGTAAAAATCGCCAGCGGGAAGTTCCACGGGCTGATGCACGTCACGGCGCCCAATGCGTGGGCGGCGGGCGCGCTGCGGATCTCGGCCGCGTAATAGCGCAGGAAATCGACGGCTTCGCGCACTTCGGCGATCGCGTTCGGCAGCGATTTGCCCGCCTCGCGCACGGCCAGGGCCATCAGTTCGCCGCGGTGCTGCTCGAACAGGTCGCCGACGCGGGCGATGAGGTCGGCGCGGGCCGCATTGCCGATGCCTTCCCAGCCCGGCGCGGCGGCGGCTGCCGCCTGCAGCGCGGTGTCGACGTCGGCCGTGGTGGCTTCCGTTACCTGGCCGACGATGTCCGCCGACTGCGCCGGATTGACGACGTTCAGCGCGCCGGCGGCTTGCACGGCGCCGTCGATGAGGGGCGCGGCCAGGTAGCGGCGCGGCGTGCCGAGGTCGGCGGCCAGCCCGGCCAGCACGTGGTCGTTGGTGAGATCGAGGCCGGCCGAGTTGCGGCGGCCGTCCGGGAACAGGTCCAGCGGCAGCGGAATGCGCGGATGCGGCAGGCACTGCGCCGCGCGCGCGGCCTCGAACGGATCGGCCAGCAAGGTGTCGATGGGCACGTTCTCGTCGACGATCTGGTTCACGAACGACGAGTTGGCGCCGTTTTCCAGCAGGCGCCGCACGAGGTAGGCGAGCAGCGTTTCGTGCGAACCGACCGGCGCGTAGATGCGGCACGCCTTGTCCAGGTTGTCCTTGCCGACGACCTGGTCGTACAGCGTCTCTCCCATGCCGTGCAGGCACTGGAATTCGTAGTTGGACACATTGTCCGCCTTGGCCCATGTGTAGATCACGGACAGCGAATGCGCATTGTGCGTGGCGAACTGGGGGTAGATGACGTCCGTCGCGCTCAACAGCTTGCGCGCGCACGTGAGATACGAGACGTCGGTGTACACCTTGCGCGTATAGACCGGATAGCCGGGCAGGCCGTCGACCTGGGCGCGCTTGATTTCCGCATCCCAGTACGCACCCTTGACCAGGCGCACCATGAACTTGCGGCCGCTGCGGCGGGCGAGATCCACGACGAAATCGATCACGAACGGGCAGCGTTTCTGGTACGCCTGCACGACGAGGCCGATGCCGTCGAAGCCGGCCAGCGCCGGATCGAAGGCCAGCGCTTCCAGCATGTCGAGCGAGATTTCCAGGCGGTCCGCTTCCTCGGCGTCGATATTGATGCCGATGTCGTACTGTTTCGCGAGCAGGATGAGGTTGCGCACGCGCGGCAGCAGTTCTCCCATCACGCGGGCGTATTGCGCGCGGCTGTATCTCGGATGCAGGGCGGACAGCTTGATCGAGATGCCCGGACCGTCCTTGATGCCGCGGCCATTGGACGCGTTGCCGATCGCGTGGATGGCCGCTTCGTACGAGGCATAGTAATTGTCGGCGTCGGATTCCGTCAGCGCGGCTTCGCCCAGCATGTCGTAGGAATACCGGTAGCCGCGGGTTTCGTTTTCCCGGCTGTTTTTCAGTGCTTCGTCGATGGTCTGGCCGGTGACGAACTGGTTGCCCAGCATGCGCATGGCCAGGTCGACGCCTTTGCGGATCAGCGGTTCGCCGCCCTTCGCGATCATGCGCGTCAGCGCGGCGCCGAGACCCGTCTCGCTGCTGGACGACACGAGCTTGCCCGTGATGAGCAGGCCCCAGGTCGCGGCGTTCACGAACAGCGACGGCGATTCGCCCAGGTGTTTTTTCCAGTCGCCCCTGCTGATCTTGTCGGCGATCAGGCGGTCGGCCGTTTCCGTGTCGGGAATGCGCAGCAGCGCTTCGGCGAGGCACATGAGCGCGACGCCTTCTTCGGACGACAGCGAGAATTCGTGCATCAATGCATCGACACCCGACGAGCGCGTGCGTTTTTCGCGCACGGCCGACACGAGGCGGTGCGCCAGCATGTAGGCGTCGGCGTTGGCGCAGGCGCCCTGGGCCAGCAGCCATTCCACGGCGCTGGTCTCCTCACGGCGGTAGGCGGCGGTGATCGCGGCGCGCAGCGGCGTCTGTTCGCGGCGGGCTTCGGTCTGCAGGGCGTCGAAGGGGACGTAGGTGGAAGCCGGGAAGGCGGCAATGTTCATGGACGTTCGGAAAAAAGTGGAATGGCCGACAGCTAGCAAAACGCGCCGTACCGTAGCCACGGCCGGCGCGTACTGAAGTGCGGATCAATGATTCGATTGTAGAAGGAAATCTTCTGGATTAATTCTGTTTTTACAGAAGACTAGCAATAGATAGTTTTTGGTGAGAGAATTTCACCAAATAATATTTATGGTGGAGAGAGAACAAGATGCTGGACAAGATCAGCAAGAAAATCCTGGCCGAACTGCAAAGCGACGGGCGTATCAGCAACGTCGAGCTGGCGGCACGGGTCAACCTGTCGCCCGCCGCCTGCCTCGAGCGGGTGCGCAAGCTGCACGAGTCCGGTTACATCATGGGCTATACGGCCCAGTTGAATCCCCAGCTGCTGGATGTGTCGCTGCTGGTGTTCATCGAAGTGGTGCTGGACCGCACGACGCCGGAAGTCTTCGACGCCTTCAAGCAGAGCGTCCAGTTGATTCCCGAAGTGCTCGAATGCCATATGGTGGCCGGCGGCTTCGATTACCTCGTCAAGGCGCGTGTGAAGGATATGGCAGCTTACCGCGAATTCCTCGGCAAGACGTTACTGCAGAAAGGCGTGCGCGAGACGCACACTTATGCGGTGATGGAAGAGGTCAAGAACACGACGAAATTGCCCATTAAATAAGCGTCAAACAACGTCGCCCCTGCGAAGGCAGGGGCCCAATTTTGCAAGCGTGTCGATTACGCGAACAGAACTTGGGCCCCCGCCTGCGCGGGGGCGACGGTAGTGATGGGCGCTCCAACTTTCTTCAGGCAATCTTTTCCATTTTTTCCGACGTTTCCGATCGCTGCGGCAGCATTTTTTGCGCCGACGCAGAGAGGTTTTCCAGGTTCTTGCGCAGCCAGCGGTGCGCCGGGCTGCGGCCGTCGCGTTCGTGCCACAGCATGTCCAGGTGCACGGCCGGCAGCTGGAACGGCAGCTCGCGCCAGGTGAGCTGTTCCGCCGCGCCCGTCGAGGCAATCAGGTGTTTGGGCAAGACCGTCACGAGGTCGGAATTGGCGACCACGCGGCCCGCCGTGAAGAACTGGTTCACGGTCAGCAGGATGCGCCGCTCGCGGCCGATCTGCGCCAGCGCTTCGTCGACGAGGCCGTGGGCGCGGCCCGAGAAGCTCACCAGCAAGTGGTTCGACTTGCAATAGGCGTCCAGGTCGAGCTCGCCCTGGGCCAACGGGTGGTTCTTGCGCATCACGATCACGTATTCGCCCGAATACAGGCGCTCGTGGCGGATCGGCGAGCCGGTCTCGTACGACAGCTGGGCCGCGACGCCCGGGAAGAAGCCGACGGCCAGGTCGATGTCGCCGCGCAGCAGCATCGGGCGCGGTTCGCGCGTGGTCAGGGGCACCATGCGGATGTTGACGCCCTGCGCCTCTTTTTCGATCGACCGCACCAGCGATGGCAGCCACAGCGCGGCCGTGGCGTCGGCCATCGCCATGCGGAAGGTCGCCTGGGCCTTGGAGACGTCGAACGTTTCCGGCATCACGGCCGCTTCCAGCGCGGCCAGGGCCTGGCGCACGGCCGGCCATAGCGCTTCCGCGCGCGGCGTCGGCTTGACGCCGTAGGCCGTGCGGATCAGCAACTCGTCGCCCAGGCTTTCGCGCAAGCGCTTGATGGCGTTCGAGACCGCTGGCTGGGTCATCGCAAGGTGACCTGCGGCGCGGGTGAGGTTTTGCTCGGTCATGACGGCGTCGAAGACGCGGAGCAGGTTCAGATCAAGCGTGAGGAAGCTCATGGGACTCCGTTCAGGACTGGCAATAAATGGTTCATCGGTATGGCAAGTGTACCCGATTTCCATTCACAATCAATATAAGAGCTATCAGTAAGCGTAATTAGATTTATATGTTGCGTTGCACTATAGTGACATTGAACAATAGATCAGATTGCCACTCCGAGACTTGCCATGTCCTTCTCAGCGACCCTTTTCCAGACACCGGTGATGGCCCTGCCCTTCACCCACCTGCTGCTCGTGATGGTCCAGCTGACCCTGCTGGGCGGCGTCGTGATGTTCTTCCGTCCCCTCCTGATCGGCATCGCCCGTGCGCTGGTGCTGGTGGTGCGCCCCCGTCCGACGAAGGATGAGCTGGCCGCGCGCCGCACGCAGCGCACGCTGGCTGCTACCGTCCAGGCCGCTCCGGCCGACGTCGGCGTGCTGGGATCGCACTGATTTTTACCGTTTAGTCTACACAGCTTCCTCTGCGAAAGCGGCGCCCGGTCATCCGGGCGCCGTTTTTTTTCGTCCCTGCCCCCGGACCCGTCCGGCCCCTGAAACGTAAGCCATTCTCACCTGTCGCGGGTAACTTGAGGTCGCTCGGGTTATCAAGCGTTTTTTTGCCGATTTTATTTAACAATTAGTAGACATGGAATAGAGGTATCAAAAAATCGAAGATGCGTTCATTGATGAGTTATCGGCATGTTGAACGAATATCGGGTGACGTTGATGGCATATTGTGGATGTCTTATGTGTTCCGCAAGAACGTCTCGAGAACGTCATGAGAGTCGAAAAAATGGAAGAAATGGCCGAATATATCTATTTTTTCATCTGATATGTTCGAACAATAGCCGAAGTTCATGATTGGTCATGGCATATGGATGAATTATAGTAAACGTCGATTTTATCGAAAGGATGCGGCGCCAGAGGCGCCGGCGCGGCGGCTGGCCTCCCCCTCCATCCAAAAAACCGGGCAGTACGCAGTCAAAAAATCGAGGGCGAAAAAAAACGCGGCCGCCGGTTGCCCGGGGCCGCGTTTCGGGGAAAACAGGGGTTACCTGGCTTCGCCCAGGAGCGCCGGCTTGAGCGAGCGGTCGACCGGCTTGTCGCCCAGCCAGATGCGCAGGATCGCGTTGTAGAAATTGATGTCGGGGATAGGGCCGCCCAGCTTCTGGCCGTTCAGTTCCGCTTGTGTGCCGGTGCCCGGGATCCAGTCCAGGTGCAGCACGTCACCCTTCTTGAGACCGTCGACGGAGGCGAACAGTTCTCCCATTTTGCTGATCTGGGCCACGATGCGCTGCTTCTCGGCCTTGTCGATGTTCTCGTTCAGGCCATCCATGAAGGCTTTGCCGAAATCCTCCGACGAGATGTCGCGCGCCATCTGCAGCGTCACGCGGCGCGGGCCCTCTTCCTTCAGGACCTCGGCCGTGTTGTTCTTCTTTTCGGGCAGGTACAGGCCGGCCGCGTAGACCTTGATGATGAACTTGGTGCGCATGCCGGCGCCGTTCAGCTTCAAATCCTTGCCGGCGACCTTGGTCGTGTCCTCGAACTTGTAGCCGCCGACGTCGACCGTGGCAAAGGCCGGCAGGCTGGCGGCCAGGGTCAGGACGGCGCCGGCGAGCAGGCGTTTGATGACGGATTGATGGGTAGTCATAGTGTCTCCTTTAAGTAGGCTGTCGTTGTGAAAATCGGCGGCCGTGGTTCAGGCCGCGACCAGTGCCTGGGGTGAGCGTGCCAGGCGCGGCGCCGCTTGCGCATCCGTACCGGCATTTTGCAGCTTGAACACGCTGACGGCGCGCGCCAGGTGCTGCGCCTGTTCCTGCATCGATGCGGCCGCGGCGGCGGCCTGCTCGACGAGGGCGGCGTTCTGTTGCGTCGTCTCGTCCATCGCGACGATGGTCTGGCTGACCTGGGCGATGCCGGCACTCTGCTCGAGGCTGGCAGCCGTAATTTCTCCCATGATGTCGGTGACGCGGCGCACGCTTTCGACGACTTCTTCCATCGTCACGCCAGCCTGCTCGACGAGGGTGCTGCCCTCCTTGACCTTGTTCACGGAATCGCCGATCAGCAGCTTGATTTCCTGGGCGGCGGCGGCCGAGCGTTGCGCCAGGCTGCGCACTTCGGCCGCCACGACGGCGAAGCCGCGTCCCTGCTCGCCCGCGCGCGCGGCCTCGACCGCGGCATTCAGCGCGAGGATATTCGTCTGGAAGGCGATACCGTCGATCACGCCGATGATGTCGACGATTTTCTTGGACGAGGCCGTGATCGATCCCATCGTCTCGATCACGTGCGACACGACGGAACCGCCGCGTGCCGCCACCTCCGACGCCTGGACCGCCAGCTGATTCGCCTGGCGCGCATTGTCCGCGTTCTGCTGCACGGTGCCGGTGAGCGCGCGCATCGAGCTCGACGTTTGCGCCAGCGACATCGCCTGGGATTCCGTGCGCGTCGACAGGTCCTGGTTGCCGCTGGCAATTTCTCCAGACGCGCAGGACATCGAGTCGGTACTCGTGCGCACTTCGCCGACGATGCGGATCAGGCTGGCGTTCATGTGGCGCAGCGCTGCCATCATCTGGCCCGCCTCGTCGCGGCTGTCGACCGCGATGTCGCTCGTGAGATCGCCGTCCGCGACGCGCCGCGCGATCTCCACCACCTGTCCCAGCGGGCGGGTGATGCTGCGCGTGGCCAGCCACGCGACGCCCAGCGACAGCGCGGCCGCGATGGCCGTCAGCGCCAGGATCAGCATCTGCGTGCGCTGCGTGACGGCGGCCGTGTTCTCGCCGGCCTGGTGCATCGCGGCGTTCTGCCAGGCGACGAATTTGTCCAGCTGCTCGAAGTAGCGCGTCTGCTGAGGACGCAGCGAGAACATGAATTTCATCATCGCCTCGTCCTTCTTGTCGTCGTTGACGAGTTGGATGAAGGTCGTCTGCGCCGGCAGGAATTTGTTCTGGATGGCCGCCAGCGCTTTCAGGATACCGGCGGCCTCGGCGTCGCCCGTGCTCCTTGCCAGTTCGGCGACCAGGGCGGTGGCGTTGGCGCTGCGCGCTTCCGTGTTGGCGAGTTCCTTTTTGATCTGGTCCGGATCGGTCATGATGAGGACGTTGAGCATGCTGCGCGTCGCTTCGCTCACGTCTTCCTTGATGTGGTTGGCCGCTACCGTGTTGGCGTAGCGCACCTTGACCAGGGTGTCCATTTCCTTGTTCAGGTTGGCAATCCTGACATAAGAAAGCCCTGCCAGCAGGACCAGCAGGGCGATCACGACACCGAACCCGATGGCCAGACGCTGGCCGATACTCATATTTTTAATCATTATGTCGAGTCTCTCCGTCCAAAAAAAGAATGGGCGTGCTAATTTTGCAAGATAAATATAGCACCGATGTGTTGGCAAAATTAGAGACTCAAAACTATTTCGATGCTGCGACAGCACAATCCCGGACCCGGGTGTCACGGCGCGTGAATGACGACGGGGATTTGCTGCGCACCAAAGCAGGGCGCTGGAGTGTTGTGTTTTGGAACAAGGCTGGCCGATCGACGGCCGCTCGGGACCGCTTGCGCCAAAAGAAAAGCCGGCGCGAGGCCGGCTTCGGAGATTCAGGCCGCGTTGGCCTTGTCTGCGGTCAGGCGATCGTATTTCGCCTGCAGTTGTTCGCGCGTTTCGCGCCATTCCGGATTGAACGGGATGCACGCGACCGGGCACACTTGCTGGCACTGGGGCTCAGCGAAATGACCGACGCATTCCGTGCATTTGTGCGGATCGATCTGGTAGAACTCCGCGCCCATCGAGATCGCGTCGTTCGGGCACTCGGGCTCGCACACGTCGCAATTGATGCAGTCGTCGGTAATCAGTAATGCCATGACAAACCAGTCTCAGGATTGCGGGGCGGCCGCCAGCTCGGCGATTTTCTTTTGCAGCCAGCGGTCGACCGAGGGGAACACGAATTTCGACACGTCGCCGCCCAGCATCGCGATCTCGCGCACGATGGTGCCCGAGATGAACTGGTACTGGTCGGACGGGGTCAGGAACAGCGTTTCGACGTCCGGCAGCAGATAGCGGTTCATGCCTGCCATCTGGAACTCGTATTCGAAGTCGGACACGGCGCGCAGGCCGCGCACGATCACGCGCGCGTCGTGCTGGCGGACGAAATCCTTCAACAGGCCGGAAAAGCTTTCCACCTTCACGTTCGGATAATGGCCCAGCACTTCATTGGCGATTTCCAGGCGCTCGGCAAGCGAGAAAAAGGGGCGCTTGTTCTTGCTGTCGGCGACCCCGACCACCAGGGTGTCGAACAGACCCGATGCGCGACGCACCAAATCTTCGTGACCGCGGGTCAGCGGATCGAAAGTTCCTGGATAAACGGCTACAACCATTGCGGCTCCCTGGAGAATGCACCTGAATAGACGCGCATTATGCCTGAAATTTCGGCAGCCGCCCCGGTGTGGGGCGCCATTTGCTTATTCTTTAAGCAGTTTTAGGGTGAAAATCGGTGTTTTAACGCAACTTTAGCAGGTGGTAATGCACCATGCCGGCCTTGTCGGCACGCACCAGCTGCCACGGTTGCAGCCATTCCGGCACGTCGCCGGTTGCATCGATCGTCTCCGGGAACGGCAGGCGCTCGCCCGATTCCGCATACACGAGGCCGCCTTCGTTCAGCAGTTGCGCACACAACGGCAGGGCCTGGGCGAGGAAATCCTGCTGGTACGGCGGGTCGAGGAAGATCAGGTCGAAGCGCTGGCCGCGCTGGATGAAGTCGCGCGCCACGGCCAGGGCGTCGGCGCGCAGGACGCGCACGTTGTCGGCCTTGAGCTTGTCCTTGATCAGTTCGAGCTGGCGCACGACGGCGCCGACGGTGTCGATCATCGTGACCGACCGCGCGCCGCGGCTGGCAGCCTCGAAGCCGAGGGCGCCGCTGCCGGCGAACAGATCGAGGCAGTCGGCGCGGTCCCAGTCGCCCGTCGTCTGGTGGTTGATCCAGTTGAAGACGGTTTCGCGGACGCGGTCGGGCGTGGGCCGCAGGCCGAAGGCGTCGAGGACGGGAAGCGGGGTGCGTTTCCAGGCGCCGCCGATGATGCGGACCTGTTGCGGCGGGCCGGGACGGCGCGCGTAGGTGGGGGCGGACTTCTTTTTTTGCATGGGCGGGAATATAGCACGGCGTCCGGCGGGGACGCCGTGCTTGGCTACCCATCACTTTCCAGTCGCCAGCGCGTTGAAATCGTTGATCCACCCCTGCATGCGTTTCTGCGCATGGGCTTTCTGTTCCGGCGTCGTGATGCGGATCGCCGTCAGGATGAATTTCGACGTGCTGTCGACATAGGCATCGAAGAATGCCTTGCGGTCCGGCGCGTCCATGCGGTCGAAGAGGTCGCGCAGCAGGTCGTGGACCGCCGACATCGTCTGTTCCTTGTTCAGCTTATCCTGGTGGATGCGCTGCAGCAGCGCGATGATTTTTTTCTGCCGCGTCACGCGCTCCTGCAGCCAGATCTCGTTGTCGAGCGGGCGCGCGTCGGACGCTTTACGGAGTGCCGCCTCCTGGTCGCGGCTGAAGCTGCCGAACCACAGTTCGAGCTGTTCGATCGCCTTCTTATAACGGGCCTTATGCTGGTCCTCGACGCTGCCGCTCATGAATTTCTTGCGGAAGTCCTCGTTATTCTTGGTGAATTTCTTTTCCATTTGGGCGATCTGGTCCGGCTTGATCGACATCGCCAGGTCGGCCAGCTGCGGCAGCGCTTTAAAGGCCAGCAATTCCGTTCTCGCCTTGATGTCGCGGTAGTCGCCGAGCAGTTCGTCCTGCGTCACGTTGCCGTCGCCGAGCTGGCGCTGCATTTTGCTCAGCAGGCCGGCGTAATCGCGCAGCTGCGTCGTGCGGTGCCACTGGAACAGGTTGTCGATGTCTTTCTTGACCCAGTCGGACTGGTCGCTGTCGAGATCGAGATAAGCGTTCAACCACCAGTACAGCAGCGTGTCGCCATGGTTGTAGGTGAAGCGGATCGCGCTGCATGCGCTCAGCACCGCCACGAAGGCGATCAGGAACAACATACGTACCCGCAAGAATGCGGCAGGGGGCGTGTTAAACTTTTTCATCTTTTTTAACTTGTTTGAGAACGGCTTATGAACGTAGTCATCCTCGCCGCCGGCATGGGAAAGCGCATGCAATCCGCACTGCCGAAAGTCTTGCATCCATTGGCCGGCAAGCCGCTGTTGCAGCATGTTATCAATACGGCGCGCAGCCTGCACCCGAGTAAATTATGCGTGATTTACGGGCACGGCGGCGCAGCGGTGCCGAGTGCGGTTCAAGCCTGGTCGGCGGAAGGCGGCGTCGCCATTGACACTGCCCTGCAGGAACCGCAGCTGGGGACCGGTCATGCCGTCATGCAAGCCCTACCGCAAATCGACGAGAATGCGCCGACGCTCGTCCTGTATGGCGACGTGCCGCTGACGACCTCGGCCTCGCTGCGCCGCCTGGTCGAGGCCGCCGGCGACGACAAGCTGGCGATCCTCACCGTCGAACAGGACAATCCGTTCGGCCTGGGCCGTATTGTCCGCGAGAACGGCAACATCGTGCGCATCGTCGAAGAAAAGGATGCTAATGAAGCCGAGCGCGCCATCAAGGAAATCAACAGCGGCATCATGGTCATCCCGACCCGCTTTTTGACCGGCTGGCTCGGCGCGCTGAAAAACAATAATGCCCAGGGCGAATATTACCTGACCGACATCGTCGCCCAGTCCGTGGCGGCCGGGGTGCCGGTCGTGTCCGCGCAACCGTCGGCCGAATGGGAAGTGGCGGGCGTGAACAGCAAGGTGCAGCTGGCCGAGCTCGAGCGTCGTCACCAGCTGAACATCGCCATCGCCCTGCTCGAGAAGGGCGTGACCTTGATGGACCCGGCGCGCATCGACGTGCGCGGCGAGCTCGTGTGCGGACGCGACGTCACCATCGACGTCGGCTGCGTGTTCGAAGGCCGCGTGGAACTCGGCGACGGCGTCACCATCGGCGCCAACTGCGTGCTGGTGAACGCGACCGTCGCGGCAGGCGCGCAAATCAAGCCGTTCTGCCACCTGGAAGGTGCTGCCGTCGGCGCGAAATCCGTCATCGGCCCGTACGCGCGCCTGCGCCCGGGGACCGAATTGGGCGAGGACGTCCACGTCGGCAATTTCGTCGAGATCAAGAACAGCAAGGTCGCCGCCCACAGCAAGGCGAACCACCTGGCCTATGTGGGCGATGCCGACGTCGGTTCGCGCGTCAACATCGGTGCCGGCACGATCACGTGCAATTACGATGGTGCCAATAAATTCCGCACGATTATCGAGGACGAGGCCTTCATCGGCAGCGACAGCCAGCTCGTGGCCCCCGTCACGGTCGGCAAGGGCGCAACGATCGGCGCCGGCACCACGCTGACCAGGAATGCGCCGGCCGGCAAGCTGACGATTTCGCGTCCGAAACAGCTGACGATCGAGAACTGGACGCGCCCGGTCAAGGTCAAGAAGTAAGCTGTCCACCGCATACGCACAGGTAATCCAGAATAAATTCACAGCCTGGTCCACTGCCTGTGCACAGGGATGTCAACCGGCCGTCCACAATATAGTCCACAGAGTCATCCACAGGCCCGCCGCGTTCTCCCGGCGGGCCTGATCGTTTCAGAAACGCGGTGAAATGCGCATGTGGCGGGAGATGGGGGCACACGCGCGGCAATGCAGCGGGTGTAAGTGCACAGAGTTATCCACAGGTCGTCAGATCGCGATGCGTGTTTCGAACTTGCTGCGGAACGTAGAAAAATATGCTTTTACGTTGCGCACATTGCTGTGCGTGGTGAACAGGCGGTGCGCCAGGGCGTGATAGGCGGGCATGTCGGCCACCTGCACGACGAGCACGAAATCCGGCCCGGGCGACACGCGGTAGCACTGCAGCACGGCCGCTTCGTCCGCCACCACGCGCTCGAATTCCTCCATGCGGTCCGCGGCCTGCACATCCAGCGTGATCTCGACGATGGCGGACAGGCGCGCGCCCACCTTGTCCGGCGCGACGATCGCGACTTGCCGCTCGATAACACCGTTTTCCCTGAGCTGTTTGACACGGCGCAGGCAAGTCGGCGGCGAGACGTGTACCAATTCCGCCAATTCCGCATTGGTCTGAGAAGCGTCAATCTGCAGGATATTCAAGATGCGACGATCCAGATCGTCAAGTATTGGGCCGTCGGGCGACATATACGTAAAATTTTTACTGAAAAGTGAAAGGATATTTCATGTTGAAAGAGTCGTGAAATAATCTATCAAAATGTGCTGTACTTAGAAAGCTTATTTCGTCGTCTCTGCTCTACAGTGCGTGCATCAACCAATTTCGGAGGTTTTATCCATGTGTGGCATCGTCGGAGCAGTCGCCCAGCGCAACATCACCCCTGTGCTCATCGAAGGCCTGAAGCGCCTTGAATACCGCGGCTACGATTCCTGCGGCGTGGCGCTGCACGTGGATGGCCGCCTGGCGCGTTCGCGCAGCACGTCGCGCGTGGCCGATCTGGAATCCCAGATCCAGGAAACCCATCTGCAAGGTTTTACGGGCATCGCGCACACCCGCTGGGCGACGCACGGCGCGCCGGCCACCAGGAACGCCCACCCGCACTTCTCGCCGAACAGCGACGACGCGCGCATCGCCCTCGTCCACAACGGCATCATCGAAAACCACGATGAACTGCGCGCCGAACTGACCGGCCTGGGCTATGTATTCCAGAGCCAGACCGACACCGAGGTCATCGCTCACCTGGTCGACCACATGTACAACGGCGACCTGTTCGACACCGTGCAGCAGGCGGTCAAACGCCTGCACGGCGCGTATGCGATCGCCGTGTTCTGCCGCGAAGAACCGCACCGCGTCGTGGCCGCGCGCCAGGGCTCGCCGCTGATCGTCGGCCTGGGCAAAGGAGAAAACTTTGTCGCCTCCGACGCGATGGCGCTGGCCGGCACCACCGACCAGATCATCTACCTGGAAGAAGGCGATGTGGTCGACCTGCAACTGGCCCGCTACTGGATCGTCGACGTCGAGGGCCGTCCGGCCGAGCGCGAGGTCAAGACCGTGCACGCGCACACGGGCGCCGCCGAGCTCGGCCCGTACCGCCACTACATGCAGAAAGAAATCTTCGAACAGCCGCGCGTCGTCGGCGACACGCTGGAAGGCGTGACGGGCATCATGCCGGAACTGTTCGGCGACCAGGCTTTCCGCGTGTTCAAGGAAATCGACCGCGTGCTGATCCTGGCTTGCGGCACCAGCTACTATGCGGGCCTGACGGCGAAATACTGGATCGAGTCGGTGGCCAAGCTGCCGGTGAACGTCGAGATCGCCAGCGAATACCGCTACCGCGACAGCGTCCCGCACCCGAGCACCCTCGTCGTGACGATCTCGCAGTCGGGCGAGACGGCCGACACGCTGGCCGCGTTGAAACACGCGCGCAGCCTCGGCATGACGAATACGCTGACGATCTGCAACGTCTCCACCAGCGCCATGGTGCGCGAATGCAAGCTGGCCTACATCACCCGCGCCGGCGTCGAAGTGGGCGTCGCGTCGACCAAGGCCTTCACCACCCAGCTGGCCGCGCTGTTCCTGCTGACGCTGACGCTGGCCCAGGTCAACGGCCGCCTGAGCGACGAGCAGGAAGCGAACTACCTGAAGCAGATGCGCCACCTGCCGGTCGCGCTGTCGTCCGTGCTGGCGCTGGAGCCGCAGGTGATCGCCTGGGCCGACGAATTCGCGCGCAAGGAAAACGCCCTGTTCCTGGGCCGCGGCCTCCACTACCCGATCGCCCTGGAAGGCGCGCTGAAGCTGAAGGAAATCTCGTACATCCACGCCGAAGCCTACCCGGCCGGCGAGCTGAAGCACGGCCCGCTGGCACTGGTGACGGAAGAAATGCCGGTGGTGACGATCGCCCCGAATGACGCCCTGCTGGAAAAACTGAAGTCGAACATGCAGGAAGTGCGCGCCCGCGGCGGCCAGCTGTACGTTTTCGCCGACGTCGACACCCAGATCACGTCGGGTGAAGGCCTGCACGTGATCCGTCTGCCGGAACACTACGGCCTGCTGTCGCCGATCCTGCACGTGGCGGCGCTGCAGCTGCTGGCGTATCACACGGCGCTGGCGCGTGGGACCGACGTCGACAAGCCGCGTAATCTGGCGAAGTCGGTGACGGTCGAATAAGCCTGATGGGCTGAGACTTCCTTATTGACAAGGTCAAATTATGTTTGTCAAATATGGGCCAAGTTCGTCAAATTTCGACGGATCAATGTTGACGTTGGAATGTAGGCCAACAATAAGTTGGGCACAAACAATAAAGTTTGACTTAATTTTGAGTAGTCCTTTTACCTTGTAATAGTCCACGTGCGCCACGATGTGGCGCACGATAAAACAACTGCCAGCCCCGGTCAGTGCTGTGGAGACCTTTAAGCGCCCGTGAGGAAAATAT
The DNA here is from genome assembly GCF_001425685.1 of Massilia sp. Root335. GTDB lineage: Bacteria > Pseudomonadota > Gammaproteobacteria > Burkholderiales > Burkholderiaceae_D > Telluria > Telluria luteola. The sequence continues at coordinate 145,164 of NZ_LMCY01000004.1, read as the reverse complement.
CCACCCGATCGGCGTATGCGGTGTCGTCGACTCCGCCGCTCATAACATGCCCCTCGTAGGAACGTGAGAACTTTTGCTCTAGAAGAAAGCTCATCACTGCCTGAGCGCGACGCAGACTAAGATCAATGTTTTTGAGGTAAGGCCCAGATTTTTGCGCGTACCCAACGACAAGAATGACAGGGTGCTGATTTGGAGGAATCCTGTTAAGTGCTTGCTCAAACTCATTGTAAAGCTGATGTCTTTCAGCTGCTTCGATACTCACGCCTTTGCTCGCAAATCCGAGCACCTTAATTTCGGCTCGAGCACTCGGTTCGCTCAACTTTTTATTTAAGGCGCTAACCTCGGCAAACAACTGTTGTAGATTGGCAGGTGTAATTGCTGCTGTGCTAGGCGCTGGCGGTACCGGGGGCATTGCAGGGGCAGTGTTCGGTGTGCCAGGGGCCGCCGCTTTGGGGATGGGCACATCTGGAGCATATTGCTTAACTTTGTTCGCCATATCGGCTGTCGCCGCTTGACTAGCTTTCGTCAAGTCATCTGCGGCTTGTTGCCCTTCCTTAACGGATGTTGCGTTGAGGATCCTATAGGTAAACCCATGTAAGTTTTCCATGGCATGCATGCCTTCCATCAGCAGTGCCGGCAACGCATCTGGCGGAATTCGCGCGATAACATTCGGATCGGTTGTCAAACAGTACATTAGTCGGATTTGCTCAGCCTCCTGCGCAGCTGGGGCTAGTTTTTGGGCGTCGTCATGTGTGTACTCAACGTGTCCGATCCTAAAATGCGCCGCGTTTGGTGAAGACCCAAAAGGAACGTCTATAGCGTCCGTTTTGAAGTCGCCGGCTGGGTTAATATAACTGACGCGGCATACTTGGCTTCTATCGATCTTCGAAGAGTCACGGTTTGCGTCGGTGGAAGTCTGTGAGCCAGATTGTGGGACCTTTGGCGCCGTCTCAAAACAAGCAGTCAACATAGCACCAACAAGAAGAAGTGGAATGTACGGCAGTATCGGAAGTTTCATCATACCCTCCAAGAGTGATCAAAGAAACGTACCTGTGCTCTGCCTATCATTGTTCTGTAAATATTTCCTGTCACCCACCCAGTTAAATGGCTTGCCGTAAGCAAAATTTTGTGATGTAAATTTTCCTCGGTATCGGCATATTTAAAATACATAAAATCAACGGTTACTTAGTTTCCTTAATGAACTGTTGCTATTCGAATGTTGAGGCAAGTCATTAGTGACCTTATGCGAGGACCAACATGAATGGACACGACATCAAGCTCCGGTCTGCAACCTATCTGCGGCGTGCACATGGAAATCCTGCGTGACTTCGTCATCGAGTGGATCGAGTGCTGCACGCACTGCCAACAAAGATATCGCGACGAACGCGGATGACGAGCCAACTGACTTTGGCGAGATCGAAGTGCTAGATGAGTACACAGCCGAGGTGATCGGCGCCACGGCACCGTCCCGGCCAAGCCTGACTGCACCTAAACTCGACGCTCGCTTGGCCAAGCTGGGCGCTGGCGTGCCCGAGGCGAGCCAAGAAGACATCAGCAACCTGTTCAGCATCAAATCAGCGACGGCGAGTCCGTACGGCGCTGATTCGGCGCTTCGGATAAGCGTCGGCCTGACTCACACTAACTGGCCTCCACGAAAGCCGGGGCGGTTCAGTATGTGCTTGCAGCTGTCCTGTCTCCTGTAGCGAACTTTCTTATTGCGAGAAGTTGTCTTCGGTTGTGACAGCCGGATTCTGTGGCAAACTTTCTTCAAAACTAGGCCGTTACACTTGGTGTAAGCCTTTGATTTATTAGGAAAGCGGTGGCCGACTTTTTATCGGTGCACACCTTATCAAACCCCGCCAGCTTGCCGGCCGTACCACTGGCCTGCAAGCTGCGCGCCCACATCGGGGTGCCAGGTTCACAGCACCATGGGCCCGCCGATGTTCCCTTTGAATATTTCCATATTCAGCGAGAAATCGTCCACGACGCCGCCGGACCTGCCGTCAACCAGCACGCTGATCGCCCGGCCGCCGCATACCCGCTTCATTTCTTCGGGCGACAGTGAGCGCACCCCTTCGGCGGCTTTTGCCGCGTCGTTGAAGGGCAGGTCTTCGATAGTCAAGGTCTTCATGATAGTTCTCCTCAAGTGGTCGGAAATGGGATGGAGCGCATTTCACGCGCCCACTTGTGGATATGCATGGAGCATGCCAGTCGCGGCGTAACCGGTAGTCCGGCGTTTACACTGCTGTATGTTGGTTCCAGTCCAACAGATCGTCGAGAGTGTTGGATTCGTCGTCCTGGCGATGTTGTCCGCTCAGTTCTTGCCGGACAGTTTGAGTGCCGCTGCGTTGAAATTGGCTTCCGCCTCGGCCTGCAATGCGGCGGCCGTGATGAGTACCGATTTCATTGCAAACCCTCTCCAAAAAAAACGACCCCGGATACCGGGGCCGCCCTTGCTGCGACATCACGCACGGCGCCGACTCACGCCGGCGCGTCGCCTCAGGTCAGAACACGTATGCCGCCTGTACCCGGAAGCTGCGGCCCGGATCGAACCAGGAACGACCCATATTGCCGGGGAGCTGCTCGTTCGTCTGCTTCGTCACGGTACGCGTCAGATTGCTGGCATTGAAGCTGCCCGAGAAGTGGTCGCTGAAGCGGTAGGTGATACCCGCATCCCATTGGCCCACAGGCTCTTGCCAGACCGGCAGGCCCCAGCCCACGTCCGTCGGCTCGTTGCCGTTGGCATCCGCGCGCGCCGGATCGGCGCTGGTGCCATTGCTGCCGCTGGCGCCGTAGACACCCGTCGCCAGCAGCGTGCGGTCACGCCAGCTATAAGCCAGGCGCGCCGACACCGGACCGTGGTCGTACATGAACGCCAGGTTGAATGCGCGCTTCGACATGTACGGCAGCGGCATATCCTTGAATGGCATGCCGTTGGTGTCGCAACCAAACAGCATGGCGCTACCCGTCAGGGCGCCGGACGGGCAATAATCCGACTTGAACGGGTGATACAGTTGCTGCTTGCCGTCGATGTAGGTGAAGTTCGACGACACGCCGAAACCCTTCGCCCAGTCGGGCAGTTTGTCGCTCAGGCCAGGCAGGTGATCGAGGTAGGTCATACCGGCCAGCTCGACGCCGCGCACCCTGGCCTTGGCCGCATTGGCCGGCCCGGTGATCGTGAAGTCCATATCCTCGCCGGCGAGATCCTTATAGGTCCTCGTATAGGTTTCGGACAGGATGATGTCCTTGACCTGTTTGTAGAACACCGCGGCGGTCAGCGACTGCCCCGGATTCGGATACCATTCCAGCGACACGTCGAAGTTGTTCGACTTGAGCGGCTGCAAATTCACGTTACCGTCATTCTTGCCGGTGTAGGTGATCGTGCTGATCTTCTTGCTGTCGTTGGGGTCGTTGATCACGTTCTGCGACAGGGTGATGTATTCCTGCATCTGATCGAAGCCGGGACGGGAAATGCCGCGGGACAGCGCCAACCGCGCCTGCAGCTTGTCCGTCAGGTTCGCCTTCAGGTTCAGGCTGGGGATCACGTCGACGTGACTGGCCTTGAGATCGAGCGGCTCGTCGACCTCGCCAAACCGGGGAACGTTCGGATTGGTGGTCTGGCTATATTGTGGCTTGAACACCGTGTAGCCGTGGGCCGTCGTGCTGGTCCGGACCACGCGGGCGCCCACATTGCCCTCCACCGGATATTTCCAGTCGTCGAAGGCGAAGCGCAGGGTGCCGTGCACGGCCTGGGTGCCTTCGTTGTGCTTGCTGACGTATTGCGGATCGTTGCTGTAGCCATCCGGTTTCCAGTCACTGCCGGCCGTCGAACAATCAGTACTGCCGCCCTTGATCGCATTGTCGTCCATGCAGTTATATTTCAGCGCGGTCAACAAGTTCCGGTACGCGGCCGGTTTATCCATGACCATCGCCATGGCAGGTACGATGACCGTTGGCGGCGCAGACATCCTGCCATTGAAGAAGTCGGGGAACGTGTAGGGGACGACGGTGCCCAGGGCCGCATACTTCGGGTCGCTCATATAGCCGAAGTTACTGCGCTGCCAGCTCAAATCGGAGACGTTCGGCAACTGCCCCGCCACCTTGGTGGGCAGCACGGCCCAGTCTTCGGCGTAGGATTTCCAACCCGTCCCGGCATTCTTGTCCTTACGCGAAGAACGTTCCGTCACGCGTAAGCCAAAGCGGAAATCGCGCAGCACCGGATGATCGAAGCTGTATTTGCCGTCCACCTTCCACGCATACAGATCCGCCTTGGCCTTGTTGACTTCAGGCTGCGAAATACCCCAGTAGTAGTTGCCCGCATCGGCCAGGAAAGCGCGCGTCTTGTCATCGAAAAAGTACGAGGGCCGCGAGCCGGATTCATTGATGCCGATGCTCGGCGCGAAGGTGCCGAGGTTGATCATGCCGTAGTCGCCGGAATTGGTGGCGTGAACCCATTGCAGATCGTTCTGGAACGTCCAGCTTTCATTGACCCGCCACTTGAAGTTCCAGGCCAGTTCGCGCGTGCGTCCATGCACATCGCGGTAATTCTGCGTGACGTTCGTGCCGATGCCGCCGTCCGCGAACTGGTTCGCGCCCCTGCCGCCGAGCGGATGGCTCAGTACGCCCGATTGGAAGACGCCGTTGCTGTCGAACTTGGCGTCCGTGTACACGACCTTGTAGGGATCTTCGGGATCGCCGTAGTTGGAGCTGGCGGAAATGCCGATCTCGCTGTTATACGTCGTTTCGTGGAAAGCGGAATCGAAGTATGTCAGCGATGACTCCATGCTGCTGTTTTTCCACTGCAACGCCCCATAGATGCCCGTACGCTGGTTTTGTCCGGTGGTGGTGCCCCAGTCAGCGCCGACCGGCACCCACGCCGTCTGGCCTGGAATGAGACCGCTCCTCGGATAATAGACGGATTGGTTGAGCGTATCGAAGCGGTTCCTGGTTTTGTTAAGCGACAAATCCACCAGCGCGCCAAATTCGCCCATGGAGGTCTTCCACCGGTTCGAATACAAGCCGGAGAAGCCTGGCGATTTGGTCTTGCCCAGCTCGGCATAATTGCCCGAGGCGGTCAGCGCGCCATATTGGCCCTTGGCGTCGAACGGCAGCCGCGTGCGCAGGTCGACCTGGCCGCTGATGCCGCCTTCGATCAGTTCGGCCGAGGGGTTCTTGTACACGTCCACGCCCGCCATCAGTTCCGGCGGCACGTCGCCCCAGCTCAATTCACGTCCAGGCCAGCCGGCCGAGAAGGATTCACGCCCGTTCAGCGTGGACGATCCCCAGGACAGGCCGCGCACCTGGATGCCCGAGCCTTCGACGTTGAATTCCAGGCCGTTCGCGGCCAGATTGGCGCCCTGGCGCGAGCGGTTGCGGTCCATCGTGACCCCCACCACCCGCTGCAGCACTTCGGTGATCGACTTGTCCGGCAGCTTGCCGGCCTCGTCGGCCACGACCGAATCAACGATCTGGTCGGCATTCCGCTTGATCGCCGCCGCGGTCTCCAGCTGCTTGCGCTGGCCGGTCACCACGACGGTGTTGGTTGCGCCGTCCTTGGCACTCTGTTCCGACGCCGGCGCCTCCGTCTGCGCGTGCGCGGCGGAGCCGCACAGCAGCGCGACCTGCGCCGCGGCCAGCGCCAGCGCGGTCATCTTGATCGGTTTCCTCACGATCTTCGTCTCAACTCTTGTCATTATCTGTGTCCTCTTGTGTATGCCTTGGTTGCCACCGTGCCGTGCGGCGGCGGTAAAAATCAGCCTGCTGTCACTGGAAGTAGATCGGGCCCGTCAGCTTGAACTGGGTCACGTATTTGCCCGATGCATTGGCCACCTGCGCGTTCGGCTGTACTGCGGTGAACCTGAGCTTGACGACCGGGTAATGCTGCAGCTCATCCCAGAGGTCCAGCCCGGTCAGGTCACACGTCTGGCTGATCGTGAACTGATCCTTGAGGCCAATGCTGTAGTCCGCGGCGGCGGCGGCGGCTGGCTGCACCGTGGCCTGCAGGGTCACGGCGCATGCGTTGCCCTTGGCGTCGACCTTGTTGAGGTTGAAGTGACCGAGGGTCAGTTCGACGTTGAACTTGTTATTGGCCGCACCGAACCATTCGGGGTTTTGCGCGAGATTGAAATGCAGGCCCGACTGGATGTCGATCTGTGCGCCTTTGGGCTTGGAAGGGTCGCTGAGAGCGGAAGCCTTGACGCCGAACTGGTACGTGCCGTCGGGCGAATAGAGATCGCTGGCGTCCAGAATGCCGGCGCCGAACATCCAGAACGACGCCGAGTTATAGTTCCAGTCCGATGGTTGCGGAGCCGAATCGAAAGACGTGGTAAAGGTGAGGCTGCTACCGTCACCGGGAACGGCGATGTCGCATTGCTGGCACCACCACTGATTACCCAAGTGCCCGAGGAGGCCTTCCTTGGTGCTCGTGTTGTCCTTGTAGCCGCTCGCGAAATTCAGCATGGCCGGCTTTTCGGTGCCGACCGGAATGTTCCTGTCCACCGCCGTCGCCGCATAGACATCGTTGCCGGCCTGCTGGGCGGTGACCGTGCACATGCCGTCGGCGAGCGTGGTCATCGTCGTTCCGCTGACCGAGCACACATTCGGCGTCTTGCTCGTGAAGGTGACCGGAAGACCCGAGTTGAAGCTTGCGGCCAGTTGCACCGGCGCAGCACCGACGGGCTGCCAACCCGGGTTGGGGAACTTGGCCACAACCTGAGGATTCTTGGGAACGACGATAATCTGGCGCTGCGAGACCGGGGCATAGCCGTTCGAACCGGCCTGGGTGGCGGTCACCGAACACTCACCCGCTTTCAGCAGCGACAGTTGATCCCCGCTGACGCTGCAAATAGTCGGCGTGTTCGACGTATAGGTCACGGTCGCGCCCGAACTCGCCGTCGCTGTCAGCGTGGCCGTCGCCGTATTGGGCGGCACGCCGATCATTGCCTGGCCCGCGAACGGGAGTGGGAAGGTCATGGTCTGGTCCAAGCCGCCGTTGCCCGAGCCGCCGCTACCGCCGCCGCAGCCGCTCAGCAGCGCGATGCAGCCAAGCGCAATCGCTGATACCTCGAACTTCATCGCTGGTCTCCTCATGGTGGTATTCCTTTCTGCTTTCTGTTGTGTTAACTCGTTGTTCATGGATCTCGCGACACCGTGCCGAAGCGCGGCGTCAGAGTCGCCGCGCCGCACGGGATGCGCACGCCAGGGTGGATGCGTCTGAAAGGGGATGTACGCGACTGGTAACGGGACGGCTGGTTCCCCGGCGTGCAATCCTGGCGCCGAGGCAGCATGGGGACTCCGATCGGAATCCTTGCGAACTTCAGCGTTATTGTTTTTTATATATAGCAGACATTTGCGTAGTTTATGATGCCATTGGCCGGTGGCATGCCGCAATTACAATAACTTTTAATGTAGGACATGAAATTTACTAGCCGACAGGAGGCCCCTCGGCGCAGAAGGGGCCCGCGGTGGAGATCGTTGCTAATCGGATACATCAGTCCGAGAATTGCCCGTCGATTTTCAGTACGTACGTTGTCAAGTACATTTCTACAAATTAGAATAATTCTCATTTAGATTCTTATTATCGTTTGCGTATGCGTCGCCCTTCGTCTCGCCGTGCTCCCCTGTTCCTGGCAATCCTTCTTGCGGCTGGCGTCACGGCTTGCGGCGGCGGCGCCGACGGCACGCCCCCGTCTCCCACGTCGACGGCCGGGACCATGTCGTCGTCGTTCAGCCCGAGTGCGGTCCTGGGCGAGCGGATCTATAACGACGTCTCACTGTCGGCTTCCGGCCGCCAGTCGTGCGCAACCTGCCACAATCCCGACAACGCGCACGGTCCGACCAACGATTTCGCCGTGCAGCTCGGCGGCCCGAACGGCGACGTCCCGGGCTTCCGCGCGTCGCCGTCGCTGCGCTACATGCAGCAGACGCCGGCATTCCACTTCGAGGCGGACGGCACGCCCGTCGGCGGTTTCGATCGCGACGGCCGCGCGCGCACGCTGGAGGAGCAGGCCGAGCGGCCGTTCCTGGCGGCGCACGAGATGGCCAACGCCAGCAAGGCGGATGTCGTCGCACGGCTGCAGCGCGCGTCGTATGCGGCGCAATTCCGGGCCACGTTCGGCGACAATATTTTTGATAACGTCGACCAGGCGTTCAATCGCGCCCAGTTCGCCTTGCAGCAATTCGAGAACGAGGACCCGCGCTTCCACCCGTTCGACTCGAAATACGACCTGTTCCTGGCCGGCAAAGCGACGTTGTCCGATGCGGAGTTGCGCGGCCTGGCGCTGTTCAACAATCCATCCAAAGGCAATTGCGCGGCGTGTCATACGAGCGCGCGCGGTGCCGACGGCAGCGCGCCCCTGTTCACCGATTTCAGCTATGACAACCTGGGCGTGCCGCGCAATGCGCGCATCCCGGCCACCCGCGATCCCGCCTATTTCGACCTGGGCCTGTGCGGCCCCGACCGCACCGATCTCGTCGCGCGCAGGGACCTGTGCGGCGCCTTCAAGGTGCCGACCTTGCGCAACGTGGCGACGCGCAAGGTGTTCTTCCATAACGGTGCGTTCACCAATTTGACCGACGTCGTCCGCTTCTACGTCACGCGCGATACGAATCCGGAGCGCTGGTATCCCGTCAATGCCGATGGGACCGTGGACAAATTCGACGACCTGCCGCCGGCGCTGCGCGCGAACGTCAACACGACCGAGGTGCCGTACAACCGCCGGCCGGGCATGGCCCCGGCACTGAACGAGGCCGAGATCGCGGATCTGGTCCAGTTCCTCGGCACCCTCACCGACGGCTATCCACACTAACTTCATCCAAGGACCTCCATGAAACAACGTGTCATCAGCGCGGCACTGGCCGCCGCATTCCTTGCCGCCCCGGTCGCGGCCATGGCCCAGCAGACCGACCTGGCGAAACGTGTCGAGCAGCTCGCGGCCGAACTGGAACAGGTGAAGGCCGAACTCGCGGCGCAGCGTGCGCAGGCGGCCGCCGCGGCCCCGCGCGCCGAGGCGCCCGCGGCGTCGACCGCGCCCGCCGCACTCGCCGCAACCTCCCAGCCGGCAGTCGCGGCGCCGGTGTCGATGGCGAGTGTCGCCCCGGCCTCCGACACGGTCTTCTCCGGCTACGGCGAAGTGAACTACAACCACCCGGTGCGCAATGCGAGCGGCGCCCAGACCGACCTGCGTCGCGCCGTGATCGGCATCCAGCACCGCTTCGACGACAAGACGAAGGTGGTCGCGGAGTTCGAGTGGGAACACGCGATCGCGTCGGCCACGGACAGCGGCGAATCGGCCATCGAGCAGTTATATGTCGAGCGCGAGTTCGGCGCCGGCCTGCGCGGCAAGGCCGGCCTGTACCTGATGCCCGTCGGCCTCCTGAACCAGAATCACGAGCCGACCGCCTACTACGGCGTCGAACGCAATTTCGTCGAGACGGCGATCATCCCGACGACCTGGCGCGAAGCGGGCGTCGGCCTGTCGGGCGAGTTCGGCGACGGTTTTACCTGGGACACCGGCCTCACCACCGGTTTTGACTTGACCAAGTGGGACCCGGCATCCGACGAGGGCCGCGAATCGCCGCTGGGCGCCATCCACCAGGAAGGGCAGTTGGCCAAGTCGCGCGACCTGTCGCTGCACGGCGCGCTCAACTGGCGCGGCTACCCGGGGCTGCTCGTCGGCGGCTCGGTGTTCACGGGCAAGGCCGGTCACGCGACGCCCGGCTTCGCCGGCGACGACGCGCGCGTGACCATGACCGAGCTGCACACCCGCTACACGCCGGGCGCGTGGGACCTGTCGGCGCTGTGGGCCTACGGCCACATCTCGAATACGGAAGCGCTCAACGCCACCTTCGTCGGCAATCCGGTGCCGGTCCCCAGCAGCTTCGCCGGCTGGTACTTGCAAGCCGCCTATCACCTCTGGCAGAACGCCGACTATGCGCTCAGCCCGTTCGCCCGTTTCGAAAGTTTTAATACGGCCCGCACGTATGCGTCGCAGCCCGCGGGCCTCGGCGTGCCGACCACGCCGTACGAACGCGTCGCGACCGTCGGCGCCAACCTGATGGTCGCGCAGGGCGTCGTGCTCAAGGCCGATTATCAGAAATTCCGCCAAGATAAGTCGCTCGACCGGGTGAACCTGGGCGTCGGCTTCTCCTATTGATCGGCCTTCCGGAGGTATCGTCATGCGCTATGTTCCTTTGATCGTTCTCGGCGCCGGCGCCGTCGCCGCGCCGGCCTTCGCGACGCAATACCTCAGCCCGGAGCAGGCGCAAAAGCTGATGTTCCCGGAAGCCGACGCGTTCCGTTCCCGGCCGCTGTCGCTGGACCTGGCACAGATGCGCCAGGTCGAGCAGATCGCGGGGCTGCCGGCGCGTTCGGTGCAATGGCGTGTCGTCGGCGCCTACAAGGGCGAAACACTGCTCGGCTATATGGTGCTCGACGACGTGATCGGCAAATTCGAGCTGATCTCCTACGCGGTCGGCGTCAACCCGGACGCCAGCGTGCGCCAGGTCGAAATCCTGGCGTACCGCGAAAGCCACGGCAGCGAGATCCGGCTGCCCGCATGGCGCCGGCAATTCGTCGGCAAGAGCGCCAGGAGCGGGGATTTGCGCATCGGCGGCGGCATCAACAACATCAGCGGCGCCACCCTGTCCTGCACGCACGTCACCGACGGCGTGCGCCGCATCGCCGCCGTGGCCCAGGTCGCGCTGGCCAGATGATCCGCCGCGCGCAGCCCTGGCTCGGCACCCTCGTCGACATCAGCGTCGAGGGAACGGCGAGCCAGGACGCGGTCACGGCGGCCTTCGCCGAGATCGCGCGCCTGCACCGGCTGATGAGCTTTCATGACGGCGCCAGCGACATCGCGCGCATCAACCGTGCGCTGCCGGGCGACGTGGTGCGCGTGGATGCCGCCACCTGGAACGTCCTGCGGCTGGCCGGCGAAATCGCCGACCTGTCCGGCGGCGCCTTCGACATCGCCTGCGCGCCCTGGCTGGTCGATCGCCAGATGTTGCCGTCTCCCGCGCCGGAGCAGGCACGGCCGTCCGCGCGCACGTCGGCCGCCGTGTTCGCGCTCGACGGCGAAGGCGACGTGCGCAAGCGCGGCGCGGGCTGGATCGACGTCGGCGGCATCGCCAAGGGGTATGTCGTCGATGCCGCGGTCGCCGTCCTGGAGGCGGCGGGGGTGCCGGGCGGCTGCGTGAATGCCGGCGGCGACCTGCGCGCCTTCGGTACGATGCAGGTGCCGGTCGCGGTGCGCGCGCCCGGCGCCCCCGGCCAGGCGGCGCGGCATATAATGCTGTGCGGCGCGGCCCTGGCGACGTCCGGCAGTTATTTTTCGGCGCGCGAGCATCGCGGCGGCGTGGTCAGCGCCCTGCTCGACGCGCGCGACGGCCACCCGCTGGTATCGACCGCCAGCGCATCCGTGCGCGCCGGCCGCTGCGCCGTGGCGGACGCGCTGACCAAGGTGGTGCTGGCGACCGGCGATTGCGCCCACCCGGCCCTGGCCGCGCTCGGCGCCACCGCATTCCTGATCTGAGTTATTTATGACCCGTATGCCCGGCACGACCACCGGCCGCCTGTTATCCTTCAAGCTCGAACGCTGGCATCGCCGCAGCGTCTACGCGACCGGCATCCTGCTGCTCTTGTCGGGCGCGGCCTGGCTGGTGCTGCATTACTTTTTGCGCCCCGTGACCGAGTTCGGCGAATCGGTCAATCCGCTCGAACCGTGGGCCATGAAATTGCACGGCGCGGCGGCGATGGCGGCGTTGTTCTTCGTCGGCAGCCTGCTGCACCATCACGTGCGCCGGGCGCTGCGGGCCGGGCGGAATGCACTCACCGGCTGGGCGATGATCGCGACGCTGTCCTTCCTGACCCTGACCGGCTACGGCCTGTATTACGTGGCCGGAGAAGGCGACCGTCCGGTGTGGTCGCTGCTGCACTGGAGCGTCGGCTTCGCGGTGGCCGTGCTGTTCGTCGCGCACGTGCTGGTCGGGCGGCGCAGCGTGCACGACTGATTCCCTCAACGGCGGAACAGCCCGCCGATCCCTTCACATTTGCTGGAACGAGCTTAGCCGGCTGTTCTTGTCTAAAAAACAGAATCTTGGAAAACTACATTCCAGGCGTCTCATCTATTCTTCGCTTGCCCATTGTTTCTACGTTGTCGCACTCGAAACGGGTTAAATGTAATGTTAATACATAACATACATTTTTCTTTCTGAAACTAACTATTTGTCACTTAACAACAAAAGTACAAAAAAATATATTTTTGACACATCTGGATACAAGATCGTAAAGTTGTCTAGATCACCCGGGCACGCCGTGGGCTGCGCTTGGGATTCACGCATTTCGGCAAGTAATCGCACTCGAATCTCGGCCTATGTCGCAAAACGAAATACAGCAATCGTCCCTGTTTCGCCCCGAGGTCACAGCCTCGTTGAGTCATCAATGGATGGGTTCCATTCGTCTCGCCCAGCAAATCTCGTCGTGGCTCGTTTCCGGCGTGGCGATCGCGATTTCCGCCGCCTTCCTGGCCTTTGTTTGCCTCGGCAGCGTCACCAAGAAAGCGCACGTGACGGGTATATTGATACCAGCGAAAGGTACTGTCGGCATCAGCGCGGCGAGCGCCGGCGTCCTGGTGAGGAATGTCGTGAGCGAAGGCCAGCACGTGCGGGCCGGCGCGACATTGTTCGAGTTGTCGACCGAGCGCCAGGGCAGCAATGGCGAGTTGTCGTTCCTGATTGCCCGGCAACTGGCCAGCCGGGCGCATGGCCTCGAGGCAGAGCAGCGCCTGCGTACGGCACAGTATCGGGAAAAAAAAGCGGCGCTGACCCAGCGCTTGCAAGCGCTCGATGCCGAAGGCACCCAGCTGGCGCAGGAAATGGAACTGGCCGCACGCCGGCTGCATCTGGCGCAGCAAAGCCTGGGCAAATTCGAAACCTTGCAGGCCAGCGGTTATGTCTCGTCCGCGCAAACCCAGCAAAAGCAGGAAGAATTGATCGACCTGAGCGCCCGCCTGAGCAATCTGGGCCGGACCCAGGTGCAGTTGCGCGCCAGCCGCCAGGACGTGGAAGCGGAACTGGCCGCGCAGCCAACCAGCCTGGAAAGCGACCTGACGCAGCTCCAGCAGGCCAAGGCGCTGCTCCAGCAGGAAGTGGCGGAAAACAGCAATCGCAAATCGTTCCTGATCACGGCACCGCAGGATGGCGTCGTCACGACCATCACCTATCAACCGGGCCAGGCGGTCGGTACGGGCCAGGTCCTGGCGACGCTGATTCCGGAACAGGGCACGCCGCCCGGCGCGGCACCCGAGTTGGAGGTGCAGTTGTATGCGCCCAGCCGGACCGCAGGTTTCGTCGCACCCGGCCAGACCGTGCTGCTGCGCTATCAGGCCTTTCCTTATCAAAAATTCGGCTTGCAGAAAGGCGTCGTCACGGACGTCAGCAAGACCCCGTTCGCGCCGAACGAGCTGCCGCAAAACCTGGCCAGCACCATCCTGTCGAATGCCCAGCAAAACCTCCTGGGTTTCAACAGCAACGAGGCGCTGTACCGCATCAGGGTGCGTCCGGAAAAACAGTACATCGACGTGTACGGGCATCCGCAAGTCCTCAAACCCGGCATGACCCTGGAAGCCGACGTTCTCCAGGACAGCCGCAAGATCTGGGAATGGATCGCCGAGCCCCTGCTCGCCATGCGTTCCTACTGAATCCGTACCAACGTTTTTATGCGCGTCATACTTCAAACCGAATCCAGCGAATGCGGCCTGGCCAGCCTGGCCATGATCGCCAACCACCACGGCCATCGCATCGATCTCGTCGATCTGCGCCGGCAGTTTTCCGTCAGTCTCAAGGGGGCCACGCTGGAGCATCTGATGCGCCACGCCGCCGCCCTGCAACTGGCGGCGCGGCCGCTGCGACTGGAGCTGGAGGAACTGGATCAATTGCAGATGCCGTGCATCCTGCATTGGAACCTGAACCATTTCGTCGTCCTCACGCGGGTCAGCCGCACACTGGGCGGAAAACGCATGGTGACCGTGCTGGATCCGGCCGTCGGCGAACGCCGGATGGCGCTGGACGACGTCTCCCGGCATTTCACCGGCGTGGCGCTGGAGTTGACGCCCAGTGCCGATTTCGTCGTCAAGGATGAGCGCAAGAAGATCGCCATCCGCGACCTGACGGGCCATGTCGCCGGCTTGCGGCGCGCACTCGTCCAGGTGATCGCGCTGGCGCTGGCGCTGGAAATCTTCGCGATCGCGTCGCCGCTGTTCAACCAGTTCGTGGTCGACGAGGTCATCGTCAGCGGCGACCGCGACCTGCTCAAGATCCTGCTGCTCGGTTTCGCTCTTCTCACGGTGACGCAGACCGCCATCGGCCTGGCGCGCAGCTGGTTCCTGATGCGCTGGAGCGTGGACATCGGCCAGCAGTGGGCAACGCGCCTGTTCACGCATCTGACGCGCCTGCCCGCCGCCTATTTCGAGAAACGCCACCTGGGCGACGTGGTGTCGCGCTTCGGCAGCATCGGCGCGATCCAGGGCACGTTGACGAGCCTGTTCGTGGAAAGCCTGCTGGACGGCCTGATGGCTTTGTTCGCACTCGGCATGATGCTGATGTACAGCCTGACCATGTCGGCGCTGGTGCTGGCGGCCGTCGCCTTGTATGCGCTGCTGCGCTGGGCGTTCTATCACCCGCTGCGCGAAGCGTCGCAGGAGCGCCTGGTCCTGTCGGCGAAGGAGAACAGCCACTTCCTCGAAACGCTGCGCGCCATCACGCCGCTCAAGCTGTTCGGCCGCGAACCCGAGCGCCGCGCGCGCTGGCAAAACCTCAAGCAGGACGTGATCAACCGCGACGTCGAGACCCAGAAGCTGGGCATCGTGTTCAAGGTCGCCAACACGGCCATCTTCAGCGGCCAGGGACTGGCGCTGTTTTACTACGGCGCGGACGCCGTCATGCGCAACACCCTGACGGTGGGCATGCTGATGGCGTTCACCAGCTATGCCGGAACGTTTTCCGGACGCCTGTTCAACCTGATCGACCTGTTCGTCAACCTCAAGATGCTGAGCCTGCATGCAGAGCGCCTTGCCGACATCGTGCAGGAACCGGTGGAGGAGGAAGCGGCGCCGGAATCGGACCTCGGCCGCCTGCGCGGCGATATCACGCTGAGGAACATCAAGTTCCGCTACGCCGAAGGCGAGCCGTGGGTGCTGAACGGGATCGACCTGCATATCCCGGCCGGCCAGAGCGTCGCCTTGACCGGGCCCAGCGGCTGCGGCAAGAGCACGCTGTGCAAGATCATCCTGGGCTTGCTGAAACCGGACGAAGGCGAGGTCCTCGTCGACGGCATCCCGATCACCCAACTCGGCTTGCGCGCCTACCGCCAGCTCGTGGGCACGGTGATGCAGGAAGACGTCCTGCTGGCGGGCTCGCTGCAGGACAATATCGCGTTCTTCGACGCCAGGGCGGACCAGGCCAGGGTGGAAGAGTGCGCCCGCCTGGCCGCCATCCACCACGAAATCGCGGCCATGCCGATGGGTTACCAGACCCTGGTCGGCGACCTGGGCAGCAGTCTGTCCGGCGGCCAGAAGCAGCGTGTGCTGCTGGCCCGCGCAATGTATAAACAGCCGAAGATCCTGGCGCTGGACGAGGCGACCAGCCACCTCGACGTCGCCAACGAACACAAGGTGAATCAGGCGCTTGGCCACATGCGCCTGACACGCATCATGGTGGCGCACCGGCGCGAAACGATCGAGGCCGCCGAACGGGTCGTCGCCCTGCAAGGCGGCAGGATCGCCGACGTGCGCATCGATACCGCCATGGCCGCGTGAGGCACGACATGACGCATCCGACCTTCCACGACAACCCGATCGTCTATCACATCCTGACGGACCGCTTTTGCGATCCCGCCAGGGAACACGGCCTGACGCGCGTCGATGGCGACGCCATCGGCACCTTCCACGGCGGGAAACTGGCCGGCATCACCCGCAAAATCGAAGAAGACTGGTTTTGCGCGCTCGGCGTGAATGCCATCCTGATTTCGGCCCCGTACGAACAGATCCGCGGCTGGGTGCCGGGCGAAGGCGGATTCCGGCATTACGCCTATCACGGCTATTACGCGCTCGATTACACCCTGGTCGATGCACGCCTCGGCACGGCGCAGGACCTGAAAAACCTGGTCGACGCCGCGCATCGCCGCGGCATCCGCGTGTTACTCGACATCGTGCTGAACCACCCGGGCTATCCGGATCTGGACACCATGCACGCGCTGGACATCCCGGTGCTCAAGCCCGGCTGGCGGGACGCGACGCCCGCGACCTATTTCGATTATCTCGACAAGACCAGCGCCGGCTTCGCCGCCTGGTGGGGCCCCGACTGGGTGCGCGGCGATTACCCGGGTTATCCCGCCGGCGGCGGCGACGACCTGACGATGCTCCTCAGCGGCCTGCCGGACTTCCGGACCGAGAGCGAGGCATGCGTCCGCCTGCCCGCGTTCCTGGCCAACAAGCCCGGATCGAAAGCGCGCGACCTGCCCGGCACGACGGTGCGCGGCTACCTGGTCGAGTGGCTCACTGCCTGGGTGCGCGACTTCGGCATCGACGGCTTCCGTTGCGACTCCGCCAGGCACGTGGAACTGGACGCCTGGTACGCGCTCAAGGAAGCGGCAACGACGGCGCTCGCCGACTGGAAGCGCGCGCACCCGGCCGAAGCGATCGACACGGCGCCGTTCTGGATGACCGGCGAGGTGTTCGGCCACGGCATCGAGCGCAGCGATTATTTCGATTTCGGATTCGATAACCTGATCAATTTCCAGTTCCCGGCGCACCTGGCACGGGCGCCGGACCTGGACACGCTGTACCGCGCCTACGCCAAGCGCCTGGCCGGCCGGCCCGACCACGACGTCCTGTCCTATGTATCGTCGCACGACACCCGGCTGTGCGACCGCGGCAGCCTGATTGCGGCCGGAACGGCGCTGTTGCTGGCGCCGGGCGGCGTGCTGATTTTATATGGCGACGAAACCGCCCGCCCGCCTGGGCCTTGCACACCGGCAGACCCGGCGCAGGCCACCCGTTCGGACATGAACTGGGACCGCATCGACGTCGACGTGCTTGCCCACTGGCGCAAGCTGGGCCGTTTCCGTGCGCGCCACGTCGCGCTGGCCCGCGGCACGCATGCGTGCCTGCAGAAAGCGCCCCATGTCTTCGCGCGCATCGATGCCTGCAGCGGCGACCGGGTCGTCGTCGCGCCGGAGGTCCGCAGCCCGGTGTCGATTCCGGTATCCGGCGTGTTCGCGGAGGGCGAACGGTTGTGCGATGCGTACTCCGGCCGTCACCTCACGGTGCGGCATGGACGGGTCGACGTCGAGTCGTCGGGCTGCGTGCTGCTGGAAAGCGCCGCCGCCGGGGAGGCGCGCCCATGAATGTCCTGATGCTGGGATGGGAATTTCCGCCGCATATCACGGGTGGCCTCGGCACGGCGTGCCAGGGGCTCGTGCGCGGTTTGACGGAAGCCGGCGGCATCGACATCGCCTTCGTCATGCCGCAGTTGCGCGGCGGCGAGCGCCAACGCGGCGTGTCGTTCCTGTGCGCCCGAAGCCTGGCGGGCGATGCACCCGGCCGCGCCGCGGGATCGGATCCGGAACGGCGCCGACTGGACGATTTTTTCGCCGGTTTCGTTCCGCCCGACGTTGCGGCCGCATTCCATGAGGACGACGAAGACGCGCTCTGGATGGCTGCACCGGGTGTCGACGGACGCTTGTCGGGTGCCTACCAGGGAATGTCCATCGCGGATGCGCTGGCCTATGCGGACAGTGCGCCGCACCTGCTTGCCGCCGCGCAGCCCTTCGATGTCGTCCACGCGCACGACTGGCTGACGTTTCTGTTGGCGGCCCGGGTCAAACAGGCGAGCAACAGGCCACTGGTCGTACACGTGCATTCGGTCGAGCCGGACCGTGCGGGAAATTCCAGGAACGGGAATATCGGCGCGATCGAACGGTTCGGCATGTATATGGCCGACAGGATCATCGCCGTCAGCGAATATACGCGCCAGGTCCTGGTACGCGAATACCGGATTGCCCCCGGAAAAATTGAAGTGGTCCACAATGGTGTAGAAAAAATCGAGAATGCCGCGCTGCCGGCGCAACGCGATATATTCCGGGTTTCCTTTATCGGCAGGATCACGCACCAGAAAGGTCCGGCATATTTTCTGCATGCCGCAAAAAAAATACTGGACCGGCAGGACGACGTGCGTTTCGTCATGGCCGGAACCGGCGATTTACTGCCGGTGGCGAAAGCGCTGGCCAATAAACTCGGCATTTCCCGTCAAATCGATTTTCCCGGATTTCTGGATCCGCCGGGCGTGAAAGCGCTCCTCGCGGCGTCCAGTGTGTATGTGATGCCATCGGTATCGGAGCCCTTTGGCATCGGCGCGCTGGAAGCCGCGCAATCGGGCGTACCCGTCGTCTTGTCGCGCAATAGCGGCGTGGCGGAAGTCATGCGGGACGCCATTTGCGTCGATCCGGCGGATACGGATGCGATCGCGGACGCGGTGCTCCGGACGCGGAACAACCCTGCGCTGGCGGAAATGACGGCGCGCGCGGCAAAAGATGCGGTCGCGGAACTGGAGTGGAAAGTGGCGGCGAGAAAAATTAAAACGATCTACCGTAATTTTTTGAATTAAAAAAATCGCGTATTCGAATAAATGATGCCTTGATCGGCAGGGTTATTTACGCGCTTTGAAAACGTAAAATAACAGGATGATTTTTTCGAAAAAAAATCCGGATTTGCTATTGATTGTTCAGATTGTTTTAAATAACATGCTCGCAGATTAAAGAATATAAATGATTATCTTTGATTGCGCAGTGCGGGTTTTTGGAAGATTTCTGGAATGGCGCCGGACGGCGAATTCCGCAGGATTCGTCGGTACGGCCGGAACAACCGGCCGTACCGGCGAAAACCGCAGGTCGTGATGTCAGCACGGCATGCGGGGCAACGTCGCATTCGGAAACGAATGCATTCATAAACCATGTATAGGAATAACAGATAATGCGTATTATTTCAAGCGCGGAAGTGGCGGCAGTTTCGGGTGGCGACGGTTGGGTCGATGCGGCCATCGGCGCGATCGAAGACCTGCTCGGCATCGGCGGCGGCAGCTCCGGCTCGTCGTCGGGCTCGTCGTGCCAGCCGTACAGCAACAACAACGGCAGCACCTCCGTGACGCAGACCTGCGGCGCGGGCGGCGTGTCGACCGTCGTCACCACCTCCCCAGGCGTGGTCATCACCCAAACGGTCACTCCGGCCACGGGCGTTTCCGCATCGGGCAGCTATGGCCCGGGCAGCGTCAGCGGCAGCTACAACGGCGCGCCGACGGTGACCACCGTCACCTGCATCAACGGCAGCTGCAGCGCACCTGTCGTGTCGCGCTAAGCCGTCATCGCCGGACCGGTGTGCGCGCTTGAGTCCCCTCGGCGCGCATGCCGGCCCGGCATCGTCTTTTTCAATACGCCATCCACATGACATTTTCCATTCGCCGCCTCATCGCGGGCGCCGCGGCCTGCATGCTGGCGGGCGCCGGTGCACATGCCGCCGATACCTTCCTGCCGCGTGCCTGGCTGGTCAGCAACGGCAAGACCCAGGCCGTGCTCGTGGCCGAATCGCATTTCGGTACGGCCGTCGAGCAGGACGGTTACTACGACGCCGTCGTCCAGCCCAGCTATCAGGCGGCCGACGTCGCCGTGATGGAAACCTATATGGGGCCGGAGGAAATGCGCAACGAGACCTTCGAGCGCGGCGCGCCGTGCATGAGCGGTCCCGGTGACCGCCGCACCGGGCGCCTGGCGCCCGCTTTCGACGCCCTGATCGCCGCCACCCGCGCGAACGGCCTGGAAGTGCCGAACTGGCTCGATAGCTGGCAATTGATTCCGGAATTCCTGTTCACCTCGACTTACCTGACGCGCTTCACGATCGATGCCCTCGGTCCGGACTATGACAAGGCGCTCGAAACGCACCTCGGAGCCGGCACATCGTTCCGCCTGCGCGCCCTGGGCGGCAGCGCCAAGAAGACGGTCGGCCTGAACGTGCTGAAGGACCAGCGCAACGATTTTTGCAGCGCCAGCGCGGCCGACCGCCAGGACTTCCTGGCCGATAACGTGCTGCAGGCGGCACGCCTGCTGCGCATGAAGCAGGCCGATCCCACCTATGCGAAAGTCGGCGAGCTGGCCGCGCCGATGGGGCGCGTGTTTGCCGCCGGCGTACGCTGTATCGACCGTGCCGAAGCATGCCCGATCGACATGCTGCCCGCCGATACACGCCTCCTGCGGGACAAAGGCATGATGTTTGACTACAGCCCCGGCATCATCGACGTGAGCCTGAGGCGGCGCACCCGCGCGTGGGTGCCCGTCATCGTGCGCGCCATGACGGAACATCGCCGGACCTTCATCATCGCCGGTGCCCTGCACCTGCCCGACCTCAGCATCGCCGGCAAGCGCGAACCCGGCCTGATCAGCCAGTTGCGCCAGCGCGGCTATACCGTCACCACGATCCGCGGCCCGGCCGACATCGCCGGCTTCCTGAGGCCATCCTGGACCGACCGCCTGCGCGCCCTCGTCGGCCGCCCCTGAAAACCGGCTTGCACCGATGAACGTGTTTCCCTTGACCGACCTGGCCGACCGGCTGGGCATCGCCGCCGACGCGACCACGCGCCAGGCGCTGGCGCTCGGCCTGGCCGTAAACTTCCTCGGACCGCGCTGGGGCGGCGCCCGGCTCGGCCGCTGCCTGCAGCCGACCTTCGCCGCGCTGGACAGCGGCCGCTACGTGTTCTATGTCGACGCGATGGGCCGCGGCATCGGTTTCGTCAACTGGACGTTGGCCAGCGCCCAGGGCACCGCCGCCCTGCTCGCGCACGGACCGGACGCCGTCGCCACCCTCTCCCACGAGGCCGAAGGCGCGCTATGGATCCTCGATTTCTTTGCGTACGGCCGCGGCCTGCGCGCGATCCTGGCCGACTTGCGCGACCGCGTCCTGCGCGACCACGACGAGGTCACCTATTTCCGCTACCGGGGCATGCGCCGGATCGCCAAGCGCATCGCGCGCGCCGACCGCACCGCGTTCTTCCGCGCCCCCGCCGCGCGTCCCGATGCTGCCCTTGCCCTGGCCGCGAACGCGTCCCTGCTGGACAAGCACCGCGACCACCTGCACAACGCGATCGCGCTCGGATCGTCCCTGCTCGCGCTGCGGCGCTGCGATCCCGGCCTGCGCTCGCCCCTGTGGCACGGCGCCGTGCTGCGCGACCTGGCCGTGCTGGAACAGGTGCGCGTCTATCGCGCCGCGGACGGCACGCCCGCCGGGCTGCTGACCTGGGCCTGGCTGTCGCCGCACACCGTCGCGGGCCTGCCCGCCACGCCGCTGCACGCGGCGCACGTCTCGGAGTGGAACGAAGGCCGGATCCTGTGCCTGTGCGACGTGCTGCTGTCGGCGCCGGTCCGTGCGCAGGTCATGGACGACATGTGCGCGGACCTGTTCCCGCACCAGCGCCACATTTTTCTGTACACCCCGCCGCGCGACGGGCGCGCCGCGTCCGTGCAGCGGGTCGGACGCGACGCGGGCGCCGCGGCGATCACGCGCTGGGCCGCGCGTAACGCGTTCGAGGAGGCACGATGACCGATCTTTCATGGCTCGACGCGCACGACGGCGCGCAGCTGTTCGGCGCGCACGGCCGGCACGTGCCGGTGACGTTGCAGCGCCTGCGCCACGCGCGCGTGCTGTGGCTGAACCGGCGCGCCGCGGCGGCCGATCCCGTCCACGCGGCGCCGGGCGGCACGTCGGAAGCCTATGAGGCACACCTGCTGGCCACGTGCGCGTACGCGATGGCGGAGCCGGACAACGCGGCGTGGGCCGATGGCTTCGATCCCGCCGACCGCATCGTCGCCCACGCCGACCGCTACGGCGGCGCCGGCATCGGCCTGAACGGCGGCAGCGGCCGGGCCGCGGTCATCGGCGCTTATCTCGTCAAGGGCGTGGGCCGGACCCCGCTGGTCAGCGTGCGCACGGACGCGGCGCACGCGTCCGGCGGCGCCTACCTCGAGGAAGCCGTGCGCGAGACGATGGTCGCGGAAGTCGTCCGCGCCGAGTTCCCGCACGCCGCCGTGCCCGTGCTGGCGATCATCGATACGGGCCTGGTCCAGCATTGGGCCCACGACGGCAAGATCGAGCGCCGCGTGCTGGTGGTGCGGCCCTGCTTCGTGCGGCCGGCCCACTACGTCCGCGCCACCGCCTATATGTCCGGCAATCCGGCCGAAGGCGCAGCGGACAGCGAACGCGTGCTCCACATGTTCCGCGCCAGCGAGCGCCTGCTGGGCAAGGCGGACTTTCACGCGCGCTACCGCATGCTGTGGGTCCGCTGGGCCGAGCAGCTCGCCTACGGTTTCATTCACCGTATCGTCCACGGTAGCAACACCATGTCGAACATCTGCTTCGACGGCAAAATGCTGGACTTCGGCGCCACGTCGTCCGTGCCGTCCTGGGCGGATGCGGCGACGGTGCTGGCGCGCCAGTCCTTCGACGACCTGCGCCGCCTCGCGCCACAGCAACTGCGCACGCATGCCTATTTCTTCGGACGTTACCTCGATGCCGGCCTGGCGGACCCCGCGGCGCTGGACGCGCTGCACGGCGACATCGACCACGCATTCCGCACCGGGACGGTGACGGAAATGCTGCGCCTGGCCGGCATCGACCGCGCTACAGCCGGCGCCCAGGCGCGCGCCGGGGCGCACTGGTGGCCGCTGGCGCACCGGCTGATCGGCATCTGCCAGCGCGAGCGGCTCGACCTGATCGACGCCGTCCCCGCGGGCGCCGCACCTTGGGACATCGACAAGGTCTGGCAGAGCGACGTGCCGCCCCATCTGCATCCGCTGCGCGACGCCCTCGAGCGCATCGTCCC
This sequence comes from Massilia sp. Root335, assembly GCF_001425685.1. GTDB lineage: Bacteria > Pseudomonadota > Gammaproteobacteria > Burkholderiales > Burkholderiaceae_D > Telluria > Telluria luteola. Next base: position 122,247 of record NZ_LMCY01000004.1, on the reverse strand, counting down.
GCCCGGCGCGCGCGACCTGGCCGCGCGCCGCAGCGTCCTGCTGGCCACCGGCCGCCCCGGTCTGTATCGCGAAACGGCGCGGCGCGCGATCTTCCGCGCACTGGATCCGTCGGCCGCGGGACGGGAACCGGAACGGGAGCGGATCGAACGCTTCATCGCTTCCGGCGTGGCCGCCAACCGGCGCGATGCGCATTGCGAGCTGCCGGATGCGGCCTGCGCCGGCTTCGCCGTCGGCGATGCGGCGTCGTACGCGTTGTTCCGTCATGAGGACGGGACCTTGTGCGCGGTCGACGAAGACGCCGCCGGCGCAAGCCATGCGATCGCCGGCCTGACGCCGTCGTCGCTGCGGTTCGTCGATGCGGAGCGCGCGCCGTTCGAAGGTGCCGTCGCCTTGTCCGGCGCATATGATGTGGAGGAGGATCACGCATGCGTCTGATGCGGCTCGACGAATGGGCGCGCGCGCTGCGGCCCGGCCTGGATGACGCGGCGCTGCGGTTCGCGCGCCAGGGATTCGCCTGGATCTGCCTGGGCGACAAAGTGGCATCGTTCGACGATCTGGCGGCACGCTACCTGGCGCTGGTATCGGCCGGGCAGTGCGATGTGCTGTTCGACGGGTTCGGCCGGGTCGCCGCGTGCGTCTCGTTCGCCTGGCTCGACCTGCACGCCGAACAGGCGGCGCTGCGCCATGGTTTTATCCGCATGCCCGCGGCGGCGCTGTGCGGCGGAGAGCGGCCGTGGATCGTCGACTTCGTCGCTTTCAACGGCCACGTGACCGGCGCGCTCGACGCGCTGCGCAGCGCGATCCTGCCGCAGGCCGACAGCGTTACCTATTTCCGCTACAAGCACGGGCGGCGCATCGCCAAGATGGTGGGGAGCGCCGAGCTGGCGGGCCGGTTGCGGCATGTGGGCCCGCCGCCGGACGCCGCCGCCGTCGTGGCGGCCTATCCGAATTTTGCCCACGGTGCGCGCGGCATGCTGCACATGGCCATCACGCTTGGCAAATGCATGACGCTGGCCCACGCCGCCGGCGGGTTCGCGGGACTGGGTCCGAACGAGGTCCAGCACCGGTTGTGGACCCCGATCTCACTCGGCCAATACCATTTTCATGACGATGCCGGCGGCACCCCGGCCGGCCTGGCGACGTGGGCGCTGCTGGACGACGACGGGCTGGCACGGCAACCGGCCTTGCATGCGCTGCCGCCCGAGACCTGGAACGCCGGCACCGTGCGGTGCGTGACGGACATCCTCGCTGCGCCGCACCGCCGGGCCGATATCGAAGCCGAATATGCCGGTGCGCGCCGCTATCGACGGGAGGAAGCTGCATGAACACGACGACCGATCCGCAGTGCCACGCATTCGACGGCGCTACCGCCGCGTGGCTGTTCGGCGCGGCGACGGGCCAGGTGCCCGTGACGCTGGCGCGTTGCGCGGACGCCGGCATCGTCTGGCTCAATCCGCGCGCCATGGTCGACGATCCGTCCCGGCCGGCCGGCGTGGACGACGCGCGGGCGTATGGCGCGCACTTGCTGGAACGTGCGGCCTGCGCCGATGCGCCATCCGGCGCGGCGGTGACCGGCTGGGCCGATCGCTACGGCGGCACCGGCATTGGCTGGAACGGCGGCAGCGGCCGCGCGGCGGTCGTGGGCGGCTATCACGTGAAGGGAACGGGCCGCACTGCGCTGATCGGCGCCGGCACCGACCAGGCGCATGCCTCGGGCGGCGCCTACCTGGAGGAGTGTCTGCGCGAAGCGATCCTGTCCGAACTGGTCGCCGCCGAATTTCCGCACGGCGCCGTCCCGACCCTGGGCATCATCGACACCGGCCTCGTGCAGCAGTGGGAGACACCGGACGGCCCGTTCATCGAGCGCCGCACATTGCTGGTCCGTCCGGTGTTCCTGCGGCCCGCACATTTCGAACGCGCCTACCTGTTCGACGACGGCACCCCGCTGACCGGGGCGCGCGACCAGGAACGCGTTGCCCGTTTCTTCACGCAGGCGAGCCGCGCCATCGGACGGGCGGGGCTCGACCGGCTGTACCGGGACGTGTGGTGGCGCTGGGCCGAGCAGATGGCGTACGCCTGGGTGCACCGCCTGCCGCATTGCGGCGACAGCACCTCCAACATTTGCCTCGACGGCAAGCTGGTCGATTTCGGTGCGATGGCCGCCATGCCGGGATGGGCCAGCATCGGCACGATCTGGGGAGATTTGCCCTATGGCGAAGAGTTGACCGTGCTGGCGCGCGGCGCGGCGGCGTTGGCGCGGCACTGGGGGCGCTACGTCGATCCGCGTTACGCGGCGCCGGACGAAGTCGGCCGGCTGCTCGACCAGGCGTATCGGCACTACCGGTTCGTCGTCGACCGCGAACTGCTGCGCCTGTGCGGCCTGGACCGCGCCCGCGCGCTCGCGGTGCGCGCCGCCGAGACATCGTCCCACGAACGCGACGGCCTGGAGGCCGTCGTCGCGCGCCTGCTCGCGCACTACCGGCGCGAACACACGACCATTTTCGGCGGAACGCCCCGCCTGCGCATCGCCTGGGACCTGGAGCGCGTCTGGGAAACGACGCCCCCATCCCATCTGGCCGGCCTGCGCCGGGTGCTCGACCGCCATGTGCCCGACGCCGGCACGGCCGTACGCGCCCGCTGCGTCTTCCGTACGCGCGGCCGTCCCGCCCTGTACCGCGAGGCCCTCAAGGCACGGCTGCACGGCGCGATCGCGGACGGCCTCGCCACGCCGGCGGCGCGGAAGACGGCCGATGCGTTCATCTGCCGGGCCATCGTCGACAACCGGCGCGACGGCCTCGACGATCCGGCGGACGCAGTCCCGATCGGTCATGCACGCAACGGTCACGCGGGCTATGCCTTGTTCGAGGACGCGCGGACGGCCCGGCGTTTCGCCATCCGCGAATGGGGTGGCGCCAGGGTGCGCGTTCCGCTGGCGGAGGTGGCGCCGTCCACGCTGACGTTCGCCGACGGCACTCCGCCGTTCGAGGGCGCGGTGGCCGTCCGGGAGATAATGCGCTGAACCGCGCGATGCGGCGCGAACCTTCACCCCGCCGCACGCTCTAACACCTGCCCCGGACTGCACCCGGCGGCAGGAGCGTGACCATGGCAGGCATCGTGCGCATCGACGACGAAGTGATCACGACGGACGACTTCATCCGTACGCTGAAGCTGGGCGGGCAGTTCGAGGGACTCGTCGAGCAGATGGTGCGCGACCGGCTCACGGCGCGCGCCGCGCGCCAGGCGGGCCTCGTGCTCGCGCCCGAGCAGATCCAGGCGCGCGCCGACGAATTCCGCCGCGCGCTCGGCCTGCACCGCGCCGCCGACACCAATCACTACCTCGACGCGCTCGGCGTCTCCCTGGACGAATTCGAGACCTACATCACCGACAGCCTGTACCAGGACAAGATGCTGGAGCAAGTCTGCACCGAGGCCGCCGTCGCGCAATATTTCAAACTCAATTCGCCGCGCTTCGACAGCGTCGAGGTCAGCCACGTCGTGCTCGATTCCGAGGGCGCCGCGCGCGAGATGATGTCCGTGCTGCAGGAAGAGCCGGGCGCGTTCGCCGAGATGGCGCGCGAGCATTCGATCGACGAGGGCACGCGCCAGCAGGGCGGCCTCATCGGCAAGGTATTGCGCGGTTCGCTCAAGGGCGACATCGAGGCGCGCGTGTTCAATGCGCGTGCGGGCGAACTGCTCGGGCCGTTTCCGTCGCCCGACGGCGCGTGCTACGAAATCTTTTGCGTCAACGCGAAGCACCCCGCCACGCTCGATGCCGACACGGCCGCCGAGGTGCGCCGCCTGCTGCGCGAAGAGTGGCTGATGGCGCGCGCACAGGAGCACGTGATCGAAGCGTGTCCGGTGCGCTGAGCGTGGCCGCGCATCATGGCCACGCCGTCCGCCGTGCAGTCGCCCGCCGACTTCCTGTCGTCGGTCGAGATACTGTCCCCGCTCGGGCGCGACGAACTGGAACGGTTGGCGGAAGCGATCCAGGTGCGCCATTACGCATTCGGCGACACGGTCTGCAAGGCCGGCGAGCCGGCCGAGGGACTGTATGTGGTGAAATCCGGTTCCGTGCGCGTGTTCTCAGACGAGCACGGCAAGGAGCTCAGCATCGGCGTACGTAAAACCGGAGAAACGTTCGGCGACATCGCCATGCTGCGCGACGCGCACCACGAATTGTCGGCGCGCGCCTCGCTCAAGACGGAGCTGTGGCTGATCCCGCGCGCGGCCATCGAGCCGGTGCTGGCGCGCAATCCGGAAGCGCTCGGCTTCGTCACGAGCTATGTCGCGATCGGCTCCGCCGGCGGCCTCGTGGCGCGCCTGTTCGACCTGCGCGGCAAGGTCGGCAAGGAAGAACTGGAAGACGTCGTGCGCAGCGTCGGCGTCAAGCGCGTCGCGGCCGGCAAGGACATCCTCACGCAGGGCGGGCGCGACGACCACCGCCTGTACGTGCTGCGCCAGGGGCAAATAAAACTGGTCTACCACGACGGGGCCGAGGCATTCACGCTCGCCACGCTGCAGCCGGGGGACACGTTCGGCGAAAAAGCATGCCTGATGCGGCAGGAACAGATGGCATCGGCCGTGGCCGCCACGCCAGTCACCCTGCTCGTCATCCCCGAAAAGACGGCGCACATGATCCTCGAGCGCAACGCCGGCCTGCGCGAGGTGCTGGAAGACCGCATCCGCGCCAATGAGCGCGAGCTGGAGCGCCAGAAGAAGCTGGCCGAACGCCGCAAGCGCCCGCTCAAGCTGGACCTGGAGTCGCAGCCCGAGTTCGGCGAGCGCGTGATCCGCCGCTTCGCCCTGGTCGAACAGGCCGAGGAGATGGATTGCGGCGCGGCCTGCCTGGCCATGCTGTGCCGCCACCACGGATTGTCGGTCACGCTCGGCAAGCTGCGCGAACTGGCCAACGTCACCACGCAGGGCGCGACCCTGGACAGCCTCGCGCGCGCCGGCGAAACGCTCGGTTTCTCGGCGCGCGGCGTGCAATGCACGTTCGATGCATTGCAGGGTTTCGAATTGCCCTTCATCGTGCACTGGGAGGGCTATCATTACGTGATCGTGTACGGCATCTCGGCGCGCCAGGTCTGGGTCGCGGACCCGGCGGTGGGCTTCCGCAAGCTGTCCGTCGAGGAATTCGAACGCGGCTGGAGCGGCACCTGCCTCGTCTTCACGCCCGGCCAGGACATGGTGGCGTCCGCTGTCGAACGCTCGCCATGGCTGCGCTTCGTCGGGTATCTGCGGCCGTACCGGAAGATCCTGCTGCACCTGTTCCTGGCGACATTCGTGATCCAGATGCTCGGCATCGTGCCGCCCTTGATCATCCAGAACATCCTCGACGGCGTCATCGTGCACCAGAACGTCAGCCTGCTGCACGTATTGATTGCCGGGCTCGTCATCGCGAACGTGTTTTCGCAATTGATGGCGACCGTACGCGCCTACCTCGCCAACTACATGGTGCGCAACCTCGACTTTTCGATGATGGCGGGCTTTTTCAAGCACACGATGTCGCTGCCGTTCTCGTTCTTTGCCAAGCGCAAGACAGGCGATATCGTCGCGCGCTTCCAGGAAAACCAGACGATCCGCGCCTTCCTCACCGAGTCCACCGTCACGACGATGCTGAACCTGCTGATGGTGTTTATTTATTTCACTATCCTGTTCATCTACAACGTCAAGCTGACCTTGTTGCTGATCGCCTTCATCGTCCCGATCATGGCGCTGACCCTGCTGGCGACGCCGCACATCAAGCAGTACGCGCGCGACGTGTTCAACGCCTCCACCGACGCGCACGCCTTCCTGATGGAGGCGCTGGGCGGCGTGGAAACGATCAAGGGCATGGGCAGCGAGCGTCCCGTGCGCCTGAAATGGGAAAAGAAATACGTCAAGGCGCTCGACACGCAATACCGCGCCCAGCAGTTCAACATCCTCGTCGGTCTCGCGAGCCAGTTGCTCAACGCGGGCACGACGATCGCGATCCTGTGGGCCGGCGCCAGCCTCGTGCTCGACCACGAATTGACGATCGGCCAGCTGATCGCCTTCAATGCGCTGATGGGCAGCGTGCTGGCACCGTTGATGGGGCTGGTCGCGCTGTGGAGCCGCCTGGCGGACGCGGGCGTCGCGATGGAACGCCTCGGCGACGTGCTCGACATCGAACCGGAACAAAAGCCGAGCGAGGCGGCCAGCCGCGTCGTGCTCCCCGACCTGCGCGGCGACGTCAAATTCGAGAACGTGTATTTCCGCTACGGCGGCAACGACACGGCCTACGTGCTGGAAAACATCAGCATCGACATCAGGCGCGGCGAACTGGTCGCGATCGTCGGCCGCAGCGGTTCGGGCAAGACGACGCTTGCGAAGCTGCTGGTCGGCTTTTATGCGCCCACGGACGGCAAGATCCTCGTCGACGGCTACGACATGAGCGCGATCGACAAGGATTATTACCGGGCCCAGGTCGGCTACGTCATGCAGAGCAATCTGCTGTTTTCCGGCACCATCTCCGAAAACATCGCCAGCGGCGACGAGAGCCCCGACCGCCGCCGCATCGAGCAGGTCGCCAGGATGGCGGATGCGCACGCATTCATCAGCAAGATGCCGCTCGGGTACGAGCAGGTGGTGGGCGAGCGCGGCGTCGGGCTGTCCGGCGGCCAGGTGCAGCGCCTGTGCATCGCCCGCGCGCTGTACCAGGACCCGCGGCTGCTCGTGTTCGACGAAGCGACCTCGGCACTCGACACCCAGTCCGAAAGCAATATCATCGCCAACATGCACGATATCCTCGCGGGGCGCACGGCCGTGATCATCGCGCATCGGCTCAGCACGATCATGCGGGCCGATAAAATCGTCGTGCTGTACGAGGGCGGCATCGTCGAGCAGGGCCGGCACGACGAGTTGCTGGCGGGACGCGGCATGTATTACGAGCTCGTGCAGAAGCAGCTGGCCGCGGCGTGAATGTCATGAAACTGTTTAACCAGGATCTGCCGCGCGGCTCGTCGATGTCGTATGCGGGCTTGCTGGAACGGCTCGAGATCCTGCGCTCGACCCTGCGCTGGGCGAACAGCCTGGACCGGCCCGACATCGAAAAACTGCTGCGCCAGGCCAACGCCGTGCGCGACGAGGTGATGCAGCTGTCGCACAAGGAGCGTTTCATCCAGGCGCTCGGCAGCGAGCCCGCGCCGCAGCCCGAGCAGACGCAGGGCGACCGGCGCCAGGCGCTGCTCGCACGCAGCTTCGTGTTCGAAGGGACGTTCGGCGACAACGCGCGCCTGCTGGACGCGCTCGAGATCGCGGAAAAGGCGGCGCCCACCGATTTGCCGGTCTTGATCGATGGCGAAAGCGGCACCGGCAAGGAATTGATGGCCAAGGTGATCCACGCGAACGGCACCCGCGCCGACAAGGCGTATATCTCCGTCAACTGCGGCGCGATTCCCGAAAGCCTGATCGAGTCGGAACTGTTCGGCCACAAGCGCGGCGCGTTCACCGGCGCGGCAACGGACCGGAAGGGCAAGTTCGAAAGCGCGCACAAGGGCACGATCTTCCTGGACGAGATCGGAGAATTGCCGCTGCAGGGACAAGTGAAACTGTTGCGCGTGCTGCAGTCGCACGAGATCCAGCGCGTCGGGTCGGACGAGACGATCGCCGTCGACGCCCGCATCGTCGCGGCCACGAACAAGAACCTGCGCAAGCTGATCGAACTGGGTCAGTTCCGCGAAGACCTGTTTTATCGGCTCAGCGTGATCCACGTGACCCTGCCGCCGCTGCGCGAGAGAAAGGATGAAATCCCGCTGTTGCTGGCGTATTACGGCGACGAGGCGGCCGAGGTCTTGAAGCGCAGGCCGGTCGCGATGACCTCCGGATTGCGCGCCTTCCTGCTCGACTATACCTACCCCGGCAACATCCGCGAATTGCGCAACCTGGTGTACCGCCTGGCCTGCCTGGCCGGCGACACGGCGGACATCGCGCACCTGCCGGAAGACATTCGCCCCACCGCGGCGCCGTTGCGGGCACAGGACGCATCCGACGGGCAACCCGCCGCATCGTCAACGCCGCCGGCCTCCCTGGCCGAGGTCAAGCGCGCCGCCAGCGACGAAGCCGAGCGCGCCTGCCTGGAGCGCGGCCTCAAGGACGTCGGCGGCACGGTGGCCGAGCTGGCGCGGCGCTGGGACATGAACCGCTCGCATTTGCAGATCCTGCTCAAGAAGCATGGCCTGCACTCGAAGGATTTCAGGCGCCACTGACGGTTCACAGGGATGGATTGAGGATGGTCTGGTCGGGCTCGACGTCATCCGCCCGCACGACGATGACGGAGATATTGTCGCGCCCGCCTCCGGCCAGCGCGAGCCGGATGAGCGCATCGGCAGCCCGGTCGCAGTCGCCGCCCGCCAGCGCGCCGAATATATCGTCGGCGCCGACTGCATTGCTCAGGCCGTCGCTGCAGAGCAGGAACACGTCGCCGTCGCTGACCTGCACCTGCACTTCGTCCAGCTCCAGCGTCGCGGCCGCGCCGAGTGCGCGCGTGATCATGGTGGCGCCCGGATACGCCGATGCGTCCGCGGGGGACAGGTGGTTCCTGATCTGCAGTTCCTCGAACTGGTTGTGGTCGCGCGTGAGCTGGTGCAGGCTGCCGCCGCGGCACAGGTAGATGCGGCTGTCGCCGGCCCAGACGCAGACGCCGGTGCGGCCTGACGCCAGCAGCAGCACGAGCGTCGTGCCGATCACGGGCACGTTGCGCGCGGCGGCTTCGGCCACCAGCGCGCCGTTCACGCCGAGCAGGCATGCGCGGGCCGCGGCGACGGCCTGTTGCAGGGGCTGGTCCGCGGGGAGCGCGTCCAGCGCATCCACCGTCATCCCGCTCGCGATTTCGCCGTAGGCGTGCCCGCCCATGCCGTCGGCGACGGCCCACAGGCGCCGCGCCGGCCGGTCCAGTACGGCATCCTCGTTATTGCTGCGCACCAGTCCGGTTTCGCTGCGCGCCGCCGAGGTCCAGCGAAGTTGAAGCGCCTCGCCCATCAAACGTGTCCGTTGTTGGTGCTCCGTTCGTCGACGCCGACGGTCACGACCGAATTCGGCGCCGTATTGCTCACGCTGACCGTCTGGAACTGGTTGATCATCTGGTCCGCGTAATTATTGATCTGGTAAAAATTGATGACAGGCGCGCCGCGTGCTTGCTCGGGCAGGTAAGGCTGGATCCAGCCGAAGCACCACGCCGCGCCGTCGCCGCCGCGCACGCGCGCCATCGCGCACGCATCGAGCGTGCGCTCGCAGCGGAGGTCGTCGATCCTGATGTGCGCCATGTGCATCTCCTCGGTAAACAGACATCTCGACTGTCGATTTGGTTCCCTTGGTGGAGGCCGGGATGCGGCCTCCACCGTCGGGTTGGTTACCACGCGTGCCCGGCCACCGCGATATTGTTCTGGCCGAACTGGCTCGTGTTGTTGTTCGCGGTCACGCCTTCGACGAAGGCCGATCCGTTCGCGGTCGCGTTGACGACGTTCTGGAACTGGGCCAGGTTCTGCGTCGCGTCCAGTGACGAACTGAACTTTGGCGATGCGGACGACGGCGACCAGGACGTCTGGGTCATGCCGTGCCCGCCGCGTACGGCAGCCATGGCGTGGTGGTCGAGTTCGGACGTCACGGTCAGGTCTTTGATGATCAGGGTTTTCATGATGATGCTCCTTTCAACGATGTTTTTACAGCGGGACGACGGCGTTGTTGGTGGCCCATTGCAACGGGTTCAGGGTCACGTCGGGGGCGGTGAAGCCGGGCCCGATCGAGCCGTTGTTGTTCAGGACGTTGACCCTGATGTCCTGCACCTGGGCGATGCGCTGGTCGAGGTTCAGGTTCACGTTCACGTTCGGCCCGAAGGCCTGGCCGCCCCGGATCGCGGACATGGCATGGGTGTCCAGTACGCGTGTACGGGCGAGGTCTTGGATGATGATCGACGACATGGTGTTCTCCTTCGTTCAGTGTTTTCGGATCGGATGTCGAATCAGCTGACCAGCAGATTGTTCTGGCCGAACTGGGACGTGTTGTTGTTGGCGGTGACGCCGCTCACGAACGCCGAACCGTCGGCCGTCTCGTTGAGTACGTTCTGGACCTGGGCCAGGTTCTGCGTCGCATTGACGGACGTCGTGTAGGACGGCATCGGGAACAGCGAGTACGACGGGCTGCCCATCTTGTAGCCGCCGCGTACGTGTGCCATTTGCTTGTGATCCAGTTCGCAGCTCACGGCCAGATCGTTGATCGTCAGGGTTTTCATGGTGTTCTCCTCGGTGTGCTTGAAGGCTTACAGGACGGCGATGTTGTTTTGCCCGAATTGATCGGTGTTGTTGGTGGCGCTGACGCCGGAGATGAAGGCCGAACCGTTCGCGGTCAGGTTCTTCACGTCCTGGAATTGCATCAGGTTCTGATCCGCCTTGATCGACGAGTCGTACGACGGGCTGTACGACGGCAGCCAGGGCATGCTCGTGCCGTGTCCGCCGCGGACATGGGCCATGTCGGCGTGGTTCAGTTCGCGGGTCTCGGCCAGGTCGGTGATGATCAGGGTGTTCATGTTGCTTCTCCTTGAGTAGGTCATTGGGTTGAAAGAGCGTTTGAAGTGCGCTCACCAGGGTATGAGCAGAATGCGTGCCAACCCAGAAAACCCCGTAAAACCGGGCTTTATTGCCGGCTTGTCACGCGTTTCCCGCTGTCGGCGGGAGAAAGTGGCGGGCGCGGACCAACACCGGTTCGACACTGTTGGATCGGCGCGAACGGCGGACCCGGCGGTGCAAAAAAAACCGCCCGGCTTGCGGGCCGGGCGGCATGCGAATCCGTCTAAATGGTTTATATGGTTTATCGGGGTGGCTTGTCCGGCGCGTCGGCCGGTACGGCGCCGGTGCGGAAGTCGACGATCCGTTGCGGCCGCGCCGGCCCCGTGCCGGCCGGGCGCAGCGCGCCGGCGTCGGAACGGGCACGCGAGCCGCCCGAGATCGCCTGCATCGCCTTGCGGTCCAGGTCCGTGTTTTCGGACAGATCCTTGATGGTGATGGTCGCCATATTGTCCTCCTGAGAAATGGGTAAAAAATGGGTAAAAGCCCGGCCATCGCGAGATGGCCGGGCCGGCGTCGTCGAGTGCGCTGCTTGGCGTGCTGCTTAGTGCGCGACCAGGACGTTGTTCTGGCCGAACTGGCTCGTGTTGTTGTTCGCGGTGACGCCGTCGATGAAGGCCGAGCCGTTGGCGGTCGCGTTCGTCACGTTCTGCAGTTGCTGCAGGTTCTGGCTGACGTCGATGGTCGAGGTGTAGCTCGGGCTGTAGTACGGCATCGGATACAGCGGATGCGATTGCTGCATCGTGCCGTGACCGCCACGCACGCGCGCCATCGCGTCGCGGTCCAGTTCGCAGGTCAGGGCCAGGTCTTTGATCGTCAGGGTTTTCATGGTGTTTCTCCTTAATGGATTGGGTTGGTTGGCGAGCCGTTTTCGTCGTGCTCACCCTAGTCTTTGCGAGAACCGTGCCAGCACCCGCGCGCCCTGTTTGTGGCATCGGAACGGGTTTTGATGGCGTATCCGGTGGGTTCGGACCAACACCTGCCGCAACGCCGTTTGGCCGGGAACAACACACTGCCGGTTCGGTGAATTTGCGTACCACGCAAGTGTCTGAGGAAGAGGCGCCGCGCGCGCTCGACCACGACGACGACATGGACAACCTGGCCGACACCCTTCACCAGTTCCAGAGCGGCAGCCTCGGACAAGCCGAGATGCTGGCGCGCGTCGATCGCCTGCTGGCCGATACGCCCGAGAGCGTATCGAGCCTGCTCAAGACGCTCAACGAGGTCCACCGCCACGCGCCGCTGCCGGCCGAGGTCTACGGCGAAGTCGAGCGCCGCATCGCGCAGGCGATCGAGGCGCGCCAGCGGCAGCGCGTGGGCGACGAGGAAACCTATGTCCAGACCAAGCCCGTGCAGCCGCCGACGCAGCCCGCCGGCATCGCGGGCGGCCAGCCCGGCGCGCCGGCCGAGCGCATGAAGGGCGTCGGCGATACGCTCAACGGCCGCTTCGTGCTCGAGGAGTGTGTCGGCTTCGGCGGCATGGGCACCGTCTACAAGGCGCTCGACCTGCGCAAGCTGGAGGCATCCGACCGCCATCCCTATATCGCCATCAAGGTGCTGAACGTGCAGTTCCAGGGCCACCCCAAGTCGCTGATCGCCCTGCAGCGGGAAGCGCGCAAGGCGCAGGCGCTGGCCCATCCGAACATCGTGGCCGTGTACGACTTCGACCGTGACGGGGCGATGGTCTACATCACGATGGAATACCTGTCGGGTAAATCGCTCAGCCAGTTGCTGCGCGCGCCCGATTTCCGCGCCCTGCCGTTCGACGACGCCCTCGACATCGTGTGCGGCATGGGCAAGGCGCTCGCCTACGCGCACGAGCGCGGCTTCGTCCACTGCGACTTCAAGCCGGCCAACGTGATCCTGACGGACGCCGGCGGCGTCAAGGTCATCGACTTCGGCATCGCGCGCGTGTTCCAGAAAGCGGAAGAGGATGCGGACGTGACCGTGTTCGATCCCGGCAGTCTGGGCGCGCTGACGCCGGCCTATGCGAGCCCGGAGATGCTGGAAAACCGCGAGCCCGATCCGCGCGACGACATCTACGCGCTCGGCTGCATCACGTACGAATTGCTGACGGGCCGCCATCCGTTCAATCGCCTGTCCGCGATCCAGGCGCGCGATGCGGGGCTGCGTCCGCAGCGTCCGCCCGGCCTCGGGCACCGGCAGTGGCGCGCGCTGCGCAATGCGCTCGCGTTGCGGCGCGAGGCGCGCACGCCCACCGTCAACGGTTTCCTGAATGAGATCGGGGCGCGCGACATGCGGCGCCGGCGTCCGGTGCTGATCGGCACGGGTGCCGCACTGGCGGCCGGCGCCGCGGCGCTGGTCGTGTTCGTCGCGCTGCGCCTGCTGCTGCCGCGCCACGGCAACGAGCAGGCGCCGCTGGCGCCCGCCGTCGTCGCGGGTACGCCCGCCGGCGCCGGCCGGACGCGGCCCCCACCGCCCGCCCGCGTGCCCGCACCCGCCCGCGCGCCTGTCCCCGCGCCTGCGCCCGCACCGACCCTGGCGGCCGTGTCCGCCGTCCTGGCGGGCGTGCCGTGCTCGGCCCTCGTGCCCGCCATCGACGGTCGCGCCGTGCGCGTGCAGGGCTATCTCGCGCGCAGCGTGGGGGCGGCGCGTCTCAAAAAAATGCTGGCGGCGCTGGCGGGCGTGAGCGGCGTCGACCTGGCGCTGCACGAGATCGGCGACGACGAATGCCCGCTGATGCGCGTCCTCGGCCGCTATTGGGCCGCTCACCGCATGGCCGGCGGCGCCGCGGCGATCCGCCTGAATCCGGGCAGCGGCAAAGGGGGCGACCTGGCCGCGGGCGACACGCTGATGGTCGACGTGACCACGCCGGACTACCAGTCCTATGTGACGGTCGATTATTTCGTCCTCGACGGCCACGTCGTCCACCTGCTGCCCAACGCGGCCGCGCGCGAAAACCTGGCGCCGCCGCGCTACACGGCGACGATCGGCAGCCTCGGCAACTGGGTGATCGGCCCGCCGTTCGGCACGGAGATGCTCGTGCTGGTGGCGACGGCGGTGCCCCTGTTCGACGGCGTCCGTCCGGATGCGGAATCGGGGCCGGCCTACCTGCGCGCGCTGGACGACCGGCTGGCCCGGATCGTCAAGGCGCACGGGGCCGGCGCGGTCGCCGTGGATTTCTTGCCGATCAAGACGCACGCCGGGCGCTAGCGGGCGGGTGCGGCTCAATCGAGCGAGCGCGCGACCCGGAACCCGTTCTGCGACTGGCGCACGCTGGCGTCGTATTTGAAGCGCGTGGTGGACAGCATATAGCTGCCGTTCTCGCGCCAGGACCCGCCGCGGATGACGCGCGCCTGGCACACCCCGCCGACCCAGGCGCTGCCGTCCTCCGGCGCGCCCTTGTACGTACTGTGCCAGCAGTCCTGGACCCATTCCCACACGCTGCCGTTCATGTCGTTCAGGCCGAACGGGTTGGCGGCGAAGCTGCCGGCCGGCGGCGGCCGCTCGGCGTTCCACGGGTCTCCACAACCGTCGCAGCTGGAATTGCCCCCTTTCATTTCGTTGCCCCACCAGTAGCGGGTCGCGGTGCCGCCGCGCGCCGCATATTCCCACTCGGCCTCGGTCGGGAGCCGGTACGGCTTGCCGCTCACCGTGCTCAGCCATTTGAGGTAGAGCTGCGCCTCGTCCCAGCTGACGTCGCGCATCGGCACGTTGTCCGGCACGTTGCCCAGCGACGGCATGGCCGGGCACACGCTGCCCTTGACGCACTGGCGCCACTGGCCCACCGTCACCTCGTACTTGCCGATCGCGAACGGCGCGTGCAGCGCCACCTTGTGCGCCGGGCGCTCGGACGGATCGCTGTTGTTGCTGCCCATCGTAAACGGCCGCGGCGACAGCGCGACCATCACCGGGCAGGCGTCGCAATCCTTCATCGTGGCCACGGAGCCGGCCGGGCCGGGTACGGGCGTGGCCGCGGGTGGCGCGCGCGTCTTGTCCGGCGGTTTTGCCGGCGCTTTGTCCGGGCGGGGTTTCGGGGTGGCCCTGGCCTGCTCCTGCGTGCCGGCCGGCTTGCCTTCCGCAGGTGGCGCCGGCGCCTGGGCCTGCGGCGGCGCCGCCTTCAGCTGCTGCAGGCGCACCCGCGCCAGGCCGGCGAAGCGGCCCTTGGGATAGGCCTGCAGGTAAGCCTCGTAGTCGCTGGCCTGCTTGCTGTCCTTGATGGAGTTCCAGAACGCCAGCTCGAACTGTTCGGCGCTGTTCTTCGGCAGCACGCCGGCCGGCGCGACGGTCGTCCCGATCGACGCCGTCGTCACCAGCAGGATGCACAGGATCAAGAGCCTCATCCACACGGGCCATCTCCGCAAATGTCAGGACACCTCTTAGACCACAGGCCGCCGCGATCGTGCCCGGCACACGTTTGTGCCGCCGCAGATTCCGTACTCCCCGCTTGACGGATGCTCCCGGAACAGCGGCCCGCACGTCGGGCGGGAGAAGACGATGCGCAAAACAATTGTGTTGATGCTGACCGCGGTGGTCCTGCAAGCCGTGCCGGTGCTCGCGCGCACGCCGTCGCCCGAGAACGCGCAGGTGTATTTCATCTGGCCCAGCGACGGCATGGTCGTCCACCACGCCTTCTGGGTCCGCATGGGCCTGCGCAACATGGGCGTTGCGCCCAAGGGCACCGATATCGCCGGGACGGGCCACCACCACTTGCTGATCGACACCGACCTGCCCAGGAACATGGACGAGCCCGTGCCGAACGACCGCAATCACCTGCATTTCGGCGCCGGCGAAACGGAGGCGCGCATCGAGCTGCCGCCCGGTCCCCATACGCTGCAACTGCTGTTGGCCGACAAGGACCACGTGCCGCACGACCCGCCCGTCTATTCGAAGAAGATCACGGTCACGGTCAAGTGAGCCGGCACCGCGAACAGGAGTCTCCGATGCGCACCCTACTTGCCGCCGCCGCCCTCGCCGCCGCCTGCTGCGCCGGCGCCCCGGGCCGTGCCGCCGAACCCACGCCCGCCCCGCCCCACGCCTACGTGTATATCGGCTGGCCCAACGATGGCCAGGTGGTATCGGCGGGCAAGCCGATCCGCGTCTGGTTCGGCCTGCGCAACATGGGGGTCGCGCCGAAAGGCGTCAAGTTCCCGAACACCGGGCACCACCACCTGCTGATCGACGCGGACGCGCCCGGACCGGGCGTCGAGATCCCGAACGACCGCAACCACCTGCACTTCGGCGCCGGCGAGACGGAGACGACGATCGAACTCCCGCCCGGCAAGCACACCTTGCAGCTCGTCATGGGCGACGACCGGCACATCACGTTCGATCCTTCGGTCCAGTCCAAAAAAATCACCATTACCGTGAAATGAGCGGTCAAATGCGCACGGCCGCGAACTGTAGTGCGGCGTCATTGTCATACGAGTTCTACGAACTGCACGATGTGGTCGTTGGCGAGGATGGCATGGCGATGGAACCGGCACCTAACGTACCCGCGGCACCCGAGCTGGCCCCGGCGGGCGGCGGGGCGAGCGCCTATCTCGAGCTGCTCGGCAGCCGCGAGGTCAGGGCGCAGCTGTTCCCGCTGCACGACGAGGTCGTGATCGGCCGCGACCGCCAGGATGCGCTCGCGTCCGACCAGTTCGTGTGCATTCCGCTGCACACGATCAGCCGCCGCCACGCGCGCATACGGCGCCGCGGCGAGGCGTGGCTGGTCGAGGACCTGCACTCGTCGAACGGCACCTTCGTGAACGGCGAGCGCCTGCAGCCCGGTTCGTGGCGCGCGCTGGACGACGGCGCCGAATTGGCGCTCGCGTCCACCCAGCTCGTGTTCCGCTCGCTCGTCGCCCCGAGCGCCGCCAGCATGCCGACGGTGATCCGCAAGTCCGTCGACGCCACGCAGTACGTGCCCATGCCGTCCGCGCCGGTGCCCGCGTCGGACCCGCGCGACGCGCCCCGCGGCGAGCTGGAAAAATCGGTCCTCAAGCTGCACGCGATGGCCCAGGTCAGCATCGCGCTGGGCGCCGTCACCGACCGCGCGACGCTCACCGAAAAGATCATGAATTTTATTTTTGACCTGTTCCCGCTGGCCGAGCGCGCCTTCATCCTGCTGCGCCAGAACGAACGCGATCCGCCCGTGCCGGTGGCGGCGCGGCGCAGGAACGGCATGGTCGAGGACCCGAGGCAGGCGCGGCTGTCGCATACGATCGTCGACGAAGTGCTGGGCAACAAGCGCGCCATCCTGTCCGTCGACACGCTGGCCGACCGCCATTTCGCGGCGCAGGATTCGATCGTCGCCCAGGCCATCCGCAGCGTCATGTGCGCGCCGCTGATCGTCGGCGATGAAGTGCTGGGGCTGATCCAGGTCGACAGCTCGTCCGACCCGCGCGCCTTCCAGGACGCCGACCTCGAACTGCTCACGGGCGTGTGCGCGGAAACGGCCGTCGCGCTCAAGAATTTCCAGTTGTACTCCGACATCGAACGCCTGCTCGACGGCTTCGTGCGCGCCTCCGTGCAGGCGATCGAGGAACGCGATCCGGTCACGGCCGGCCACTCGTTCCGCGTGGCGGGCTACGCCGAACGCCTCGCGACGGCGCTCGACCGCGCCGACGACCCCCAGCTGCGCCGCATCGCTTTTACGCGCGAGCAGTTGCGCGAGATCCGCTACGCCGCGCTGCTGCACGACTTCGGCAAGGTCGGCGTGCGCGAGCACGTGCTGCGCAAGGAAAAAAAGCTGCACCACGCCGACATGCGCCTGCTGGAACAGCGCTTTTTGTACGCGCGTGCCTGCCTGGAGCGCCAGGCCTACTTATCGCTGGCGCAGCGCCACATCGACGAAGGCTGGACTGCGGCGACGTTCCGCGCCGAAAAGGCGCAGGCGGACGCGCGCCTGGCCGAGGAAGCGGTCCGGCTCGACGGCTTCCTGGCCACGATCCGCTGCGCCAACGAGCCCGCGATCTCGCGCAGCAGCACGCTGCCCGACCTGCGCGACATCGTCCATTACGGCTGCCACGACCCGGACGGCCAGCCGCTGGTCCTGCTCGAGGACCACGAGGCCGCGGCGCTGAGCATCCCCAAAGGCTGCCTGACGGCGGACGAACGGCGCCAGATCGAGGAGCACGTGGTGGATTCGTATTCCTTCCTCGTCCTGATCCCGTGGACGCGCGACCTGGCCGGCGTGCCCGCGATCGCCCACGGCCACCACGAAAAGCTGGACGGATCGGGCTACCCGTCGGGCCTGCGCGGGCCGCAGATCAGCATCCAGACGCGCATCCTGACGATCTGCGACATCTACGACGCGCTCACGGCCGGCGACCGGCCGTACAAGAAGGCCATGCCAGTGGAACAGGCGCTGGACCTGATGCACGAGGAGTGCGATGCCGGGCATATCGATGCGCGGCTGTTCCAGGTGTTCGTCGACGCCCACGCGTGGATGGTGCAAGCGGCGGGGACATGATGCTCGCGCGCCTTCTTTGCATCGTGGCCGCCCTGCTGCTCGCCGCCTGCGCCGACGTCAGCATGCGCCCGTACGCGCAGCCGTCGGTGCCGGCCAAGACGGCATGGTCGAACTCCGCGACGCTGCCGTTGTCCAAGACCGAGCTGATCGTCCCGGACTGGTGGCACGAATTCCACGACCCCTACCTCGACCAGCTCGTGGGCCGTGCGCTCGCCGGCAACTTCGACCTGGCCGTGCTCGCCGCGCGCATCGGCGTGGCCAATGCGCAGATCGGAGAAGCGCGCGCCGGCGCGTTGCCGACCCTCGACGCGGGCGCGGGCGCGAGCTTCGAAAAGGTCACGGGGCAGCCGTTCACCAAGCAGTTCAACCTCGCCACCCAAACCAACTGGGACATCGACATCTGGGGCAAGGTCGAGAAGGGCGTGCAGGCGCAAAAGGCCGAGTTCTCCGCCACGGAGGCCGACTGGCGGGCCGGTTACCTGAAACTCGTGTCGGACGTGTCGACGACCTATTTCCAGATCCTGCAATTCGACGAGCAGATCGAGCAGCAGCAGCAGACGCTGGCCAGGAACCGCGACATTCTGGCCACGTATCAGGCAATGGAGCAGAACGGCCTCATCCCGCACACGCGCGTGCTGCAGCAGTCGGCCGAGGTCAACCGCCTCTCCACGGAGCTGATCGAATTGCAGCGCTTGCGCGCGCTGGCGGGTAATGCGCTGGCCACATTGATCGGCGTGCCGGCCGGCGATTTCCGGGTGCCGGCCGGCCGCCTGCAGGAACGGGTGCGGGTGCCGGAGGTGCCGGGCGGCCTGCCGTCGCAGCTGCTCAAGCGCCGGCCCGACGTCGTCGCGGCCGAGTACCGCGTGCTGGAAGCGTACGACCTGACGGGCCAGGCCAAGCTGGCGCAACTGCCGTCGATCAGCCTGACGGGGCGCGGCGGCACGTCCAGCTTCGCGCTGTCCTCGCTGTTGAAATCGTTTACGTTCGGGCTGCTGCCCAGCATTAATTTCCCCATCTTCGATCCAGGTGTGAAGGCGCACGTCAAAACGAGCGAGGCGCAAACGAAGGTGGCCGAGCAGGCTTATCGGCAGACCGTCATGGCCGCGTTCGAGGATGTCGAAAACGCGCTGGTCAACCTCGAGGCGCACAAGAAGCAGCGCGCCGAGCTGCAGCAGCAGGTCGACCAGTTGCGCCTGGTGGCCACCACCACGGACGAGCAGCGCAAGGAAGGCGTGGCGTCGCAGCTGGAAGTGTTCGAGACCGAGCGCTCCCTGCTCGGCGCGCAGCTGGCGCTGCTGGCCAACCAGCAGCAGATCCTGTCCGATACCGTGACCTTGTACAAGGCGCTGGGCGGCGGCTGGCCGCCCGTGGAGGTGGCCGATGCGGCGCGCCACTGAAAGACGGCCCGATGGCACCTGACGACGCCCTGGTGAGCAAGATGCACGCGCCACCTGCCCAGCGCGTCGGGATCGTGCTCGAACCGCTGAGCCATCCGGAGCTCGGCCCGGTCGCCATCGACGACGGCCTGTTCGCCATCGGCCGCACCGAGCAGCCGTTCGCCGGCTACCCGCCCGACATCGTGGCCGATCTGTCGCGCCGGCACGCGCGCATCTTCGTCGAGGGCGGCGACGCCTATCTGGCGGACCTGGGCAGCAAGAACGGCACCACCGTCAACGGCGTACCGGTGCGGCAAACCATCGTGCGGCTGCATGACGGCGACGAGGTCGGCCTGGCGCGCGTGCTGGCCTTTCGCGTGCGCCTGCAGGCGGCCGCGCGCGCCGAAGCGCCCGTTGCGCGGCTCGCCAGCCTCACGCTCGAACCGGAGCGGCCGGAACTCGGGCTGGAACCCATCGTCGTCACCCGTTTTCCCTTCCTGATCAGCAAGGTCGACGACGCATTCTCCCGCTACAAGGAAAAGGAACCGCACCAGGTCGGCTATCTGTCGCGCCGCCATGCCCATTTGTTCCTCAAGGCTGGTGTGCCGTACGTGGAAGACCTGGGCAGCACCAACGGCACCTTCATCGGCGCGGTCCGGCTCGACGAGCATGCACACGCCCTCGAGGACGGCGACGTGCTCGCGTTCGGCGGCCACCACTTCGTCTATCGCGTGCGCCTGCAATGGGAGCGCGCCGGGCCCGAGCCGACCGTCACCCGGGTCATGTTCCCGACGTCGCCTCCGGCCACGGCGGATGAGACGGACCATACGACGTTCGTCGCCTCCGCCAATTCCTTCCTCGACATCTTTTGCGCCGACCAGGCCGCGGTCCAGGAGGACGAGGTGAATCCGGCCGGGATGGCGCCCGCCGCCGGCGCGGAACCACCCGGGGGCGCGCGCGGCAAGGCCGCATTGATGGCGGCCGGCCTCCTGGAAGCGCTGGGCGCGGCCGGCGACGCCGACCAGGCACGCCTGCGCCGCTGGCTGGCCGGGCTCGGCGCGCTGGCGGTGGCGGTCGTGCTGTTGTTTCGCATGGCGGGCGCGCCGGAGCGTGCGTTGCAGGGATTGGTCGACGGCGGCGATTTCGCCACCGCCGCCCGGCTGGCCGACGATCGCCTCGCGCGCGATCCGGACAATGCCGACGTCAAGTCGCTCGGCACGGAAGCGTTATTGAAAGCCGAACTGCCGCAGTGGATGGCGGACCTGAAGGCGCAACGGTTCGACCGCGCGGCGCAGGCCGTGGCGCGCATGCGGCACCTGAGCCGCAACAATGCCGACGCGAGTCCCCTGGTGGCGGAAATCGCCTGGGTCGGCGACGTCGAGCAGTTTGCGCGCGCGCGCGGCGGCGCGGACGCGCCGGTCCGCAATCCGGCCGACGGCGCGCGCGTGCGCCGCATCCTGCGCCAATGGCAGGACGATCAGCAGGCGCACCAGCGCGCGTTCGCGACCATCTCGGCGTACGTGCCGGCGTTTCGCGACACCTATGCGCAGGCGGCCAGCGACCTGCGCAAGCTGGCGCTGGCGGGAGGCGGCGATGGCAACGAATGATCATCCGCTGCGGCCCCTGATCGGCGCGCTGGAAGACCACAGCGACGAAGGCATCGGCATCCTGACGGCCGCGCCGGCGCGCTATATGCACCTGGCGATCTACGTGATGGTGGCGCTGGTGCTCGTCGGCCTGGCGTGGTCGTTCTTCGGCCGCGCCGACGTGCTGGTGATGGCGCCGGGCACCCTGGTGCCGGCATCCGAAGTGCGGCGCCTGTACGCGCCGATCGACGGCGAACTGGCCAACATCTACATCGCCGAGGGGCAGCCGGTGCTCAAGGGCGACGTGGTGGCGCGGCTGTATGCGCGCGGCGCCATCGAGGCCGCGCGCAATGCGCTCGAGGCGCGCCTGAAACTGGAAGACGCGGAACGCGAATGGAAGGAATTCCCGCAAAAGAAAGCCCTGCTGGACCAGCGGGTGGCCGCGCTCAAGGAAGCGATGGACACGG
Source organism: Massilia sp. Root335 (assembly GCF_001425685.1). GTDB lineage: Bacteria > Pseudomonadota > Gammaproteobacteria > Burkholderiales > Burkholderiaceae_D > Telluria > Telluria luteola. The sequence continues at coordinate 100,817 of NZ_LMCY01000004.1, read as the reverse complement.
AGGAACGCCAGCACGGGCGCCGCCTGGCCGAAGGCACGAGCCGGCTCGCCGAAGGGCAGCGCGCGCAGTCGCAGGAAGCGCGGACTAACCTGGAAGACGCGCGCCGCGCACGGGATGCGGCGCGCAACGAGGCCGCCAAGTACGAGCGCCTGTTCGCGCTGCCCGGGGGCGGCGGCGTCTCGCAGCTGCAGGTGGAAGGCAAGAAGAACGCGCTGCAGGCGGCCGAGAACGCGGTACGCGTGGCCGAATCGCGCGTGAGCGAACTCGCCGCGCGCCAGGGCCAGGAAACGACGGAGGCCCGGTCGCAGCTCGAAACGAGCGGCCAGCAGCTGGCCAGCCTGCGCCTGCAATACGAAGCCGCCACGCGCGAGGCCACCAACGTCGAGGAAAAGTTGCGATTGCAGGTGCAGACGGCGCGGCTCGTGGCGGACGCGGCGTCGCGCATCCAGTTCGAGAACATCGACAAGGACAACTTCCTGCGCATCCTCGCGCCCGTGGACGGGGTGATCACGGAGGTGACGTCGACCCAGCCCGGCGACAAGATCCAGGCCAACACGCCGCTGGGCGGTATCGTGCCGAAGAACACGCGGCCCATCCTCAAGATCGAGATCGCCGAGCAGGACCGCGCCTTCCTGCGCGAGGGCCTGCCCGTGCAGGTCAAGTTCAACGCCTTTCCCTACCAGCGCTACGGCATCATCGAGGGCACGCTGCAGACCATCGCACCGGCGACCCGGGCCTCGCCGCAGACGAGATTGCCCGTGTACGAAGGCCGCATCGCCCTCGACCGCGACCACTACACGGTGGGCGACACGTCCTACCCGCTGCGCTACGGCATGACGGCCAGCGCCGAAATCGTCGTGCGCAAGCGCCGCCTGATCGATCTCGCTTTCGACCCGTTCCGCCAGATCAGCGGGTGACGGCGTTGCGTGCTGTTACCGCTGTTACTGCGGCAACCCGTTGTACCCGTCGGACGCGGCCTTGAGCTGGAGGAAGACGACGTCCGCCGGCAACGTTTCCCCGGCCCTGAGCTTGGTACGCGGGTCGTCCATGACGGGCGTCAGCAGGAGCTTGCCTTCCACGCGGTCGGCGACGAAATACGCTTTCATCGCGGGCACGTGCACGACGAAATCGGCGGCGCCATGACGATAGCGGCTGACGAGCCGCGCCACGGCCGCGTTGCCCAGCTCGGACGCGCGCCAGCCCTCGCGCGATCCGATGACGAAGATGGACGTGGCCACGCGGTCGCCAACCTTGACCGGGTACAGGTCGCGCCGGATATCGACGAGCAACGTTTCCGGATTGGTCTGCTCGGTAAAGGCGCGCAGGGCGTCGAGCCGGACCTGGTAGACCTGCAGCGGTTCGCCGAGTGTTGCCTTGCGCACCTCGTCGAGCGAGTCGAAGCCCAGCGACGCATAGTTGCCGGCGTTGACGACCTGCCTGAGCGTGGCCAGGCCGTGCTGCGCGGCGGTCGTCCCGCTGTTGCTGGGACGGGGTTGGCTCGTCTGGCATCCGCCCAGGGCGCAGGCCATCGCAACGATCAACGCGAAAGGAAATTTGCGCATGTCAGTCACCTTTGTACGTGATGTTGTAATAGTCGTTCCAGTGGGTGTGGTCGCCGGCACGGCTGACGTAATTGGCATACGTCATGAGGGTTTCGGTGCCGCCGACCAGCGTATTGAGGTCCGTATAAGGTTCGGGATCGTTGACGTCCACCCACTGGACGCCATCGACGGTGAAATAGCCTTTTACGACCATCATGTGGCCGCCGCCGCCGAGCCAATGCCAGCTGAATGCGATCGGTCTTTTACTGCAATAAATCTGCGATTTGATCTGGCTGAACGTGAGGGCGGTATCGGAGGTTTGATCGGCCGAAAAACTGTATTTCTCGTATTCCGGCCAGCCGCCGTTATTGCAGCTCCCGGAATTATTGACGCAGCACGTCGTCAGACCGAAACGGTTATTCGCTTCCACGCATTGGGCGACGTCATGGCCCAGGAAGCGCATGGTCATTTCGCCACTGGCTGCCCAACACCAATTCGACGCCTGCTGCGGCAATTTCGGGACGTCGATCGTCGCCACCAGCGGTGGATTACAACAGGCGGACAAAGTTCCCAATATAAAAAGTCCGCAAAGCATATGTGCGCTTTTCATTACAGCGACCCTCCAGCGAGTTCAATCATTTATGTCGGGAATTATTCAGCGCAGCGGCGGCCTGAATAAAACCCTCCCGTTAAAGGTATATGCAGAACGATGGCGAACCCAACCTTATTCCCGTGATCTATTGAGGCTGCTCATTTAGCTCAATCCAATTCCAATTCGTAATAAAGGGCAATATTTATCCTTCGAAAACTGGTCCGGGCGCACATGCGGTATCATCGCGTCATGCGTCGCCTGATCCTCATCGTGCTGCTGCTGGTCTATCCATTCCAGGTCGCCCTGGCCGTGGCGGACAAGTGCTGCGCGATGACCCCCGCCGGCGTCAGCCATCACAGCGTGGTGACCGGCGCCGACACCGTGTTCCTGGCCGACGACGACGGCGCCTCGCTGACCGACCCGCATTGCGCGGCCTGCACATTCGGACATACGGCCTGCCTGCCCGCACAGTTCGTCGTCATACCGGCCGACCGCCGCCACGCGTCGGACATCGCGTTTTTCCCGCCTTTTCTCACCGCTCCGCCCGCAAGCCGTCCCGAACGGCCGAAATGGTCCGCCGCCGCCTGACCGCGCGCGGCTTTGATCCGGAGGCTTGATGCCTCACAACCACCGCGCGCCTGAATCGACCATCTTCAGGAGCACGCATGAACACATCCAAATATTTGGCGGTGCTCGTCGTCGCATCCGCACTGGCATGGCGCTGCGGCGCCGAGCCCGTGCGGGTTGCGGCGCCGGACACCGCATCCATCGCCTTGTCCACAGCGATCCGTCTCGCTCTGGACCAGCCCGCCGCACGCGCGGCCTTTTATGAAGCCGAGGCCAGCGCAGCACTGGTCGGCCAGGCCGACCGCTTCCCGAATCCCGAACTGTCGTATCTGCGCGAAGGCCGGCAGGCGGGCACGCGCACGACCACCGTGCAGATCGACCAGCCGATCGAGCTCGGCAATAAACGCCGGGCCCGCGTCGCCCTCGCGCAAGAAGCAGCCGGCCAGGCGCGCATCGAGTCGCTCGCGCGGCGCCAGGCCATACGTGCCGATGTCATCGCCGCCTATCACGATGTCCTGGGCGCCGGACACCGGCTGGCGCTCGCGCAGGCATTGACCGACGTTGCGCGCAAGACCGTCGACGTGGCGGGCAAGCGCGTGGCGGCCGGAAAAATCTCGCCGATCGACGAGACGCGGGCCCGCCTTGCCGCCGTCGACGCCACGACCGCGTTCACCCAGGCGACGGCGGCGCAGGCGATCGCCCGGACCAGGCTGGGCGCGCTGATCGGCCGGCCATCGTCGACCATCGTGCTCGCGGACGACGACGACCGCCTGCCGGACGTCGAACCCCTCGCCGCGTTGCTGGCCCGGGCCGGCGATGCGGTCGCCGTCCGGCGCGCGCGCGGCCAGGTCTCGGCCCGGCAGGCCCAGGCGGACGTCGAGCGGGCGGCGCGCATGCCCGACGTCACCTTGTCCGTCGGCACGAAACGGGATGACCAGATCGGCCGGCGCCAGGCCGTCGTCGGCCTGTCCATGCCGCTGCCCCTGTTCAACCGCAACGAGGATGCCTTGCGCGCGGCCTTGCGCCGTACCGACCAGGCCGGCGAGGAACTGGCTGCCGCCCAGATCGAGACGGCTGCGGCATTGACGGCCGCCCACACCCGCTACGAGGCGGCCCGGAACGAAGTCCTGCTGCTGCGCCGCGACGTCGTGCCGAATGCGCAGGCCGCGTACGAGCAGACGCTGAAGGGTTTTGAATACGGAAAATTTACCTTCCTGGATGTGCTCGACGCGCAGCGCACCTGGTTCCAGGCGCAGTCGCGCCAGTGGGACAGCCTCGACGATGCCTGGCGCGCCTACGCCGACATCGAACGCCTCGCCGGCCCCATCGAACAACATTGAAGAGAACACCATGACGCAGAAACAGAAACTGGCGATCGCGCTGCTGTGCGCGCTCGCCCTCCTCCTTGCCGCCCTGATGCTTTTCACGCGCAACGGCACGGCCCCCGCCAGACTACAGGACGCGCACGGCCACGACGATCGCGGCGCGGACGCAGGCACCGCGCCCGCCGAAGCCGACGCCGATGCCGGCGAACGCGGCATCGCGATGACGGATGCGCACATCAAGGCCAACGGCATCGCCCTCGACACGGCCGGCCCGGCCACGTTGCGGCAGCGGCTGCACCTGCCCGCGCAAGTCAAGATCGATGCCGAACGGACCGTCGCGCTGGCGTCTCCCGCGCCGGGCATCGTGCACGCCGTGCTCGTGTCGGCCGGCAGCGTCGTCCGCCAGGGCCAGGCGCTCGTGACGATCCGCAGTCCATCCGTGGCGCAATGGCGCGCCGACGCCGCGAGCGCGCGCCAGCGCCTCGCGCTCGCGCGCACGACGTATCGGCGCGAAAAAATGCTGTGGGATGAGCGCATCTCCGCCCGCCAGGACGTCGAGGCCGCCGCGACGGCCGTGAAGGAAGCCGAGATCGCCGTGCAGGCCGCGGCGCAGCATCTACTCGCCCTCGGCATCGGGGGTGATGCCGTATCGGGCAGCGTGACGGTGCGCGCGCCGATCGCCGGCGTCGTCGTCGAGAAACCGGCCGTGGCGGGCCAGGCCGTCGACGCGATGACATCCCTGCTGACGATCGCCGATCTCGCGCACGTGTGGATCGAGGCCGCGGTGCCGGCCGACAGCCTGGGCCAGGTGGGCACGGGCATGGCGGCGAAGGTCAGCGTGGGCACGCAGCCGGACGAGATCGACGGCGTTGTCTCCTTCGTCGGCCCCGTCCTGGGCGAGACGACGCGCATGGCGACGGCGCGCATCGTGTTGGCCAACCGCGACGCGCGGCTGCGGCCGGGCATGCTGGCGAGCGTCGACCTGATGGGGCCGCAGGCACAGGTTCCGGTGACGGTGGCCAGCGACGCCATCCAGACGATCCACGAGCACAGCGTCGTGTTCGTCCGCACGGCGGCCGGATTCCAGGCGCGCGACGTCGTGCCCGGACGGTCCGACGGCAAGCGGACCGAGATCGTGCGGGGGCTGGCGCCCGGCAGCACCTATGCGTCCGGCGGCAGCTTCCTGCTCAAGGCCGACCTCGGCAAGAACGAAGCCGGACACGACGACTGACGAGGCGACCATGTTCCAGAAACTCATCGCATTTGCCATCGCGCGCCGTTGGCTGGTCGTGTTCGCCGTCATCGCCCTCGCCGGCCTCGGCGTGGTCAACTACCAGCGCCTGCCGATCGACGCGGTGCCCGACATCACCAACGTGCAAGTCCAGATCAACACGGCGGTGCAGGGATATTCGCCGCTGGAAGTCGAGCAGCGCATCACCTTCCCCATCGAGACGGCGATGAACGGCCTGCCGCGGCTCGAGCAGACGCGTTCGCTGTCGCGGTATGGCCTGTCCCAGGTCACCGTCGTCTTCAAGGAAGGCACCGACGTCTATTTTGCGCGCCAGCTCGTGAACGAACGGCTGCAGCAGGCGCAAAGCCGGCTGCCCGACAAGGCCGAGCCGGCGCTGGGCCCGATCGCGACGGGACTCGGCGAAATTTTTTACTGGACGGTCGAAGCGCGCGCCGGCGCGCGCAAGCCGGACGGCACGCCCTATTCTCCGGCCGACCTGCGCGAGATCCAGGACTGGATCGTGGCACCGCAGCTGCGTGGCGTGGCGGGTGTCACGGAAGTGAACACGATCGGCGGCTATTTGAAGGAATACCAGGTTGCGCCGGACATGGCGAAGCTGACGGCCCATGGCCTGTCGCTGGCAACGCTCGTGAACGCCATCGACCGCAACAACGCCAACGCGGGCGCCGGCTACATCGAACGGGGCGGCGAGCAATTTGTCGTGCGCACGCCGGGGCAGGTGAAATCGCTGGAAGAGATCCGCAACATCGTGCTCGACGTCGTCGACGGTGCGCCCGTGCGCGTGCGCGACGTGGCCGACGTCGAACCGGGCCGCGCGTTGCGCACCGGCGCCGCCACGGAGAACGGGAGAGAGGTCGTGCTGGGCGCCGTCTTCATGCTCATCGGCCAGAACAGCCGCGCCGTGGCGGACGGCGCGCGCCGCAAGCTGGACGAGGTCAACCGCTCGCTGCCGTCCGGCGTGCAGGCTTTACCGGTGTACGACCGTGCCGTGCTGGTGAACAAGGCCATCGCGACCGTGCGTAACAACCTCGTCGAAGGCGCGCTGCTCGTCATTGCGATCCTGTTCGTCTTCCTGGGCAATCTGCGCGCGGCGCTCGTCACGGCCCTCGTGATTCCGCTCGTGATGCTGCTCGTGTTCACGGGCATGGTGGGCGCCGGCGTCAGCGCCAACCTGATGAGCCTGGGGGCGCTCGACTTCGGCATCATCATCGACGGCGCCGTCGTCATCGTCGAGAACTGCATCCGCCGGCTCGGCCTCGCCCAGGCCGCGGCGGGCCGGCCGTTGACGGGAGACGAGCGTCGGGCCGAAGTGGCGCACGCGGCGGCGGAGGCGAGACGGCCACTGCTGTTCGGCCAGCTGATCATCATGACGGTGTATTTGCCGATCCTCGCGCTGTCCGGCATCGAAGGCAAGATGTTCCACCCGATGGCGATCACCGTCGTGATGGCGCTGGCGGGCGCGATGGTGTTGTCCGTGACGTTCGTGCCGGCCGCCGTTGCGCTGTTCGTCAGCAACGTGGCCGGGCACGACAACCGCCTGATGCACACCGCGCACGACCTGTACCGGCCGCTGCTGGACTGGGTGCTGCGCAACCGCCCGGTGGCGCTGACGTTCGCGCTGCTCGCCGTGTTGTTGACGGGCCTGCTGGCGACGCGCCTGGGCACCGAGTTCGCGCCGAACCTGAACGAAGGCGACCTGGCCGTGATGACCGTGCGGATACCCGGCACGAGCCTGCAGCAGTCGGTGGCGATGCAGCAGACGCTGGAAAGCGCCCTGCTGCGGGAATTCCCCGAGATCGAGCGGGCATTCGCGCGCATCGGCACGGCCGAGGTGGCGACGGACCCGATGCCGCCGAACGTCGCCGACAGCTATTTCATCCTGCGGCCGGAACGGGACTGGCCGACGCCGCGCCGCTCGCACGCCCAGCTCGTGGCCGCGATCTCGGCGGCGGCGCAGCGCATCCCCGGCAACAACTATGAGTTCTCGCAACCGATCCAGCTGCGTTTCAACGAACTCATATCGGGCGTGCGCAGCGACGTGGCCATCAAAGTGTTCGGGGACGATACGGCCACGATGCTCGCGACGGCCCAGCGCATCGCCCAGCTGCTGGGGCGGCTGCCGGGCGCGTTCGACGTGAAGATCGAGCAGACGGAGGGACTGCCCGCGCTGACGCTGGCCGTCGACCGCATCAAGGCAGCGCGCTACGGCCTGAACGTGGCCGACGTGCAGGAAGCGTTCGGCACGCTCGTCGGCGGCCGCGACGTCGGGACGGTGTTCGAGGGCGACCGCCGCTTCGCCATCACCGTGCGCCTGCCGGAAGGCGCGCGCAACGACGTCGAGACGCTGCGCCGGCTGCCGATCTCCCTGCCCGCGCGGGATGGACGGACCGCGAGCATCCCGTTGTCCGAGATCGCCACGCTTGCCTTCGTGCCGGAAGCGAACCAGATCAGCCGCGAAAACGGCAAGCGCCGCATCGTCGTCACGGCCAACGTGCGCGGGCGCGACCTGGGATCGTTCGTCGCGGATTTGCAGGGCAATCTCGGCAAGCTGAAATTGCCGGCGGGCGTCTGGCTGAGCCTGGGCGGACAGTTCGAGAACCTGCAGGCGGCGAGCCAGCGCCTGGCGCTCGTCATCCCGGCCGCGCTGGCGCTCGTGTTCGCGTTGCTTTACCTGATGTTCGGCAGCGTGAAGGATGGCCTGCTCGTGTTCAGCGGCATCCCGTTCGCCGTCAGCGGCGGCGTGCTGGCGCTGTGGCTGCGCGGACTGCCGCTGTCGATCTCGGCGGCGGTGGGTTTCATCGCGCTGTCCGGCGTTGCCGTGCTGAACGGGCTCGTCATGCTCGCCTTCGTGCGTTCGCTGCGCGACCAGGGCCGGACGGCCGACGAGGCCATCCGCGAAGGGGCGCAGGTGCGCTTGCGGGCCGTGCTGATGACGGCACTCGTCGCTTCGCTCGGCTTTTTGCCGATGGCGCTGGCGACGAGCACGGGCGCCGAGGTGCAGCGGCCGCTGGCGACGGTCGTCATCGGCGGCATCCTGTCGTCGACGGCGCTCACCTTGCTGATCCTGCCGGCCCTGTACACGTGGGCGCACGGAAGTTCCCGCGATCGGCGGCATCGTTGACCGTCCTGATGCGCGCGCCGGTACGCCGTCCGCGCCGGCCGCGCATGTGGCAGACTGGGGTCTCGACTATCGACACGGACACCGTACATGAACACCGGACGGATCGAAGCGCTGGCCCTGCGCGCCAGTCTGGCCGCGCCTCCCGCGCGCGTGGACGGCGTGCGCGCCACCGCCGGCATGGGGCTGGACGGCGACGTGCATGCCGACCCGCTGTCGCCGCGCCAGTTGCTGCTCGCGGGCACGGACGCGTACGACGCGTTCGCGCTGCCGCCGCACGCGCTGCGCGAGAACCTGCTGGTGGACCTCGACACGTCGCGGCTCGCCTCCGGCACCGTGCTGCGGATCGGCGACGAGGTCCTGCTGCGCCTGATGTTCCAGTGCGAGGCCTGCGGGCACCTGGACGCCCACCGGCCCGGTCTGTCCACGCGCATCGGCACGCGGCGCGGCATGCTGGCGCGCGTGCTGCGCGGCGGACTCATCCGCCCGGGCGACCGGGTCCGCGCCGCGGGTCCGCCGTTGCCGGCGTGGTCCGACGACTGGCGCGAGCGCATCGTGCACGTGCTCGACACCATGCCGCCCGCGAGCGTGATCACCTATAAACGGCTGGCACAGCTGGCGGGCGTCGCGTCGAGTTATTGCCGCGCCTTCCCGGGCATCATCGCCCGGATGGGACCGTTCTATGCGGGCAGGGCGGTGCCGTCGCAATCGGATATTGCGCTGCCGCGCTGGGACGGCCACGGCCTGTTCGAGCACGCGATCGCCGATCTGCCGGTCGAACGGTTGTTTTCCGCCGAAGTCGTGCCTTAGAGCGGCTGCACGTCGTAGCGGACGTCGCCGCGGTCGTCCGCCTGTGGTCCGGTGACGAGGTAGGCATCCCAACCGAGGCGCCCGCTTGGCGCGGGGCCGAGGATCGTGCTGCCTACCTCCGCGCCGCGCAGGATCAGTCCGATTTCGTATTCGAGCGTGACGCCGGCCAGCAGGCCCAGCAGGCTCTTGAGGGCGCGCGCCGCCAGGCCGCCCGGCAGGAACGCGGTGAAACCGGCGCGATCCAGCGGGCCGACGACGATGCGCATCCGGAGGTCGCGCTGCCACACGCGTACGCCGGCCATCGCGCTCGTTCCCAGCACGGCGGTGCTGCGGCCGAGGACTGTTTGCTGGGCCGGCGGCACGTCGTACCAGGCGCCGACGAATTGCTCGACCCGGACGGGCTGGCCGAAATACTCGGACAGCACGCGGCCCATCTGCACGGCCGAGCGGGGACGCTGGCGGATCGAGGCGGCGAAGTAGCCGATCGACTCGTCCAGCAGGGCGCCGTCCTTGTCGTGCGCGAGGCGGCCGCGCAAGGCCTCGTGGCCGAGCCCGGCCAACGCCAGCAGCAGGGGAAGGAAGGCGTCGTGGCCGTCGAGCTGGTATTTGAAGTGCAGCCGGTACTTGCGCCAGGCCCCGTAGAACAGGGCCAGCGAGCGGTTCGAGAACGTGTCGAGCAGGGCGCGCGGGCCTTCGTCGGCGTGGCGGTGCTGGTGCTCGGCGATGCGTTCCGTGTAGTGGGCCGGCAGCACGCCGTGGCCGCTCAGCAGGCCCATGAAGGACGGGGTGACGCGGATGTAGTCGAGACTGGCCTCTTGCAGCGCCTTGCCGAGCGCCTGCGCGCCGCGCCCGATGTCGCGCGGCTCGGGCTGGATGGCTTCCAGCTGGCTGGCCGGGAAGCTTAGCGAGGTCGAGTTCTGAAAGCGCACATAATGGGCGATAACGTCGTGGGCGGCGACGTCATGCCGCGGGCGGCCGTGGCGCTTGAGCCAGAGCTCGAGCATGCGCACGGCCTGGAAGTATTCGAAGCGATAGGGCTCCCTGAACAGGCGCTCGATTACAGCAGGCTCAAATCGCCGCTTCTCGGTAGGCATTTCAATAATTCCTCTCCGGTTTTATTGGACACCACCACCAGTTGCGTAAAGCTGTTGGCGTGCACGTACAGGGCGAGAAACCGTTCGACGATATGGGTGAACGCGTAGATGCCGCTGCCGACGAACGCCTCTTCGTCGATGGCCAGGCGCACCTCCACGCCGCGCACGAGGCAGGTGAACGGATTGCCCGCCATCCAGGCGCTGGCGGTTCTCTGTTCGATGCCGGCGACGCCGCCGATCTGGCGCTGCGACGACGGCGAACGGGGCAGGTCGTACAGGGCGAGCATCTCGCGGAAGGCGTCGATGCCGCCGTGCGCGAGCGACAAATGGTTCAGCGTGAGGTGCGAGATCAGCCGCCAGTGCGCGCCGCGGCCGCTCTCGAAGCGGTACGTGGTCGTGGGTTTACGCAGGAAGCTGATGGTACGCGTGTTCGCGCCGCCTTCCAGGAACAGATCGCCGTCCGGATGGCCACAGGAGAGCGAGGCCGGCAGGTCGCGGTTGCTGCAGGTGAGTTCGATGTTCAGCGTCTGGGTTTCGACGGCGGCGGGGTCGAAATCGATGTCGACGATGGCGATCTGGGTCTCGAAGCCGGGGCTCTTGTCGGCCAGGGTCTCGTCGCGCCGCAGTACCCAATAATGCCCGTTCTGCTCGGGCGTCTGGGCGTGCTTGAGCGAATAGAACGGGTGGAAGTCGACCACGGTCTCGCCCTGCGGCGTCTGGCGCACGAGGTTGACGGATTCGATGGATTGCACTTCGTAGGCAAAGGCACGGCGGGCGTCGGCCAGCACGGGGTAGTTGGCGCTGGCATGCGTCAGGCGGATCGGTTCGCCCCGCTGGCGGAACAGGTTGATGACCGGCGTGCAGCCGAGCAGCAGGTTGTTGGTCGACAGCATGCCGAGCATGCGCGCCATGTTCGAATCGGCGCGCAGGCCGGCCAGCGCCAGGTGCAGCGTGACCGTCTTCGCATTGGCCGACAGGGGGCTCGGCAGCGCGGCCATGAGCGCGGCCAGGTCGATGTCGAAGAAATTGAATTTATCTGGGAAGCAAAAGTACTCGGTCAGCAGGCGGTAGGCGGCATGCGAGCGGGCCGGGAAATCGATCAGGGCATCGGCGTCGTCGAAGCCGGCGGGTTCGATCGGGACCGTGGCCACGGGAAACCAGCGGCCGCTGCCGTCGGCTTCGGCATACGCGCCCGCGGCGCGCATGAACAAAGTGTCGCGCAGCGCCGCGCAGAACGACGGTTCGCCGTCGATGAACACGCGCAGCCGCGGCAGGGCCAGCTGGCCGAGGCGTAACTGGTCGGCCGTGATGGACAACGTCAGGCTCAGGCTGGAGCCCGCGCCGTCCGGCAGGCGCACGGCGTCCGGATGGTGGATGATGGCGGAGAATGCGGCACCGGAAAGCGCGAGCGGCGCCGTGGTGACGGGATAGACGGTGCGGAAGGTGCAGGCCGCGCCGCGCACGGGACGGGTGTTGAGCACGGTGCCGCGCGCGAGGACGCTGACGCCCGTCTGCTGGCTGGGGGCGCCGCTGCAGTCCAGGCGCGCGATCGAACACGACGGAAACGGCCGCAGGTAGTGCGGATACAGCACGTCGAACAGCGCTTCCGTGAACTCGGGATAGTCGTCGTCGAGCCGCTTGGCGACGCGCGCGTTCAGCAGCGCGAACGATTCGATCATGCGTTCCGTATGCGGGTCTTCGCACACTTCCCCGCTGATGAGCAGGCGGCCGGCGATCTTCGGATAGCGCTCGGCGAATTCGCGCAGGTGGCGGCGCAGGTAGCCGAGCTCCCTCTCGTAATACGGTAGCAATTGTTCCAAGCTCAGGCTCCTGCGGATGCGGCCGTCGAGGCCCTGCCCGCTTTGCTGATGCTGTACTGCAGGGTCGACGGCTGCAGCAGCGCGTCGAAATTGACGGTTTCCTCCGACGTGCTGACGACGAGCAGCGCCGTGATCGAAAACCGCAAGCGGTTCACCGAGTTCTCGTCGCGCACTTCGAGCACCGCCTTGACTTTGCGCAGGCGCGGTTCATGGCGGGCGATGGTTTTTTCGAGGCAGTCGCAGATGTAGGCGCGGTCGCTCGGGCTCGACAGCGAGCGGTCGGCGAAATCCGTCAGGCCATAGTTTACGAGCGAGTTGCTGCACTCGGGAAAGCCCGTCAGCGCATCTTCCGCGATGACGGAGCGCGTGTTCAGCAGCGCTTCCAGATCGCGCGCGACGGCGTCCTTGAAATCCTCGGCCGTCATGCGCGACATCGTGGCGTTGCCGCGCACCGGCGTACCCAGCAGACGGTCGAAAAAACCAGGCGTGAATCCCTCCATCGGACCTCCTCCATGCCGCCAGCGCAAGCCGGCATCTTCACACAGTCGGGGTCGAAAAAATAGTTCAGTTGGGAATGACACACGGTTACTTTGAGCGGTAGCAAAACTGCGGGTCGTTGCAGAAAAAAAACCGCCACAAGAGACTATGGTTGTCGACTTGGGACAAGTCATATGACTGGAGGACATGCATGACGAGCACGACGACCAGCAACATGGCCAGCAAGGTATTGTGGGGCGAAGGCCTGCTCCTGCGTCCGCAGCATTTCCAGCGCCAGGACGAGTACCATGAGCAGCGGCTGCACAAGAGCATCCGGGCCGTCAATCCGTATGCCTGGGGCGTGGAAGCGCTGCAGATCGAGCGCGAGGCGCTCGGCAGCAACGTATTGCGCGTCCTCACACTCGCGCTGCGTTTCCAGGACGGCGAATGGGTCGATGCCCCCGGCGCCGACGACCTGCCCGACACCGTCGACCTCAGCCAGCTGTCGCAGCAAACCATCACCTATTACGCCGCCCTGCCCGGCCTGAAACCCTTCAGCGGCAACTTCGCCCAGCCGGGGCAGCCGGCGAAGACGGCGCGCTTCGTGCACATCAGCCAGGAAACGCCCGACCTCTACACCCAGGCGGCAACGGCGTCCGTGTCCTACCTCAGGAAAACCGTGCGCCTCGTGCCGGACTTCGAGCCGCGCGACGCCTACCTCAGTTTTCCGCTGCTGCGGCTGCGCCGCGCGCCGTCCGGCGGGTTCGAGCTGGACACGAGCTTCGTGCCGCCCAGCCTGTCGGTGGGCGCGGCGCCCTCCGTGTTCCAGCAGGTGCGGCGCCTGCTCGACGCGCTGCAGGCCAAGGTGAGCGCGCTGTACGGCCATCACCGCGAGCCGAGCCGCAACGTGATCGAATTCCGTTCCGGCGACATGTCGTCGTTCTGGCTGCTGCACACGGCCAGCGCCGCATGCGCCTCGCTGTCCCACTACCTGCACCACCCCGGCCTGCACCCGGAACGCCTGCACGAGCACCTGCTGGGCGTAGCCGGCGCGCTGATGACGTTTTCCCGGAGCTGGACGCTGGCCGACCTGCCCGCGTATCAACACGCCGATCCCGGCCCGGGCTTCGACAAGATGTTCCTGATCATCCGCGAACTGCTCGACACGGTGATCTCGTCGAAGTACTTTGCCCTCGTCCTGACCGAGGTGCGCCCGTCCTACCACCACGGCATGCTCGACTCCGGCAAGATCGACGACAAGACCACCTTCTACATCGCCGTATCGGCCGACATCCCGACCGTGGAACTGGTCGACGCCGTGCCGCTGCGTTTCAAGGTCGGCGCGCCGGACGACGTCGAAAAATGCGTGCTGTCCGCCCTGCCCGGCGTGCGCCTGCAATACGCGCCGCAACTGCCGGCCGCCGTGCCGGTGCGTCCCGACACGTGTTATTTCATGCTCGATGCCAAGGGGCAGATGTACGAGCGCATGCTGCAAGCGCAATCGATGGCGATCTACGTGCCGTCGGGGATGAAGGGATTGAAGCTCGAATTGCTGGCCGTCGCCGCCTGAGCCTGCCCGGCATCACGATCGACAACTTTTGATTTCTACACGACCATGTCCACACCACTTGCAGCGGAATCGCTCGGCACTTCCCACACATTGCCCGCCTGGATCAGGCCGGCCCTGATTGCCGCCGGCGTCTTCGTCGCCTGCTGGGGCGGCGCGATCGTCTGGTGGCGCGTGAGCGCGCGCGTGCCCGGTCCGCAGGAATGGATATCGTTGTTGTTCGGCTTGCCGTTGACGGCGCTGCTGGCGGCCTTTGTCGGCGGCAAGTGGATTGCGCGGCGCGCCGCGGCCCCGGCCGATACGACGCCGGCCACGCCGGCACACGCGTCCGGTGCGGCCGCCCAGCCGGTGCGGGCGCGGCACTTGGCGATCCTCGCCACGGCATTGCGCGCGCCGCACGGCGCGTCGGCCGAGGAGCTGGCCGCCGCCATCGCGGACAACAAGGCGCGCCCCGACCCCGACCGGGAACTCGTCGACGACGACGGTTTTCCCGTGATGTGCGCGCGCTGCCCGGACGCCCATGACGACGCGCTGCAGGAAGACGTCCTCGCCTGGCTGGCGGCGCACGGCATGGAAGATCCGCACTTCGGCGCCGAGCAATGGCGTGCGCTGACCCTGGCCAGCGCCGTCGCAGCCGAGCTGGCGGGGCGCGCCGCGATCGAGTGGATCGTGCGCGACGATGCCATCCCGAGGCTCCAGGTCTTGCCGCTGCTGCCCGCGGATTGGTCCACCGGCCAGCGCGACGCGGCCGCGGCGTGGTTGCGGCACGCGGCGGCGCAAGCGGGCTGGCAGGGAGAGATCGGCCAGGCGGCGGCCGGCGCCGATCCGGCCGCCGGCATCGCGCGGCTGGCCGATATCGCCGCGGCCGCCGAGCAACCCTGCGTCACCCTGGTGGTGGCGTGCGCATCGCATGTGGGCAATGCGACGGTCGCGCGCTGGACGCTCGACCGGACCTTGTTCACGGCCACGCAGCCGCAGGGGATGATGCCGGGCGAAGGCGCCGCCGGCTTGCTGCTGGCCGCATCGTCCGACGGCGGGGCCGTCGCGCTGCTGGCGCCGCCCGAGCACGCGCAGGACGATCCGGCGGCCGACCTGCGCAGGCGTCATGATGCGCGCGTGCTCGAGGCGCTCGTCGAACGTACGCTCGCGCACGCGGACGTCGCCGCGGCCGATGTCGCCATGATCGTCGCCGACACCGGGCACCGTGCGCGCCACGTGCTCGAGCTGATGGAATACGCGTCCGCCCAGCTGCGCCAGCTCGACGGCAGCGCGGACGTCGTGCGCGTGGGCGCGGCGGGCGGCTACAGCGGCATCGTCGCGTTCGTGACGGCGCTCGCGCTGGCGTCCCATTACGCGCTCGCGCGCCAGGCGCCGGTGCTGTGCATCGCCAACGAGGTGCCCGGCTGCCGCCTGGCCGCGCTCGTGCGGCCGGCGGTGTGATGCGTCATTGCCGGTCGCGGGCCGGTGCGCGCCATGTCTGCGTGCGGCCCAGCACGTGGCTGTCGATGGTTCCCTTCCTGGCCAGCTGGCCGCCGATGCCGAAGTTCAGCAGGCAGACATCGTCGTCTTCCGTCTCGCGGCCCTGGAAGCGGCGTGCCCACGGATCGCGCGGCGCCGCTTCCTGCGCGGACCGGCGCGGCGCGGCGGACGCCGGCGCGGCAGGTCGCGCCGCGACGGGTTCGTCGAGGATGGCGGCGCGCTGGCCGCTGGCGCTGCAGGCGACGAGCGCGCAGACGCCGGCGCGTTGCGCCCATGCGGGCAGCGGCGAAAAAGCCATTGCGGCGGCCAGCGGAAGCAGGATGCGGAGCGAAGTCATGGCGTGCGTCCGGTCGATGGCGGAGACGTCACTGTAGCGGCTTGGGTCAGCCGGCTGATGTCCGATTGTGTCCGATACGCGTCCCGACACATGCGCTTGCAAAAATCCTGCGCTACCATGGGCGGCCTGACATCACATCGCGGAGACGGCGCATGATTTATCAAGGCAGTTGCCATTGTGGCCGGGTTGCATACGAGGTGGAGGGCGACATCCAGGGTGCCCTCGCCTGCAATTGTTCGATGTGCCAGCGCAAGGGCTCCCTGCTCTGGTTCGTGCCGCGCGCGCAGTTCCGCCTGCGCACGCCCGAGGATGCCGCCGCCACCTACACGTTCAACAAGCACGTCATCAAGCATCGGTTCTGTCCGACCTGCGGCATTCACCCATATGCCGAAGGGATAGACTCCAAAGGGAATGCGATGGCGGCCATCAACCTGCGCTGCATCGACGGCCTCGATCTGGCCGCGATCCCCGTGCGGGAATTCAACGGCCGCGACAGCTAGTTCAGGCGCGGCGCGATCACGAGTTCCGGCTGCGGCCGCGGCGCGTGGGCCGACAGTTCCGCCGGCGCCAGCTGCTGCGGCAGCGTCACGATTCTCTCCCACAGCGCGAAACCGGCCGTGCGGCTTGCCTTGCTGAGCTGGTAAGCCGGCAAGGCATCGACGCCGTGCGCCAGCCACAGTGCCTCGTACGACGGCGTCAGGCGCGCGTCGTGCCATGCGTCGGACAGGGGCGCGAACGTTTCCTGCAGGACGGCGGCCGTGCTGCGCATGCGCACCCAGCGGTGGTTCAGCCAGCCGTTTTCCTTTTCGGCGGGATTCAGGAATCGCTCGATGACCTGGCGCGCCGCTTCGTCGCCGCTGCGGCTCATCACGTCGATGGCGGCGCGCGTCATGTTCAGGTTCAGGCCCCCTTCCCGCTTCGTGTGGCGGATCTGCACGACGCGGTCGCGGTAGCCCGGCGTGCGTTTCAGCGCTTCGTCGCGCCAGGTGCGGATGGTGCGCAGGATCGCGCCCGCAAAGCGCGGCAGCGAGGGACTGCCGTCGGTCTCGTCGACCGGCACCCAGGCCGCCGTGATGCCGGCGTTGTTGTTCGACGGCAGAGACACACGCGCGGCGAACGGATCGCTCTCTTCCAGGTCGTCCTGCAAGGTGACGCCGAAGGTCGGGCGGGTCGGCAGGATGTTGTCGAAAAAGTGAATCGGGAAATTGCTGGTGAGGCCGCCGTCCGAAAACCACACGCGCAGCAGCTCGACGCCGTCCGCATGCACCGGCAGCGCGCGCAGGCGGAACAAGGGCACCGCCTGCAGCAGCACGGGAAAACTGAGGCTCATGCGCGCGGCCACGATGAGCGGCAGGTCGTCCGGATCGGGCATGAAGTAATAATCCTCGCCGGCGGCATTCATGCGATTCAACAGCGCCACCGTGCGTGCGCCGTGGCGCGTGTGGTGCGAGCGTGCCTTCATCCAGTCGACGATGGCGGGCGGGAACAATGCGGACAATTCGGACGCGCGGAACACGAGGTCGGCGCTCGAATGCGGCAGGCGGTGTGCGCGCAGCTCGGAGAGTCCCGTCGTCATCAGCGCCAGTTCGATCGGCGGCTCGGACGTGCGCAGCTGGCCGAACGTCAGCGGCGCATCGAGCGGCAGGCCGGCGATGTCCTGCACGAGCGCGTGCAGCCATTCCGTCAGCGCGGGCGGATTCTCCGGACCCGTGCGCAGTCCGGAACAGATGCCGCAGCGGTTGGCGCGCAGCCCGCGCCAGGCCGACAGCGTGGCCTGCAGCAGCGCCCCGCCCAGCGCGCCCACGAACATGCACAGGCCGAACCATAGGGCGCTGGCGATGCCGGCCAGGGGCACGCGCGGCCAGTGTCCGCCCAGCAGGCCGCTGCTGATCAAGAAGCCCAGCAGCCACAGGCTGGCGCCCACGACGGCGCCCAGCGGGAAGTTCCACAGCATGGCGAGCGACAGGTAACCGGCGGCCCTGGTCTTGCTCGTCTCGTTGAGGGCCGCCGCGATCACGCGGAAGTGCGGCCGCAGGGCGGCGCAGGGCTGGAACAGCGAGAACAGCCGGGTGTGGCCGCCGACGCTTTCCTGCAGGCGTCCCGGCAAGCGGGCCAGCAGGTGAAAGCCGTCGTCCTCGCCTTGCTTATCCTTGCGCACGCGGTTGCGCTTGAACTGGGCCGCCGCCGTCGCGATCGCCGCCACCGCGCCGACACTGGTGCCGCCGATCGAGCGCAAGGTAAAACGCTCGGCCAGCCGCGCCACGAACGCGGGGTAGACCACGCCGGAGGTCACCCCGCCTTCCATCACGATATCGCATTCCTTCGGTAAAAAATCGCTCATCACCATCCGCAAGTCGTCGCCACAGCCGGGATTATGCGGGTCTTTGGCCTCGGGATGTGCTCGATTTACTGAGGATGGCGCGCACGGCGACGGTGCAGGACACCGTGCCGCGCTCCCTACTGCGTTTCCGGCGTATCGTCGTGCTCGTCGCCCGGCGCGACGTCGATCCGCCCGTACAGCCCGTGGTTTTCGTCGTCCGGCCCGGCGGCGAAGAACAGGGTATCGACCGGTTGGCCATTGACGCCGTTGCCGAAGGCGATGCCCCACAAGCCGTCGACGCGGATCACCTTCCCGTGCGCCGCCTTCAGGCGACCCAGCCATTTGCCGGTCGCGGGGTCGTAGGCATTGATCAGTCCGTCGCCGAAGTTGCCGATCAGCAGGCGGTTGCTGAAGCGGCCGAAGCTGGCGGGGGCCAGCGCGATGCCCCACGGCGCATTGAGCGCGCCGCCGGAGACGAGGCGGCGCAGCAAATGTCCGTCCGGATCGAACACGTCAACGAAGCCGAAGCCCCGGCCCGGCACGTCATCCATGCGCTCCGCATCCTGCCTGGCAAAGGTGATGTAGAGGTCGCCGTTGACGGCCTGGATGCCGAACGGCGCATAGCCGGCCGGCAGTTGCGAGTCGTGGAACTTGCCGGTCAAATAGGCTGGCTTGAAATTGCTGTCGTACACATCGACCTTGCCGTTGTGGAAGTCGGTGGCGTACAGCAGCGTGCCGTGGCCATTGCCGCTGATGGCGATGCCCTTGTAGACGGCATTGTGCGCGCTGTTGTCGATCACGCGGATGGCGTGCGTCGTATCGACGCTGGGCGCCCAGCCGGCGATGCCGCCGTCCTCGCTCGCGAACAGGAAGCGGCTGGGACCGGATGCGGTGCCCTTGCTCACGACAAAGCCGGGGCCGCCGTAGAACACGGTGCCCGTCGGGCTGCCGGCGGCCCCTGCGGCGCCCGGAACGGTGACGACGAGGCTCTGCGGATTGCCGTTGCCGTTGTATAGCGTTGCGAGGCCCGTGTGGTTATCGGCGACCCAGGCCACGCCGTACGGATTGAACGCCAGCCCCCAGGCGTTGACGAGGTTGGGATCGCGCTGCTCCGCCGCCACGGCGGCGCTGTCCGACACCAGGTTGCGCTGGCGATAAAAGTCGCTCGCCGATGCCTGGGACACCGCCGTCAAGGCGAGGAAGCCCGCGACACAGGCCATGAATTTGCATAACTTTTCCATTTTCCATTCTCCGGTAAACGTTCGAAAGGAGCGCGCTGTCTGCCGATCTTGCGCGGGGGAGAATGGGGTAGATTTGAGCCATCCTAAATGTATCGTGGATGGATGGCCCATGAGCCTGCACATGTAATCTTTCGATTGTGCGTCAGCAATATAGATTTCGAGAAATATGCTAGCGCGGCTACGCCGGCACGCCGACGATCACGCTGGACGCCTTGAACATCGCCGTGGCCGTGCCCCCTTCGGCCAGTCCGAGCGCCCGCGCGCTCTCGTTGGTGATGATGGCGGCGATGCTGCCGCCGCCCGCCAGGTCGATGACGACCTCCGCGTTGACGGCGCCCGGGATCAGGCGCGCGACCGTGCCTTCGAGCCGGTTGCGGGCCGAGAAACGGGCGCCTTCGGCTTCCGTCACGAGGATGATCGACGCCGCATTGACCAGGGCGAACGCCTCGGCGCCGACGGCGAGGCCGAGGCTTGCCGTGCTTTCGTGGGTGACGATGGCAATGATCCTGTGGCCGCCGGCGATGTCGATTTCGATCTCGTCGTTGACGGCGCCGGCCTGGACCCGCGACACCTTGCCGAAGAACTGGTTGCGGGCGCTCGTTTTCATGTTCAGTCTGCCGATCAGGTTGAAGTCCGCGGCCAGGTTGCCGGCCTGCCGGTTGAGTTGTTCGACGAATTGCTGGTGGATCTGTTCGATCGCGCGAAAGTTCCTGACCAGTTGTGCGCCGCGCGCCGTCAGCCGCGTGCCGCCGCCGCCCTTGCCGCCGGCCACGCGTTCCACCAGGGTCTCGCCGGCCAGGTTGTTCATCGCGTCGATCGCGTCCCAGGCACCCTTGTAGCTGACGCCGAGGGCTTTCGCGGCCTGGCTGATCGATCCCGTTGCGGCGATCGCGGCCAGCAGTTCGACCCGCCCCGGACCGCCGAATTTCTCGTCGCCCACCGTCATCCAGACGGACCCCTGCAGCGCGAAGCTGGTGCTGTCGCTTCCCACGATTTCTCCTGTCTGGCTCGAGAACTATAAGCAATGCGTTACAGGCGTTATCGCCCACA
Organism: Massilia sp. Root335; assembly: GCF_001425685.1. Lineage (GTDB taxonomy): Bacteria > Pseudomonadota > Gammaproteobacteria > Burkholderiales > Burkholderiaceae_D > Telluria > Telluria luteola. The sequence goes on along the minus strand of NZ_LMCY01000004.1, from coordinate 80,227 downwards.
ACGTATTTTGATTCGTTATATACTCTACTACATAACGCGAACGACAGGAGTCGAACATGAAGCATCTTGCCGGCCTGCTGGCCCTGATGGCATGGGGCACCGCCCGGGCGGATGACGTGCAGGTGGCCGTGGCCGCCAATTTCACGGCGCCCATGCAGAAGATCGCGACGGCATTCGAAAAAGACACCGGCCACAAGGCCGTGCTGGCCTTCGGCGCCACCGGCAAGTTCTACGCCCAGATCGTCAACGGCGCGCCGTTCGAGGTGCTGCTGGCGGCCGACGACGCCACCCCGGCGAAACTGGAAGCGGAGCACCGCACCGTGCCCGGCACCCGGTTTACCTATGCAACGGGCAAGCTGGTACTGTGGTCCGCGCAGGATGGCTATGTCGATCAGCAGGGCCAGGTCCTGCAGACCGGACACTATGCCCACCTGGCGATCGCAAACCCCAGGACCGCCCCGTACGGCGCCGCCGCCGTCGAGACCTTGACCAGGCTGAACCTGTACGACCGCGTGCAGGGCAAGCTCGTGCAAGGCGAAAACATCGTCCAGGCTCACCAGTTCGTCAGCACGGGCAATGCGCCGCTGGGCTTCGTCGCGCTGTCGCAGGTCTATCGCGACGGCAGATTCACGTCGGGCTCGGGCTGGATCGTGCCGGCGAACCTGCATGCGCCGATCCGCCAGGATGCCGTCATCCTCGCCAGGGGCGCCGCCAATCCGGCCGCCAGGGCGCTGGAAGACTACCTGAAATCGAACAAGGCCAGGGACATCATCCGTTCATACGGCTACGCACTGTGACGCTCGACGCCGGCGACCTCTCCGCCATCCGGCTGACGCTGGCATTGGCGACGGTCGTGACCCTGCTGCTGCTGGCGTTCGGCACGCCGATCGCCTGGTGGCTCGCGCGCACGCGTTCGCGCCTGCGCCACGCGGTCGGGGCCGTCGTCGCCCTGCCCCTCGTGCTGCCGCCCACCGTGATCGGCTTTTATCTGCTGCTGGTGCTGGGACCGAACGGCCCCGTCGGCAAGCTCACGGAGGCGCTCGGCATCGGCCTGTTGCCGTTCTCGTTCGGCGGCCTCGTACTGGCTTCCGTGTGCTATTCGCTGCCCTTCGTCGTGCAGCCGCTGCAGAATGCGTTCGAGGCGATCGGCCCGCGGCCGCTGGAAGTGGCGGCCACGCTGCGCGCCAGTCCGTGGGACACATTCTGGTCGGTGGCGGTGCCGCTGGCCCGGCCCGGCTTCCTGTCCGGCGCCGTGCTCGGCTTTGCGCACACGGTGGGCGAATTCGGCGTCGTGCTCATGATCGGCGGGAATATCCCGGACCGGACGCGCGTCGTCTCCGTGCGCATCTACGACCACGTCGAGGCGCTCGAATACGCGCAGGCGCACTGGCTGGCTGGCGGCATGCTGGCCTTCAGTTTCAGCGTGCTGCTGGCGCTGTACACCTTGTATCCGCAAGCGATGAAAGGACGGCGTTGATGGGCAACGGACTCCATCTGCGCCTGCGCATGGAGCGCGGCGCCTTCCGGCTGGACGTCGATCTGACCCTGCCCCAGCGCGGCATCAGCGCCCTGTTCGGCCATTCCGGCTCGGGCAAGACGACGATCCTGCGCGCCATCGCCGGCCTGGAGCGCGCGCCCGGCGGTTACGTCGCGCTCGGCGGCGACGTCTGGCAGGACGATGCGCGCGGCGTGTTCGTCCCCGTGCACCGGCGCGCCCTCGGCTATGTGTTCCAGGAAGCGAGCCTGTTTCCGCACCTGTCCGTGCGCGCCAACCTGGAGTTCGGCCGCAAGCGGGTGCCGGCGCAGGAACGCCGGTTCGCGCTGGCGCCGGTGGCGGACCTGCTGGGGATCGGCGGCCTGCTCGAACGGCGGCCGGACGGCCTGTCGGGCGGCGAGCGCCAGCGCGTGGCGATCGCGCGCGCCCTGCTCGCGTCGCCGCGCCTGCTGCTGATGGACGAACCGCTGGCCGCGCTCGACCTGCGCCGCAAGCTGGAAATCCTGCCCTATCTGGAACGCCTGCACGAGGAGCTGGCGGTCCCGATCGTCTACGTCAGCCACGCCCCGGACGAAGTCGCGCGGCTGGCCGATCATCTGGTGCTGCTGGAGGACGGCCGGGCCGTGGCCAGCGGGCCGTTGACGGAGACGCTGGCGCGCGTGGACCTGCCGCCCAGCTTTGCCGACGATGCCGGCGTCGTGCTGGACACGATGCTGGCCGGCCACGAGGAAGACGATTTATCGCGCCTGGAATTCGCCGGCGGCGCGCTGTGCGTGGGCCGGCGCCGCGAAGCCCTCGGCACGCACCTGCGCTGCCGCATCCACGCGCGCGACGTCAGCCTGGCGCTCGCGTGCCCGCAAGGCTCCAGCATCGTCAACCGCCTGCCGGCCGTGGTGACGGCGGTCGCCGCCACCGACACGCCGGGCCACGTGCTCGTGCAGCTGCGGATGGGGCAGTCTCCGCTGCTGGCCCGGATCACCGAACGCTCGCGCCGCGAACTGGGCATCGCGCCCGGCCTGCAATTGTGGGCCCAGATCAAGGGCGTGGCGCTGCTTAACTAAACCTGCATCAAACCGGGGTCAGAGCCCGATTTCAGGCAATTGCCTAAATTCGGGCTCTGACCCCGGTTGGATTGATGTCGGTGTCAGCGCACCCGGCGCATCGACGAGATGCGATTGTTCATGCGGTCGAGCATGTCGTAGCGGCCCGGGCCCAGGACGATGCACTCGCCGCGGAAGTCGGCGTGTTCGCAGAATTCCCAGCGGCCTTCGCGAATGATGATCGACGTGGCGCGATCGTTGAAGCCGACGTCGTTCAGCGCGCGCACATCCTGCGACAGTTCGACTTGCTGGCCTTCGAAGCGCGGGCCGGCGAACATCACGACGTCGGGACCACCGCGGTCGCCACTACGTGGGCCGTCGCGATCGTGGTCACGGTCGTGATCGTGATCGCGGTCGCGCCAGCGGCCACGGCCGCCGCGGTCGTCGCGGTCGACCTGGCGGGCCGACGAGACGGCATCGTTGAAACCCGGCAGCTCGCGGTATTCGCCCGGCCCGAACTCGGCGCAGCGGCCGCCGAAGTTGGCGTGCTCGCACAGCAGCCACCTGCCGGAGGTGACGACGGCGCTCGACGCGCGGTCGTTGAAACCGAAGTCGGCCAGGTTGGGGGCGTCGCGGTCGATGGTGACGCGGTTGCCGTGGAAATTACTGTCCGAGAACAGGGTCAGGTCGCCGGCGACAGCGGCGTGCGTGAAGGTGGCCAGCGCGGCGGCGGCGGCAAGCAGGCGTTTCATGATATCTCCGTGGGTGGTCGTGCGCCTTCCAGCGGCGCCTGTGCTGTTAACGCGGCGTCGGCGCGGGTGGCTGACAGTTTCCTGTAACAAATCTTTACGCGGCCAGCACCGGGCAGCCGAACCCCGGCTGCGCCAGTTCGCGCGCCAGGCTGGCGCGCAGGGCGGACAGGCCCGCGATGCGCGCGTCGATGTCGTCCAGCTTGCGCAGCAACGCGTCGCGCAACTGCGGTGCGGCGGCGGCGGGATCGTCCAGCAGGGGCAGGCCGGTCTCGATCTCGGCCAGGGTAAAACCGAGCGCCTGGGCGGCGCGCAGGTAGCACAGCCATTGCACGGCCTCGGGCGGATAGTCGCGGTAGCCGTTGGCCAGCCGGCGCGACAGCAGCAATCCGCGCTTCTCGTAAAAGCGCAGGGTGTCCCGGCTGAGGCTTGTTGCGGCGGCGAGTTCTCCGATCTGCATGGCGGTCGTTCGACGAAAGGCTTGACCTTGGAGTGTACTCCAGGGTTCATGATGCCGAAACCTTTACGCCAGGAGATTTCCATGCATACCATGAGCCGATCCGCCTTTCTCACCGCCGTGCGGGCCAGCGCCGCCTATGACCTGCTGCTGACGGCGCCGTTCGCCACGCCGTGGACGTTCGCCTTCCTGCACGCCCGGCTGTCGGCCGTGAACCGGAGTCTCGGCGGCCATGCATTGCCCGATTTCGGCCCGTTCCACGTGCTGTTCGCCTGCCTGATGGGCAGCATCGTGCTCGTGTGGTCCGTGCTGCGCCTGCGCGCGGCGAGCGTCCTGCTCGGCCGCTACGACGGCGTGGGCCGCTTCCTGTTCTCGTTCTGGATGGCGTGGACGCTGGCGGCCACCGGCGCGCCGTTGTTATGGCTGTTCCTCGTGCCGGAATTCTGCTGGGGCGTCATCCAGTGGCTGCCGGTCGCTCAGGCCGGCGCCGGTAACAGCACCGCGCGCGCACCCTTCACCAGCGCCGCGCCCATGCGCTCCAGCCGCGGCGGCTGAATGCGCCAGGCGTGCCAGTACAGCGACACGTCCACGTGCAGGTGCGGCGTCAGGTCGACGAGGACGCCGCCGGCCAGCATGTCCGCACACTGTTCCAGCGGCAGCAGGCCGTAGCCGAGACCCAGGCGGATCGCCTGCACGTACGGATCGCTGGACGGCACATAGTGAAACGGGTACGCGCCTTCCGGCAGGCCGAAGTGCTGCAGCAGGAAGGCCGTCTGCAGCCGGTCGTTGCGGTCGAACACCATCACCGGCGCGCGCCGCGCGGCCTCTCTCGTGATCCCGCCGGGGAACCAGCGCGCGGCGAAGCGCGGCGCCGCCACCATTCGGTAGCGCATCACGCCCAGCGGACTCACGGTGCAGCCGCGCATCGGTTCCGTCTCGCCCGACACGCAGGCGAGGGCGAGCCCCTGTTCCAGCAGCGCGAACGTGTGTCTCTGATCGCCCGTGACGAATTCCACCAGCAGCCCTTCGTCGATCAGCACCGGCGCCAGCACCGGCAGCAGCCACGTCGCCAGCGTGTCGTTGTTGACGGCCAGCGCGACGCGCACCGGGCCCGGATCGCTCTGCTGCTCGGCGAAGAACTCGTCTTCCAGCAGCGCGCGGCGGCGCAGGAATTGCAGCAGGCGCATGCCGGGCGCCGTCGGCCGGCAGGGCCGGGCGCGCACGAGCAGCGGCGTGCCCAGGTCGTGCTCCAGCGCGGCGATGCGCTGCGAGATGGCGGACGGCGTCACGTTCAGCAGGGCGGCTGCCTGCTCCAGGCTGCCGCTGTCGACGGCGGCGACGAACGCCTCGCTGCGGCGCGGATCGATTTTCATCTTGGATTAGCCTGACTTAATGAACCTTAGATTTCATTAATATAATTGATGAAGACGCGTCCGGGACGCATGCTGCTCCGCAATATCGATGAGGAGCCAACATGTTTTCACAACCGGTCTTTTTACAAGGCCTCGGCATGGGCGCCAGCCTGATCATGCCGATCGGCGCCCAGAACGCCCACGTGATCCGCACCGGGGTCGCGGGCCGCCACGTCGTCCTGACGGTCGCCACGTGCATCCTGATCGACGTCGCCCTGATCGCACTGGGCATGTCCGGTTTCGGCGCATTGATCGAACGTTCGCCGGCGCTGCTGCTGGCGGCCCGCTGGGGCGGCGCGGCGTTCCTGCTGTGGTACGGCGTGCGCTGTCTGTCGAGCTGCTGGCGCGGGGCGGCGGCGCCGGGCGCGGCCAACGGCGGGCAGGCCGCGGCAACCGCTTCGCGCGCGCTGGGCATCGTGCTCGCGATGTCGCTGCTGAATCCGCACGTCTACCTGGATACCGTCGTGCTGCTGGGCGCCGTCGGCAGCAGCCTCGCCGCCGGCCACCGCGCATCGTTCGCGGCCGGCGCGATGACGGCGTCGCTGCTGTGGTTTTCGGTGCTGGGCCTGGGCGCGCGCCGCTGCGCGTTCGTGCTGGCGCGTCCGGCCGTCTGGCGCGCCGTCGAAGCTTTTACGGGCGCGACGATGCTCGTGCTGGCCGTCCTGCTGCTGAATAGCTAGGCAGCCAGCGGATCGGCCGGCAGGTCGCGGGCCAGCGCCTTGCCGTGTTCGACGGTCATCTGCACCGGCAGCGGCACGCCGTTTTTCACGGCCGTCAGCTCGGCGAGGATGGAGACGGCGATCTCGTACGGTGTCTTGCTGCCGATGTACAGGCCGATGGGGCCGTGCAGCTTCGCGATCTGGTCCTCGGTGAGGTCGAATTCGCGCAGGCGCTCGCGCCGCCGCGCATTGTTGGCGCGCGAACCGATGGCGCCGACGTAGAACGCGTCCGTTTTCAGCGCTTCCATCAGGGCGAGATCGTCCAGTTTCGGGTCGTGGGTGAGGGCGATGACGGCACTGCGGCTGTCCAGCTTCATGTCCAGCACGACGTCGTCCGGCATCGTGTGCACGACGTCGACACCCGGCAGGTTCCAGCTGGCGCGGTATTCTTCGCGCGGATCGCACACGGTCACCTGGTATTCCAGGCCGACGGCGATCTGCGCCAGGAATTGCGACAGCTGGCCGGCGCCGATGATCAGCATGCGCAGGCGCGGACCGTGGATCGTCACGAGCGTGTCGCCGTCCATCCGCAGTTGCTGGTCCGCTTCGCCCTGCGCCAGTGCGACCGCGCCGGTTTTCAGGTCGAGCGTGCGCCGGGTCAGCACGCGGCGCTGGGCGAGAGCCAGGAGTTCGTCCATGCGGCTGTGCGGCCCGAGCGGCTCGACGACGAGCTGGATCGTGCCGCCGCAGGGCAGGCCGAAGCGGTGCGCCTCGTCGGCCGAGATGCCGTAGGTGATGGCTTCCGGCGCGGTGCGCACGATGCCCTGTTCGCGCACGGCGGCGATCAGGTCGTCCTCGATGCACCCGCCCGAGACCGAGCCGACGACCACGCCGTCGGCGCGGATCGCCATCGTCGCGCCTTCCGGCCGCGGGCTCGATCCCCACGTCCGCACGACGGTCACGTACTCGCAGCGCCAGCCGGCGCGCAGCCACTGGTCGCAGGCGTGCAGCACTTCGAGGTCGATACTGTCCATTGCCATCCTTTTTGTTGCCAAACGAAAATTCAAAAGCTCGCGCGCCGCGGGCACCGGGAATCCTAACGCAAAAACGCCGGCGAGGCTCGTCCATGCGCCGGACGAAAACGGTTTATATCGTTTGGCGCCCGCGCCCTCGTGCCCCCGCACCGCACGCCTGCGCGCCGGCGGCGTTATACTCGTCGGATCACGAACCAGTTTGGAGCCCACCATGAAACCAGACTTGCTGTCCCTGCTGCGCATCGACGTGCCCATCATCCAGGCCCCGATGGCCGGCGTCTCGACGGCGGCGCTGGCCGCGGCCGTGTCCGGGGCGGGCGCGCTCGGCTCGATCTCGGTCGGTGCCGGCAACGCCGAGCAGGGCCGCGCCGCCATCGCCGACGTGCGCCGCCTGACCGACCGGCCGTTCAACGTCAACGTGTTCTGCCACCGTCCCGCGCAGGCCGACGCCGCGCGCGAAGCGGCCTGGCTCGATTATCTGTCTCCGCACTTCGCCGCCAACGGCGCCCGGCCGCCGGCCGGCCTGCGCGAAATCTATACGAGCTTCGTCGACGACGATCCCATGCTCGACGTGCTGCTGGAAGCGCGGCCGGCCGTCGTCAGTTTTCACTTCGGCCTGCCGGACGCGCGCCGCATCCAGGCGCTGAAGGATGCCGGCATCGTGCTGCTGGCCAGCGCGACGTCGGTGGACGAAGCGCGCCAGGTGGAGGCGGCCGGCATCGACGTCGTCGTCGCCCAGGGCTACGAGGCCGGCGGCCACCGCGGCCTGTTCGATCCGCAGCGCGGCGACCCGGCCATCGGCACGTTCGCCCTGACGGCGCTGGTGGCGAACGCCGTGCGCATCCCGGTGATCGCGGCGGGCGGCATCATGAACGGGAACGGCATCGCCGCCGCGCTGCGCCTGGGCGCCAGCGGCGCCCAGATGGGCACCGCGTTCATCCTGTGCCCGGAGTCGTCGGCGACAACGCATCACCGCGCGCTGATGCAGGCGGGGGAGGGCGTGATCACGACGGTGACGGACGTCGTGTCCGGCCGTCCCGCGCGCGGCCTGGTGAACCGTTTATTCAGCGAGATCGGCGCGCCCGGCCATCCGCCGCTGCCGGATTATCCGATCGCCTACGATGCCGTGAAGGCGCTGAACGCCGCGGCCACGAAGGCCGGCAACCAGGATTTCACGGTCAACTGGGCCGGCCAGGGATTTCCGCTGGCGCGCGCGTTGCCGGCGGCCGAGCTGGTGCGCCTGCTCGCCGCGGAGCTGGCGGCGGCGCGCTGACCGCGCCGAACGCGTTTTACGCGTCGGCGTAGGCCGCTTCGATGGCTTCCTTGCGCGGCGCCGGCGCGATGTGCACGATGAGCACCGCGTCGAGGGACAGGAACGGGTGCGCGGCGCGGTGCTTGGTGAACCAGAACACCTCGTCGAACTCTTCGTCCGCGGGATCGTGCGCGGCGGTCAGCACCTGCCGGTCGTCGGGCGCATCGTCGTAGTCGACGGCTTCCAGCGCCGCATCGTCGACGGCCTCGGTCCAGGCTCCGGCATCCTTGCCCCAGGCCTGCACGTAGCGCGCACCGGACGCGACGAGCCAGCGGGCGGCGTCCCACAGCCACATTTCCGCGACCTCTTCCTCGGCCAGCACGACGGCGAGGAAGGGCGGGCGCGCGCCCAGGTCGGGCAGGTCGGCGTCGGACGCCAGGTGCAGATAGGTGATGGTCTTTCTTTGCATGGCGCCAGCTTACCACCGGTCGCCGGACTGCGTTACCATCCTGCGTTACCATCCCCGATCGCGGAGTCCCATGAAAATCGTCGCTTCCCTCGCGCTTGCCGCCGCATCCATCGCATCCGCCGGCGCGGCTCACGCTGCCCTGCCCGTGTACGGCTTCTTCGTCAAGAACACCTATCCGCACGATCCGCAAGCGTTCACGCAAGGCCTGTTCTTCAAGGACGGCCACCTGTACGAGTCCACCGGCCAGAAGGGCCGCTCGTCGCTGCGCAAGGTCGACCTCAAAAGCGGCAAGGTCCTGCAAAAGAAAGACCTGGCGGACGAGTATTTCGGCGAGGGCTCGACGGCCGTCGGCGACACCATCGTGGGCCTGACCTGGCAGTCGAACGTCGGCTTCCTGTTCGACGCGAAGACGTTCGCATTGAAGGGCCGCTTCAACTACAAGGGCGAGGGCTGGGGCCTGGCCAGCGACGCGCACCATGTCTACATGAGCGACGGCACGGCCGAGATCCGCGTCCTCGATCCGAAAACGCTGGACGAGCAGCGCCGCATCCGCGTGACGGCCGAGGGCAAGCCGATCACCCGGCTCAACGAACTCGAGGTCGTCGACGGCCAGATCTTTGCCAACGTGTGGGGCACGGACGTCATTGCGCGCATCGACCCGGACAGCGGCAACGTCGTCGGCTGGATCGACTGTACCGGCCTGCTGCCGCCCGACCAGCGCGGGACGACGAATCCGGACGCCGTGTTGAACGGCATCGCCTACGAGCCGAAGCAGCATCGCCTGTACGTGACGGGCAAGCTGTGGCCGAAGCTGTTCGAGATCGATCTGGTGCCGATCCAGCGGCCTTGACGCTCACGCCACTGCGATCACGACCTTCCCGAAATGCGATCCCGACGCCATGTGGCGGTAGGCCTCGCGCGCCCGGTCGAACGTGAACACGCGGTCGACGACGGGCTGCAGCCCGGTCGCGTCGGCAAAGCGCACGACCTTTTCCAGCATCGCGCGGCTGCCCACGAAGATGCCCACGAGCCGCTTGGCCCCGGCCAGCAGGGTCGCCGGGTTGACGTCTCCGCCGGCGCCGCTGACGCCGCCGATGATGGCGATGCTGCCGCCCATCGCGGCGGACGCGATCGAGCGGTTGACGGTGCCCTGGCCGCCCACTTCCAGCACCACCTGCGCCCCCGCGCCGCCGGTCGCGCGCAGCACCTCTTCCTGCCATTCCGGCGTCGCGCGGTAGTTGATGAGATGGCGCGCGCCGAGCGCCTGCGCGCGCTGCAGCTTGGCGTCGCTGGACGAGGTGACGATCGTGTTCAGCCCCGCCGCATGGGCCAGCTGCAGGCCGAGGATGCTGACGCCGCCCGTCCCCAGCAGCAGCACGGTGTCGCCGGGACGGACGTCGTTGCCGGATTCGAAGATGGCGTTCCACGCCGTCACGCCGGCGCAGGGCAGCGTGGCCGCGTCGACGAAAGGCATTCCGGCCGGTATCTTGACCAGGGCATCCTCGTCCAGCACGACTTCCTCGGCCAGCATGCCGTCGATGTCGCCGCCGAGCGCGTGGCGGATTTTATCGGGGCCGGTCGGACCGTCGTGCCAGTGCGGGAAGAACGAGGCCGCGACGCGGTCGCCGGGCTGCACGCGCGTGACGCCGTGGCCGGTCGCGACGACTTCGCCGGCGCCGTCCGAGCAGGGGATGATGGGATCGTCGACGGTGACGAGGTAGTCGCCCCTGGCGACCATCAGGTCGCGGTAGTTCAGCGCGACGGCGTGCACGCGGATGCGCACTTCGCCATTGCCCAGTTCACGGTGGGGAAAATCCACGCACCGCAGCCCGTCGATGCCATCGCCGGGTAAGATCTGGTAAGCCCGCATCGCTGTCCTCCATCGGTTGACCGGCCGTCCGCGCGGGACGGGACGATATTGTCGCCGCAACGCGCGGTCCGGCGGCGCACGGTCCGCGTGGGGTCTTCCGGTCCGGACGCCGCGTTATTTCGCGGCGACCCTGCCCAGCTGCGCCGGAATGAAATCGTCCAGCACGGCCTGTTTCATCAGCGCCGGTGGCAGGATGCCCTGGGCGATGATGAAATCGTTGAAGGCCTTCAGGCTGAAACGGTCGCCCAGCGCGATCTCGGCCTGCGTCTTCAGCGCGCGCAGTTTTACGTAGCCGTAGTAATACGCGGTCGCCTGGCCCGGCATGCGGTACGCGTAGCGGTCGACTTCCGATTGCGCGAACGGTTCGGACAGCACGACTTCGCGCATCAGGAAGCTTTTCGCCTGCGCGGGCGTCATGCGTCCCAGGTTGATCTGCGGGTCGAGCAGGGCGCGCGCCATGCGCAGCAGGCGCGCCTGCAGCGACACGAGCTGGCCTTCCGGCGGCATGTACGGCAGGATCATCGCTTCCGAATACAGGCCCCAGCCTTCGACGTTGGTGCTGTTGAAGGCGAAGCGGGCGCGCGCCACCGACATGCCTTGCTCCACCATCGACGCGAATTGCAGCTCGTGGCCCGGGCGGGCCTCGTGCGCGGTCAGGGTCCAGGCCATGGCGGAGAAGTCGAAGTCGTCCATCTTGGCCTTCGACTTCGCGTTCGGGTTCGACAGCGGAATCACGAACTCGCCGTATTCTCCCGTGTTGCCGATCATGCGTGGCGGGTTCATGAACGGCGCCGGAGTCTGCGCCGCTTCGGCCGGCGTGGCCGTGCGGATGCTCGCTTCGCGCGTGGGCAGCGTGACGAGGTCGTGGGCCCGCACCATGCCTTCGATGTCCTTCAGACGCTCGCGGTAGTAGGGCAGCAGCTGGTCGGGCGCGATCGACGATTTTTTCAGTTCGCGGATCACGTCGCGGTAGTCGGACGACGGCAGGTGGTTGCGCGCGGCGATGGTGCCCGCCACGACCTGCATCTCGTCGCGCACTTCCTGGAAGTCGAAGGCGGCGCGCTCGATCATCTGTTCCGGCGCGATGTCGACGCCGACGTTGGCGAGGCGGTTCACGTAGATCGCTTCCGGCAGGCGCACTTCCTTGCGCGTGCGCGGCAGGATGCGGTTGCGCACCCAGTCGTCGTAGTCCTTGACCTGCGCCTTCAACGCCGCGAAGTCGCTTTCCCAGCCCGTGATGTTCGCTTTCCTGAACATCGCTTCGATGCCGTCCATATAGGTCTGGTTGTTGTTCAGGCCTTCCTCGACTTCGTTCACGTACGGGCCGATCAGCGCCTTGTTCGCCAGGCGTTCCTCGCCGCGGGCGCGCACGATCGTCGCGATCGGGGCATATCCCGCTTCCTTGCCGGCATAGCGCTTCAGGCGGACCAATGCCAGCTTCTGGCGCTCGGGCTTGTTGCGCGGGTCGAGCAGGGCGCGCAGGCCGCCGTACACCAGCTCGCCCACGTTGGTGTAATCGAGCAGGTACTGGTGCTCCAGCTTCATGGTGGCGATGATCTTTTCGCGCGAGTCGATCAGGATGTCGAGGTCCTGGCGCACCTTGACGTCGTTCTCTTGCGCGCGCTCGCGGCGGAGTACGGCCAGGCGTTTTTCGGTGTCGTCCAGCGCGCGCTCGTAGACGCGCGGCTTGAAGTCGGCGACCTGGGTGTCGACGCTTTCGTCGCCCAGCGCGGTGGATTCCTCGGGCTGGTATTTACCGGTGTCCTTCAATACCGGCTGCGTAAGGGCGTCGCTGCGCGCGACCCAGGCGGGTGCGGCGGGTGCGGCGTGCGCTGCGGCGCCGAAAGCGAACAGCAGGGCGAGACCGAGTGGTGTGCGGCCGATGCGAGGCATGGTGAACCTTTCCTGGTTGGCGAAGCAAGGATTCTAAATCGGCTTGGCCACCATGAACCAGAAAATGAAGACGAATGCGATGAAGGCCGGCACGCCCGGTCCGGCCCAGGTGAAGAAGTCGCGCCGTAAGGGCGCACGGGGGGCGCGTGGCGTCAGGGATGGGGCGCGTTGACGGCCAGCTGCGCCTCGAACGCGCGCTGGTAGGCGGGCCGCGCCTCACCGCGCGCGACGTAGGTTGCCAGGACCGGGAACTCGTCCAGGATGCCGGACGGCCGCAGCCGGAGGAGCACCGACACCATCATGAGGTCGCCCGCGCTGAAGGCGCCGTCGAGCCAGTCGGCATCGCCCAGGCGCGCCGACAGCTGTTTCATGCGGTCGCGGACACGCTCCTCGACGAGCGGAAGGCGTTCCTTGGTCCAGGGCTTGTCGCCCTCGAAGATGCGGGCCGTGACGAGTTCCAGGATGGGCGGTTCCACCGTGTTGACGGCGGCGAACATCCACGTGACCGCGCGCGCCCGGGCGTGGTCGTCGGCCGGCAGCAGGTTGCCGTGGTGCTGGGCAATATGAAAGACGATCGCGCCCGTCTCGAACAGCACGAGACCGTCTTCTTCATAGGTCGGAATCTGGCCGAACGGGTGCAGGGCCAGGTGCGCGGGTTCCTTCATCGCGCGGAACGACACGAGGCGGACGTCGTACGGCAGCCCTGCTTCCTCCAGCGCCCAGCGCACGCGCGTGTCGCGCGCGAGGCCGCGGCCGCCGTCCGGTGAACGTTCGAATGCGGTGATCGTGATGGTCATGTTTGCCTAGCCAGAAGAGTGGCGACGTATCGCGTCGGGCCAAAGAATATCTTTACCTCGATACTAGCATTGGACGCTTCGTTGCGCAGCTCGCCACGTCGGCTTCCCGCTCGAACACGCTGCGGAAGCTTGGCGGTAATGTCCGGAATCCGAGGTTACCTCAATCGCCACTGATGCTAGCCGGAATTTGATTAACGTCATATTTCGCCACGCTCCCGTCCGTACCATCGATCAATGCACGCCTGATTTGCTGGTGATTGCGACTTCCGAATTGTCGAAGCGGGTTTTCCGGATAGGAGGTTAGATTGGATCTCAGGGTTTCGACAGAGACTTTCAATGGCTGGTCCGGCACAGGACGCCCCATCCGTTTGCGGCTGTCGCATGCGAAGCACGTGTTAGACAACGTTTTGATGATCAAGCGCGTTACTGGAACCGAAACGATGTGTGGTGGCGTGGATTATCGGCTTCTCTGCGTTTCGACGCACGCCGATCTCCAGTTGAAGGAATTCATCGCCTTGCCTGCTGAAATCCAGTTCGTGACGGACCGCGGCGATTTACATGCCGTCTGCGGCATTGTGGCGCAAGCCGCCGCCGGCCAGAGCGATGGCGGGCTCGCCACGTACGAGCTGGTCATGCGCGATGCGTTGGCATTGATGGCGCACCGGATCAATACCCGGGTTTTCCGCAACATGAATGAACTGGAAATCACCGAAGTCATTCTGAATGAGTGGCGCCAGACCAATCCCGTGCTTGCCAAGGCATTCGACGTGGATTGGTCGCACGTTTCCGGGAGTTACCCGAAACGGGAATTCACGATGCAGCACAACGAATCCGATGCCGACTTTCTGCGCCGGCTATGGAAACGACGCGGCATCGCGTGGTTCATGCGCGCCGGGCAATCCAGCCAGCCGCGAGAGACCGGTGTCTCATCCCACTTCCTGGTGTTGTGCGACGACGCATATACGCTGCCGCAAAACGTCGCTGGTACTGTGCGTTATCACCGGGACGATGGGACGGAAGAGCGGGACACTATTACCGCCTGGAGTCCGGTACGAAGGCTCAAGCCGGGCAAGGCGACCCGTCACAGCTGGGATTGCATGCAGGGCCGTCCAATGACCAGCTATGCGTCGTCTTGCGTCGCTCAGGGCGGAACAGGTAATCGATTCGCAGCCGGTCTCGACGACTATCTTGTCGACGTGCCGCATGCGGGCGACAGCGACGGCGACTATCTGAAACTCGGCGACTTGCGCATGAAGCGCCATGAATACGAATCCAAGTGCTTTTACGGAGAAGGCAGTGTGCGCACTTTGTGTGTCGGTCAATGGATTGCCCTGAGCGGCCATTACGAGATTGACACGCATCCCGCGAAAGATCGGGAATTCGTTATTACAGGCCTCGAGGTCGACGCGGAGAACAATCTTCCGAAGACGATCGACGACCGGGTTCGGCGCTTGTTTGCGCTTAACCGTTGGGGCGACGGTCAGTCCAATAACGGTCTGCAGCAGGCCAGCGAGGAGCGCGCTACGCGTTATACCAACCGCTTTTCCTGCGTGCGGCGTGATATCCCGATTGTTCCAGCTTTCGATCCACGTACCGATCTGTCACGACCACAGTTGCAGAGCGCGATCGTGGTCGGGCCGCCCGGCGAAGAAATACATTGCGACGAATACGGGCGGGTCAAGGTGCGCTTCCCGGGCACCCGTGAAGAAGACCATGTCCATGCACATGGTGCCGGCGCAAGCAATAGTGACCGGGACTCCGCCTGGGTACGTGTCGCCAGCACGTGGGCCAGCAATGGCTGGGGGACGATTACGCTGCCTCGTGTGGGCGATGAAGTCCTCGTCGATTTCCTTGGCGGCGACCCGGACAAGCCAGTCATCGTAGCGCAGGTCTACGGCGGCGCGGCACCGCCGCCTTCATTCAGTCGCATTGGAGCGCTGCCTGGGAATAAGTACTTGGCCGGTATCAAAAGCAAGGAAGCGCAAGGAACTCGGTATAACCAGCTACGGTTGGATGACACGCCGGGGCAGATCAATGCCCAGTTGTCATCCCAACACGGCCATGCCGAATTGAATCTGGGCTGGCTCACCCATCCCCGCAGCGCGGGAAAAGGCGAGGCGCGGGGAGAGGGAGCAGAGCTGCGCAGTGACCATGCCGTCGCGATACGAGGCGCCCAAGGTGTGCTCATCAGTGCCGCTGCGCGGCAACGAGCAAGCGGCAAACAATTGGATCGTAGCGAGTTGACCGGTCTGGTCGAAGCGTTGCAAGGTGTGCTGCACCATGTGTCCGAATTGTCGGCAGCGCACCATGCCGACGGGACCGATGACAAGCAGCTCAAGCAACTGATTGGTTACCTGAACCAATGGGAAGGCGGCAGCAATACCGGAAACGGCAGCGCAGGCGACGGTGGCCAACCCGTGGTGGCGCTGTCCGCACCCGCAGGCTTGGCAATGACGAGCCAGGACAACGTTGCGATAGGCGCACAAACGCATATCGATGTGCTGAGTCTCGGTAATACTCAGCTTTCGGTCGGCAGGAAATTACTGGCACGTGTGTCGGAGAGTATCAGCCTGTTCGCCCATCGGCTCGGCATCAAACTCATTGCGGCCAGCGGCAAGGTCGAATTGCAGACCCATGGCGACGACATCGAACTTACTTCCTCAAAGCGCATCGTGCTGACGGCGTCCGAGGAAATCGTGCTGCAGGCGCCCAAGGTACGTGTCGTATCGCAAGGCGCTCAAGTGGATATTGGTGGCGGCACCATTACACAGCAAAGCAGTGGCGAACACACGATCAAATCGTCGACATTCGCGCATATCCGCCCGGGCGGCGGCAACCCCGCAGGCGTCGTGTCGCCGGCCAACGAAGAGGCGCACGACCAGCAAACCGTTCTGCGCTGGGTAGGCACCGACGAACCGATGAAGAACCAGCGTTATCGGATCACGACGGAAGACGGGCGCACGATCGAAGGAAGGACCGATGCGACCGGCCTGACCGAGCGTTTCAGCAGTGCCATTCCCTTCGGACGCTATACCGTTGAAGCACTCGACGACTGACAGGTGGATCAATACGATGACGAACGCAGAACACCCGCTACCCGCGCAGCAACACAAGAACGCCGCACGCAAGGCCGACGGCTTTGCGACGCCAAAGCAGGACAAGAAACCTCAGTGCGCCAAGTTTCTTCCCAAAAAAGTATTACCGATCATTTTTCTACCGGGGATCATGGGATCGAATCTGCGCATGAGTGAGCAGAGGCAAAATGAACTGCACAGAAAAGACAATATCGCGTGGCGACCGGATGTCCTAGGCCCATCGAATATCACTGGTGCGGCCACCGAAAGCCCTGCAGAGCGCCAACTGCGGCTGGATCCCCTGCAAACAACGGTCGATATCTACGATCCCTCCGGACCTTCCGATGTCAGCGGCGATGGTCGGCATGGCAATATCAAACTCGATAAGACCTTCGATTCGCCGTTGCTGACCGACGATTCGCCTACCGCGAAGAACAGGCGCACCGCCGTGCAAAAGGCGCGGGCGCGCGGCTGGGGAGAAGTTTTCTTTAAGAGCTATGGGGAATTGCTTCAGCATCTTGAATCGCGCCTCAACAATACTTTTTCTGACGGCAAGCTACGTCATGAGTGGCGCGATGTCATCGGCGTTGATCCCAACACCTGGCTTGCCGATCCCACCTTGCCACAGCAGGCGTTGAGCGAGGATGAACTCAGGAAAGTCGTCACCGGTTGTTGGTTTGCCGTGTATGCATTTGGTTATAACTGGCTGCAGTCCAATGGCGACAGCGCCAGGCTGATCGCCGTCCGCATCAACCGGGTCATCGACGAGTTCAAGCAGTCCGGCTATGAATGCAACCAGGTGATCGTCGTGACACACTCCATGGGCGGGATCGTGGGGCGGGCGCTAGTGCATCCCGATTACGGCAACTTGCGGGACAAAGTGCTGGGCATCGTACACGGCGTGATGCCCGCGATCGGCGCCCCGGCCGCCTACAAGCGCATGCGTGCAGGTTTCGAGGATCCGGGCATCATGTCGGCCCCTGAGGAAAGTCTTGCGGCCAAGGTGGCTGGCAATCATGGCGACGAGGTCACGGCAGTATTGGCAAATGCGCGAGGCGGCTTGGAACTGTTGCCGAGCGAGTCCTATGGGAATGGCTGGTTGCGCGTGACGCACAATGGCCGCGATCTGGAGACATGGCCCAAGCAAGGCAACCCGTACAGTGAAATATACAAGATAAAGGGTAAGTGGTATTCGCTATTTAGGGAAGACTGGATCAATCCGTCCGGTCTGGAAGCAGGCCACGGAGGAGGTACATTTAAGCGGACATGCAATTATCTCGATAAGACCCGGATTTTCCATCAGAAGATCGTAAACACATTTCATCCCAATAGTTACGCGCACTATGGCGCAGACTCGGCGCGGCGGAGCTTTGGCGAAGTCATATGGGAAATCGACAAGAACTGCGCCAATCTCGCGGGCTGGCAGGGCTGGCCTATTCTGAGCGACACCAAGCAAGGCAGAGTTGAACTCGTACGTTACGATCCTGATGACAACAATATCGGCGCGCTGCCCTTCAATGAAGAAACGCCGACATCGATATTCGCGACCATTCTTCCCCCTTCGGCGCCAGGCGACCAAACCGTGTCCGCCAAGTCGGCCGATCATCAATTGAGAAGTGGCGTCTTCAAGGGGATTTTTCGTCAGACCGGTTACGAACATCAATCCAGTTATAAAGACCCGCGTGCCATCGCGTCGACGTTGTACAGCATCGTGCGCATTGCCCAGAGCGCAGCGTGGACATGTTAAGGAGAATCCTTATATGAATACGTTCCAACGCATCCGTCCGCTTTTTCTTTGTGCCGCCATGTTGGCGCTGATCGCCTGTGACCCGAATCCAAGAGAATGGAGGACGCCGAATATGACGAAACTTACGCCGCGCCTGCAAGCGATGTTCGAAAAAACCAAAACTGTTTGCTTCGGGCGATTCCTGGTCGACGTGCCGGTGTCGGCGACGGTAGCATGGGGCGATGTCAGTGTTCCTCTTGGCGTTGCCGTTTATCCTGATGGAGTGGATGAGGTTAAAGAACTCGAGAAAAAATTCATAGATAAACTAAAAAGTGAAAAGAATATTAATAAAAATTATGTACCGTTGCTCTTGGCTATTGACGAAATAAGCCAGCCGGAAGGAAAAATAGTTACCGGGTATGAGGATTTTGAGTCCCTCGATGACCTCAAGATCAACGGGTATTTCAGAATGAACAAGGACGGCGTCGTCATCGATTCTCGTCCTATGCGAGACGAAAAAGACGAAACTATCGCGGACATAAAAAGCATCGCCCGCCGCCTGCGTCGACTGCCCGAAAACGAAATCCCTACCGAGCCCGGCAACTGCATCGAATATGCCTTCCTGCCGGATGATCCGGCCGCCGACAAGGCGCACCTGGGCGAACTGATCCGCGTCGGCTTCCGGCTGAAGGAATTCCCGGACACGCACTTGTCGATTTTCGTCCGGCCATCGAATCCGCATAATGACGAAAGTAACTCGCTGAAATGGCAACTCGAGCGGCTCGAGAAGAGACTGAAAGCCGAAGACCCGAATCACCCTCGATTGAAGACCAGATACCTGCGCAGGGGAGATCGTCAGATCCATGACTGGGTGGGCGGCTTCGAGGCCTTGTCGCACACGCCGGACCAGCCGGAAGCCCATCCGATCCATGACTTCGGCATGGATTTCAAGGGTGTGCCGTCGGACCCCTACAAACCGTATCTGGACATACGAATGCAGACCGGCGTTGACGACAATGTCGCCGGAGCAACCAAGGCCAGCCTGACCGATGACGAAGCCGTCGCGGTCTGGGACCGGATCACCAGCACGATCCGTGTACGCCCGACGGACACCGCGCCGGCAAACGTCGCCGATGCCGGACCGCGCCGTCCCCTGGGCGAGCTTGCCGCAACCGGGCGCACCTGCCCGCAAACTGGCTGGTGGGCATCCGACGACGCACCGGACAAGAACGGCGGCGGGAGCCAGCACGTCAAGGCTGGCGACATCATGCCCCATGCAATTACGTTGGGCAAACCGTCCTTATGGCAAAAGCTCAAGGGTGAAATCCCTTCCTACCGTACGGCGACCGTATGGAAACTGGTCGGCTACGACGATGCGCCCTCGCATGCCGACGTGGCGGCACGAACGCCCGCAACCGACGCCAAGGGCGAACGCAGCGAAGACGCCCCGCCGCCCCACAAAGGCTGAATCATGCGCAATGTCATTCGTCTCGGCGACGGCACGAGCCATGGCGGCAAGGTCGAAAGCGTCAGCGCGACGCATTTCACGGTCGACGGCATTGCGGTCGCCCGTGTCGGCGATCCATGCAGTTGTCCGATCAACGGCCATGAACACTGCACGATTGCCGAGGGCGATCCGCATCATCTCATCGATGGAATCGCGGTCGCCTACGAAGGGCACAAGACCACTTGCGGTGCCGAGTTGATCGCCACGACTGGAAGCTTTGCCGGGCAATAGTTCGGTTCTCAAAAAAAGAAGCCCCTGCTCAGGGGCTTCTTCACGATACGCCGTCGTTCAGTCAAGCGTAATCAAAAGCTGTACGTCGCGCGCGCATACACGTAGCGGCCGTTGTTGCCGAACGGGGTGTAGTTCGAGAACGGCGTGTTGCTGGTCGTGTTCAGCGCCGGCGGCAGCGTTTCCGAGTACTGGTCGAACAGGTTGTCCGCGCCCAGCGCCAGGCTCATTTGACGGGTCAGCGCGTAGCGGGCTTCCAGGTCGACGATCGTCCTGGCCTTCAGCGTGTAGTCGAAGGCGGCCGTCGTGCCCGGCGCCAGCACGTCGCCGTAGCGGGTGGCGCGCGCGGTCACGCCCCACTGGTTCAGCTTCCAGTTGGCGCTCGCCGTGATCTTGTTCTTCGGCTGGCCCTTTTCCAGGGTCAGCACGTTCACGCGGTCGAACAGCACGGGCGCCGGATTCAGCGCGGCCAGCTGGGCGGTGGTCGGGACCTTGGTCACGTGCGTATGGTTGACGTTGCCGGCCAGGGTGAAGTCGAAGTGGCCCGCGGCGCCCGCGTTGTACGGCAGGCTGGCCACGACGTCCACGCCCTCGGTGTTGGTGTTGACGCCGTTGATGAAGAAGCGGCCGCCGCCAACGCCCGAGAAGCCCTGCGACACGATGTAGTTGCGCACCGCGGTCGACGTCAGGTTTTCCGACAGCACGATGCGGTCGCGCACGTTGATGCGGTAGGCGTCCACCGTCAGGCTGACGGGGGCGAGACGCATCACGGCGCCGAGCGAGAAGTTGGTCGACTTCTCGGCTTTCAGCGGCTTGGCGCCCAGCGCGACGGCGACCGGGTCGTTCGGCGTGAACGTCGTGATCTCGTACGGGATGCCGTTGATGAAGTTGGTCGACGTCGACGTGAAGCGTTGCTGCTGCAGCGACGGCGCGCGGAAGCCGTTCTGCACCGAGCCGCGCAGCGCGAAGTTCTTGGTGAAGTCGAAGCGGCCGGCCAGCTTGCCCGACACGTTGTTGCCGAAGTCGTTGTAGTGCTCTTCGCGGATCGCGGCGGACGCGAGCAGCTTGTCGGTGACGTTCGCCTCGACGTCGACGAACACGCCGACCGCGGTGCGCGACGTGTGCGACGCGTTGGCCGGACGGAAGCCCGGGAACACCTGCGCGCCCGAGGCGGCCGGGACGCCGCTCGGCAGGATCACGCCGCCGTTGCGCCAGGAATCCGGCTCGCCCGCGTGCATCTCGTAGCCTTCGCGGCGCGCCTCGGTGCCGACCGCCACGTTCAGCGGCGAGGCGAGGCCGGCCACGTCGTACTTGCGCACGCCGGTGAGGTTGTAGACGAGCTGGTTGTACGAGAAACCGCCCGCGTCGAACACCGTCTTGCTGGTCGGGCCGATCGACGCGTTCAGCGTGTTCTGGATGTCGTAGTTCATGCCGTTCTGGCCGTACACGAGCGACGTGTCCATGTCCCACTCGCCCAGGCTCCAGCTCATGCCGGCGGCGGCGCTGAAGTCTTCGACGGTCGGCGCGATGATCGGCAGGAAGCCGTTCGGGTAGATCGATTGCACGTTGCGCGAGTCCTGCGGCATGCGGAAGTAGCCGGCCGAGCGCGCGTCGCGCAGCTGGTAGCTGCTCCAGCCGTAGAATTTCACGTCGGGCGTCAGGTTGTCGCCGAAGTTGACGAACACGGTCTTCTGCTGCATCTCCGGATCGCCGTACCAGGCGTCGAAGCGGTTGATGGTCAGCTCGCGCGGATCGTAGGCGCCGTTCACTTTCGAATACAGCTGGCGCATGTCGTAGCCGCTGCGCTCCACGTGCTCCTGGTTCTTGTATTCGGCGGCGAGGGTGATGAAGCCCGAGTCGCCCAGCGGCAGGCCTTTCCAGGCGCTGACGGTGGTCGTCTGGCCGTCCGTGCGCTTGCGCGAGTTCGGGCCGGTCCAGGTGGCGCCGGCCGGGGCCACGTCGTTCAACAGGTCGTATTCGGTGACGTGGGCGCCGTAGGTGAGCGTGCCTTCGCCGCCGCTGCGGTCGGTGCGCAGGCGGACGTTGACGACGCCCGAGATCGCGTCCGAGCCGTATTGCGCGGCCGCGCCGTCGCGCAGCACCTCGATGTTCTTCACGATCGCCGACGGGACCGTGTTCAGGTCGACGGCGGCCGAGCCGCGGCCGATCGAGCCGTTCAGGTTCACCAGCGCCGACGTGTGGCGGCGCTTGGAGTTCACGAGCACGAGGCTCTGGTCCGGCGCCATGCCGCGCAGGGTGGCCGGGCGGATCGTGTCGGTGCCGTCCGTCAGCGCGGGACGCGGGAAGTTCAGCGACGGCAGCGCCACCGACAGGGCCTGGTTCAGTTCCGTCGAACCCGTCGTTTTGAGGGTGTCGGCGGAGATGATGTCGACGGGGGACGCGGTATCGAGCGCCGTGCGGTTGGCCACGCGGGTACCGGTCACGACGACCGTGGCGGTGGCGCCGTCGGCCGTGGTGTCCTGGGCTTGGGCGAGGACAGGGCCGGCGAACAGCGCGGCGATGGAAAGGGCGAGTACGGTTTTTTCCGGCACAAATCGTTGTTGCATTCTCTTGTTCCTTATTCTTGGTCCACGGCCCGCGGGGCGGCGGGTTGAGAAATACCGCAATCCTGTCGAGCTTGATTGACGACAAGCCCGTATTGATAGTGGGGCGTGCTTGTTATCGTTGTCAATTCAATCAGGCCGCATAGATGTACGGACGCAACAGGTGTGCATGCGCGGTGCATGCGTGCACCGCCGCGGATCGCTCAGTGCCTCTTGCCGCGCAGTTTTTGCACCAGCGTCACGCCCACCAGCACGGCCGCGCCGACCAGCACGCCGGCCGCGGCATCGACCACGCCCGGCGCGACGGCCGCCAGCAGGCGGCCCGCGACCGGTACGCCGGCCACGACCGCGGCGGCATCGGTCGCCAGGTGGTGCAGCGGTGCGAACGCGTGGCCGATGATGCCGCCGCCGACCATGAACATGGCCACCGTGCCGATCACGGACAGCGCCTTCATCAGGCGCGGCGCCGCCGCCAGCAGCAGGTTGCCGATCGCGCGCGCGGCCGCGCTGGCGCGGCGGCTCAGGTACAGGCCGAGGTCGTCGATCTTGACGATGCCGGCCACGATGCCGTAGACGCCGATCGTCATGGCGACCGCCACCGCGACGAGCGCCGCCACCTGCGTGCCGAACGAGGCGCCCTGTTCGTTGACGACGCCCAGCGCGATCACGATGATCTCCGCCGACAGGATGAAATCGGTGCGGATCGCGCCCTTGATCTTGTCTTTCTCGACCGTGAGCATGTCGGCGTCGGTCGCCAGTGCCGTCGCCAGTTCTTCTTCGTGCGCGGCATCCTCGGCGGCGCTGTGCAGGAGTTTATGGGCGACCTTTTCGAAACCCTCGAAGCATAGATAGGCGCCGCCCAGCATCAGCATGGGCGTGATCGCCTGCGGCACGAAGGCGGAAATGGCGAGCGCGGCCGGCACGAGGATCGCCTTGTTGCGCAGCGAGCCCAGCGCCACCGCCCACACGACGGGCAGCTCGCGGTCGGCATGCACGCCCGTTACCTGCTGGGCATTGAGGGCGAGGTCGTCGCCCAGCACGCCGGCCGTCTTCTTGGCCGCTACCTTGCTCATCAGGGCCACGTCGTCGAGCACGCTGGCGATGTCGTCGATGAGTGCCAATAAACTTCCTGCAGCCATGTACCGCTCCTCAGTATCAATGTCGCCACATCTTAACCGAGCGGGCCATCTGTTCAGGATCGCGGTTCAGGCGCGTTTTCTGCATTTCAAACCCGAAAATCTGCATCTCGTCGCTTTCCCATACAGACGGCACCGGACGATACGTATAGTGACAACATTGGCTGCGGTGCAGCAGCCTTTCCGACCTGAAGGAGATGCCCATGAATCCGAATCTCGATCTGCCGACCGTTCCGCGCCGCCGTGCCCGCCCTCCCAAGCGCAAGACCCGCATCACCATCTATCTCGACGACGAAGTCCTGGACGAATTCCGCTTGCGCGCGGAGCGCACCGGCACCGGTTACCAGACGCTGATCAACGCCGCGCTGCGCCTGCGCCTGGCCAGCGGCGACGCCAATCCGGCGGCGGCTTGAGCGATTAAATCGCATAAACCCCGCCAATACAGGGTGTATGGCGTGTAAGAAGATTACACAGAGCAATTAATTATGCTAATCTTCCGGCTCTTTCAACCCGGAGGATTTATGAAAAAAGGCGAACTGATCGCTGAATTTGCGAAGCGTACCGAGATGTCGGGCGCCGCTGCGAACGATGCAGTGAACACCATCATCGACATCATCACCGAGCGTCTGAAAAAAGGCGACACGGTCGGCATCACCGGCTTCGGCACGTTCTCGGTCACCAAGCGCGCAGCCCGCAAGGGTCGCAACCCGGCAACCGGCGAAGTCATCAAGATCGCCGCATCGAAGACCCCGCGCTTCGCTGCCGGTGCGACCCTGAAGGCCGCCGTCAACCCGAAGAAGAAGTAAGCAGTACCCCGCGGCTGGCCGCGGCCGTCCGGCAATCGCCGGCGCCGTGTGCCATGCCCGCGTCCTTTCCCATTCCCTTCCGCTTTTCCCCATGAGCTTCGCCACCTGGATCGCCTTCGTCGTCGCGGGCACCCTGATCGCCATCTCTCCCGGCTCCGGTGCCATCCTGTCGATGTCGCATGGCCTTGCGTACGGCCTCAAAAAGGCCAGCGCCACCGTGCTGGGCCTGCAGCTGGGCCTCGTGCTCGTGCTGGCGATCGCCGGCGCCGGCGTCGGTTCGCTCTTGATCGCGTCGGAGATCGCGTTCACCGTCGTCAAGGTCGTCGGCGCGCTGTACCTGATCTGGCTCGGCATCGGCCAGTGGCGTTCGAAAGCCGTGGCGAGCGGCGTGCCGACGGCGGGCCTGGCCGCGCATCCGACGTTCGGCCGCCGCGTGCTGACCGGTTTCCTGACCAATGCGACCAACCCGAAAGGGATCATCTTCATGGTCGCCGTGCTGCCGCAATTCATCTCGCAGAATGCGCCGGTGCTGCCGCAGCTGGCGATCCTCGGCGCGACGATGGTCACCATCGACACCACCGTGATGCACGGCTATGCCCTGCTGGCGTCGACCATGCAGCGCTGGTTCCGCGATCCGCGCGCCGTCAGGATGCAGAACCGTTTCTTCGGCGGCGTGCTGGTCGCCGTCGGTGCCCTGCTGTTCTTCGTCAAGCCCGGCCACGGCTGACGTTCGTATCCGGCCGATACATTTCGCAACCATTTGTAATTCGTGTCGCCGTGTACGATGTCCGTGCGTTGTAATGCAGTAGACGCAGTGCGCCTGCGCCCATAACAAAAAATACCTTATCCCCCTGGAGACATCATGCCGAACCGCGTCGTGAAAACAGCCGTCCTCCTCGCATTCTCTACCCTGACGGCGCTGGCCGCGGCGGCCGATCCGCCCGCGCGCGTGGGGCGCGTCGCACTGGCCCAGGGCCAGGTCACCATCGGCAGCGACATCGGCGCCGAGATGATGGCGGCGCAGGTCAACTGGCCCGTCACCTCCGGCAACACGATCACGACGGCGGACGGCGCGCGCACGGAACTGCGCATCGGCTCGACGTCGATCCGCCTGGACGGCGATTCCTCGCTGGAAGTGCTGCAGCTGGACGACGACGCGCTGCACCTGCGCCTGCACTACGGCAGCGCCAGCGTGCGCGTGCTCAACGCCGATGTGCTGGC
The DNA here is from genome assembly GCF_001425685.1 of Massilia sp. Root335. Lineage (GTDB taxonomy): Bacteria > Pseudomonadota > Gammaproteobacteria > Burkholderiales > Burkholderiaceae_D > Telluria > Telluria luteola. Next base: position 54,838 of record NZ_LMCY01000004.1, on the reverse strand, counting down.
CGGCTTCGAGCTCGAGACCCCGCAGGCGCGCATCCGCCTGCAGCAGCCGGGCCGTGTGCGCATCGACGCCGAGCGCGTGCGCGACACCAGTGCCGTCACCGTGTTCGACGGCGTGGCGCTCGTCGAGGACAGCGATTCGCAGCTGACCCTGCGCGCCGGCCGGCGCGCCGAGGTGGGCGACGACGACGTGCGCACGTCGGCCGCCGTGCGCGACGCCTTCGACGAGTGGGCCCTCGTGCGCGACCGCTACGACGACAACGCCGCCTCGAGCCGCTACGTGACGAGCGAGATGACGGGCTACGAAGACCTCGACCGCTACGGCAGCTGGCGCGAGGACGCCGACTACGGCCCGCTGTGGACCCCGACCGTGGCGTCCACCTGGGTGCCGTACCGCGACGGCAGCTGGACGTGGCTCGACCCGTGGGGCTGGACCTGGGTCGACAACGCGCCGTGGGGCTATGCGCCGTTCCACTACGGCCGCTGGGTGCACGTGCACAACCGCTGGGCCTGGGCGCCCGGCCGCCGCCACGAGCACCTGGTCTGGGCGCCGGCGCTCGTCGGCTGGGTCGGCGGGGACGGCTGGAACCTCACCTTCCGCGACCGCCATCATCCGCTGCCCGCCACCGGCTGGTATCCGTTGACGCCGCACGACCGCTACGTCCCGACCTGGCACGCGCCGGACAATCACCTGCGCTGGCTGAACGAGCACGTGCGCGACAACCCGCACCGGCCGCGCGACTACCGTCCGCAGGGTCTCACGGTCGTGCCGCAGGACCGTTTCGGCCGGCCGGGCCGGATCAATGTGCCGCGCACGCCGATCGCGACGGTGCCGCCTGCGCTCGTGCGCAACGTCCCGACGGGCGCGCCGCCCGCCGCGCCGGCGCGGCCGAACTGGCCGAACCGCGACCATGATCGCGACCACGACCGCGACCACGACCGCGACCACGACCACGACCACGACCACGACCACGACCGCGACCGCGACCGCGACGCCAACCGTGGCCCGGTCGGCATCGCCCGCATGGACGGCCGCCACGTGGACCCGGGCCGCGAACGCCGCATCGAGACCGGGCGCAGCGAGCGCGACGGCTTCGTGCGCCAGCGCGCGCCGGGACAGGTGCTGACGGTGCCGCAGGCGGCGCCGGCGCAGGGGTTGCCGGTCACGAGTCCGACGCCGCACCTGCCGTCGCAGCCCTTGAGCACCGTGACGAGCCCGACGCCGCATCAAGCGCCGCAGCCGCTGTCGCCGGTCGGCCCGACGATCCAGCAACCGCAGGCAATGCCGCCCGCGGGCGTGCCCGGCGGCTGGCGCCGCGAACGCGACGAGCGTCGCGAACAGCTGGAAGAGATGCGCCGCAACCGGCAGCCGGTGCAATCGGCGCAGCCGCAGCCGCAGCCGCAACCGCAGCCGCAGCCGCAGCCGCAGCCGGTGATGGCACCGGTCGCACCGGCCCCGCAGCCGCGCTTCGAACGCCCGCAGCCGCGCTTCGAACGGCCGGAGCCGAGGATCGAACGCCCGCAGCCGCGCTTCGAACGGCAGGAGCCGAGGATCGAACGCACGGAGGCACGCGTCGAGCGGCCGGCACCGCCCGTCGAGCGCCCGGCGCCGCCGCCCATGCCGATGGCCCCGCGGCCGGCACCCGCCGCGGCACCGGCACCGGCACCCGCGCCCGCCCCGGCGCCGGCAAAGGCCGAGGCGCACCACCAGCACGTCGACGAGCGCGGGCGGAACCAGAGGGAGCGCTGATCGGGCGAAGTCGGACCGGTTTGGCTACAATGCTGTTTTAGAATAGGAGTGGCCATGGACCCGAAAGATTCCCTCATCGAATACCCGAGCGATTTCCCGATCAAGGTCATGGGCCCGACGCACGACGATTTCGCCACCGCCATCGTCGAAGTGGTCACCATCCACGATCCGACTTTCCATGCCGGCAAGATGGAAGTGCGGCCGTCGGCCAAGGGCGCCTATACGGGCCTGACCGTGATCGTGCGCGCCACCAGCCGCGAGATGCTCGACAACCTGTACCGCGAGCTCTCGTCGCACCCGATGGTGAAAATCGTCCTGTAAAACCTGTTGCGTCCAGCCCCGCGTCCCGGGCGGGGTTTGCAGCGCCCGCCATCAGGCTGGCTTATAATGACGGGGTATCCCTTCAAAGATCCTATCCATGCAAGCGAACCGTCCGGTCGTTCGCGACCCGGTCATCCGTGAGCTTGGCCGCGCCGACTACGAACCCGTATTTGCCGCGATGCGCGCCTTCACGGATGCGCGCACGTCCGACACGCCCGACGAGTTGTGGATCGTCGAGCATCCGCCCGTGTTCACGCTCGGGCTGGGCGCCGACCGCGGCCACCTCCTGAGCACCCTGGAGCACGACGTCCCCGTGGTGCAGACGGACCGCGGCGGCGAAGTCACGTACCACGGCCCCGGCCAGGTCGTGATCTACCTGCTGATGGACCTGCGCCGCAACAAGCCGGGCGGCAAGCTGTATGCGCGCCAGTTCGTCAACAAGATCGAGCAGGCGGTCATCGATGTGCTGGCGGCGTATAATCTGGCGGGAGAACGCGTCGAAGGCGCGCCCGGCATCTATATCGCCGACGGTCCGCGCCGCGGCGCCAAGATCGCCGCGCTGGGCCTGAAGGTGCGCGGCAACGGCTGCACCTACCACGGCGTGTCGCTGAACGTGGCGATGGACCTGGCGCCGTTCACCTGGATCAATCCGTGCGGCTATTCCGGCCTGGCCACGGTGGACATGAAGACGATGGGCATCGACGCGCCGCTGGCCGACGTGCAGCAGGCCCTCGCCAGCGCCCTCGTGCAGCATCTGTCCACGGCACCCTCTTCAACCGCAGCGGTCGCGCAGGCCGCCACGATCAACTGAAAGCCCGACCAGGGCATTTACGCACATGACTTCCGAAATCGACAACGGCACCGCAGCAGCAGCTTCCTACAACGCCAGCGAAAAGCAGAAAGGCGCGAGCAAGACGTCGCGCATCCCGATCAAGATCGTGCCGCTCGAACAACATGAGCGCCTGAAAAAGCCGGACTGGATCCGCGTGAAGGCGGCCAGCCCGTCGACGCGCTTCTACGAGATCAAGGACATCCTGCGCGCCAACAACCTCGTCACCGTGTGCGAGGAAGCCAGCTGCCCGAACATCGGCGAATGCTTCGGCAAGGGCACCGCGACCTTCATGATCATGGGCGACAAGTGCACGCGCCGCTGCCCGTTCTGCGACGTCGGCCACGGCCGCCCGGACCCGCTCGACGTCAACGAGCCGGGTAACCTCGCCAAGACCATCGCCGACCTGCGCCTGTCGTACGTCGTGATCACCTCCGTCGACCGCGACGACCTGCGCGACGGCGGCGCCGGCCACTTCGTCGAATGCATCCAGAAGACGCGCGCGCTGTCGCCGAACACCAAGATCGAAGTCCTCGTGCCGGACTTCCGCGGCCGCCTGGAAAAAGCGCTGAACATCTTCGCCGACGGCCTGCCGGACGTGATGAACCACAACCTGGAAACCGTGCCGCGCCTGTACAAGGAAGCGCGTCCGGGCGCCGACTACCAGCACTCGCTGGTGCTGCTGCGCGACTTCAAGGCCAAGTACCCGAGCGCCGTGACGAAATCCGGCCTGATGGTGGGCCTGGGCGAGACCGACGAGGAAATCCTGGAAGTGATGCGCGACATGCGCGCGCACGATATCGACATGCTGACCATCGGCCAGTACCTGGCCCCGTCGAACTCGCACCTGCCGGTGCGCCGCTACGTGCATCCGGACACCTTCAAAATGTTCGAAGAGAAGGCGTACGAGATGGGCTTCGTGCACGCGGCCGTGGGCGCGATGGTGCGCTCGTCGTATCACGCGGATCAGCAGGCGCATGAGGCGGGCGTGGCGGCTTAAGCCAAAGTCCGCGTCGTTTCATCGCCGTCCACGCACAGCGGTCCTGACCCGTCGTCCACGTACGGACGGAGGTCCTGACCCGTCGTCCCCATACGGACGGCGGTGCTGACCCGTCGTCCCCGCCTGCGCGGGGACGACGTTTTATGCTACCGATTTTTTCATTGCACGTGGCTTGCCGAACGGTGTCCCCGCGTCACCGACGTTATATTGATCCCATCGATCAGCCCGTGCATCCAGGAACATGAGCGAACACCACTCCCGTTTTCCCCCCGCCGCCGACGACACCCAGGACGACGACGCCTTCCTCGAACGTGAACTGAACCTGTCCGCGCGCGGCGTGGAACTGGTCAAGATGGAAGGCCGCGTCTTCCTGCGCTTTGCCGGCGCCGTGCGCGTGGAGGGGCTGCACGTCGACTACCGCCTCGTGCCGGCGCGCGGCGTGCTGGCCAAGCCGAGCAAGTGGCGCAAGATGGAGGTGACGGCGCGGCGTGCGCTCGTCGAGGAACGCGCCACGCGCGACGCCGTCGACGACCTGAACCAGGAGGTCGAGGAATTCGTGCGCGAGATCGCCGACCAGGCCGACGAATTCGGCGTCGACCCGATGCTGTTCCTGCACGTGCTGGCAGAGCTGGAGACGTCCGAGCCGGCCGAATTCGTGTTCGACCGCATCCGCCAGCGCCTGCTGCACGCCATCGAGCGCGAGCAGGAAGAACGCCACGCCGCGCGCACCAAGGAAAGCATCAACCTGGCCGAATACCCGGCGTCGTTCGACGTGGCCCGCAAGATGGCGCGCCGTTTCGTCGCGCTGCTGGGGCCGACCAATTCCGGCAAGACGCACCGCGCGATGGAACACCTGGCGCAGGCCGACAGCGGCGTCTACCTGGCCCCGCTGCGCCTGCTGGCGCTGGAAAACTACGAGCGCCTGCAAAACGCGGTGCGCGCCGACGGCGGCAAGGTCAAGGTCAGCCTGATCACGGGCGAGGAACGCCGCCTGGCCGAAGGCGCGACGCACGTGGCCAGCACCGTCGAGATGCTGGACACGAAGACGCCCGTGCAAGTGGCGGTGATCGACGAGATCCAGATGCTGGCCGACCGCGACCGCGGCGCCGCGTGGACGGCGGCCGTGTGCGGCGCGCCGGCGTCGACCGTGTATCTCGTCGGGGCGCCGGAAGCGCGCCGCGCGATCGAGGCGCTGGCCGAGCGCCTGGAATGCCCGCTCGAAGTGCACGTGTTAAAACGCAAGGCGCCGCTGTCGATGGAACCGGGCGCCGTGCGCAAGCTGCGGAATCTGAAGCGCGGCGACGCCGTCATCGCGTTCTCGCGGCGCGAGGTGCTGATGTGGCGCGACATGATCACGGAAATGGGTTTGTCGGTCGCCACCGTCTACGGCAATCTGTCTCCGGAAGTGCGGCGCGCCCAGGCCGAGCGGTTCCGCGAGGGCCAGGCCGACATCGTCGTCGGCACGGACGCCCTCGCGATGGGCCTGAACATGCCGATCCAGCGCATCGTCATGACGACGGCCGTCAAGTACAACGGTGTCGAGGAAGAAGAAATCTCGGCCGCGCTCGCCAAGCAGATCGCCGGCCGCGCCGGGCGCTACGGCGTGCACGAGGAAGGTTTCGTCGCCGGCTACGACGACGACACGCACGACGTCATGCGTTCCTTGATGAAGGAAAAGATCCCGCCCGTACCGGCCAGCGGTTTTGCCGTGGCGCCGTCGCTGGAGCAATTGCACCGCATCTCGTCGGTGACGGGCGAGACGTCGCTGGTAAAACTCTTGAAACGGTTCGTGCACAACATCGACGTGCCGGACGGCTTTTTTTATCCGCGCATCACGGAAGAACAGAACGGGCGCGCCGAATGGCTCGATACGCTCGACCTGAGCGTTGCGGAAAAATTCACGATGTCGCTCGTGCCGATTTCGACCAAGGTGCCGACGCTGGAAAGCGCGTGGACGCACTGGGCGCAGTCGCTGGCGAAACGAAAGGTGTGCAAGCTCCAACCCCATCCGCAAGAATTGTTCTGGCAAAACCTGCAGGAAGTCGAGGACACGTGCCGCATGTACTCGGCCTATGCCTGGCTCGGCTACCGCATGCCGGAATTCTTCCCCAGCATCGAGGAAGCGCAGACCCTGGCGCGCGAAGCGTCCGAGCGCGTCGATGCGCTGTTGCAGCAGCAGAACGCGGCGACGCGCAAGCGCCAGTCGAAGAGGGAAAGAGGGCGCTGGTAACGCCGGCGCGGCCGTTTCAGTCGGGCTTGTGCGTGCGCGCCTTCTCGACGGCTTCCATCCACTCGTCCCACAGGGCCGGATCGCTCGTCCGGCCGGCGCCATCGAGCCGGTAGCCGGCCAGCAGGTCGGCCAGGTCGCTGCATTCCGTCAACTCGACTTCGCGCGCGAGGAAGGCCAGCATGGCACGGTAGGCCTGCTCGACCGTCAATGTTTCGGTGGTGGTGTTCATGATCGCCTCCGTGTCGATGGCGTCAGCTTACGCCACTGCGCGCGGCGTCAGCGCATGCGCCGGTCGGGGCGGATCTTCGCGTCGACCTTTAATACGCCCGGGATCGCGCGCAGGCGGTCGAGCAGTGCGGTGAATTCCGATTCGGACATGCGCGAAAAGGCGATGATCACGTCGTCCGTCGGCGTCCCTTCTTCGTTTTGCTGGACGATGAATGTGCCGATGCGATTGGTCACCGGGCCCAGTTCCTTTTCCAGCACGTGCAGCGTGAGCCGGCCGTGTTCGGCCGACAGCACCAGCTCGCGTCGTTGCCGGGACGAGAAATAGCGTTGTTCCAGCGGCTTCATGGCGGCCAGGATGAACAGCATGATGGCCGTGCCCGCCGCGGCCGCCACATACATCCCGCCGCCCACTGCCAGGCCGACGGCCGCCACCGACCACAGGCTGGCCGCCGTCGTGAGGCCGCGCACGACGTCGCCGCGCAGCAGGATCGACCCCGCGCCAAGGAAGCCGATGCCGGACACGACCTGGGCCGCCACGCGCGACGGGTCGAGCGAAACGTGGTCGTGGGCCAGCACGTCGTTGAAGCCATAGGCCGAGACGATCATGATCAGGCAGGCACTGACGCAGACGAGCATGTGGGTTCGCAGCCCGGCCGCCCAGGACAGGCGTTCGCGTTCGAACCCGATCGCCCCGCCCAGCAGGGCCGCCAGGCACAGGCGCGCGACAACTTCGGCATCTGGCAGCATGGTGATTGTCTTGATGAGCCCAAAGGGCCATGTTAGCACCGGGCCCGGCGGGGCGGCGCACCGTCACGGCCGGCAGTGCGCGGCGACGCCTGATCCATGCGGGCCGGCGGAGGTGACGTCGGCGGGCGAATAATCGTTGCCCAGCGCCAGCGTCTGGCCGCCTTCGTAGCGCAAGCTCAATTGGTCGCCGGAATAGTCGGGCAGCGCGCGCGGGATGTAGATGGCGAAGCGGTAATCCAGGTGCCCGTAATAGCCGTGCCGGAAGACCTGGCTGGAGGGACCGCGCTGGATCTCGGCCGCGATCGCATCGGCGAGGGCCGGCGTGTCGAAGCGGCTGTTGATGTCGGCCGTATCGTCCAGCCGCAGCGTGTACGGCCGCAGCGGTCCGTAGCGGCGGTCGCCGTACTGGACGCGCATACGGTCGACGTCGAAATAAAAGCTCGGGATGCTGGCGCCCGTGACGTCCAGGGCGCACAGCACGAACACGGCCCAGAAGCCGTGCGAATCCAGCGGCAGCAAGGCCTCCACGGGCGCGCGGTTCGGCAGCGCGACGGGGTTCGTAAAATCGATCCGGTGGACGTTGGCAACATGCTGGTAATGCAACACCACGGTGTTGCGCAGACCGGTATCGACAGTGCTGCAGCCTGCCGCCGCCAGCAGGCCCGGGATGAGGGCGTACGTGATCAGCTTGCGCATCCTTGCCTCCTTTGCCGGCGTCAAGCTTGGGCCGAACAGCGGATCAAGGTTTGCGGGAGGTCAGCGGTGCGCGCGAACCAAAAGCGGTAGGGTGGGCACCCCGTGCCCACGCGTATGTATGCAGTACGCGAACGTAGGCGGAGGGCCGCCCACCCTACGATTTCAACGATTTCTGCAGCAACGCGTGCAGCGATGCAAAATCCGGCTCGCCCAGATACCGCTTGAGAATCTTGCCATCCTTGCCGATGACAAAGGTGGTGGGCGTCATGTTGACGTCGCCGAACTGCTTGGCCAGGTCGCCGCCGGAATCGAGGGCCACCTTGAACGGCAGCTTGCGCGTCTCGGTGTAGTTCAGGACATAGTTCGGCGGATCGTAGCTCATCGCCACGGCGACGAATTCCAGGCCGTCCTTCTTGAACTTGTTGTACGTCTCGACCATCTGCGGCATTTCCTTCACGCACGTGGCGCAGGACGTGGCCCAGAAATTGACCATCACGACCTTGCCGCGCAGATCGTGTGAGCTGATCTTCTGGCCGTCGATGGAAATGAACGTGACGTCCGGCGCCTGCTGCTGCTGGCTGAACGTGGCGAAGCCGATGCCGGCGATCGCCAGCACGGCCGCGCCGATGGCGGCCGGCTTGATCCAGGCGCGTTTCGTGGCGCCGGTCCCGGCGTCGGCGATCGTGGAAGAGGAAGCGGTCATGGTTAGCTCATCCTGCAATGCCCATCAGGCGACGTCACGATTATAAGCCTGCGCCTTACGACGTGCCGCGGGGCTCGGGTTGTTGCTGTTGCGGCGGTTGCATCGAGCGCAGGTCTTCTTCGCTGATGTATTCGAACATTTTCACCACGCGCATGACGCCGGACACGCCCTGGGCCACGTCGGCGGCGATATTGCCTTCGCGCTGGGTCACGAGGCCCATCAGGTAGACGGTGCCGCTCTCGGTCACGACCTGGAACGAGGTGGCCGAGACGGTCTTCTTGTCCGCCAGGCTGAGCTTGACCTTGCTGGTGATGAGGGCGTCGCTGGCGCGCGACGTATAGCTCGACGGGCCGGCGATCTGCAGTTCGTTGATCACGGAGTCGACATTGGTGATGCCGCGGACCTCGTTCTCGACCGCGCGCTTCATCGCCTCGTCGCGCACTTCGCCGGTCAGCAGCACCTTGCGGTTGTAGCTGTTGACGTTGACGTGGCCGGCGTCGCCGACGATGTCGCCCATATGGGTCGCGGCTTTCAGTTCGATGCCCTTGTCCTCGGTCTGCGCGCCCAGCGTGCGGCGGTCGGCCGTCGCGACGGCGCCGCTGACGGCGGCACCGGCCACGAGCGCGACGCAGCCTTGCAGGGACGACAGCAGGGCCACGCACAGCACGGCCTTCGACATGGGACGCAGCAGGGCGCCGGCATTAATTTGCATCTTCTTCTCCGAACAGGGCGACGTCGAGGCCGTCGCAGATACTGTGGATCGCGACCAGATGCACTTCCTGGATGCGGGCGGTGCGCGCGTGCGGCACGTTGATGTGGACGTCGGCGTCGGTCAGCATCTTCCCCAGCTGGCCGCCATCCTTGCCGGTCATGGCGACGACGCGCATTTCGCGTTCCAGCGCGGCTTCGACGGCGGCCAGCACGTTGGCCGAATTGCCGGACGTGGAAATCGCCAGCAGGATGTCGCCGGCCTGGCCGAACGCCTGCACCTGCTTGCTGAAGATTTCCTTGAAACTGTAGTCGTTGCCGACGGCCGTGATGATCGACGTGTCGGTGGTCAGCGCGATGCCCGGCAGCGGGAAGCGCTCGCGCTCGAAGCGGCCGACCAGTTCGGCGGCGAAGTGCTGGGCATCGCCGGCCGAGCCGCCGTTGCCGCAGGCGAGAACCTTGTTGCCGTTGGAAAGCGCATTGAACATCAGCTCAATCGCTTGGGAAATCGGTTGTGCGAGGAGGGCCGCCGACTTCATCTTGAGTTCGGCGCTTTCCTGGAAGTGGGCGAGGATGCGTTGAGTATTCATGGTCGAAGATTATAGTGCAGTGGCAATGCCCGGCGATCAAGGCCAGCAAAAAATGCTTACACTTCAATGGCGTTCCTTATCCATTCGATACGTTCTCCATCGATGGCGACGACATCGATGCGGCAAGGCGGCAAGCGGTCGAAACGCTGTAAATAGACCTGGGCGGCGCGGATGATGCGGCGGATCTTCGCCGGGCCGATGCTGGCCGCCGCGCTGACCTGGGCGTCGGCCGCGCGCTGGCGTACTTCGACGAACACGAGCGTGGTGCCGTCGCGCAGGATCAGGTCGATTTCTCCCGGCTTGCAGCGGAAATTCGCTTCCACCAGGACGAGACCGTGGCGCCCAAGATACGCCAGCGCCACATCTTCCCATTGCCGCCCCTGTTCCTGCGTGCGCGACAGGCGGGTCGGCCACATGTCAGCGCTCCCTGTCCACGGGCGCGAACGCGCCGTCGCGGACGACCACGGCCGCCTCGACCCGGCGCAACTGGAGCTGGCCGCCGGGGCCAGGCATGACGTCGAGCCGGCCGGTGACGCCGTCGATGCCGAACGGCGCGCCGCCGCGCAGCGCCAGCTCGCGCGCCACGCGGAAGGCGTCGATGCCGAGCGCGTACAGACGGTCCATGTCGGGCGCCTGTTCCGTATGCAGCGGGCGCGGATAGACCATCACGACCGGGTGGTCCGGCAGCACGATCCACGGCAGGTCGAGGATACGCACGCCGTCGAGGCCGGACAGGCCGGACGAGCCGGACAGGTCGTCTTGCGCCGGCCGCCCCGGATTGGCCGCGCCGCCGCCGTAGCAGGGGATCGCGGCGCCGGCCAGGGCGCGTACGGGACGCAGTCCGGCGCCGTCGAGCGCGGCGAACAGCAGGTCGGGCGGGTCGATCTCCAGTTTCTGCCTGAGTTCGTCGAGGGCGGCCTTGCCGCCTTCCCCGGACGGCACGGCGAAGCGCTGGTTCGTGTGCCCCAGCCGGGTCCAGCGCGCCTCGAACGCGCCGGCCGCCCGCTGCGCCCAGGCCGCGCCGCCCGTCAGGACCAGGGCGCGGCCATGCGGATGCTCGCGCGCGGCCCATTCCGCCACCTGGCGCGCCTCGTCCTCGACCGACAGGCCGGCCACGAGCATCAGCCGCGGCACCGCCGGCCGTCCTTCCGGCACGCTCAGCACGACGGTCGGCCGCGTGACGGCATCGCTGTCGGCCAGCGCGGCGACGGCGGCGCGCGCCAGCGGCCCGACGATGACGTCGCTGGCCACCGCCGCGCGCGCGTAGGCGTCGAGCACGTCGCGCGGCGCGTCGCCCGTCGGGACGACCTCGGCCTTGAATCCGGTGCCGTCGCGTTCCATGCCGGCCATGAAGCCGGCGCGCACGGCCTCCGCGGCCGGTGCGAGGGTACTGGACCGCAGCGGCAGCAGCAGCGCGATGCGGATGGGTGTGTCGGATGGCGGGGGCGGCGGGGACGGCTCGTTCGTCTGCGGCTTAAGCGGCCGCGGCTGGATGGCGGGATCGTCCAGCATGGCGAGCAAGGGGGCGTGCGCCCTTGTGTTTGTGTCCACGGACGCGCACAATCGCTGCGGCCCGGCGCACGGCGCGCCGGCCTGGGCATGGCCGCCCACGCTCATCAACACGAGCAGCCAGGCCAGCCGGGCGACCAGCGCCTCGAGAATGTTCATCCGCATCCGATTCCCCAACATGACAGAAACCCAGTCCAGTCAGATCGCCCAACTGCCCGTCATGGGCGAGGCCGCCCAGCAGTCCTATCCTAGCGCAACGCTTTACGTGGTGGCCACACCCATCGGCAACGTCACCGACATCACGCTGCGCGCGCTGCACGTGCTGCTGCTGGCCGACGTCGTCGCCTGCGAGGACACGCGCAAGACGGGCGCCCTGCTGACGCGTTTCGGCCTGAACAAACAGATGATCGCCGCGCACCAGCACAACGAACGCGAGGTCGCCGAAAAACTCGTCACGCGCCTGCGCGCGGGCGAGCGCGTGGCGCTCGTGTCGGATGCCGGCACGCCGGCCGTGTCCGACCCGGGCGCGCGCATCGTCGACGCCGTGCGCGCCGCCGGCCTGAACGTCGTGCCGGTGCCCGGTTCGTCGGCCGCCGTCGCGGCGCTGTCCGCGAGCGGCCTGGTGAACGACCGTTTCTATTTTGTCGGCTTCCTGCCCGCGAAGGCGAAGCAGCGCGAAGCGGAACTGGCCGCGCTCAAGGCCGTGCCGGCGACGCTCGTGTTGTATGAGGCGCCGCATCGCATCACGGACTGTGTGGAATCCCTGGTTGCTGCCTTCGAGCCGGCGCGCCAGGTGGTCTTTGCCCGCGAACTCACGAAATTGTTCGAGGAAATCCACCGCTGCCCGCTGAGCGATGCGCTGGCGTGGGTCAAGGCCGACGCCAACCGCGAGCGCGGCGAATTCGTCGTGCTGGTCGAAGGCGCGCGGACGGACGACGACGAGGGCGACGTGGAGACCGAGCGCGTGCTGCGCATCCTGCTGGAAGAATGTTCGGTGAAGCAGGCGGCGGCGCTGGCGGCGCAGATCACGGGGAAGAAAAAGAACGCCTTGTATGAAAGGGCGTTGCAGATCAAGGGCGAGGAATAACTCGCAACGGAAAACACCGTCGTTACCGCGAAGGCGGGAACCTAATTTACGCCAGCGTACCGCAAACTACTTGGATTCCCGCCTGCGCGGGAACGACGTGGTTGGATGTTCGGGTGCGCTTGCCATATTGACGCTGGCCGCTACCACTTGCACCCGCTGTCCTTCTTGTCCAGCGCCAGGAAGATCGGCGCCAGCAGGCCGCCGGGCACGCCATCCTTGCAATCCGCCCGCTTGGCGCCCTTGATCGCCCGTTCGAACTTGTTTTCCGTTTGCAGCGCCGGCTTGGGCAGGCGTTCGAGCGCCGTGCCCACCTTGTCCGGATCGGGTTCGTTGGCCAGCTTCGTCGCCATGCCGCGCGCCATGCTGCGGGCGGCGTCGAGGTCGAAGTGCCGCGCCGTCGTCGCGGGCGCGGCCGGCGGCGCGGGCGTAGCCGGCGCGGGCTCGACGGCATAGGTTTCCCCGGTCGACTGGCGCTGTTCCGGCGCCACGGCGATCACGGGACGGGTTTTCCTGGCGCGACGCGGCGCACGCGGCACCGGCGGCGCCTCGACCGGCTTCACGTCGGCGGGCGGCGGCGCGGCCTGCAGGCGGATCGTCAGGCGTTCCGGCGGCGATGCAGGCAGCGTCGTCGCGGGCTGGCGGTAGACCGCGAGCAGCAGCGCGTGGGCGGCCAGCGACAGCGCGATGCCGGCCGCGATGCGGGTCGATTGCCTGCGGTCGGGAAGGGCGGGACGGAAGCCGCCGTGGTCGAAAGAGTCGAGTGCAAACGTCACGTCTTCACCTGCTGGCCTGTGAGAAAACCACGGACACCCGCGCTTTCCTTGACCGGAAGGGCACCGGGACGGTATGATGGCTGTCTTCGGAGTGTAGCGCAGCCCGGTAGCGCATCTGGTTTGGGACCAGAGGGTCCAAGGTTCGAATCCTTGTACTCCGACCAGTATATCAAGAAGGCCGACGAGAAATCGTCGGCCTTTTTCATTTCCGCCCACCAAGCGCATGCGGTGCGCAAACGTCGTGGTGGGCACGTTTCATTTGAGGCCCCCGGCCTCAAATGCCCACCCACGCGTCAATGTGCCCGTTTCGCCAGCAACGCGTTGCCGGCCCGGCTCGCGCCCTTGCGTCCCAGCTGCTGCGAGATGAACTGCCCCGCATCCACGACCAGATCCAGGTCGATACCCGTCTCGATTCCCAGGCCGTTCAGCATGTAGACCACGTCCTCGGTCGCCACATTGCCCGTCGCGCCCTTCGCGTACGGACAGCCGCCCAGGCCCGACACGGACGAGTGGAAGATCGCGACGCCCACTTCCAGGCTGGCGTAGATGTTGGCGAGCGCCTGTCCGTAGGTGTCGTGGAAGTGGCCGGAGATGCGCTCCAGCGCGAAGGCGCGCGCCGCCGTTTCCATCACGGCCTGCGTCTTGTGCGGGGTCGATACGCCGATCGTGTCGGCGATGTCGATCTCGTCGCAACCCAGGTCGCGCATGCGGCCCACGACGTCGGCGACGGCGTCCAGCGGCACGTCGCCCTGGTACGGGCAGCCGAACGCGCAACTGATGCTGCCGCGCAGGCGCAGGCCGTGCGCCTTGGCCGCCTGCGCGACGGACTCGAAGCGCGCGATGGATTCCGCGATCGAGCAGTTGATGTTCCGCTGCGAGAACGCTTCCGATGCGGAGCCGAAGATCACGACTTCGTCGGCCTTGGCCGCCAGCGCGGCCTCGAAGCCCTGCATGTTCGGCGTCAGCGCGGAATACAGAGTGCCGGGGCGGCGTGCGATGCCGGCCATGACCTCGCGGCTGGTCGCCATCTGCGGCACCCATTTCGGCGACACGAACGACGCCGCCTCGATGTTGCGGAAGCCTGCGCGCGACAGGCGGTCGACCAGTTCGATCTTGACCGCGGAGGACACCGCTTCCTTTTCATTTTGCAGCCCGTCGCGCGGGCCGACTTCGACGATCTTGACTTGTTGCGGTAGTTGGCTTTGCATGATGGATTCCTAGTAGCCGAGGGTGCGGTCGACGATGTCGTCGATGGTCTCGCCCCGTTCCAGCTTCCCGATCTTGGCGGCGATCTGGTGCACCGCTTCCGCGCGCAGGGTGAGGGCCGAGATGTGCGGCGTGATGGTAATGCGCGGCTCGTTCCAGAACGGATGCGGGGCCGGCAGCGGTTCGTTGCGGAACACGTCCAGCGTGGCGCCCGCGATGTGGCCCGAGCGGATCAGCGCCATCAGGTCCGGCTCGGCCACCTGGGCGCCGCGCGCCACGTTGATCAGGTAAGCGCCTTGCGGCAGCTGCGACAGGCGTGCGCGGTCGAGCAGGTTCGTCGTCTCGGGCGTGAGCGGCAGCATGCAGACGAGGACCTGCGTGCCGGACAGGAAGTCGTCGAGCGACGCCATGCCCGCGTAGCACGCGACGCCGGGCAGGTCGCGCTCCGAGCGGCTCCAGCCGCGCACGGGAAACCCGAGCTGGCGCATCGTGCGCAGCACGGGCATCCCGAGCCTGCCGAGACCCAGCACGCCAACCGTGAAATCGGCCTTGCGGCGGCGTGTTTCGAGCGGGTTCCAGATGCCCTGGCGCGCCTGCTGCTCGTAGTCGTCGAAGCGGCGGAAGTAGCGCAAGGTCGCATACGCCACGTACTCCGCCATCTGCTCGGCCATGCCCGCATCGCCCAGGCGGACGATCGGGACCGGCGGCAGCGCGTCGCCGAATTTCAGCAGCGCGTCGACGCCGGCGCCCATCAGGAGGATGGCCTTCACGTGGGCAAGCTGGTCGAGCAGGCGCGGCGTCGGCGCCCACACCACGGCGTAATCGCAAGGCGACTGCGACGCCAGCGACATGTTCTCGTGCCACACGACGATGTCGGCGTGCGGCAGTGCATCGGAAAAATCACGGACCCACGGCTCGATGACGCCGTCGCCCCGGTACAGCAGTATCCGCATAGTCGTCTCCTGATATTTTTTATGGATTGCGTTTGCTGTCTCGTTGGTTGTTTGATGCGGCGGGTTCGGTCACGTGTGGTGGGCGGAGGCCGCCCACCCTACGGCATCACGCCGGGCCCACGAATGCCACAACACCACGTAGGGTGGGCACCCCGTGCCCACGCGTGCCCGCCATTACGCCGCGGCCTTGAACGCCAGCAGCGGCGCCCCATCCGCGACCTGATCGCCGACCTGGTACAAGACTTCCTCGACCAGGCCGTCGCTCGGCGCGGCAATCGTGTGTTCCATCTTCATCGCTTCCATGATCACGAGCGGCTCGCCCTTCCTGACGTGCTGTCCGCTCGCTGCGATCACCGCCACCACCTTGCCCGGCATCGGCGCCGTCAGGCGGCCGTCCGCCGTTTCGTGCTCGCCCGCATGCGCGAGCGGGTCGTTCCAGGCAAGCACGTGGTGCAGGCCGCCCGTGAAGACGTGCAGCGCCTCGCCGTCGCGCCGCACCGTGCCCTGGATCGCCTGGCCGTCCAGGCGGATGGCGTAGTGGCCGTCGTGCCGCGCCACGAGCGCCAGCGGGTGCGGCTTGCCGTCCGCGTCGAGCGTCCAACCGTGCGGATGATAGGTCATGTCGATTGCATAGACCTTGGCCTGGGTCGTGGCCGCGTACTCGTCGCCGAACGCCAGGCGGCGGCGATACGTGCCGTTCATGCGCCAGCCGTGCGTGCCGGTCCACGGGTCGGCCGGGTTGGCGCTCGCCGGCGTTTCCGCGGAGACGAGGGCGACGGCCGCCAGCGCCAGCGCGGCCAGCGGCGCCGGGCCCGCCGGCGGGAACAGGGTCGCGGTGTTCCGCTCGATCAGGCCCGTGTCCAGGTCCGCGTGCGCAAAGGCATCGCCCTCGACGAGGCGTTTCAGGAACGCGATATTGGTCGCGAGGCCGACGATGTGGAATTCGGACAGCGCCTGCGCCATGCGCGCCAGCGCCTGCGCGCGGTCCGCGCCCCACACGATCAGCTTGGCGATCATCGGATCGTAGAACGGCGAAATCGCATCGCCCGCGCGCACGCCGGAATCGATGCGCACGCCGGCAGGAATGCCACCAATGCCACCAATGCCGCCCAGTTCGAACGCGACGTGGCTCGGGGTGTCCATGCAGCGCAGGGTGCCGATCGACGGCAGGAAACCCTTCTCCGGATTCTCCGCATAGACGCGCGCTTCGATGGCGTGGCCGTGGATCGCGAGTTCGTGCTGCTGCTTCGGCAGCGGCTGGCCGGCCGCCACGCGCAGCTGCCACTCGACGAGGTCCGTGCCCGTGATCATCTCGGTGACCGGGTGTTCCACCTGCAGCCGGGTATTCATCTCCATGAAGTAGAACGTGCCGTCCTGGTTGGCGATGAATTCGACCGTGCCCGCGCCGACATAGCCGACGGCGCGCGCGGCCGCCACGGCCGCCTCGCCCATCGCGGCGCGGCGATCGGGCGGCATGCCCGGCGCCGGTGCTTCTTCCAGCACCTTTTGATGGCGGCGCTGCACGGAGCAGTCGCGCTCGTGCAGGTAGACGCAGTTGCCGAGCGAATCCGCGAACACCTGGATCTCGATGTGGCGCGGCCGCGTGAGGTATTTTTCGACGAGCACCTTGTCGTCACCGAACGACGACATGGCTTCGCGCTTGCACGACGCGAGCGCGGCCTGGAAATCCTCGGAGCGCTCGACGACGCGCATGCCCTTGCCGCCGCCGCCGGCGCTGGCCTTCAACAGCACCGGATAGCCGATGCGGTTCGCTTCCGCCTGCAGCAGCTCGGGGTCCTGCGCATCGCCGTGGTAGCCCGGCACGAGCGGCACGCCGGCGCCTTCCATCAGCTGCTTGGCGGCGGATTTCGATCCCATCGCGCGCATCGACGATCCCGGCGGGCCGATGAACACGAGACCCGCGGCCGCGCAGGCCTCCGCGAATTCCGCGTTCTCGGACAGGAAGCCGTAGCCCGGGTGGATCGCCTGCGCGCCGGTGGCTTTCGCCGCGGCGATGATCTTGTCGCCGCGCAGATAGCTGTCCTTGGCGGCGGCGGGGCCGAGCAGGATCGCTTCATCGCAGACCGCCACGTGCCTGGCGCCGGCGTCGGCTTCCGAATAGACGGCAACGGTCTTGACGCCCAGGCGGCGCGCGGTGGTGGCGACCCGGCAGGCGATTTCGCCACGGTTGGCGATGAGGATCTTGGTGAACATGGGTGTCTCGTCTGTTTTAGGTTTTGTGAACGTTAGCTTCAATCCGTCGTCCCCGCGGAGGCGGGGATCCAATTTTGCTGGCTGGTCGGCTGCTCTTTACTTGGGCCCCCGCCTTCGCGGGGGCGACGTTGTTGTGCGGTGACGATGTTGGTTGAGCGGCGTAGGGTGGGCATTTGAGGCCGGGGGCCTCAAATGAAACGTGCCCACGCGTGACGTATGCGGTCCGTTTATCTCAGCAGCCGCAGCTTTCCTTCTGCACCGACTCCAGCATGGCCGAGCGGGTTTTCAGACCCAGCTTTTCCAGCAGCTTGCGGTCGTCGTCCGCTTCCGGGTTGTCGGTGGTGAGCAGCTTGTCGCCGTAGAAGATCGAGTTGGCGCCGGCCATGAAGCACATCGCCTGCACGGCCTCGCCCAGCTCGCGGCGGCCGGCCGACAGGCGCACGCGTGCCTTAGGCATCGTGATGCGGGCGACGGCGATCGTGCGCACGAATTCGATCGGGTCCAGCGGCGGCAGGCCGTGCATCGGCGTGCCCTCGACCTGCACGAGATGGTTGATGGGCACCGATTCCGGATACGGATTCATGTTCGCCAGCTGGGCGATCAGGCCCGCGCGCTGCGCCCGCGTCTCGCCCATGCCGACGATGCCGCCGCAGCAGATTTTCAGGCCGGCCGTGCGCACGCGGCCCAGCGTGTCCAGGCGGTCGCGGTATTCGCGCGTGGAGATCACGTCGCCGTAGAAATCGGGCGAGGTGTCGATGTTGTGGTTGTAGTAGTCCAGGCCCGCCTGCTTCAGTTGCTCGGCCTGGCCTTCTTCCAGCATGCCGAGGGTGGCGCACGTTTCCATGCCCAGCGCCTTCACGCCGCGCACCATGGCTTCCACTTTTTCCATGTCGCGCTCTTTCGGGCTGCGCCAGGCGGCGCCCATGCAGAAGCGCGTCGCGCCCTTGGCCTTCGCTTCGCGCGCGGCGTCCAGCACCGTGTCGAGGTCGAGGATTTTCTTGGCCTCGACGCCCGTGTCGTAGCGCGCCGCCTGCGGGCAGTAGCCGCAGTCTTCCTCGCAGCCGCCGGTCTTGATCGACAGGAGGGTCGCGAGTTCGACGTCGCCGTCGGGGAAGTTGGCGCGCTGCGCCTGCTGTGCGCGGAACATCAGTTCCGGCAGCGGCAGCTCGAACAGCGCCAGCACGTCGGCCAGCGGCCACGTGGCGTCTTGCGGCAGGGAGGCCGGCGTGACCGGCGGGTGAAGGGTGACGACTTGGGTCATTTCGGATTCCTTGTTTTGGTGAGGCGTGTTTTCGCTTTAATTCTTCACGGCCGGCCATCCCGGCAGGCCAGCGAGGTCGATGTGGGCGGCGGCAACGGCGGCCGACGGTTCGGCCAGACGGGGCACGCGGCCGAGCAGCGGCGCGGGCAGGCGGCGTTCGAGCTCCGCGACGTTTTCGTCGGCGAAGCGCATGTCCGGGTCGACCTGGTTGGCGACCCAGCCCGCCAGCACGAGGCCGCGCGCGACGACGGCCTCCGCAGTGAGCAGTGCGTGATTGATGCAGCCCAGGCGCATGCCGACGACGAGGACGACGGGCAGGCCGAATTGTACGGCGAGATCGGCGCTGTCGAAATCGTCGGAGAACGGTACGCAGAAACCGCCCACGCCTTCGACGACGGTCGCGTCGGAGGCGCCGAGGATCTCGGCATACGCCGTCAGGATCGGCACCGGTTCGATGGTCACGCCTTCCAGCGCGGCCGCGATGTGCGGAGCGCACGGTTCGCGCAGCATGTACGGCGTCGTGATCCGCTGTGGCAGCTGCACGTTGCCGGCCGCGCGCAGCATCGCCGCGTCGTCGTTGTGCAGCTCGCCGTCGCGTTCCTCGGCGCCGGCCGCGATGGGCTTCATGCCGCAGGCGCGCACGCCCTGCCGCACGAGTTTATGGAGGATGGCGCTGGAGATCAGTGTCTTGCCGATCTCGGTGTCCGTGCCCGTCACGAAGCAGGCGAAGCGGGTCGGTACGCCTTCCGCGGCGAGCGGTGCGGGGACGGCGACGGGAGCAGCATGCACGGCCGGTGCGGGTATCGCCGTGCCGATGGATGCGTCGCCGGGTTGTTCGGGATCGTTCAGGCTCATGCCCACGTCCTTTCGAGCTGGTTGAGCGCAGCCGTCAGCTGCGCGACGTCTTGTTCGGTATGCGCGGCGGACAAGGTCACGCGCAGGCGCGCCGTGCCCACCGCCACGGTCGGCGGCCGGATCGCCGGCACCCACAGGCCCTGCCCGTGCAGGCGCGCCGCCGCCGCCATCGCCTCGTCGTTGGCGCCGATGATGATGGGCTGGATCGCCGTCGTCGACGCCGGGCGCTGCCAGCGCTCCAGGCGCAGGCCGTCGTCCAGTTGCGCGATCAGCGCGCGCAGATGGGCGCGGCGCTGCTCGCCCTCGTCGCTTTCGATGATGTCCACGCTCGCCAGCAGCGCATGCGCGAGCGCGGGCGCGGCGGCCGTCGTGTAGATGTAGGGCCGCGCGCGCTGGATCATCAGTTCGATCACGTCCTCGTGCGCGGCGATGAATGCGCCGCCCACGCCGGCCGCCTTGCCCAGCGTGCCGATGTAGACCAGGTTCGGTGAGCGCAGACCGAAATGTTCGAGCGCGCCGCGTCCCCGTTGTCCCAGCACGCCGAAGCCGTGCGCATCGTCGACCACGAGCCAGGCGCCATGCCGTTCGCACAGCGCGAGCAGGGCGGGCAGCGGGGCGAGGTCGCCGTCCATGCTGAACACGCTGTCCGTGGCGACGATTTTTACCGGCGCGGCGCTCGCGGCCAGCTGCGCGTCCAGCGCGGCCACGTCCCCGTGCGGGTACACGGTCACGCCCGCGCGCGCGAGGCGGGCGCCGTCGATCAGGGATGCGTGGTTCAGCGCTTCCGAAAAGATCATCGCATCCGGTGCGCTGCCCAGCCCCGTCAGCACGGCGAGGTTCGCCATGTAGCCGGTGCAGAAATACAGCGCGCGGGCGGATTCGAGATGCGGCGCTTCGAACGCGGCGAGTCTCTCTTCCAGCTGCGCGTGGGCGCGGCTGTGGCCCGACACGAGGTGCGACGCGCCGCTGCCGGCGCCATACAACGCGGCGCCTTCCCGCAGCGCTTCCACGACGCGCGGATGCGCCGCCAGGCCCAGGTAGTCGTTGCTGCAGAACGCGAGCAGGTCGCGGCCGTCGACGACCTGGCGCGGCGCGCAGGGCGTGTCCGCCGTGCGCCGCTGCCGGGTCAGGCTGCGGCTTTCCAGTTCGTCCAGCTGGGCGCGGACCTTGTCGATCAAATCCATGTTCACTCCGCGATCACCGTCTCGAACACCTTGCGCGTGCGTGCGGCCAGGCCCACGAGTTCTTCCTCGTCCAGCACGTACGGCGGCATCAGGTACACCGTGCGGCCGATGGGGCGCAGCAGCAGTTCGTTTTCCACCGCGCTGGTAAAGAAGCGCCGTGCGAACGTCGACGCGCGCGCAGCATCCGGTTCGACCGCGTCGAACGCGAGGATCATGCCGCGCTGGCGGAAGTTCGTCACGCGCCGGTGGTCCAGCAGCGGGGCCAGTTCCGTCATCAGGCGCGTGGCGGTCTCGCGATTCTTGTTCAGCACATCGTCTTCCCGGAAGATCTGCAAGGTGGCGAGCGCCGCGCGGCAGGCCAGCGCATTGCCCGTGTACGAGTGCGAGTGCAGGAAGCCGCGCGTGATGTCTTCGCTGTAGAACGCCTCGTAGACCTTGTCGGTGGTGAGCACCAGCGACAGCGGCAGGTAGCCGCCGCTGATGCCCTTCGACAGGCACATGAAGTCGGGCCAGATGGCAGCCTGCTCGCAGGCGAAGAACGTCCCGGTGCGCCCGCACCCGACCGCGATCTCGTCGGCGATCAGGTGCACGTGGTACTTGTCGCACAGCTCGCGCAGGCGCTGCAGGTACAGCGGGTCGTGCATCGCCATGCCCGTCGCGCACTGCACCAGCGGCTCGACGATGATGGCGGCGATCTTGTCGCCCCGTTCCGCGAACAGCGTCTCGACATCTTGCGCGGCGCGCAGCGCGACGTCCTGCGCGGACTCGCCGTCGACGGCGTTGCGCGCATCCGGCGACGTGACGGTGCGCGCGGCGCGCAGCAGCGGGCCGTAGGCATCCTTGAACAGCGCGACGTCGGTGACGCCCAGGGCGCCGACGGTCTCGCCGTGGTAGGAACCCTGCAGGCAGACGAATTCCTGCTTGTCCGCGAAGCCGGCGTTGCGCCAGTAATGGAAACTCATTTTCAGCGCGATCTCGACGGCCGATGCGCCGTCGGATGCATAGAACGCATGGCCCAGCTGCTGGCCTGTCAGGGCGGCGAGCTGCTCGGACAACTCGATCACCGGTTCATGCGTAAAACCGGCGAGCATCGCGTGTTCGAGCTTGTCCAGCTGGTCCTTCAATGCCGCGTTGATGCGCGGGTTGGCGTGGCCGAACAGATTCACCCACCACGAACTGATGCCGTCCAGGTAGCGCCGGCCTTCATGGTCGTACAACCACGGCCCCTTGGCGTGGCTGACGGCGATCAGCGGCACCTCTTCGTGGTGCTGCATTTGCGTGCATGGATGCCAGACGCTGCGCAGGCTGCGCGCGATCCAGTCGTTGGAGGTGGTCTGCTTCAATGTCGATTCCTATCGGGTCGTGCTATTCCAGCCACGAAGGCCGGCGTTTTTCGAGGAAGGACGCGACCCCTTCGCGTCCTTCGAGCGATGCGCGGATGCCGGCGATGCGATTCGCCGTGTCTTCCAGCAGCGCTTCGGTCACGCTCTGGCCGACGATCTCGCGCACGAGTTGTTTTGCTTCGCGCACCGCGTTCGGGCTGTTGTTGGCCAGCGCCTGCACGATGGCCGCGACCTGCGTGTCCAGTTCTTCCGCCGGCACGGTCTCGTGCACGAAGCCGATGCGCCGGGCTTCGTTCGCATCGAAGCGTTCGGCGGTAATGAAGTAGCGGCGCGCGGCCTGTTCTCCCATCGCCTTGATCACATACGGCGAGATCGTCGCGGGGATCAGGCCCAGCTTCACTTCGGACAGGCAGAAGTTCGCCGTGTCGACGGCCACGACGACGTCGCACGCGGCCACGAGGCCCATGCCGCCGGCGTAGCAATCGCCCTGCACCTTCGCCACGACGGGCTTCGGGCAGACATAAATCGTGCGCAGCATGTCGGCGAGGCGCATGGCGTCGGCGCGGTTTTCGCTGTCCGAATAACCCGCCATCTTTTTCATCCAGTTCAGGTCCGCGCCGGCGCAGAACGCGGGGCCGTTCGCGGCCAGCACGATGGCGCGTACGAGTTCGTTGCGTCCCAGCTCGTCGAAGGCGAGGGCCAGTTCGGCGATGCTTTGTTCGTTGAACGCGTTGCGCACGTCCGGGCGGTCGAGCGTGACCTGGCCGATGCGGTCCGTGATCGTGACGGTGAGAGTCTGATAGTCCATATTCATTCTCCTCACATGCGGAACACGCCGAACTTCGTGTCCTCGATCGGCGCGTTCAGCGCGGCCGAGAGTCCCAGGCCCAGCACCATGCGCGTGTCGGCCGGATCGATGACGCCGTCGTCCCACAGGCGCGCGGTGGCGTAGTACGGGTGGCCCTGGTGTTCGTACTGGTCCTTGATCGGCTGTTTAAAGGCGGCTTCTTCGTCCGCGCTCCACTGGCCGCCGCGGGCTTCGATGCCGTCGCGCTTGACGGTCGCCAGCACCGATGCCGCCTGGTCGCCGCCCATCACGGAGATGCGCGCATTTGGCCACATCCACAGGAAGCGCGGGGAAAACGCGCGGCCGCACATGCCGTAGTTGCCGGCGCCGAAGCTGCCGCCGATGATCACCGTGAATTTCGGGACCGCTGCCGTCGCGACGGCGGTGACCATCTTGGCGCCGTTGCGGGCGATGCCCTCGTTCTCGTACTTGCGGCCGACCATGAAGCCGGTGATGTTCTGCAGGAAGACGAGCGGGATCTTGCGTTGGCAGCACAGCTCGATGAAGTGCGTGCCCTTCAGTGCCGATTCCGAGAACAGGATGCCGTTGTTGGCGATGATCCCGACCTTCATGCCGTAGATGTGGGCGAAGCCGCAGACGAGCGTCGTGCCGTACCTGGCCTTGAATTCGTCGAAGACGCTGCCGTCGACGATGCGGGCGATGACTTCGCGCACGTCGAACGGCTTGCGGGTATCGACCGGGATGACGCCGTACAGCTCTTCGGCTGCATATTTCGGTTCTTGCGATTCGCGCAACGCGCCCTGTTGCGGCTTGGTGCGGTTCAGGTTCGACACGATCGTGCGCGCCAGCGCCAGCGCGTGCGTGTCGTCCTGCGCGAGGTGGTCCGCGACGCCGGACAATCGCGTGTGCACGTCGCCGCCGCCCAGATCTTCCGCCGTGACGACTTCGCCCGTCGCCGCCTTCACGAGCGGCGGGCCGCCCAGGAAGATCGTGCCCTGTTCCTTGACGATGATGGATTCGTCGCTCATCGCCGGCACGTACGCGCCGCCCGCGGTGCAGGAGCCCATCACGACGGCGATCTGCGGGATGCCCTTGCTCGACAAATTCGCCTGGTTATAAAAGATGCGTCCAAAATGGTCGCGGTCGGGGAACACGTCGTCCTGGTTCGGCAGATTGGCGCCACCCGAGTCGACGAGGTAGAGGCAAGGGAGGTTGTTCTGCTCGGCGATCTCCTGCGCGCGCAGGTGTTTTTTCACCGTGATCGGGTAATACGTGCCGCCTTTGACGGTGGCGTCGTTACAGACGATCACGCACTCCTGGCCCGCCACGCGGCCGATGCCCGTGATGATGCCGGCGGCCGGCGCCGCGTCGTCATACATCGCGTACGCGGCCATCTGGGAAAACTCGAGGAATGGGGTGCCCGGATCGAGCAGCATCTGCACGCGCTCGCGCGGCAGCAGTTTTCCGCGCGCGACGTGCTTCGCGCACGCGGCCTCGCCACCACCTTTGGCGACCTGCGCCACCTTGGCGCGCAGGTCGTCGACGAGGGTTTGCATGGCGGCGGCGTTGGCTTTGAAGTCTTCGCTGCGCGGGTTGAGTTTCGTGTCGATCTGGGGCATCGGATCCTGTCTCCTGCTGGTCGCGGCTTGTGGCGCGGTTTTATTCAGGGAAGCTGCCGTCCACATAGAACCATCGCATCTTGCCGCCCACGGCCGGGTCCGGCTCGCGCACGAAGCGGCTGACTTCATGCAACCGGTGGGCGCGGCCGTGGACGCGGAAGCGGGCGACGAATTCGACGGTGTCCTCGTTGGGATTGTCCGGCAGGTCTGCTTTACGTTGACGTAAACGTAAAGCAGATTTTATCTCAAGTCCGAGCCACTGAACCTTTTGATTTTGGTCGATGATCGGTTCCGTCGGCCGCGTGCTCGAATGCCACGTGGCGCGCAGGTAAGCCTCGTCCCGCATCACGAACGCCGTGTAGCGGGATCGCATCAGTACTTCGGCCGTCGGCGGCAGTTCCGCGCCGGCGATGAAGGGGCCGCAGCAGCGCATGATCGACGGGCCGCCGCAAGGACAGGGAAGAGGCTTCGCAGGAGTAGACATGGCGGCAATTATCCGCCATTTCCAGCGCCAGGGTGAGCGGGACTGCAATGCGGGATAGCGGAAGATGCGTGACAATTAATGCATCTGTGCAGATCTTTTGCCGAAAATAAATGAACTGCCCATTAAATGGGCGGAGAAAATTTTTGTATCGTCGTGCTAGGGATGGCTGTTCTACAACTATTCCGTGTTCTTGCGCCGGAAACTGATGCAAGAATGGCACAAACCGGTTATTTATTATATAAAATGCAATATATCGATTACTGAAGGAGCTCGCCATGACCACGTGCCGCAGGATTGTCCTCGTCGCCGCGCTGTTGAACGCGGCAGTCACGGCCGTAGCGGCCGAAGTCACGGTCGAGAAAGACCCGCCCGAGCACGCGCAGCCGCGCTTTTTCGAGCGCGTGCAGGCGGGAGATTTGGCCGACGCCATCGCACGACGCGGCCAGCCGGTGGATGTCAAGCCGGGCCAATACCACTTGCGCGTGCCGTGTGACAGCATGAAGCCGGGCAGCTTTGTCGATATCACGGTCACTGTTGACGAGCACAGCAAGACGCGAGTGCGGCTGGAGGAGTGTGGGGTGCAGGTGGATAGCCGCTAAAGTCGTACACGCCCTGCAGAGCTAGCAGGGATTTCCACAGTTGCAGCTGGGCCGCGAATAAGAGCTACGTCAAGATGTTGCCGAGGCAATGGATTTACATTTGCACGGCTCATCGTTACTGCGCGGCACGTATTTCCGATGAGTTCTGAACTTTTTGCAAGGCATCCTTGTCGACGATATGTCGATGCATTGAGTTGAACAGGAGTCGGATCAGATGGGTGAATCGACGCAAGTTGTGGGCAGATTGTTTGGAAAAATCGGTCAGGAAAAGCGGCTGCTGAAGCTCGACACTCCGCTCGGACCCGATACCTTGTTGCCGCGACGGGCTCATGGGTTCGACCGCATCAGCGAAGGATCTGACTACACTGTCGACCTGCTGTCGCTCGACGACGATATCGAACTCAAGCAGTTGATCGCCGGGGAAGTCACGCTTTGGATACTACAGACTGATGCCGGCTATCTACCGGTTCATGGATATGTACACACGGCCAAAAAGCTAGGCAGTGACGGGGAGCTGACGGCGTATCAGATCGGGTTTGCGAGCTGCCTCCACTTCCTCAAGTTTCGCAAAGACGCGCGCATCTGGCAGGATAAAAATGCCGAGCAAATCATCGCCGCCGTTCTGGACGGCCATCCTCAATGCCGAGGCCGATTTAGATTCGAACTGAACCGGCCGGTGCGGTCCCGTTCTTATTGCACACAATATGAAACCGACTGGCACTTCGTCATGCGCATGATGGAGAGCGAAGGCTGGTACGGATATATCCGGCAGGAGCCGGACGGCCGCGGCCACGAGTGGATCATCACGGATTCCGTGCGCAGTCTGATGCCGCTCCAGCCCGTCGAGATCGCGTTCCATCGCGCTGGCATCACCGACGAGATCAATAAGATTGTCCAATGGGGTGCTGCACGCAGACTGTTGAACAGCCAGCTTTCAACGAAGACGTTCGACTACAAAGCGCCGCGCAACATTAACGAGAACGGCATGCAGATTTTTCCAGACCACGGCCGTATTCCGTCGCAGCTGGAGGTCTACGAATATACCGGTGCCTACACAAACTCGGGTCTTACACATAGCACCGAACAGTCGCGCGTACGTGTGGAGGAGTGGGAGTCTCGCGCCAAACGGTTTTTCGGTACGTCGGGCGTGCGTTATTTGCCAGTGGGCAGTTGGTTCACGCTCATCAACCATCCGGACCATAATGAGGTCGTCGATGAAGCCCGCGAGTTCGTGGTTTTAAATGTTGAATGGTCCATCGAAAATAACCTGCCACTGTCAAGGACGCAGAAGGAGTTTTCGGGCAGCCTGAAAGGTCGGCTGCTCAAATTTTCAGCAGAAGCCGGACTGGCCGGCCTCGATAGCGCGGACTCGACTGTAGAGAATAGCCGCACCGGACACTGTTTCAACCGTTTCGAAGTGCAGCGCCGCATCGTGGAATACCGCAGCCCGTTCACCCACGCCAAGCCGTCCATGCATGCGCAGACTGCGATCGTGGTGGGACCTGCTAGTGAGGAAATCTATACCGATCACTTGAACCGGGTGAAGGTGCGCTTTCACTGGGACCGGCTCAATTCCGGCAACGAAAAGGCGTCTTGCTGGGTACGTGTCAGCTATCCAAATGCGGGCGAAGGGTGGGGCGCAGTCCATGTTCCCCGCATTGGCCAGGAAGTGATTATCACCTTCCTTGACGGAGACCCTGACCGTCCGATCATTACGGGGCGCATTTACAACGGAGAGCAGGCACCGCATTGGCATAGCAACGGCCGCCTGTCCGGCTACAAGTCAAAAGAATACAAAGGCGCCGGATTTAATCAGCTTGTGATGGATGACACCTCCGAGCAAAACCGGGTACAACTGTTCAGTAGTCATACCAACGCACAGCTCAGTCTTGGTTATCTGATTGGCCAACACGGAAACAACCGTTCGGGCTTTTACGGTTCCGGTTTTGCGCTCAATTCGGATGCCTACGGCGCTATTACGACACAAAAGGGACTGTACATCGGTACCTACGGCCGCCCTGGGCCGAAAGGTACGCAGCTGGACGTCCGCGAGGCGCGCGACCAGCTCAAGGAGGCGCAGGAGCTCACTAAAAACCTGTCGGAAGTCGCCGAGAGGTCCAATGCCGCGGCGCTGCCAGGACAGGAAGCACTCCAGAAATTCATCGATGCTACCCAGGCGCAGTACAGCGGGACGGACCAAGACCAAGAGCAGGCCAACCGTTTTACCGATCCCATACTGCTGATCGCCTCGCCCGCCGGCATCGGGCTGAGTACGCCCCAAAGCACCCATATCCACAGCAGCGATCAGGTGACGATGTCCTCCGGCGCCGATACCAACTTGGCCGTTGGCAAGAGTCTGATAGCGAGCATTAAGGAAAAAATCAGCTTGTTCGCCTACAGCGCCGGTATCAAGCTGTTTGCTGGGAAAGGAAAAGTCGAAATTCAAGCCCAAAGTGGGGACATCGACATCATTGCGGAGAAGGTGTTGCGGCTTTTATCGACCACCGACCGGATCGAAATCTTCGCAAAAAAAGAGATCGTGATCGGCGCCGACGGCTCTGCGATCAAGATCAATGGCTCAGGGATTACCGACATGACGAGCGGCAAGCGTATCAGTCACACTTCCGATTTTTCCGTGCCGGGCCCGAAGACCATGGCTTACCCACTTCCAACGCTTCCTAAAGAAATTTGTCTGGAATGCCTGAAAAAACGTGCGAAGCAGCGCAGCGCCTTCGTCAATAAAGGAGCGCAGCAATGAAGATCGCTCCATTGGAAGTGGCTACTTTTGAGTCGAATTTGGCGACCGTTTTTGATAACCCGGACCTTACTTGTTACGCGGTCATCGACAAGGCCCAGGACAGTAGGTTGCTGGAAAAATTCGAAAAACACGATATCGCTGTGCGTAGTAAATGCTTGCTGCCGGCAGCGTTGGATTCCGACATAGAAGATTACGCGCCGCATTTGCTGGAGCTTTCGCCGCTTGCGGCCGACGCCGGCATTTGGCCGACCATCCTCCGTGGCGGGACCCAGCATCCAGCCACTTTTACGTTGCTTGCCAGCCGGCTATCCTTCGATGCCCTATGGGACCATCTGTCCGCGTTTACCGAGATCCTTCTGCCCGACGATACGGACATGGTCTTCGCATTTTGGGATCCTGCCGTTCTTGGGGCTTTGACCGGGCAAGCAAGTGATCTCACCTTGCACGTCCCGGCGCCCGTACTAAGCGAGCGCCAGCGCTCGCGTCTGCTGAAGGGAATCTCCGCGTGGTGGTATTGGGACCGCGACGGCAATCCACAACAAATCCTGCCGAGGGATAACGCCGAGGCTGCAGCGGCAGATTTGGTCAGCTTGCCACTCAAGCTTACGCAGGTGCAGGTAGACATGTTGGTTGAAGCCGGCGTTCCTGATCAGCTGTTGTCAATGGTGATGGAAAACCAGCCGCAACTGCTTTGGGATATTCCGGCGTCGCAGCACTACAAGACGATCGAAAAACATCTCCTTGATGCGCGGAAACTGAAATTGTTCGGCATGCGCGATATTTTAAACTATATCTGCGCGGCGTTAATTTATGGCGATGAACTCCAGAAGGATTCCAACATTGTCGCATTGTTGGATCAGGTCAAGGTAGGTGCGATCAGTTTTGATATTGCGATGGAACAGTTTCCGCAAACAGAATAGACAAATCTGGCGTAATACCGTCTGAACGATTCCGAATCGGTCATTACACGCATGGACGCGCAGAGTTCAAGTTGGTCTAGATAGCGTAAAGGCATATTTATGAGCGACCAGAAAGAAGAAACTATTACCGGCAATATTGAATGGCGCCTGTCTCGTAGGCGAGCCGCATTTGGACTGCTTGGGTTTGGACTTTTAATGCCATTAGCGGCATGCGGTCAAGGAGGGAAGAAAGTGGGGAGTTATATCGTACTAGACGTCGAGATGTTTTCGTATGTTGACCGGGCCATTCACGACATCATGTTCAATGGAACAGACCTCGGAGTCATGAATAGATATGGCGGCACTGGGACCATCACGGGAGTGCGCATCCCTTATGGGGTCCAGACGCTCACTTGGGTTTTAGGCGGGCCGAAAGGCACTCCCCGAAATGGCGAGCACATGAAAATTAAAAATAAATTGATAATTTCACCCGAGCAGATTCCAGCGGGAACTGGGTATCTAGGATTGCATCTCTATCCGGATGACACTGCCGAGGTTGCATTCTCGGAATCTATGCCCGAGCGAAGTGCCCGTGGAAAAATATAAAGGCATCGAGGGAATAAAATGACAAAATGTGACAAATTGGCCGTCGAGTGTAGTTCAAACCGTGATATGTCGGTCCATAGAGCTGCAGGGCAATCGAAAAGCACCTCCTCAGTGCGCGAAACTAAGCTATTCGGCATGCGCGGAACTTTGAACGATACCTACGCGGCGCTAATTTATGGGGTGCGATTCAGACGCTCCTGCCATCACCAGCCCTGCTGGAACAAATTAAGGCTGACGCGATCATTTTTGATGTTGCGATGGAACAGTTCCCATAAACGGATTAGGCAACCTTGGCACAGCACTATATGAGCGATTCCGAATCAGCTACGACATATACGGGTACGCATCGTCCAAATTGGGCAGGCAGCGTAAAGGAATATTTATGAGCGACCAGAAGGAAAAATCTGTGACTAGCGAGATTGAGTCGGTGCTGGTTCGTAGGAGAGGCGCATTCAGGCTGCTGGGTTTAGGGCTTTTGATTCCATTGGCGGCATGCGGTCAAGGAGATAAAAAATTGCAAAACTATACTGTATTGGACGTGGAAATGTTCTCATATATTGATCGGGCAATTGGCGATATAGTATTCAACGGCACGGACCTTGGAGTCATGAATAAGTATGGCGGTACTGGATTAATTACAGGCGTGCGCATTCCTTTCGGGGCCCAAACGTTAACTTGGATGCTTGATGGTCCAAAAGGCACTCCTCGCAATGGCGAAATCGCGAAAAGCAGAAACACCCTAGTGATTTTGCCCGAACAGGTTCCGCTAGGAACTCAATACGTAGGGCTTCATCTCTACCCAGATGACAATGTCGAGGTTACATTTTCCGAGTCTATGCCGGAGCGAACCGTTCGTGGTCGGAAAATACTGGCGACTAGGAAATAGAATGGAAAAAAGCGAAAAATTGACCGCGGCGCGAAGCTCCAACCGCGACATGATTGGGGCGAAGCCAAGCCCCAAACAAACATGTTCTGACGTAATTAATATTAGCGTGTTTTTCGATGGCACAGGAAACAACAAGGACGTTGACGAACCGTTGTTTAGTTGGAGTAATCCTGCCCGTCTATGGCGCGCGGCGCAGTATCTTGTCGATAGTGATGCTTCGAACTATGCCATCTACGTTTCAGGTGTGGGTACACCTTTTAACGGTACGGCAACAGACTGGATGGACCAGAAATTGATGTCGCTCCAAGACAGCGTGGTATTAGGTCTTGGTTCAGGCGCAGGCGGAACCCGCAGGATGGATCATGGTGAAGTAAGAGTTAACGCACGTCTGCGGACAGTACTATCCCGGAGTGCTGCAAAATTGAACCTTTCATTATCACCCTACATTGAGAAAGGAAAGCCTGCAAATCTCAAAGGACTTGCCAAGGCTCTAGAGGCGCACGGTCTCATCACCATTATTAATATTTCAATTTTTGGTTTTTCGCGCGGCGCTGCGCTAGCTCGCGCTTTCAGTAACGAAATGGTGAGGCAAACTACGCGCGGATCGGATGGTGTGCTTCGTTATAATGGTGTTCCTATTCGTTTTAATTTTATGGGATTGTTCGATACGGTCGCATCTTTTGGGGTGGCAGCAAAAAATGTTGATATGCCGTTCGACGAGAAGGACCTGGTAGTCTCGCCTTCGGTAGAGCACTGTGTACATTATATTGCAGCTCATGAATTACGCTTTTCGTTTCCAGTAGATCTTATTCGCAAAGATGGCAAGCTAATGCCGAATTGGGTCGAAACAGTTTATCCCGGCGCGCACTCCGACGTCGGCGGAGGCTATGAGCCCGTCTGTCAAGGGATTTCGAACAGCTATGCGCGAATTCCTATGCGCGACATGATGCGCGAAGCCGTGAAAAGCGGAGTCCGGCTTCTTGACTATGAAAATATCGAAAAAAAATTTGAGAGAATTTTTACAGAGCGTTTTGAGATTAATTCCGCTACCCTTGCCACTTATAAGAAATATATGGAGTCAATTGGCTCACACGAAACCGTCGAGCAAGCAGTCACCGCTCATATGAAGGCCCTATATGCTGCCTGGGGTACGATGACTCGGCGCAAAATAAAAACGCCCGACCTTATTGAGGCGGAGGGCAGAAGTGGCGCTGGTAAGATTTTCGGTCATCCGGGCATTGCCAGGGAAGCCGAAGTTTTTCTGTCGACGGAACGGTTCGACGAAACAGTTCGAAGTAAAGAACTACTGGATCTTCCTCCGCGCGCGATGAACGTAGAAAGCAGAACGTTGAATGGTTTCCTTGTCCTTCCTGCGAAATGGCGGCTAGACGCTTGGCAAGCGACGGCGTCGGACTCAGTGCTTCATTTTATACAGCACCACGTACACGATTCCAAGGCTGGGTTTCTGCATGACCTCGAACCGTTCAGTTATTTCACGGCGCGCGGTACGGCTGAATCGTCTCGGAACGTATTAGCGCGCGGGCTGGACTGGATGGATGACGTCGCCATCGTTATCAAACGCGGCGTCATCAAGGTTTACCACCGTGCAGAGGGTGTCGTCGTCGAGACCTGGGAGGACGGCAAGCTGATCGCAACGCACACTTATCGGGTCGGTGAAAAGTTTGTAGTCGACACCGTTCACGCCGGTATTAAGTACACGGTCGAGGTTTATCAGAGCGGCAAAGAGGTGCTGATTTCAACGGTCAAGAGGGGCGAACAAATGGTCGTTACGTCGATTGACATGGCCAAGAAGCGGGCGAGGGCTACTGCCGACGCAACCCAGAAAAAGGCTGGCGAAGTCGCCAGCCAGATATACGACGGCGCGTCGGAAGTTGCGAGAGGTGTTGGCCAAGCCGTGGATACCGGCATGCAGACGGTGGAAGGCGGCTGGCATTCCGTGCGCTCGGCGATCGGCATCTAAAATGGCACTCGCAATCGTCCGGCTCGGAGATAAGACGACGCATGGCGGTACTGTAATCACTGCGTCACCGGTCCATACGCTGCGTGGCATTGGTATCGCACGCATGGGCGATAAGGTCACATGCCCGTTACCGGGACACGGCACCAACGAGATCGTCGAAGGCTGCCCAATATTAAGCGTCGGTGGGCGCAGCGTGGCGTTGCATGGGCACAAAACCGCATGCGGCTGTTCGCTCATCGCCAGTGTTATGGATGCTACCCACGGATAGCGCATTCGTATCGGCTAACCCAGCGTCAACCCATCCACCCCAAACGGCAACGCCTTCCCCCGCATCAGATCCGCCAGCAGGCTCGCCGTCCCGCACGCAAACGTGAACCCAAGCGGCCCATGCCCCACGTTCAGCCAAAGATTGGAATACGGCGTCGCTCCGATGATCGGCGCGCTGTTCGGCGTCGCCGGCCGCAGGCCCGCCCACGGCGTGATCTGCGTGTAGTCCGCAGCACGCGGCATCGTCTCACGAACCTGGCGCGTCAGGCTGTCCAGGCGCGTCGGGTTCAGGCTCAGGTCTTCGCCGACCATGTCGACCATCGCCGCCACCCGTAGTTTGTCGCCGATGCGCGCATATAACACCTTGCGTTCGAAGTCGGTGACGCTGATCTCGGGCGCGACATCGTCCTGGCGGATCGGCGCCGTCAGGCTGTAGCCTTTCAACGGATAGATCGGCAGGGCGATGCCGGCCGTTTCTCCCAGCGCGCGGCTCTGCATGCCGGCGGCCAGCACGTAGGCGTCGGCGCCGAGTATGCCGGCCGACGTTTGCACGCCCGTCACCCTGCCGCCGGATGTGATGAAGCGCTGCGCCTCGCCGTGGATAAAACCGTCGAAGCGCGGATGCGCGGCGAGGCGTTCGGCCAGCGCCACGCAGAAGGCGTAGCAGTCGGCCACGGCTTCGCCGCCGTTGTAGATGCCGCCCGCGAGTTTATCCTCCATCGCGGCCAGCGCCGGTTCGCGCGCGACGCATTGAGCTGCGTTCCACACCGCGCCCGCATCCGACTTCGCGGTGGCCGCATCGAAGGCAGCGCGTGTGCGGTAGACGATGAGCTTGCCCGCATCGCGCCATGCGAATGCCTCCAGCGGCACGACGGGTTCCAGCGCGGCCATCGCGCGGCGCGACAGTTCGCCCAGTTCCAGCAATTTATTCGTTGTCTTGCGATTCAGGTCGGCCCGGCAGTTGGCGAGGAAGGCGGCCAGCCAGCGCCACTGGTGGGCGTCGAATTGCGGCTTGACGCGCAACGGGCCATGTTCCTGGAACAGCCATTTCAACGCCTTCAATGGGACGCCCGCGTCCGCCAGGGGCGACACGTAGCGATAGCTCAGCTGCCCGCCATTGCGGTAGCTCGTCCCGGTGCCGACGCCCGGTGCACGTTCCACCAGCGTGACCCGGTAGCCGGCCTCGAGCAGCCACCAGGCCGATGTCAGCCCGACTACGCCGCCGCCGATGACGATTACTTGTTGCATCCGTGCACGCTATTGAACATTGACATGCGAAGAAGCTTAGGGGCTGGCCCCGAGCTCGGCTAATGAATGTAGAGCGTGCGGGCATAACCGGGGTTCATGTTATGACGCCCCGGTACAGCGCCGTCAGGATGCGTTCCTGGAACCGCGCCAGCGACGAATATTTGCCTTTGTTGGCGGGCTCGAACGGATCCGTCGACGTACCGCCCACCAGCACGATCATGCCGTTTCGACGTGCCGGATCGAACACGAACACGGACATCAGCCCATACGCATCGCCCAGGTGCCCGACGGCCGGGAAGCCGCCGCCATCGACGACGCGCGTGCCCGGCGCGTCCGGGAATTGCTCGTTGCCGAGGCCCCAGCAATGGAACAGGCCATCCGCCGTGTCGCCGTTGCGGCCGTCATAGGTCCACTGGCGGCTGAACATCAGGTCCAGGGTCGCTGGTTTCAACAGGCGCGGGCCGCCGCCCATCAGCATGCGCATCACGATCCCGAGGTCGCGCGCGCCGATGCGCAGGCCGCCCGTCGGGCTGAACGGTGTGGCGTTGGTGCCGATCACGTAACGGTCGATGGCGGGCGGCGGTTTGATGCTGTAGTCGTCGGCCTGGGCGATCCACGGGCCGTCCGGGTCCCAGACTTCCGTGTCGACGGTGCGCTTGCGGTACAGCGTGGCCAGGTTGTCCAGTGCCGCGGGCGGCAGTTCCGCCGAAAGGTAGCCGGCCTGCAGGCCGAGCGGATCGATCAGCAGGCGCCGCATCAGGCGGTCGAAGCGTTCGCCCGTGATTCTCTCCATCACGGTGCCGATGATGCCCCAGCCAAGGTTGCAGTACGTAAAATATGCGCCCGGGCCGGCGTTCGCCGCGAACGTCCGGCCGTCGCCGGGAACGAGCACGTCCTTCAGCGCGACCTCTGCTCCCCAGGAATAGCCGGCCTCGTCGCGCAGCGAAGACGTGTGCGTGAGCAGGTGGCGCAGCGTGATGGCCCGGTCGGGGAAATGCGGATTGCGCAAAGTAAAACCGAGATAGCCGGAGACGTCGGCGTCGAGGTTGACCTTGCCGTCTTCATATAACCGCAGCAGGCCGAGCGTCGTCATCATCTTGGAAATGGACGCGATCCGGAACAGCGTATCGGGCCCGACCGGTTTATCCGGCAAGCCGTCGTGACCGATGAAGCGCCGGCCGGACTGGTAGCTGTAGCTGACCTCGCCCGCGCGGATCGCCAGCACGGACAGGCTCGCCAGCTCGCAGGTCGGGTCCGCGGCGATCGCGGCGAGTTCCGCGTCCAGTGCGGCGGCCTGCCGGCGCGGCGGCGCGGCCAGCAGCGGCCCGGTGGCGCCCAGCAACGCCACGCCCAGCAGATTGCGTCTGCTTCGATTCATCGTCGTCTCCATGTCACGGCAATGCGGTCGAGAATACGGACTCGGCCCGCGCCCGGCAAATGCATCGATGTCAATCCCGCATAACTTTTCGGAATGACAACGGCCGATCCTTTCATGACAGACCCGGCGTCATCGGTATTACACTGGTCATGTCCACACATCCGGCCGCACCCCACACAGCGATGCTGAACACCGAAACCCCCGCTCCACAACACGCGTCCCTCGATCAATATCCCACCGCCGAGCTAGTGAACGTGCTCGTCGACGACCAGTTCAAGGCCGTTGAGGCCGTCCGCGCCGCCGCGCCGCGCATCGCCGCGGCCGTCACCGCCGCGCTGCCGCGGATGAAGCAGGGCGGACGGCTCGTGTACGTGGGCGCCGGGACGTCGGGCCGGCTGGGTGTGCTGGACAGCGTCGAGCTGTATCCGACGTTTTCCTGGCCGCACGAGCGCGCCGTGGCGCTGCTGGCGGGCGGGACGGCGGCGATGTTCGTCGCCGTCGAGGGCGCCGAGGACGACGTGGCGCAAGGCGCGGCCGACGTCGAGGGCGTGAACGTGGGCCCGGACGACGTCGTGCTGGCCATCGCCGCCTCGGGCGCGACGCCGTACGTGCTGGGCGCCCTGCGCGCCGCGCGCGCGGCCGGGGCGCTGACGATCGGCTTCGCCAACAATCCGGGCGCGCCCGTCGCGGGCGAGGCCGAGATCGGCATCACGCTGGACACCGGCCCGGAAGCCATCTCCGGCAGTACGCGATTAAAGGCCGGCACGTCGCAAAAAATCGCGTTGAACACGTTTTCGAGCGCACTGATGGTGCGTTTGAACAAGGTTTATGGCAACCTGATGGTAGACTTGAAGGCGACCAACGCCAAGCTGGTCCGCCGCGCCATCCGCCTGACGTCGTTCGCGACCGGCGCCGGCGAGGACGCGGCCGAGGCGGTGCTGGCGCAGTGCGACTTCCACGTCAAGGTCGCGATCGTGGCCTTGTCCAAGAACATCCCTGTCGAGCAGGCGCGCGCCCTGCTGGAGAGCGCGCGCGGCAGCGTGCGCGCCGCCCTGGCCGGCTGACGCGGCGCGGGCCCTCCGGCAGCGCCGCCCGGCCCGACGACGAAAGAGTATGCAGACTACGCAATCCAAGAACCCGTGGCTGTGGGTGCCCTCGTTGTATTTCGGCCAGGCCATTCCCTACATCGTCGCCAACAGCCTGTCCGTCATCATGTACAAGGACATGGGGCTGTCCAACACCGACATCGCCTTTTATACGAGCCTGCTGTACCTGCCGTGGGTGATCAAGCCGCTGTGGTCGCCCGTGGTGGACCTGTTCGGCACCAAGCGCGGCTGGACGGTCTCGCTGCAGCTGGTGCTGGCCGCCGCGCTCGGCGCCGTCGGCGCGACATTGCACTTGCCGTCGTTCTTCATGATCAGCCTGGGCGTCATGTGGATCATGGCGTTCGCCTCCGCCACGCACGACATTTCCGCCGACGGCTTTTATATGCTGGGCCTGCGCCAGCAACAGCAGGCCGCGTTCGTCGGCGTGCGCTCGACCTTTTACCGGCTGGCGACCCTGGCCGCGCAGGGGCCGCTCGTGATCCTGGCCGGCCACCTCGCCAGGTCGCTGGGCGACGTGCACCAGGCGTGGGCCATCGTGTTCTTCGTGCTGTGCGGGCTGTTCTTCGCCTTCTGCGCGTGGCACCAGGCCGTGCTGCCGCGGCCGGACGCCGACCACAAGGCCGCGGAGGGGACCAATCCGCTGGCCAGCTTCTTCGCCACCTTCGCCAGCTTCTTCCGCAAGCGCGACATCTGGCTGATCCTCGGTTTCATTTTGACGTTCCGCCTGGGCGAGGCGCAGTTGCTGAAACTCGTCGCGCCGTTCTTGAAAGACCCCGTCAGCGCGGGCGGCCTGGGCCTCACGACCGAGCAGTACGGCACGGCCTACGGCACCATCGGCATCGTCGCCCTGACCATCGGCGGCCTGTTCGGCGGCTGGCTGATCTCGCGCCTCGGATTGAAGCGCTGCCTGTGGCTGATGGTCGTCGCCGTGCACTTGCCCGACCTCGTGTTCGTGTATCTGTCGTCGGTGCAACCGCAGAATCTCGGCGTCATTGCCGGCTTCCTCGCGATCGAGCAGTTCGGCTACGGCTTCGGCTTCACGGCCATGATGATGTACATGATCATGGTGTCGGACGGCCCGTACAAGACGGCGCATTACGCGATCTGCACGGGCCTGATGGCGCTCGGCATGATGGTGCCGGGCATGTGGAGCGGCAAGCTGCAGGAGATGATCGGCTATCAACACTTCTTCGTCTGGACGTGCCTCGCGACCATCCCCGCGTTCGCGATGGCGGCGCTGGTTGGAATCGATCCGGAATTCGGGAAAAAATGAGCGACGCGCAGAAATTGGGCCCCCGCCTGCGCGGGGGCGACGGTTAGCGCTAACGAATAAAAAGAGACCACATGCCCGCTACCTCCAGCCGTCTTGTTTCGCTCGACGCCTTTCGCGGCTTCACGATCGCCGCGATGGTGCTGGTGAATAATCCGGGCGACTGGCACCATCTGTACGGGCCGCTGGAACACGCGACGTGGAACGGCTGGACGTTCACCGACTGCATCTTTCCGTTCTTCCTGTTCATCGGCGGCGTGGCGATGGCCCTGTCGCTGGGGCGCCTGGCCGCGGCCGGCGCCGACCGGCCGCGGCTGCTCGCCAAGCTGGCGAAGCGCGCGCTGCTGATCTTCCTGATCGGCCTCCTGCTGAACTTCATGCCATATTTTCATATCGACAAAGTGCGCATTCCTGGTGTGCTGCAGCGGATCGCGCTGTGCACCCTGCTGGCCGCGCCCATCGTCGTGTATTGCGGCTGGCGGCTGCAGCTGGCCGTCATCGCCGGCCTGCTGGCGCTGTACAGCGTGCTGATGCTGTATGTGCCCGTGCCGGGCATCGGCGCCGGCGTCCTGGCCCCCGGGCAGGATTTCGGCGCGTGGGTCGACCGCACGCTGTTGGGCAAACATCTGTGGGTGCAATCGAAGACGTGGGACCCGGAAGGCCTCGTCTCGACCTTGCCCGCGCTGTGCAGCCAACTGTTCGGTGTGCTGGCCGGGCGCTGGCTCGCGTCCGGCGTGGAGCGCCGTCGGCAGGTCGCGGGACTGGTGGCGGCCGGCATCGCGTGCGTCGCGATTGGGATGTTTCTCGATATCATCCTCATGCCGATCAACAAAAGCCTGTGGACGCCGTCGTACTGCCTGTTGATGACGGGCCTGGCGTGTCTCGCGTTCGCCGCGTTCTACTGGCCGCTCGACGTCAGTCCGTCTGCGCGCGTACGTACGTTTGCGGCGCGCTGGACACGTCCGTTCGTCATCTACGGCATGAACGCACTGTTCATCTTTGCGTTTTCCGGATTTATCGCGAAAATGCTGGGCTATGTAAAATTCGCGCAGCCGGACGGCAGCCTGCGCACGCTGGGCCAGGCGCTGTATGCGCCGATCGCAGCAATGCCCATCGGTGCCGTCAATACGTCGCTGCTGCATGCCGTGCTGTTCGATGCGTGCATGTTCCTGGTCGCGTGGGGCATGTGGCGCAAACGGTGGTTCGTAAAAGTCTAGGAGTTGGTTTGCAACCTGATCAGAAACGACGCGCATTCGCGTTCGCGGGAGTCGCCGGTGCGCTGGCGGTGGGTGGCCTCATGGCGGGCTGCAGTACGACGCCGCCGGTGACGGCCGGCGTGCCCGTGGGGGACCAGCCGCCGCCGGCCCCGCGCGAATTCCGCGCCGCGTGGGTCTCGACCGTCGCCAACATCGACTGGCCCAGCAAGCCCAACCTCTCCGCGGAAAAACAGCAGGCCGAAGCCATCGCGATCCTCGACCGCGCCAAGGCGCTGAACCTGAACGCCATCGTGCTGCAGGTGCGCCCGGCCGCGGACGCCATCTACCCGTCGAAGCTGGAACCGTGGTCGGAATACCTGACGGGCCTGCAGGGCCAGCCGCCGCAGCCGTGGTACGACCCGCTGAAATTCTGGGTCACGCAGGCGCACGCGCGCGGGATCGAGCTGCACGCCTGGTTCAATCCCTACCGCGCGCGCCACAACGGCGCCCGTTCTCCGGCCGCCGCGAACCACATCACGCGCACCAATCCGGCGGCCGTCAAAACCTACGGCAAATACCTGTGGATGGACCCGGGCGAGGACGCCGCCGTCAAGCAGACGCTGGACGTCGTGCTGGACGTCGTGCGCCGCTACGACATCGACGGCGTGCACATCGACGATTATTTTTATCCTTACCCGATCGAAGCGCCGGTGATGACCGGCGCGGAAGGCGCGGCGCTGGAAGGCCGGACCGCGAAGGCCGAGCTGGACTTTCCGGACGAACCGTCGTGGCAGCGCTATGTGGCCGGCGGCGGCAAGCTCGATCGCGCGTCGTGGCGGCGCCAGAACGTCAACCGCCTGATCGAGGCGCTGTACGAGGGCATCCACCGCGAAAAGAGCTGGGTGCGCTTCGGCATCAGCCCGTTCGGCCTGGGCCGTCCGGACCGCCGCCCGCCCGGCATCGTCGGCTTTTCGCAGTACGACAAGCTGTACGCGGACGCCGAGACGTGGCTGCAAAACGGCTGGCTCGATTATTTTTCGCCGCAGCTGTACTGGGCCATCCACCAGCCGGGCCAGGCCTACGACGTCCTGCTCGATTACTGGATCGGCCAGAACACGAAGGGCCGCCACGTCTGGCCGGGCCTGTTCACGAGCCGCATCGGCGCGCCCACCAAACAGTATCCGCCGCAGGAAATCGTGGACCAGATCGACCTCACGCGCACGCGGTCGCGCGCGGGCGGGCACGTCCATTTCAGCATGGCCCCGCTGATGGAAAACCGCAAGGGCATCAGCGACCAGCTGCGCACCGCCGCCTATGCCGCGCCCGCACTCGTGCCCGCCACGCCGTGGCTCGGCAACGAATGGCCCGGCGCGCCGTCCGTCGCCGCCGTGCGCAAGGGCCCGTCCGTCTACCTGAAGCTGGCGGCGGGCAAGGCGAACGCGATGTACGCGATCTGGTCGCGCTTCGGCAACCAGTGGCGCTTCGCCGTGGCGCCGGCGTCGCGCGTGGACTGGGCCGTGCCGGACGATGCGAAGCTGGGCGTGGCGGACGCCATCGTCGTCAGCGCCGTCGACCGCCTGGGCAACGAAAGCGCGCGCGTCGAAGCCTGGCGTAAAGCATAACCTCGGCTCATGCATTACATTTCAGCATTCATTCGCGTCCGGCCGGCCTGACGGCGTACACTGGCGGATGATCATGATCGATTCGCAACCCGAACCTACACTGCCGAGTCCGGCATCCGGCCTCGGACTCGGCATCGACGCCGGCGGCACCGAGACGCGCTGGGCTCTCGCCGCGCCCGGCGGCGCCATCGTCGCCGAAGGCCGCGTCGCCGGCCTGTCCGCCCTGCAGATGGGCACGCCGCAAGGACGCGACGCCGTCCGCGCCACCTTCGCGCAACTGGCGATGGATGCCCTCGTGCATGGCGTACCGAACCGCGTCGAGGCTGGCCTGACGGGCTTCGGCGGCGACAGCGAACTGCTGCAGCGCTGGCTCGCCGAAGAACTGCATCTCGACCCGCAAGCCATCCACTTCTGCAGCGACATGGAGATCGCCTACCGCGCCAGCTTCGCGCCGGGCGAAGGCTATCTCGTGTACGCGGGCACCGGCTCGATGGGCGCGTTCGTCGATGCGGACGGCCAGTTCCATCGCGCGGGCGGACGCGGCGTCGTGCTGGACGATGGCGGCGGCGGCTTCTGGATCGCCAAGGAGGCGTTGCGCCACATCTGGCGCCTGGAAGACGAGCGGCCCGGCCGCTGGGCTCAATCGCCGCTGGCGCAGGCCGTGTTCGACTACGTCGGCGGCGCCGACTGGGCCTGTTCGCGCCAGTTCATCTACGGCCAGGAACGGGGCGCCGTCGGCAAGCTGGCGCTCGCGGTGGCCGCGTGCGCCGGGCGCGATCCGGTTGCCGCCGATATCCTGCGCGCGGCCGGCCGCGAACTCGCGCGGCTGGCGCTGGCGCTGACGGGGCGCTTCGGGCCGCGTCCCGTGGCCGTGTCCGGACGGGCGGCCGAGCTGCACCCGCTCATCGTCGACACGATGCGGGCAAGCCTGCCCGGCATCGCCCTGACGCAAGCGCCCGGCCACGCCCATCACGCGGCGGCGCGCATGGCGCTCGCATCCGACCCACTCAACCCAATGACACCGTCATGAAGATCCTCGTCGCACCCCTCCTTCTCGCGCTGCTGGCCGGCTGCGCCACGCCGCCCCCGACCGGACCGCAATACGACCACACGTACACGGCGCGGGGCCAGAGCAGCCGCGTGCGCTTCCTCGTGCTGCACTACACCGTCAGCAACCGCGCGGATTCGATCAAGATCCTGACCCAGCAGGAAGTCAGCGCGCACTACCTCGTCACGGACGACCCCGTCCCCGTCATCTACAACCTCGTCGACGAGAAGAACGCGGCCTGGCATGCCGGCAATTCGAGCTGGAAGAATTTCACGCAATTGAACAACAGCTCGATCGGCATCGAGATCGTCAACCCGGGCTGGAAAGACACCCCCAATGGCCGCGTCTACGCGCCGTTCCCGCAGTCGCAGATCGACGCGCTGATCCCGCTCGTGCGCGACATCGTCACGCGCCACCACATCGCGCCCGAAAACGTGCTGGGCCACTCCGACATCGCCCCGCTGCGCAAGCAGGACCCTGGCCCGATGTTCCCGTGGCGCCAACTGGCCGCCGCCGGCCTCGTCGCGTGGCCGGATGCGAATCGCGTCGCCATGCTCGTGCCGATCTTCCAGGTCCAGCTGCCGGACATCGCGTGGTATCAGAAGAAGCTGGCGGCGTGGGGCTATGGCCTCGTCCAGTCCGGCAACCTGGACGAGCAGACGCGCACCGTGCTGTCCGCGTTCCAGATGAAATACCGTCCGGCGAACATCGACGGCGTGCCGGACGTCGAGACGGCCGCCCTGCTCGAAGCGCTGACGAACCCGACCGGCCCGCTGCCGCAGCCGCTGCCGGCGCCCGTGACGACGTCGCCCGTCATCATTCCCGGCGTGACGCCGATGCCGATGCCGCCGGTGCCGGCGCAGCCGCAAGTGCCGCCGACCGAGCCCCTGCCGCCGACCGAGCCCGTACCGCCCGCGTCGCCCGTGCTGCCGCAGGCCCCGGTTCCGCCGGTCCCGCCCGCTTCGGATGTCGTTCCCGCAACACCGGCGCTGCCTGTCCAGCAGTGATGCTACGCCGCGGCGCCGGTTTTCCGATATCCTTGATGGCACCGCGCCCATGAGGCGCGGAAATTATTTACACGCCGGGGATTGAAGATGCGTCTGCGCCATATCGAAGTATTCCACGCCATCATGCAGGTCGGCACCATCAGCGGCGCCGCCCAGGTCCTGCACATCTCGCAGCCTGCCGTGACGAAAGTCCTGCAGCACGCCGAGCTCCAGCTCGGCATGCCGTTGTTCGAGCGCGTGCGCGGCAAGCTGTATCCGAAGCCGGAAGCGCACCGCCTGTTCGCGGAGACGGAAAAACTGAACCGCGACCTGCAGGGCATCCGCCGCCTCGCCGCCAGCCTCAAGAATCGCGCCGAAGAAACCGTGCGGCTGGTCTCCACGCCCACCATCGCCGTCTCCGTCCTGCCCGCCGCCCTGACCGTATGGCGGCGCGACTTCGTCCAGACCCGCTGCGAGCTCGCCACGTTCCACACGAGCGAGATCGTGAACGCGCTGCGCCTCGGCGAGGCCGATCTCGCCTTGTCGCTGCAGGACCCGCGCCATCCCGGCATCGAAGCGGAGGCGATCGCCCAGGGCGCGCTGACCGTGATGGCGCCGGCCGGCACGTGGTCCGAGCAGGAGTGCCGCCAACCCATCACGCCGGCCGGCCTCAGCGGAGAGTTGATCGGCCTGGCCGACCGCGATCCGCTCGGCGAAATGGTCGTGGCCGCGTGCGAAGCGCAGGACGTGCATCCGGTCTTCCACACCGTCGTGCAGACGTACCAGATCGCCAGGTCACTGGTCGAGGCGGGTGCCGGCACGGCCGTGCTCGATCCATTCACGGCCGCGTCCGCCGCGCCGGGCAAGGTGCAGTGCCGCCCGTGGGCGCCGGCGATCCCCGTCCAGCTGTACCTGCTGACGGCCAGCCACGCGCCGCTGTCGCACGGGGCGCGCGAACTGGCCAATTGCATCGGCGCCACTGCACGCAGTCTTTTAGACAAGGGATGTTCATGAATACCATCGCCAGCGAGGACATCGCCGGCCACCCCGAGTTCCGTCACCTCTCCACGATCGCCGGCATCGCCGTCGACCTGCGCTACGCGACCCCGCACAACTTCGTCGGCCGCGACCTGTATTCCCCGTACGACTGCGCCTGGCTGCACCGCGACGCGGCCGGCGCGCTGGAGTGCGTCGTCACCTGGCTGCACGAACGACGTCCCGGCTGCACGCCGCTCGTGCTGGACGCCTTGCGCCCGCAGCGCGTGCAGCAGCAGCTGTGGGACGCGCTGGCCGGCACCGGTCTGCAGATGTACCTCGCGAAT
Source organism: Massilia sp. Root335 (assembly GCF_001425685.1). Lineage (GTDB taxonomy): Bacteria > Pseudomonadota > Gammaproteobacteria > Burkholderiales > Burkholderiaceae_D > Telluria > Telluria luteola. The sequence goes on along the minus strand of NZ_LMCY01000004.1, from coordinate 10,571 downwards.
CCCGAGCGCGGTTCGATCCACTCGTTCGGGATGGCGGTGGACATCACGATCCTGGACGAACAGGGCCGCGAACTCGACATGGGCACCGGCTTCGATGACATGACGGCGTTGTCGCATCCCGCGCTGGAAGACCGTTTCGTCGCGAGCGGCGAACTCACGGCCGTCCAGGTCGCCAACCGCCAACTGCTGCGCGGCGCCATGTTCCAGGCCGGCTTCGTCGGCATCAACACCGAGTGGTGGCACTTCGATTGCGGCGACCGCAACGTCGTGCGCGCGACTTTCCGCCGCGTGCTCTGAACCCGTCGCACGGTGCTGTCGCGCCACGCTGACGGCCCCCGTGCACGCTTGAGCAAGCTCAGTCTCCTGTATTCGCCTGCCGGGACAATCGCTCCACTGACCCACGCCCAAGCGAAGGAGATAAGAAATGAAGAGCTCGTTGTTGTCCTGTTTTGCGCTGTGTACGATGGCCGTGCTGGCCGGCTGCAGCACCGATAGCGGCAGCCGGTTTGCGTCGCGCGACACCACGGTCGAGTACTACCGCGTATTCGACATCAAGACCGACGCCGCGGCCCAGGCCGTGGCCCGCGCCGCCACCGACGGCATCGGCCGCAACGTGAAGGACGTCTCCATCGCGACGCCGGCCGTCGAAGTGACCGACCTGCCCGGCCACTTCAGGATGGCCGATCCCGCGAGCGCCGCGCCGGGCACCGCCGTCGACAAGAGCCCCAGCTGCGAAGGAGCGGCCTGGACCGCCAAGGCCGCCCCGCACGTGCGCGGCGGCGACAACATGAACATGGTCGCCTGCCTGTTCCCGTACAAGAACGGCTACCACCTCGACATGTACGCCGTCTTCACGAAGCCGGACGGCGGCTGGCTGTCCTGGCCGCGCCGGGTGGGCGGCATGATGTTCGGCACGCCGGAAAAATTCACGGAAAACACGATGCTGGACATCGTGCGCGCGATCCGCACGAATACCAGGGCGCAGGTGTCGCTCGTGGAAGCAAAACCGAACCTGCCGGGTACGCCGTGGATGGAAGGGGGCGATGTACCGCTTGCCGCGGCGCAGACGGGAACGGTGGGCGCGGGAGCCGGCGAGCCCAGCAAACCGTGAGTTACGGCGTGCCGTCCAGGCGCGCCACCCAATCGACGAGCGCGTCGAGCACGGCCCGTCCACGCCCGTTGCCGACCCGGTCACTGTTGACGTAGGCGACGAGCACGCATTGCCTGCCGTCCGCATCCTGCACATAGCCGGCCAGCGCCACGACGTTCGACAGCGTGCCCGTCTTCAGGCGGGCGTGGCTGGCGGCCGGGCTGTCATGCAGGCGCCGGCGCATCGTGCCGTCCACGCCCGCGATGGGAATGCTGGCCAGGAATTCCGGCGCCCAGTTGCTGCGCAGGCCGGCCTGCAGGAGGCCTGCCATCTGGATGGGTGTGATGCGCTCGGTGCGCGACAGGCCTGCGCCGTTTTCCAGCACGAGACCGGTGTCGTCGATGCCGTGCGCACGCATCCAGGTGCGCACAGTCGCCTCGCTGCGCACGAGCGTCGGCGCCGTCGCGGCGGTGTCCGGTTGCGGACGGCTGCCCAGCACGGGGTCAGGCTCGAGCGCGCCCAGGCTCAGGAAGAGCAGGCGCGCCAGGGTGTTGTCGGAGGGCTTGTTGGTGTCGCGGACGATTTCCGGCAGCGCGCGCGAGACGTGCTCGGCCAGCAGGCGCGCATCGGGCGGCGTGGCGCCTTCGACGGCGGTGCCGGCGAGGGTGCCGCCCAGCGTCTTCCAGATGCGGCGCACGAGGCGGGCGACGTATTCCTGGCGGTCGATCACGTTGATCGACTCGCTGGCCACGCAGTTTTTCGGAAAGGTCCCGTGCAGCACGACCTTGACGCCGCCGCCCGCGCGCGGCACGGCTTCCGGCGTCTGCCAGCCGTCTTCCCACGCCTGGCAGGCGCTGTCGACGAGCTTCAAGTCCGATTCGACGGTCACGCCGTCGAGTTCGGGCTGCATCGCCACGCGCACGCGCGTCGCGGCCCGGCCATCGGTGCGCGGCGTCGAGCGCAGGTCCAGTTGCAGCATGTTGCGGTTGGCGAAGACGGCATCGGGCGCGACGTTGTAATACGCTTCCGGCGATTCGTCGAACGGCGGCACGCCGAGGTCGAGGCGGGCCGGATTGAACAGCTGGCGGTCGACGACGAGGTTGCCGGCGATGGTACGGATGCCCTGGTAGCGCAGGCTGCGCAGCATGGTCGTCAACGTTTCGGTCGTGAGGTCGGCATCGGCGCCGCCGCGCAGCACGAGGTCGCCTTTCAGCACGTCGCCCTTGAGCTCGCCCGTCGTGCGCATCTCCGTGCGGCCGCGGAACGCGGGGCCCAGCTGCTCGAGGCTGACCAGCGTCGTGACGAGTTTGATGGTCGACGCCGGCTGCATGGGACGGTCGGCCAGGTGGGCCAGCACCGTCTTGTCGCCGCGCAGGACGAGTACGCTCACGGCGTCTTCGGGAATCGCGGCCGTGCGCAGCGCGTCCATGACGGGCAGCGGCAACGGTGTCGTCATCGACGACGGCGGCGATGGTGACGGCGGCGGTTGCAACTGGGCCGCGGCCGGATTGCCGATGGCCAGCAGCGCGGCGGAAAGGAGAGTAAGCGCGTGACGACGAAGCATGCCTGTCCTTGAAATAAACGTTAGCCGAAGAACACGTAGGCCACCGCGATCGCCGCGACGATGCCGGCCAGGTCGGCGATCAGCCCGCAGGAAATCGCATAGCGGGTCTTGCGCACGCCGACCGAGCCGAAGTACAGCGCGACGATGTAGAACGTGGTGTCGGCCGAGCCCTGGAAGATGCAGGCCAGCCGGCCGACGAAGGAATCCACGCCATACGTCTTCATGGCGTCGATCATCAGCGCGCGCGATCCGCTGCCGGACAGCGGCTTCATCAGCGCGGTGGGCAGGGCGGGCGTGAACGCGGTGTCGAGGCCCGCCAGCCGGATGAGCCATTCGAGGCCCTGCACGACGTAGCCGAGCACGCCGGAATTGCGGATCACGGAAATGGCGACGAGCATGCCGACGAGGTAGGGGATGATCGTGAGGGAGGTCTGGATGCCGCCCTTGGCGCCTTCGATGAACGCCTCGTACACATTGACGCCCTTGCGCAGGGCGGCGACGATGAACACGACGATGATGCAAAACAGGATCAGGTTGCTGGCGACCTTGGACACCGTTTCGATTTCCGGTTTCGTGAGGTAGTGCGTGAAGTACCAGATCAGCGCGGCGATCGCGGCCGTCATGCCGCCCAGCCAGCCGAGCACGACGCCGTGCAGCAGGTTGATGCGCTGGCGGATGGACACGGCGATGATGCCGGCGACCGTGGCGACATAGGTCGCGATCATGCACGGAATAAAAATATCGGACGGGTCTTTCGCGCCGAGGATGGCGCGCTGGGCCATGATCGCGAGCGGGATCAACGTCAGGCCCGATGTGTGCAGCACGAGGAACATGATCTGGGCGTTGCTGGCCGTGTCCTTGTTCGGATTCAGCGTCTGCAGGCTCTCCATCGCCTTCAGGCCGAACGGCGTCGCGGCATTGTCCAGGCCCAGCAGATTGGCGGAAAAATTCATCACCATGTGGCCGGTGGCGGGGTGGTCCTTGGGCACGTCCGGGAAGATGCGCGAAAAGAACGGAGAAATGAGCTTCGCCAGCCAGCCGACGACGCCGGCCTTTTCGCCGATGTTCATGATGCCCAGCCACAAGGTCATCACGCCGGCCAGCGGCAGGGCGATGTCCATCACGCCCATCTTGGCGGCGTCGAAGGTGCCGTCGATGATGCGCTTGAAAATCTCGGTATCCCCGAGAAAGATCCATTGGGCCAAGGCCGCAACGAAGCCGACGAGGAAGAAGCCGGTCCAGATGTAATTTAAAGCCATGATGTCGTTGGTTCAGGCGGGCCGGGTCCGGCCTCGGGCCTGAGCTCGATTGTGCAGCGGAGAGTATAGGCGCAGAGCAAGCTGCGCTGATGAAAGAATGCCGTGCGGCTATGTAAAAAAGTTATGTGTGGAGGCGCCGGCTGCTCTGCCGTCGGCGCCGCCGCACCGTTGCACGGCCGCCGCGCGTATTGCCTGCGTCCAAGGGCTGGGCCTATGATACGCAACGCTTCCAGGACCCCCGCCATGCCGACACGCCGTTCCCTCCTCGCTTCGCTACTGCTCGCCGTTCTCGCGCCGCTCGCCGCCGCCCAGGGCACGGGCACGGCACCCAAGGTCCTGCACATGTTCCTGTCGACGAGCGAAACGGGCCTCGACCCGGCCGTCGCCTCCGACATCGCGACCTTGTCCCTGCTGGAAAACCTGTTCGATCCGCTGTTGCGCTACGACTATCTCGCGCGGCCCGTGAAGCTGCAGGGCGACGGCGCGCAGGCTCTGCCGGAGGTATCCGCCGACGGCCTCACGTACACATTCCACATCCGCCGGGGCATGCACTTCACGCCCGATCCGGCGTTCAAGGGACCGCCGCGCGAGGTGACGGCGGCGGACTACGTCTACAGCATCAAGCGCCTGTACGACCCGAGCCTGAAATCGCCGTGGTCGTTCATGTTCGAAGACAAACTGCTGGGCGACGCGGCGCTGAAAGCCGCATTCAGTTACGCGACCGATATCCCCGGTCTGCAGGCCATCGATAAATACACGCTGCGCATCCGCCTCGCCGCGCCGGACAATAACTTCCTGTTTTATCTCGCCACGCCGGCCACGGGCGTCGTCGCGCGCGAGGTGATCGAGGCGTATCCGGGCCAGGCCGGCAACCATCCCGTCGGCACGGGGCCGTTCATGCTGGGGGACTGGAAGCGCAGCGACCGCATCGTCCTCGTCGCCAATCCGGCCTCGACGTCCGTGTTCCACTCCAGCGTGACGGTGGACACGGCCACGGACCCGGCCGACCGCGCCATCGCGCGCGCGCTCGAAGGACAAAAGCTGCCGCGCGTGGACCGCGTCGAGGTCAAGATCGCGGAAGAATTCCAGGGCCGCATGCTGGGCTTCCTGAACGGCGAATACGATTACCTGGAGCAGGTGCCGGAGTCGATGACGGATATGGTCATTACCCACGGCAAGCTGAGACCGGACCTGGCCGCGCGCGGCATGCAGTTATATCGCTTCCCCGTGCTGCAGACCTATTACATGTGGATGAACATGGACGATCCGGTGCTGGGCGGCTATTCGAACGAGAAGGTGGCGCTGCGCCGGGCCATCTCGCTCAGCTACAACAGCGCCGAGGACATCGCCCTGCTGAAACAGGGATTCGCGATCAAGGCCGAGTCGCCATTGCCGCCGGGCGTGCTCGGCTACGACCCGAACTACCGCAGTCCCGTTCCCTACGACCCGGCCCTCGCGAACGCGTTATTGGACCGCTTCGGCTACGGCAAGCGCGACCCGGATGGGTTTCGCCGCATGCCCATGCCGGGCGGCGGCACGGTACCGTTGACCTTGCAGATGAGCAGCGAAGCGACGGTCGGCGGCCGCCTGCGCGACGAGTTGTGGCGCAAATGCCTGAACGCCGTCGGCCTGCGCGTCGTGTTCAAGTCCGATAAAAAGACGGAAATCATCAAGGCATCGCGCCTCGGCAAGGTGCAGATGTTCGAGAGCAACTGGATCGCCGACTTCCCCGACGGTGACAATTTTTATCAGCTGCTGTACGGCCCGAACGCGGGCCGCGCCAACTATGCGCGCTTCAACCTGCCGGCCTATAACGAACGCTACGAGCAGGCGCACAAGCTCAAGGATGGTCCCGAGCGGCAGAAGCTGTATTTCGAGATGAACCAGCTGATCCACGCCTACAACCCGTGGGTGCCGTTGACGCATGTGTTGTCGGCCGATATCCGGCAACCGTGGCTCAAAAACTACAAACGTCACCCCGTCGAATTCACGCAATGGCGCTATCTGGACGTCGATGTTGCGGAAAGAGCACGTGCGGCAAGAGGGAAGTGATAGTTTTTGCTAGATTAACCTAGTGAAACATTCCCTGTAGTTATACTCAACTCTGGAATTTTCATTGGCTGGGTGCGCGCCAGTGCGCTTACCTTTGAAGACGACATAACGTAATGCAAAGACATTACGCATCGACATAGCGCACCAAGGAGAGGCACGTGAGATTAAAAAAGTTAGCGTACATGATCGCCCTGATCGGCGCCGCCGCACCGGCTGTCGCGCAGCAGGTGCAGTCCGATAAACCGATCGCACGTGTCGAAATCACGGGTTCCAGCATCAAGCGCATCGCCACCGAAGGCGCGCTGCCGGTGCAGACGATCACGCTCGACCAGCTGGACAAGCAGGGCGTCACCAACGCCGAACAACTGATGCGCCTGATCTCGGCGAACGGCACGGGCGCCGACAATATGACTTCAGGTAATAACGTGTTCGGCGCGGATGCCGACCGTGTCAGCGGCGGCGGTTCGTTCGCGTCGCTGCGCGGCCTCGGCCCGACTGGCACGCTGGTGCTGATCAACGGCCGCCGCATTTCCGGCTACGGCCTGTCCGGCAAGGCGGTCGACCTGAACACGGTCCCGCTGGCGGCCGTCGCGCGCGTCGAGATCCTCAAGGATGGCGCGTCCGCGATCTACGGCACCGATGCCGTCGGCGGCGTGATCAACTTCATCCTGAAAACCGACTTCGAAGGCGTGCAGGCGAATGCCAGCGGCAACTGGACCCAGCATGGCGGCGGCGCCACCCGCCGCCTGCAGATCGTGGCCGGCCACGGCAACCTGGACACCGACCGCTTCAACATCATGGCCGCCATCGGCTACGACCGCGACAACGAACTCGATTCGCACCAGCGTTCCTTCGCCAACGGCTTCCAGCCGGCGCGCGGCCTGTCGCCGGACACCACCGGCACCCCGGTCGCCAACCAGCTGGCGGGCGCCGGCACGGCGCTGGGTGCGAACTACCAGCTGCCGGGCGATCCGAACAAATACCTGCAGGCGGGCTTGCTGAGCCTGCAAGGCAAGTGCGACAGCGTGCCGGGCATGATGCAGTACGCGACGGCGCTGTGGAAAGACGTGACGTCGCCGCTGCGCTCGACGCATTCCTGCGCCTACGACTACGGCGGCGACTACGTGATGCAACTGCCGACGGAGCGCACCAACGGCGTCGCCCGCGCCACGTTCCAGATCGACCCGAACCACCGCGTGTTCGCCGAAGCCGTCGGCGCGCACACGACGTCGCTGGCGATCCTGACGCCGACGCAGATCTCCACGTCGCTCGCGAACGGCAATGCGTATCCGGCCGGCGGCCCGTACTACCAGGACCTGTCGCCGTACATCGCTTCGTTCGACAAGACGAAACCGATCATCTACAAATGGCGCGCCTGGCCGCTGGGTAACCGCACCCAGAACTACACGACCGACACCGTGCGCCTGATGACGGGCGCCGAGGGCACCTTTGCCGGCAAGTGGGACTACAAGATCGACCTGTCGCACAGCGAGAGCCACACCAAGACCGACCTCGTCGACGGCTACGCCTACACGAGCGCCCTGTACCAGGTGCTGGGCAGCGGCGTCGTGAACCCGTTCGCCGCGCCGTCGCAGGGCCAGAGCGCGGCCGCGATGCAGGCGCTGGAAGCGACCAAATTCTACGGCCGCCTGCAGCACGGCAAGACGACGCTGACGCAGTTCAACGCGTCGGTCTCGGGCGAAATCTGGCAGCTGCCGGCCGGTCCGCTGCAGGGCGCGATCGGCACCGACCTGCGCCGCGAGGGCTACGGCTTCGCGCAGGACGTCGACGCCACGAAGATCCTGCTGGCGCCGGGCAATGCGAACCAGGACACGGTCAACCGCAACATCAAGGCGATCTACACCGAGCTCGTGGTCCCGGTCATGAAGAACCTGGAACTGCAGCTCGCGCTGCGCCGCGACGACTACAGCCTGATCGGCGCGACGACGAACCCGAAGATCGCGTTCAGCTACCGTCCGACGAGCTGGTTGATGCTGCGCGGCTCGGCGAATAAAGGCTTCCTGGCGCCGAGCTTCGCCCAGCTGTATTCGGGCCGCCTGAGCCAGGAATTGCCGAACGGCGTGAACGACCCGGTCGGCTGCGCGGCCCACCCGGGCGACCCGCGCTTCTGCGCGATCGAGCGCCTGCCGTATTTCAGCGGCGGCAATCCGGGCCTGCGTCCGGAGACCTCGAAGCAGGGCACGCTGGGCTTCATCGTCGAGCCGAGCAAGAACTTCTCGGCGTCGGTCGACTACTGGGCGATCAACATCAAGGACCGCATCCTGAACCGCACGCCGCAAGTCGTGCTGGCCAACGAGGCGTCGCTGCCCGAGTACATCCACCGCAACCCGAGCGACGGCACCATCGCCTACGTCGACGCCGGCTGGATCAACGCGTCCGGCCTCAAGACGCGCGGCGCCGACGTCGGCCTGCGCGGCCGCGGCAACCTGCCGGACGGCTGGCGCTGGAACGCGACCCTCGACGGCACCTGGACCCAGAGCTATCAATTCGCCGAGTTCGAGGGCCAGCCTTACGTCGAATACGTCGGCAATTTTTATACGCGCGACCTGTACCTGCGCTGGAAGCACAACGCCACGTTCAGCGTGAACAAGGGCCCGTGGGGCTTCCTGTTGAGTAACTTGTACCGCGACGGCTACGCGGACGAGCTGCCGAACGGCGGCAAGGGCACGCCGCCGGCCGGCTTCAACCCGCGCGTGGCCAGCTACACGACGTGGGGCCTGTCGACGACGTACACCGGCATCAAGAACACGACGGTCACCGTCGGCATCCAGAACCTGTTCGACCGCGAGCCGCCGTTCACGGCGCACAACGTGGACGAGGTCGTGGGCGCCGGCTGGGACCCGCGCGTGGCCGATCCGCGCGGCCGCTCGCTCAGCTTCGACGTCAAGTACCGCTTCTTCTGACCTGTATCCGGATTGCCAGTATCCTTGGCGTACCGGCGGCCCGCGACCATGGAAGCCACAAGCTTCCGCGGCGCGGGCCGTTTAACTTTGAACCTCATCCCATGAACGGCAGGCGCAGATTCAACGCGACGATGGCGGCGGCGCTGCTGCTGCCCTTCGCCTCCGCGCGGTCCGCATCCACCATGACACCACTGATCAAACCACCGCGCCTCGTCCGCGGCGACGTCGTCGGCCTCGTCGCGCCGGGCGGCTACACGAGCGACGCCGCCATCGAGAAGGCGGTGCGGCACATCGAGGCGCTGGGCTTTCGCGCCAGGCCGGGCACGTACCTGCGCGACGTCTGGGGCAACTACGGCGGCACGGTCGCCGCGCGCATCGCCGACCTGCACGCGATGTTCCGCGATCCTGAAGTGAAAGCCATCTGGGCGATCCGCGGCGGCTCCGGCTGCATTTCCCTGCTGCGCCACCTGGACTATCGCCTGATCCGCACGCATCCGAAAGTCCTGCTGGGCTATTCGGACATCACGGCGCTGCATCTCGCCATCCACCGCCACGCGGGCCTCGTGACCTTCCACGGCCCGGTCGCATCGAGCACGCCGTCCGATTATGCGACCGAGCACCTGCTGGCCGTGCTGACGGCGCCGCGGGCGTCGTACACGATCCCGATGTCGCCCGATAACGACCGGCGCGCGCTGGACGAGCCGTGGTACGCCACGCGCACCGTGCACGAGGGCGTCGCCGAGGGGCCGCTCATCGGCGGCAACCTGTCGCTCGTGAGCGCGCTGGCCGGCACGCCGTACGCGGCCGATTTTACGAACAGCCTGCTGTTCCTCGAAGAGGTGAACGAGGAACCGTACCGCATCGACCGCTGGATGACGCAGCTCGATCTGGCGGTCGGTTTCGACAAGGCGGCCGCGGTCATGATCGGCATCTGCGAGAACTGCGGACCGCAGGGCGACGGGCCGTCGCTGACGCTGGACGAGACCCTCGACGTGCATTTGCAGCCGCTGCGGGTGCCGGCGGTGACCGGGTATTCGTTCGGGCATATCCGCAACCAGTTCACGATTCCCGTCGGCGTGCGGGGCAGGCTGGATACGGAATCGCGGACGGTGACGTTGCTGGAGCCCGGCGTCAGTTGAAAT
>NZ_LMCY01000004.1:314-401 GCF_001425685.1 Massilia sp. Root335 | reverse complement strand
GCGGGGGCCCAATATTGCATGCGTGATCGCACCGCGGGAAACTTGGGTTCCCGCCTGCGCGGGCACGACGGTGACTGTGACGTTGCA
>NZ_LMCY01000004.1:0-159 GCF_001425685.1 Massilia sp. Root335 | reverse complement strand
TGACGTTGCTGGAAGCAGCCATCAGCTGAGAGACCGTCGCCCCCGCGCAGGCGGGGGCCCAATGTTGCATGCGTGATCGCACCGCGGGAAACTTGGGTTCCCGCCTGCGCGCACTGCTGTCCGGAATAATTTGAGGGGAAATCGCTGAAGGTGTTGCAG
>NZ_LMCY01000003.1:646222-646390 GCF_001425685.1 Massilia sp. Root335 | reverse complement strand
CGTCCAGCTTGGGTTGAAATAATCCTTGATCGTGACGTGGTCGGACGTGCCGAGGTTGAACGTGAGGTCGTTGCCGCTGCGGCTCAGTTGCGTCGCATCGGCCGTGATGCCAGTACCGAACTGGAGCATGTCGGCCGGGTCGCCGCCGCTTTCGCTGATCGTGTCCGT
>NZ_LMCY01000003.1:645790-646201 GCF_001425685.1 Massilia sp. Root335 | reverse complement strand
GCCTGTGCCGCCGGTGATCGTATCGTTGCCGCTGCCGCCGTAGATGGTGTCGTTGCCGGCGCCGCCGTCGAGCACGTCGGCGACGTTGCCACCTGTGATACTGTCATTGCCGTCCAGGCCGTTGACACGGTTGCCATAGGTGCTGTCCCCGGGCATCGTGTCGGCCCCGGCCGTGCCGTTGTAGGTCAGCTTGCCGATGGTCGTGCCGATGTCCCAGGTCGTGCCGTCGGCAAAGGCCACGGTCTCGATGCGGTAATTGCTCGTCCAGGCTGGATTGAAATAATCCTTGATCGTGACCCGGTCGGACGCGCCGAGGTTGAACGTCAGATCGTTGCCGCTGCGATTCAGCTGCGTCGTATCGGCCGCGATGCCGGTACCGAACTGGAGCATGTCGGCCGGGTCGCCGCCGCT
>NZ_LMCY01000003.1:645557-645651 GCF_001425685.1 Massilia sp. Root335 | reverse complement strand
GGTCTCGATGCGGTAGTTGCTCGTATAGCTTGGATTAAAATAATCCTTGATCGTGACCTGGTCCGACGCGCCGAAATTGAACGTGAGGTCATTA
>NZ_LMCY01000003.1:645321-645433 GCF_001425685.1 Massilia sp. Root335 | reverse complement strand
GTTGAATACATAGGTGTCGTTGCCGGAGCTGCCATTGAGGCTGTCGCTGCCTGTGCCGCCGGTCATCGTGTCGTTGCCGCTGCCGCCGTAGATGGTGTCGTTGCCGGCGCCG
>NZ_LMCY01000003.1:645029-645198 GCF_001425685.1 Massilia sp. Root335 | reverse complement strand
CGTCCAGCTTGGGTTGAAATAATCCTTGATCGTGACGTGGTCGGACGTGCCGAGGTTGAACGTCAGGTCGTTGCCGCTGCGGCTCAACTGCGTCGTATCGGCCGTGATGCCAGCACCGAACTGGAGCACGTCGGCCGGGTCGCCGCCGATTTCCCTGATCGTGTCGGTT
>NZ_LMCY01000003.1:532628-645017 GCF_001425685.1 Massilia sp. Root335 | reverse complement strand
GGTGTCGTTGCCGGAGCTGCCATTGAGGCTGTCGCTGCCTGTGCCGCCGGTGATCGTATCGTTACCACTGCTGCCGTAGATGGTGTCGTTGCCCTCCAGCCCGTTGATGCTGCCAGCGTAACCACCTGTGGCGCTTAGTGTATCTGCTCCGGCGGTGCCAATGATTGGCTTGCTGATTACTGAGGCAAAATCCCACGTCGTACCGTCGGCAAAGCGAATTTGCTCTACGCGGTTCTGGCCGAAGTAGTTAGAAATCCGAACCGTGTCACCGGTATTAAAGGCAAGTACCAGATCCAGGTTCTCGGCATTAATGCGCGTGTTGCTCGGATCGAGGCCCGCTCCCAACTGCAGCACATCGACGCCTGCGTTCGCGTTCTCGTAGACAACGTCGTGTCCATCACCAGCGTGGAAAATATAAAAATCGTTGCCATTTCCGCCGCCTAAGGTGTCATTGCCGCCACCGCCGAACAACAGGTCGTCGGTATCACCCCCGTTGAGCAAGTTACCGTTCGCCCCGGCGATATGAACGTGCAGTGCATTGAGCGTGTCCGTTGTAATGGCACTGCTGCGCAGGGTAGTTTCGAGCGGTGACCACGCGTCGAAACCGGCGCCGGCCAAGATCGGTTGCGCGTACTTCGCAATGTCGATCCAGTCGGTCAGGCCGTTGATCGCGTTGTCGGCTACGCGCGCCTTGAGTGCGGCGTTAAGCTGATCGAGATTAAGGTGCGCACCATCGGCGTCGAGATCGATGTGGATGGTGTCGAGCAGAGGTTGTAGGCGGGTTTGCAATACAATCGGACCATATACTGAATCCTTCAATGCATCAAACGATTGCTGCAACTGGTTTGTCTGGCCGCCAACCAGGTTCACGGTCGCGGTGCGAACGCCCTGTGAATCGGGTGCGCTCAACGTAATGCCGGTCGCGCCTGTTTGCGATTCGCCGGGCAGTGCGAAGAAATAGTGGCCATTAAAGGCTTCAAGGATATGCAGTTTGGTTTCCCACTGCGCTTGCTGCGCGGCGCTGGCCCATACGACCTTGATTTGCGCCGGGTTGCGGTCCTGCATATATGGGATCAATGGCGAAGTATCGGCCCACGCCAGCAGCAGGTCGTCGAGCGCAGCTTGCTGTTCGGCGCCTGTGTGGGCAGCGGCAAACGCAGCGAGCTTCGCCTTTAACGTATTGCGTGCCGCCGTATCAAGGCTGGCTGCCTGTCGTAGTTCGCGTACCAGTCCCGAACCTCGCACGCTGGGCAGTTGCTGCGCGTCTGCGTCGATCGGAATGGCATCGGTGAATTGGGAATGGAAGGTATCTTGTGCAAGGTTGACGTCACCTAATCGGCTGGTTTCGCTCAATGTGCCGGTCGCGCCATCGGTTTTGATGTAAGTGCCAAGGTCGGCGACCACATTGCCATTGGCTAATCTCACACTGTTGACGGTCTTGGCGGCATTGAAGCTGGCGATGTCGGCGTCAGACATCGTGAAAAGTTCATTCGCTTGCGAAATGCCGTCCTGGTTGAGATCGCGCCAGATGCGCAGCTTGCTCCAGTTGGCATCTGTGCTATCGACTTTTCCGTCGCCGTTTGTATCTTCCTGCACCAGCGCGGCAAAGCCGTCAGCGGCAAAACCTCCAACATACAAAGGCGTGGCGTCGCCGAAGAGTTCGTGGCCGTTGTCGATCACGCCGTTGTTGTTGCGGTCCATGACGAGAAATCCATCATCGGGCTTGACCCAACCGGAGATTGTCTTGATGCCACCGCCGTTGTGGTCGAATTTGACGTTCGATTGCGCCGGACCGATGGTTTCCAGCCCGTCGCCGTCGAGATCCAGGATCAGGGGATCGCGGGTGACAGTTCGGGCCGATGAAAAGCTTGAACCGACAAGGTCGGAGATAAGTATTTCGGCACCGGTTGCAGCCAGCATTGCGGCACCGACGCTGGCCCCTATTGTCAGTACCGCGGCTACGCTGGCACCTAGCGGCCCGGTAAGATAAAGGGGCGCAAGTGCCGATCCGACAATTTCACCGGCCAGCAGACCGGCGCTCATGCTCGCGCCGAATGTAGCCGTCCATTCGGCCAGCAGCGAACCAGCCTTGGCGGTGTCGCCTGCTTGCACGGCCGCGCTGGCGTCGTTGACAGTTAAAAGGAAATCCACGACGGCCGCAGCCGTACTGAGCTTGGATAATCCTTTTGCCGCCAGGTCGATCTTGGACAGATAATCGATGTTCGCGAGCAATGCCGTCTTGTTTACTTCGGCCAGGCTGCCCATCGCTGCGGCACCGGACAATTTTCCCGGCATGTCGTCCGGGAATGCCGGTGCCACCGGGCTTAAGCCATCGGAGAGGAATTTGCCTGCGTCGACGAGCAAGGTGCCGTCCGCATTTTTGATGATATCCAGATCGGCGGTCGCTTTCCACGACAAAAGGCCAGTGGCACCTTGCAGCTTTAAAAGAGCATCGCTATTCACGGCACCGCCCAAATCGTGATAAAGAGCGGTGAGCGCCTCGCGCGGCACACCGTTGACGGTGGTAACGTGCGTGTTCTCCAGCAGGGCTGGCAATTCGATCTGGGCAAAAGTGCGGTTCGGGCTGGCGAACGGCGTCAGGGTTTTGACCTCGCCGGTGGTGGCGCTGACAAAACGACCCGAGGCGTCGGCCCAAGGGCCAGACTTGGCGTCATATAGCCAGTCGGCGGCGGGGCCCCGGTAGGTAGGCGCTTGGAGTTCGATTAAATCAATCCCATGTGCATCTGCCACCTTGGCAAGAAACGCATCGGATTTCAAAAATTTTGCAGCTTCAGTGTTGTCAATTACACGAATATCCTCACCATTTGCAAGCATCCCATTGATAATTCCGGTGGATGAAATGCCCGGGGCGATAGGTCCACTATAAAGAACTGTAACTTTGCCTGTTGCTGATACATCCACTTGGGTGGCAAGGGCTCGTAATGAGTCAAGTGTAATATAGGCATCCGGATTGGTATTAAGCAGTGAGATTGCTTGTGCGGAGGTCAGGATCATGTTAGTTGGTTTTCCGCATCAAACGTCCAAAGTCACCGAATATTCCGTATTGCGCGCGTAAACGCCTCCACCTTTGTACGCCGTTAGCGAATTCTTCAAGTCGGTCAGAATATCATTGCGTCTGGCTTCAAGATGCGGAGGAATGTAAATATGATGAAGCTTCCAATGTGCCCAGCCTGATTCACCTCTTCTTCCTCCTGCGTCTAGTAAGTGAAGCTCTATGGTTATGAGTTCCCTCTCCCAATATAACGTCCATGTCGATTCATTTCGGAACTCGTCGCGTCCCCTTGCAACGCAACGCAAATAAACGTCGCGATCGCGATCAATTGTCCATTGATCGGAGTTGGTTCCCCCTGCGATGTATTTTTTATTGACTTCTTCGATGCCGTATTTCTTGATGTCCGCTTCGGGGATAAATTCATTGATAAATGCCATATTGACTTTCTTTTTCTGTTTTTTAAACGTTGAAGATCGATGGATTTTTTTTGCGGAGACGAAAACGTCGTCATGTTTTTGTGTTGCCAGGTTCTCTGCAGCACGATTGAAATGCACTTGCGTCCTTTTTTAGGTGCGAGGAGCGAGCAGTACGAAATTTCATTTTTGATCGGCCGCACCTGGTTTTTCACCTCTTGGTGAGTGGCGTTTTATGGAAAGTCGCTCTTCCAATACGGCCGTCATTCCAGGGCCCTCAATACCTAAAGAAGGACTGTGACTTTGCCGGTTGCCGATACACCCACTTGATTGGCAATAGTACGCAATGAGTCAACGGTTGTATAGGCGTCTGGATTGGTGTGTAGGAGTGTAATGGCTTCTGTGGAAGTCAGGCTCATGTAACGTTAGTCTCCGCATCAAACGTCAAGAGTGACGGAATATGTCGTGCTGGCTGAATACACGCCGCCATCTTTGTACGCGATTAAAGCATCCTTCAGATCTGCCAGAATAACGTCTCGCATATTTTGAAGATGCGGAGGAATATGGATAAGGTGAAGCTTCCAATGCGTCCAGCCTGGCTCGCCTCTTTTTCCGCCACCTCCAATCATGTGCAATTCTTTTGGAATCAATTCCCCGTCCCAGTAGAATGTTCACGTCGATTCACTTCGATATTCTTCTCTCCCGCGTGCTACGCAACGCAAATAGATATCGCGATCTCGATCGATCGTCCATTGGCCCGACTTCGTCCCTCCAACGATGTACTTCTTATTGATTTCCTCAATACCGTACTTCTTAATATCCGCTTCGGGAATGAATTCGTTGATGAATGCCATATTATTCCTCTCCTCTTGATTTGTGGAATTGTAAGGATCAAGAGCGGCCCGTGTAATTCGGTTTGGTTTGCCCGCTTCTTTACATGATTCATGGTAACTACATTTCTGGAACAAGAGACTTGTCGAAGTCCGTCTCCTTGCCCAGCACCAATAGCAATAGCGCCATCCTGATCAGGATACTGTTCGCCGCCTGGCGAAAATAGGCGGCGTTCGGCAGGCTGTCGACGTCGGTGTGCAGCTCGTCGATGCGGGGCAGGGGATGCAGGATTACCACGTCCTTCCGGCAGCAGGACTCCAGTTTGGCGCGGGTTAATACATACTTGCCGCGCACCGCTGCCAGCACGTCCCTGTCGTCGATCCGCTCGTCCTGGATGCGCGTCCAGTAGACCACATCGGCCTCCTTCAGCGCGGAGTCCAGGTCGCTCGTCCGGATCGCTTCGAATCCCTGGTCGCGCACGCTGCGGAGAATCGGATCGGGAATCTGGAGTTCGGGCGGCGCGACGAACAGGAAACGCACGCCCGCATGGAGGCATAGCAGGATCACGAGCGAAGGCACGCATCGGCCAAACTTCAAATCGCCCACCAGGGCGATCGTCACCCCGTTGACGCCGCGACCGGGCCGTTCCTCGATGATGGTGAACAAATCCTGCAGCGCCTGCGTGGGATGTTCGCCGGAGCCGTCACCGGCATTGATGACCGGCACGCTGGAATACGCGGCCGCATCCCTGGCGGCGCCGAGCTGGTGATGGCGCATCACGATCACGTCGCAATAGGACTGGATCATGGTAATCGTGTCGGCCAGCGTCTCGCCTTTGGCCAGCGACGAGTTGACGGTCCCGGTCGTACTGTTGACCTGGCCGCCCAGGCGCATGAACGCGCTGGCGAAACTCATCCGTGTCCGCGTGCTGGGCTCGAAAAACAGATTGCCGAGGATGTAGCCGTCGAGAATTTTGCTCCTGGCCTTCCGTGCGGCGACGGGCTTCATCCGGCGCGCCAGGTCGAACAGGGTATCCAGCCCGGCAAGGTCGAATTGATTCACTGAAACGATACTGCGGTTCTCGAATTCCAAGGCATTCTCCGTTGTCCAGCAGGCCGGTCAACCGCGCATCCTAGAAGAGAACCTGGCAAAGATCCAGACGCCACCTCGGAGAAATATTCACTGTGCATCGCTTTGAAAGCAGGTTGACGGCATATCGACAGCAAACTGCAAGCTTGTCGGGCCGGGCGCGGCACGGAACCGCCTCCGACCTGGTGGCCACTCACGGTACGACGCGCGCCAGACCCGATGCGGCGCGGTGCGTAACCATGGACGAGGAGAAGACATGTTCAAGTTGTATTGCGTGGCACGCCGGGCGCTGATCCACTGGCAAATCCACCGGCTCGAGCGGAAGGCGGATCATATCGTCGCAGCACGCCAGGCCGCGCTCGACCGGCTCAAGGAGATCCAGCGCGCCTGCGTCGAAAAGCAGGTGCGGTTGCGCGGGTATGCCTACCACCTGGGCGCGCGCGACGCATGGTGATGGCGGTCCGCGCCACCTGGCTCGACCGCCGGACGTCTGGTCAGCCAAAGGCAGCCGCGCTATACTCGAACAAGTCCTACATTACCCAGGTGCACCATGTCCGACGATTTTTCGATATCCCGTGAATTACTGGAGGAGCTGATCTCCCTCGTCAATTCCGGCCAGAGCTTCTCGGATATTCATATCGAGCAGGACATGCCCGTGATGATCAAGTCGCCGCGCGGGTGGCGCCAGGTCGGCACCGAACCGGTCACGCTCGAGGACATGCTGCCCGTGCTGAACGCCATCGACGAGGATTGGGAGGACAAGATCGTCGAAAGCGCGATCGACCGGCCGTTCATCCTCACCGACTACCGGCTGCGCTGCAACGTGTTCCGCTCCTCGTCCGGCTCGAAGACCACCATCTCGATCCGGCGCCTGCCGCTGCGGCCCATCGCGCTGGAGCACACGGGCCTGCCGCATTACGTCAAGACCGTGCTCGAGGCGACGCGCGGCGTCATCCTGATCACGGGGCCGACCGGCTCGGGCAAGACGACGACGATCGCCTCGATGCTCGACCAGATCAACGCGACGCGCAGCGCCCACATCATCACGATCGAAGAGCCGATCGAATATCAGCTGCGGCGCAAGCAGTCGATCGTCTCGCAAAAGGAAGTCCCGACCGACACCGCCACGTTCTCGTCCGGCCTGCGCGAGGCGCTGCGCCAGAAGCCGGACGTCCTGATGGTGGGCGAGATCCGCGATTTCGACACCGCCGACACCGTCCTGCACGCGGGCGAATCCGGCCACCTCGTGCTCGCGACGATGCACACGAACAGCGCCGTCAGCGCGATCTCCAAGCTGCTGGGTTTCTTCCCCGCCGAGCAGCGCGAGCAGCGCGCGGCCGCGCTGTCGAATTCGCTGGTCGCGGTGGTTTTCCAGACCCTGCTGCCGACCGAGCAGGGCGACGACGTCGTGCTCGCCTACGAAATGGTGTTCAACAACAACCAGCAGGTGGCGCAGTACGTCGCCGACCCCGGCAAGCTGCACCTGATCGCCGACTTCATGCGCCGCAAGGAAGACAGCATGTCGCGCAGCCTGAACGACGTCCTGGCCCAGCTGATCGCGAAGAAGGCGGTCAACGTCAAGGATGCCATGCGCGCCGCCTACAACCGTCTCGAGCTGCACGAGATGGTCAACGCCAAGCGCTGACACCCGCACCCGCTTCGCACGCGGGCGCGCCGCTTCGCCGGCCCCGCCCGCCGGCGGCGCATGTGCCGTCATCCTGTAGAGGGACCCTCCCTCAACCAACCGTACAGGTACCGACATGAGCACGTGCGTGCATGCCCATTATCCCCCACAGAGTCTTCCCGACTTCCCCAGGCCCCCGGCCGGGCCGTCCCCGCAGCAGCAGACGGACGAATGGGTCAGGCGGCTCGACCACTTGTCCGTCAAGCTGAAGCAGCAGGCCAGGGACGACGACCACGAACACCGGCCCAAGCGCACGGCCAGTGTGCCGGCGGCGCCCTATAACGATGCGGACGGCGAACCTGAAACCAAGCGGAAGAAGACGTCCCGGCCGCCGGTGCACACCCACGTGCCCGACGGCGCCAGGCCGGAACGCGGCCAGCCGATGCCGAAGCCGACCGGCGTCGTCGACGTCGACAAGCCCATCATCGTGAAGGCCGGCGAGACCTTCGACGGCGGCGGCAAGTACTACCGGCCGACGAAGGCGCTCGGCGACGGTTCCCAGGGCGAGCACCAGCAGCCGGTGTTCATCCTCGAACCGGGTGCGACGCTGAAGAACGTCCAGTACTCGGGCGCCGACGGCATCCACCTGATCGGCAGCGCCAACCTCGACCACGTCGTCAACCGCGACATCGGCGAGGATGCCATCACGATCGACGGCGCGAAGAACCGCATCCACGACGCGAAGCTGTCCGGGATGTCGGTCGACGACATTCCGAAAGGGCCGGCGCAGGTCGTCATCACGAACAGTTCGTTCTACAACGGTTCCGACAAGGTGGTGCAGGACAATGGCGACGCCGAGGTGCTGATGAGGAACGTCTACGTCAACGGCGCCGGCAAGGTGTTCCGCACGAACGGCGGCCAGCCGATCACGACGAAGCTGACGGTGGAGGATTCGACGTTCGAGAACGTCAAGGAATCGCTGTTCCGCACCGATTCGAAGACGTCGAGCGCCAGTTTCTCGGGCATCGACGATGGCGGCATGAAGATGGATGCACTGACGCCGGATGCCGCCCGGATCAGTGGCACCGACAAGGTCTCGTACAAGCCATATTCGGGGTGAGGTGAAAGCGGGCGGCGCGGCAGCGTCGCCCGTGCCGGGCGGGATCAGAAGGCGTCGGGATCGTCTTCGTTCATTTCGGCGCGGCGCCGCTTGGCGCCTTGCAGGACCTTCTGCAGCATCATGATGCCGAGCGTGCCGATGGCCTGGTCCAGGGCGTCCTGGTCGGCCTTGTCCTTGTCCTTGTCTTTGTCCTTGCTCTTGTCCTTCGTCTTGTCGGTCTTCTCCGGCGGCGAAGGCGGTTTGCTCCCGGTCCTGCTCGTGGATGTCATGTCGTTCTCCTGAAAGTGTCGGTTGCCGGTGGAGGGGAAAGGCGGCTCATGCGCGCAGCCAGACGTAGTCGCCGCGTGCGAGGTTCTCGAACATGTCGTCGCGCGCCTTGAAGATGTTGTCGCGCCAGTAGCGCCCGTGTTCGACGTAGTGCTCGATCATGGCGAGCAGCCACTTGCCGTCGACCTCCTCGTTGAGTGCCACGCGGGCAATCAGGACGATGGCGCCGGTGTCGACTTCCAGGCCGAGCTGCGCCTGGTCCTGGGCGTAGACGGCCAGGTTGGCTTCGAGCAGCAGGCGGAACACCCGCAGCGTCCGGCCCGCCGTGACGACGCCGTACTGGAACGTCACGTACACCGCGTCGCCGTCTTCCTCGAAATGGTCGATCGCCACGTCGAAGCTGTCGATGTCGAGCACGCCGCGCGCGAGCACCTCGTCGGCGCCGGGCACGTCGCGCAGCGCGCAGATTTCGTGGATCAGTTGATCGCGTCGTTCGAGGCTCATCGTTCTTTTCCGTCGCACCGGTGAAATAAAAAAAGGCCGGCCGGGAGCGGGTTGCGGCTCCCGGCCGGCGCGCCATGCGCGGCCCGATGGCGCGCCGTCGACCTTACTGGACGATGTCCTTGGCCGCCTTCAGGCCCATGGTGCTGATCTTGGCATGCAGGGTGGCCAGGTTGATCGCATTTTCGGCTGCGGCGGCGGCCTCGATCGCTGCGATCTGGGCGCCGGTGTTCAGAGTGACGGGTGCGTCTGCCATGATGTTTCTCCTGAAAGTAAGTGGATTACTGCTGGATATGTGTGCGGTATTGCCGCACACGCTGGTTTGCCGGCCGTGCGCTTGGCACATGGCTGGCGGAACTACTGGATCGCCAGGCGGCACAACTGGGCCGCGGCGCGGAATCCATCGGCCACCGCGCGCCCGGCCTGGGCTTCGGTGCTCGCCGTGTCGGTCGAGCGCGCGGCGCAGGCGTCGGCCAGGCTGTCGAGGGCCTGCGCCGCGGCGCGGACCTCGTGGTGGCGCCTGGCCTGGGTGCCCGCCTGGGGCAGGTCGTCGAGCACGTCGATCAATGCTTCGGTCATGACTTCGTACATTGCGGTCTCCTATTGCAAGGTGGTGTTGCCGGAAGCGTCGGCCAGGAAGTTCTTGGTGCCGTCGCTCGATTCGATGTAGCGCACGCTGTCCGCATGCAGGGCCGAATCGACCTTGCCCGCGACGGCCAGTTCGTCGATTCGCTCGACCTTCACGCCGACCGTGAGCGCCAGCGGCGCCATGTCGTTGCGGAAGCGCTCGACCACGTCGCGCACCGCGGCGGGCTGGCGCGCCGTGCCGGCCACCTCGAAGCGCGCGGCGCCGGCGTAGCGCACCGTGACGTGCGGCTCGTGCAGCGATTCGGCCAGTTCGCGCGCGATGTCGTCGGCCGGCTTGACCTGCCAGCGCAGGCGGCTGCCGGCGACGCTGCGCAGGCTGGCGTGCGCCTTGCGGGCCGCCGCGGCGTTCGCCACGATGCCGCTGGCGACGAAGCCGTCCGGCTGCTCGCGCAGCTCGATGCCGGGCTCCTGCAGGCGGTCGAGCGCGCCCCGCACGTCGGCGATGCCGACCCGGGCGAGCGGATGCGTGGCCGCCTGCGACGTCTTGCCCACGGCCAGCGCCAGGGCGCCGGCGCCGACCGAGCCGACCAGCATCGCCACCAGCCCGGTACGCGTCCACGAGGCACGCGGGGCGGGCGGTACGCGCACAGGTTCGTCCGTGGCGGCATCGGCATCGGCGGCGGCCGGCGCGGCGAGCATCGTTTCGAGCAGCTGCACGTCCGACGGCCACGGCGCGTCGGACGGTCCGGCGCACAGCACCACGTCGCCGAAGCGGCGCGGCGTGAAATCGTCCAGCGTCGACGGGGCACCGGCCGTGCCCGCGGCGGCGATCGTTACCCGGTCTTGCGTGTCGGTTGCCAGTTGCATGGTGCCCTCGTTCCAGTCCTGGATCAGGATGTCGGCCGTCGTTTCCGCACCGATCGACATCGTCGCTGGATTCAACTGTATCCGGGCGCCGGCGTGGAAGCCGGTCAGGATGCGAAGTTCTTTGGTCATGAACGAATCTCCTATTCAGTGTGATGCGGTTGCGGCAGCCGGATCACCAGCCGCGGCCGCGGCGGATCAAAGCGGCGAGCGCGGACATGCCGAGCGCGCGGCCTTCGCGTGTCCGGTGGCGCCCCAGGTTCAGCAGGACGATCGGCAGCAGCAGGTTGATGGACTCCTCGGCGTCCGACGGCGGGCGTCCCGCGCCGGCCGGCCTGGCCGCGGCCAGCAGGCGGTCGCGCACGTCCGCCAGCGTGGCGGGACGCGTGCGCTCGGTCTCCGGGATCGCGAGGAATGCGCGCACGATGGCGAGGATCGGGTAAGTCGGGCTGGCGGCCGGGCCCGCGCCCGGCGCGGCGGCGCGCTTCACCACCGCGGGCAGCGCCAGCAGCGCGCGTTCGGCGCGGGCCCGGGCGTCCTTGGCCGTGGCCGCGGCCCGCCACTGGGCGAGCAGGCGGTTGTCGTCGCGCGCCGGACGCGCCACCGCGCGCATCGTCCAGCGGGGGGCGGTGCGCGGCCCGGCATCGGCGGCGGCCTGCTGCCGGCCGAAGCCGCCGGCGCCGCCGGGGTCGCGCCCCTGCGACGACGACTGCTGGTCGCGCGCGTTGCGTTCGCCGGTCTGCGCCACCTGGCGGTCGTCGCGCAGCAGGTGCTGCTCGAGCATCATGAGCAGGTCTTCGCTTTCGGCGCCGGGATCGGCGCCGTGCGGATTGTCGGCGTCGCGCTTCTTGCGGCTGGCCGCGCGGCGCCGGGCCGCCAGGCCGGGCCCGTGGCGGCGCAGGTGCGGCAGCAGCGGCAGCGGTTCCTGCGCCGCCGGCTGGTCGGTCTGGGTGGCCGGCCGGGGCGTGTCCGGCGCGGCGGGGAGGGGCGGCAGCCAGCCGCCGCCGATGCGCGGGATGCTCATACGAACATGACCTCCCACAGGCTGCGCGCGAAGCTCAGCACCGCCATGCCGCCCCAGGGCGCGCTGACCATGATGGCGACGGTGACGATCACCAGCTTCACGCTTTGCGAAATGCTCGAGTCCTGCAGCGACGTGATCGCCTGCAGGAAGGCGACGGCGAGGCCCGTGAGCGCGGCCACGGCGACGGCCGGCAGGGACACCATCAGGCACAGCTTCAGTGCCTGGGCGGTCAGGTGGGTGAGGTTATCGTATTCCATGACGTCACTTGTAGGTGGAGATCAGGCCGTGGACCAGCATCGACCAGCCGTCGAGCGAGACGAACAGCAGCAGCTTGAACGGGATCGCCACGTTCGTCGGACTGACCTGCGACAGGCCGAGCGCCATCAGCACGTTTGCGACGACGAGGTCGATCACGATGAACGACAGGTACAGCAGGAAACCGATCTTGAAGGCGGCGGTCAGCTCGCTCAGGATGAACGCCGGCGCCAGCACGATCAGGTCGTCGTCCTTGAGTTCGGCCGCGCGCGCCGGCGGCCAGATCTGGCGCGCAGAACGCAGGAAGAACGCCTTCTCGCGCGCCGTCGCATGGGCTTGCAGGAAGGCGCGGAACGGCTCGCGCCCGGCGTCGAGCAGCGGCATGACCTGGGCCCCGGCCGCGCCTTCGCCGGACAGGTGGGCGCGGTGCATGGCGTCCATGCCGACCGGCGCCATCACGAAGCACGTCACGATCAGGGCGACGCCGTTGAGGACCGAGTTGGGCGGCACGCCTTGCAACCCGAGCGCGTTGCGCAGCAGGCCCAGCACGACCACGATCTTGGTGTAGGACGTGACCACCATCGCCACGAACGGCAGGACCGCGAGCGCGAGCGCGGCGATCAGCAGCGAGCCGACGTCAGGCGCGGCGTTCATCGGCGCTCGCGATACGGCGGATGTGCAGGCCGAGCTGGTCGCCGATGGCGACGAGCTCCCCGAAGGCCAGGGTCTGGCCGTGCGCCACCAGGCGGATCTCGGCGTCGGCCAGCGCGACCGGCAGGGTGAGGAGATAGCCCGGCTGCAGGGCGGCGATCTGCCCGATCGGCAGGTTCACCGTCACCACTTCGATGTGGACCGGCAGTTCGACGTCGCTGACGTCGATCGGGGTGGAGGCGGCGTCCGGCGCGGCGCGCAGGGACAGGTCGGGATCGTGGCTCATGGTGGCGGGATGGCTTTCCAGGATGACGTTGCGGGAATCGATGCGTGCGCGCGCATGGACGGCGTGACCGTTGGCGGCGCCCCACAGCAGGGTCGCCCGGTCGAGTGTCGCGTGCGGCGCGAGGCCGGGTGCGGCCGGCCAGCCGAGCAGCACGTCGCCCGCGCGCAAGGTGCGCAGCAGCGCGGGCGTGGCGTGGCGGGTGCGCAGGCGCAGCGTGGTCGGCAGGGTGAGCGAGGCCAGCGCCGGGGGCAGGGCGGCGCGGCCGCGCGGACCGATGCGCTCCGCCAGCGCGGCGGCCAGCGTGCCGGACACCGCGGCCACGGTGGCCGTGGCGGTGGCGCCATCGTGGTCGTATTCGAGGTGCAGCACGCCGGTGCGGCCGGCGGGCGGCGCGGCCAGGCGCAGGTCCTGCACGGCCGGCCGCGTCATGCCATGGCGCGCCAGCGCTTCCAGCGGGCCCGCCAGGTACAGGCTGGCCACCGCGGCGCGGCACGCTGCGTCCGGTTCGAGGGCGATCGCCTCGAAGGCGGCGCCGGCCTCGACGTGCACGTGCAACTCGCCCTGGCCGCTGGCGATGGTCAGCTGCGCCGTCTTGCCGGTGCGCGGCTGCCCGGCGGGCACGGCCCGCACGCTCCCGTGCAGCGCGCCGCGGGCGTCGTACAGGGCGCGCGCCAGGCCGGCCAGCGCCGGCGTGTAGTGGCGCAGCCTGTCCGCGAGCGCAATGGTTGCCGTTGTGGTTTGCATGGGCTTCCTCAGTTCACTTCCACATGGACCGTGATGCGCGCGCCGGGGCGCGCTTCAAGGTGAGCTTCAAGTCGGCTGCGCAATGCGCTGCCGTGGTCACAGATTAGCTGGCGGGCCCTGGCGTCGCGGGCGTCGAAGCGAAGCGCTAGCGTGCCGTCCGAAAGCAGCAGGTGGAGCCGGGTGTGCGGCAGGATGGCCGGGTCGAGTTCGACCACGACCTCCCAGCGCCCGCCCGCGTGCTCCAGCGCGGGGCTGGTGCAGAAGCGGGCGATGCGTTCGGCCAGGTGATCGGCCACCAGCTCGGCCTCGGCGGCGCGGGCGCAGTGGGCGACGAGCCGTGCGCCGATGGCGCGGGTCGAGACGTCGCGCGCGGCGCCGGGCACCCGCGGGCGCGGCGGCGGAGGCAGGGCGCCGACACGGTCCGGCGCATGGCCGTCGCCGCCGTGGCGTTCCTGGCCTGCCTCGTCGCCGTCGTCGCGCGCGCCGTCGTCGCCGGCGGGCGCGCCCCGGTCCGGCCGGTCCAGCGCCTGGCGCGCCTGGTCGAGCAGCTGGCCGAAGCGCGTGCCGGCGGCCGGCGGTTGCGCCACCACGATGCGCAGTTCGCGCGGCGAGCGGATGCGGGTCATCGGTGCCTCCCGTTACAGGCCGAGCTGGCCGACGGGGCGCAGGTCGATGTCGCCCAGTTCCTGGAACGAATACACCTGCAGCCAGTGCAGCCGCTGCGCGATCATGCGGCGGAAATAGCGCCGGATGTCCATCGACGTGACGACCGCGAGATTCGGCGGCGGATTGGCGCCGACGAGGTGTTCCAGCGACGCCAGCAACCGGTCGATCTGCTGCGGTTCCAGCGTCAGGTAATTGCCGGCCGGGGTCTGCTTGATCGCCTGGCGGATGGTCTGCTCGACTTCGACGTCCAGCACGATCGCAGCCAGCTGGCCGCCGCCGGCGGCGCGGTGGGCGATGAAGCGGCCGAGGTCGCCGCGCACGTATTCGGTGAGCAGCAGCAGGTCCTTTTCCTTGGCGCCCCAGTTCACGAGGCTCTCGAGGATGGCGCGCTGGTTGCGGATCGGGACGTGTTCCTCGAGCAGGCGCTTGAGGACCTCGGCGATGCGCAGCACCGGCATGACTTTCTGGACTTCCGCGACGAGGCCCGGATACTCGGTCCCGACCCGGTCGAGGATCCACTGGGTTTCCTGGACGCCGATGAACAGGTGGGCATGCGCCCGCACCGCCGCGCCCACGGCGTCGGCCAGCGCGCGTTCGGGACGCTCGGGCCGGGCCGGCAATTCGGTCGCCGGCTGCGGGACGTCGTGCAGCATGATCTCGTACGCCAGGCCGGCGAGGGCGTCGGCCGTCCACACGGCGGCGCGCGGGAACGGCAGGCCCAGTTCGTCGACCAGCGCGGTGCGGGCGATGTTGAATGCGCGGTTCAGCTCGGCGGTATCGAGGCGCTGCGCGAGCGCGGGGGAGAGGCGCACGGACAGCGGCGCGGAGAATGCCGGCGCCTGCGCGCCGATGGTCGGGGCCTGGCCCTTGGCGCCGTCGGCGCGCAGCGCGGACAGTTCCGGGCCGGCGGCCGGTTCGCGGTCGAGGACCCGCTTGCCCATGATGCGCGCGCCGGCGAACAGCGCGGCCGCGAGCACGAGGAACATCGGCCACGGGAAGCCCGGCACGAGCGCGAAGCCGAGCAGCATGGCCGCCGCGCTGTACAGGGCGCGCGAATTGGTGCCCAGCTGCTTGACGATCTCCGTGCCGAGCGAGCGCGGCTTGCTGTGTTCGTCGGACACCCGGGTGATGAGCACGCCGGCCGCGACGGAAATCAGCAGCGAGGGAATCTGCGACACCATCGCGTCGCCCACCGACAGCACGGCGAAGCGGTCGGCCGCCTCGGCCGCCGACATGCTGTGATAGGTGACGCCGATGACGATGCCGGCCACGATGTTGACCATGGTGATCACCAGCCCGGCGATGGCATCGCCCTTGACGAACTTCATGGCACCGTCCATGCCGCCGTGCAGCTGGCTCTCGATCGACAGCATGGTGCGGCGGCGCTGCGCCTCCTCGGCGGTCAGGTTGCCGGCGCGTACGTCGGCATCGATGCTCATCTGCTTGCCCGGCATCGCGTCCAGCGTGAAGCGGGCGCCGACCTCGGCCACCCGTTCCGACCCCTTGGCGATGACGATGAACTGGACGATGGCGATGATCAGGAACACCACGAGGCCGACGACCAGGTTGCCGCCGACGACCAGCTCGCCGAAGCTTTCGATGATGTGGCCCGCCTCGGCGTGCAGCAGGATCGACTTGGTGGACGCGATGTTCAGCGACAGCCGGAACAGCGTGGTGAACAGCAGCAGCGACGGGAACGAATACAGCGACGTCGCGTTCGGGATGTACAGCGTGACCATCAGCAGCAGCACGCTGATCGTGATGTTGAGCGCCAGCAGGCCGTCGATCAGGACGGTCGGCAGCGGCAGGATCATCAGGGCGATCACCGCGACGATGAGCACGGCGATCGAGACTTCCCCTCCCAGGTCGTTCAGGCGGAATGATTTCATGGGCGTCCTCTTTGTCATGGGTTGGGGCTCGGGGCCCGCATGTCCTCGACCCACGCCAGCACGGCGGCGACCGAATCGAACAGCGGTTCCGGAATGGCATCGTTGACCGCCACGAGGTACAGCGCGCGCGCCAGCGGCGGGTTGCCGACGATCGGCACGCCGAAGCGCATGGCCTGCTCGCGGATCACCCTGGCGTCGCCGTCGACGCCCTTGGCGATCACGCGCGGCAGGCCCGTCTCGCCGGGGTCGTAGCGCAGCGCCACCGCGTAGTGGGTCGGGTTGACGACCACCACGTTGGCGTTGGCCACCGGTTCGTTCGGCGCGGCGTTGGCGAATTCGCGCCCGAGCTTGCGGCGCTCGTTCTTGATGTGCGGGTCGCCCTCGGAATCCTTGTTCTCGCGCTTGACCTCGTCCTTGCTCATCTTGTGGTCGCGCACGAACAGCCAGTGCTGGATGCCGTAGTCGGCCACGCCGACGATCGCGTACAGCACGCCGGCCACGCCGAACACCTTGCACAGCACGCCCCAGGCGACGTCGGCCAGGCCCCCGACCGGCTGGTACACCACCCCGAGCACCAGCGGCACCAGCAGCATGCCAGTGCGGTACAGCACGGCGCCGATCAAGAGGGCCTTGAGCACCGACTTGAGCAGGTCGATCAGGGAACGCAGCGAAAAGATGCGCTTCAGGCCCGACGCCGGGTTGATGGCGTCGAACTTGAGTTCCAGCGGCTTGAACGACGTCTGCAGGCCGACCTGGGCGACCAGCGCGCCCACCGCGGCGAGCGCCGCGACGGCCACGACCGGCAGCACCAGGATCAGCCCGTGGGTGGCCGCGGCGACGAGCGCGTCGGCCACGCGCAGGTCGTTTTGCGCGCGCTTGACGTCGAGTCCGTCGAGCAGCAGCAGGCGCAGTTGTTCTGCCATGCGCCCGCCGGCGAGCGAAAAGCCCAGCCAGGCGCACAGCAGGATCGCGGCGAACGGCAGGTCGGTACTCTTGCTCGTCTCGCCGTCGCGGCGCGCGTCGCGCAGCTTCTTGTCGCTGGGTTGTTCGGTTTTTTCGTCGGACATGGCGTCCCCCCTTCCGATCGGCATTGTCGGCGGCGCGGCGCGGCCGGCCGGCGGCCCGCGCGAAGCGGCGGCGGCGCATGCGAAGTCCGGCGCGGCGAAGCCGGGTCTTCGTTTGGCGCGCGGGGATTTCGGCTCCGGCCCGCGGGAACGGCCGGCCGGCCGGTAAGGTGTCGGTCATGCCGCGCCGTGCGGCCCACCCAACAGGAGCGAACCATGCCCGTGTCCCAATGCAGTAACCGCCTGATAGCGGCGTTGATCGAGGTCTTGATGTTCGGCGCCAAGCATGGCCATCTCGAGCAGTCCGAACGGGTCCTGACCGCCTTGCACATCCTGCGTCCGAATTTCGTCGAGCTGCACGCCTACGACGCCTGGATGCTGATCCGCCGCCACGACTTCGCCGGCGCCCTGCGCTACCTGCGCGACCTCGAACAGCGCCCCCTGCGCGGCGCGTTCGGCCCCTACGTCAGCGCCCTCCTGGCCGTGGCGCTGTACGGGCTGCAGGATCCGTCGTGGCGCTCGTACGCCAACGACGTCATCAACCGCAACGAGGACCAGGATTCCGTCGACATCGTCAATGCGCTGCTGGGCAAGGCCAGCACGCGCCGCGCCGCTGCCGGCGCCGAGGCGCCGGTCGACCTCGCCGAATTGCAGAAGATGATGCAGCAGCGCCACCTGCGTGCCTAGGAGCCCGCCATGACGATCCCCATCCAGCCCCTGCCGCCGATCTCCACCCTGGCGCCGCCGTCCGCGCCGCAGCCGGCAACCCCGGCGGGCCCGCGCGCGCAGCCCGCCAGCGAACTGGTCGACCTGTTCCGCAGCAAGCTGGACGCCGCGCGCCTGGCGCCCCCGGAGGCGTCGCGCGCGCACGGCCCGTCGGCGATGACCGAGGCCGTCACGCGCCAGGACCAGGCCTTCGCCGAATTCGGCGGGCGGGTCGACCGGTTCGCCGCCGAGGCGCCCTTCATGTCGCAGCAGGAACTCGTTGGCGCCACCACGAAGATCCAGTTCGAGGCGGCGCAGATGGCGTGCAAGATGTACGGCGGCCAGATGGTGGCGCAAGGCGTCAAGACGTCGGTGCAGACTTTGATGAAGAACCAGTGATATGGCCACCCATGTGAAAGTGCTGAAGGCCGGCGTGCTGGCCTGCGCCATGGCCTTGCTGCTGAGCGGTTGCAGCAAGCAGCTGTTCGCGCACCTGCCCGAGCGCGACGCCAACGAAATGCTGGCGGTGCTGCTCGACGCCCAGGTCGACGCCTCGAAGCAGTCCGACGACGGCGGCAAGACCTGGAACGTGGAGATCGACGGCGACCAGTTCGCCCGCGCGATGGACGTGCTGCGCGCGCACGGGCTGCCGCACCAGCGCTTCCAGAACCTGGGCGACATGTTCAAGAAGGACGGCCTGATCTCCACGCCCACCGAGGAACGCGTGCGCTTCATCTACGGCGTGTCGCAGCAGCTGTCGGAGGTCCTGTCGCGCATCGACGGCGTGGCCTATGCCAGCGTGCAGATCGTCCTGCCGAACAACGATCCGCTGGCCGCCACGGTCAAGCCGTCGTCGGCGGCGGTCTTCATCCAGTACCTGCCGGGCACGGACGTGGCCACGCTCACGCCCAACCTGAAGAACCTGGTGGTGCACGCGGTCGAGGGGCTCACCTACGACAACGTCAGCGTCACGATGGTGCAGGGCATGGCGGCGCCGGAGGCCTTGCGCGAGTCGAACCAGGGCTCCGCGGCCTGGCGCTGGGGTGGCGCCGCGCTCGGCCTGCTTGCGCTGGCCGCCGCGCTGGCGCTGCTGGCGCGCCGCTTCGGCATCTCGCTCAAGGGGGCCGTCCAGCGCGTGCTCAAGCGTTCCGGGACCCACGCCGTATGAACGCCGTGCCGCTGCCGCCGGAACGCCTGGCCGGCTGGCTGGCCGCCTACGAGCGGCGGGTGGCGGCGCTGGCGGCCGCGCTGGGCGAACGCGCCTGCCGCCGCCTGGGCGTGCCTGTGCCGCCCGGCGCGGAACGCCCCTGGTATGGCGCGCGCGCCGACTGGCTGGGTGCCCCGGCGCCCCTGAGCAGCTTCGGTCCGCACGCCAACCGCCTGGCCCTGCTCGACGAGGACGCGTTGCGGCGCGTGCTGTCCGCCTTGCGCCTGTATCCCGCGCGCGGCGCGCTGCGGCGCATCGTATCCGGCGCGCAGCGGCGGCTGCTCGCCGGCGCGGTCGGCGAACAGGCTTTCGACACGCTGGTGCGGCTCGGCCTGCAGGCGCCCGGCGCCGGCGCGGCGCCGCCCGACGGGGCCGATGCGCTGGCCGCCGGCGGCCACGCGATGCTCGTCGCGGACGGGGCGTTGACCCTGGACGTCGCGGCGCGGCTGGTTGCCTTGACCCTGCAGGGCGCGGCGGACGCGCGCCCCGCCACAACCGGCGCGAGCACGCCTTTCCTGGCGGACGCCGCGCTGATTTTTCCGGAGTTCACATGGTTATTTGGTTGAGATCGCCGCGTGGCGGGATCGGTGTTGGACAGGATGTCCTGCGTGCCGGCGACATGGCCGGCCTGGTCGCCCTCGACGGCGCCGCCGAGCAGTGCCGCCGACAGGTGGAAGAACTGATCGCCGCCGCCGAAGAGGAAGCCGAGGCGCTCCGGCAAGCCGCGCGCGCCGAGGCCGTGCGGATGATGGAGGCGGCGCGTGCCGAGTACGACACGGCGGAGCAGCGCGGCTACGAGGCCGGACGGGCGCGCGCGCTGGAAGCGGCGCAGGAAACCATGCTGCGCGGCGCGGAGGACGGGCATGATGCGCTGCTGGCGCTGCGCGACCGCATCGCCGACGTCGTGCTGCGCACGGTCGCGCGCGCGCTGGGCGACGCCGACAGCGAGGCCCTGTTCGCGCGCATCGGCGCCGACCTGTCGCGCCACCTCGACGATGCCTCGTACCTGTCGGTCCGCGTGGCGCCGGAAGACGTCGCCGCCGCGACCCGGGCGTTCGGCGCCGTGTGCGCGGCGCACCGCTGGCAGCTGAACCCGGCGGTGACCGCCGATCCCGACGCGGAAGCGGGCAGCTGCGTGTGCGAATGGGACCATGGCATCGTGACCGGCGGCCTGCCGCTGCTGCTGGACGCGCTCGAACGGGCCATCGGCGCGCTCAGGGCCGGCGGCGCGGCGCTCGACGTGGACGCCGCCGAGGTGGGCGAGGAAGAGGAAGACGAGGAAGAGGACGAAGAAGACGAAGAAGACGAAGCTGCGTACGGCGGCGCCGATTGGGACACGCCATGAACGACGCCATCGCCTTCCTCGACGCGCTGGGCGGCGCGCTCGATAACGCCGCGGCGGTCGTCCGGCACGGCAAAGTGGTCGAAGCCGTCGGCACGCTGCTGAAGGTCGGCGGCATCGACGTCATGCTGGGCGAACTGTGCGAACTGCGCGACGCGCACGGCACCCTGCTGCAGCGCGCCGAGGTGGTCGGTTTCACGCGCCAGTTCGCGCTGCTCGCGCCGTTCGGCGACGTGACCGGCCTGTCGCGCGCGACCCGCGTGGTCGGCCTGGGCCGCCCGCTGTCGGTGCCGGTGGGCGAAGCGCTCCTGGGGCGCGTGCTCGACGGGCTCGGCCAGCCGATCGACGGTACGCCGCTGCCGCCGGACGCGCTGCTGCGCCCCGTGATGGCCGCCGCGCCCGATCCGCTGACGCGGCGCATGGTCGACACGCCGCTGGATACCGGCGTGCGCGTCATCGACGGCCTGCTGACGGTCGGCGAAGGCCAGCGCTTCGGCATCTTCGCGCCGGCCGGTGTCGGCAAGAGCACCCTGCTCGGCATGCTGGCGCGCGGCGCGGCCTGCGACGTCAACGTGATCGTCCTGATCGGCGAACGGGGCCGCGAGGTGCGCGAATTCATCGAACTGATCCTGGGCGAGGACGGCATGGCGCGCAGCGTGGTCGTGTGCGCCACGTCCGACCGCTCCGCCATCGAGCGCGCCAAGGCGGCGCACGTCGGCACCGCCATCGCCGAGTACTTCCGCGACTGCGGGCTGCGCGTGTTGCTGATGATGGATTCGCTGACCCGCTTCGCCCGCGCGCAGCGCGAAATCGGCCTGGCGGCCGGCGAGCCGCCCACCCGGCGCGGCTTTCCGCCGTCGGTCTTCGCCGAACTGCCGCGCCTGCTCGAGCGGGCCGGCATGGGGCCGGACGGTTCCATTACCGCCTTTTATACGGTGCTGGCCGAGGACGAGGAGGGCAACGACCCCGTCAGCGAGGAAGTGCGCGGCATCCTCGACGGGCACATGGTGTTGTCGCGCAAGGTGGCGGCGCGCAACCGCTATCCGGCCATCGACGTGCTGCACAGCCTGAGCCGGGTCATGACCCTGGTCGCCACGCCCGAGCACTGCGCCGGCGCCGGGCACGTGCGCAAGCTGCTGGCGAAGTACGACGACGTCGAGCTGCTGCTGCAGATGGGGGAATACCAGCAGGGCACGGACCCGCTGACCGACGAGGCGATCGCGCAGCACGACCCGCTCGACGACTTCCTCAACCAGCGCACCGACGACTTCGCGGACGGCGCGGACACCCACGAATTCGTCGCCGGGTTCGCACCGCAATGAGCGCGGCGGCCATCGGCAAGTGGCGGGCGATCGTCGCCGCCAAGACCCGGCGCCGCGAGCGCATCGAGGAAGAAGCCGCGCGCGACCGGCGCGCGCTGGCCGAGCGCGAGGCCGCCCGCGACGCGGCGCGGCGCGAGGTGGAGCAGGCCCAGGCGCGCTGCGGCGACCACGCCGACGGCATGGCCGCGCGCTTCCGCGGTGCCGCCGCGCTGTCGGTGCCCGACTACGTGCGCCACGAAAACTGGCGCGTGGCGCTCAAGGACGCGCTCGACGCGGCCCGCAAGGAAGAGCAGAAGGCGGCCGGCGCCGTGGAGCGCCACCAGGAAAGGGTGCGCGCCGCGGAAGCCCGGCTGGCGCGCGCCGGCGCGGCGCTCGACCGGTGCCGGGCCAGGCTGGACGAGGTGCGCCGCGCCGCTGCCCACGCCGCCGAACTGGCCGCCGACGAGGAAGCGGTGGACAACCTGCTGGCCCGACGTTATGCGAGCAAACGATGACCTACGATACCCACGCCTGGCTCCGTGCCCTGATGGACTGGTACGGCGCCTACCACACGCTGATCGTGCTGGTGCTGCTCACCGGCATCCGCATCATGGTGGCCTTCATCGTGCTGCCGGCCACCGGCGACAGCGCGTTGCCGGGCACCGTGCGCAACGGCGTCGTCTACGTGCTCACCTTCTTCGTCGCGTCCGGGCAGTCGCCGCAGGCGTTCGAGACGGCCGGCAGCGCGATGCTGATCGTACTGGCCTGCAAGGAGGCCTTCCTTGGCCTGGCGTTCGGCTTCGCGGCCGCGCCGGTGTTCTGGATCGCGCAAAGCGTCGGCACGCTGATCGACGACATGGCCGGGTTCAACAACATCCAGATGACCGATCCGCTGCGCGGCGAACAGAGCACCCCGGTCTCGAACCTGCTGCTGCAACTGGTGACGACGCTGTTCTATGTCGGCGGCGGCATGAGCTTCCTGCTCGGCGCGCTGTTCCAGTCGTATCAATGGTGGCCGCCGCAGGTGATGCTGCCCACGCTGGCCAGTACGGCCGAAGCGTTCCTGATCGGCCGCACCGACACCGTGTGGACCGCGCTCGCCAAGCTGGGCACGCCGGTGATGCTCGTACTGGTGCTGGTCGACGTCGGCCTCGGCATCATGGCCCGCTCGGCCGACAAGCTCGAGCCGAACGCACTGAGCCAGCCGTTGCGCGGCATGATCGGCATGGTCATGCTGATCGCGCTGGTGGCCGTGTTCGCGTCGCAGGTCGTGGGCGACGTGCTGCTGGGCGATCTCGGCTCCCAGCTGGCGAAGGGCATGCTCGGCGCGCCGGGGCCGTAGGGTGGGCACCCCGTGCCCACGCGCGACGTAAGCGCGACGATGGCGTTGGCGTTGGCGTTGGCGTTGGCTCGGCCTCGTATGAACCGAGAGTTGAGGTTTGTTGTGATTTGCGCTGCGGTTTGTTGAGATTTGTCGAGGCGTATCGCGCTTACCATGATCTTGTCGCCGGGATAACCCGGCCGCAAACAGATCAACCGGGAGGTGCACCATGTTTTCGACCATTTATTTCGCTCTGTGTTCCGGACTTGCGCAACGCGGCACCTTGCCCGGCTATGCGGCCGCCATCCTCGACGGCGCCGCCGAGCGCGCCTACTGCACCGTCGATGAGGTACTCGACAGCGCGGCGCGCAAGCTGGGCGAAGTCGACGTCGCGCGCCTGGTGGCGGCGGGCGACGCATCGCTGCTGCTCGGTTACGACGAAGACGCCGAGGACCTGTACCGGCGCGCG
Organism: Massilia sp. Root335; assembly: GCF_001425685.1. Lineage (GTDB taxonomy): Bacteria > Pseudomonadota > Gammaproteobacteria > Burkholderiales > Burkholderiaceae_D > Telluria > Telluria luteola. The sequence continues at coordinate 621,783 of NZ_LMCY01000003.1, read as the reverse complement.
CAGAAATTCACTGTCAACGACAACGACCGCCTGCGCATCATGTCGTGCCGGAACACGGGCTGGCAGCTGATGATGCGCGACCGCTATGCGACGACGGCGAAATGCTTCGCCCGCATCGTGCAGGACGGCGCCGCCACGGCGGGCGAGCGCATCGAGGCCCTGATCGGCGTCGCGCTCGTGCAGCATCAACTGGGCCTGCAGCGCGACGCCGACAATGCCTTGCTGGAGGCCGCCACGCTGGCCGATGGCCACGCGGAGCCGGGCTGGCGCATCGTGATCGGGCTGCTGGCGCGCGAGTTCGACGTCCAGCTGCGCATCCGCACCTCCACCACCTTGAACGACCACGCCTTCTGGAGCTCGGCGCAGCTGGTCCAGACGTACGCCGGCAACCAGCGCGCCGACGTCACGCGCAGGCTCGCCGCCACCACGGCCATCCTGGCGCCGCTGCCCGCCCTGATCACGCAGCGCAACGATTATCTCGAGCGCCTGGCCGCGCTGGCCGACGGCGACCGCCTGGCCGCCGCGCCGCTGATCGCCATCGCGCACCACGGCCACAATTTCCGCAGCGGCATCCAGGGCCTGCTGACCAAGATCGATATCGCGCTGGCGGCGTTCGCCGGCGGCCTCGACGACGTGGCCGAGGCCGTGATGGGTAAACTCAACCGCACCGAAACGGAGCTTGGCACGCGCCGCTGCAACTTCGACTACCTGTATTGCGTGGCACGGATCGCCGCGCGCCAGGGCAATCCGGTCCAGGCGCTGAAGCTCTACGCCAATTACACGGCCGAGGCGCTGCGTTGCCTGCGCAGCGAGGCGCCCGAATCCGGCGCGATCCATCCGCAGCCCGGCCGTGCGCTGGCCGTCGACGACCTGTCCGCCCGCCTGCCGGCGAAATACCGGCGCGCCTACCGCCACATCGTCGAGAACCTCGAGCGCGCCGACCTGAGCACGCGCGAAGTCGCCGCCCAGATCGGCGTGACGGAACGTGCGCTGCAGATGACCTTCAAGAGCTCGATCGGCATGACGCCGGGCGGCTTGATCCGCAAGCTGCGGCTGGAGGGCATCCGCGACGAATTGCTCAGCGACGCACGGGTCAACGGCTCGATCGTCGATACCGCCAGCCGCTGGGGCGTGAAGAGCCGCTCCGTACTGGCCAAGGGATACCGGCGCCAGTTCCACGAGTCGCCGTCCGAGACCATCTACGGTTGAGGTGCCGCCGTCATGAGCCCATCGACTCCCGCACGCCGGCGCCGGCCCTCGCGGCTCGCCATGTTCCTGGCGGTCGCCGCCGCCGTCGCGGCCATGACCGCGTCCGCTCCCGCCCACGCCGAGCGCATTCCGTGGCAGGGCAACCGTTTCGAATACGTCGCCGACCGCAAGGACCTCAAGGACGTGCTGCGCGATTTCGGCGCCAGCCAGCACGTGATGACCTGGATCTCGCCGCAGGTCGAGGGCAACGTCACTGGCCGCTTCAACAGCGCGCCACAGCAATTCCTCGACAAGATGGTCGCGTCGTTCGGCGTGCTCTGGTACTACGACGGGGCGGTGCTGCGCATCTACGGCGCCAACGAGGCGCGCAGCGCCACGCTGGGCCTGCAGCATGCGAGCACCGCCGACCTGCGCCAGGCGCTGGCCCGGCTGCAGATCGACGACCCGCGCTTCCCGGTGCGCTACGACGACGTGTCGCGCACGGCCGTCGTGTCGGGGCCGCCGCACCTGGTCGACCTGGTCAGCGACGTCGCGCGCCTGATCGACCATGTCCAGGTCTCGGGCGATACCGTGGTCGTGAAGCGTTTCCCGTTGCGCTACGCGTCGGCCACCGACAAGACCATCACGATCAACGGACGCAGCGTGAGCGTGCGCGGCGTCGCTGGCCTGTTGCGCGGCCTGTACGGGCAGCAGACCCCTGGCACCGGCGCCGAACCGGCACCGGTGCGGCGCGACACCTACCGGCTGCCGAGCATGCGCGAAACCCAGGACGACGCGGCTGCGCGCCTGCCGAGTAACCGGGTGCCGCCGCTGCCCGCGCTGTCCGGACTCGGCGCCATGACGCCGCCCGGCGCGCCCGCCGCCGCTCCCTCCGGCGTTGCTCCCGGTCTGCCGCCCGGGGCGCCGCCGCTCGCGCGAGCGCAGGAGGAGGAACGCGCGCCGGCCGCCCAGGCCGGGCCGTCGATCGAAGCGGACCCGCGTGGCAACGCCATCCTGGTGCGCGACCGGGCCGGGAACATGGCCGCCTACGCCAGCCTGATCGAGTCGCTCGACATGCGTCCAGGCGTGCTCGAGATCGACGCGACCATCATCGAAATCACCGACAACGCCCTGAACGAACTGGGCATCGACTGGCGCCTGCACTCGGGCCACCTCGACCTCCAGACCGGCAACGGCCAGCTGCCGCAGGCGGCCAATCCCGACTCGCTCAACCCCGCCGGCTTCGGCGTCGTTCCGGTATCGGGCGCCTTGCCGGCCACGCCCCAGGGCGCCGTGCTGACGACGGTGATCGGCAACGCCGGCCGCTACCTGCTCAACCGCATCAGCGCCCTGCAGCAGAAGGACCAGGCGCGCGTGACCGCCAGCCCGCGCGTCGAGACGCTCGACAATGTCGAAGCGCTGATGGACAGCAAGAAGACGTTCTACGTGCAGGTGGCCGGCTACCAGTCCGCCGACCTGTACAGCGTGTCCGCCGGTGTGTCCCTGCGCGTGCTGCCGTCGATTATCACGGCGCCCGGCGGGGCCCAGCAGATCCGCATGGACGTGCACATCGAGGACGGCAAGCTCACCACCCAGCAGGTGGGGCAGCTGCCGGTGGTGAGCAACAGCACCATCGACACGCAGGCCCTGATCACCGAAGGCGAGAGCCTGCTGATCGCGGGCTATTCCGTCACCCAGGACGACAATACCGAAACGGCGGTGCCGGGCCTCTCGCGGCTGCCCGTGATCGGCGACATGTTCCGCTATCGCAAGCACGAAGGGCAGCACTATCAACGCATGTTCCTGCTGACCCCGCGGGTGCTGTCGCCGGCCATCGGGGGCATCGGCGCGACGGAAAGCGCGCGCCAGGCCGTGTTGCCGGCCCCCGTCAAGAAGCCGCGCCTGGCCTGCCGCTTGAAGCGCGCAGCCGTGCCCGCGGCCGCGCCCTGACACGCTGCCGGCCAAACGAAAACGGCGCCCTCGCGGGCGCCGTTTTCATGTCGGCCGCAGGCTTTTACACCCGCTTGACGTTGCGGGTGAACGCATCGCTCTTCGTCGGCAGGACGAAGATCCTGGGCGACTTGTCGCTGCCCTTGTCGTCGTCCTTGCCGTCTTTTTCGTCCTTCTTGTCCTTCTTGTCCGCTTTCTTGTCGTCCTTGTGCCCGGTCTTGTGCTCGCCTTTCGGCGGCTTCGACGGCTCCGTCGACACGCGACTCGTCGTGTGGCCGCCTTTCTTGCCGCGTCCGCCCGGGACGAGGGACGCCGCCGTCAGCACCGCGGCACCGCCGAAGATCGCGTCGCTGGCGGTGCCGTTCGCCAGCGCGGTCGCGCCCGCGTTCGTGCCGGTTTCCACCGCCGACTTGACCACCTTGCCCACACTGCCATGCATCAGGCCGGCAATCGCGCCGTTGATCTTGTCGTTGCCGATGTGCAGGGCCGACAGGGTCGAGGCCGCGATCGTGGTGCCCATGCCTTCCGGGGTCAGGTCGGCGGCCAGGTTGAGGGCATCCTCGCCGACGTGGCCGAGTTCGCCCATCATGCCCTTGAGGTCGCCGTGGGCCAGGTCCTTGACGGCGCTGAGCGAGTGTTCGACGATGCCCTCGGCCGAATTGACCAGGTCCTTCAGGCCGGCGTCGGTGCCCTTGTTGATCGCATCCTTGACGGTCTCCAATCCTTTTTCGACATCCTCGACGAGATGGTCGAAGCCTTTGCCGAGGTGGAGGTCGCCGAGCGTCTTGAGGGCCATGTCGGCGGTGCCGGTGGCCGCGTCCGCCGCCGTCTTTTCCAGGTCCGAGCCGAGCTTGGCCAGGTCCTGCAGCGCCAGTTTCATGTTGCCCTCCATGAGCGCTTCGGTCAGGTCGAGCGCATCCTTCAACACGTTCAGGACGTCGTGCGCCAGTTTCTTCGCGAGGTGCTCGACGCCGTGGGCGACCGCGCCGGCGGCCTTCTCGATATCGTGGCCGAGATGCTGGAACGCGTGTTTCATCTTTGTAAATATACTGCTCATGCTGTGCTCCTCGATGCGCAGGCGCGCGTTGGGTTACGGGAGAATGAAAAGGTCTGGCCGCGCAGAATCGCGAACGCGATCCTCCTGGACCATAGCGTAAGAGAATGGTCCTTCCCGGCCGGGGCGGGATGCGAAGACGTGCGGTTGGCGCCGAAGTCCGGCCGGCGCTTCGTCGAACGGCCCGTCGACCATGCCGGCTGTCTGCGTTCGTCGGGGACGAGCCGCGCGCCAGGGAACGCGGCCGCGGCAGCGACGCGGGGCGTGGATGCGGACGGCGCGTCCACGGTTTGACCGCCGGCTCAGACGCCGCCGTTGCGGCGTCGGCGCGGCAGGAACCGGTTGGGCAGCCCGGTCAGCAGGTTGGTCATCCGGCCCGCAAAGTACGAATGACGGTTCGCGCGCGCGAACGGGTCCGCGTAGACCGGGTTCGGATTGTGGTTGAGGTAGTAGAGCGGCTGCTGGGGCGCATGCGTTTGCGACGTGTGATTGAGGACGAACTGCGGCTGCGGCTGCGGCGGTGTGGCCGGCGCGGGTTCGGCCGCTGGTGCCGGCGCGGGCTGCGTCATGTGACTGAGGACGAACAGCGGCTGCTGCGGCGTGGCCGGTGCAGGTTCGGCCGTTGGTGCCGGCGCGGGCTGCGTCATGTGACTGAGGACGTACGCCGGCGCCGGCGGCGCCTGTTCGCGCCGCATGCGTTCCGAGAACGCCGCGAGCTTCGCGCCCAGGTCGGCGCGCGCGTGGCCGCGGTTCACCGACCCGGTCGAATAGGGCTGCGGCGCGCGCGCCTGCAGTTCCGGCGCCACCGGGCCACCGGGGGCGGGACGCGTGGCGCGGGCGGGCGGGGGGGGCCGGTGCCGGGGACGACGGGCCCGGGTCGTTCACCGGTCGAAAATAATCCGTGATGCGGGTTTGTGGCATGGGGACCCCAGGTGGTTGGTCGGTACGTCCAGCTTGGGGCGCCGCGTGCGCGGGGTGCGGCGGGGAAGCGATCCGGCCGCGCCGCCAGCGAAGTTTCGCATTCCCGCCGCCGCGCTTCGCATCGACGCGGCCGGCCGCCCGCCGGCGGGGCTATCGTGGCGCCACTGCCGACCAGCGCGGCCCACCCGAGAAAGCGAGAAACCCCATGAGCGCAGCGACCGACCCCCGCGTGCAATCCCTCATCGAGACGATCGACACCTGCCTGGCGCAGGCCGAACGCCTGCCCGGCGCGGCGGCGCACGACGCGATATTCGACAGCGTGCCGGCCCTCAAGGCGCGCATCGTCGACACGCTGGCCGGCGATGCGCAGGCGGAGGCGCAGGCCCTGGCCCACCTGGCCGCCATGTTCGAGCGCTTCAAGCAGCGCCGTCCGGTCGCGCGGCTGCCGTATTCGCCGCTCCTCGACGGGCGCTACCCGTTCCGCGACGCGGGGCACCGGCCCATCCACATCGTCGCCGTGGCGGACGGGCCGGACCGGTTCGGCGCGTGCGAGGACCCGCGCCGCGAGGCGGTGCTGCCGTTCCTCGATCCCGACGCGGGCGCGGCGGCGCTGGCCGCCGCCTACCACGACCGCCTGGTCTGCCGCGCCATCGCCGGCGCCGACCTGGCCGATCCGCGCGAGCGCGTGCTCGTGGGGCAGCTCGGCGTGTTCGCCGCGCGCGACCTGCGCAGCGGCGAATGCCTGGGCGTGTACGGCGGCCAGCTGCTGACGCCGGCCATGTACTTCGCGTGCGCCGACGACGCGTTCATCCTGTCCGCCGTGTCGGGCGGGAACTTTGCATTCGTCGACGGCGAGAACATCCTCGCGATGGCCAACACCCGGCTCGCCTACGATGCCGCCGGCCTGCCGGTGGCCCAGGCGGGGGACGGCTACAACATGACGGTGGCGCGCTTCCACGTCATTGCCGAAGGCGGCCGCCGCTTTTCGATCGGCGCGTTCTTCGCCGCCGGCGACGTCGCGGCGGACACGGAACTGCGCTGGAACTACGGCCACCCGGCCGAGACCATCGCCGCCGTGTACCGACCCATGTACGTCGCCGGCTAGCAATGCCCCACGCATTCAGCCTTGTCCGCGACTTGCTGGACGAACTCGTGTCCCTGGTGAATTCCGAGCAGAGTTTTTCGGACATTCACCTGGAGCAGGACATGCCCATGATGATCAAGACGCCGCGCGGCTGGCGCCAGGCCGGCGCCGAACCGGTCACGCTCGAAGACATGGTCCCGGTGCTGGGCGCGATCGACGAGGACTGGAAGAACAGGATCGCCGACCGCGCCATCGACCGGCCGTTCGCGCTGACCGACTACCGGCTGCGCTGCAACGTCTACCGGTCCGCCGGCGGCGCCAGGGTCACGGTGTCGATCCGGCGCCTCCCGCGGCACCCCATCCCGCTGGCGCAGACCGGGCTGCCGCCCCACGTCCGGGTGATGGTCGAGGCGACGCGCGGCGTCATCATGGTCACCGGCCCCACCGGCTCGGGCAAGTCGACGACGATCGCGTCGATGCTGGACCACATCAATGCCACGCGCAGCGCCCACATCGTCACCATCGAGGAACCGATCGAATACCAGCTGCAGCGCAAGCAGTCGATCATTTCGCATAAAGAAGTGCCGACCGACACGGCGACCTTTTCGTCGGGCCTGCGCGAAGCGTTGCGCCAGAAGCCGGACGTGCTCATGGTCGGGGAGATCCGCGATTCGGACACGGCCGAGACGGTCCTGCATGCCGGCGAATCGGGCCATCTGGTGCTTGCGACGATGCACACCAACAGCGCGGTCGGCGCGCTCAGCAGGCTGCTCGCCTTCTTCCCGGCCGAGCAGCGCGACCAGCGCGCCGCCGGCCTGGCACGCTCGCTGGTCGGCGTGATTTTCCAGAGCCTGGTGCCGAGCGAGCAGGGCGACGCCGTCGTGCTGGCCCACGAAATCCTCTTCAATCACAACCAGCAGCTGGCGCGCTTCATCGCCGATCCCGACAAGGTGCACCAGATCGAGGACGTCCTGCGGCGCCGCGAAGACACCATGTCGCGCAGCCTGAACGACGTGCTGGCGCAACTCGTGGCGCAGAAGACGGTCGCGGCGCGGGACGCCATGCGCGCGGCCTACAACCGTCTCGAGCTGCACGACATGCTGGGCGGCATGCGCTAGCCGAGTCCGGCCTCCGCCTGCGCCAGCGCGACGCGGTTGCGGCCCGCGTGCTTGGCGTCGTACAGGGCCGTGTCGGCCAGGCGGAACAGGCCGGCGGGATCGGCGCCGCCGCCGGCGGCGTCCAGGTCCGCCACGCCGGCGGAAAAGGTGGCGTGGAATATCGTCTCGTCGGCCTTGAGGGACAGGGTGCCGAACAGTTCGCGGATGCCGTCGAGCACGCGGGCCGCCGCCGCTGCGGTCGTCCCCGGCATGATCACGGCGAACTCCTCGCCGCCGTAACGGCCGATCAGGTCGCCGTGGCGCAGGCGCTGCTGCAGCATGTGGGCGATCGCGCGGATGACCTGGTCGCCCACCGGGTGGCCATAGGTGTCGTTGATCTTTTTGAAGTAATCCAGGTCGACCAGGGCGAGCGCCAGCGGGCTGCCGTCGCGTTTGCCGCGCGCCATTTCGCGCAGCAGTTGTTCCTTGATGGCGACGTGGTTGTACAGGCCGGTCATGCCGTCGCGCATGATCAGGTCGCGCAGCGCGCGCGAACGCTCGACGCGCAGCATGACCGCGAGCGCCAGGTCCGCCCGCGCGCAGGGGGGCGCCAGGAAGTCGTCCACGCCGGCCGCCACGGCGCGCCGCCGCGCGGCGGGATCGCCGTCGTCCGACAGCACCAGCACGGGCAGGTCGAGGAAGCCGGGGTCCTGGCGGATCAGCATGGCCAGGTCGATGCCGCTGCAGGCGGGCGTGTCGACGTCGATCACGATGGCGTCCGGATGATGCCGGCTGAGCGTGGCGACCAGGTCGAGCGGCTTGTGCAGGCGCAGCGCTTCCATCCCGGCCTGCGCGAGCGCCCCTTCGATGCCGTCGAGGCGGGCCGCATCGCTGGCGACGACCAGCACCCGGCAGGGCGGCCGGTCCAGGCGCTGCACCAGCGCCTCGATCCGTGCCTTCAGTTCGTCGATCTCCAGCGGCTTGGCAAGGAAGCCATCCACGCCGGCGCGGGCCACGGCGAGCCGCGTCTCGAACTTGTTCAGCGGGGCCAGCCACAGGATCGGCACCGGCACCGCGCACTGCGCGCGGATGGCCGCCGCGCAGGCCGGATCGCTGAACCGGCCGCCGCGGCCGGCCGGGTCGACGACGATGCAGCACAGGCCTTGCTGCGCGGCGAGCTGGTCGATCCGCGTCGCGACCGCCACGTCGAAGCCTGCCGCGCGCAGCTGCAGCGCGGTGTCGCGGGCGAGGAGGGCGTTGTCGCCGAGCAGGCAGATGCGCCTGGCCGGCTTCGGCGCAAGCGCCGGTGCGTCGGAAAGATGCGTCATGGAAGCTCGGCCGGTGGAGCCGGGCGCTCGGCGCGCAGCACGCTCAACTGGTGCGGATGCGCGACCTCCGACACTTGCTGGCCGGTCACCATGAAGTTCGGTCCGACCGCACGCGACTGGCCGGTGATTTCCAGCGAATAGAAAAAGCGCTTGTCCCAGCTCCGGTCCGATTCGAGCAGGGCGCTGATCTGCGCATTGCGCATGGCGATCTGCGCCGCCTGGTCCTGGCTCGGCTGCGCGTGCGGCGCCACCAGCGCGTCGCGCAGTTCGCGCAGCACGTTGACCTGGCGGGCCGCATCCGGGCGCAGCCATACACGCTCGGCGAACACCTGGTTGCCCGCCGTCGCATCGCCCTCCACGCGGGCCAGGTACATGTCGATCGGCTCGGCCGGATCGGGCGCGTCGGGCGGCTGGTTGGGGTAGACCGCATCCCAGCCGGCGCGGCGGCTGTCGACGTAGCGCTTCATGTCCTTCATGCTGGTAAAGGTCGTGTCGCGGTAGGTCAGGGCCGGATCGATGTGGCCGTCCTCCTCGGCGATGCGCCATACCGAGCCGGTTTCCGACTGCAGGATCGTGGTGCCGAAGCCGATCACCGACGCGCTCGGCAGCGACATCGAGGCGACATGCCCGGTCTCCCCGGAAAAGTCGCCCAGCGGCGGGGCGGCGGCGACCAGGGTGGCCGCGACGCCGACCTGGCGCGCGCTCGCGCTGCTGGCATATTCGGCGCGCAGCGGTCCTGGTGTTTCCTGCCGGCGCACCCGCGTCGACCAGGTCTTGGTGGCGCCGGCCTGGAGATTCGGCCCCACCTTGTAGCCGTTATGCTGGAAGCGCGGGCCCGCGGAAGCGCCGATCGAACTCGATACCGAGCTGGCGCGCGACTCGAGCCAGTTGAGCGACACGTCGGGGTCCTTGTAGAACGTATGCGACAGCGCATCCCACATGGCGTTGACGTCGGTCGGCAAGCCACCGCCCGGTCCGCTTGCGGTGGCGGCATCGACCACCGACAGCAGCTTTGCACGCCACGGATCGGGATGGCCGGCCGGCGCCGGGCCGATCGGCTGGAAGCGGCAGCGCACCATCACCCCTTTCGGGCTGGAGGCGTCGACCATGAGCGGCAGCGCCTGCAGCGTGCCGCTGGCGACGAGACGCTTGCCCAGCAGGGTGACGCCGGCGGTGGCGCTGGCGCCCAGGTGGCCCGAGACCCGCCGGTCGCTGCCGATGAACAATTGGCCGTGGTTGGCCGACGAGCCGCCGTTGATCATCGCCATGCGGCCGTGCATCAGCTTGACGTCCGGACCCGCCAGCACGAAGGGAACGAACGGGATGTGCTTGATCACCGGGAGGTTGAGCATTTCCGCCACGTTGAAGTTGATGCCGTACTGGCCGCCGTTGGTCAGCCGCACGTCATACGTCATGCGCGGCTCGGTGATCACGCGCTTGAAGTTCTGGAGCACGGTCTGCGGGGTGGAGGCGTCGAGCGGCACTTCGCCGTTGTGCTCCAGCGTGGCCAGCTGGTCGGCACCGGCGTGCAGGGCGGCGGCTTCGTCGGGCGCGGCGCCATCGGCGACGTCCGGCGCGCACTGCCCGATCCACCGGCGCAGGGTGGCCACGTCGAGCTGCGCGCCGCCGCGCGGGCGCAGCACGGAGCGGGTCCCCTTGAGCTCCCGATAGGCGGGACTGAGTTTGACTTCGCTCACGCTGACGCCGGCCAGTTCGGCGGCGCGCGCGGCGATGGCCTTGCGCATGGCGGGCGTGACGGTCGTCTTGTCGCGCCAGCCCTTGTGCGCGGTGCGCGTGTACCACTGCTCGAGCGCGGCGCCCTTGAGCGCGGCGCTGATGCGTCCGTCGAGCGGGGCGGTGCCGCGCGCCTGCGCCCGTTCGGTCAACACGTCGCCCAGGTCCTGGATCACCTTGGCCTTGAGGAAGTCGTCCTCCGGCTGGCGCAGGCTGGCCCCGCCGGTCCCCATGGACAGGGCCGACATGGGCGACTTGTTGAAGCCGAATGCGCGCCGCAGGGCGCCCAGCATGCCGGGATTGCTGGCGCGCCGTGCATAGCGCGACAACTTGAACATGCGCGCCTGGGCCCGCGCCAGCGGGGTGCCCGGGCCTTCTTCCGTGAAGCCGCAGCGCCACGAGAAATAAGCGTTCTTGAGATGGCGTTCGGGTTCGGCTTCCGGGGTGGCCGCCAGTTGATGCGCAGCGAGGAAGGCCTTGGCCGCCAGGCTGACGTTGCCCTTCATCGGCGCCGGCGGCGCCTGCGACGGCGTGCCGTGCGGCCGGTCGTGCGGGGCCAGCGCCGCCACGGCAATCGCGCTGACCTCGGCCAGGCTGGCCGGGCGCGGCGCGCCCTCGGGCAAGGCATCGATCAGGGTGTTGGCGGCCGTGAAGGCCAGGCGCTGGGCGTCGTTGCGCATGGCTGCGTCGAGCGCGGTATCGGCGGGCCGCGGGCGGTCCAGCGCGCACAAGGCGTTCAAGGTCGAATGGCCGAGCGCCGTGGCGGCCAGCCGGCGCGCCAGCTCGAACGCGCCATCCTCGACGGCCAGCGGCGCGGGAGCGGCCACCAGTCCGTCCAGCGCGGCGCGCGCGGCGGCGGCGTCGTTGCCGAAGGCCTGGGACATGCGCCGCAGCACCAGCTCCTGGCGCCCGGCCGCTTCGGCCGCCACATCGGCGCCGGCGTGCGCCGGCGCCGCCAGGTAGAGGCGCAGGTCGGCTGCGATCCGGGCCGGCAGCACATGGCTGTCGCCCACGCCGGCGCGATTGAACAGGGCAGCGGCCACGGCCTCGGTGCCGCCCGGTTCGACGATGGGCATGTCCGGCGCCACCCGCGCCGGACCGGTCTGGGCGGCGCCGCCGACGGTCTGGGCGACGTTGCGCCCGTGGCGCAGGGCGACCGCCTGCGTGGTGGCGCGCGGGTCCGGCTTGTGCGCTTCGTCGGGCGCGAGGCCGAGCTTGGCGCGCGCTGTCATGGGGCGCGCCTTGGTGACACTGCCGAGCACGGAGCTCGACGTGGTCATCGGGCGCGGGGCGAGCTTGCGCTTCATGGCCGCGATCCAGCCGTCGTTGCGGCGGCTGGGCGAGGGTCGGGTCGGCTCGGGGCGCGTGGGCTGCACCGGCGTGTCGTTCGGGTGGGCGATCTCGTGAATGTCGGATGAGCTGGCGCCGGAAAGTCGGGTCGGGGTTGGCATGAGCGTCTCTGGAAAGTGGGCGGCGCGTGCACGGGGCAGGCTGCCGAGGCAGGCCAAGTATGGGGCGGCGCCGCGCGCGGGCGGCGGGCGCGCGGCGAACTCCCGTGTCCGCCAGCGAAGCGCCGCGCGAGCCTGGCCGGCGCTTCGCTTGCGGTGGCCCCGCTTCGCTGGCGGCGCCGCGCGCACGCCAGTGCCTGATTAAGCTTTCCTCGCGCCGCACAGCCGTTGTGCGGCTCTTATTTAAGGAAACCAAATGACACGCGTTAACGAAGCACACTCGCATTCGTCCCTGCCGACACTGGACCCGGCAGGAAACCAGCCATCCACCTCGCGTCCTCCGCGCGCCTCGCGCAGCAAGGGCGGCTCGGCGCTGGCCGCGCCGGGCGCCCCGGGCACCTCGGCGCCGAAATCCTCCGCGGGTGCGGGCAACCGGGTCCGGATCGCCACGACCCGCATTTTCGACGACCTGAGCGCATCGGTGAAGGTGGCCGAGCTGCCGGCGCAGGCCGAGGGCGCGCACCCGGGCTCCCCGCGCAAGTCGGCCGAGCTGGTCGGCGTCGTGACCACCACGCTCGAGAAGATGAAGCAGGGCGACGTGCAATCCCGCCTGCCCGGCGCGCATGCCGACAGGCTCACGACCGGCCACTGGATGTCGGATTCGCACTTCCACCCCACCAACTACACCCAGCAAGGCATGGTGCCGCGCCAGATGCTCGAGATGATGGACCAGGTGGGCATCCACCGCTCCGTGATGTCGCCGATTCCGACCGACGTCATGCCGTGCGGCGACCACGGCGATCACAACCACATCCCGGCCGAGTCGTACTATGTGCCGGCGCAGTTCGCCAACATCAAGCCGCAGGAATTGACGGCCGAGGTCGAGCAGACCATCAAGGGCAGCGCGCACCTGATGCTGAACCAGCAGGTCGATGCGGACACCGCGCTGTTCATGAATATTTCCAGGCTGAGCCACGCGGAGCGCGACCGGCTCGATCCGATGGTCACCGGCCTGCACCTGGGTTCGCCGTTGAGCCCGCAGGCGCTGCTGTTCAAACTGGCCACGCATCCGGGCATGTTCACCGGCGTGGGCGAGGTGACGATTCACAAGGAACTGGTGCAGAGCCAGTATGAAGGCGCGCGCCAGGCGAACCTGACCGACAACGTGCAATCGTTCAAGAACCTGGTGGCGACGGCCGGCGTGGTCGGCATGCCGGTGGTGCTGCACTGCGACGTCGACTCGACCGCCAACCAGCGCGCCAACGGCGTTGGCCAGCCGGAGCATCTGGACAATCTGAAACAGCTGTTCGCCTCGCCCGAAACGCGCGATACGACCATCATCTGGGCGCACTGCGGCGGGGTCGGACGCTTCGTCCAGAAGCCGGTCGACCATGCCAACAACCTGCGCGCTATCCTGTCGAACCCGGAAATGAAGCACATCAACATCGACATTTCGTGGTCGCGCGTGGCGCGCCAGATCGTGCTCAAGACCGACGCCGAGGGCAAGGAAGTGCCGGATCACGAATCGGTGCAGGCCTGGGCGCAGTTGATCAACGATCATCCCGACCGCTTCCTGTTCGGCTCGGACGCGCTCAATCCGCAGGAAAAGGCGACCTGGGAAGAGACCGGGGTTCTCTACCAGCCCCTGCTGGACAAGTTGACGCCCGAGGCGCGGATCGCCGTCAAGACCGGGAACTACGAGCGCCTGCTGGTCGATGCGCGCCCGAAGGTGCGCGCGTTCGAGCAGCACGTGCTCACGCCGGAATTCGTCGAGCAGCGCCTGCGCGCGTCGGGCGACAGCCGTGTCAATGCCGGGCCCCACATCGATCCGGGCGCCTTGCGCGCGGCACGCGACGCGGCGTACGCCGGCGCGGGCGTGGACGTGAACGGGAAACGGCTTGCCGCCGCGCCGCGTCCGAAGGAGACGCCGGCCCAGGTCAAGGCGCATCTGGAGAAGATCAAGGCCCAGCAGGATGCGCGGGTGGCGGCGCTGACCGCCACCGATAAGAAATCGCGGCCGTCCCGTCTGCGCCGGATGTTCGGCGCCACGTAAGCACGTCGCCGCCGTTGCCCTCGTCCCGCAGTCGCACATCAGGAGAGTCAGATGACCAAAGTTAAGGCCCCAACCACGGCGAGCCTTGCCGCCCAGCCGGGCGGCTTGCCGTCGGCACGGACGATCAAGCCGAGCAACAAGATCACGATCAGCAAGCTGGGCGGCACCATCGGCCTGAACATCCTGGGGACGAAGGGCACCGAGAATACGTGGAAGTTCAACGGCGACAAGAAAAAGATCAGCTCGAACTGGCGCACGTACGACCTGCCGCCCGCCAAGACCGGCATGTCCGGCACGAAGAGCCTGGACACGATGCTGGCGCGCGCCGAGCAGCGCAACCGGACGCGCGTGCCGGACCAGGCGCGCCAGGTCGTGGCGCAGACGGACGCCGTCGTCGAACGGCTGGCCGTCCTGGAATCGCGCTTGAAAACGGCCAGCGAGATCGCCGATACGGCGCCGTCCGATTCGCCCATCCATGCGACCGTCGCCACGCTCAAGGGGCTAGTGGCCGAGCTGCGCCAGCAGTCGCAAACGCCCCTGGCCCGGCGCGGCGTCGCGCAGCGCGATATCGCCGCCGACGCCATCGACGACGTGCGTGCGGCGGCCGACCATGCGCTGGCGGCGTTCGCGCACGCGCCGTCCGAGGCGACGAAGACGGCTTACGAGAGTGCGCGCCTCGACCTGATCGGGGCATCCGTGCAAAAGTTTTTCCACGGCTACCGAACCCTCAACGATCACGTGAGCGACCAGGGGCGCGCCAAGGGCATGGCGTTGATGATGCCGGCACTGGCCCGCCAGCTGGAGCTGCCCGCCAAGTACCTGGAGGGCGTGGCTGCGATGGAGGTCGCCGGGCCCAGGCTGGAGAACCGGTCCGCGCCGGGCGAGCTGGACGAGAACCGGGCGGCGGTGCGCGATGCGCTGGTGGGCCGCCGCGTGCGCGACCTCACCGCCGGGCGCGCGTACGAGCTCCCCGGCACGGCGCCGCTGCCGTCGGAAGCGCGGCACTGGCAGGGGGAAGCGGTCAAGCTGCGCGACCTCGGCGACAAATTCTCGATTGCCGACAAGCTGCTCGGCGACACCGTGCCCCCCCTGAAGGCGCGCGTCGTGACCATGCAGCAGACCTGCATGGACGACCTGGTCGCGCACCTGCCCGCGCTGACGGCGATGAATCCGGCGCAGCGCACGGAAACCCGCCAGGTGCTTGCCACGCTCGCCGGGAAGCTGCGCCAGAGCGCGGGCGATACGCTGCACAAGGATGCGGAACTGGCGCCGGCGCAGCTGATGCACATCGTCGACATGGCGGAGAAAGTGACCGGCGGGGATCCGGACCGCTGCATCGACGTCTACAAGTCGCTGGCCGACGACAGCGTGCACCGGATCATCGGTGCCACCGTCGCGAGCCGGACCGCCGGCACGCCGCCCACGCAGGGCGAGCAGGATCTCGTGGCGATCTGGCAGATGGGCGCGCACCAGCTGCCCGATGCCGTCAACTCGCTGCTGGCGGCGAACCCGGAGCACCGCGCCGCCAGGGTCGACTGGCGCGACGTGCAGACGTTCTTCCGCTGCACCCGGGAGCACCAGCGCCTCGCGGCCGAGCCCAACGGCGACGCGGCGCACAAGGCGCGCATGCTCTCGGCGATGACCTCCATGCGCAACGAACTGGCGACCGGCGCGAAACCGGCCGTCGGCACGCCCGAGCGGCGCGACTGGGCCATGGTCAAGAGCGCGGTCTGGCACCACGACAACCTGCAGAACGTGGTGCAGGCCTTCGAAGGCTTCAAGACGACGATGGCGTTGCCGAGCACGATGGTCGACCAGGTCCACCAGCATTTCGACGCCAAGGGGCGCGGCGTGGTGGCGGACGAGGCCAGGGCGCAGTTCACCCAGGTGCTGGCCGATTTCAAGGGGCTCGCCCACGCCACGCTGGCCCGGCCCGGCGCGCCCCTCGCCCAGCAGGGCAATGCCAGGTTGCTGGCGGCGCTGTGCGACTACATGAGCAAGCACCGCGGGTCGGAGAAACTCCTGACCACCGCCAAGCGCGCATTCACGCGCAAGGAAGGCACCTTCAATTCGGGCAGCGAAATCTGGTCCAATCCGCTGAAGGCCAAGGAAAAGAAAGCCATCCTCGAGGCGGCCGGAACGGACGTCTCGGTGGCGCGCGCCGCCGCGCCGCTGCTGCGCGACCTGGAGACGGGGCACGGCGCGCTGGCGCTGTTGCAGGATGCGGTGAAGGGCGTCCTGCCCGAAGCGGAACGGGGCGACACCATGCAACGGCTGGCGTCGCTGGGCAACCTGGTGCGGCTGGCCGAGGGCCGCGCGCTGGAGGGACCGGAGCAGATCCGCACGTTCCTGCACGATGCCATCGACCGCACCGCGCTGGGCGACCGCACCGATACCATCAACGCCAGGCAGTTCAAGATGGCCATTCCGCTGGTCCTGCCGATCCCGTTCGCCAGCCTGAGCGCCACCTTCGGGAGTTCGAAGAGCGCCGGCACCATCGTCAACGTGCAGGCCAATAACGACTGCGTGCAGTTGACCCTGGGGCGCATGTCGGAAAAGGCGGCCAGCACCAGCCTGGGCGCATCGATGGCGCCGGAGATCCTGAGTGCGCACGCGGAAAAGGCACTCAAGAAGACCTGCCTCGACGTACGCTTCCCCGGCATCAGCTGGAAGAAGGAGGAGAAGCAGCGCACCGACCCGGCGGTCGTGCTGAAGTTCTCGATCGAGCCGGTCAAGGGCTTGCGCGACCTCGACGAAGCGCGCACGCAGCTCAAGAAGGCAGTCGACATCCTCGTCGACTGGGACCCGCAAAAGCCGGAATACCAGCAATACGGGTCGGCCTATGAAGCCTTGTGCGACAAGCTCGATTCGCCCTTCACGATCGACGACGAGGTGCGCGAGTACTCGACCGTCAGCAACGAGAATGCGTTCACGCCCGGCCGCGTGGCGCTCAAGTACAACAAGGAAAAATTCGGCGCCTCGCCCAAGGGGAAGAACGACCCGGTGCGCACGGGCGTCGGTGCGACCATGAAGTTCACCGTGAACGAAGACAAGATGGCGTCCAGCAACCAGCAAGAGGCGCGCGAATTCTACGACACCGTCAAGAAGACCTGGATCACGGACGCCTTCTTCGGCATCAACACCCGCCATACCACCGCCGAGGCGAAGAAGAAGACCGGCATCACGGACGGCAAGAAGCTGCTCGGCGTTCCGGTGCAGGCCGGGGCGACGGGCTCGCTCACGGCGAACGTCGGCGGCCGCGAATACAAGGACAAGAAGCCGGTCGGTACCGACAAGCTGAAGGCCTACAAGTCGGAATACGGCGATTACAGCCGCGACATGAACAAGGCGATTGAAGTGCTGCTCGAAGCGATGCCGTCGGTCAGCAACCGCGTCCAGGAAGTCGTCGACAAGGGATTCCGCGACCAGCTCATGGCCCGGCTGGCCGAGCCCGCGCAGGCGAAGTTCGCGGAACGCCAGCAGGACATCGCCCGGTTGCAGGCCGAGATCGCGGTGCTGCAACGCCGGCTCGCCGGCAGCGATCCGCATGCCGAGATCGAGGAAGAACCGTTGCCGGCGTCCGCGGCGGCGGCCCTGGCCACCGAGCTGTCGCTCAAGCAGGACTTGCACACGGCCCTCGTGGAAAAGCTCGCCGGCACGACGGTCGACCAGGTGAAGACACAGATGGTCGACAAGGAAATCGGCAAGATGTGCGGCGAAGTGCTGATGAACTTCGTCCGTGCCCTCATGGAAAACAAGACCGACCGCTTCTCGGTGAAGCTGGAATCGAAGCAGCAATGGGCCCACCGCGGCATCGACGCGGCCATCGCCAATGCCGAGGCGGCGGGACACCATGGGATGGCGGTCGTGATGCGCGCGGTCAATGCGGACATGTTCGAAGGGCAGCGCGACCAGGCGGTCAAGTACCTGGTCGCGGCCGGGGACATGAACAACAAGGCCACCCAGTTCAACTGGAAGACGCCGCTCGTCTTCAAGCGCCGGGAAACCAAGGGCATGACCGAGGACCCGATTCCCGACACCCGCACCGCGACGCTGCAGCCCACCGCCGACCGCCTGGTCGACGTGCGTCACGTCGGCACCCCGCTGACGGATCTCCAGGCCGCGATCGTCAACGAAAGCCTGGCGGAGGTGCGCGCGCAGGCACGCGAGCGCGGGCAGGCCGCGACGACCGGCGGCGCCGCGTGAAACAGCCGGCGCACGGGCGAACCGGATGCGGCGTGGCGCAACTCATCGTGAGTCCGTCACCACTGAACAAGGAGTCCATCATGCATCCGGTAACCCAACCATCGCGCGCCCGTGGCACGCTGTCCGCCGTCGTACTGGGCGCCGCGCTGTGCCTGGCCGGTGCCGGGGCCCGCGCCGAGGGTCCCGCGCCGGCCGCCGGCGCGTTCTTTTCGACCACCCCTGTCAGGCCGCAGGCGCTGGACGACGACGATTGCGACGACGCCGCCGCCGCCGCGCCGCTTGCGGCGGCGGTGTCTTCGTGGGACGTCACGCCGGCCGACAGGACGCTGAAGGCCGCGCTGACGCGCTGGGCCGAGGCGGCGGGCTGGCAGCTGGTGTGGGAGCTGCCGGTCGACTACGCGGTGTCGGCGCGCACCGAGATCAAGGGCAGCTTCACCGCGGCGGTGGAGGCGGTCGCCGGCAGCATGTCGACGGCCGACACGCCCATGAAGGCGATTTTCTACGACGGCAACCGCGTCCTGCGCATCGTCGCCAGGTAAGGCCAAAGCTCAACAATTCTCAATGTCTCAGCAATCCTCACGGATCGGCTTTTTGCGCGAAATCGACGGGTATCTTTGATCCATCGCAACGTTACTGGAGATCGAACATGACGATGGATCCGAATGGCGCCGCCGGCGCACCGCCCGCCCTGGACATGGACCAGCTGTTCCGCACGCATCACCGCCATCTGCTGCGGTTCGTCCAGCGCTACATGCGCAATGCCGAGGACGCGGAAGATGTCGTCCAGCAGACCTTCATCGAAGCGCTGCGGTGCGCGGACCGTTTTGCCGGGCTCTCCAAGCCGTCGACCTGGTTGTTCGGCATCGCCCTGAACCTCGCGCGGCACCAGGTGCGCCGCACCTGCGCCCAGGCCCACGACGCGCTCGACGAAGCGGCGCTGGCGCAGGTGGCCGACGTCCACGGCGATCCGGCGCTGGCGCTGGAGTGGCGCCAGACGGCGGCCATGGTGGACGGGATGCTCGCCGCGCTGCCCGCAGGGATCCGCGCGACGTTCGAAGCGGTGCTCGATGGCGGCTCGACCTATGAAGCGGCGGCCTGCGAATTGCAGATTCCCGTGGGTACTGTCCGTTCGCGCGTGTCGCGCGTCCGGGCCGCGGTGCGCGCGGGATGCGGCCGCTAGCCGGGCATTGTCATGCTATGCCGGCACGTCCGGTCCGGGTTCGGCGCCGGCGGGGAGGGCGCCGGCCTGCTGCCCCGACAGTTCCAGTCGATACCCCTGGCCGTACGCGGTACGGATGCTGACGCCGCGTTCGACGCCCAGCTGCAGCTTCTTGCGCAATTTGTAGACGTGCTGCTCGATCGTGCGGCCGGCCACCTCGCTGTCCGAACTCCAGATCGACGTGCCGATCGTCTCGCGCGAGATATAGACGCCGGGCGAAGAAAAAAACATCCACGCGAGACCGAACTCGCGCGACGTCAACATGATCGGCGTGCCGAGGTAGGCAAACTTGCTGCTTTCGCGGTCGAGCGAAAAACCGGCCAGCTCGATGCGGCGGCGTGCGCTGCGCGGATTGCTGCGGCGGACCAGCGCATGCGCACGCGCCAGCAGTTCGACCGTTTCGAACGGCCTGACCAGCAGGTCGTCGGCCCCGGCATTGAGCACCAGTGCGGCCATGTGGGCATCGCGTACGGGCGACATGGCGAGGACCGGCGTATCGTTGCCGGAGCGGCAGTTAAGCCAGGACACGATCGCGTCATCCGGTGTCGGCGCGACGTCCAGGTCGATGAAGATGAGGTCGAATTTTTGCCGCAGCAAGGCACGGAACAGGACGACCTCGGACGTAAAATGCACGCATTCGGCACCGGCTTGCATGAATGCGGTACGGACCACTTTCAGAACGGCTGTGTTGGTTATGAGACATGCAATATTCATTCGCATCTTTAACTGAGCCCGATTGTTCGGTAGGGGCGACGCCGCTTGATGCGTGCCGGATGGCGAGGTCGACGTGAATGATGACTATCATAATTGCAAACGGTTATTTTGTCCTGTTGAATGAGTCGCCGGCCCCTGTCCAATCGTGCCTTGTCATCCAGGAAATGAATGGTATAGTCGGTCATTTGACAGAATTGCCCGGAGAGTAGATACCTCCAAAGGGCACAACCTTTCACGACCCAAAAAGGACGAAAGATGACGACTCAGGACTACGCCAACCGCATCAGCCAGCTCATCCAGGATCACGAGGCCGACATCGGCGCGGAATGGGGCGAGCAGCTGGAGGCGCTGACCGTGCGGTCGAACGTCGTCTCGAAAGACCAGTTGCGCAAGCACTGCCAGCAGTTCCTGGCCGCGTTCGCCCACGGCACGCGCGGCGGCGAGCTGCAGAACATGGAACATCGTTCGTGGGATGAAGTACGCGACATCCTGAGCGAGATCTCGTCGAGCCGCGCCAGGAACGGCTCGACCCCGAGCGAGACGGCGACCTTCGTGTTCTCGCTGAAGCAGCCGCTGTTCGTGCGCCTGAACCAGGAATTCGCCGGCGATCCGGCCGCGCTGGCCAATGCGTCGTGGACCATCAGCTCGCTGCTCGACAAGCTGGGCCTGTACACCATCGAGGTGTTCCAGCGCGCCCGCGACCAGATCATCGTGCGCCAGCAGCAGGAATTGCTGGAGCTGTCGACGCCCGTCGTGAAGCTGTGGGACGGCATCCTCGCGCTGCCGCTGATCGGCACGCTGGATTCGGCGCGTACCCAGGTCGTGATGGAAAACATCCTGCAGAAGATCGTCGACACCGGCGCCGCGATCGCCATCATCGACATCACCGGCGTGCCGACCGTCGACACGCTCGTCGCGCAGCACCTCATGAAGACCATCGCGGCCGCGCGCCTGATGGGCGCCGACTGCATCATCAGCGGCATCCGTCCGCAGATCGCGCAGACCATCGTGCACCTGGGCGTGAACCTCGAGGACGTCATGACCAAGGCCACGCTGGCGGACGCGTTCGTCGTCGCGCTCGAGCGCACCGGCACGTCGATCGTCAAGCGCCACGCCACGGCATAAGGACCGCGCATGGAACGCATCCCGATTCTCCGCATGGGCGACCTGCTGCTGGTGACGATCCAGGTCGACATGCACGACCGCCTGGCGATGACCCTGCAGGACGACCTGACCGAACGCATCGTGCGCGACCGCGCCAAGGGCGTGCTGATCGACATCTCGGCCCTCGACCTGGTCGATTCGTTCATCGGCCGCATGATCAGCAACACGGCCGCCATGGCGCGCGTGCTCGATGCGCAGACCGTGGTGGTCGGCATGCAGCCGGCCGTCGCGATCACGCTGGTCGAACTGGGCCTCACGCTGCATGGCGTGAAGACCGCGCTCAACGTCGAGAAGGGCATGGCCCTGCTGGGAAAGACTAATTTTTGATGAGCGCGGCTCTCAACAACCCGGTGAGCTTCGAGTCCGACCTGTTCGAGCGGCACCGCCAGCATCGCACCGAACGCACCGCGTTGCCGCTGCGTTCGGACGAGGACGTCGTCGCCTTGCGCAAGCACGTGCGCGAGCGTGCCGTCGCGATCGCGCTGTCGCTCGTCGACCAGACCAAGCTGGTGACGGCGGCCAGCGAGCTCGCGCGCAACACGCTCAAGTACGGCGGCGGCGGCATGGTCTACCTCGACGCGCTGACGGACGGCTTCCGCAAGGGCGTCGGCCTGATCTTCGTCGATGACGGACCGGGCATTCCCGACCTCGAGACGGCGCTGCGCGACGGCTACACGACCGGTGGCGGGCTCGGGCTCGGCCTCGGCGGCTCGAAGCGGCTCGTCGACGAATTCGACATCGATTCCCGTGCGGGAGAGGGCACTGCGGTGTCGGTCGTCAAATGGAAACGCTGATCAGCTCGCTGTATCCGCAGCTTAACTTCCCGATCACCCACGCCAGCGACGTCGCGGCCGCGCGCCGCGCCGGGCAGAAGCTGGCGGACGCCCTCGGCTTCGACGACGTCAAGGCCGGCCGCCTCGCGATCATCATCACCGAAGCGGCCACCAATATCCTCAAGCATGCGGGCGAGGGCACGGTCACGATCATGCGCACCCAGTCCGGCGTCGCGATGCCGGGCGTGGACGTGGTCGCCGTCGACAACGGGCCCGGCATCGGCGACCTCGAATTTTCCCTGCGCGACGGCGTTTCGACGGCCGGAACCGCCGGCACCGGCCTCGGTGCGCTGCGCCGCCAGGCCGACGAATTCGACGTCTGGACGCAGCACGGCCGCGGCGCCGCCTTCTTCATGCGCGTGTGGCGGGGCGCGGCGCCGCCCGAGCCGTGCGGCATGGAGGTCGGGGCGCTGTGCACGCCGCTCGCGGGCGAGGACGCCTGCGGCGACGGCTGGGCCGTCAGTTGCGATCCGGACGGCGCGACGGTGCTGGGCGTGGACGGCCTCGGTCATGGTCCGGAAGCCGCGAAGGCCGCCGCGGGCGCGATCCACGCGCTGGAAAAGCGGCCGTCCGCCGCGCCGGAAGAGGTGCTGCGCACGGCGCATGAGCTGCTGCGCCTCACGCGCGGCGCGGCGCTGTCGGTGGCGCGCATCGATTACGGCGGCGGCGACGTGCGCTTCGCCGGCATCGGCAACGTGGGCGGTCTGGTCTACGACGGCACGGCGCGCCGCGCGCTCGTCTCGCACAACGGCATCGTCGGCCACAACATGCGCAAGGTGCAGGAGTTCGTGGCGCCGTTTCCCCCCGGCGCGCTGTGCGTGCTGTATTCGGACGGCATCCAGTCGCAGTGGGACCTGGGCGATTATCCCGGCCTGCATGTGCGCGCGCCCGCGCTCGTGGCGGCCGTGCTGATGCGCGACTTCATCCGCCGCCGCGACGACGCGATGGTGCTGGTCGCGCGCCGGAGGATGTCGTGAAGAACGTGCAGCGCATCCTCGCCATCGGCCTGGGCAACGAGCAGGACGTCGTGCTCGTGCGCCAGCGCGCGCGCCAGGTGTCGCACCTGCTCGGGTTCTCGCAGCAGGACCAGGTGCGCATCGCCACCGCCGTCTCCGAGGTCGCGCGCGGCGCCTGCCAGGTCGCGTTCGGCGGCCGCGCCGGGTTCCTGATCCGCGACGTCGAGCGGCGCCAGTACCTTGAAGTCACGATCGGCGCGGGCACGGGCGCGCAGGGGCAGTTGCCGGACGACGCCATCGTGACCGCGCACCGCCTGATGGACGACTGCGAGGTGGCGGACGGCATGATCACGATGCGCAAGCTGCTGCCGCCGCAGGCCTGGGTCGGCAGCGGGCGGCTGTCCGAGATCGCGGCGCAGCTGGCGAAGGACAGCCCCGTCGCGAACACGTACAACGAGCTGCAGCTGCAGAACCGCGAACTGGTCACCACGCTGGCCGAGCTGCGCGAGCGCCAGGAAGACCTGCTGTCGCTGACGCGCGAGCTGGAAGACACGAACCGCGGCATCGTCGCGCTGTACGCGGAAATCGAGGACAAGGCCGAGCGGCTGCGCCGCGCCGACGAGATGAAGTCGCGCTTCCTGTCGAATACGAGCCACGAGCTGCGCACGCCGCTGTCGTCGATCCGCGCGCTGGCCAAGCTGCTGCTGGACCGCATGGACGGCGACCTGACGCCGGAGCAGGAGCGCCAGGTGCGCTACATCGAGGCCGCCGCCGCCGACCTGTCGGAACTCGTCAACGACCTGCTCGACCTGGCCAAGATCGAAGCGGGGCGGGTCGAGGTGCACGTGGCGCCGGTCGTCGTCGACAATCTGTTCCGCGCGCTCAAGGGGATGCTGCGCCCGCTCGTCGACGAGGGGCGCGTGGAGCTGGTCTTCGAGCCGGGCGACTTCAGCGCGCCGTTCGATTCGGACGAGGGCAAGATCTCGCAGGTGCTGCGCAACTTCATTTCGAACGCCCTGAAATTCACCGAGCAGGGCGCGGTGACCGTGGCGGCCTGCCACGACCCCGGCGCCGACACCATCACCTTCACGGTGGCCGATACCGGGATCGGCATCAGCCCGGACAACCTGCAGCTGATCTTCGAAGAGTTCAGCCAGATCGAACATCCGCTGCAACGGCGCAGCAAGGGCACGGGCCTCGGCCTGCCCCTGTGCCGCAAGCTGGCGGAACTCCTGGGCGGCCGCGTGGACGTGGTCAGCCAGCCGGGCGTGGGCTCCACCTTCAGCCTCGTGCTGCCGCGCCTCTTCCCGGCCAACCCTGCGCCGCGCAACGATGGAATCTGAGGAACGCATCATGACTACCCCGACTTTGATCCTCAACGTCGACGACAACGACGGCGCCCGCTACGCCAAGACCCGGATCCTGCAGAGCGCCGGCTTCGAGGTCGTCGAGGCGAGCAACGGCACCGACGCGCTGAACGTCGTCAAGCGCGGCGGCGTCGCCCTGGTGCTGCTCGACGTGAAGCTCCCGGACATCAACGGCATCGAGGTGTGCCGCCGCATCAAGGCCGATCCGGACAGCGCGATGGTGCTCGTGCTGCAGACGTCGGCCGCGCTGACGGGCCGCGCCGACAAGATCCGCGGCCTGGAGGGCGGCGCCGACAACTATCTCGCCGCGCCGATCGAGGCCGACGAACTGATCGCCAACGTCAACGCGCTGCTGCGCATGCGCCAGACGCAGAGCGCGCTGCGCGACAGCGAGGAGCGTTTCCGCCAGCTGACCGACAACATCGAGGACGTGTTCTGGATGTTTTCCGTGCCGGCGCGCGCGCTCGAATACGTGAGCCCCGCCTATGCGACGATCTGGGGCCGCCCCGTCGAGACGCTCGAGCGCGAGCCGTCCAGCTGGATCGCGGCCGTCCATCCGGACGACCGCGCGTATGTCGTGTCGCTGTGGGACGCGTTGCCGTCCGCGCCGCATTACGAAGCCGAGTTCCGCGTCATGATGCCGGACGGCTCGCTGCGCTGGGTGCGCGACCGCCTGTTCCCGGTGCGCGACAGCCGCGACGAAGTCTATCGCGTGGCGCGCGTGACGAGCGACATCACGCGCCGCAAGGAGATGGAGGCGCTGCTGCGCGCGGCCGACGCCAACAAGAACGAATTCCTCGCGACCCTCGCGCACGAACTGCGCAATCCGCTGTCGCCGATCCGCAATGCGGCTGCGCTGCTGGGCGCGTCCGGCACCGGCGCCATCGAGCGCCAGGCGCGCGCGCGCGAAGTCATCACGCGCCAGGTCGACCATCTGGCGCACCTCGTCGACGACCTGCTCGACGTGGCGCGCATTTCGGAGGGCAAGATCGCGCTGCGCCAGGAAGAGGTCGAGCTGGGTGGCGTGATCGCGCAGGCGCTCGAAACGGCCGGCCCGCTGATCGCGGCGCGCGAACACACGCTGGAACTGGTCCAGCCCGAGCGCCGCATCTGGCTGATGGGCGACCCGGTGCGCCTGGCGCAGTCGATGGGCAATCTGCTGCACAACGCGGCCAAGTTCACGCCGAAGGGCGGCAGGATCAAGGTCGAAGTCACCTTGCTCGATGCCGTCGTGCGGATCGCCGTGCAGGACAACGGCATCGGCATCGCCGAGGACAACCTGTCGCGCATCTTCGGCATGTTCACCCAGGCCGCCGTCCCGCCCGACCGCGCGCCGGAAGGCCTCGGCATCGGGCTGTCGCTCGTCTCGCGCCTGCTCGAGATGCACGGCGGCCGGCTGGCGGCGACGAGCCCCGGCATCGGGCTCGGTTCCACGTTCACCGTCGAGCTGCCGGTGCTGCGCACGACGGCCCCGGCGGGGCAGGGCGCGGATGCGGCGCAGGCCGCGGCCGGCCAGCCGGCGCCGGCGTCCGGCGGCCGCAAGGTACTGCTCGTCGACGACAATGTGGATGCCATGGAAATGATGGCGTTCCTGCTGGCCGAGATGGGCTACGAGGCGCATACGACGGCGGACGCGGGCAACCTCGTGCAGATGGCGTCGGACCTGCGCCCGGACGTGATCGTGCTCGACATCGGCCTGCCGGGCGTGGACGGCTACGAGCTGGCGCGCATGATCAAGCGCCAGCCGCAGCTCTCGGCGATCCGCCTCGTGGCGCACACGGGCTACGGTTCGCCGGAGGACCGGCGCAAGGCGCATGAGGCGGGGTTCGATGCGCACCTCGTCAAGCCGGCGGAGCTGGAAGACCTGGAGAAAGCGCTCCAGGGTTGACGTCCGTTCGGTGGGCGGAGGCCGCCCACCCTACGGCAAACGACACGTAGGGTGGGCACCCCGTGCCCACGAAGCGCTTGCCGCGCAACGTGCGTCATCGCACGAACATCCGCACGCGATCGGCCTAATCTGGCGCCATCAATGCACCGATGGAGGCCATCATGCCCAAGGGAGCCAGCCCGAAACGCGAGCGCGAGTTCAAGAAGCTCGAGACCGAATTCAAGAAGGAACACCGCTATCCCGGCCGCGAGGAAGAAGTCGCGTCGCGCATCGTGAACAAGCAGCGCGCCGAGCATGGCGAGACGAAGCAGTCGTCGAGCGGCGGTTCGAAGCAGTCGGCCAAAAAATAAGCGCGCCCGAATGAAACAAGCCTCCCGGGCGCGCACCCGGGAGGCTCGCGCGCGCTCGCGCGTCCGCGCCAGCGCTTACTTGTCGGTCACGGTACAGTCCCCGAACGCCTTCAACTGCTCCCCGACGGCCTTCGCGTCGCCGCCGACGACGATCGACTGATTCTCCGGCGCGCAATACTTCTTCGACACGTCGCGCACCTGTTCCGGCGTCACCTTCTCGATCAGCGGCACGTACTGGCCCAGGAACTCGGCCGGCAGGCCCACGAGCCGGTTGCCGATTCTTCAGGGTGGCCGGGTTGAAGTCGAGGGTCTTCATGCGGTCCGCTTCGAGCCGCAGGATCGGCTCCAGCGACGACACCGGCGCCGTCTCGACGTAGTTGGTGAAGTCGGGCCGCGTGGAACCGTTGTTACGGCCGCCGCCCGTGATGGCGCGGTCGAACACCCCCTTCGGCGCGTTCGGCGCTCCCTGGAACACGGATGGCATGAATTGTTGGTGCATACATCGATGACAAACCGTGACAAACGGAGACATTTGGAGGGTATCCGGCGCGCGATAATGACCGGCTCGACTATGCATGCCAGCCACGTCCCTGTGTCGCTCAGGTGGTCATTCTTGCAGTTCGTCGCAATCCCTTGGGTGGAGAGGGCCAGTCCGTTTATCCTGTTTTCAACACGCACCAACCTTTACAAAACAAAAACAGGAATTCGGAGAATCGGATGAACAAGATTTTCGCGCTGGCCCCGGTGGGCGTCGCCCTGTGTGCCGTCCTCGGGGTGGCGCATGCCGCGCCCGACGTCGTGACCGAGACCCGCCCCGTCGACGCCCGCGTCGTGCGGGTCGACGTGGATGGCGCCGTCGACCTGAAGATCCGCCAGGGCGGCACGGCGGCGCTGACCCTCATCGGGGAATCGCGCTACCTGGAGCGGACGGTCACGTCGCAGAACGGCGACACGCTGCACATCGATACGGACATCCGCGGCCACGTGCGCACCGGGTCGCTGCGTGCGGAACTCGTGCTGCCGGCGCTGCGCGCGGTGACGTCGGAGAGCCTGGGGACGACGGACGTGTCCGGCTTCACCGGCGACGAGCTGGAACTGACGCTGGACGGCGCCGGCTCGATGAAGATATCCAGCAACTACCGGCTCGTGCGCGCCAGCCTGGGCGGCATCGGCAGCATGCAGATGCAGGGCCTGAACGGGGAGGGGATCGAACTGAACCTGCAGGGCGCCGGCTACATCTCGCTCAGCGGGCGCGCCAAATGGCTCAAGGCGGACCTCGGCGGCCTCGGCAACCTGGACGCCCAGCAGTGCAGCGCGGACTCGGTCGACATCGACCTGTCCGGCCTGGGCAATGCGCGCGTGACGGCGCGCCAGAGTGCGAACCTGAACCTGTCCGGCATGGGTTCGGTAACCGTGTACGGCAAGCCCCAGAACCGCAAGGTCGCGGTCGACGGGTTGGGCAAGGTGAGCTGGAAATAGCCGTATCTCGAAAAGAAGCAGAAGAATAAAGTCTGAACGAGACAATGAGAAAACTGACCGTTGCGATCCTGTTCGCGCTCGGCCTGCACGGTAGTGCGATGGCGGGCCTCACGGAAGGCGCCAATGCCTACAATGCCCGCAATTACGCGCTGGCCCTGAAGGAAATCACCCCGCTTGCCAGGGCCGGCAACGCGGACGCGGAGCATTTGCTCGGCCTGATGTACTACATGGGCCGCGGCGTGCCGCGCGACTACAAGCAGGCATTTTCGTGGCACTACAAGGCAGCCGTGCAGGGCAAGGCCGATGCGCAATACGTCATCGGCGCCATGTATTACACGGGCAATGCCGTCCCCCAGGACCAGAAACTGGCCGTGCAATGGTTCCGCAAGGCCGCCGAGCAGGGCCATCCGGACGCCCAGTACGCGCTCGGCCTGATGTACCGCTACCACGTGGCGGGGATGCCGCAGGACTTTGTCCTTGCCTATATGCTGTGGAATCTGGCCGCCGCCAACGGCCACCGCAATGCCATCGAGCAGCGCGCCTCGCTCGTCAAACAGATGACCCAGGAACAGGTCGACGAAGCGCAGGCCATGTCGCGCAACTGGAAACCGGGGACGCCGCTGCCGACGTCGTCGCGCACGGGCGGCGGCGGTTCTTGAACAGCAAAGTTGCTGCCTGGTTGTAAGAGCGAAGCTTATGCCCGCATAAGGCAATGTCCTACATGCGCATGGCGAATCCTTGGTGTTCCGGTCGTCTCGGCGGGACTAGGATGATGACCTCTCAAGCAGTTTTCATGAGCTGTACGACAACTCAACCATTGGAGGCAATCATGGCAAACCAGGGTAACAACCAGGGCGGCAACAAGGGCAACAACCAGAGCGGCGATACCAGCAACCGCGGTTTCGCATCGATGGACCCGCAGAAGCAGCGCGAAATCGCCTCGGAAGGCGGCAAGGCCGCCCACGCTTCGGGCAACGCCCACGAGTTCACGTCGGAAGAGGCACGCCGCGCCGGCTCGATGAGCCACAAGAACGACAGCGGCAGCCAGCAAAGCCAGGGCGGCGGCAGCCAGCAGAGCGGCAGCCATACCCGCGGCGGCACGCCGGAGCAGCACGCCAAGGCAGGCTCGCAAAGCCACAAGAACGACAAGAAGTAGCGCGCATGCGCTGAACGCCGCAGGCAGGCGTCGGGGCGGCTCTACCGGGCCGCCCGCAACGGAGTTCGCGTGCACCGGCATTGCCGGCGGCATCGCATTCCTGCCTGTGCCGTTCCGCCACCGTCACCGCCAGCCTTCGGGCTGGCGTTTTTGCGTCAGGCCAGGCCGTGGCGCTTCAGCGACCAGTCCAGCGCATCTTCGACGCCCTCGGCCTTCTTGAATTGCGACATGCGGCTGGCGAAATAACCGCCGAGGCCGGCGCGCATCGCGGGCCCGAGCGGATGATTCGGCGCGGCCGCCAGCGCGCACACCCACTGGATCTCGAACAGATAGGCGTTGCGTTCGGTGTTCGCGAAACCGCATTTTTCGGCCCAGGCGTGCGCGGACTCGTGCAGCAGGACGCCGTAGAGCAGCGGCACGTCGTCCATCTTGCTTTTGTTGACCGCGACGCTGTTGCCCTGTTCGGCATCGACGTTGCCGATCTTCGCCCGATTGACCCATCCGACCACGCGTGCCTGGGCCGCCAGGCTGTTGAGATAGATCGCGGGATTCCCATTCGTCAAAGCCATGCAGTTCTCGACGAGCACGTAACGCAGGCCTCCGAGCGCCGTGCTGACTTTCGGGTCCACGACCAGCATCAGCTGGTCGACGATGGTCTGCAACGCAGGCGTGCTACAGATTGGCATGGTTAATCACCTTTCATGATTGGCGTGCGGCTACGGCAATCGAGGCCGCAAGGGGAGAGTCTGGACTTTCGGCAACATTGGTTCTTTGCGCTAGATCAAGCATGGCGCGCCGGCATGCCCGGCCGGGGCGTTTAGCGGGATGGCCTGCTGTGGCGCTAAACATACTGAAATGATCATGCAACTGAGCATTTCATTGCTCTTTGTTAGCGTTACCAGCCATTTTCTAGCGCAACTCGGCTTGGGCGATCCCGACCGCTGGCGTACAATTGCTCATTATTTAACTAGGGTAAGCCATGCGTGCAATCGAAATCACCCAGCCCGGCGGGCCCGGGGTGCTCCAGCCGTGCGAGCGCCCCGTGCCGCAGCTGAAGCCGGGCGAAGTCCTCATCCGCGTCCTCGCGGCCGGCGTCAACCGGCCCGACGTGTTCCAACGTCTCGGCCAGTATCCCGTGCCGCCCGGCGCGTCCGATCTGCCGGGCCTCGAAGTGGCCGGCGAGATCGTCGACGGCGACCTCGGCGCCAGCGGATTCCATAAGGGCGACCTCGTCTGCGCCCTCGTGCAGGGCGGCGGATATGCCGAATACTGCGCGGCCCCGCTGGCGCAATGCCTGCCGGTGCCCAAGGGCCTGTCGCCGCTCGAAGCGGCCGCGCTGCCCGAGACGTATTTCACCGTGTGGAGCAACGTGTTCCAGCGCGCCGCGCTGGCCGCGGGCGAATCGCTGCTGGTGCAGGGCGGCAGCTCCGGCATCGGCACCACGGCGATCCAGCTGGCGAAGGCGCTCGGCCACCGCGTGTTCGCGACGGCCGGCAGCGCGGACAAGTGCCGCGCCTGCGAAGACCTGGGCGCCGAGCGGGCGATCGATTACAAGACCGAGGACTTCGCGGCTATCGTCAAGGAATTAACGAACGGGAACGGCGTCGACGTCGTGCTCGACATGGTGGGCGGCGACTACGTGGCGCGCGAGATCGGCTGCCTGGCCGACGACGGCCGCATCGTCGTCATCGCGCTGCTGGGCGGGGCCAGGGCCAACGTCGACCTGGGCCAGGTGCTGCGCCGCCGCCTGACGATCACGGGATCGACGCTGCGTCCGCGCCCGGTGGCGTTCAAGGCACAGATCGCGCGCGAATTGCGCGAGCGCGTGTGGCCGTTGCTGGAAGCGGGCACGATCAGGCCGGTCATCCATAAAACCTTCCCGCTCGAGGAAGCGGCCGCTGCGCACACGCTGATGGAAAGCAGCGCGCACGTGGGCAAGATCATGCTGCAAGTCGCCGCAAACTGACAAAAATATAATGAATAATCAATCGACCTACCATGCCATGCCCGGTTTGACCGGTTTTTCAACGCCCGTTACAATAGCGGGTTATTTGACCGTGGGGTTGTGATGCGTGCCAAACTCATCGTAGGCAACTGGAAGATGAATGGCAGCCGTGCAGCCAACGCGACTTTGTTGAACGGGATTGTTGCCGGACTGGATAATGCGCGCGCTTCCTGCGCCGTGTGCGTGCCGGCACCGTTCCTGCAGCAGTGCGAAGACCTGCTGGCCGGTACGCCGGTCGCATGGGGCGCGCAGGACGTCTCGATCCATGCGTTCGGCGCCTACACGGGCGAAGTGTGCGCGAAAATGCTGTCGGAGTTCGCCTGCCGCTATGTGATCGTCGGCCACTCCGAGCGCCGCGCCTACCACCGCGAAGACAGCGCGCTGGTGGCAAAGAAGGCGCTGGCGGTGCTGGCCGAGGGCATGACCCCGATCGTCTGCGTCGGCGAAACGCTGGAGCAGCGCGAGGCGGGCGAGACGGCGCAGGTGGTCGGCGCCCAGCTCGACGCCGTGCTGGAAGCGCTCGACGCGGCGGCGGTGGAAAGAATCGTCGTGGCCTATGAGCCCGTCTGGGCCATCGGCACCGGCCGGAATGCGACGCCGGCCATGGCGCAGGACGTGCACGCGCAACTGCGCGCGCAGCTGAAGGCGCGCAATGCGGAGGCGGCGGACATCGTGCCGATCCTGTACGGCGGCAGCATGAAGCCGGAGAATGCGAAGGACCTGCTGGCCCAGCCGGATATCGACGGCGGGCTGATCGGCGGCGCGGCCTTGAAGGCGGAAGATTTTCTTGCCATCATTCACGCGGCCTGATCGGCCTGGTTCGTTGTCCAGGTTGGCCGCAACATGAACGTCGTTCCCGCGCAGGCGGGAACCCGGGTTTCAGGCGCAGCGGTAACGCTTGCAAACTTGGACCCCCGCCTGCGCGGGGGCGACGTTTCGCAGTTCGCAGCAAAGATTTTTGCAAACGTAGTAGTCAACCTTGGAATGGAATAAACAATGAACGTGTTGTTCAATCTGATCGTCGTCGTACAGGTCGTCTCCGCGCTGGCCATCATCGGTCTCGTGCTCGTCCAGCACGGCAAGGGTGCCGACATGGGCGCCGCCTTCGGTTCCGGCGCGTCCGGCAGCCTGTTCGGTGCCAGCGGCTCGTCGAACTTCCTGTCGAAATCGACGGCCGTCGCGGCCGCGATCTTCTTCGCGTCCACGCTGACCCTGGCCTACTTCGGCAGCAACCGTCCGCACGCGAGCGTGGGCGGCGGCGTGATGGAGCACGTGACCGTCCCCGTGCACAAGGCACCGGCCGGCGCCGGCGATGCCGTTCCGGCGACCACGCCGGCTCCCGCGCCCGCAGCCGGTGCGCCGGCCGCACCTGCACCGTCCGCCACGCAGGACGTGCCGGGCGTCGCCACGCCTGCAGCACCGGCCCCCGCGCCCGCCAAGTAATTTTTGCGGCGCGGCCACTTCCTGCAGGCGCACGCAGGGTGGTGTAGTATTCGGCGGGCTTCGGTCCGCCAGCGCCGGCGACCGGCTTCTCGACTCGGTTGCTGTAAACACGAATTATTGAAAAGTTGAGAAAAAGAGTATTTTTTCTTGGTTTAGCGCAATTTGAGCATTGAAAAATGCTGCTAAGTCAGAGTAGAATACTGGTCTCCAGCCGACGTGGTGAAATTGGTAGACACGCTATCTTGAGGGGGTAGTGGCGCAAGCTGTGCGAGTTCGAGTCTCGCCGTCGGCACCAAGATACAAGAAGCCAGCTAGGGCGCATGAGCTTCCGCTCTGAGGCCTAGCTGGCTTTTTTACGAGGATCTGTCGGAGGCTTTGAAGAACCGTCCCCGCGGCGGCGCTTCTGGCCCGAGAAGCCCGGTCGTACGAACGTGCGGCGAGCCTCGAAGGTCGGGATCGACAATGCGAAACGGATGATTCAGTGTCTCCAGTCGTACGATCCTGGTGTAGGCAAATAGCCAGGATTGCGCGATGCGGTACTGCAGCCCCTGCAGTGTTTTTTTCAACCGATCGTTCAACTAAGGCTTCATCGTGAACCTCGAGAATTACTTCCCCGTCCTGCTCTTCATTGTGATCGGCACCGTCGTCGGCGTCGCCTCGCAACTCCTCGGCCGTGTGGTCGGTCCCCATCGCCCGGATGCGGCAAAACTTTCCCCGTATGAATGCGGCTTCGAGGCCTTCGAAGACGCGCGCATGAAGTTCGACGTCCGGTACTACCTGGTCGCGATCCTGTTTATTTTGTTTGATCTGGAAACGGCATTCTTCTTCCCTTGGGGCGTTTCGATGCGCGACCTGGGCTGGACCGGATTCGTCACGATGATGGTGTTCATCGTCGAATTCGTCGTCGGCTTCTGGTACATCTGGAAGAAAGGTGCCCTTGATTGGGAATAAGCCATGGCTATTGAAGGCGTTTTAAACGAAGGTTTTGTCACCACCACAGCCGACAAGCTGATCAACTGGGCGCGTACCGGGTCGATGTGGCCCATGACGTTCGGCCTGGCTTGCTGTGCGGTCGAGATGATGCACGCGGGTGCCGCGCGCTATGACCTCGACCGTTTCGGCGTCGTGTTCCGCCCGTCGCCGCGCCAGTCCGACGTGATGATCGTGGCCGGTACCCTGTGCAACAAGATGGCCCCGGCACTGCGCAAGGTCTACGACCAGATGGCCGAGCCGCGCTGGGTCATTTCGATGGGCTCCTGCGCCAACGGCGGCGGTTACTACCACTACTCGTACTCCGTCGTGCGCGGCTGCGACCGCATCGTGCCGGTCGACGTCTACGTCCCGGGCTGCCCGCCGACCGCCGAGGCTCTGCTGTACGGCATCATCCAGCTCCAGAATAAGATCCAGCGCACCAATACCATCGCGCGATAATCCAAGCCGGTTTCAACCATGACGACAAAAATCGAAGCCCTCGAACTCGCCCTGAAGAATGCTCTGGGCGAGGGCGCTGCCATTACCGTGGCGCTGGGCGAAGTAACGGTAGTAGTGAAGGCCGCCGAGTATCTGGCCTCCATGCGGAAGCTGCGCGACGACCCCGCGCTGCGTTTCCAGGAACTCGTCGACCTGTGCGGCGTCGACTACTCGTCCTACGGCGAAGGCACGTGGGACGGTTTGCGTTTCGCCGTCGTGTCGCACCTGCTGTCGATCGAGCACAACTGGCGCGTGCGCGTCCGCGTGTTCTGTCCGGACGACGACATGCCGCTGGTC
This sequence comes from Massilia sp. Root335, assembly GCF_001425685.1. Taxonomy (GTDB): domain Bacteria; phylum Pseudomonadota; class Gammaproteobacteria; order Burkholderiales; family Burkholderiaceae_D; genus Telluria; species Telluria luteola. The sequence goes on along the minus strand of NZ_LMCY01000003.1, from coordinate 587,379 downwards.
GAATCGGTCACCGGCATCTGGCGCAACGCCAACTGGTTCGAGCGCGAGGCGTTCGACCTGTACGGCATCCTGTTCGAGGGCCACGGCGACCTGCGCCGCATCCTCACCGACTACGGCTTCATCGGCCATCCGTTCCGCAAGGACTTCCCGATCTCGGGCTATGTCGAGATGCGCTACGACCCCGAGCAGAAACGCGTGATCTACCAACCCGTGACGATCGAGCCGCGCGAGAACATCCCGCGCGTGATCCGCGAAGAAACCTACGGGATGAAATAATGGCTGAGCTTAAAAACTACACCCTGAACTTTGGTCCGCAGCACCCGGCAGCGCACGGCGTGCTGCGTCTCGTGCTGGAACTGGACGGTGAAGTCATCCAGCGCGCCGACCCGCACATCGGCCTGCTGCACCGCGGCACCGAGAAGCTGGCCGAGACCCGTACCTACCTGCAGTCCGTGCCGTACATGGACCGCCTCGACTACGTGTCGATGATGTGCAACGAGCACGGCTACGTGCTGGCCATCGAGAAGCTGCTGGGCATCGAGGTGCCGGTCCGCGCGCAGTACATCCGCACGATGTTCGACGAGATCACCCGCATCCTGAACCACCTGATGTGGCTCGGCGCGCACGCGCTGGACATCGGCGCCATGGGCCCGTTCCTGTACGCGTTCCGCGACCGCGAAGACCTGTTCGACGTGTACGAGGCCGTGTCGGGCGCGCGCATGCACGCGGCCTACTACCGTCCGGGCGGCGTGTACCGCGACCTGCCGGACGTGATGCCGCGCCACCGCGAATCGCCGCTGCGCAGCAAGAAGGCCATCGACGAACTGAACGAGACCCGCCAGGGTTCCGTGCTGGACTTCATCGAATCGTTCACGAAGCGCTTCGACGGCTATGTCGACGAATACGAGACGCTGCTGACCGACAACCGTATCTGGAAACAGCGTACCGTCGGCATCGGCGTCGTGACGCCGGAAGACGCGATGGGCATGGGCTTCTCGGGCCCGATGCTGCGCGGTTCGGGCATCGCCTGGGACCTGCGCAAGCTGCAGCCGTACGCGGCCTACGACAAGGTGGAGTTCGACGTCCCGGTCGGCACCAACGGCGACTCGTACGACCGCTACCTCGTGCGCGTGGAAGAAATGCGCCAGGCCAACCGCATCATCAAGCAGTGCATCACCTGGCTGCGCGCGAACCCGGGCCCGGTCATGACGAGCAACCACAAGGTCGCCCCGCCGTCGCGCGTGGACATGAAGACCAACATGGAGTCGCTGATCCACCACTTCAAGCTGTTCACCGAAGGCTTCCACGTCCCGCCGGGCGAGGCCTACGCGGCCGTCGAACACCCGAAGGGCGAGTTCGGCATTTATATCGTCTCGGACGGCGCCAACAAGCCGTACCGCCTGAAGATCCGCACCCCGGACTATGTCCACCTGCAGAGCCTGGATGAAATGGCGCGCGGCCACATGATCGCCGACGCCGTCACCATCATCGGCACGCAGGACATCGTGTTCGGCTCGATCGACCGATAAGAAGGGTAGAAAAAGATTATGTTATCTGAGCAGTGCTTGAAAAAAATCGACCGCGAGCTGGCCAAGTATCCGGCCGACCAGCGCCAGTCGGCCGTGATGGCCGCGCTGGCCCACGCGCAGGTCGAACTGGGCTGGCTGTCGCCGGAAACGATGCACGAAGTGGCCGACTACATCGGCATGCCCGCCATCGCCGTGCAGGAAGTGGCCACCTTCTACAACATGTACAACCTGAAGCCGGTCGGCAAGCACAAGATCACCGTGTGCACCAACCTGCCGTGCGCCCTGTCGGGCGGCGAGCGCGCCGGCAAGCGCATCAAGGATGCCCTCGGCATCGACTGGCGCGAAACCACCGCCGACGGCCAGTTCACGCTGCAGGAAGGCGAATGCATGGGCGCCTGCGGCGACGCGCCGGTCATGCTGGTGAATAACCACCGCATGTGCTCGTTCATGTCGGACGAGAAGATCGACGCCCTGCTGGAGGAACTGAACAAATGACCAGCCTGCACGACCGCCACATCAATCCGCTGATCCTGAAGGACCTGAACGGCGCCAACTGGCACCTGGAAGACTACGTCAAGCGCGGCGGCTATTCCGCGCTGCGCCGCATCCTGGAAGAGAAGATCACGCCCGAGCAGATCATCGCCGACCTCAAGACGTCCGGCCTGCGCGGCCGCGGCGGCGCGGGTTTCCCGACCGGCCTGAAGTGGAGCTTCATGCCGCGCCAGTTCCCGGGCCAGAAATACCTCGTCTGCAACACCGACGAAGGCGAGCCGGGTACGTTCAAGGACCGCGACATCATCCGCTACAACCCGCACTCGCTGATCGAAGGCATGGCCATCGGCGCGTACGCGATGGGCATCACCGTGGGCTACAACTATATCCACGGCGAGATCTTCGAGGACTACCTGCTGTTCGAAGAAGCGCTGGAAGAGGCGCGTGCCGCCGGCTTCCTGGGCGACAGGATCATGGGTTCGGAATTCTCGTTCCAGCTGCACGCCCACCACGGCTACGGCGCCTACATCTGCGGCGAAGAAACCGCGCTGCTGGAATCGCTGGAAGGCAAGAAGGGCCAGCCGCGCTTCAAGCCGCCGTTCCCGGCCTCGTTCGGCCTGTACGGCAAGCCGACCACGATCAACAACACGGAAACGTTCGCGGCCGTCCCGTTCATCCTGAACATCGGCGCCGAGAACTACCTGGGCCTGGGCAAGCCGAACAACGGCGGCACGAAGATCTTCTCGATCTCCGGCGACGTCGAGCGTCCGGGCAACTACGAAGTCCCGCTGGGCACGCCGTTCGCCAAGCTGATGGAACTCGCGGGCGGCATGCGCGGCGGCAAGAAGATCAAGGCCGTCATCCCGGGCGGTTCGTCGGCGCCGGTCGTGCGCGGCGACGTCATGATGCAGACCGACCTGGACTACGACTCGATCGCCAAGGCCGGTTCGATGCTGGGTTCGGGCGCCGTGATCGTCATGGACGAGACCCGCTGCATGGTCAAGTCGCTGCTGCGCCTGTCGTACTTCTATTACGAGGAATCGTGCGGCCAGTGCACGCCGTGCCGCGAAGGCACCGGCTGGATGTACCGCATGGTCCACCGCATCGAACATGGCCAGGGTCGTCCGGAAGACATGGATATGCTGAATTCGATCGCCGACAACATCCAGGGCCGCACCATCTGCGCGCTGGGTGATGCCGCCGCGATGCCGGTTCGCGCCATGATCAAGAACTTCCGCGAAGAATTTGAATATCACGTCGAGCACAAGCACTGTCTGGTGCCGACTTACCTCTAAACCAGGTCAGGTAACGATCAAATGGTTGAAATCGAATTAGACGGCAAGAAAGTCGAAGTCCCACCAGGTTCGATGGTGATGGACGCCGCAAACAAACTGGGAACGTACATCCCGCACTTCTGCTACCACAAGAAGCTGTCGATCGCGGCGAACTGCCGCATGTGCCTCGTGGAAGTGGAAAAAGCACCGAAGCCGCTGCCTGCCTGCGCCACGCCGGTCTCGCCGGGCATGATCGTGCGCACGCACAGCGACAAGGCCGTGCAGGCGCAGAAGTCCGTCATGGAATTCCTGCTGATTAACCACCCGCTGGATTGCCCGATCTGCGACCAGGGCGGCGAATGCCAGCTGCAGGACCTGGCCGTCGGCTACGGCAAGAGCGGCTCGCGCTATGAAGAAGAAAAGCGCGTCGTGGCACCGAAGGAAGCCGGTCCGCTGATCTCGATGGAAGAGATGAGCCGCTGCATCCAGTGCACCCGCTGCGTGCGCTTCGGCCAGGAAGTCGCCGGCGTGATGGAATTCGGCATGGTCGGCCGCGGCGAGCACTCGGAAATCACGACGTTCGTCGGCAAGTCGGTCGACTCGGAAGTGTCGGGCAACATGATCGACCTGTGCCCGGTCGGCGCGCTCACGAGCAAGCCGTTCCGCTACTCGGCCCGTCCGTGGGAACTGCAGCGCCGCCGTTCGGTGTCGCCGCACGACTCGCTGGGTTCGAACCTGATCGTCCAGGTCAAGGGCGGCAAGGTCATGCGCGTGCTGCCGCTGGAAAACGAGAACATCAACGAGTGCTGGATTTCCGACAAGGACCGCTTCTCGTACGAAGCCCTCGATAACGCCTCGCGCCTGACCGTGCCGATGCTCAAGCAGGACGGCAAGTGGATCGAGACCGACTGGCAGACGGCGCTGGAATACGTCGCCCACGGCCTGCGCAACATCCGCCACGAGCACGGCGCGGACAGCATCGCCGCCGTCGCCACGCCGCATTCGACCGTCGAAGAACTGTTCCTGCTGCAGAAAGCCATGCGCGGTTTCGGCATCGAGAACGTCGACTTCCGCCTGCGCCAGACCGACTTCGCGCTGGATGGCGCCGTCGTGCCGCACCTGGGCATGCCGGTCGCCGAACTGTCGAACCTGAAACGCGTGCTGGTCGTCGGCTCGTTCCTGCGCAAGGACCACCCGCTGGCCGCGACGCGCCTGCGCGCTGCCGTCAAGTCGGGCGCCAAGCTGTCCATCGTGCACGGTTCCTTTGATGACAACCTGATCCCGACCGCGAACCGCCTGATCGCCGCTCCGAGCGACTGGCTGGCGGCGCTGTCGGAAATCGCCGTCGCCATCGCCGCCGCCAAGGGTGTCGCAGCCCCGGCCGGCTTCGAAGGCGTGACCGCCGGCGACGTCGCCAAGGGCATCGCCGCCACGCTGGCCGTCGAGCACGCCGCGGACCTGCCGGGCGCCGTCCTGCTGGGCAATGCCGCGATGTACCACCCGCAGGCATCGAAGCTGCACGCTGTCGCGCAGTGGATCGCGGAACAGACCGGCGCCAAGTTCGGCTACTTCGTCGACGCCGCCAACACGGTCGGCGGCTACCTGGTGAACGCCACGTCGAAGAACGCCGCCAACCTGTTCGCGCAGCCGAAGAAAGCGTACGTGCTGCTGAACGCCGAGCCGGAACTGGATGCCGCCAACCCGCAGCAAGCCGTGAAGGCACTGAACGGCGCCGAGATGGTCGTCGCGATGTCCGCGTTCAAGCACGGCATGGACTACGCCGACGTGCTGCTGCCGATCTCGCCGTTCAGCGAGACCGCCGGCACCTTCGTGAACTGCGAAGGCCGCGCACAGAGCTTCAACGGCACCGTCAAGCCGCTGGGCGAGACCCGTCCGGCCTGGAAAGTGCTGCGCGTGCTGGGCAATCTGCTGGGCCTGCAAGGTTTCGACTACGAGAATTCGGAAACGATCCGCGACGAAGCCCTCGGCAAAGGCAACACGGACCTGTCGGCGAAGCTGAACAACGTGGCGAAGCTCGCGCCGGCGGCGGCCTCGTTCGGTAATGGCGAGCAGGTGGAACGCCTGGCCGACGTGCCGATCCACTTCGCCGACGCCGTCGCGCGCCGTTCCGAACCGCTGCTGCGCACGGCCGACGGCCAGGCGCCGCTGGCGACCTTGTCGGCCAAGCTGGCCGACAAGCTGGGCGTCAATGCCGGCGACAAGGTCACGGTATCGCAAGGGCAGGGCAGTGTGGTCTTGACCGCCAACATCGACGCGCGCCTGCCGGCGAACGTCGTGCGGGTCGCGGCCGCCCACGAATCGACTTCGGTACTGGGCGACATGTTCGGTCCGATCAACGTAGCTAAAGCATAAAGCAGGGGAGCCCAAGCAAAATGTCGGTACCTGACATGATCAACAACCTGAACAGCGGCGGCGCGAGCCTGCTGGGCCCTGCGGCCTGGCCCCTCGTGTGGACGCTGCTGAAAATCGTCGTCGTCCTGCTGCCGCTGATGGGCCTCGTCGCCTATCTCGTGCTGTGGGAGCGCAAGCTGATCGGCTGGATCCACATCCGTATCGGCCCGAACCGCGTGGGCCCCGGCGGCCTGCTGCAGCCGATTTCCGATGCCCTCAAGCTGCTGCTCAAGGAAATCGTGATCCCGGCGAAAGCGACGCCGAGCCTGTTCGTGATCGGCCCGCTGATGACCATCATGCCGGCGCTGGCCGCGTGGTCCGTCATCCCGTTCGGCCCGCAAGCCGCGCTCGCCAACGTGAATGCCGGCCTGCTGCTGCTGCTGGCGATCACGTCGATGGAGGTGTACGGCATCATCATCGCCGGCTGGTCCGCCAACTCGAAGTACTCGTTCATGGGCGCCATGCGCGCATCGGCGCAGATGATCTCGTACGAAATCCCGATGGGCTTCGTGATGGTCGTCGTGCTGATGGTGTCGGGCTCGCTGAACTTCTCGGACATCGTCGGCGCACAGGCCCGCGGCTGGGCCGTCGACCACGGCATCAACCTGCTGTCGTGGAACTGGCTGCCGCTGCTGCCGCTGTTCGTCATCTACATCACGTCCGGCCTGGCGGAATGCAACCGCCACCCGTTCGACGTGGTGGAAGGCGAATCGGAAATCGTGGCCGGCCACATGGTGGAATATTCCGGCATGTCGTACGCGATGTTCATGCTGGCCGAGTACGCCAACATGATCCTCGTCGCCACGCTGGCATCGATCATGTTCCTGGGCGGCTGGGCCGCACCGTTCTCGTTCCTCGAATTCGGCGGCGGTTTCGGCGGCTTCTTCTGGCTGTTCGCCAAGATGTTCCTGATCGTCTCGCTGTTCATCTGGGTCCGCGGCACGTTCCCGCGCTACCGCTACGACCAGATCATGCGTCTCGGCTGGAAAGTGTTCATTCCGCTGACCCTGATCTGGCTGGTGCTGGTCGCCGGCTGGATGCAGACGCCGTGGAACATCTGGAAGTAAGGAAGCACACAAAATGACACGAGTTAAAGAGATCCTCGGCAGCCTGATGCTGTCCGAGCTCATCAAGGGCCTGGCCCTGACCGGCAAATACGCGTTCTCGCGCAAGATCACGGTCCAGTACCCGGAAGAAAAGACCCCCATCTCGCCGCGCTTCCGCGGCCTGCATGCGCTGCGCCGCTACCCGAACGGGGAAGAGCGCTGCATCGCGTGCAAGCTGTGCGAAGCCGTGTGCCCGGCGATGGCCATCACGATCGAGTCGGCGCAGCGCGAGGACGGCACCCGCCGCACCACGCGCTACGACATCGACCTGACCAAGTGCATCTTCTGCGGCTTCTGCGAAGAATCGTGCCCGGTCGATTCGATCGTCGAGACGCAAGTGCTGGAGTACCACGGCGAAAAACGCGGCGACCTGTACTACACCAAGGAAATGCTGCTGGCCGTGGGCGATCGCTACGAGAACGACATCGCCGCCGCGCGCGAAGCCGATGCCAAGTACCGCTAACAATAAAAGGGCTCCTGCGTAAGTCATGGATTTCACAACTGTTCTGTTCTACGTGTTCGCGGCCGTGATGGTGCTGGCCGGGTTGCGCGTCATTACCGCCAAGAACCCGGTGCACGCCGCGCTGTTCCTGGTGCTCGCGTTCTTCAACGCTGCCGGTATCTGGATGCTGCTCAAGGCCGAGTTCCTGGCCATCGTGCTGGTACTGGTCTACGTCGGCGCCGTCATGGTGCTGTTCCTGTTCGTCGTGATGATGCTCGACATTAACATCGACCGCATGCGCGAAGGCTTCTGGGGCTACCTGCCGGTGGCGTCGGGCGTCGGCGCGCTGATCGTGCTGGAGATGGCCGCCGTCCTGTGGCGCGGCTTCCTGGGCCAGGGCGATGCGCCGGCGGAAAGCGCCGTGGGCCACATCGGGGGCACGCGCGAACTGGGCCGCCTGATCTATACCCAGTACATCTACGGTTTCGAGATCGCCGGCCTGATCCTGCTGGTCGCCATCATCGCCGCCGTGGCGCTGACCCTGCGCAAGCGCAAGGACACCAAAGCCATCGACCCGGGCCTCGCCGTCCGCGTCAAGCGTAACGACCGTCTGAAGATCGTCAAGATGCAGACGGTGAACCAGAAGGCGATCGACGACGCTGCCGTTGCCGCCGCCGCGAACAAGGAGACGCAATGACTTTATCGCTCGCTCATTACCTGATCCTGGGCGCGATCCTGTTCGCGATCTCCGTGATCGGCATTTTCCTGAACCGGAAGAACATCATCATCCTGCTGATGGCCATCGAACTGATGCTGCTGGCGGTGAACCTGAACTTTGTGGCGTTCTCGCATTATCTGGGCGACGCGGCAGGGCAGATCTTCGTGTTCTTCATCCTGACTGTCGCGGCCGCCGAATCGGCGATCGGCCTGGCGATCCTGGTGGTCCTGTTCCGTAACCTGGACACGATCAACGTGGAAGACCTCGACAGCCTGAAGGGCTAAGCGGTTTGTCTGTCAACCTCCTGATAAATAAACAAAAGGTTCAATATGGCGGGGCAAATTAACCCTAACCTCTTGCTGGCGGTGCCACTCGCGCCGCTCGCGGGCTCGGCGATCGCCGGCCTGCTCGGCACCAAGTTCTTCGGCAACGTGGTCGGCCGGGTCGTGTCGCATTCCGCGACCATCCTGGGCGTCTTCATCGCCATGGTCATCTCGATCATGACGCTGAACCAGGTGATCGACGGCGCCACGTATAACGGCGACATCTACACCTGGATGACCGTCGGCACCATGAAAATGTCGGTCGGCTTCAAGATCGACGCGCTGTCCGCGATGATGATGTGCGTCGTGACCTTCGTGTCGCTGATGGTCCACATCTACACGATCGGCTACATGGCCGAAGACGAAGGCTACAACCGCTTCTTCTCGTACATCTCGCTGTTCACGTTCTCGATGCTGATGCTGGTCATGGCCAACAACTTCCTGCAGCTGTTCTTCGGCTGGGAAGCGGTGGGCCTGGTCTCGTACCTGCTGATCGGCTTCTGGTACACGCGTCCGACCGCGATCTTCGCGAACATGAAGGCGTTCCTCGTGAACCGCGTCGGCGACTTCGGCTTCATCCTCGGCATCGGCCTGCTGCTGGCCGCCACCGGCACGATGAACTACGACGAGACGTTCGCCAAGGCCGGCGCGCTGTCGGCCATGTTCGTGCCCGGCACGACCTGGCCGCTGCTGACCGCCGCCTGCATCTGCCTGTTCATCGGCGCGATGGGCAAGTCGGCGCAGTTCCCGCTGCACGTGTGGCTGCCTGACTCGATGGAAGGCCCGACCCCGATCTCGGCACTGATCCACGCCGCGACGATGGTTACCGCCGGCATCTTCATGGTGACCCGCATGTCGCCGCTGTTCGAGCTGTCGGACACCGCGCTGTCGTTCATCGTCGTCATCGGTTCGATCACCGCGCTGTTCATGGGCTTCCTGGGCATCATCCAGAACGACATCAAGCGCGTCGTCGCGTACTCCACGCTGTCGCAGCTGGGCTATATGACGGTCGCGCTGGGCGTGTCGGCGTACAACGTCGCCGTGTTCCACCTGATGACCCACGCGTTCTTCAAGGCGCTGCTGTTCCTCGGCGCCGGCTCCGTCATCATCGGCATGCACCACGACCAGGACATGCGCAACATGGGCGGCCTGCGCAAGTACATGCCGATCACCTGGATCACGTCGCTGGTGGGTTCGCTGGCACTGATCGGCACCCCATTCTTCGCCGGCTTCTACTCGAAGGATTCGATCATCGAAGCCGTCCACGCCTCGCACCTGTGGGGCACGGGCTTCGCGTATTTCGCCGTCGTTGCCGGCGTGTTCGTGACCGCGTTCTACTCGTTCCGCATGTACTTCCTCGTGTTCCACGGCGAGGAGCGCTTCGGCAAAGGTCATGGCCACGGCGATGCGCACGACGACCACGCGCACGGCGACGCGTCGCACCGCCACGACGCGCACGACCAGGCGAAGGCCGCCCACGGCCACGACGCCCACGCCGAGCACGATTCGGACGCGCACCACGAAGAAGAGCACGACGACCATGGCCACCACGGCCTGGCCCCGGGCCAGAAGCCGCACGAGTCGCCGCTGGTCGTCACGCTGCCGCTGATCCTGCTGGCGATCCCGTCCGTCATCATCGGTTTCTTTGCGATCAAGCCGATGCTGTACGGCGGCTTCTTCAACAACGTCATCACCATCAATGCCGAGCGCCATCCGGCGATGGAAGAGCTGGCGCACGAGTTCAGCGGCCCGGTCGCGATGGGCGTGCATGCGTTCACGTCGCTGCCGTTCTGGATCGCGCTGGCCGGCGTCGTCGCCGCGTTCTACTGCTACATGATCAATCCGCGCGTGCCGGCGGCCTTCTACAAGGCGCTGCGTCCGATCCACACGCTGCTGGACAACAAGTACTACATGGACAAGTTCAACGAGATCGTCTTCGCCGGCGGCGCACGCCTGCTGGGCAAGGGCCTGTGGCAAGTGGGCGACCGCGCGCTGATCGACGGCCTCGTCGTCAACGGCTCCGCGAAGCTGGTGGGCTGGTTCTCGACCATCGTCCGTACGTTCCAGACTGGTTACATCTACCACTATGCGTTCGTGATGATCCTGGGCGTGCTGGGTACGCTGCTGTACTTCTTCCCGTTCTGGCACGCTTAAAAGAGAGAAAAACAAGATGCAGTCTACGATTTCTACCTTTCCTCCTTACCTGAGCCTGTCGGTCTGGTTGCCGATCCTGTGCGGCATCATCGTGCTGGCAGTCGGTCGCGACAGCAAAGCGGGCTTCACCCGCCTGCTGGCGCTGGCGGGCGCGGTGGTCAGCTTCCTGCCGACCATCCCGCTGATGACGCAGTTCAGCAACACGGCCCACGGACCGCAGTTCGTGGAGAAGGCCGCCTGGATCGAACGTTTCAACATCCAGTACTACCTGGGCATCGACGGCCTCTCGCTGTGGTTCGTGCCGCTGACCGCATTCATCACGATCATCGTCGTGATCTCGGCCTGGGAAGTGATCCAGGAGCGCGTGGCCCAGTACATGGGTTCGTTCCTGCTGATGTCGGGCCTGATGATCGGCGTGTTCGTCGCACTGGACGGCCTGCTGTTCTACTTCTTCTTCGAAGCCACCCTGATCCCGATGTTCATCATCATCGGCGTGTTCGGCGGCCCGAATCGCGTGTACGCGTCGTTCAAGTTCTTCCTGTACACGTTCATGGGCTCGCTGCTGACGCTGATCGCGATCATCTACCTGTACAACAAATCGAACGGCAGCTTCGACATCCTGGCCTGGCACAACCTGCCGCTGACGATGAAGGAACAGGTCCTGATCTTCGTGGCCTTCCTGATGGCGTTCGCCGTCAAGGTCCCGATGTGGCCGGTGCACACCTGGCTGCCGGACGCCCACGTGGAAGCGCCGACCGGCGGCTCCGTCGTGCTGGCCGCGATCATGCTGAAGCTGGGCGGTTACGGCTTCCTGCGGTTCTCGCTGCCGATCGCGCCTGACGCGTCGCACTACCTGGCACCGCTGATCATCGTGCTTTCCTTGATTGCCGTGATCTACATCGGCCTGGTCGCGATGGTGCAGGTCGACATGAAGAAACTGGTCGCGTACTCGTCGATCGCCCACATGGGCTTCGTCACGCTCGGCTTCTTCATCTTCAACGAGATCGGCGTGCAGGGCGGTATCGTGCAGATGATCTCGCACGGCTTCGTGTCGGGCGCCATGTTCCTGTGCATCGGCGTGCTGTACGACCGCATGCACTCGCGCCAGATCGCCGACTACGGCGGGGTCGTCAACGTGATGCCGAAGTTCGCCGCGTTCTCGGTACTGTTCGCGATGGCCAACTGCGGCCTGCCGGCCACGTCGGGCTTCGTGGGCGAGTTCATGGTCATCCTGGGCGCCGTCAAGTTCAACTTCTGGACGGGCCTGCTGGCCGCCACCGCCCTGATCCTGGGCGCGGCGTACTCGTTGTGGATGGTCAAGCGCGTCGTGTTCGGCAAGATCGGCAACAAGCACGTGGCCGAGCTGGTCGACCTGAACGGCCGCGAGTTCTTCATGCTGGGCGTGCTCGCGATCCTGACGATCTACATGGGGCTGTATCCGGCACCGTTCACCGATTCGATGCAAGTGTCGGTGGCGGACCTGTTGCAGCACGTCTCGGTCAGCAAGCTGCCGACGGCAGTGGCTGCGGTCGCCGCGCACTGAGTCGATAGAGGCTACAACAACGATATGAATCCGATGATTAACACCCAAGCCGTGCTGGCCGCCAACAACCTGGGGCCGGTCGCTGCAGAAATCTTCCTGGTCATCGCGTCCTGCGCCATCCTTCTGATCGACATGTTCCAGAAGGACGGCAAGCGTACGCTGACCTACATCCTGTCGCTGCTCACCCTGGTGGGCTGCGCGGTGATCACCTACGCCGACTTCAAGGCCGGCACGACGACCTACACGTTCTACAACATGTTCGTGTCGGACCCGATGGCGAACCTGCTCAAGCTGTTCACCTACCTGGCCGTGGGCGTCACGCTCGTGTACTCGCGCCAGTACACGGCCGAGCGCGGCATGATGTCCGGCAATCTGGGCGGCGAGTTCTACGTGCTCGCGCTGTTCACGATGCTGGGCCAGATGGTCATGATCTCCGGTAACAACATGCTGCCGATCTACCTGGGCCTGGAACTGATGTCGCTGTCCCTGTACGCGCTGGTGGCCCTGCGCCGCGACCACGCGATCTCGACCGAAGCCGCGATGAAATACTTCATCCTGGGTTCGCTCGCGTCGGGCTTCATGCTGTACGGTATCTCGATGATCTACGGCGCCACCGGTTCGCTGGACATCACGACGATCGCCAAGCTGGTGTCGAGCAACGCCGCCAACCACACGATCCTCGTGTTCGGCCTCGTGTTCGTCGTGGCCGGCATGGCCTTCAAACTGGGCGCCGTGCCGTTCCACATGTGGGTCCCGGACGTGTACCAGGGCTCGCCGACCGCCGTCACCCTGCTGCTGGGCGCCGCGCCGAAGCTGGCCTCGTTCGCGATGATGATCCGCATCCTCGTCGAGGGCCTGCTGCCGCTGGCGATCGACTGGCAGCAGATGCTGCTGGCGCTGGCCGTGCTGTCGCTCGTGATCGGTAACCTGACCGCGATCGCGCAAGCCAACCTGAAGCGCATGCTCGCGTACTCGACCATCGCGCAGCTGGGCTTCGTCCTGCTGGGCATGATGGCCGGCGTGGTCGGCAGCCGCGACGCCGCGAATGCCGCGAACATCGCCACCGCCTACAGCGCCTCGATGTACTACACGATCACCTACGTCCTGACCACGCTGGGCAGCTTCGGCGTCATCATGATGCTGGCGCGCTCGGGCCACGAAGCGGAACAACTGGCCGACTTCAAGGGCCTGGCCAAGCGCAGCCCGTGGTACGCGCTCGTCATGACCGCGCTGATGTTCTCGCTGGCCGGCGTGCCGCCGATGATGGGCTTCATGGCCAAGTGGGCCGTGCTGGACGCCGTCGTCGGTTCGGGCCAGCTGTGGCTCGCGGTCGTCGCCGTCGCCGCGTCGCTGGTGGGTGCGTTCTACTACCTGCGCGTCGTGAAAGTCATGTGGTTCGACGAGGTGGCCGATGCGTCGCCGATCTCGACCCCGCTGGACATGCGCGTCGTGCTGTCGCTGAACGGCATCCTGGTCGTGATCCTGGGCATCCTGCCGGGCCCGCTGCTGGCGGCTTGCCTGTCGGCCATGACCCTGACCCTGAAGTCCTAAGGCCGCGGTGGACGTCTCCCTGGCCAGCTGGTTGGTGATCGCGGTCGCACTTGCGTTCGCCAACCTGCCGTTCCTCAACGAGAGCGTGCTCGGCTTCATTCCCGTGAAGCCGGCACAGAACAAGGCGCACGCGAAATACTTCGTCGTGCGCCTGCTCGAGTTGATTGTTTTATACTTTGTCGTCGGCGCGCTGGCCCACGCCCTCGAATCCCGCATCGGTACCGCGTTCCCCCAGACCTGGGAGTTCTACGCGATCACCGCCTGCATGTTCCTCGTGCTGGCCTTTCCAGGTTTCGTCCTGCGCTACCTCCGCAAGCGCCGCGGCTGATGCCGCGCGCGACTGGTACTCGGTGCACAAGATCACGCCTTCCGGCGTCGACAGCGTGATCGCCGGCACGCCGGGCGCGTACGGCGTGCGCCTGGGTGCCCCGGGCAGCCTCGGCGCCATCGATGCGCTGACGGTGGGCATGGACGACAACATCTACGTGATCAGCGAGAACGCGGTGCTGCGCATCGTGCCGTAGCGCGCGGGCACCGGTCCGGGTCGTTTGCCTTATACTGCGGGCTCACGACCCAACCGGACCGCCCATGGACGATCATCTCAAAGAAACCAGAGTCGACGGCGAACTCGCCTACGACGGTCACTTCCTCAAAGTCTCGCGCGACCGCGTCAAGCTCCCTGACGGCAAGATCACGCAGCGCGAATTCATCCGCCACCCCGGCGCCGTCGTGATCCTGGCCTTGTTCGACGACGGCCGCGTGCTGCTCGAACGCCAGTTCCGCTATCCGAACGAGCAGGTGTTCATCGAATTCCCGGCCGGGAAGATCGATCCGGGCGAAGCCTCGCTCGCCTGCGCCAAGCGCGAGCTGGAAGAAGAGACGGGCTACACGGCCACCGACTGGCACTTCGTCTGCACCATCCACAACGCCATCGCGTATTCCGACGAGCACCTCGACCTGTTCCTCGCGCGCGGCCTCAATGCAGGTGAGGCGAAGCTGGACGACGGCGAATTCCTCGAGACCTTCACCGCGACCATTCCCGAGATGCTCGACATGGTCAGGAAAGGCGACATCACGGACGTGAAGACCGTGATCGGCACGTTCTGGCTGGAGAAGTTCGCCGCCGGCACCTGGACGCCGGCGTAACGCTCGCCGCGTGCGTGTGCGACGAGATACTTGCGCGCGAAATGCGCCATCTCAAGTCCTGCCTGCACGATCTGCCGAAAGTGGAAGGGCGGGCGCTTCGCCGGCAAACCGTTGTATGCGCGCGCCGCCGAGTCGCGGACACTGCTGCAGCGCGACGTCGACCGCGGCCGGATGCCGTACATTAGGGTAAGGCCGAGAAGGCAAGGCCGAGACAGGCCGCGATCGACTGTCCGCGGGAATACGCGCGTCCCAGCAAAGTTTGCCAAGGTGAGGTACAGTCTATTATTGGATCGACAAGACGTTTCCGATCGTAGCGTAAAATTTACATGACTCAAGCACCACGTTATTTCGCCCTGATTCCCGCCGCCGGCGTCGGCGCCAGGATGGGGGCCACGAGCCCCAAGCAGTACCTGAAAATCGGCGGCAAACCGATGCTCAGGCATACGCTCGACGCGTTCCTGTCCAGCGAGCTCATCGCGCACACCTTCGTCGTCGTGAGTCCGGACGACCCCTATATCGACGCCGTCGCGCCCCATCACGGCGTGACGGTCCTGCGCTGCGGCGGCGCCAGCCGCATGGAATCCGTGCGCAACGGCCTCGCGGTGCTCGCGAACACGCTGTCCGGCCCGGACCTGGTGCTCGTGCACGACGCGGCCCGTCCCGGCCTCACGGCCGAACTGATCGAAAAGCTGATCAAGGACACGGGCGACCACCCGGCCGGCGGCCTGCTGGCGCTGCCGGTCGTCGACACGGTCAAGCGCGGCATCGACGGTGAAGCGTGCGGGACCGTACCCCGCAACGGGCTGTGGCTGGCCCAGACCCCGCAGATGTTCCGCTACGAACTGCTGCGCGAGGCGCTGTCCGCGGCCACCGACCCCGATTCGATTACCGATGACGCCAGTGCGGTTGAAGCCCTCGGATTGAGCCCAAGATTGGTGGAAGGGCATCCCCGCAATCTCAAAGTGACGCTGCCGGACGACATCCGGATCGCCGAGATGTACCTGGCAGTGTCCCAACCCGAATTCGTCTGACGTATAACGTATAAAGCGTGTAAAGAACATCATGGCTCTCGCATCGTACAACCCGACCCCGCCGTTCCGCATCGGTACCGGCTATGACTGCCACGCCCTCGTCGAGGGCCGCAAACTGATCGTGGGCGGCGTCACCATCCCGCACCGCCTGGGCCTGCTCGGCCACTCGGACGCCGACGTGCTGCTGCACGCCATCGTCGACGCCATGCTGGGTGCCGCCGGCCTCGGCGACATCGGCAAGCACTTCCCGGACACCGACCCGATGTTCGCCGGCGCCGATTCGCGCGTGCTGCTGCGCGAAGCGGCCAACCGCGTGCTGGGCACCGGCTACACCATCGGCAACATCGACGCGACCATCATCGCCCAGCAGCCGAAGATGGCGCCGCACATCCCGCAAATGGTGTCGCGCATCGCCGAGGACGTCGGCGTGTCGCCGCAGCAGGTGAACATCAAGGCCAAGACGAACGAAAAGCTCGGCTTCCTCGGCCGCGAGGAGGGCATGGCGGCGCAGGCGACCGTGCTGCTGATCCGCGCGGCGGGCTGATATCACGGTTGGGTGGCGGACGTTCGCGGTCCGCATGCAGTCGCGTGGGCGCGGGGCGCCCACCCTACGATCGTTTCCGTTGTAACATCGTTGGTTCTGACCAACCAACGGGGACGACATGACAACGACCACGCCGCGCGCCGCCTGGGGCCTGATCCTCACCGCCAGCGCGATCCTGATGATCACGATGGCCGCGCGCCTGACGACGGGCCTGTTCCTGTCGCCGCTGAACACGGCGACGGGCCTCGGCGTCGCGTCGATCAGCTTCGCGATGGCCATCGGCCAGTTCATGTGGGGCGCGTCGCAACCCATCTTCGGCGCCGTCGCCGACAAATACGGCGCGGCGCGCGTCATCGTGCTGGGCGCCGTGCTGCTGGCCGGCGGCCTCGCGGCCACGCCGTTCGTGTCGACCGAATGGGGCCTGCTGGTCACCCTCGGCATCCTGTCGGCCAGCGGCGCCGGCGCCGGCAGCTTTTCGATCCTGATCGGCGCCACGGCGCAGCGCCTGCCGCCCGAGCGGCGCGCGTTCGCGTCCGGCTTCATCAACGCGGGCGGCTCGTTCGGCCAGTTCGTGTTCGCGCCGCTCGTGCAGGTGCTGATCGCGACGGCCGGCTGGATCACGGCGATGCTGGCGCTGGCCGCGACCACCTTGTTCACCATCCCGCTCGCGTGGCCGCTGCGCGGCAGGCCGCCGGCGCAATCCGGCGCCGGCCACGGCGCGCCGTCGTCCGAGCCGACGCTGGGACGCCAGGTGCGCGCAGCGCTGCGCGACCGCAGCTACCTGTGCCTGCACGCCGGCTTCTTCACCTGCGGCTTCCACATCGCCTTCCTCGTCACGCACCTGCCGGGCGAAGTCGCGCTGTGCGGCCTGCCGGCGGGCGTCTCCGCGACGGCGCTGGGCCTCATTGGCCTCTTCAACATCGCCGGCTCGCTGACGGCCGGCGCGCTCGCGCAGCGCTGGCGCATGAAATGGCTGCTCGCGCTGATGTACGGCAGCCGCGCAGTGATCATCGCCGCCTACCTGCTGGCGCCGAAATCGGCGTGGACCTTTTATGTGTTCGCGGCGGCCCTCGGCTTCACGTGGCTCGCGACGGTGCCGCCGACGGCGGGCCTCGTCGGCAAGCTGTTCGGCACCCGCTACCTGGCGACCCTGTTCGGCCTCACGCTGCTGTCGCACCAGATCGGCGGCTTCTTCGGCGCCTGGTTGGGCGGCCTCGCGTTCGTGCGCTTCGGCGACTACACGTGGATGTGGTACGCGGACATCGCGCTGGCGCTGGCCGCGAGCCTGGTCAACCTGCCGATACGTGAAGCGAAGCCGCACGCCGCGGCCGCGGCCGCGTAACGCCGATGGCGCGCGATCCGTGGGCCTACCGCGACGTGGCCGTCGAATCCGTGCCGGACGCGCGCACGGGCCGGCTGCGCATCAAGCCGATGGCGGGGCAGGCATACGCCACGTCCATGCGCGTGCAGTGCGCGCGCGCGCTGTCCGACCCGGAGCGCTATCCGGCCGGCACCCGCTTCCTCATCCGCGCCAGATTGACGGACCGCGCGGGCGGGCCGCCGTTCCTGTATGCGTGGCACGGGGACCCCGTGCGGGTGCTGACGCCGCGCGCGGCGCGCACCTTCCTCGACGAATACCGGCGCCGGCGCATCTGAACGGCGCGTCCGCACGGTCTTGGCGGAAAGTCGTTACACTTTGGACTCCGTACGACCCATCAAGAACGAAAGGACCGTCATGGCAACTCGCAAGATCGCAGTACTCGTCGGCAGCCTGCGCAAGGACTCGTTCACCCGCAAGCTGGCCAGGAGCCTGATGCTGGTGGCGCCGCCCACGCTCGAACTGGAGATCGTCGACATCTCCCAGCTGCCGCTGTACAACCAGGATGACGAGACCGAGACCCCGCCCGCCACGTGGACCGAATTCCGCAACCGCATCCGCGAAGCCGACGGCGTCCTGTTCTGCACCCCGGAATACAACCGTTCGCTGCCGGGCGTCCTGAAGAACGCCATCGACGTCGGTTCGCGCCCGTATGGCCAGGCCGCGTGGACGGCCAAGCCGTGCGCCGTCGTCAGCAACTCGCCGGGCGCCCTGGGCGGCTTCGGCGCCAACCACGCCGTGCGCCAGTGCCTCGTCTTCCTCAACATGCCGTGCATGCAGTCGCCCGAAGCGTATATCGGCGGCGTCGGCGCCAAGTTCGACGGCGACAACCTGACCGACGAGGGTTTGAAAACCTTCCTGCAGCAGTTCATGGAATGCTTTGCGACGTGGGTGGAGCGCCATGCCGACTGACTTCGTCCGCACGCCCATCGCGATCCGCGAGATCGACCACATCGTGCTGCGCGTCGTCGACCTCGCGCGCATGCTGCAATTCTATGGCGACGTGCTGGGCTGCCGCGAAGTGCGGCGCCAGGACGAGATCGGCCTCGTGCAGCTGCGCGCCGGCAGCTCGATGGTCGACCTGATCCCCGTCGACGGCAAGCTGGGTGCGGCGGGCGGCGCCGCGCCGGGGCCGGAAGGGCGCAACGTCGACCATTTCTGTTTCCGCGTCGAGCCGTTCGACGAAGCCGCGATCCGTGCCCACCTGGCCGCGCACGGCATCGAGGCCGGGCCGGCCGCATCGCGTTTCGGCGCCGAGGGCGAAGGACCGTCGATCTACCTGCAGGACCCGGAAGGCAATACGATCGAGCTGAAAGGGCCGCCCACCTCGCCGCACGGATCATGACGCACGAGGGCGACGACGGCGACGGCGCGCGGGCATACGTGCCGCAGTCGCCCGCCGAGTACGGGAAGCCGCCGGCCGGGCTGCGGCGGCGCATGTACGACGTCATCTTCGAGGCCGACACGCCGGCCGGCCGCCGCTTCGACATCGCCCTCGTGCTCGCGATCCTGCTCAGCATCCTCGTCGTCGTGCTGGACAGCGTGCCGTGGCTGCACCGCGACCACGCCACGCTGCTGAACGGCCTCGAATGGGGCTTCACGGCGCTGTTCACGGCCGAATACGCGGCGCGGCTCGCGTGTGTGCAGCGACCGTGGCGCTACGCCACCGGGTTCTACGGCGTGATCGACCTGCTGGCCGTGCTGCCTTCGTATTTCTCGCTCCTGATGCCGGGCACGGAACTGCTGCTCGACATCCGCATCCTGCGCCTGCTGCGCGTCTTCCGCATCTTCAAGCTCACGCTCTACATCGAGGAATACACGCGCCTCGGCGAAGCGCTGTCCGCCAGCCGGCGCAAGATCCTCGTGTTCCTGTCCGTCGTGCTGATGGCGATCCTGATCCTCGGCACGATCATGTACGTCGTCGAGGGACCGAAGAACGGCTACACGAGCATCCCGGTCGCGATGTACTGGGCGACCGTGACGATGACGACGGTGGGCTATGGCGACATCACGCCGCACACGAACCTGGGGAAGGCCATCGCGTCGTTCATGATGCTGCTCGGCTGGGGGATCCTCGCCGTGCCGACCGGGATCGTGACCGCCGAACTCTCGGCGCATCGCAACGATCGCCGCCGCGGCGCGGCGCGCCCCGCGCGCGCCTGCGCCGCCTGCGGCAGCAAGGGCCACGAGGCCGATGCCAGGTTCTGCAAGGATTGCGGGGCGGCACTGTCCTGAAGTCTTCGTTGTCTCGATGTCAGAATTTGTTAGAATCTAGTTGCAAGCGTGTGTCCCTGCGAGTGTTGTTGTCAGTGGACGGATTCGATTATGGCGATCTCTGTCGTGCCACCGGATGTGGACACCCCAACCGTCCTGATCGTCGACGATACGCCCGCCAATGTCGGCATCCTGGTGGAGTATCTCGAAGGTCGCCGGGTTCGGGTGGCGGTCGCGCAGGAAGGCGAGGAGGGATTGGCGCGTGCCGAATTCGTCCAGCCCGACCTGATCCTGCTCGATGTGATGATGCCCGGCATGGACGGTTTCGAGACCTGCCGCCGCCTGAAGGCCGCCGCCGGCACACGCGACATTCCAGTCATTTTCATGACCTCGCTGTCCGAGACCCACGACAAGCTCTCGGGCTTTTCGGCCGGCGGCGTCGACTACATCACGAAACCGTTCCAGCTCGACGAAGTGTGGGCGCGCGTCACGACGCACCTTGCCCTGCGCAGCGCGCAAAAGCGCCTGGCCCAGCAAAATACGCAGCTGCAGCAAGAAATTGCCATGCGCCGGCGCGCGGAAGCGGACTTGCAGGCCGCGAACGATGCGCTCGAAGCGCGGGTGGCCGAACGCACCGCCGAGCTGGTCCGCACCAATGCCAGCCTGGAGCAGAAGATCGCCGAGTACAACCAGGCGGAGCGGCGGATCGACTACATGGCGCACCACGACGCCCTGACCGGGCTGCCCAACCGCCTGCTGCTGGAAGACCGGATCAACCAGGCGATCGCGCAGGCGCGCCGCCACCAGCATGAAATGGTCGCGCAGCTGCACATCGACCTGGACCACTTCAAGACCATCAACGATTCCCTCGGCAACCAGATCGGCGATCGCATGCTGCAAGCGGTCGCCACCCGGCTCCAGCAATGTACGCGTGAAGGCGACAGCCTCGGCTGCCTGGGCGGCAATGCGTTCGGGGTCTGCCTGTCCGCCCTGCCGACCAGTAACGACGCCGCGCTGGTGGCCAGCAAGGTCCTGGATTCCCTCAGCCGGCCGTTTGCCGTCGACGGCCACGAGCTGCACGTCAGTGCCAGCATCGGCGTCAGCCTCTTTCCGTCCGATGGCGGCGACGCCTCCGCGCTGCTGCACGCGGCCCATGCGGCCATGTACAAGGCCAAGCAAAAGGGGCGCGGGAACTACCAGTTCTTCACGGCGGCCCTGCACGAAGCGGCCAGGCGGCGCATGGCGGCGACCAACCAGTTGCGCCAGGCGCTCGCCCACGACGAGTTCTCCGTGTACTACCAGCCCCAGGTGGACATGGAAAGCGGGCGGATCTTTTCGGCCGAAGCGCTGCTGCGCTGGACGCCGCCGGGCAAGGCGCCGCGCTCCTGCGTGGAGTTCATCGCCATTGCGGAAGAGACCGGCATCATCGTGCCGATCGGCGAATGGGTGTTGCGCCAGGCTTGCGCGCAGCTCAGGCGCTGGCGCGACGGGGGGCATCCCGAGATGCGGATCGCGGTCAACCTCTCGGCCCGGCAGTTTGCCCAGGCCAATCTGACGAACTTCGTGGCGCAGGTGCTCGAGGAAACGGGCATCCCGGCCGATGCGCTCGAGCTCGAAATCACCGAAAGCGTGACGATGCAGCCCAGCGACGACAATATCGCGGTCCTGCACCAGCTGAGCAATATGGGCGTGCAGTTGTCCATCGACGACTTCGGCACCGGCTATTCGAGCCTCGCCTATCTGCAGAACTTTCCCATTCACGCGCTCAAGATCGACCGCTCGTTCGTCATCGGCATCAACGAGGAAACGCACGATGCCGCGATCGTCGCCGCCATCATCGCGATGGCGCACAGCCTGCACCTGAACCTCATTGCGGAAGGGGTCGACAGTGCCGAGCACGTCTCCTTCCTGACGGCGCACGGCTGCCTGGCCGCGCAGGGGTTTTATTACAGCCAGGCGGTGCCGGCCGAAGCCTTGACCGCACTATTGGACCAAAGGAGTTTGACGCCGACGGCGGACGGCAAGGGAAACGCGACGATGCGCCGGAGCCTGTCGAAATAAGCGGCGCGTCATTGCTGCGGATTCCCGGTCCGCAGCGCGCCGTGCGCCGCGCGACACCGCTCGACAAGGGCGAGAATGGCTTTCGACTGGTAGCTTTCCGCCAGCGCGCGCAACTGCTGGGCGAAGGGGGCATAGCGTGCGTCCAGGTCATTCAGGTAGTCGGCCCGTGCACACAGGCTTTGCATATTGCCCGCCCGCGCGAGCTGGTACAGCGTCTCGATCTCGTCCGGCGGGGGCACGATGACGTCGGCCGCCTGTCCGGGCTCCCGGGCTTCCGGCGCCCGTTCCGGGGCGGTGATCCACGCCAGGGACAACAGGTCGCCCATGGTCTTCAGCAGCAGATCGTTGTCGATCGGCTTGGGCAGGAAGGCGTCGGCGCCCGCCGCGTAGCATTGCGCTTCGTCCTCGCGGGTGGCGCTGGCGCTGGACACGATGACGGGTATCCCGGCGCGCTGCGGGCGCTGCCGGATCCTGCGCGTCGCTTCCCGCCCATCCATCACCGGCATCATCACGTCCATCACGATGAGGTCGGGGTCGATGGCGTCGAGCAGATCGAGGCATTCCTGGCCGTTCCCGGCGTCGAGCACCTCGAACCCCAGCGGTCGCAGTGCATCGATCAGGAGGACGCGGTTCTGCGCCAGGTCGTCCACCACGAGTACCCGCTTGCGCGGACCTTGATACCCGACGATCTGCGGGGCGGGCAGGACGGCGCGCGCCGCCGGGACGGCCGGCAGGTCCAGCTCGAACCGGAACAGGCTGCCCTTGCCCGGCTGGCTCGCGACCTCGATATTCCCGCCCATCATGCGAATCAGTTGCTGGCTGATGGCGAGGCCCAGCCCGGACCCGCCTTCGCGCCGCCGCATGTCGCCGGCCTGTTCGAAGCGCTCGAAGATGCCCGCCATCTGTTCGCCGGTCATGCCGACGCCGCTGTCGGCCACTTCGAAGCGCAGGCGCACCATGCCGGCGGGGGCGGCAACCTTCAGCACACGCAGGCTGACCTCGCCGTGGTCGGTGAACTTGACGGCATTGCCCAGCAGGTTCAGCAAGACCTGGCGCAAGCGTTTCTCGTCGACCGTCACGGCGGCCGGCACGTCCGGCGCCACGCACCTGAACGACAGGTGCTTCTCCTTGGCCTTCACGCGGATCATCTGCGTCACCAGGTCGAGCAACGCGGCGAGGTCGCAGTCGGTCGGATACAGGCTCAGTTTGCCGGCCTCGATCCGCGCCAGGTCCAGGATGTCGTTGATGAGGTTGAGCAGGTGCTGGCCGCTCTGCTGGATGGTCGCCAGGCCGGCGGCCTGGCGCCCGCTCAGCTGTTGGGAGTCGCGCCGCAGGATCTGTGCATAGCCGAGGATCGCGTTCAGCGGCGTGCGCAGTTCGTGGCTCATATTGGCCAGGAAGGTGCTCTTGACCTGGTTGGCGATTTCCGCCTTTTCCTTGGCGATCTGCAGGTCGTGCGTGCGCTCGTCGACGATGCGTTGCAGCTTGCGCGCCTGCGCCTGCAACTGGCGCACGCGCATCCGGTAGAGCGCGTAGGTCAGCGTCAGCGCCAGGACCGCCATCAGCACGCGGAACGTCCACGTCTGCCACCACGGCGGGGTGATGGTGATGGCGAGCGCCGCGCCGGTGTCGTTCCAGACCCCGTCGTTATTGGACGCCTTGACGCGGAAGACGTAATTGCCGGGAGACAGGTTGGTGTAGGCCGCCTCGCGATGCGCGCTGTCGACATAGGTCCAGCCCCGGTCGAAGCCTTCGAGCTGGTAGGCGTACCGGTTCTTGGCGGGCCAGCGGTAATTGAGGGCGGCAAACCGGAATCCGATGCTCGACTGGCGGTAATCGAGCGTGACGGCCTTGGCGAGGTGGACGCTGGTGGCGAGCGGGGAGTGGGGGCCGGCAACGACCTTGTGCTTGAACAGCGATAACTCGGTGATGTACACCGGCGGCGCATCCGGATTGTCCCTGAAGGAATCCGGATGGAAGCTGGTCAGGCCGTCGGTGGTGCCGAAATACATGGTGCCGTCCGCGGCGCGGTAGGCCGAATGGTTCCAGAACTGATTGCTGGGCAGGCCGTCGCGCGCATCGTAGACCCGGATCTTGCCGGAAGACGGCGCGATGCGCACCAGGCCCTTGTCCGTGCCGGCCCAGATATTGCCCTGGTCGTCCGGTTCGAGCGACATCACATAATTGCTCGGCATCCCTTGCTGCACCGTGTAGGCGGTGAACCTGCCGCTGTGCGCAGCGTAGCGGTTGACCCCGACGTCGGTCGCGACGAGGATCGTGCCGTCGGGCAGCTCGGCCAGGTCATTGGCGATCTGGGTGCTGAGGCCGTCCCGTTCCGTAAAATTGGTGAACTTGCCGCTGGCGGGATCGAAGCGGCTCAGGCCCGCGTCGGCCGCCACCCAGATCGACCCGTCCCGGGCCGCCAGCACCGCATTCGTCAGGTTGCTGGCCAGGCTGGCCGGCGCGGCCGGGTCGTGGGTATAGATGGTCAGCACCTTGCGCTTCGGGTCGAAGCGCTGCAGCCCGACGCCATAGACCGACATCCAGAGGATGCCGTTGCGGTCGATCGCCAGGTCGCTGATGGTGCTGTCCGACGTGGCCCCCTGCGGTGCGTACCGGCTCAGCGCGACCCGCTCGAAACTGTCGGTGCGCTCGTCATAGCGGTCGAGGCCGGCTCGGGTCGTCAGCCAGACCGTGCCGTCGGCGTCGACGACGATGGCGGTGATCGCCACCTCCGACAGGCTGCGCGGGTTGCCGGGCTCCGGCAGGTAATGGCGCGACGTGCGGGTGGCCGGGTCGTAGCGCACGGCGCCCGCGTCCTCGCTGACGGTCCACAGGCGCCCGTGGCGGTCGGTCGCCATGCCCGACACCAGCATGCGCCCGGACGTCGAGGACAATCCCGTCTGCTGGAACATGGAGTGGAAGCGCCCGGATTCCTCGTCGAAGCGGACCAGGCCGTTGAAGGTGGCGATCCACAGCGCGTGATCGCGCGACTCCGTCATGTATTCCGTCATGTTCGACGCCACGCTCAACGGGTCGCCCGGATCGTAGCGGTAGTGGATGAATTTGCCGGTGCGCGGGTCCATGCGGTGGATGCCGCCGCCCCAGTGCGACGTCCAGAGCTGGCCGCGGCTGTCGCGCATCACCTTCAGCACCGCATTGTTGGCCAGGCTGCCCGGGTCGTTGGGATCGTGCCGGAACAACGTGAAGGTGCCCGCCCGCGGATCGAAATGGTCGAGACCGCCATCGGTAGCGATCCACAGCGTGCCGTCGGCGTCGAGGAACAGTCCCTCGACCGAATCGTTGGCCAGCGAGTTGGGGTTGCGGTCGTCGTGGCGGTAATGGCTGAACTTGCCGGTGGCCGGATTCAGCCGGTCGAGTCCGCCGCCATAGGTGCCGACCCACAGCATGCCGTCCTTGTCCTGCACGACCTGGGTCGGGATCGGATTCGCCAGGCTGTCGGGCCGCAGCGGGTCGTGCCGGTAGACCGTCGCCACGCCCGTCTTCGGATCGAGGCGGGACAGCCCGCCCTGGCTCGACACCCACATCATGCCGTCCCGGTCCTCGAACGCGAACCAGACGTTGTTGCCGGCGATGGTATCCGGCTTGCGGTCGTCGTGCCGGAAGAATGTGAATCGCTCGGTGGCGAGGTCGAGTTTCAGCAGCCCGTTCCCCCACGAGCAGAACCACAGGTTGCCATCCCGCGAATGGGCGATGGTCTGGTAGAACTGGGCGACGCTCCGTTTGACGTCGGGCGGCACCGGGCGATAGACGGTGAAGTCCGAGCCGTCGAATTTCGCGATGCCGTTGCGGGTGGTCACCCAGATGAAGCCGTACTTGTCCTGCGCGACGTCGAAGGCCACGTTGTTTGCCAGGCCGTCGCTGACGCCGAAGCGCTGGAACGCTTCGGTATAGCGCGTCGTGCCCCCGGCACCCCACGCCGGCAGGGCCGTCAGCATCGCCACGATGACCCATCCGTATCCGGTCGGGTGCTTGTCGCGGTCTGCATGCATAGGGGCTCCGGTGTTCAGAAATCGTGTTTCAGACCGACGTTGAAGGTTCGGCCGATCGCACCGCTCAGGTGAAAGGACGGATTGAAATTCAGGTTGATGTAGGCACTCGGGTCCAGCGGCGCGATACGGTCGAACACGTTACCGATGGAAACGTACATCTCGGTGTGCTTGCCGAACCGGTGGCTGCCGTGGAGGTCGACGGCGGTGAACGACGCGACCCGGCAGCCGGCCGGCGCCGGCGCGCCGTCGGCGAACTGGTTGAAGCAGGGGGCGGCGAGGTTGTCCTTGTTGAGGTAGCTGCCGATGTACGACACGGACGCGGACAGGCGGTTGGCCGCGCGTTCCCAGCTCAGCACGGCATTCACCCGGTTTTTCGGCGTGCCCGTGTTGCCGCTGACGACCATCGGCCCATGGGTGCCCGCATAGTCGACCGTCGGTCCCCCGGCAAACTGCTTCTTGTAATAATCGAGGTAGGTCCACGTGAGCCTGGCGCCCAGCGTGCCGAAGCGGCCGATCGGCCGGCGGTGGCTGACGTCGACATCGATCCCCTGCAGCCGCGAGCGCGAGTTGTTCTGGAAGGGCGCGCTCACCTCGAGCACATTGCCCTGGGCATCGCGCACGACGGACGCGCCCTTGAACGCCGCGCTGTCGGCCAGGATGGCGTACGGATCGGCGCCGTTGATCTCGTCGCTGCGTTCGAGCCACCAGTACGTCGCGCCCACGGTCGTCGCGCGCCGCGGCTCGTAGATGGCGCCGAGGGTCACCATCCTCGACGTCTCGGGTTTCAGGTCGGGATTGCCGATCGTCCTGACGACGCTCAGGAAACCGTGCCCGGCCAGGTCGAGCGCCGCGGCGTTCGTATTGGCGGCGCCCTGCTCGACTTCGTTGGGCGCGCGGAATCCGGCGGCATAGGTGCCACGCAACACCAGCTGGCGCCATGGGGTCCACTTGACGCCGAACTTGGGTGTGACCGATGTCTCCGAATCGCGCACCTTGTCGACGCGCACCGCGCCGTCGAGTTCCAGCTGCCTGGACACCGGTGCCAGGGCTTCGGCGAACGCCGAGGCCACCGTCTGCTTGCCGCTGTAGACATAGTAGGGCCAGCCGACGATGTCGCCGGTATCGGTGTACGGCGGGGCGGGCGCGTCCAGCGTTTCGTGCCGGTATTCCGCACCGACCGACAGCGCCAACGGGCCGCCCGCCAGCGCCATCAATGCGCGCGAAGCCTTGAAATCGAGCATCGTCAGCGTCGACACGTTGTCGGTCGAGATCTCGGGCGACAAGGCTTGATAGAACGCGGGCGGGTTGAGGCCGGCATTGGCGCCGAGGCGGTAGTAGCCGAACGGCCCCGTGCCGGCCAGCCCCGCCCGCAACACGCTGTCGCGGATGAACCCGCGCAGGACCCGCGTGGTCGTGGTGCGGCCATACAGCAGGCCCGTGTCGTAGCGCCAGCCGGCCCACTCGCCCCCGACACCGACCAGCGCGCGCCAGACCGTGCTGTCATGCTCGAAGCTGCGCGGCCCCGCATCGGCGGTCAGGTAGCTGAGCAAGGCGTCGGCGCCCAGCGGGTTGTCCGGGTGCGCAGCCGGCAGCGGCAGCCGGGTATTGTCCTTCACCGCATCGGTGGCGGGATCGATCCACAATTCGTTGACGCCGGTCGGACCGAAGACCCACGTCGACCTCGTATCGGATGCAAACCTGCCGAGCTCGACATAAGGCTCGACATTGCCCGCCAGCCGCATCGTCCCGCGCAGGTAAAGATTCAGCTTCCTTTCCTCGGGCAGGACGGCGCCGTATTCCCTGACGCGGTCGTAGGGACAGCCGCCCAGGCCGGCGGGCAGGGCGATGGTCGACGTACAGCCCGGCAATTGCCGCCACGCGAGGGGCCCCGTCGCCGGGCTGACCGCGCCGAAGCGGTTCGGGTTCGCCGTCCCGCTCGCATTGTCGAACCAGCCGCCGATATTCGGGCCGATGCCGCCCGCCGTGAAGCCATAGCCGTACGGCCGCAGGTCGCCGTTGCCGATCCATGCGCGGCCGGTCCTGTCTCCGCTGGGCACGCCGTTCCGGCGCGAGGCTTCGACGTTGGCGAACACGTTGTAGCCGTCGGTGTCCAGGTTGCCGGTGCCGCCCGTCAGGCTGGCGCGCGGCATGGCGCCGCCGCCGCCTTCCGTCCATCCATAGCTGACGTCGGCCGACGCGCCCTGGTACTGCTTGCGCAAAATAATGTTGACGACGCCGGCGATCGCATCGGAACCGTAGATCGCCGAGGCGCCGTCTTTCAGCACTTCGATGCGGTCGACGACATCGAGGGGAATCGCGCTCAGGTTGACGAACGTGCGCTGCACGTCGTCGGCCAGGCCGTAGTGCACCATCCGGCGGCCGTTGACCAGGACCAGCGTGGCATTGACGGCCAGCCCGCGCAAGGCGACGCCGCTCGATCCCATGGCGAATCCGCTGACGTTGCCGAGGCCGATCGACCCGTTGTTGTCGACCGTGAGGGCGCGCACCACATCGGACAGGTTCGTCTTGCCCGACTGCGCGATGTCCGCGCGCGTGATGATGTCCACCGGCGACGGGGTTGCGGCATCGGTGCGCATCAGGCGGGTGCCGGTGACCTCGACGACCGCCGTGCCGCGCGCACCGCCGGCCGGTGCCTGGTCCGCCTGGGCACACGCAAGCGCGGCCCATGACACCAGGCTCGTTGCGAGTGTGAACGCGGCAATGTTCCGGAGAGTCAGTTGATGCTTCAACATGTGCCCCTCGTCGTTGAACGATACCGATGACGGCGCGATGCAGGTCATTATAGTCCGCGTTCGTCAATACGCGCTTTGGGGTCCGCGATCGCCGCCGCCTGGACGCACGCAAGCCCGCGCGATTAGTCCAGATCAAATGAAGTCTGCCTCGCGACCTTAGTCTGTGAGCTTCGTGCCGCGGCGGATGCTGCGGCCCGTTCAACCGACTCTTTTTGCGAGGCACACCATGTATCCATTTCCACAAACGATCGCGCCGGCGGTGCGAACCCATATCGATGCCCAGACCGCATTCCTGAACGACATGTCGAAGTCGCTGTTCAGGTCATTCCAGCAGATGTGCGACCTGAACATCCAGCTGGTGCAGACGATGCTGGAGGAAACGACGCTGGCCAGCAAGCACGTGCTGAGCACGGATCGCCAGTCCGAGCTGCTGAGCGCCGCCGCCGCGCGCACCCAGCCCGCGGCCGACAAGCTGCGCGCCTACCAGCAGCACATTGCGCGCCTGGCGGCCGATGCCCAGGTCGAGATGGCCCGCGTCACCGAACAGCACGTCCAGAACACGACCCGCACCGCCCGCGCCCTGGCCGACGAGGTGGCCCGCGACGCCACCGAGCAGACCGAGCGCGGCCTGCGTGCCCAGCAGGAAGCCGCGCGCCAGTTCAGCGATCCGTTCATGCGGCCGGGTAACGGTGCCGCCCAGCCGCAATCCACATCCCAGCAACACGTGCCGGCGGGCGCCCAGCAGGCCGGCCAGCAGGGTGGCCAGCAACAGCGTTCCGCCACCACGCACTGACACCGCATTGCGCGGCGCGGCGGTCAGGCCGGCGCGGTCGCGCCTGCTGCGGTGCCGACTGCCGTGCCTGCTGCCGTGCCTGCTGCCTCGGCCGGGGATGCCGTCGGGGCACGCGGCCCGAGGCCGAACAGGGGCCGCAGCAGCGGCACCCGGCGCACGATCTCGAAGCCGGTGAAGCTGAGCACCGTCACGAGCACGACCAGCAGCATGGCTTCCAGGCCGGGCGCGCGGTGCAGGGCTTTCAGCGCATGGGCCAGCACGACGATCAGGGTCTGGTGCAGGATGTAGACGGGGAACACGGCCTCGGTCAGGTAACGCCGGGCCGGGCCGTCGCGGTCCAGGTGGCGCTGTGCGAAGCCGCACGCGGCCAGGATCGCGCTCCACGCCATCAGCACATACACGGCGCGCATCGGATAGACGAGCAGCTCCCAGCGCGTGCCCGCGATGGCGCCGTGGTCCAGCGCGTACCAGATGATGATGGCTGCCCAGCCGGCCAGGGCGAGCGCCAGGCCCGGCCAGCGCACCCCCGCGACACGCGGCCAGATGCCCGGCACGCGCGCCATCAGGGCGCCGAGCAGGAAGACGGTCAGGTAGTGCGCATGGTTGTACCAGTCGTCGATGAGCGCATGGGTGATCGGAAAGCGGTCCAGCATGATCATGCGCGCCAGCGCGAGCACGGCGGCCGGCAGCACGACGAGTTTCCAGCCCGTCAGCGCATGGCCGAGGCGGGCGGCGAGGCGGTCGAAGCGCGGCCCCAGCGCCAGCATGAGCAGTGCGAGCACGACCGTGTACGCCCACAGGTAGGCGACGAACCACAGGTGGTTCCAGGTCGGCAGGATCAGGCAGCCGTCCTTGCAGAAGCCGTGGTAGCCGTGCACGTATAAACGCATGAAGTCGCCGTAGCTGCCCGCATAGCCGAGCTTTTCGATGACTTCGCAATACGACTGCGGCGGCACGATGACGAGCATGCCGAACACCAGCGGTATCAACAGGCGCCAGCTGCGCTTGCGCAGGAACACGAGGGGTTTCAGCTTCGCCAGCATGCAGCTGGACGCGACGCCGGACACGAGGAACAGCAGCGACAGGCGCCACGGCGACGACAGCGCCATGTACGGTTCGAGGAATTCGCTCGCATGGGGGCTCTTCACGTGCCAGTCCCACGTCACGTAATACATGCCGACGTGGTAAAGGATCAGCAGGAAGAAGGCGATGATGCGCACCCAGTCGAGGAAGTGATAGCGCGGCAGCGGGCGGGTAGTCGTCATGATGGATCGTCCGTGGTTGGTTGTGGAGATGACGACGTCAGACTAGTGGTCCGCGTTCGCACGGGCGAGCGGAATGTGGCGAGGCGGGAGCGGGGCGGGGCGAGCCGGACGACGCCCGCGGCGTGGTCGCTGGGGCAGGCAATCCGATCTTCAGGGCGAGGCAATCAGGCAAAAAAAAGCCCGCACGGGGCGGGCTGAATCTATTTTCTTGGAGGAAGATAGAGGAGACGGTTCGGATTATCCGGGGATGGCGGAAATAAATCCAATTGGGATTTCACATATCGATTATATAAACCGCAAATGATGCGGCTGAGCTGCCGCAGCCGTCGCAATAATTGGTGACTATTTCGGATATGCATGCGATCTAGAATGGCGGCATGAATAAGCCTATTGCCACATTCCCCTTGCGCCACCTCACCCGCGCGCTGTCCATCCTGTTCATGGTGATACCGCTGGCGCACGCCAGCGATGCGAGCGATCTCGTCGACAAGGACTGGATCGAAATCGACAGTCCGAATTTCCGGGTCGTCACGGAACAGCCGGAAGCCGTCGCGCGCCGGATGATCGTCGACCTGGAAAACCTGCGGTATATCTCGAATCGCGTGCGCGGCGCGCAGTCGCTGGACGGGCCGCCGCTGACGATCGTGGCGATGGGCAGGAGCAGCTTCTCGACACTGGGCCTGCACAAAAACCTGGCCGGCGTATTCAGCCTGTCGCGCTACGGTTACGCGGCGCTGGCCAGGATCGAAGATTACGCCACGTCGGCCGATACGAGCGATTGGGCGCGCGCGACGATCCTGCATGAGTATCACCATTTCCTGATGCATTATTCGCCCGAAACGACGTCTTATCCGCGGTGGTATGACGAAGGGATGTCCGAATACTGGTCGTCGCTGGTGATCCAGGACGGCATGGCGTGGTTCGGCCATCCGGTGGAAGGCAGCGGGCGCGAAGCGTGGCTGGTCGACCGGATGGGCAGGGTCGATCTCGACACGAAATGGCTGTTCAATACGACCAGGCTGAAATTCGACGAGACAAGGAGCGGCACCGCCGATACGGCGCGCTTCTACGCCCGCGCGAAATACGCGATCCATTACTTCAATTCGAGCCCCGAGCTGCGCCGGCAACTCGCCCATTATCTGCGCTTGCATAATATGGGGTTGTCCGAGGACCAGGCCGTCCGTTTCGCATTCAAGAAGTCTTATGCTGAACTCGACAGCGACATGCGGAATTATGTGCAGCGCCACCTGACGGCGCGCGGTTTTTCGACCGGCAAGGACGGGCTCGATCTGCCGCAAGTGCCGGTGAAGGTCACCAAACTCGATCGTGCCGCCACCTATGCCGTGCTGGCGGACGTGGTGCCGCGCTTCGCGAAGGGCGACCGCAAGGTGGCGAAGGAGCTGATCGAGACCAATCTCAAGCTCCATCCGGACGATGCGAAGGCCAACGCGATCGCCGTCAATCGCGGCGTCGTCGACGATGGCATGGCGCGCCTGGCGACGCTGCTGCAACGCTACCCGAACGATCCCGTGCTGCTGGCCGCACGCGCCGAAAGCCTGCGCATGACGGCGGTCGCCATGCGCGACACCGGGACACCGGGCTGGGAAGCCTTGCTGGAGGAGGCGCGCCCGCTGTATCGCCGCGCCATCCAGGCGGACCCGGGCAATTCGCTGGCCTACTATGGCCTCGGTTACCTGTACACGCTGGCGCCCGACAGCGGGCCGGCGCAGGAAGGCATCGCTGTCCTGGACACCGTGGTCATCTATGAACCGGCGCCGGGCAGTTTCCGCGCGCTCGCGCAACTCTACCTCCGGAACCATGCGTTGCCGGAAGCGCTCAAGAGCATGCGCAGCGCCGTCGCGTTCGGCGCCGCGGGCGACCATCCGCTCGACGCGCTGTGGATGGAAAACCTGGAACTCCTGGCCGACATGGAGAGCAGCGCGACCCCGGCGGGCGCGGGATTGCGCTACAAGAGCGAGGCCGTGTACGAAGGCGCGCTGGCCGATGGCAAGCCGCACGGCAAGGGCAAATGGACGCGCCTGAACGGCAGCTACTACGAAGGCGATTTCGTGCACGGCCTGCCGTCGGGCCACGGCAAGCTGGTGAGCGAGCGGGGCGTCGCGTACGAAGGCGAATTCGTGGAGGGCATGGCGCACGGAAAAGGTCGCATCACCTTCCCGGCCGACAGCAAGATGGTCTCGTATGAAGGCGGCGTCGACGCCGCGCTGCCCGCCGGGGCCGGCGTCCTCGTGACGAAGGAGGGCCGGCTGGAGACGACGTTCCTGCGCGGCGAGGCGCATGGCGAGGGCACCTTCGTGCCGGCCGGCGGCAGCGCACCGATTCGCGGGAAATGGCTGTACGGCGACTATCAATGGCCGGCAGCGGACAATGTCGTGTTCACCGGCGGCATCGATGCGGACGGCCGGCGCCACGGCATGGGCTGGTGCCACGCGGCGGCGTCGCCGAAGATCGAACCATGCCGCTACAAGGACGATCGCCGGGTTGCCGAGGACGCGGAGGACGACTGACTACATCGCGGGTCGGACAAGCGCTACAATGAATTTCTCCGATCATCGAACGAAAGGCATCCCATGCAGCTCCGCACCGTCCTCGCACTTTCCGGCCCCCTGCTGGCGCTCGCCTGCGCCGCCGGCGCCCACGCCGCGCCGGCCTGCGGCCCGGCGCCGTCCGGCGAACTGCGCGCCGAGCGCGTCGCGGCCGTGCGGCCGTCGCGCAGCGAGGCCGGCCTGTACGAGGGACCCGTGTGGATCAGGGACGCCCTGTATTTTTCCGATTTCAGCTTCGCGCCCGGCTTCCCGTCGCGCATCCGCAAGCTGGCGCTGGACGGCACCGTGAGCACGGTCGTCGAGGACAGCGGCAGCAATGGCCTGGCCGTCGATGCGCATGGCGACATCGTCGCGGCCACGCACAAGTACAAGGCCTTGTCGCGCTATGCGCTCGCGGACGGCAAGCGCACGACCATCGCCGGCAACTACAAAGGCCAGGTGTTCGATTCGCCGAACGACATCGCCATCGCCAGGGACGGCACGATCTATTTCACGGACCCGGATTTCCAGAAGGCGGCGGCACCCGGCGGCCAGCCCGTCACGGGCGTGTATCGGGTCGGCACGGACGGCAAGGTGACGCTCGTCGACGGCAGCCGGCCGAATCCGAACGGCGTCTCGCTGTCGCCCGCCGGCGACGTGCTGTACGTGAACGCGGGCGACGGCTTCCTGCGCGCCTACCCGATCGTGAATGGCGTGCCGGGGCAGGGGCGCGACATCGTGAAGGGACTCGACGTCCCGGACGGCATGGCCGTCGACTGCCACGGCAATCTCTACGTGAGCGAGCACCCGGCCAGGCGCGTGCGCGTGTTCTCGCCGGAGGGAAAAGAGCTGGCGACGATCCGCACGGACGCCAACGTGACGAACGCCGCGTTCGGCGGCGCCGACGGCAAGACGCTGTTCCTGACGGGCGCCGGCGCGATCTGGCGGATCCGGCTGGACGTCACCGGATCGCCGTATTGATGCCGTTCAGGCCTTGAGCACCACGCGCTTCTGCTCGCGCGCCGAGCGGTAGATCGCTTCGATGATGCGCAGGTCGCGCAAGCCTTCCTCGCCCGCGACGATCGGCTCGCGGTCCTGCAGCACGCATTGCGACATGTGGTCGAGCTGGCCGGCCCATTGCGTGGCGCCGGGGCCGGGCCGCGGGGTGATCTCGTTCTCGCGGCCGTTGCCCACCCACAGCCGGTTGCCGTGGTAGCCGGTGGCCGGTTCCATTTCGATGCGTCCCTTGTCGCCCATCAGCAGGATGTGGTTCTGGTTGGCGCTGTACATCGACATGCACGAGCCGACCACGCCGGACGGGAATTCGAGCTGGAAGCCGATCATGTCTTCCACTTCGCGAAAGCGCGGGTCCTTGCGGTCCGTCGTTTCCTGGGCGTAGACGGCGGTTGGCTCCTCGCCCGTCATGTAGCGCGCCGCGTTGAGGGCGTAGATGCCGATGTCCATCATCGACCCGCCGCCCGCCAGCGCCTTTTTCAGGCGCCACGCGTTCGGGTCGCGGAACGTGTAGCCGTGCTCGGAGCGGAAGTAGCGCAGCTTGCCGATCTCGCCCGCGCGCGCGCGGCGCACGGCTTCCAGGTTGTACGGCTCGAAGTGGCAACGGTAGCCGATCATGAGCTTCTTGCCGGCCTGGCGGCAGGCCGCGATCATCGCCTCGCATTCGGCCGACGACACGGCCATCGGCTTTTCGCACAGCACGTGCTTGCCGGCCTTGGCCGCGCGGATCGTGTACTCGGCGTGCATGCCCACGGGCAAGCAGACGTAGACGACGTCGATGTCGGGATTGTTGCGGATGTCGTCGTAGTTCTGGTAGTTATAGATGTTCTTTTCCGGGACGCCGTATTCCTGCGCCACGCGCTTCGCCTTGGCCGGGTCGCCGCTGACCAGGGCGACGAGGCGGCTGTTCTGGCAGTTCTTGAATTGCGGGATGATGATGCCCAGGCCGTACGAGCCGAGGCCGACGATCGCGTAGCCCAGTTTGCGATCGGGCGGGGCCGCCCATGCCATGTTGCCCACCGCACCCGCCGCCAGCGCGCCGCCGGCGGCAAGGATCAGATCACGCCGATTCCTGTCGATCATCATGTCTCCTTATTGATATGTTAGCGCTCACAGTCGCGCGATTATTTTAATACGAATGCAAGCTCGTGCGGTGATGTCATCGCACGTCAGCATTCGGAATTATCGCCAATCAATAAGCAGATCCGGCCCGCGCGCACACTGGCAGATGGTGCCCGGACCCGCCGGGCCGTCTTTCAACGAGGTGAATCATGGTCAAACTCCAGGGCAGCGTGCCCGCAACCATCGCCGACTTGCGGTCCCTCGGACCGGCACCGGCCAACGAACGCTTCGAGATCACCGTCCTCGTGCGCCGGCGTGCACCTCTGGCGGCGCATCCGCTCGATACGAAACCCGGCCAGCGCAACTACCTGACGCGCGCCGAGTTCGCCGCACGGCACGGCGCCAGCGACGCCGATCTCGATGCCGTCGCCGCCTTCGCGCAGCAGGCCGGCCTCGTCGTCGTCGAGCGCCGGCCGGCGGCGCGCAGCATCGTGTTGTCCGGCACGGCCGGCCAGGTCAGCGCCGCGTTCGGCACGACCATCGAGCACGTCGAGCACGCGGCCGGCATCTCGCGCCGCCGCACGGCGCCCGTGCACCTGCCGCCCGAGCTGGACGGCATCGTCGAAGGCGTGTTCGGCATCGAGGACGTGCCCATCGCGCGGCCGCATTTCAAGTTCTCGAAAGATTCGGCGCAGGCGGCGCAGCTGGCGTCGATGCCTTCCGGCGCGGCGCCGTCCGACGCGCAGGCGACGTCGGGCTACACCGGCGTCGACCTGGCGAAGCTGTACGACTTTCCGGCCGGCCTGGACGGCAGCGGCCAGTGCATCGCCATCGTCGAGCTGGGCGGCGGCTATCGCAGCAAGGATCTCAAGGCCTACTTCAAGAGCCTGAACCTGGCGACGCCCAGCGTGACGACCGTCTCCGTCGACGGCGGCAAGAACAGCCCGTCGCTGCCGTGGAGCGCGGATGCCGAGGTGATGCTCGACATCGAGGTCGCCGGCGCCGTCGCGCCCAAGGCGCACATCGCCGTGTATTTTGCGCCGAACAGCGAGCAGGGCTTCGTCGACGCGATCGCGGCCGCCGTCCACGACGACGTCCACAAGCCGTCCGTGATCTCGATCAGCTGGGGCGCGCCGGAATCGGAGTGGACCGAGCAGGGCCTCGCGGCGATGAACCAGGCGTTCGAGTCCGCGGCCGCGCTGGGCGTGACGGTGTGCTGCGCGGCGGGCGACGCCGGCAGCGGCGACCAAAACCCGGACAACGGCACGCCGGACGGCCTCGCGCATGCCGACTTCCCCGCGTCCAGCCCGTACGTGCTGGGTTGCGGCGGCACGCGCCTGACCGTCGGCGGCAGCACGATCGAGAGCGAAACCGTGTGGAACGACGATCCCACCAGCAGCGCCACGGGCGGCGGCGTCAGCGACGTGTTCGACCTGCCGGCCTGGCAGGCGGATGCGGGCGTGCCGGCGTCGGTCAATCCGGGCGGACGGGTCGGGCGCGGGGTGCCCGACGTGGCCGGCAATGCGTCGCCCGCGACGGGCTACCGGGTGCGCGTCGACTTCATGACGTACACGATCGGCGGCACGAGCGCCGTGTCGCCGCTGTGGGCGGGCCTCGTCGCGCTGCTGAACCAGAAGCTGGCGCAGCCGGTGGGCTGGCTCAATCCGCTGCTGTACGGTCCGCTGGCGGGCAGCGGCGCCATGCGCGACATCACGAGCGGCGACAACGGCGCTTATCCGGCCAAGGCCGGCTGGGATGCGTGCACGGGCTGGGGTGCGCCGGTCGGATCGAAGCTGCTGGCCGCGCTGGAAAGCTGAGCCGCGGCCGTCCTATAGCCGCGCCATCACGTCGGTGCGGTACTGGCGGCTGCACGGCACCCGTGCGCCGCCGCGCAGCTGCAATTCCCCGTCGCCCTTGTCCAGGGCGACGATCCGCTCGATCCAGCCCACCGCCACGGCTGCGCGCCGGTGGCAGCGCACGAAGCCGGCACCCAGCCGTTCGACGAGGCCGGCGAGGGTCTGGCGCAGCAGCGGAGCGCCTTCGGCCGTGTGCAGCACGACGTAGTTGTCGGCCGTCTCGATCCACTGGATGTCGGCGACGCGCACGATGCGCGTGACGCCGCGTTCGCTCACCAGCAATTGTTCCAGCGGCGCGGGCGGCAGGGCGGCCTGTCCGTCCTGCCGCGCCTGCAGTTTTTTTCGTAATCGGGCCAGCGCGCGGCCCAGGCGTTCGCCATCGTAGGGCTTGAGCAGGTAGTCGATGGCGTCGGCGTCGAATGCCTGGCACGCATAGCGCTCGTACGCCGTGACGAACACGACGAGCGGCGCCGGTTCCGGCAGCGAGGCGGCCAGTTCGATGCCGGACAGCTCGGGCATCTCGATGTCGAGCAGCAGCGCGTCCGGGCGGAAGGCGGCGATGCGCTCCAGCGCTTCGATGCCGTCGGCCGCTTCGTCGACGGCGGCAATGCCGTCCTGCTGCGCGAGCAGGTGGCGGAGCTTGGCGCGCGCGGGGCGCTCGTCGTCGACGATCAGGAGGCGCACGGCACTCTCAGCTCCGCGCGCACGCCGCCCTGCGGCCGCGCCGTGATGTCGAGCCGGCCCGCGTCGCCGTACAGCGCCTGGATGCGCGCGCGCAGGTTCGACAGGCCGATGCCGCCGGGCCGCTCCGACGCCGTCAGCTTGCCGGCATCGTCCTCGACGCCCAGCACCAGCGCGTTGCCGTCGCGGCGGGCGTAGACGTCGATATGGGTCTGGCCGCGGCGCCGTTCGACCGTGTGCTTGAACACGTTTTCCAGCAGCGGCTGCAGGCTCATCACCGGAACGTCGCGGTCGAGCAGCGTGTCGTCGACCTGCCAGGCGATGTCGACGCGGTCGGCGAAGCGCTCGGCCATCACGTCCGCGTAGCCGCGCGCGAGGCGCAGCTCGGTCGCGAGCGGCGCGGCGTGGCGGTCGCCGAGGGCCAGCGTTTCGCGCAGCACGTCGGCGAGCTGCGTCAGCGTGGCGTCGGCGCGCGCGGGGTCCGTCCAGATCAGCGCCGACACCGTGTTCAGCGCGTTGAACAGGAAGTGCGGCTGCATCTGCTGGCCCAGGCGTTGCAGCTGGGCCTGGCGCAGCAGGGTGTTCGACCGTTCCGCCCGCAGCCGCGCGTCGAGCAGGGCGCGGTACGACAGGACGCCGAAGCGGATCGCCATGAACAGCCAGAAGAAGATCGTGATCTTCATCGATTCGTACAGGAACAGCTGCGGCACGGGATCGTGGCGATACGTCTGGCCGACCAGCGCGTACACGGCGTCGCGGATGCCGAAGGCCAGGGGCACGAAGGCGATCCAGTACATCAGCAGCCAGCGCGCCTGGTGCGCGAACCAGCGCCGCGGCATGCCGAGCAGCGCCTCGTCCCCGTGCGACCAGCGCAGATGCACGAAGGCGAGCACGCTGATGACCAGCGCCGACGAGCCTTCCCACAGGAGCGGTTTCCAGATCGCATGGCTTTGCTCGTTGCGCATGAAGTCCTGCACGGCGACGAGCATCATCAGGATCCAGAACAGGACCCAGGCGGAGACGAAGACGGCATTGCGGCGCAGGAAGGTCATGCGGCGATGATCGGTCATCCTTGTGCGATTGTCAAAAGGCACGGCGGCGGCATCCGCGCCGCGCTTCTGCTAACGTCGAGCCGAAGCCACCAATCACAGGAGGAACTCATGGAACGTTTCCTGTTCGTGTACCACGGCACGCCCGGCCCCGATGCGGCCACGCGCCACGACCGGTCGCGCTGGTCCGCCTGGTTCGACGGACTCGGCTCGCGCGTCGTCGACCGCGGCAGCCTCACGCACAGCGCCGTCGAGGTGCCGCGCCGGCTGCTGGGGCCGAAGGAATCCGCCAGCTCGCTGTGCGGCTACTCCATCGTCGAGGCGACGGATTTCAACGAGGCCGTCGCGATCGGCGAGCGCTGTCCCATCTTCGACGAGGACGGGTCGGTCGAGATCGCGCGGCTGACGATCCCGCTCACCTGAGCGTCAGCCGCGGCTCAATACCACGTGCGTGGCCGCCCGGGTGGGCACGTGTTCGGTGCATTTGAAGCCGAGCGCGGGCAGGTCGATCCCGGCCAGCAGCGCCTCGCCGGCGCCCAGCAGCACGGGCGCGACGGCCAGGTGCATCTCGTTGACGAGCCCGGCCTGCAGGTACTGGCGGATGGTGGACACGCCGCCGCCCAGGCGCACATCCTTGCCGCCCGCGGCTTCCCGTGCGCGCCCGAGCGCGGCCTCGATGCCGTCGGTGACGAAGTAAAACGTCGTGCCGCCCTTCATCGCGAGCGGCGCGCGCGCGTGGTGCGTCAGGACGAACACGTCGCAGTGGTAGGGCGGTTCGTCGCCCCACCAGCCTTTCCACTCGTCGTCGGGCCACGGGCCGCGGACCGGGCCGAACATGTTGCGGCCCAGGATCCAGGCGCCGATGTTCTCGAAGCCGCGCGCGGCGAAGTCCTCGTCCGGGCCGTCGGTCCCCTTCGTTTCGTCGCCCAGCATGCGCTGGAAGGTGCGCGTGCCGCGGAACCACTGGTGCAGTTGGCCGCCACGTTCGCCCAGCGGGTTCTGCAAGCTCTGGTTCGGGCCGGCGCCGAAGCCGTCGAGGGACATGGAAAAGCAGTGGACTTTGAGTCTGGACATCTCGTCTCCTGGTGGGTGAAGGTCTGTTGATACGACGAACCGTGCGGCCGATTTCGACAATATGCCACATTAATTTTCGATCTCGTCGTCGCCCGGCTTGCGCCCCCGGCTGCGGTCGAGCGGCCCCTTCATCGCCTCCACCTCGCGCATGAACTCGTCCACGCCATGATCGGGACTCAGCCGGACGGCCGGCGGCATCAGCACCGGCATGTACAGTTCGTCCAACCAGCGTCCCGTGCGCTGCACGTTGCCGGCCAGGATCAGGCTGGAACAGAGCACGGCGAGGCCGGCGCAGATCCAGCGGTAGCGGACGCGGTTTTGCGGGCGGATCGTGCACAAGTGAAAATAAATCATCCCGGCCAGCAGCAGCGTCGCCACGTGCGACGCGTAATGCGTGAACCCTTCGGCCGAGAACGCGTAACCGAGCGTGCTGCCCAGCAGCGCATAGCCGGCGATGGCCGCCGCACCGCAGCCGGACACGAACAGGTGGCGCCCGAGGCGCGCGTGGCGGCCGAACAGGCGGTTCGCGAACGCCCACACGCCGCCCCACAGCAGCGCCGCGGCCAGGCCGCCCGCGAGCGCCTCGGCGTAGCGCGCCCACGCGAAATAGTCGGTGTCGCCGAGCCAGCGCGCCAGCAGCGCGACGGCACCGGCGAGCACCAGGCCGACGCTGCCCGGCAGCACGCCTTCCCAGCCGTGGAAGGTGCGGTCGAGGAGTTCCGGCGCGACCGGAAAGTCGGCCGCGCGCACCCGCAGCGGGGTGTGGCCGATGCGTACGACCGTGTCGCCGGACAGCGCGGCCTCGTGCAGGCGACGGCCAGCGACGACGATGCCGTTGCGGCTGCCGAGGTCGCGCAGCAGCAGGCGGCCGGCCGCATCCAGGTCGACGACGGCATGCGCGGCGGCCGCGTAGTCGTCGTCCAGGATCACGTCGTTGTCGTAGCCGCGCCCGATGCGGATGGGCAGGCCGGCCACGCACTGGCGCTGCAGCACGTCGCCGTTGCGGGCCAGCAGCTCGACGAACCAGGGCCCGTTCATCGG
The DNA here is from genome assembly GCF_001425685.1 of Massilia sp. Root335. Lineage (GTDB taxonomy): Bacteria > Pseudomonadota > Gammaproteobacteria > Burkholderiales > Burkholderiaceae_D > Telluria > Telluria luteola. Next base: position 546,314 of record NZ_LMCY01000003.1, on the reverse strand, counting down.
CGGCTGCGCCCGAGCGCGGACAGGAAGGCGCGCGTGGCGCGCAGGCCGTTGTCGTACGAGACGCCGGCCAGGTCGAGGCGGCTCTGCAGGCTGGCGTGCGGATCGTCCGTGCTGGCGGCCAGCAGGGTGAAGTTGTACAGGCCCGCGAACTTGCGGTAGGCGCGCACGCACGTCACCGCGCGCACGGGCAGGGTGGCCGTGTGCACGAACATCTCGGTGCAGGCCGGGCGCGTGAGGCGGGTGTCGCGGCCGGCGCCGATGCTGTCCACGCGGAAGCGGCTGCTGGCCAGCACGGCGAACTGCAGCGGATGCAGGGCGCTGGAGCGGAGCACCTGGTGCGTCATCGACACGTGGCCCGTCTGCTGGCTGTCCGACACATACACGGCCGCTTCCATCGCGCAACTGACGGCGTCGAGCGTGTACTCGGCCTCGGCGCGGAAGTTCGAGCGGCCCCAGCAGCGCAACTGCTGCGATTCGCGCACGGGCACCTGGTACGGCCCCATCGCGCGCATCGAGAGCGGTTCCGCCAGCAGGCGGTCGATCAGCGCGCGCTGGTGCGCCAGCAATTGCTGGCCGATGAGCGGGTTGAAATCCTTGGGCGGATGCGGCTGCTGTTCCGCCTTGCGCAGCAATTCCTGGGCATACCTGACGGGAACGAGGAAGCTGACCAGTTCGCCGTCGCGCCGCTTGGAGACGTTCACGCCCGCCACGACGCCCGCCGCCGTCACCGTGGGACCGCCGCTCATGCCCGAATTGATGGGCCCCGTGAAGATCAGCTGCTCATAAAAGCTGCGCGTGACGATGCCGTTGTACGCCCCTTCCGAGATGGCGAAGCCGAGGTCGAGCGGGTTGCCGAGCGAATACAGGTACTGGCCCTGCGCGAGTTTCACGGGCTTGTCCGGCACCTTGAAAAAACCCGTGCCGTCGCGGTCGACGCGCACCACGGCCAGGTCGTGCAGCACGTCGACGGCCAGCAGTTCGACGGGGCCGCTCTTGCCGTCGGTGTCGACGTATGCGCCGACGTAGACGTCCGGATCGAGGGCCATCTGCGACACGACGTGGTAATTGGTCAGCACGAGGTTGCCGGTCCCGACGAGGAAGCCGGAGCCGACGCTGGACTGGCTGCGGCCGTTCCTGAGCAGCATGCGGATCTGCAGCAGGTCGGCCCTGGCGGCGGAATACAGGGTTTGCGCGGCGCTGGACGGCGTGGGCAGCGCGGCCGTCTCGTCCGTCTCGCCCGGGCCGGGCGCGGGCGGCGTCGTGGCGGGCGGCGTGGCGGGCGGGATCACGAGGGGCGGCTGCGGCGCCGGTTTCGCGCGCTGGGCGGCGGTGCCGGCCTTGCCCGCGGCAACGGCAAGCGATGCGGCGGCGCCGAGGATGACGGCGGTGACGGCGAAGGCGCGGACGGCGGACGGGAAGCGCATGGCATCCTCGGGCTGGCAAGAGGTTGACACCATCTTGCCAGAACCGCGCGCGGCAGGCGCTTACGCTTCGCTGTCGAGCGCGGCTTCGGTGACCGGGTTCATCATGTGGCCCAGCTTGGCCTGCTTGGTGTTCAGGTAGTTGTCGTTGTAGACGTTGCGGTTGACGAGCAGCGGCACGCGCTCGGCGACCTTGATGCCCAGCTTGCCGAGGGCGTCGATCTTGCGCGGGTTGTTCGTCATCAGGCGCACGGATTCGATGCCGAACTGTTCCAGCATCGGCAGCACCAGTTCATAGTTGCGGGCGTCGGCGTGGAAGCCCAGCTGCAGGTTGGCTTCGACCGTGTCGGCCCCCGCTTCCTGCAGGCGGTAGGCGCGGATCTTGTTGACGAGGCCGATGCCGCGGCCTTCCTGGCGCAGGTACAGCAGGATGCCGCGGCCCTCGTCGGCGATGCGGCGCAGCGCCGATTCCAGCTGGGCGCCGCAGTCGCAGCGCTGCGAGAACATGACGTCGCCCGTCAGGCATTCCGAGTGGATGCGCGCCAGCGGGGCGTCGCCCGTCGCCAGGTCGCCCAGCGTCATCGCCAGATGCTCCTTGCCGGTCGCATGCTCCACGAACGCATGCAGGGTGAACTGCGCCCACGGGGTCGGCAGGCTGCACGACGTGACGTAGTCGACGAGGTTGGAAGGCGCGGGGGCATTGTCTTGCATGGCTTTTCCTGGTGCGATGGCGTAAAAACTGATCAAGTAACAGGCGAGTTTACCGGAAATCAAGTAACAGGCGAGTTTACCGGAAATCGGGCATGGCCGTGCGTTAGGCCTCGGCGCCGGCCCATTCGATATGGGTACTGCTGGTCGGAAATACAACAGCCTGGCCGAAAGGCGGCTCAATGTTCACTTGGAGCAACACTTTCCCCGCGCGGAATGTGACCTGTGCTAGGCTGGCACCAGCGTCCATACGACGCGCGTTCTTGTCCGTTTGCCATGCCGAATCCCCTGAAACTCTTGCGCCGCCTGCTGCCGCGCGCCCTTGGCGCCTGGCTTGCGCTGGCCTTCGTCGCGCTGTCCATCGTCCTCACGCTGGTCCTCACGTCCCTCATCGAACGCAAGTCGTCCGAGCAGGTCGAGACGAGCATCGGCCACGGCCTGGCCGAACTGGCCATGCAGACCTCGGACAAGCTGGAGCGCGGCATGTTCGAACGCTACCGCGAGGTCGGCCTGCTGGCCCGGCGGCCGCTGCTGGGCGCGGACCAGCCGCCCGCGCGCCGCCGCGCGACGCTGGACGGCATCCAGAAGAGCCTCGGCTACTACAGCTGGATCGGACTGGCCGGCCTGGACGGCAAGGTGCAGGTCGCGGCGCAGGGCGTGCTCGAAGGGGCGGACGTATCGCAGCGCCCCTGGTTCCGCAACGCGCAGCGCGGCGTCCACGCGGGCGACGTGCACGAGGCGATGCTGCTGGCGCGCTACCTGCCCAGGCAGAAGGAACCCTGGCGCTTCGTCGACGTCGCCTTCCCCTACGTCGACGAGCACGGCGTCACGCGCGGCGTGCTGGGCGCGCACCTGTCCTGGCAATGGGCGCGCGACGTCGAGCGCTCCGTGATGGCCGGGATCGCCGCCCGGCGCCAGGTCGAAGCCCTCATCGTCGATACCGACGGCAACGTGCTGCTCGGGCCGCACGACGTCGTCGGCACGCGCCTGACCCTGCCGAGCCTCAAGGCGGCGCACGCGCAGCACCGCGGCGGCTATGTCGTCGAGACGTGGCCGGACGGCCGCGCCTACCTGGTCGGCTACCAGCTCGGCCACGGCTACGGCGACTACCCGGGCCTGGGCTGGACCGTGCTGGTGCGCCAGAACGCGGACGACGCGTTCGCGCCCGTGCGCCGCCTGCGCGAATACGGCCTGGCCAGCGGCGTGCTGCTGGCCCTGCTGTTCTCGCTGGCCGGCGTGATGCTGGCGCGCCGCATCACGCGGCCGCTGGGCGATCTCGCCGATGCCGCGCAACGGATCCGGGCCGGCGAAACCGTCCGCATCGAAGTGAGGCGGGGCGGCTATGCCGAGGTGCGCGCCCTGGGCACGACCCTGAACGCGCTGGTGGCGAACCTGGTGCGCCGGCGGCGCGCGCTGGAGGAGTTGAATGCGACCCTCGAACAGCGCGTCGCGCGCCGCACGCACGAGCTGGAACAGGCGCTGGCCAGCGTGCGCACCAACGAGCAGCGCATCGCCACCATCATCGAGACGGCGCACGATGCCTTCATCGGGATCGACATGCGCGGCCGCATCTGCGACTGGAACTCCGCGGCCGAACGGATGCTCGGCTGGTCGCGCGACGAAGCCCTCGGCCGCGCCGCGTCGGACCTCGTGATCCCGGAACGCTTCCGCGCCCGTGTGCGCGCGCTGCTCGCCGATTTCCGCGCGACGGGCACGCTGGAGCTCCTGGGCCGGCGCGTCGAACGCTTGCTGCTGACGCGCGACGGCATCGAGATCCCCGTCGAGCTGACCCTGGGCCTGGCGGGCACCGGCGACGACCTGTTCTTTTCCGCCTTCGTGCATGACATCTCGGCGCGCAAGGAGGTCGAGCGCATGAAGGACGAATTCGTGGCGACCGTGTCGCACGAGCTGCGCACGCCGCTGACGGCGATCTCGGCGTCGCTGGCGCTGCTGGCGGACGGCATGGCGGGCGAGCTGCCGCCCGACGCGCAAGGCCTCGTCGACGTCGCCAACGCCAGTTCGGAGCGGCTCGTGCGCCTGGTCGGCGACGTGCTCGACATCCAGAAGATGGACGCCGGCGGCATGGCGTTCGAACGGGCGGTGCAGCCGCTGCTGCCGCTGGCGGAAGACGCCGTCGCGGCGATGCAGAGCTTCGCGGCCCGCTCCGGGATCGCGTTGTCGTGCGTGGCCACGCCCGGCGCCGAAGGGGCGCGGGTGGACGTCGACGGCGACCGTCTGGCCCAGGTGCTGACCAATCTGCTGTCGAACGCGATCAAGTTTTCCGGGCCCGGATCGACGGTGCGCGCGCGGGTCGAGGCGCGCGGCGATAGCGCGCGGCTGGCCGTGGCCGACGAGGGCACGGGCATTCCGGAAGCGTTCCGCGAGCGCGTGTTCCAGCGCTTCGCCCAGGCCGACGGCGCCGATTCGCGCCGCCGCGGCGGCACCGGCCTCGGGCTCTCGATCTGCCGGACGATCGTCGAGGAGCTGGGCGGCAGCATCTGGTTCGACAGTGCCGAGGGCATCGGCACCACGTTCTACGTCGAGCTGCCGCTCGCCGCCTGATACGCGCCCGCGTTCGGGCGGCCGTAGTGGCGCTCGAATTCGTCCAGCGCCACCGGCCGCCCGAGCAGGTAGCCCTGCATCACGTCGCAGCCGTGCGCCGTCAGGAACGCCTGTTGCGCATCCAGTTCCACGCCCTCGGCGATCGTCGCCAGGTGGAGCTTGCGCGCCAGCGCGATGATGGCTTCGACGATCGACGACGCGTTCGGATCGTTGTCGACGTCCTGCACGAACGAGCGGTCGATCTTGAGCGCCGCGAGCGGAAACCGCGCCAGGTACGCCAGCGACGAATAGCCGGTGCCGAAATCGTCCAGCGCGAAGTGCACGCCCAGCCCGCGCAACTGCTGCATGCGCTCGACCAGGTCGGCCGGGTTGCGCGCGAACACGCTCTCCGTCAGTTCGAGCGTGAGGCGGTCGGCGGGGGCGCCGGTCGCGGCCAGCAAGGTGGCGACGGCGTGCGGGAAATCGGGGTCGCGCAGCTGGTGCACGCTGATGTTCACGGCCAGCTTCAGCGCGCGCAGGCACGGCGCGCGGGCCCAGCGCGCCAGCGCGTGGCAGCCCTGTTCCAGCACGTCCATGCCGAGTGCCGCGATCAGGCCGCCCGATTCGGCGGCGCCGATGAATTCGCCGGGCGCGACCAGGTCGTTCGCGCCGCGCTGCCAGCGCACGAGCGCCTCGCCGCCCACCAGGCTGCCGTCATGCCCGAACTGCGGCTGGCAGTACAGCACGAACTGGCGGTCCGCGATGCCCGTGCGCAGCGCGGCCGCCAGCGCGGCCTGGCGGTCGACCGCCGCCTGCATGCCGGGATCGAAGAAGCGCAGCGTGTTGCGGCCTTCTTCCTTGGCGCGGTACATCGCGAGGTCGGCCTGGCGCAGCAGGGCGTCGATGCTGGTGGGGGCGCCGTCGAACAGCGTGGCCCCGATGCTCGGGCTGCTGGCGCACTGGCGCCCGGCCAGCTCGAACGGCTCGGCCAGCACGTCCAGCAGCTTGCGGCCCACGGCATGGACCTCGGTCGTCGCCTCGGCCGGCGACTGGCCGAGGTTTTCCAGCACGATCACGAATTCGTCGCCGCCCAGGCGCGCCAGGTGGTCGCCTTCGCGCAGCGTCCGGCGCAGCCGCCGCGCCACCTCGCGCAGCAGCAGGTCGCCCACGTCGTGGCCCATCGTGTCGTTCAGCAGCTTGAAATTGTCGAGGTCGAGGAACAGCAGGGCGCCGTGGCGGCCGGCGCGGCCGTTGCGCGCGAGAATCTGGCCCAGCTCGTCGAGCAGGAAGCGCCGGTTCGGCAGGCCCGTGAGCTGGTCGAAGTACGCCAGCTCGTGGATGCGGTGCTCGACCTGCTTGCGCTCCGTGAGGTCGGTGTTGGTGCCGGACAGGCGCACGGCCTTGCCGGCGCCGTCGCGCAGGATGAAGCCGCGGCTCAGGATCGGGACGTAGTGGCCGTCGTGGTGGCGCAGGCGCAGTTCCATGCTGTAGGCCTGGCGCGGCCCGGGCAGCAGTTCGTCGAGCAAGGCGAGCACCCGCAGCCGGTCCTCGGGGTGGGTGAGGCGCACCCACGCGTCCACGTCGGCCTGCTGTTCGTCCGGCACGTAGCCGAGCATCTCCCACCAGCGCGCCGAATAATAGATTTCGCCGGTGGCGAGGTCCCAGTCCCACGGCGCGTCGGTCGAACCCTGCAGCGCGAGGCGCATGCGCTCCTCGGACTTGTGCAGGGACTGTTCGGCGTACTTGAGGGCCGTGCAGTCCGTGAAGCAGACGACGATGCTGCGCACGTCGCCGCGCTCGTCGCGTTCCGGATACGCGTTGCAGATCGCCCAACGCACGTCGCCCTCGTCGGGACGGGGCACGCCGACGACGAGGTCCGACACCTTGGCCCCCGTGCGCAGCACCGCGTTCGCGGGATATTCCGCCGGCGGCATGCGGGTGCCGTCGGCGCGCACGAAATGCCACGCCGCGTCGCCGCCCTGCGTACCCTGCAGCTGATGGTCGCTGCGCCCGAGCAGCGCCAGTGCCTGGCGATTGGCGGCCACGACCCGGCCGGCCGCATCGTGCATCACGACGCCGGCCGGCAGGTGGGCAAGCAGTTCGTCGAAGCGGCGCTGGGCGTCGTCCAGGACGGCGCCGGCGGCGTTGATGCATGGCGGGTTCGCGTGCATGTAGACTTTTGGTTACGATCTCCCCGCATGCTAGCAGTTCCCGAACGGCCGTGGCGCGCGCTCAGGCGGTCATGTCGCCGCCAGTGCACGGTAGCGGAAATCGCGCAGCCGCACGGTGCCGGCGCCTGCCGCGTACACGCCCACTTTCAGGCTCAGGAAGCCGCCGAACACGTTGTGGTGGATCCCCGACACTTCCATGCGCGTGCCGTGCAGCGTCCATGTCCTGCCGCCGTCGAACGAGTAGTGGAACGTGATGACGTTGTCAGCGTTGGTCAGGCGCACGCGCACGCTGGAGATGGCTTGCGGCCGGCGCGCCCACGGCTGTTCCTCGGCGTACTGCCAGGTCTTGACGGTGTCGGGCGTGAAGCCGAGGCCGACGAACGCTTTCGGGTTGTAGAACAGCAGCAGGCCGCCTTCGGCCGCGCCGACGAGATCGAGCGTGATCTCGGCCTCGTACGACCGGTCGCCGACGCCGCACGTGAGCGGGGCGCTGTCGGCGGGCGACGTGCCCTTGCCCCTGATTTCCAGGCCGCCGCCGGCAAAGCGCACGCGCGTCATTTCATCCGGCGCCGGGTCGTGGAACGCCCACTGCACGCCGAAGCGGTCCCTGGTGAAATCGTCGGACAGCGCGAATCCGCTCGGTCCCGCCTTGCCGCCGCGCGGCTTGGGCAATGCCTTCGATAAATCGCCGCCTTTGGCGCGGAACCAGCCGTCGGCCGTCCACTCCATCGGCTCCAGCAAGGTCTGGCGGCCCAGCGTGCGGAAGCCGTTCTCGTAGCCGTGGTAGACCATCCACCAGTCGCCGCCCGGGCCCTCGACGAGCGACGCGTGGCCGCGCGACCACCACGGCTCCGCGGTGCCCGTGGTGCGCACGAGCGGATTGTGCGGGCAGTGTTCCCACGGCCCGTGGATCGATTTCGAGCGGGCCGCGATCACCATGTGCCCAGTCACCGGACCGGCCGTGCCGCCCACCGCCGTGATCAGGTAGAAGTAGTCGCCGTGGCGCAGCAGCTTGGGGCCTTCGGGCGCGAAGTTCTCGACGACCCAGTCGTCCGGATAGCGCCACGGCTGGTACGCGGGTTCGACGGGGCCGGCCGCCGCCAGGCCGTCGTCGGCGAGGCGCACGCGGCGGATGCCGTTGACGAACAGGTAGCGCTTGCCGTCCTCGCCGACGACGTGGCCGGGGTCGATGCAGCCGGAGATATTGAGGTCGACCGGATCGCTCCACGGTCCCTCGATATGGTCGGCCCAGATGGCGTAGATCGACCACGCGTTGCCGTCCGGCGCGGCCGGGATGTAGATGAAGTAGCGGCCGTCGTGCTTGCACAGGTCGAGCGCCCAGATGGTGCCCAGCGGTTTTTTCAGGGCGGGGCCCACCGGCGCCCAGTTCACGAGATCGGTGGAATGCCAGATCACGATGCCCGGATACGAAAAGAAGGACGAGAAGGTCATGTAATAGTCCTTGCCGTCCTTGAGGATCGTCGGGTCCGGGTGGTCGCCGGCGATGATCGGATTGATGTACGTGCCGTCGCCGCGGTCGGCCTTGCGCTGGCCTTCGATGCCGCGGCCCCAGCGCGGGGCGGCGGGCGGGCAGGCGGCGGCCGTCGGCGCGGCGGCGGCCGGGGCGATGGGAAGGGATGCGGCGCCGGCGCCGGCCAGCAGGGTCTTGAACGCGGTGCGGCGGGATTGGTTGGTCAAGCGGGTCTCCAGTGTCGTGCGTGATGGGCGATTCCAAGCGTATATGAAAACGATTTCACGAGCAAGGCGAAGGGGCGTGTCCACGGGCGCCGCATGGTGAATTTCATGGGCGGCGCTGGCGGTTTTCGTAATTGCGGTGCGGAGCGGCCCCTCTCATCATGCACAATAATTGCCGCTCATATATCCGTGACGATTCCGTGAACCTCTCGCACATCGCCGCCGCCTGCACGCTGGCACTCGCGGCGCTCGCTCCTGCCGTTTCCCGGGCGCAAAGCGCCGATGGCCATCCCGGGTGGCCCGGCGCCGGCCAGCTTTTCGTCGGCACCAATTACCAGCCCTTCGACCGCACGCGCGCGCAGATCGAGCACGACATCCAGCGCATGAAGCAGGCCGGCTTCAAGGTCGTGCGCATGGGCGACCTGTCGTGGGATTCGTTCGAACCCGCCGACGGCAAGTTCGACTTCAGCCTGTTCGACTGGATCATGGACCGGATGCAGGCCGCCGGCCTGAAGGTCCTCATGGACATCCCGGGCCAGCCCGCGCCGATCTGGCTGCACAAGAAGTACCCGGGCGTGGACATCGTCGACCAGCACGGCGTGCGCCTCGATCCGGCCGAACGCTATATGGACGACACCAGCGATCCCGATTACCGGCGGCTGCTGGTGCGCCTGGCGGACACGATGACCCGGCGCTACGCGAAGCATCCGGCGCTGTTCGCCATCGGCTACAACAACGAGAGCGGCAACGGCATGGTGTCGTACTCGGAGGCCGACCGCCAGCGCTTCATCGCCTGGCTCAAGCACAAGTACGGCACCGTGGCGGCGCTGAACGAGGCCTGGGCCACGCAGCGCTGGTCGCGCCGCCTCGACAGCTGGGACGAGGTGCGCCTGCCGTACATCGAAGGCGTCGGCCCCTACGAGCGCTACCTCGACATGCGCCGCTTCTGGTCGGAGCAGACCATCCAGGTGCTCGAACTGCTCGAGGCGGTGCGCGCGAAGAACGTGCCGGACAAGCCGGCCATCTCGAACCTGTGGGACAGCGCCGGGCGCAAGGGCTTCGATTACCTGGCCACCTACCGCCATTACGTGAGCTACGGCGCGATGGGTTTCTACCCGGGCGATCCGCTCGGCGCCGCGTTCGAGTCGACGATGATGCGCGCCGGGATGAACGCGCCGATCTGGTTCAACGAGTTCACCGCCGGCGGCCCCGGCTACTACGGCACGCCCGGCCGCTCGCGCATGTGGGCGTACTTCGGCCTGCTGGTGGGCGCGCAGGCGGTGATGCCGTGGACCTGGCACAGCCACCACGGCGGCGAGGAACAGGCGCTGTTCGGCCTGATCGACCACGACGACCGCGCCTCGTGGAAGCTCGACGAATTCGCGACGATCGCCAAGGAATTCGCCACACTGGAAAAACTGGGCTTCCCGCGCCTGCAGCAGCCGAAGGTGGCCATCGCCTACGCGTTCGACAACATGATCGCCACCAACCTGCCCAGGGAGGGCGTGAACAACACGGTGCGGCCCTACATCAACCCGGGCTCCATGAAGCAGGCGCACGGCGCGTACGAGCCGCTGTTCAAGGACAACATCGACGTGGCCGTGATCCACGTCGGCCACGAAGACCTGGGCCGCTACAAGCTGGTGATCGTGCCGGGCCTGTACCTGCTCGACGCGGTGTCGCGGGCCAACCTGCGCAAATTCGTCGCGGACGGCGGCACGGTGATCATGACCGCGCAGTCGGACAAGGTGAACGACGACAACCAGTGGTTCGACACGCCGCTGCCCGGCGGCCTGACCGACGTATTCGGCCTGCGCACCAATGCGTTCTACAGCGCCGGCGCGCTGCAGACCACGATCGGCGGCGTCGGCATCGAGGCCGACCTCGGCCCCTACGAGGTGCTGGAGCCGTCCACCGCCGAGGTGCTGGCGCGCTTTGCGAACGTCGACGGCAAGGTGCCCGCCATCACGGTCAACCGCTTCGGCAAGGGGCGCGCGATCTACGTCGCCACGGCCGCGCAGCCACAGATCATGGGACCGTTGTACCGCCAGCTGTACGCGAGCCTGGGGCTCGCGCCGGGGCCGAAGACGCCCGACGGGGTCTATGCGCGCGTCGTCGACGGCCGTACGCTCTACGTCAACACCACCGCGGAACCCCGCGACGTGGCGCTCGACGGCACGATGAACGGCGTGCTCTCCGGCAAGCGCTGGTCGGGCGTGCTGCGCCTGGAACCGTTGGGCGTCGATCTGCTCGAGAAGTGACCTGCCGTCAGGAAACGACGAGGTAGCGGCGCAGGCGCGCGAGCAATTCCTGCGGCTGGAACGGCTTGATGATGAAATCGTTGGCGCCGGCGTCGAGGGCGCGCACGGTGTCGCGTTCCGTGTTCTTGGCGGTCAGCATGAGCACGGGGACGCCTTCCCAGCCGGCCTGCGCGCGGATCAGGCCGATGATCTCGAACCCGTCCACGTAGGGCAGCATCACGTCCAGCAGCACGAGATCCGGCGCCGGCTGCGACACGACGTGCTGCACGGCCGCGCAGCCGTCCGCCACGTGGATCACGCGATACCCCTGGCGCTCGAGCATGAAGCCGAGCACGTGGGCGATGTGGACGTCATCCTCGACGACGAGGACGCTGGGTTGTGCACGCATGCCGGCAAGCCCGTGAGTTGCTTTTGGGCTTCATTATATCGAGGCGATCCGGCATGCGACGCGCGGTTGTTGCCGGTCAGGCGGGCAGGTCGAAGAACAGCAGTTCCGCCGCCTCGGCCTTGTCGAACACGACGCGTTCCTCGCCGCCGATCTTGAGCGCGTCGCCATCCTTCAGCGGCACGCCGTTGACGCTGACGTCGCCGCGGATCACGTGCACATACGCCAGCCGTTCACGGTCGAGCGCGTGTTCGACGGTGTCGCCTTCGTCCAGGATGGCGGCGTAGATCGATGCGTCCTGGTGGATCAGCACGGATTCCTGGCGGCCGTCGCGCGAGGCGATCAGGCGCAGCTTGCCCTTCTTGCTGTCCGGCGAGAAATGCTTTTCCTCGTAGCTGGGCGGGATGCCTGTCGTGTCCGGCTGGATCCAGATCTGCAGGAAGTGCACGGGTGCCGTCTTCGAACCGTTGAACTCGCTGTGGCGCACGCCGCTGCCGGCGCTCATGCGCTGCACGTCGCCGTAGTGCAGGACGGAGCCGGTGCCCATGCTGTCCTTGTGCTCCAGCGCGCCGTCCAGCACGTAGGAGATGATCTCCATGTCGCGGTGGCCGTGCGTGCCGAAACCGGCGCCGGGCGCGACGCGGTCTTCGTTGATCACGAGCAGCGGGCCGAAGCCGCTGTGGCGCGGGTCGTAGTAATCGGCGAACGAAAAGCTGTGTTTCGACCTCAGCCAGCCGTGGTCGGCGGCGCCCCGTTCTTCGCTCCTGCGGACTTCCATCATGATGTGCTCCTTGTTGTTTGCCTGTCGATGGAAGCCAGTATAGGGACGCCGGGCGGCAATGAAAAACGAGTAGTTTTACGGCCTGGGATCGAAAAAATCGATCATCGCATCGGGCGGCCCCGCAGCGGGTCCAGCAGGCTGCGCAGATTGTTATGGTCGAGCTCGTACATGAGGGCCAGCAACTCGCCCAGTTCGCCCTTCGGAAAGCCTTCGCGGGCGAACCAGCCCAGGTAGTGGCCGGGCAGTTCGGCGATCGTGCGGCCCTTGTACTTGCCGTAGGGCATTTCGCGGGTGAGGAGGAGCGTGAGGTGTTCGGGTTTCATCGTGGCGCCACTTTAGCAAATCCCGCGATCGGCGTAGCATGCGCCGGAGAGGAGAGAGACCATGGCATCCGACTTCAACCTGGAACGCTTCATCGAAGCGCAGAACGGCGTCTACGACACGGCACTGGCCGAGCTGCGCGCCGGCCACAAGCGCACCCACTGGATGTGGTTCATCTTCCCCCAGGTCGAGGGCCTGGGGCACAGCGCGATGGCGCAGCGCTACGCCATCCGTTCCGCCGACGAGGCCGCCGCCTACCTCGCGCATCCCGTGCTGGGCCCGCGCCTGCGCGCCTGCGCGACGGCCGTGGCGGGCCATCACGACCGCGGCGTCGACGAGATCTTCGGCCACCCCGACAACCTGAAATTCCAGTCGTCGATGACCCTGTTCGCCGACATTGCGCCCCATGAAGCGATCTTCCAGGCCTGCCTCGACCAGTTCTTCGACGGCCGCGCCGACCCGGCCACGCTCGAGCGGCTGGGCTGAGCGTTTTCGCGCCGGACGCGTCCGCGGCGGCGTTGTCAACGTTGTTGCGTATAATCGCTGGTCAGCTTGTCCACAACCACACAACAACACACATGGCTTCATCTTCAGACAATATCAGCATGGCGGTGTTCTGCGACTTCGAAAACGTCGCGCTCGGCGTGCGCGATGCGAATTACGAGAAGTTCGACATCAAGCCCGTCCTCGAACGCCTGCTGCTCAAGGGCAGCATCGTGGTCAAGAAATCCTATTGCGACTGGGATCGCTACAAGGGCTTCAAGGCGACGATGCATGAAGCGAACTTCGAACTGATCGAAATCCCCCACGTGCGCCAGTCCGGCAAGAATTCGGCGGACATCCGCATGGTCGTGGACGCGCTCGACCTGTGCTACACGAAGTCGCACGTGAACACCTTCGTCATCGTGTCGGGCGACTCGGACTTTTCGCCGCTCGTCTCCAAGCTGCGCGAGAATGCGAAGCGGGTGATCGGCGTGGGCGTGAAGCAGTCGACGTCCGACCTGCTGGTCGCGAACTGCGACGAATTCATCTTCTACGACGACCTCGTACGCGAGCAGCGCCGCGCCGCCGCCAAGCGCGACGAGCGCAAGGCCCAGCCCGCGCCGGGCCGCCGTCCGTCCGACGAGAACAACCGCAAGCGCGAAGAGATGGAAGCGCGCAAGCTGCAGGCGCTGGAGATGGTCGTCGAGACCTTCGACGCGCTCGTCTCCGAACGGGGCGACACGGGCAAGATCTGGGCGTCGCTGCTGAAGGACACGCTGAAGCGCCGCCGCCCGGATTTCTCCGAGACCTATTACGGCTTCCGTACCTTCGGCAACCTGCTGGAAGAGGCGCAGACGCGCGGCCTGTTCGAATTCGGCCGCGACGAAAAATCCGGCACCTATGTCTACCGCGGCGCGAA
>NZ_LMCY01000003.1:501170-532593 GCF_001425685.1 Massilia sp. Root335 | reverse complement strand
CTCGAGCCGGCACAGCCCGCGTCCGAGGCCGGCGACGAGCTGGCCGCCGAAACCCAGGGCGAGCAGCCGACGGAAGTGCCGGCGGCGGCACGCGAATCGCGCCGCCGCGGGGGCCGTGGACGCAAGGGCCGCGAGGCTCAGGCGGGAAGCGCCGACGCCGCTGCGCCGGCATCCGAAGATGCCGCCATGGCGACCTGGCCCGCACCGACGCCCGACCTGGCCGAGGCGATCGAACCGGTGGCCGCGGCCGAGGCCGACGATGCGGCCGCGGTCGCGCCGGCTGCCGACGAGGCGCCCGCGCCCGTGAAGGAACGCCGCCGTCCCGCGCGCGCGCCGCGCAAGCCGGCCGCGCGCAAGGATGCGGCACCCGCCGCGGAGGTGCCGGCATCCGGCACGGCCGTGACGCCGGACCAGGCGGCACAGCAAGACAGCGCCGCCGCGGCCGACGCGCAGCATGCCGTCGCGGAGCAGGCGGCGATGCCGGCCGGCGACGGTGCCGCACCGGAAGGCGAGGACGAGGGCGACGGCGCGAAACCGGCCCGCAAGAAATCCAGCCGCCCGGCGCACAAGGCCCCGTCGCGCAAGCCGGCCACGCGCGCGCCGCGCAGGCCGGCCAAGGCGAAGACGCCGCCGGAAAACGGCTGACAGCCCGTTGCGCGCCGGTACGGCGTGCCCGGGCCGAATCCGGAAGCGGCTGGGGCACCCCAGGCGCGATGAAGCACCACAGTTTGCGGCGCAAGCTGTGTCGTAATCAGCCAATCCGCTCGACCTGCCGGACGATATGCCACATCTTGTGACGGATCGTCTGGCCGGTCGACGGCTGTCGTTTCGTTCCCGCAGCCTGGTCGACATGTCCGAACACGCCGATTGATAGGGCCCAAATCTTGTGGCCTTGTTCGGCGCAACAATCCTCGATCGAGCCTGCCGACCTTATTGGAGCCGCCTTGCGCACGAACGGGAAGCCAACGTCGGTCGTTTTGGCCGTCGTGGCATCCACGGGGCTCCACCGTCGGCGTGCTCGCCGGGCCAGACCGCGGCAGGGCATTCCGCATCGGAAACGCCCGTGCCAATGAGTCGGCGCCACGTCATCTTCAACCGGAGACAATCAATGGCAATCGACGTGTACCTGCAAATTGACGGCATCAAGGGCGAATCCCAGGACGACAAGCACAAGGACTGGATCGAGGTCACAGGTGTCCACTGGGGCATCCACCAGCCGCGCAGCGCCACGGCGTCGACCGGCGGCGGCCACACCGCGGAGCGCGTCGACATGTCGGACATCTCGTTTTCCAAGCTCACGGACCTCTCCAGTCCCATCCTTGCCCAGGCATGTGCGATGGGCAAAACGATTCCAAAGGCGAAATTCGAGTTCTTCCGCGCAGACGGCAACGGCGACCGGGTAAAGTACTTCGAGGTCGACATGGAAAACGTCCTCATCGGCATGGTCAAGCCGCACATGGGGGGCGATGAGTCTTTCCTGTCCGAGAACGTCAACCTCAAGTATTCGAAGATCAAGTGGAAGTACACCCAGCAAAAGATCGGCGGGGGTAGCGGCGGGAATACTGCCGGCGGCTGGGATCTTGCCGCCAACAAGATCGCGTGAGGTGCGCGATGCCGGTTGACATCGACAAGTTCACCAAGCATCTCTATGACGCAGCCGACAAGCACATGCATAGCCACAGGAAATGCGGCGAGTACGTGAGAAAGGCGCTGCAAGCCGGCGGTGCGAACTTTCACGGCGTTTATCCGCCTACCGGAAAGGAGTTTGGCCCGGCCCTCGAGATGTTGGGTTTCCATGAGATCACCGTCAAGGACCCGGACAAGTTCAACTTCATCAAGGGCGATGTGATGGTCATGCAGCCGCATACGGACAGCACGGCAGGTCATGTTGCCGCTTATGACGGAAAGCACTGGGTGTCGGATTTTGTCCAGCGCGATTTTTGGGCAGGCAAAGCGTATCGAAAGGAAAGGCCGCATTATGCCGTCTACCGTTATTAACACATTCGCCGCAGCGGCCTTGTTGGCGCTCGGCGCGACTGCCTCCGCATCCAGTAGCGATCGGCCGCCCCGGTCCCTGACGGTTCCGGTATTGGGCCTGCGCTTGCCGCTCGATCGGGTCAACGTCGAGAAGTTTCCGGAAGGCATACGGGCGACGTGCGACCAAATCGCCGATGACGAGATGTACACCGGTCAGGTGTGGATTTTTGGCAGGGTAAACGATGCGGCATCGGCTTATTACATCGTGACCGGGATTTTCAAGCGGCGCAGTCCTGACCCGGCAGGAGAAAGACGGCTTTATGAGAATTGGGATAACGGCCTCGTTCTTACCGCGAAGGACGGCAAGTGCGGCGGTGACGATGCGGCGGAGACCTTCGACGTGCACGACCCGAATGCCGAGAACGACGGCAACGTGCCCGACCCGATCCTGCGCGCGCTGGCCCGCGATCTTGCCGCGCGAACCGTTCGGGCGTTCGGTGGCCCCGACCGATTGCGTGCCGAAATCAGGAACCAGCGCATCGACTTCAACCAGCTGCCGTCGGACGTGCAGGAGGCGTTCAAGCCGTACTTCGGGCCCGCAAAGTAGCGGGCGACACGGGCGCCGCGCAGGCCGGCCAAGGCGAAGACGCCGCCGGAAAACGGCTGATAATCCGTCAATCCCGGCATTGCGGGGATTGACGGCCTCAAACCCTTGAACCGTCGCCCCCGCGCAGGCGGGGGCCCAAGTCCAGCCCGCATCCACGCAACGTAATCGGGTCCCCGCCGAGGCGGACGGCCAGTCCGGCGGCGACGCTGTTCCGCGCGCGCATCCCGCATTTGCCTGTGCAATAATGACAAGCCCCCGCGCTTCCCGCACCGTCATGCAAAGGCCCATCATGCGCACGCTTACCGGACTGTTCGCCTGCCTGTCTGTTGCAGCCTCCCTGTCGGCACACGCCGCCGCGCCGTCCGCCGCGCATCCGCTGCTGGGCATCTGGATCCTCACCATTCCGCAACTCGGCTGTTCCGAGACGTACCACTTCCGCGGCGACGGCACGACGCTCGTGAAGAGCGCGGACGAAGTGTCGGAAAGCGAGTTCACGGTCGCGGAGCGGCCCAGCGCCAAGGGGTTCTACAAGCTCGACGACAAGATCGTGAAGGACAACGGCAAGCAGGATTGCTCCGGCGAGATCATGAAGCCGGGCACGCGCGCCACCAACTACATCCGCTTCCACCCGTCCGGCGCCCGCTTCGTGATGTGCCGCAACGAGACGATGGAGGCGTGCATCGGCCCGTTCGAACGGGCGCCGGGGCAGGGGATCTGACTCCCGCGCTTCCTTGGGTGTATATTGCTGGGCGATCAGACAACATTCTGGATTTTCAATGTCCCCGGCTTTACTTTTCTGCATCCTCATCGCCTATTTCGCGCTGCTGCTGGGCGTCGCCTGGGTCACGTCGCGGGGCGCCAACAACGACAGCTTTTTCATCGGCAACAAGAGCAGCAACTGGATGCTCGTCGCCTTCGGCATGGTCGGCACGACCTTGTCCGGCGCCACCTTCATCAGCGTGCCGGGCGCCGTCGGGACGGACGGCTTCGGCTATGCGCAAATCCTCATCGGCTACGTGATCGGCTACATCGCCGTCGTCTACCTGCTGCTGCCGCTGTACTACCGCCTGCGCCTGACGTCGATCTACCACTACCTCGACGTGCGCCTGGGCCGGCGCGCCTACCAGAGTGGGGCCGGGTTCTTCATCCTGTCGCGCCTGTTCGGCGCCACGGCCCGGCTGTACCTCGTCGTCGCGGTCCTGCAGGACATCATCCTCGACGGCCTCGGCATCCCGTTCTGGCTCACGACCTTCATCGTCCTCGGCATGATCCTGCTGTACACCTACCAGGGCGGCGTGAAGACCATCGTCTGGACCGACACCCTGCAGACGACGTGCATGCTCGCCGGCCTGTTCGCCTGCGTGATCTTCATGCTGGGCCAGCTCGACCTGACGATCCCGCAGGCCTTGCAGCAGATGCAGCAAAAAGGCCTGGCGCGCGTGTTCACGCACGACGTCGACAGCCCCGGCTTCTGGCTCAAGCAGGTCGTGGCCGGCGTCTTCATCGTGCTGACGATGACCGGCATGGACCAGGAAATGATGCAGAAGACCATCTCCGTGAAGACCTTGCGGGATTCGCAGAAGAACCTGTTGAGCCTGACGGCCGTGCTGGTCGTCGTGCTGTGCGCCTTCCTGTTCCTCGGCGGCCTGCTGTACCTGTATGCGCCGGCGGCGGGCGTCACGGCGACGGGCGATAAAATCTTCCCGGCCGTCGTCATGGGCCATCTGCCGGCCGTGGTCCAGATCGTGTTCCTGATCGCGCTGATCTCGGCGCTGTTCCCCAGCGCGGACGGCGCCATCACGGCGCTGACGTCCACGTTCTGCATCGACATCCTCGGCATCCGCCGCCGCGACGACCTCACCGAAGCCGCGCGCGTGCGCGTGCGCCGCCACGTGCACCTCGCGTTCGCCCTGCTGTTCCTGGCGATGGTGCTGGTGTTCAAATGGGTGGACAATCCCAGCATGATCGTCGTGATCCTGAAGCTGGCCAGCTATACCTATGGGCCCTTGCTCGGCCTGTTCGCCTTCGGCATGCTGACGACGCGCACATTGTGCGACCGGCTCGTGCCGTGGGTGACGGTCGGCGCGCCCCTCCTGTGCGCGCTGCTGGAATACCACCAGCATGCGCTGCTGGGCAGTTACCGCCTCGGCTTCGAACTCCTGATCGTGAACGGCGCCCTCGTGTTCGCCGGCCTGTTCGCGATCTCGCGCCGCGCCGGGGCCATGCCTCTCACCGAACCGAATTTCAACTAGCCGGAGCCCTAATGCCATTCAAGCCCCTGTCATCCATGCGCCGCGGCGCCGGCGCGCTCTGGCGCGGCCTCGACGCCACCCGCCGCTTCGTGCTGAACCTGATCTTCCTGCTCATCCTGGTCGCCCTCGTGTGGAGCATGTTCGGCGGCGGTCTCAAGCCGCTGTTGCCAAAGACGGCCCTCGTGCTGGATCTCAAGGGCGAACTGGTCGAGGAGCGCGCCGGCAGCGTGCGCGACTCCGTCGTCGCCGGCCTCTCGGGCAACGGCCGCCGGCTCGTGCGCCTGCCGGACGTGCTCAAGGCGCTGGACGGCGCCGCCAAGGACGCCAACGTGAGCGAGGTCCTGCTGCTGCTGGACGAGATGAGCGGCGGCGGCCTCGCGTCGGTGCGCGAGATCGGCGCCGCGGTCGAGCGCGTGAAGGCGGCCGGCAAGCGCGTCGTCGTCTGGGGCGGCAGCTTCGACCAGAAGCGCTACCTGATCGCCGCGCACGCCAGCGAAATCTACCTGCACCCGATGGGCATGGTGCTGATCGAAGGCTTCGGCCGCCACCGCAATTATTATCGCGATGCGCTCGACAAGGTCGGCGTCACCGTCAACGTGATCAAGGTCGGCACGTATAAAAGCTTTGCCGAGCCGTTCATCGGCAACGGCCCGTCCCAGGCCGCGCAGGAGGCGGACGCCTTCCTGTACAACGGCCTGTGGAGCAGCTACACGGCCGAAGTCGAGAAGGCGCGCAAGCTGCCGGCGGGCGCCATCGCCAAGGGCATCGACGAACTGCCGCAGCGCCTCGACGCGGCGCACGGCAACGCGGCCAAGGTGGCGCTGGACTGGAAGCTGATCGACGGCATCAAGACCCTCGACGAAGTGCGCGCCATGTTCATCAAGCGCGGCGCCTACGACGACCATATCAAGAGCTTCCGCCAGGTGGGCTTTGCCGACTATGTGTCGCGCCATCCGGACAAGCCGTTCGGCGACGCGGTGGCCGTCGTCGTCGCGGCCGGCGACATCACCGAGGGCACCGGCGGCCCCGGCATGGTGGGCGGCATCTCGACGGCGAACCTGATCCGCAGCGTGCGCGAAGACAAGTCGGTGAAGGCCGTCGTCCTGCGCATCAATTCGCCGGGCGGCAGCGCGTACGGATCGGAACTGATCCGGCGCGAGCTGGAACTGACGCGCGCCGCCGGCAAGCCGGTCGTCGTGTCGATGGGCGACGTGGCCGCGTCGGGCGGCTACTGGATCTCGCTTGCGGCCGACGAAGTCATCGCCGACCCGGATACCGTCACCGGTTCGATCGGCGTGTTCGCCATCCTGCCGACGGCCGACAAGGTCGGCGATAAACTCGGCATCCATACGGCCGGCGTGACGACGACCTGGCTGGCCGACGCCTACAATCCGCTGCGCCCGCTCGATCCGCGCTTCGGCCAGCTGATCCAGTCCACCATCAACCACATCTACGACGAGTTCACGACCAGGGCCGCCATCGCGCGCAGGACGACGCCGGCGAAGATCGACGAGGTGGGCCAGGGCCGCGTGTGGACCGGCACGCAGGCCAAGGAGCGGGGCCTCGTCGACCGCCTGGGCAGCTACGGCGACGCGCTGCGCTCGGCGGCCAAGCGGGCGAACCTGGGCGACGACTTCCGCGTCACGTACGCCGAGCCGCCGACGACGCTGGCCGAGCGCCTGCTGGAACGCATCGGCTTGTCGGACGCGCAGGCGCTGACCGTGCAGGTGAAGCTGGGCCTGCTGCCGGCCGACCTCGGCGCGGCGGCCCTCGGCGGCACCACGCTGGCGCCGGTCGGCAAGGACCTGGGCTGGCTGGCCGGCGTCGCCGACCGCCGACAACCGTTCGCGGCCGTCACGCACTGCCTGTGCGCGGTGCCCTGAAACCTTTCCGGGCCGTTAAGGTTTGTAACAGCTTGTAGTTGCGCATCCATACGCCGAAACATGGCGGCAGCGATGAAATACGGGCGTGGGGCCTCTCCCACGCCCGTTTTTGTTTCGATCTCCCGGGAAGTGGAAGGCTTCTGTGTAAATCCGCGTAAAGAAGCAAATCCGGTTGCCCGGCGGGACGCCCGCTCATGCGGCTGAGGAATTTCTCGTCTGTACGTTACGAAACATAAAGCGATGGGGTGACGTGCTACATTGCCAGGGAACTTTTATTGTGCTTTTGATTACCCGGCCGCCAAGGACTAGCATGGATTCGACCGTCACACCCGACAAGAACAAAACCCCGACCCAACCCAGGCGTTCGCGCCGCACCCGCGTCATCGGCACCGTCGTCGCCGTGCTCGCGATGGCCGGCCTGGGCGCATTGGCCTGGCACCTCGTCCACCAGCAGCCGCAGGGCGGCCCCGGCGCGGGCAGGCCGGGTGGGGGCGGGCGCGGCGGTCCGGGCGGCGGCCGCGGCATGCCGGCGACGACGGTCGGCGTCGGCAAGGCCGAGCGGGCGGATATCCCGATCCTGCTGGACGCCCTCGGCACCGTGACCCCGGCCGCGGTCGCGACCGTGCGCCCGCAGACCGGCGGCGTGCTGCAGAAGATCCTGTTCACGGAAGGTCAGCTCGTCAAGCAGGGCCAGGTGCTGGCGACGATCGATCCGCGGCCCTCCCAGATGGCGCTGCTGCAGGCGACCGGCCAGCGCCAGCGCGACGAAGCCCAGCTCGAGACGGCCAAGGTCACGCTGGGCCGCTACCAGACGCTGCTCCAGCAGGACTCGATCGCGCGCCAGGACGTCGACACCCAGGCCGCCCTCGTCAAGCAATTGCAGGGCACCGTCACGACCGACAAGGCGGCCGAAGGCATCGCCCGCATCAATCTCGGCTACACGCAAGTGCGCGCGCCGATCGCCGGCCGCGTGGGCCTGCGCACGGTCGACATCGGCAACCTCGTGGGCAGCAGCGATGCGAACGGGATCGCCGTGATCACGCAGCAGTCGCCGATCGACGTCGAATTCGCCGTGCCGCAGGACCGCCTGCCCGCGATCCAGCAGCGCATCAACGGCAACGCGAGCCTGCCGGCGACGGCGCTGGACCGCACCCGCACGCGCGAGCTGGCGCAGGGCCGCTTCATGGCCCTCGACAACCAGGTCGACACGCAAACGGGCACCGTCAAGGCCAAGGCCCGTTTCGGCAACGAGGGCGCGCAGCTGTTCCCGAGCCAGTTCGTGAACATCCGCCTGCAGGTCGACGTCATCAAGAACGCGATCACCGTGCCGGTGACGGCGCTGCGCCACGGCGTCAGCGGCGACTACGTCTACGTGCTTGATCCGCAGACCCGCACCGTGGCGCAGACGAACGTGAAGCGCGGCGAGGAAAACGCCGAGCGCGTCGAGATCACGAGCGGCCTCTCGGGCGGCGAAACGGTCATCACGGAAGGCGCCGACCGCCTCAAGGATGGCGCCAAGGTGACGCTGCCGGGCGACCATCCGGCACGCGGACAGGGCGCAGGCGCGGCGGGCGGCCAGGGCAACTGGAAGGGCCGCCACGGCGGGCAAGGCGGGGCCGCGCCAGCGGCCGGCGCGGCCGCACCGGCCACGCAAGCCGCGCAGCCCGGCGCCCAGCCCGCGCAGGACGGCGCGCAGCGCCAGCACCGCCGCCGCCAGCAGCAGGAAGGGGCCGCGCAATGAGGGCGTTCGCCACGGCACGCGGCAACAGCCCGTCGTTCCCGCGCAGGCGGGAACCCAAGTCCTGCACGCGCCGCGTCGGCGCGACGAAATTGGGCCCCGGCCTTCGCCGGGGCGACGAGTGCATGCTTCGCGGAGGTGCTTCATGAGTCCATCCGCCCCCTTCATCCGCCGCCCCGTCGCCACGTCCCTCCTGATGCTGGCGATCGTGCTGGCGGGCCTCGTCGGCTATAAATTCCTGCCGCTGTCGGCGCTGCCGCAGGTCGACTTCCCGACGATCCAGGTACAGACGCTGTACCCGGGCGCGAGCCCGGAAGTGATGGCGCGCACCGTGACGGCGCCGCTGGAACGCCAGTTCGGCCAGATGGCGGGCCTGGCGCGCATGAGTTCCAACAGCGCGGCCGGCGTCTCCGTGATTACCCTGCAGTTCACGCTCGGCCAGACGCTCGACGTGGCCGAGCAGGAAGTGCAGGCCGCGATCAACGCGGGCGGCTCGCTGCTGCCGACCGACCTGCCGGCGCCGCCGGTCTATGCAAAGGTCAACCCGGCCGATGCACCGGTACTGACGCTCGCCATCACGTCCGACTCGATGCCGCTGACGGAGGTGCAGAACCTCGTCAACACGCGCCTCGCGCTGAAGATCAGCCAGGTGTCGGGCGTCGGCCTCGTCACGCTGCAGGGCGGCCAGCGTCCGGCCGTGCGCATCCAGGCCGACACGAAGGCGCTCGCCGCCAACGGCCTCGGTCTGGACACGCTGCGCACCGCGATCACGAGCGCCAACGCCAACAGCGCCAAGGGCAGCTTCGACGGCCCCTCGCGCGCCTACACGATCAACGCCAACGACCAGTTGGTGACGGTGCCCGACTACACGAACCTGATCGTCTCCTACAAGAACGGCGCGCCGGTGCGCCTGGGCGACGTGGCGAAGGTCGTCGACAGCGCGGAAAACGTCAAGCTGGGCGCCTGGGCCAACATGAAGCCGGCGATCATCCTGAACGTGCAGCGCCAGCCGGGCGCCAACGTGATCGCGACCGTGGACGCCATCAAGCAGCGCCTGCCCGACCTGCAGGCCAGCCTCCCGCAGAGCATCCACATGGCCGTGCTGTCGGACCGCACCAACGGCATCCGCGCGTCGGTCGAACACGTGCAGATCGAGCTGGTGCTGGCCGTCGTGCTCGTCGTGCTCGTGATCTTCGCGTTCCTGCACAGCGTGCGCGCGACCGTCATCGCCAGCCTCGCGGTGCCGATCTCGCTCGTCGGCAC
Source organism: Massilia sp. Root335 (assembly GCF_001425685.1). Classification (GTDB taxonomy): domain Bacteria; phylum Pseudomonadota; class Gammaproteobacteria; order Burkholderiales; family Burkholderiaceae_D; genus Telluria; species Telluria luteola. The sequence continues at coordinate 522,873 of NZ_LMCY01000003.1, read as the reverse complement.
GTTCGGCGTCATGTATCTGCTGGGGTACAGCCTGAACAACCTGTCGCTGATGGCGCTGACGATCGCCACCGGTTTCGTCGTCGACGACGCCATCGTCATGATCGAGAACATTTCGCGCTACATCGAGGAAGGCGAACCGCCGATGGAGGCGGCGCTGAAAGGCGCCACGCAGATCGGCTTCACCATCATCTCGCTGACGGTGTCGCTGATCGCCGTGCTGATCCCGCTGCTGTTCATGGGCGACGTCGTGGGCCGGCTGTTCCGCGAATTCGCGGTGTCGCTGGCGATCACGATCCTGATCTCGGCCGTCGTCTCGCTGACGCTCGTGCCGATGATGTCGGGCCGCTGGCTCAAGCACCACGACAAGGCCCATGAAACCAGGTTCGCGCGCAAGTTCCAGTCCTTCTTCGACTGGACCGTCGGCCACTACGACCGCGGCCTGAACTGGGTGCTCGAGCGCCAGGGCCTGACCCTGCTCGTCGCGCTGGGCACCCTCGTGCTCACGGCGCTGATGTGGGTGTTCATCCCGAAAAGCCTGTTTCCCACGCAGGACACGGGCCAGCTGCAGGCGCGCGTGGAAGCGCGCCAGGCGATCTCGTACGGCGCGATGGCCGACATGCAGCAGGCCGCCGCGCGCGAGATCCTGAGCGACCCCGACGTCGAATCGCTCGCGTCGACCGTGGGCGTGGACGCCGCCAACAACACGATGCTCCACACGGGCACGATGCTGATCAACCTGAAGAAATCGCACGACGACCAGCGTGCCATCATGGCGCGCCTGCGCGACCGGGTGGCGCGCAACGTGGCCGGCGTGACCTTGTACCTGCAGCCGACGCAGGACCTCACCATCGATGCCGAGACCGGGCCGACGCAATACCGCCTGTCGATCGAGGGCGCGGACACGAAGACGGTGACGACGTGGGCGAACAAGATGGTCGAGGCCATGGCGCGCCGCAAGGAGCTGGCGAACGCCGTCACTGACGCCGGCGCCACCGGCGCGGCCGCCTACGTCAACATCGACCGCGACAGCGCGTCGCGCCTGTCCGTGACGGCGTCGAACGTCGACGACGCCCTGTACAGCGCGTTCGGCCAGCGCATCGTGTCGACCATCTTCACCGAGACCAACCAGTACCGCGTGATCCTGGAAGCGCAGCAGGACGACGCGATGTCGCTGGACGCATTGCAGAACCTGCAGCTGCGCACGGGTTCCGGCGCGCCGACGCCGTTGTCCGCCATCGCCTCCATCACCGAGCAGGCCGCGCCGCTGCAGATCACGCACGTGGCGCAGTACCCGGCCACGACGATCGGCTTCGACACGGCATCCGGCGTCAAGCTGGGCACCGCGGTCGCGGCGATCAAGGACGTCGCCAGGGAGATCGGCCTGCCGGCCTCCGTCAGCATGACCTTCCTCGGCGCGTCCGGCGCGTACCAGGCGTCGCTGTCGAACCAGCTGTGGCTGATCCTGGCGGCCGTCATCTGCGTGTACATCGTGCTGGGCGTGCTGTACGAGAGCTACATCCACCCGCTGACGATCCTGTCGACCCTGCCGTCGGCCGGCGTGGGCGCGCTGCTGGCGCTGGGTGTCACGGGCCAGGGCCTCGGCGTGATCGGCATCATCGGCATCATCCTCCTGATCGGCATCGTCAAGAAGAACGCGATCATGATGATCGACTTCGCCATCGAGGCCGAGCGCGACGAGGGCAAGGACCCGCGCACCGCGATCCACCAGGCCGCGATGCTGCGCTTCCGCCCGATCATCATGACGACCCTGGCCGCGCTGTTCGCCGCCGTCCCGCTGATGTTCGGCTGGGGCGAGGGCGCCGAGCTGCGCCGGCCGCTGGGCCTCGCCATCTTCGGCGGCCTGATCGTCAGCCAGCTGCTCACGCTGTTCACGACGCCCGTCATCTACCTCGCCTTCGACCGCCCGGCGCGGCGCCGGGGCGGTCCGGAACCCGCGCAGCCGCGCACGGAACCGAAGCCCGGCGGAGCCGGCGCATGAGCCTTTCGCAACCGTTCATCCGGCGGCCCATCGCGACGGTCCTGTTGACCATCGGGATCGCGCTGGCGGGCATCGGCGCGTTCTTCGTGCTGCCGGTGTCGCCGCTGCCGCAGGTCGACTTCCCGACGATTTCCGTGTCCGCCAACCTGCCGGGCGGCAGTCCGGACACGATGGCGACGTCGGTGGCGACGCCCCTCGAACGGCGGCTCGCCGTCATCGCGGGCGTCAACGAGATCACGTCGAACAGCGGCAACGGCTCCACCCGCATCAACCTGCAGTTCGACCTGAACCGCCAGATCGATTCCGCCGCGCGCGAAGTGCAGGCCGCGATCAACGCGTCGCGCGCCGACCTGCCCGCGACGCTGCGCAGCAACCCGACCTACCGCAAGGCCAATCCCGCCGACGCGCCCGTCCTGATCCTCGCGCTGACGTCGAAGACGCGCAGCCCCGGCCAGATCTACGACGAGGTGTCGAACGTCGTGCAGCAGAAGCTCGCGCAGGTGAAGGGCGTGGGCGACGTGGAGATCGGCGGCGGCTCGCTGCCGGCCGTGCGCGTCGACCTGAACCCGTACCAGCTGAACCAGTACGGCCTGGCGGCCGAGGACGTGCGCGCCGCGATCCAGGCCACCAATGCCAACCGGCCGAAAGGCGCGCTGGAGGGGCAGGGCATGCGCCTGCAGATCTATTCGCAGGCGAACACGCCGACGAACGGACGCACGGCGGCCGACTACAAGGGCCTCGTCGTCGCCTGGCGCGACGGCTCGGCGATCCGCCTGCAGGACGTGGCCGACGTCACGGACGGCGTCGAGAACATCAACACGCTGGGCCTGTTCAACGGCCAGCCCGCCGTGATCGTGCTGGTGACCAGCCAGCCGGGCGCCAACGTCATCGAGACCGTGGACGGCGTGCGCGCGCTGCTGCCGCAGCTGCAGGCCCAGCTGCCGCAGGACGTGAGCATGCAGGTCGCGTCGGACCGCACCAATTCGATCCGCGCCTCGCTGCACGAGATCGAGTTGACCTTGATGATCTCGATCCTGCTCGTCGTGCTCGTGGTGAGCCTGTTCCTGCGCAGCGTGCGCGCCACCGTCGTGCCGGCCGTCGCCACCGTCGTCTCGCTGCTGGGCACCTTCGGCGTGATGTACCTGCTGGGCTTCTCGCTCAACAACCTGTCGCTGATGGCACTCACCGTCGCCACCGGCTTCGTCGTCGACGACGCCATCGTCGTGCTGGAAAACACCAGCCGCCACGTCGAGCAGGGCATGGACCGCATGAAGGCGGCGCTGCTGGGCGCGCAGGAAGTGGGTTTCACGGTGCTGTCGATCAGCCTCTCGCTCGTGGCCGTGTTCATCCCGCTGCTGTTCATGGGCGGCCAGGTGGGACGGCTGTTCCGCGAATTCGCCGTCACGCTGTCGGCCGCCGTGATGATCTCGCTGGTGATCTCGCTGACGACGACGCCGATGCTGTGCGCGATGCTGCTGAAGCCCGGCCAGAAGCTGCACGGACACGTACAGCGCAAGCAGGGCCGGCTCGCGCGCTGGGCCGAGCGCGGCTTTGACGCCGTGCTGAAATCGTACGAGCACGCGCTCGACTGGGCGCTGGACATGAAGCCGCTCGTCATGCTGATCCTCGCCTTCGTCGTCGCCCTGAACGTCTTCCTGTTCTCCGCCGCGCCCAAGGGCTTCTTCCCGCAGCAGGACACGGGCCAGATCAACGGCGGCATGCGCGCCGACCAGAGCATCTCGTTCCAGGCCATGCAGGGCAAGCTGCACCAGCTGGTGAACATCATCAAGAGCGATCCCGCCGTGGACACGGTCGTCGGCTTCACGGGCGGTTCGCGCGCGGGCGGCGGCTTCATGTTCATGAACCTGAAACCCGTGAGCCAGCGCGCCGAGGGCGAGAGCGGCCAGGCCGTGATCGCGCGGCTGCGGCCCAGGCTCGCGCGCGTGACGGGCGTGCAGCTGTTCCTGAATCCGGTGCAGGACCTGCGCATGGGCGGGCGCCAGTCCAATTCCACCTACCAGTACACCCTCAAGAGCGACAACCGCGCCGACCTCAAGACGTGGGCGACGAAGCTGGCCGACGCGATGAAGGGGCAGAAGGCGCTGACGGACGTCGACACCGACCAGGCGGACAACGGCGTCGAGACCTACGTCGACATCGACAAGCAGACGGCCGCGCGCCTGGGCATCAGCGCCAAGGACGTCGACAACGCGCTGTATGACGCCTTCGGCCAGCGCCAGGTCGCGAACATCTACGACGAATTGAACCAGTACCACGTGATCATGGGCGTCGCGCAGAAGTACGCGCGCTCGCCGGCCGCGCTGGACGACGTCTACGTGCCGGCCAAGAAGGCCAGCGTCACGACGGCCGGCACCGGCACGGCGGCCGCGCCGGCCAACCTGACGGCCGCGCGCGACCCTGCCAGCGGCGCCGCGCTGTCGACCGGGGCCACGACGATGGTGCCGCTGTCCGCCATCGCGCATTTCGCCGAACGCTCGACGCCGAGCTCCGTCAACCACCAGGACGGCGAGCTGGCGACGACGATCTCGTTCAACCTCGCACAGGGCTATTCGCTGTCGGAAGCGCAGCAGGCCGTGATGCAGGCGGAGGCCGACATCGGCATGCCCGTCAACGTGCGCGGCAGCTTCCAGGGCCAGGCCAAGCAGGCGCAGGACTCGAACAAGCAGCAGCCGCTGTTGATCCTCGCGGCCATCGTCGTCATCTACATCGTGCTGGGCATCCTGTACGAAAGCCTCGTGCACCCGATCACCGTGCTGTCGACGTTGCCGTCGGCCGGCGTGGGCGCCGTGCTGGCGCTGCTCCTGTTCCACATGGAGTTTTCCATCATCGCCCTGATCGGCGTGTTCCTCCTGATCGGCATCGTCAAGAAGAACGCGATCCTGATCATCGACTTCGCGCTGGAAGCGGAGCGCGCGCGCGGCCTGTCGGCCACCGAAGCCGTGCGCGAGGCGTGCCTGCTGCGCTTCCGCCCGATCCTGATGACGACGCTGGCCGCGGCGCTGGGCGCGCTGCCGCTGGCGATCGGCTTCGGCGAAGGGTCCGAGCTGCGCCAGCCGCTGGGCATCGCCATCATCGGCGGCCTGGTCGCCAGCCAGCTCCTGACCCTGCTCACCACGCCGGTCGTCTACGTCTACCTCGACAAACTCCGCCGCCGCAACGCCGACGAGCACCACCTGGTCCGCCATCCGCTGGACGACCAGCCTTCGACTTCCCAGCCATGAACAGAACCATGCGAACCACCGTCATCTTTCGTTCCCTGAACGCCGCGTTGTTCGGCGCCGCCATGCTGTCCGGCTGCGCCTTCACGCCCACGTACGAGCGCCCGGCGACGCCGAATCCGGCGGCCTTCAAGGAGCTGCAGGGCTGGGCGCCCGCCGCACCGGCCGACGCGCTCGAACGCGGCCCGTGGTGGAACCTGTTCGGCGATCCGGTGCTCGACGGCCTGGTGCGCCAGGTCGAGGTCAGCAACCAGAACGTGGCGGCCGCCGTCGCCGCGTACAGCCAGGCGCGCGCCGTCGTGGCCGGGCAGCGCGCCGCGCTGTTCCCGACCGTGACGCTGGGCGCGGGCGCCAACCGCAACGGCAGCGGCGGCGGTTCCGGCAACAACAGCAACAACAACGGCAACGACAACAACGGCGGCGGACGCACGTCGAACAGCTACCGCCTGAACATCGGCTCCAGCTGGGAGCCGGACGTGTGGGGCCGCCTGCGCGCGGGCGTCGGCGTGGCCCGGGCCAATGCACAGGCCAGCGCGGCCGACCTCGCGTCCGCGCGCCTGTCCGCGCAGGGGGAGCTGGCGACGGATTACTTTTCGCTGCGCTCGGTCGACGCCCAGCGCGCGCTGCTGGCCACGACGATCGAAGGCTACCAGCGCGTGCTCAAGATCACGCAGAACCGCTTCGACGTCGGCATCGTGCCGCACTCGGACGTCTACCAGGCCCAGACCCAGCTCGCCAGCGCCCAGAGCGACGACCTGACGCTGGCGCGCCAGCGCGCGCAGTTCGAGCATGCGATCGCCGTCCTGATCGGCAAGGCGCCGGCCGACTTCACGCTGGCGGGCGTGCCGTGGAACGTGACGGTGCCGGAGGTGCCGGTCGGCGTGCCGTCCACGCTGCTGGAGCGCCGGCCCGACATCGCCGCGTCCGAGCGCGCCGTGGCCGCGGCCAATGCGCAGATCGGCATCGTGCGCGCGGCGTACTTCCCGCAGATCGGCCTGACGGCGTCGTACGGTCCGTCGGCCAGCGCCATCGGCGACCTGTTCAAGGCATCGAGCGTGGCGTGGGCGCTGGGCCTGTCGGCCACCGAGACCATCTTCAACGGCGGCGCCAACCGCGCCGCGGTGCAGGGCGCGGACGCGGCGCGCGAGCAGGCCGTCGCGCGCTACCGCCAGACCGTGCTGACCGCGTTCGCCGACGTCGAGGACCAGCTGGCCGCCACGCGCGTGCTGGCGCAGCAGCAGGACCTGCAGCGCCAGGCGTCGCAGGCGGCGGACAAGGTCGAGGAGCAGGTGCTGAACCGCTACAAGGCCGGCCAGGTGAGTTATTCGGAAGTGGTGCAGGCGCAGGTCACGGCGCTGAACGCGCGCCGCGCGCTCGTGCAGACGCAGGGCAACCGCCAGACGACGGCCGTGGCGCTGATCCAGGCGCTGGGCGGCGGCTGGCACGCGGACCGGCTCACCGCGCAGGAGTAGCGGCCATGCCCGGATGGACCGCGCTGTACCTGGCCGGCGACGTCGCGCTGTCGGCCTGGATGCTGCGCCGCGACTTCCGCCGCCGCGGCCGCAGCGCCGCCATCGCGACGGCCGAACTGCTGGGCAGCGTGTGCCTCGCGCTGCCGGCGCTGGCCTACCTCGACACGGACTTCGCCGCGCTGCTGGACGATGCGGCGCGGTGGTCCTTGTTCACGCTCGGTCTGCTGGCGCTGGGATGCTTCGGCTGGCGCGACGTCCGCGCGAGCCTGGCCGACCCGCGCACCGCATGGCTGCCGCCGCGGCGGCGCTGGCTCATCACGGCCCTGGGCCCGGGCATGATGCTGGCGGCCGCGCTTCCCGAAGTGTGGTGGGGCGGCCTCGCGCTGGCCAGATAAACCGGGGTCAGAGCCCCGATTTTGGCAACGTCCTCAAAGAAATTTCCAAAAATCGGGCTCTGACCCCGGTGTTATTCGCGGCCCCATTTTTGCGCCAGCACGGCGCAGACCATCAGCTGGATCTGGTGGAACAGCATCACGGGCAGGATCACCATGCCCAGCGCGCCCGGCGCGAACAACACCTTGGCCATCGGCACCCCGCTCGCGAGGCTCTTCTTCGAGCCGCAGAACACGATGGTGATCCTGTCCTCGCGGTTGAAGCCCAGGCGCCGGCTCGTCCACGTGGCGAGGCCGAGCGCGATCGCCAGCATCACGCAATTGATGACGACGAGGCCCGCGAGCGATTGCCCCGACAGCTTGTGCCACAGGCCCTCGTTGACGGATTCGGAAAACGCCGTGTAGACGACCAGCAGGATCGAGCCCTGGTCCACGATCTTGAGCATCGGCTTGTGGCGGTCCACCCAGCGGCCGATCCACGGACGCAGGAACTGGCCGGCGAGGAAGGGCAGCAGCAGCTGTTCGACGATGGCGACCACGGCATCCAGCGACGAGCCGCCCGCCGCGCCACGCACGATCAGCGTCGACACGAGCAGCGGCGTGACGAAGATGCCGACGAAGTTCGACGCCGACGCGCTGCACACGGCCGCCGCCACGTTCCCGCGCGCCATCGACGTGAAGGCGATCGACGATTGCACGGTCGAGGGCAGGGTGCACAGGAACAGGATGCCGACGTACAGCTCGGGCGTGACGATGCCGCCCGCCAGCGGCTTCAGGGCGAGGCCCAGCAGCGGGAACATGACGAAGGTGGACGCGAGCACCAGCAGGTGCAGGCGCCAGTGCGTGAAGCCGGCGACGATCGCCTCGCGCGACAGCTTGGCGCCGTGCAGGAAAAACAGCAGGCCGATGGCGGCCGTGGTGACCTTGCCGAGGACGACGGCCGTCTGGCCGCCGCACGGCAGCACGCTCGCGAGGGCGACGGTGGCGAGCAGCAGGATGGTGAAGGTGTCGATCGACAGGCGGCGCAGGGTGGCGGAAACGGGGGCGAGGAAGCTGGGCATGATGGATTCGGGGGAGTCTCCGGGCGGCGCCGGACCCGTCATTCTAGCTGCATCCACGCCCCTCCGCTCAAGCGCGTGATTCTTTGCTGCCGGCGCCGTGCGCCCGGTTGACCCGGCGCGCGCAGGCCGTCAATACTTGTGTGCTGATACGGCAACGATGGACTCGACGATCGGGCCGGACGTCCCCGGCCTACCCAACAATCAGGAGACAGACGATGCACATGTTCTTGCGCAGGACCCCGTTCGCGCTGGCGACGACGTTATGTGTACTGGCCGCCGGCTGCGGCGGCGATGGCGGCGGCACCGCAACCGCCACCGGCGGGGGCACCCGGATGCTGGCGGGCACCGCCACGGTATCCTCGTTCGGCCTCGCGCAAGACGCGAATTTTTATACGATCGACACCGGCGCGGGCCTCGTCTTCAAGATTCGCCGGCTGGACAACGGCGTCAGCACGCAGTCGGCCGGGGACATCGCCTCGATGGTCTACAACGGCGCCGAGTACCAGGACCAGGCGCGCGGCACGCAGGTCAATTCCGGCTTCGATTACCTGTACAAGGGCATCTCGGCGGTGGACGTGGCCGCGCAGACGGTCGGCAGCGACGTCGTCAAGGTGACCGTCAGGGCGGGCAACCTGACCCATTACTACATCGCCCGCCGCGGCGAGGCGAAGATCTACATGGGGACGTATTTCACGAGCGAGCCGGACACGCTGAACCTGGCGCGCTTCATCGTGCGCGTGCCGATCGCGCGGCTGCCCAACGGACCGGCGCCGTCCGACCTGCGCGGGAACACGGGCGCGATCGAATCCGGCGACGTGTTCGGCATGGCGAACGGCGAGACGCGTTCCAAGCACTACTCGAACATGCGCCTGAAGGACTGGCAATACATCGGCGCGACGGGGACCAACGCCGGCCTGTGGATCGTCCGCGACAACAACGAGGGCAATTCCGGCGGCCCGTTCTACCGCAGCCTGCTGAACCAGGGGACGAGCACGGACCAGGAGATCACGTACATCATCAACTACGGCGAGGGCCAGACGGAGGCGCTGCGCACGAACATCCTCAACACGTACACGATGGTGTTCAACGACGGCTCGGCGCCGGGACCGGTGGACACGTCCTGGCTCGGCACCCTCGGCCTCACCGGCTGGGTGGCGCCGGAAGCGCGCGGTGCCGTCAGCGGCGCCGCCATCACGGGCCGCGACGCGCGCTTCGCCTACACGGTGGGCTTTTCCAATGCGGCGGCGCAGTACTGGACGACGGCGGACGCCTTCGACGGCCACTTCACGAGCGCCGGCATGATCCCCGGCACCTACACGATGAAGGTCTACAAGAACGAGCTGGCGGTGGACACGCGCACAGTGACGGTGGGCGCGGGCGCCACGACCAACGCCGGCACCGTCGCCGTGACGGGCGATCCGGCCAGCGCGGCGGCGTTGTGGCGCATCGGCGACTGGGACGGCTCGCCAGCGGAATTCATCAACGGCGGCAAGGTGACGACGATGCACCCGTCCGACGTGCGCATGGCGTCGTGGACGCCGGGCGACTACGTGGTCGGCACGTCGGCGCCGGCGACCGGCTTCCCCGCCTACCAGTGGAAGGACGTGAACGGGGCGCTGACCGTGCGCTTCAACCTGCGCCAGAGCCAGATCGTGCCGCTCACGCTGCGGGTCGGCATCACGGACGCATTCGCGGGCGGGCGGCCGAAGGCGCAGGTGAACGGCTGGGTGTCGGCGAATCCGCCGGCGTCCACACAGCCGAAATCGCGCACGCTGACGGTCGGCACCTACCGCGGCAACAACACGATGTACACGTTCGACATCCCGGCCAGTGAGCTGGTGGTGGGCCAGAACGTGCTGACGCTGACGGCCATCAGCGGCACCAGCGGCACCCGCTTCCTGAGCCCCGGCTACAGCTACGACGCGCTCGACCTGATCCCGACCCCATGATGGAGACAACGATGCAACGCAAGATCCGACTCATGTCCGCGGCCACCGCCGCGGCCGCGCTGGCGCTGGCCTGCCACGCCGCCGGCGCCGCCGTGCTGCAGACCTTCGGCACCGGCACGGCCGTGGGCGTCGCGACCAACACCGCCCATTTCGACCTGAACACGACGCTCGCCAACGACTGGGTCGAAGACGGCCTGCTGTTCCACTTCAGCGGGTACGGCGCCAACAACGGTTGCGGCTATGCCGGCGTGGATTGCTACGACGCCGTGTCGGACCTGAGTCCCGCGTTTGCCGGCAACTACATGGCGACGTCCGGCATGAACGCGTACATCAGCGTGCGCAAGGCGGACGGCGCCGACTTTTACCGGATCGAGTTCGCGGCCGGCAGCGGCTACCAGGCCCTGAACGGGTACTGGGCCACGTACGACGACGGCCTGCGCACGGGCAGCGGCAACTTCAGCATGGCGCGCGGGACGGTGCTCGGCCTGGGCGACGGCGCCGGCTTCGACGAGGTGCGCTACTTCGCCTTTTCGGCGCCGAACCGGCAGGCGGGCTACAGCGCGCCGGCGCTGGACGAGGTGCGCGTCGGCCTGCCCGAACCGGCGTCGCCGGCGCTGTGCGCGGCTGCCCTGATGGGCATGGCGGTGCTGCGGCGGCGCAAACGTAAATACGCCTGATTGCGGAATTTGCGGGATGTGGTGTCCGTGCGACGTCAATATACGGGCTGTACATACTCCCGCACGGCGGATGGTGACAATTTTGTTTCCGTAACAAGACGGACAGACGATATACTGATGTTTGTTTTTTTTGCATCTGAGGTTTGTCTTGTTCAAATCCGTCGTCCTTCCCGTCGCCCTGCTGGGGGCCAGCGCCTGTGCGTTCGCCGACGAGGGCCAGTGGCAGCCGCACCAGCTGCCGCAACTGAAATCCGAGCTCAAACGCATCGGCATCACGATCCCGGCCGAGCGTCTCGCCGACCTGTCGAAACACCCGATGAGCGCCATCGTCGCGACGCCGGGCTGCTCCGCATCGTTCGTGTCGCCGGACGGCCTGGTCGTGACGAACCACCATTGCGGCTACGGCGCGATCCAGCGCAATTCGACCCCGGAGCACAACTACATCGCCAGCGGCTTCCTCGCCAGGACGCGCGCCGACGAACTGCCGGGCGGCCCGAACACGATGGTCTACGTGACCGAGAAGGTCGAGAACGTGACGGACCGTGTGCTGAAAGGCCTGGCGCCCAGCCTGTCCGGCCGCGAGCGCCATGAACAGGTCGAGGCGCGCATCAAGCACCTGATCGCCGAATGCGAGAGCGACAAGGCGTTCCGCTGCTCGGTCCCCGCGTTCAACCGCGGCGGCGCGTACTACCGCGTCAAGCAGCTGCTGATCCGCGACGTGCGCCTCGTCTACGCGCCGGCCAACAGCGTCGGCGACTTCGGCGGCGACATCGACAACTACGAATTCCCGCGCCACGTCGGCGACTTTTCCTTCCTGCGCGCCTACGTCGGCCGCGACGGCCGCCCGGCCGATCCGTCGCCGGACAACGTGCCGTACAAATCGAAGAGCTTCCTCGTCGTCTCCGCCGAGGGGCTGAAAGCGGGCGACCCGATCCTGCTGGCCGGCTACCCGGGCCGCACGAGCCGCTACAAGCTGCCCGCCGAGATCCGCTTCGCGCGCGACGTCGACTATCCGGCGAAGGTGGCGTCGATCACGGCCGACCTGTCCGTGATCGCGGCCGCCACGATGGGCAACCCGGACTACACGGTGCGCTATGCCAGCGTGGCGAAAAGCCTGAACAATGTGTTGAAGAAGACGCGCGGCCTGCTGGACGGCTTCGCGCGCAAGGACATCGCGGCCATCAAGGATGCTCAGGACGCCGAATTCCGCGCCTGGTACAAGCATCACGGCACGGGGCCGAAGAACCTGATGGCCGACCTCGACGCCGCCATCGCCGCCGACATGGCGACGACGACGCAGGAAACGGCCTGGCACGAAGCCACGCACAGCGACCTGTTGACCAGCGCGCGCACGCTGTACCGCCTCGCGCTCGAACACCAGAAGCCGGACGCCCAGCGCGACGCCGGCTACCAGGACCGCGACGTCGCGTTCATCAAGGCGCGCCTGACCCGCCTCGAGCAATCGTTCGTGCCGAGCGTCGACCAGGCCCGCTGGCAGTCCGCGCTGGTCCGCTACGGCAAGATCGATCCGAAGGTCCGCCCGCACGGCCTCGACGCGCTGCTGCCTTCGCAGAACGCGCTGGCGCCGTTGTACAAGGGGACGGAGCTGTGCGACACGGCGAAGCGCCTCGCGTGGATCGGCCGCGATGCGGACGCGTTCCGCAAGTCGAACGACACGTTCATCCAGCTGGCCGTGCGCCTGCATGACGTCGGCATGGCGCTGGAAGAGCGCCGCAAGGAAGTCGACGGCAACCTGGAGCGGGTCGTGCCGCAGTACATGGATGCGGTCATCGCGTGGAAGAAGTCGCAGGGCAAGCCGGTCTACCCGGACGCCAACGGCACGCTGCGCGTCACCTACGGCACGGTCGCCCCGTACAGCCCGCGCGACGGCATCCTCAAGGGGCCGTTCACGACGGTCGAAGGCATCCTCGAGAAGCAGACCGGCAAGGCGCCGTTCGACGCGCCGCCGGCGCTGCTGCAGGCCATCCGCGACAAGCGCTATGGCCAGTTCAGGGACCCTGTGCTGGGCACGGTGCCCGTGAACTTTTTGTCGAGCGCCGATACGACGGGCGGCAACTCAGGGTCCGCCGTGATGAACGGGCGCGGGGAACTCGTGGGCCTGAACTTCGATTCGACCTATGAGTCGATCACGAAGGACTGGTATTTCGATCCGGTGATCACGCGTGCCATTCATGTCGATATCCGCTACATGCTGTGGGTGATGAAGGAAGTGGACCATGCGGACAACCTGCTGCGCGAGATGACCATCAAATATCCGAAGAGCTGATGGCGTGCATGGTGGGCACGGGGTGCCCACCCTACGCGGTCGGATCGATTCGTGTTCTACGCGCGATCGCCGGCATCATCCGGCCGGGAACCAGATATCGAACCGCGTCTCTCCCGGCGCGCCCGGCGCCAGCGAATACGTGCACCCGTGCCGCTGCAGCACCTCGCGCACGAACATCAGACCGATCCCCTGGCCGCCTTTCCTCGTCGTGAAGAACGGCGTGAACAAGGGCCGCGCCGGTCCGGTCGCCAGCAGGTTGCCGGAATCGACGACGGACAGCCGCACGCGCCGCCCTTCGTCCGCGAGCTCCAGCCTGACCGTACCGTGCGCCTGGCCGGCCGCCTCGATGGCTTCCATCGCATTCTTGACGATGTTCATGAGCGCCTGCTCGATCAGCTGCGCATCCAGCGCCAGCGGCGCGACCGTGTCGCAGCGGTGCCAGCCCAGTGCGATGCCGCGGCTGTTGCATTGTTCCCGGTTCAGCCACAGGATGTCGTCGACGACGGCTTTCAGGTCCGTCGGGCGCGGCTCCGGCGGCGGCATCTTGACGACCTTCGTGAAGCGGTCGATGAATTCGCCCAGGCTCGCATTGCGGCGCTTGACCGCGACGATGGCCGTGGCGAAGTCGCCGGCGTCCGGCTCCGCCAGCTGGCCGCGGTAGAACAGCAGCGAATCGAGCACCGAGCCCGTCGCCGCCACCGTGTTGTTGACTTCGTGCGCGAGCACGCGGATCAGGCGCTCGTAGGTGGCGCGCTCGGAATCTTCCAGTTCGGCCGTCAGTTCCTCGACCATCAGGAAGTGGCGCGCGAAACCGCGGTCGTAGAACTGGCCGCGCTGGGCGCGGTAGCGGCGGCCGTCGAGGTCCGTCAGCAGCCGCGACTCGCCCAGCGGCAGCGCATCCAGCTGGCCGACGAGTTCGCGGCCGCGCGCGCGGCCGCGCGCATCGAGGCCTGGCGCGAAGCCGCCGCCGGCGCCGGCCCATGCGGACAAGGGCTTGCCCTGCGGGTGGTCCAGGCCGAGGAGCGCGCCCGCGCTCGCGTTCGCGAGGCTGATCGCGCCGTCGAAGTCGAACACGAGGACGGCGGCCGGCGTCGCTTCCAGCAGGCGGTCGAGAAACCCCTGCTGCTCGCCGATGGCCAGGCGCTCGCGGTGCAGGGCGGCGAGCATTGTGTTGAACGTCCCCACGAGGTCGTCCAGTTCGGACGACGCGGGGGCGGCCAGGCGGTTGGCGTACTGCTGGTCCTGCAGGAGATCGTGGAACCGGCGCGTGTAGCCGAGCGGCTCCAGCGCCTGGCGCACGAGCCACCAGCCCAGCGCGAGGCTGGCCAGCAGCAGGCCTTCCGCGCCGACGAACCACAGCGGCCGCGCCGGCAGCAGCAGGGCGGCGCAGCCGAACAGCGGCAGGTGCAGCGCCACGACGTAGGTGCCGAGCCGGATGCGCATCATTCGACCGGCTGCGCGCCGTCGCCGAGGCCGTGGCGTTCCAGCCGGCGGTACAGCGCGGTGCGCGACAGGCCGAGCGCCTTGGCGACGCGCGAGATATTGCCCGCATGCTGGCGCAGCGCCTGCTCGATCATCAGGCGCTCGACCTGCTCCAGCGTCATGCCGTCGACGCCGAGCCGCGTGCCGGGCACGTTGTCGTCGACGGCGCTCGTGGCCTGGAAATCCGCCTGCGTGAGAACGTCCTTGCCGGCCAGCAGAAGCGTGCGTTCCAGCGTCTGTTTCAGCTGGCGGATGTTGCCGGGCCACGGCTGCGCGGCGAGCCAGTCCAGCGCCTGCGGCGCGAGGCCGACGGTGCCCAGGCCGTAGCCGTCGGCCACGGCGGCCACGATGTGGCGCGCGAGCAGCGGGATGTCGCTGCGCCGTTCGCGCAGCGGCGGCAGGCGGATCGTGATCAGGTTCAGCCGGTAGAACAGGTCTTCGCGGAAGTCGCCGCTGGCCACCAGCTCCGCCAGTTCGCGATTGGTGGCCGAGACGACGCGCACGTCGGCCTGTTCCGCGCGGCTCGCGCCCACGGGCTGGTAGCGCTGGTCCTGCAGCACGCGCAGGAGCTTGACCTGGTCGCCGCGGCTCAGCTCCCCGATCTCGTCGAGGAACAAGGTGCCGCCGTCGGCGCTCGCCACATGGCCCTTGCGGTCGGTCTTCGCATCGGTGAACGCGCCGCGCACGTGGCCGAACATCTCGCTCTCGAACAGCGACGTGGCGATGGCGCCCATATTGATCTTGACGATGGGAGCAAGCCCGCGCGGGCTGTTGCGGTGGATGGCGTCCGCGATCAGTTCCTTGCCCGTGCCGCTCTCGCCCAGCACCAGCACGGGCGCGCGCGTGGCCGCGACCTGCGCGATCGTCTCCAGCACCTTCAACAGTTTCGGATGCTCGCCGACGATGCCCGCGAAGTCGTACTTCGCATCGAGCGCGGCGCGCGTGCGGCAGGCCGGCGCGGCGGGCGCGCCCAGGTCCAGCGTCGCGCCGATCAGGTCGACCAGCTGGGCGTTGTCCCAGGGCTTCGTGAAGAAGTTGGCGGCACCCGCTTTCACGCCGCGCACGGCCAGCGCGATCGAGCCCCAGGCCGTCATCAGCAGGACGGGCAGCGCCGGATGCATCGCCTTGATCTGCGCGAGCAGGGCGAGGCCTTCCGCGCCGCTCGTCTGCAGCGAGAAGTTCATGTCCTGTAAAACGAGATCGAAGGCGCCCGATTCGAGCTGCGCCAGCGCCTCGGGCGGACCGTCCGCGCATGCGGCGTCGAAGCCGGCCTGCTTGAGGAGCAGGGCCAGCGAGACCTGGACGGCGTGATCGTCGTCGACGACCAGTACGCGCCGCCTGCGTTGTGATTCCATGGATGCCTTTTATTCGTAATGCAGCGCCGCCGCCGGAGCGAGCCGGCTCGCGCGCCAGCCCGGATAGAGCGAGCACGCCAAGGATAGCAGATAGATAACGGCCATCGAAAGGAGGACGGCACCGGCGAACACCTGCCAGTTCAGGGTCTCGCCCAGCGCGCCGGTCAGGGGCAGCTGCACGAGCAGCACGAGCGCGGCGGCGATGGCCAATGAACACAGCAGCAGCTGTTCGAACACGATCTGCCGGTAGATGCTGGCGGCGCTGGCGCCGAGCGCGCGGCGCAGGCCGATTTCGGGAATCCGGTGCGTCGTGTTCTGCCACAGCACGCCGAACAGGCCGAAGGCGACCATGACCAGCATGAACGCGGCGATGACGGCGACGACGGCCAGCGGCACCAGTTGCTCCTTCAGCAGCGAGGCCCGCATCGAGGCCAGCGGCGCGATCTCGTACGACCAGTCGTTGCGGACCGCCTTGAGCCGCTGGTTCAGCTTCGCCTCGAACGCGCGCGGCGTGCCCGGCGCGACCTTGAGCAGGATGGTACGCACGCGCGACTGGCTCGTGTGCGGCGCGAAGCGGGCGATGACGAAGTTCGTCGGCGTCATGAACGGGCCCTTGTTGCGGAAGGCGTCGACCAGGCCCACGACCCGGTACGTGCGGGGCGGGCCGTCTTCCGCGCTCGTGAAGCGCTGGCCCAGCGCCGGCCGGCCGGGGAACAGCGCGGCCGCCATGCGCCGGTTCAGCACCGCGGGAAGCTCGCTGCGGCCTTCGTCGGTGGCGTCGAACCAGCGCCCGGCCACGAGGTGCACGCCCAGCGCGGCGGCGACGTCGTCGCTCACTTCGATGGTGTCCGTGTCCACCCTGGCGCCGGTCTGCGGCGACTTGAAGCTGGTGGTCCAGGTCGACAAGGTGTACGGCGAGTGCGTGGCAAAGCCGACGGCCCGCACCTCCGGCAACTCGAGCAGGCTGCGGCGCAGCAGGTCGTAGGTGTCCGGCGAAATCGCATCGGCCGGCACGTCGGAGAACTGCATGGCGGCCGACCATGCGTCGGTGCCGTCGAATCCGATCGGTTCGCGATACAGCTGCCAAAAGCGGAGCCCGAACGCGGCGATGCCGAACACGATGGCGAACGCCAGCAGGATCTCGAGGCTCAGCATCAGATTCCTGGACTTGCGCTTCCAGGTGAGTTGCAGCAGGTGGCGCAGCATCACGCGGCTCCTTTCAGGGCATGGACGGGATCGAGGCGCGACATCTTCCACGCGGGCAGCGCGCCGGACAGCAGGCCGAAGACGAGGGACAGCAGCATGCCGCAACCGAACACCGCCAGGTTGATGTCGACGTCGAGGTAGGGAATCAGTTGCGACGCTTCGAGCCACCACAGCACGAGGCGCGCGCAGGCAAGGCCCAGCAGGCCTCCCGCGAGGCACAGCAGCACGTTCTCGACGACCAGCTGGCCCGCCAGTTGCAGGCTGGTGGCGCCGAACGCCTTGCGCACGCCGATCTCGGCGCTGCGTTCGAGGATGCGTCCCATGTTCAGGTTCACGAGGTTCAGCGCGGGCAGCAGCATGAACAGCAGCATGCCGCCGCCTATCATCAGCAGCAGCCGCGCGGCGCCCGAATCGGCCTCGCTCTGCCGGCTCAGGAGCACACGTGCGAACACGTCCAGCTTGCTGTCGGCCCAGAACCGCGTGGCCGGATAGGTGCGGGGGTCGTCGCTGACGAAGGTCGTCGCGATGCGCGCGACCTCGCGCCGGATGCGCGGCAGATCGTCCTTCGAGCGCGCCAGCAGCAGGGCGGCGAAACTCCCCGTGAGGTCCTTCTGGTAGTCGGTCGACGGGAACGTCGTCAGCGGCGCCCAGATGTCGGCGTAGGCGTTGATGTGGATGACGTCCGCGACGACGCCGATGATCTCGAACGTCTGTCCGCTCACGCTCATGCGCTGCCCCACCGCGGCGGCGCCGGGAAACAGGCGGCGCGCGGTCGACGCGTTGACGACGGCGACGAGGCGCCCGAGGCGGTCGTCGTCTTCGTCCGGCAGGCGGCCGGCCAGCAGGTGGAAGTCGAGGATCTTCCAGTAGTCGGCGTCGACGCGGCGCAGGTCCAGCTGGCTCACGCGGTCGCCCTGGTAGACGGACACCGTGCCCGGCACGGTGAACGCCGACACGCGTTCGACGCCCGTCATCGGCTTCAGGTATTTGTCGACGGTCTTGTAGCCGAGCAGGGTGGTGCGCGTGTTCTTGCCGTCCCGGCCCTCGCTGCGGATGCCGTACACCTGCAGGAAGCGGTCGCTCCTGCCTTCCACGCCGCCCGGCCAGAACGTCGTCTGCAGGAGCGCCGTGATCACCATCAGCACGACGAGCGTGAGCACGATGCACGCCAGGTTGATCGCCGTGAACAGCTTGCGGCGCATGAACACCTTGTAGGCGGTCAGCAGGTAGTTACGCAGCATGGAGACGCTCCGGTTCCACCAGCTGGCCGTCGAACACGCGCACGATGCGGCCGACGCGGCGGGCGTCAATCTCGTCGTGCGTGACCATCACGACCGTCGTGCCCTCGGCGTTCAGCCTGAGGAGGATGTCGATGACCTCCGCGCCCATCTTGCTGTCCAGGTTCCCCGTCGGTTCGTCCGCGAGCAGGACCAGCGGCTCGCCGACGATGGCGCGCGCGATCGCCACGCGCTGCTGCTGGCCGCCGGACAGCTGGTTCGGATAATGGTCCATGCGCGCGCCGAGGCCCACGCGCTCCAGCGCCGCGCGCGCGAGCCGGCGCCGTTCGCCGCCGGACACGCTGCGGTAGAGCAGGGGCAGCTCGACGTTGTCGATCACGCGCAGGTCGGGAATCAGGTGGAAGCTCTGGAACACGAAGCCGAACGTGCGGTTGCGCAGGCGCGCCACGTCCTTGTCGCGGTACGAGGCGATCGCCGCGCCGTCGATTTCCACGCTGCCCCGGCCCGGCCGGTCGAGCAGGCCGATGAGGTTCAGCAGGGTACTCTTGCCGCAGCCGCTGGGGCCCATCATGGCGACGAACTCGCCGCGGTCGATGGACAGGTCGATGTCTTTCAAGGCCAGCGTCTCGACCTTGTCGGTGCGGTAGGTCTTGCTGACGTTATGCAGTCTGATCATGGCGTCCTCGTAGGGTTGGATAATGCGTCAATTCGAAATGCGGATGGTGTCCAGGTCCTTGAATGCGTGCGTATCCGAGACGAGCACGCGTTCGCCCGCGCGCGCGCCCGCGACGACTTCGACCACCTTGCCGTCGCTGGCGCCCAGCGTGATCGTCCGCTTGCGCGCCACGCCGCCGTCCACGACGAACGCCGGCTGCGGCCCGCGGCCGTTGAACGCGGCGCCGTTGTCGACCACGAGCACGTGCGCGCGCCGTTCGGTGATCACGTCGACGTCCACGCGCATCTTGTTGCGCAGATGCGCGTTGCGGGGCTGGGCCAGGTCGACGAGCAGCTTGATCGTGCCGTTCTGGATTTCGGGCAGGATCGTGTGGACGGTGCCGGCCAGGATCTCGCCGTTCTGCGCCACGCGCACGGCCTGGCCGGGCGCGAGCTGGCGCGCGTGGAAGTCGGACAGCGTGGCTTCGACGCGGTAGTTGTTCGATTCGGAGACGCGCGCCACGAGCTGGCCCGCCGCCACGCTGGCGCCTTCATCCTCGACCAGCCAGGTCAGCATGCCCGCGAACGGGGCGCGCACGCGGGTGCGGTCGAGCAGCTGTTCCTGCTGCGCGATCTGCTTTTGCAGGATCGCTTTCTGCAGGCCGGCCGCGGCGACGTTGCTGGCGGTGCCGCGGCGCGTGTCCTCGAGCAGCGCGCGCTGCTGGCGCAGCTGGATCTCCGTGCGCTTGACGTTCAGTTCCGCCGTCAGCAGGTTTTCGCCCGACACGAGGCCGCTGCTGCGCAGTTTCTGGCTGCGTTCCAGCGTGGCGCGCGCGGCCTGCAGGTCGATCTCCAGCAGTTCGATGGCACTGGCGATCTGCGTGCGCTTCTGCTGCAGTTCCTGCGCCAGGGTCGCGATGCGGTTGTCCTGCTGCGCCAGTTGTTCCTTCAACGCTTCCAGTGCGAGGCGGATGTCGCGGTCGTCCAGTTCCAGCAGCAGGTCGCCCGCGCGGACCTGCTGCCCCGGCTTGGCGTGGACCTTCGCGACGCGGCTCGCGCCCGGACTCGCCACCACTTCCTCGCGCACGGGGATGACGATGCCGGAGGCGTCGATCGTGTTGTCGACGTTCCCGCGCCGGACCTGCGCGATCACGACGTCGTCGGCGGACACGCTGGGACGCAGCACGCGGTTCAGGCCCCACGCACCGGCGCACAGGCCGGCGAGCAGCAGGAGCGTGGTGGCGGCGCGCAGGCGGGTGCGGCGGCGGATGATGTCGAGACTGAGGGCCTGGTCCATGATTGACGGCGATAATTGCGATGCTGCCTGTATTGCAAGCCGCGTGCCAGCATGCTTTTCCGGGCGGAGAAGGGCGCACGGACGCGTGGCGCTGCCCGCTGGCGGGCAACGGTGTCCGGAAACGGACACTCGTCCGCAGGTTGCATAAACGGGCCGCACCTTCCATAATCGCCGACTCGCCCGCATCTCTTCTTCCATGAACGATTCCCTGGTCCTGCTTGGCTTTACCACCACGCCGCTCGAATTGCTCGGCTTCGTCCTGTCGGTCGCGACGGTCGTGCTCACGATCCTGCGCAACCACTGGGGCTGGTTCTTCGCCATCGTGTCGTCGGCCACGTACGGCGTCGTGTTCTTCGACGCCCGCCTGTACGGCGACGCCGGCCTGCAGGGCGTGTTCATCGCGGCCTCGGTCTGGGGCTGGTGGCAGTGGCTGCGCGGGGCCGAGGGCAAGCCGCTGCCCGTGACGCGCCTTGCGCGCGCGGGCTGGATCGCGGCGCTCGCCGGCTGGGCGCTCGGCTTCGTCGTGCTGTCGGCGTTCCTGAAGGCGTACACGGACACCGACGTGCCGCACATGGACGGCTTCCTGACGGCCGGCAGCCTGCTGGGCCAGTTGCTGACGGCGAAAAAGAAGATCGAGAACTGGCACACGTGGATCGTCGTCGACGTGCTGTACGTGGGCCTGTACGTGTACAAGGGCCTGCACCTGACGGCGATCCTGTACGCCGTGTTCGTCGTGCTGGCCGCGCTGGGCCTGCGCGCCTGGACGGCGGCCGCGCGCGCGGATGCGGCGCCGCACGGCGGCGTGCCGGTGGCCGAGGGCGCATGATGGCGCCGCGGCGGATCGCCCTGCTGGGGGCGGAATCGACGGGCAAGTCGACATTGGCGGCCGCGCTGGCGCGCCGCTACGGCACGTTATGGGTGCCGGAATACCTGCGCGAATTCGTCGAGGTCAACGCGCGCGTGCCGCGCGAGGACGACCAGGGCGGCATCGCCCGCACGCAGCGCGAACGCGAGCTGCTGCTCGCGCGCGACGCGCGCGTGCGCGACTTCCTGTTCGTCGACACGACGCCGCTGATGACGGCCGTGTACAGCCGCATCTACTGGGGCCGCGTGCCGCCCGACCTGCTGGCCCTGGAAGCGGCGCACGATTATGCGTGGACGCTCGTCGCAGCGCCCGACCTGCCGTGGGTGCCGGACGGGCTGCAGCGCGAATCGGAACATGTGCGCCAGCGCGTGCATGCGCAGTTGCTGGCCGTGCTCGATGAGCGCCGCATTCCGTTCACGTTGTTGACGGGGGAGCTGGAGGAGCGGCTGCGGCAGGTGGAAGCGTTGATCGGCGGCCCACCCGTCGTTCCGGCGCAGGCGGGAACCTGATTTCTGCCGACCTGGATACAA
>NZ_LMCY01000003.1:402007-501148 GCF_001425685.1 Massilia sp. Root335 | reverse complement strand
CGGGGGCGACGGTGGTTGAGAATCGAACTGCGCCGGCTTCCGCGACTTCGTACCGACACTTGGCCCCCCGCCTGCGCGGGGGCGACGGTGATTAGAAATCGAACTGCGCCGACACGCGGAACGTGCGCGGTGCGCCCGGCAGCAGGTAGCCGCCCAGTTCCGGCGTCACGTCGCGCCAGTAGAACTTGTCGAACAGGTTCTCGGCCCGCGCGCGCAGCGTGACGTTCGTCGCGCCCCATTTCACGCCATACGACGCGCCCACGCCGAACACGTGGTAGTCCGGCACGAACACCGTGTTCTCGGGGTCGAACGCCTTCTTGCCCGAGTACTGCCACGTGCCGTCCAGCTTCAGGCCCGGGACTGCCGCCACCGCGTACTGCACCCATGCCATCGACTTGAACGCGGGGACGTCCGTCACGCGCTTGCCGTCGATGCCCGCCTGGCCCGTGCCTTCCTGGCGCGTGTTCAGCGCCATGAGCGACAGGCTCCAGTCCAGCGCCGGCGTGGCCCGGCCCTGCGCCGTCAGTTCGATGCCGCGATGGGTTTCGCGGCCGTTGCGCACGAAGGTGTTGCCCGCATCGGTGTACTCCAGGCCCTGGCGGATCTGGAACAGCGCGGCCGACAGATCGAGGCCGTTCGCCAGTGCGGCCTTGGCGCCGATCTCGACCTGGTGCGAACGTTGCGGCGCCAGCACCTGGTTCTCGTTCGTCGTCTGCATGGGCGCGACGCCGCCGTGCTGCAGGCCGTGGCTGATCGTGCCGTACACGTTCCAGTCGCGCGCGGGGCTGAACACGAGGGCAACGCTCGGCAGCAGGAACGAATCGTCGCTGTGCACGTAGCCGGTCGCCTCGTCGATGAATTCGCTGCGCTTGATCTGCACATGGCGCAGGCCCGCGTGCAAGGTCAGCTGGTTCGTCAGGCTCACGATGTCCTGCGCGAACAGGGCGCGTTCCTCGTCGCTGCGGCGCTCGAACACGGGGCCCGTCACGCGGTCGGCCGCGACGTGCGGGGTCACGAGCGGGTTCCACAGATTGCTGTAGCCGACGTAGTCGTACACGTAATCGCCGAAGCTGTCGTGGCGCTCGGAATACGACGTGCCGACGGTCAGCGCATGGCGGATCGTGCCGGTCGCGAACTTACCCTGCACCTGCGCCTGCACGCCCCACGGCGACTTGCGCTCGCCCGTGCTCTGGTAATCGTAGACGTCGTAGTCGCCATTCGAGCAGTAGCCCGGATAGAAGCCCGCGCCCTCGTTGCTGCAGCCGTAAGGGAACGCGGTGAAGTCGTCGCGCTTGAACCAGTGCTTGTTGCCGGCCACGGTCGCGAGCCAGCCGGGGGCGAGCTTGTATTCGAAACGCAGCCCCAGGTTGCTGTCCCTGGTCGTGACGGGACGCGTCCACGGCTGGTCGTTCAGCAGCATCTTGGGCGACACACCGGTCGGGAGCACTTCGTTGCGGATCAGCTGGAAGCCGGGCGCCGTGATCTGGGCCTTGCGCTGGTAATCCATGTCCAGCTGGAGCAGCGCATCCGGCGTGATCTGCCAGTCGAAGGCGGCCGATACGAACTGGCGGTCGCCATTGGCGCCGTGCACGTAGGGGTGGATGTCGGCGGCGGCCGCGTTGATGCGGTAGCCGAAGCGGCGATCCTCGAAGCGGCCGCCGAGATCGACCGTGCCGTACAGCGTGCCGCGTTCGGAGACTTCCACGGTGGCCGAGCGCAGCGGCGCGGCCGTCGGACGCTTGGTCACGTAGTTGACGATGCCGCCCGGCGTCGCGACGCCGGACGTCAGGCCCGCGAGGCCTTTCAGCACTTCGAAGCGTTCCTTGTTCTCGAGCGGGATCTGGGTGTCGCCCGGGATCGCGAAGCCGTCCTTGCGGTAGCTGTAGTTGTTGTCCAGCGCGAAGCCGCGGATCGAGAATTGCTCGGCATAGCCGACGGCGTTGTAGGCGTCGGCCACGGACGCGTCGAAGCGCATCGCCTCGGTCGTGGAGCGGATCGACAGGTCCTGCATCTGCGTGCGGCCGATGGCGGTGATGGAGGCCGGGGTGTCGAACAGCGACGCCTCGCCGAAGCCGCCGACGCTGGCGCGGTCGACCACGATGAAGCGGTTGCCCGTGACGACGACTTCGGCGACCGGGTGGGTGGTGTCCTGCGCCTGCGCGTTCGCGATGAAGGCTTGCGCGATGGCGCCGGCCAGGATGGTGTACTTCAAATGACGGTTCATGGTTTGCTCGTTTTCGCGCGCCGACGCTCGGCGCGCTGCTTTTTCTTAAAAGCCGGAGCCAACGGGGGGAAGGGCAAACAAGGATGGGAACTGCGTTGCGCTTTCCTTCGCTGGCATTATCCAGATCAGGTACGAAGGGTATCTCTCACCCGGGAAGCGAACTCCCAGGACCCCTAGCGAAGGCGCGAGTGTAGCACACCGCGCCCTAATGTGGTGCGTCTGTCAATGGCCTCGTTCAGGCCGGCTCGGGAATCGCCGCCGGATGCGCCACATGGGCCCGCGCGTGCAGCAGGTGGCGCTGCACGATGGCGCGGGACGATTCGCCGATCAGGCGCCAGTGCTCGCGCCGCAGGGCCGCGCGCTTGCGGTGCTTGGACGGCATCTCGGACAGCGGCTTGACGTAGAAGGGCAGCGCGATCAGGTAGCCGTCGCGGCCCGGCATCTCTTCGCCGCCGAGGATCTTCCAGAAGCCGTCGTAGGCGTTGGCGAAGTGTTTGTCCGGGTCGGGATCGTAGGCGACATGCGCTTCGCTGCGGATGGCGACGACCTTGTCCATGCCGAGCGCCAGTGCGATGCCCTGCATGGCCGCGAAGCAGAAGAAGCTGGGCGAATTGTTCGGGAAGATGCGCTCGAACGCCTCGAACGCAGTGCCGGAATCGACCCAGCGGCCCTGGTTGCGCGCGATGAAGGGGACGACGGGCATGTCGACGCCCACCATCTCGCCTTCGAGCCAGCTGAAGGACAGGCGGTGCAGGCATTTGCCGTCCGCGACCAGCGCGACGGTGAGGTCGCCCTCCGCATTGCTGCGCGACGCCATTTCCAGCTGGATCATGAAGCTGCTGCCTTCGGCCTCGTGCTGCCACAGGGGCAGGCAGCGCTGGCCGTAGACGGCTTCCAGATAGCCTTCGTTGAATGTCGTTTCCTCGAAGCGGTAGTGGCTCAGCACGGCCTGCACGCGCTGGCGCGGCGTCAAGCCCTTGATCAGGTAGTCACGGTGGCTGAGGTGGTGGAACAGGTCGTCGTTGGCCGGTCCCGCGACGTGCTTGCGGTAGACGCCGAGCCGGCACAGCGCGCGGTGGTCGCGGTAATAGGCCAGCACGCGCAGGCTGCGCGCGATGCACAGGACCCACGACGACAGGCTGTACTGGCGCCGGCGGGCCATCCAGTGTTTGGTCAGGTGAGCGAAAATCATGGTGCGCTCCGGGTACGGTATCGGTGGATTTATCTCGTTAGTTTTTTGCTAAACGGTAATTGATCGTTCAGCAGGTCAAGATCGATGCCATCGATAACTCATTCCCCCCGTATTTCTTATTGTCTTCATGTCTCTCTTTGTTGATCTTTTGTCAGGCAAGTTCCAGACGCAAGACTAGCACGATTGCCGCGCCGAACATCGAAAAGCTGCTCAATAATTGAGTCAGACCGAACAAGTTGAGGAGCGTGGCATGGTGTATGAACTTTTTTCCGCCGGTCAGAATCATTCACCTTGAAGCTGGGCAATCGAGACAAGGCACATCACACCCGGGTCACTATTGTTAGTCGATGATATTGGCCGGCTGCTCCGTCTTCCGGTCTCGTTGATCTGTTTCTTTTGCCTGCCTGACTCTCGCCAACGTTGGCCGTAAGCTGCCGGGCAACAATCGTTCATTTGCTCAACTGGAACGGAGGCGAAAATGGCGGTCGACGCATATCTGCAAATCGAGGGCATTAAAGGCGAGTCGGCCGACTCTGCCCATAAGGATTGGATCGAGATTTCCGACGTCGCTTTCGGTGTAAATCAGCCCCGAGCCATGTCTGTGTCCACAGCAGGGGGGCATACCAGCGGCGCCGCCGATCTGTCCGAAGTCAGCTTCACCAAGCTTGCTGACATCTCGTCCCCGGTGCTGTTCCAGCACTGCGCGATGGGCAAGACACTGCCCAGGGCGAAGCTGGAGTTCATGCGCGCTGACGGGGACGGCAAGCCGATCACGTACTATCGGATAGAGCTGGATAACGTCATGTTGTAAGAAGCCGGCCTGACGGGAGGCCGGGATGCCACATGCAGTCGTCTACAGCGGCAACATGAACGCGCTGATCAAGGAATGGGACGAGAAATACAAACAGGCTTGGAAAGAGAACAGACAGGCAGGCCTGGACGCTTTGATGATCGCCAACGGAGAGTGCGCCCGGCTCCCGCAGGAACTCACTAATGTGGGCTGGACCGGACGATGGCAGCGTGGCGATCGTGTTATCGACGTGGCAAAAACGCTCAAGCCGGGCACAGTTATCGCGAACTTCAAACTCATTGATGGGAATTGGCAGTATCCGCACGGGCCGGAAGTCAACGTGCACGGATACCATGCCGCTCTATTCATAAGTGGGGATACATTCAGCACGTCAACAGGCAAGGCCGGGGGCATTTCGATGTTCGATCAGTGGCATACCGGCAGACCGAAGCCGCCCGGGCCTCGTCATGTCAATGTCTGGCCTGCGTCATCGCTGAAGAAACCGTGCGATCGTGCGGAAGAGTTCTACGTGGCGCTCGTTCCATGAAGCGAACTCTCATCGCGGCGCTTGTCCTGTCGTGCTCCGTTGCCCGTGCGGGAGACTATCGCTGTCCTCCGACCTACCCCGGCAAGGATGCACCGGCAGACCCGTTGACCAACGCCTACATGATGTGGGGAAAGCGGCCCAGCAGCGGCCCGCCGTTCCCCTCCGGCTGGGACCATCCCGACGAGCGGGCGGCGGCAGAAGGCACAGACCTGCGTTACGAGCTTCCAGCGAACGAGGAGGGCTGGTTCATCTGCGAATATGGCTCCCGCAAGCGGATCAAAGGCCGGTTCCATGGCGGGCACGAATGGGGGCAACACATGGCACCGCTCGGAGAACAGCCGTGGTTTATCAAAGTCTCCCCCAACGATACACGCTGTGTGGTGCGTATCCGGGAAATCAAGGGCTGCGATCCCGGCAAGAGCACGTGGACCGTGACGGCCACTTGCCTGTGACACACCGGTGTCAAGTTTGGAAATACAAGAGAGCAGGATAAAAACGTCGTTTCGTGCCTCCCAAAATGGCTGTACGGTCTACTATGTCGTCCGACAGACACGGGAAAATCATCATGGTGCAACCTTACGAACTTTTTTACTGGCCGAGCATCCAGGGCCGCGGCGAATTCGTCCGCCTGGCGCTGGAAGAAGCGGGCGTGCAATACGTGGACGTGGCGCGCGAGCCCGGCGGCATGGCGCGCATGATGGCGGCGATGGACGGCGCCGACCATCCGTCGTTCGCGCCGCCGTTCCTGAAGGCGGGCGACGTGACAATCGGGCAGACCGCCAACATCCTGATGTTCCTGGGCGAGCGCCACGGGCTGGCGCCGCAGGACGCGCAGGGTAGATACTGGGTGAGCCAGATCCAGCTGACGATCGCCGACATCGTGGCGGAAGCGCACGACACCCATCATCCGATCGCCACGTCGCTGTATTTCGAGGACCAGCGCCCGGAAGCGAAGCGGCGCGCGGCCGACTTCATCGACACGCGCATCCCCAAGTTCTTCGACTGGTTCGAGAACATCCTGGCCCGGCCGGAGCCGAAAGACTATCTGCTGGGCGCCGCGGTCACGTATGCCGACCTGTCGCTGTTCCAGCTCGTCGCCGGCCTGCGCTACGCGTTTCCGAAGGCGCTGGCGCGCATCGACGCGGGCTATCCGCTGTTGATGGCCCTGCACGACCGGGTGGCCGCGCGGCCGCGCATCGCGGCCTACCTGAAGTCGAAGCGGCGGCTGCCCTTCAACGAGGAAGGGATCTTCCGCCACTACGCGGAGCTGGACAAGTAAGCGGAGCCGGCGGGAACGGTTCTAATCCCAGCGCGGCGCGAAGTCCGGGTCGACGAGGCGCTCGCCCCGGTCCAGCGCATCGATGGCGGCGATGTCCCGGCTCGACAGGACCAGGTCGCGCGCGCGCAGGTTGCTCTCCAGGTTCGCGCGCTGCGTCGACGACGGGATCACGGCATGGCCCTTCGCCATCGACCACGCCAGCGCCACCCGGGCCGGCGTCGCGCCGTGTTCCCGTGCGATGCGGACGATCGTCGCGTCGTCCGTCACCTTGCCGTGGCCGAGCGGCATGTAGGCCGTCAGGCGGATGCCGGCGTCGGCCATGAACGCGGCCAGCGGCCGGTTCTGCAGGAACGGATGCAGCTCGACCTGGTTCGTCGCGATATTGTCCGCGCCGACGGCGGTGATGGCCTCGCGCAGCCGCGCAATGGGGAAGTTCGACACGCCGACGGCGCGCGTCAGGCCCGCCTCGCGCGCCGCCAGCAGCGCGTCCATCGATTCGGCCACGGCGACCGCGCCGCCCGGCGACGGCCAGTGGATCAGCGCGAGGTCGACGTGGTCGGTGCGCAGCTTGATCAGGCTTTGTTCGAGGCTGGCGCGCAGGCGGCACGCGGACAGGTTCTCCGTCCAGATCTTGGTGGTGACGAAGACGTCGCCGCGGGTAACGCCGGATGCCGCGAGCGCCTGGCCGACCTCGGCCTCGTTGCCGTAGATCTGCGCGGTGTCGATGTGGCGGTAGCCCAGTTCGAGGCCGTTTGCGACCGAATCGATGGCGGCGCGGTCCTGCAGGCGGAACGTGCCGAGGCCCAGGCGCGGGAGGGTGTTCATGGTGACTCCTTGTTAAAAGCTTGACGAATTCAGTGCATGGCGACGGCGCGTTCGCCGCATGCCGCCTGCTCCGGATGCGGCGCCGGGTCGCGCCGGTCCAGCCAGCCCGCCAGCGTGGTGAGGGCCAGCGCGCCGACGACGATCAGGCCGCCGATCCACGTCGTGTGCATCAGGCCGAGGTGCGCGACGATCAGGCCGCCGCCCCAGGCGCCGAGGGCGATGCCGACGTTGAACGCGGCGATGTTCAGGCCGGACGCCACGTCCACGGCGCGCGGCGCATCGATCTCGGCGCGGCGCACGACGTAGACCTGCAGGCCCGGCACGTTGCCGAAGGCGACGGCGCCCCAGGCCAGCACGGTGACGAGGACGGCGACCTTGTTCGCGGCCGTGACGTCGAGGACGAACAGCACGGCGGCCAGCAGCGCGAACACGATCTGCAGGGCGCGCACGGGGCCCTTGCGGTCCGCCAGCCTGCCGCCCCAGATATTGCCGAAGGCGACCGACACGCCGTACACGAGCATCACGAGGCCGACGCTGCCCGGCGCGAAGCCGGCGACCTGTTCGAGGATCGGCGCCAGATAGGTGAAGGCGATGAACGAGCCGCCGTAGCCCAGGGTCGTCATGGCGTACACGAGCAGCAGGCGCGGTTTCTTCAGCACCGACAATTGCGTGAGCAGGCCCGCGGGCGCGCTGCCGGCGATGCCGCGCGGGACGAGCAGGGCGATGCCGGCGAAGGCGATCACACCGAGCAGCGCGACGGCCAGGAACGTCATCTGCCAGCCGAGACGCTGGCCGATGAACGTCCCGAGCGGCACGCCCGTCACGAGCGCCACGGTCAGGCCGCTGAACATCAGGGCGATGGCGCTGGCCGCCTTTTCCTTGGGCACGAGGCTCGTGGCGATCGTCGAGCCGATCGAGAAGAAGACGCCGTGCGCGAGGCCGGTGAGCACGCGCGCGGCCATCAGCGCGGCGTAGCCGGGAGCCATCCACGCGGTCAGGTTACCGGCCGTGAACAGCAGCATGAGGCCGAGCAGCAGCGTCTTGCGCGGCACGCGGCCGGTGAGCGCCGTCAGCACGGGCGCGCCGACGGCGACGCCCAGCGCGTACAGGCTGACGAGCAGGCCGGCCGACGGCACCGACACGTGCAGGCTGCCGGCGATGGTGGGAATCAGGCCGACGATCACGAATTCCGTCGTGCCGATGGCGAATGCGCTCAATGTGAGTGCCCATAAGGCGAGTGGCATGTTCTGCTCCTTGAAGACCGTCTTGGTTGATCGATGGCGCATTCTGGACGCCTGGCCCGCAAAGAAAAACCCGCCGCCGTACAATAGACTTTTGACCTGGGAGCAAAAATGCTGGACGTGGGAGCGTTGATCGCGTTCGTGGCCGTGATCGACACCGGCTCGTTTTCGGGCGCCGCGCAGCAGCTCGGGCAGACGCCGTCCGGCGTGTCGCGTACCATCGCGCGCCTGGAGCAGCAGCTCGGCATGACCCTCATCCACCGCACGACGCGCCGCCTCGATCTCACCGAAGAAGGCGCCTGGCTGCTGGGCCGCGCGCGCCGCATCCTCGCCGAACTGGAAGAGACCGAGCGCCAGGCCGCCCTCGCGCGCGCACTGCCCGCGGGCCTGGTGCGCGTCAATGCCGCCACGCCCGCGCTGGACCACCTGATCGCGCCGCTGCTGCCGGACTTCCTCGACGCCTATCCGCAAGTGCAGCTGGAGCTCACCAGCGGCGAAACCGTCGTCGACCTGATCGAGGAAAAGGCCGACGTCGCGATCCGCATCGGCCAGCTGCCCGACTCCACGCTGAACGCGCGCCGTCTCGGGTCGAGCCGCATCCGCGTGCTGGCCGCGCCGGGCTACCTCGAACGCCACGGCACGCCGGCGCAGGTCGGGGACCTGGCGCGGCACCGGCTGGTCGGCTTCGTCGCGCCGGCGTCGTTGAACACGTGGCCGCTGCGCGCGGGCGGCGAGGACGGCTGGCGCGGCGCGCCGCACGTGACGGCGACGAGCGGCGAGACGATCCGGCATCTCGCGCTCGCGGGCGCCGGCATCGTCAGCCTGTCGGACTTCCTCACGCGCGCCGACGTGGCCGCGGGCCGCCTCGTGCCGCTGCTGGAAGACGCCGCGCTGCCCTGGACCCAGCCCGTGTGGGCCGTGTTCTACAAGCAGGGCGCGCTGGCGCCGCGCGTGCAGGCGCTGGTCGACTTTCTCGCCGCCCGCCTGGCCGGCGTATTGCAACCCTGACGTTTCTCCACCTACTTCGCACGGGACACCAATGACGACTGCAACGACAAACGATATTTTGCGCATCGCCGCGTTCTCGGACGGCGACGCCGGCGGCAATCCGGCCGGCGTCTGGATCGGTGCCGCGCTGCCGCCGGCGGACGCCATGCAGCGCCTGGCCCACGCCGTCGGCTATTCGGAAACGGCGTTCGCGGCAAGGCAGGGGGAGGGCTGGCGCGTGCGCTATTTTTCGCCGGCGTCCGAAGTGCCGTTCTGCGGCCACGCGACGATCGCGCTGGGCGCGGCGCTGGCGCAGCGGGAGGGCGACGGCGTGTTCGCGCTGTCCCTGAACGGGGCCGCCATCACGGTCGAAGGCCGGCGCGACGGTGCGCGCGTGGCCGCCGCGCTGCAGTCGCCGCCCACCTGGAGCCGGCCGGCCGCGACCGACCTCGTGGCGGACGCGCTGGCGTTGTTCGGTTACCACGATGCCGACCTCGATCCGCGCATCCCGCCCGCCCTCGCGCATGCAGGCGCGAACCACCTCGTGCTGGCGCTGGCCAGCCGCGACCTGCTGGGCGCGATGCGCTACGACCTGGAAGCGGGCCGCGCGCTGATGCAACGGCACGGCCTGACGACGATCGTGCTGGCCTGGGCCGAATATGCGCGCAAGTTCCACACCCGCAATCCGTTCGCCAGCGGCGGCGTCTACGAAGACCCGGCCACGGGGGTGGGCACGGCGGCACTGGCCGGCTACCTGCGCGACCTCGGCTGGCCGCACGGCGGCGCCATCGACGTCGTGCAGGGCGAGGACATGGGCATGCGCTCGCTGTTGCACGCCGACATCGGCGCGGAAGCGGGCGGTTCGATCCGCGTCAGCGGCACCGCGCGAACGTTGTCAGAAGATAAAGGTTTATGATGATGTTTTAATGAAAATTGAATTAGGGGCAAAAGGCACGCCTTTTCGACAATTAGTACACCCCTGCAACGTTGATAAAGTTCAATACGGAATTTACATTTCTGAACATCAACTCAGGAGTCAACATGGAAATGCGCTACCCCGGCGTCCTGCGCCCCACCCACGTCCCCTATGGGGTTCCGGGCAAGCCGACCGAACGCCTGCCCTTCACGATCCGGCGCGTGAGCAACGAGGCCGATCTGTGGAAGGCCGTCCGCGTGCGCCATGCGGCCTATGCGCGCCACGTCCCGGACTTCGCGCGCCAGCTCGTCCGGCCCGAGGCCTGCGATTACGGCGACGACGCAATCGTTTTCCTGGCCGAATCCAAGCTGGACGGCGCCCCCCTGGGGACCGCCCGGATGCAGACGAATCTGCACGAACCGCTGCACGTCGAGGAATCCGTCGCGCTGCCGGACTGGCTGCGCGGCCAGCCGCTGGCGGAGATGAGCCGCCTGGGCGTGGACAATGGCCGGATCGGCCGCATGGTCAAGACGGCGCTGCTCAAGGCCGGCGTGATGTATTGCCAGGAAAACGACATCGACTGGGCCCTGGCGACCGGCCGCGCGCCGGTCGACCGCCAGTACGAACAACTGACCTTCGTCGACGTGTTCCCGGATCTGGGTTTCGTGCCGCTGCGCCACGTGGGCAATATCCCGCACCGCGTGATGGCCTTCGACATCACGACGATCGAAGCGCGCTGGACGGCTGCGCAACACCCGCTGCTGAACTTCTTTTGTCACATCCACCACCCGGACATCGACGTCGGCGGCCGGACGGGCGTGCGGCCGCCACAGCCGAGTGCGAAGGGGGCAAATGTTGCGCAGCATGCATCGGAAATGTACGAACTGGTTGCTTGATTCAATAATTGCATGACGGCATTACTGTAAAGCTGTATCCTTGCGAGACGATAACGGCCGCCCGCGCCGCCGGGCCGCGATACCAGCTTCGCAGATACTCATGCAATTCACATCATCCGGCCGCTGGAAACTCCCGGGCCTCGCGCAGTTCGCGCTGGACCTCACGTTCCGGACGTTCGCTTATTACCTGATCCCGATCGCGATCGGCGTCGTCTCCATCCTGGCGCTGCTGTGCTGGGACAGCCAGTACATGTCCGGCAACGGCGATGCGCGCGACATCCGCGTCGTGCGCGAAACGGCGCCGCTGACCCTGGCCGCGGCCAACGCGCGCCTGCGCGACGCCATCCCGGTCTCGTACTTCGACACGCATTTGTCCGAGGCGCCCGTGTGGTTCCGTTTCAGCACGCGCCCGCGCACGCCCGGCAGCATCTCCGGGGACATCATCGAGTTCCCGTCGCGCCACGCGGTCGACGTCAGTTGCTGGGATGCCACCACGCTGCAGCCGCTGGGCGCGGCCACGCGCGACGTGGGCACGCCGTCGCTGCACACGGCCAAGGCCGGCTTCGCCCTGCAACTGGCCGAGCTGCCGCGCGAGATCCTGTGCCGCGGCCGCTTCGCCGGTCCCGCGCGCGTGAACGTCGTGCAATGGCTGGAAACCCAGTTCGACCAGTCCGTCGAGGCGTTCCACCGCAAGTCGGGCCTGCTCGACGGCGGCATGATCGTGCTGGCGCTGTTCGTCCTGATCACGGCCCTCATCAACCGCCAGCCGCTGTATGTGTTGTTTTCCGGTTGGCTGATCCTGAACCTGCGCATCGCCGGACTGTCGGCCGGCTGGGACATCCAGTGGCTGGGCATGACCGTGCCGCCGCAATGGATGCTGCTGGGCCGCTCGCTGACCATCGCGCTGTACGGCGTGTCCACGCTCACGCTGTACCAGGCGCTGTTCCGCGAAGAACTCGTCAAGACGCGCTGGGCGATCCCGCTGCGCATCACGCAATGGGCCTGCATCCCGCTGCTCATCGGCGCCGTAACCCTGCCGTACGGCACGTTCCTGCCGATGCTGTGGGTGATCATGGCCTTCGGGTTCTCGCTGATGACGCTGGGCCTCCTCACGATCATCCTGCGTTCGCGCAACCGCGTGGCGGGCTGGTTCGCGGCCTCGTTCGCGCTGACCTATGTGGCGTCGCTGGCGGAGGTCGTGTCGGCGGCGCTCGGCATGCACCAGGTGCTGAACGTGATCAACAGCGTCACGGCGGCCCTCGCGTCGAGCCTGCTCGCCGCGCTGGCCGTCGCCGAGCAGATGCGCATGGAAACGCAGAAGCGCAGGGAAGCCCAGGACAAGCTGGAGCATGCCTACGAGGCGATGCCCGTCGGCCTGTTCACGCTCGACATGTACGGCACGATCGTGAGCGCCAACCCGGCCATGCGCAAGATGCTGGGCATTACCGAGATCGCCCCGGGCCGCACGGCATGGAAGCAGTTCTTCGCCGACAGCATGTGGACGGAACTGCTGGAACAGGTGCACGTGCGCAGCGAGGCCGAGATGCAGATCGTCAGCCGCGACGGCGCCCAGCGCTTCATGGTCAACGCCACGCTCGCGCGCGGCCGCGTGGAGGCCGTGCTGCAGGACGTGACCGAGCAATACCGCGCCACGGAACAGCTGCGCTTCATGGCCAACAACGACCCGCTGACGAAGGTCTTCAACCGGCGCGGCATCGAAAAGGTGTTCGAGGGCGCGTCCCAACTGCTGAACGCGGGCAAGCCGCTGGCGCTGGCCTACATCGACCTCGACCGCTTCAAGCTGATCAACGACCTGTTCGGCCACGCGGCCGGCGACGAAGTCCTGAAGCAGGTGTGCGAACGCATGGAGCTGACGCTGGCCGGCGGCCAGAAGATCGGCCGCGTGGGCGGCGACGAATTCGTGATCGTGATGCCCGACACCGCCGTCCCGCTGGCGTCGCTGATCTGCCGCGGCATCGTCGACCGCATCGGCGGCACGCCGTACCGCGTGGGCGACAAGGCGTTCCACGTGCGCGGTTCGGTCGGCCTGATCGAGGTGTCGCCGGGCATGCCGATGAAGGACGCCGTATCGACCGCGGACCGTGCCTGCCGCGAAGCGAAGGGCGGCCACAGCGACGGCCTCGTCGTCTACGAGCGCGGATCGAACGCGTTCCAGGAGCGCGCCAACGAACTGAACCTGGTTGCGCGCCTGTCCGGTCCGGACGCCACCGAGGGCATGTTCCTCGAGATGCAGCCGATCATGTCGCTCACCGCGCCGTACGAATCGCTGAACTTCGAGGTGCTGCTGCGCATGCGCGAGGCGGATGGCCGCGTGTCCCCGGCCGGTCCGCTGATCGCCGCCGCCGAGAAGAGCGGCCGCGCGGGCGTGATTGACCGCTGGGTGCTGTCGACAACCCTGTCGTGGATCGAGAACCACCTGGAATCGCTGGTCAACACGCGCTTCGTGTGCATGAACCTGTCCGGCGCGTCGCTGAACGACGAGCGCTTCGTGCAGGACACGCTGGAAATCCTGTCGCGCTACACACACGTGGCGAGCCGGCTGTGCATGGAGATCACGGAAAGCGTGGCGCTGCACGACCTCGACAACACGCGCCGCTTCATCGACCAGGTGCGCGCGTTCGGCGTGAAGGTGGCGCTGGACGACTTCGGCGCCGGCTACACGTCGTTCTCGTATCTCAAGGAATTGCCGGCCGACGTGCTCAAGATCGACGGCAACTTCATCGTCAACATCAACGCCCACCCGGCCAACGTGGCGATCGTGGAAGCGATCGTCAACCTGGCCGCCAACCTGGGCATGCGCACGATCGCCGAATGGGCCGAGGACGCGGCCACGATCCGCACCCTGGCCGAGATCGGCGTCGACTACGTGCAGGGCTATGCCGTGGCGCGTTCGCAGCCGCCCGAAAAACTGCTGGCCGCGAGCTCGTCGGCCAGCTTCATCCAGGGCGACGACGTGCTGCAGTTGGTGCGCACGCTGGGTTCGTCCGCCAACGAGCCGGAGCTGCTGGGCTTCGCGTCGCTCGACGACCATCTGCTGTAGGGTGGGCACCGTGTGCCGACGCGGACGTTTGCAAACCGCATACGTTACGCGTGGGCTCGGGGAGCCCACCCTACCTGATTCGGTCCGTAGGTGGGCGCTTCGTGCCTGCCAGCCGTTTGCGTGATGCGAACGTACGCTTAATTCAGCCCCGCCAGGCGCGGCCGCGCATCCTGCAGCATCAGCATCCGCCGCGCTTCCTTCAGCGTGGCGACGTCGCGCGCGAGCCGCACGGGCGCCGCGAGGTTCGGGCGTTTCCAGGCCGCGTGGGGCAGGTCCGCCGCGGGCAGCACGTGGCGCTGGGGCGGCGCCGCCCCGGTGTCGCGCGACACCGGCACGGTGGCCGAGCCGGAGGCGCAGGGCTGGTCGGTCAGGGTGATGTGGCCATTGCTGTCCACGCATTTGACGATCTCGCCGGCCAGTGCCGGTGCCGCCAGTACCGCGGCGGCAACGATGCTCAGCAGTCTAACTGGGCGCTTCATGATGTTCTCCTGTGCTAGGCTCGAATGGTGCCCGTCGCGACTGGTTCCATCTGTTCGTTGCCTCACCCTGTCCGCAGCAAACATCGACGGGCCCGGCCGAACCTTTGGCCAGTGTGCGGTTCCAAGCGTTGGGCCATTCTGTCTCGCACGTTCGAATAATCCGGAAAGGACCGACGATGGAGAAACTTACCCGACGCACCTTCTTCAAGGCCGCGGGCGCCACGGCCGCCGCGCTCACGGCGAAGGCCCATGCCCTCGCGCCCGACGCGGCGCAACACGGCCACGGCGCCGCCCCCGCTACCACCACGACCACCACCGGCGCGGCCGCGCACACGGCCTATCTGTTCTTCCGCCCCGACGAGGCGCGCTTCGTCGAAGCGGCCGTGGCGCGCCTGATCCCGCTCGACGCCAACGGTCCCGGCGCGCTCGAGGCCGGCGTGCCGAACTACATCGACCGCCAGCTGGGCGGCGCGTGGGGCGCCGGCGAGCGCCTGTACCGCAGCGGCCCGTGGCAGGCGGGCGTGCCGGGCCAGGGCTACCAGCTGCCGTTCACGCCGGCCGAGCTGTTCCGCAATGCCCTGCGCGCCATCGACGGCGACGTGAAAAAACGCCGCAACACGACGTTCGACAAGCTGCCCGGCGCCGACCAGGACGCCTACCTGGAAAGCTTGCAGACCGGCAGCCAGGAC
The DNA here is from genome assembly GCF_001425685.1 of Massilia sp. Root335. Lineage (GTDB taxonomy): Bacteria > Pseudomonadota > Gammaproteobacteria > Burkholderiales > Burkholderiaceae_D > Telluria > Telluria luteola. Next base: position 486,022 of record NZ_LMCY01000003.1, on the reverse strand, counting down.
CTGAACGGCGTACCAGCGCACACCTTCTTCGAATCGCTGCTGGCGCTGACGATCGAAGGCTTCTTTTCCGACCCGATCTACGGCGGCAACAAGGACATGGCGGCGTGGAAGATGATCGGCTTCCCCGGCGCGTACGCGAGCTTCTACCACCTCGTCGACCAGCACGGCATCCTGTTCACGCGGGCGCCGATGAGCATGGGCGAGGACAACCGGCGCATGATCCACATCCAGCCCGTGGCGGACCAGCCGAAGGCCGTCGGTCCGAATCCCGTCAAGAAAGGAGGCAAGTGATGGCGACCCGCCTCAAGGAAGTGGATGCGGTGCTGGTCGGCGTGGGCCTCGTCGGCACCATGCTCGGCCGCGAGCTGACCAGGGCGGGCCTCAAGGTCGTCGGCCTGGAGCGCGGCAACGCGCAAGCCACGGTGCCCGATTTCCAGGGCCCGCACATGCACGACGAACTGCGCTATTCGGTGCGCAAGGCCCTCATGCAGGACAACACGAAGGAAGCGATGACCTTCCGTAACAACGTGAACCAGGTCGCGCTGCCGATCCGGCGCTGGGAAGGCTTCCTGCCCGGCACCGGCCTGGGCGGTGCGGCCGTGCACTGGAACGGCCAGACGTACCGCTTCCAGGACGACGAGTTCAAGATGCGCAGCCACAACGAGCAGCGCTACGGCAAGGGCTTCATCGACGCCGAACTGAACGTGCAGGACTGGGGCGTGACGGCGGCCGACATGGAGCCGTACTACGACCGCTTCGAATACCTGCTGGGCACGAGCGGCCTGGCCGGCAACGTCAAGGGCCAGAAGATCGCGGGCGGCAACCCGTTCGAGAATCCCCGCTCGCGCCCGTATCCGACGCCGCCCATGAAGGAACCGTACGGCTCCGCCATCTTCCGCAAGGCGGCCGCGAGCCTCGGCTACCATCCGTTCCCGCAGCCGTCCTCGAATCTCAGCCAGCCGTACACGAACCCCGAGGGCATGACGCTGCAGAGCTGCATGTTCTGCGGCTACTGCGAGCGCTACGGCTGCGAGCACTATGCCAAATCGTCGCCGCAGACGATCCTGCTGCCGGTCCTCCTCAAGGACAAGAACTTCACGCTGCGCACGCAGTCGCAGGTATTGCGCATCAACCTCGCCAAGGACAAGAAGACGGCGACGGGCGTCACCTATGTCGACGCGGCCGGGCGCGAATTCGAGCAGCCGGCCAAACTCGTCATCCTCTGTTCGTTCGCGCTCAACAACGTGCGCATGCTGCTGTTGTCGGGCATCGGCCAGCCTTACGATCCGAAGACGGGGCAGGGCGTCGTGGGGCGCAATTATGCGTACCAGACGATGGGCGCGGCGCAGGTGTTCTTCGACGAATCCGTCAACATCAACCCGTTCATGCGCTCGGGCGCGAGCGGCACCGTGATCGCGGACTTCGTCGGCGACAACTTCGACCACGGCCCCCACAAATTCATCGGCGGCGCCTACATGGGCGAGGTCATGTCGCACGGGCGCCCGATCGAATTCCACCCGACCCCGCCCGGCACGCCGGCCTGGGGCGCGAAGTGGAAGGAAGCCGTCGTCCGCCACTACAACCACACCGCCGTGCTGACCGTGCACGGCACCTCGATGTCGAGCCGCAGCAACTACCTCGACCTCGACCCCACGTACAAGGATGCGTGGGGCCAGCCGCTGCTGCGCATCACGTTCGACTTTCCGGCCAACGACCTGCGCATGTCGGCCTTTATCACGGACAAGGCCGCCGCGATCGGCCGCGCGATGGGCGGACGGCAGGTCGTGGCCTCGCCGCGCAAGGGCCCGTACACCGTCACCCAGTACCAGACGACGCACAACACGGGCGGCACCGTGATGGGGCTCGACCCCAGGACCAGCGTCGTCAACCGCTACCTGCAAAGCTGGGACGTGCCGAACCTGTTCGTCATCGGCGCCTCGAACTTCCCGCAGAACGCCACCTACAACCCCACCGATACCGTGGGCGCGTTGGCGTACATGGCGGCCGAGGCGATCGTCAGCCGCTATCTCAAGGCGCCCGGGCAGGCGTTGGTGCAAGCATGAAGACGACCCTGTACCGGTACGGCCCCGCCGTGGCGGCGCTCGCGCTCCTTGCGGGCTGCCACCGCGGCGGCAACGATGCGCCCGCGCCGAAGGTCGAGCCCACGCAGGCGGCCGCGAATCCGTCCTCGAACCCGCCCGCGAGTCCGGCCGCAAATCCGGCCGCAAATCCGGCCGCGGCGCAACCGGGCGCCCAGGGCGGCGCCGGTACCCTGGCCCAGCAGAACGCCGGCGGCGGCGTGGCCAATGCGCTCGCCTTGCCCGGTGCGTCGGCGGCGCCCGCCCAGGGCCAGGCCAGCCTGCAGGCGGGCCAGCAACTGGCCACGAGCGGCGCGCCGAACGGCATCACGGCCTGCGCCGGCTGCCACGGCGCGCAGGGCGAGGGCAATGCGGCCGGCGGCTTCCCGCGCATCGCCGGCCAGTCCGCCGCCTACCTCGGCAAGCAGCTGGGGGCGTATGCCAACGGCGCGCGCGTGAATCCGATCATGCAGCCGATCGCGAAGGCGATGAACGCGGAGCAGATTCGCGACGTCAGCGCCTATTACGCGTCGCTCGGCGATGCGCCCGCGGGCGCTGCGGCGGCGGTCGCCAAACCGTCTGCCGCAGGGATGGACCGCGGCGCCACGCTGTCGGCCATCGGCGACGACGCGCGGGGCGTGCAGGCGTGCGCCAATTGCCATGGTCCGGGCGGCGTGGGCAACCCGCCCGTGTATCCGTACCTCGCCGGCCAGCACGCGAATTACCTGACGGCGGCGATGGCGGCATGGAAGAACGGCGCGCGCAAGACGGACAGCAGCGGCCAGATGACCCACATCGCCCAGTCGCTGCCCGACGCTGACGTGGCGGCCCTGTCGGCATATTTCAGCGCCCAGCCGGCGCCGCCATCGGCGGCCAGGTGGATCAACATCCCGGCCGGTTCCAGCCAGCGCCCGGCCGTCGCGGCGGCCGCCGGTGCGCCGGGACCGCGCGGCGCGGGCGGATCGCCAGTGCGCGCCACCGGCACGGAGCAGGGCGCACCGACCACCGGCGGCAGCCAGGGTGGGGGAGCGGGCGGGGGGACGCAGCCGCAGCAGGGGACGCAGCCGCCGGTACGCCGCTGATACGGCGAGGGTCACGCAGGAGCCGCGTGTGTGGTGCACACGGCTCCTGCCGCTGCGTGAGCCTTTTCGTTGAACAGGGTAGCCGAAGTGATCGCCACCATGGCAAGGCAGGCCAAGCCGCACTCGCTCGCTTCGGTCTGTAATATGGTCTTCATAAGCTACCCAGCGCGGAGCGCACGCGGTCGAACCAGGAAGGCGACAGGAACGTCGCGCTGATGTCACCTGCCCCGTCGATGCGGGTGACCGAAAAGCCCTCCTGGCGCAGCAGGCTGATCAAACCAGGCTCGACCCGTTTGCCAACTCGCAGGTCGGGAAGATGCAACGCACCGACGATGACGAAGCTCCTGCGGTGTTCTGAAATGGTTTTGGCGATGAGCGGAACCCAGGCACGGGTGCGTTGTTTGATCATGATCTCAAAAGTGCCCGAGCTATAGTGCATCGCCCATCCCTTGTCCTGCAAGATCTGCTCCTCAGGAGAAACTTGATCAATGGCACAGGGCATTGCCTGGTCGACACAGCGGATCGTTTCATTGATAGCCTCCCCGGCGACGCCTGCCAGATTGCCGAGGGAGGTAAACGACGGGTCCGATTGCTTCAGGCGCAGCAGGCGCGAAACCTGCAGGGCTTTATCGGCAACGAAATCCGCTCTGTCAGCGGCACTCGCGTTGCAGAAGTGCGTTCGCCGGTCGACGAGCTTATCGAGACCAATCGTCTTTTTCGATACCGTGCCCTTGCCGCGCAGGCGGAAGGAAACGCCTGTTGCGAAGGCGACGCCGTATGCCGGCCCGAGGGACTCTGTCGTAAAAGTGTCCAACAAGGTCGCAGCCAGGTATTGCGGAAAAATTTCCCAACCTTCGAGCCAGTTCGGTACGTCAAGATGGCTATCCCGCGTCGTCCTGATCAGGGCGTCAAGGGCAAGATGCAAGCGCTGCGTGTGCAAACCCTTCGGATCGTCAAAGCAGGGCGCGCCGAGCGCGAACGCGCCGTTCTGGAGCTGGTCCGGGCCGAAGTAGGTCTCCATGACGGCCACCTCAGCCACCGCGTAACCCGGTTTGACGACGGTCTCAAAGTAACGGTCGTTCTCGACCGGCGTGCTGGTGTGAGACTCACCGACCAGCACGGCCTGTGCATTGCCTTTGCTGACTAGCCATGCACGCGGCGTAGTGGCGGCAGCCGCGGCGGCAGTTGAGAGTGACGTGGCGAACACGGCGGCACACACCGTATAGCGTCGAATGCAAGAGATCATCATGGTTGCGGGCTCGGTCATAGGTGCTACGCATAATCGCTTCAGGAATCAGGTCAAGGGACCACGCGATCCAGTGTAGGGGACGCCGATCGTGGTCGTGTTGACTGATGGGAATTTCGATTATCGTTCAGATGGAAATACGGTCGCCGCCTGGCTGGTCAAGTCCTGTCCGAGTGGCATGCTGAGCTGATCGTGAGGATTTGGCCGCAATCAATTTGCGTCCTTGATCGTCAATCCGGCCGTAGATGTTATTCGGGCGCCGTACGTCCGGTTCACGTGCGCGCCTCCGCCGCCGCTTCTACTGGCGTGCGCGCGGCCCCTGTCTCCTCGCGATGCGCCCGCGCGCACATCACGACGCCCGCGACCAACAACGTCAGCGCGAGCCCTTCGAGCGGCGTCGGCCAGCGGCCTTCCCACAGGTAGCCGTACAGCGATGCGAAAATGGTTTCGAACACGATCATCTGCCCCGTGAGCGCGAGCGGCAGCGCGCGACTGGCGATATTCCACAAACCATTGCCCAGCACGGAGCAGAACACGGCCATGGCGCCGATGAGCCCGGCGAAGCGGAGCCAGTCCGCGCCGCTGTGGACGAGCGTATCGCCGCAAAAGGCGGGCACGACCAGCACGATGGCTTCCAGGCCCGTGACCGCGCCCGTCAGCAGGCTCCAGTCCTGCGCCGACACGTGCTCGAGCCGTGCCAGCCAGCGGCTGTTGCTGACCGCATAGGCCGTCCACGAGACGAGGGCGCCGGCCGCGCACAGTAACCCTGTCAACGAACCCGGACCGGACGCGGCCAGCGATTGCCAGCTGATGCACACGAGCCCCGCCGCGCTGCAGGCCAGCGAGGGCAGCAGCGCGCGCAGCGACGGCGCATGGCGCGTGCGGCTGCCGACGATGGTGACGGCGAGTGGCAGCAGGCCGATCACGAAGGCCGTCATCGCGACGCCGCCCGTCTGCACGGCTTTCGCGAGCAGCACGTAATACAGGATGTTGCCGATGAAGCTGAGGCAGGCGAGGGCACGCCATGCGCGCCAGCCGAGCGCGCCCTTGAGCCGGCGCCAGGACGGCGCGACGAGCACGGTGGCGACGAGTCCGTAGGCGAGGTAGCGTCCGGCGGACAATTGCAGCGGCGGGAATCCGGCGGCCAGCCTGGGCGCGAGGAAGACGAGTCCCCAGAAGGCGCCGGCGACGATGCCGGACGCGATGCCGAGGTGGGTTTTGTTGACGGACACGGTTGCTGCTCCAGTGCGGAAAGCCGCCATTGTCCGGGATGGGGCGGCGGCTCGTCTTGGCGCGGACTCCTGGAATGTTGACCGGGACTCGCGTCGCATGCGCGCCGAAGGTGTAGAATATTTCCACGTGGAAATGTTAAGATTCCGCATCGCCCCCACATTGCCATCAGCTTTTACAATGAACATGCAAGTCAAACCAGCCGGTTCCGATACAAAGGCACGCTTCAACTATCTCGTCTGCCTCGACATCGTGGTCGTGGCCTGCATCCTCGTGATTGCGGGTCGTCCGGACGGGCTTGCCATTACATTAACCGCCATCATCGTGGCAATCTGCGCGGTGCTCTACCGCTGTTCGGTGAGCCTCGGGTCATTCGTGACGAGCAGGCCTCCCACGCCGGCACCGCCGCCGCAAGACGTCGATCGCAAGTTCAAGCCGGCCACGTATGAGGCGCCGGAACAGGCGCCGTCGGGCGGCGGGGCGAAGAAGTCGTCCTGGTTGCGCGAATCCGACTAGAAAAACCCGGCATGCGGGCCCGCGGGCTGCTGCGGTAAAATCGGCGCAGGATGGATCGCGCGATTCGTCCAATTACGTAATAGCAGAGGAAACGACATGGCCAAGAAAGAAGAACTCGACGAAGAAACGCTGGCATTCATCCACTGGTGTATTGAGGTGGAAAAGTTTCTCGTCGCCGGCGGCGCCACCGTCCAACAGGCGCAGGACCATATCGAAGAGCAGGTCGAATGGTTTACCGATCAGTATTACGACGATCTGACGCCGGAGGAGGCCGCCAAGGCAGCGCTGGCCTGACAAGCGTCGGTACTGTCCGACGCCGCTGCGACCTGGGCGTCCGCATTATCGGATCAGAATGACCGGGGCGCCGGGCAACTGGGCGTTGAACGGCCCGTGCGGTGGGCTGAATGACCTCGTTCGTTTGCCCGAAAGGTCCCTTCCACCAAAACGTATCCCCCGCTGAGCTTCCTTGACGATTTTTCCTGCTGGTCTGTGAGCGATATCCAGATCGCGTTCGAGGAGAGCGACTTTTCATAATCTTCGCGGTGGAGGTACAGCGCATTTCCTTCAAACTCCAGGTTCAAGAAGGCAATCAGCCGTATGGGCGAACCGTCATACCGGTCAGGGTTGGCGATGAGCTGAATCATGGAGACATCGCGAATTTCGGTCGATCTTGCGGGCGCCGATAAAAGAGCAAGGGCGCTGAAAAGCATGAGCAAGATCTTATGCATGTGTGAACCATAAGTGAAATGCGTTGGGCCGGTCACAACAGGGCGTTTTGACCAAAAGCGGACGCTGCCGAACGTCCGCAACCAACCCAAAACGGCCCGTCGGGTCCTTGCTGAATAACAGAGTTCTTTTGACGGTCAAATGTAAAGTTAGCGCCGGAACTTCGACATCAGGGCGCCCATAACCACGCCAATTGCCACCCCCGGACCAATGCCAAGAGCAAGGTTGCCGATTGCGATGCCAATTCCGCATCCAATCGCTACGCCAAAACACATGCCAACGCCGATGAATTTGCTGTCTTTTCTGTCGGGTGAATCGCTCATAAAACCCTTTATTTCCGTATGTATCGCAGAATGGAACTTTTCTACTCGTTCAGCGCCTGAGGCGAGAAGCTAACAGGCTGAGTATCCCGATGCGTTCAGAAGTGGACCCAGTCCAGCGTACGCACTGGGACACCTCCATATTGGTCAAGCCCGCCAGTGGACGAACATCGCCCGCATTGCGGGCGTTTCATTTCAGACGGCGCGGGGCTTCGTACGCTTGCGCAGGCGGCCCATCAGGCCCAGGCCGGCCGCCACCAGCGCCAGGCTGGCCGGTTCCGGCACGCTCCCTGGCACGGGGGCTGGCACGACTTCCTGAAAGCCCGAGTTGCCCGATTCGAGCAGCGCCAGCAGGCCCGGATCGATCTGGCCCAGTTCGACGCTGCCCGACTGGATGGCGTGGGTTCGCGGCAGCTCGCCCGGCTGCGCAAACAGATACGTGCTGAACTCGCGGCCCGACACGGTATAGCTGGCCGAGCCCGGGTCGAAACGGAAATCCAGGTAGATATCCCCATGGTAGTCGCCGATGTTCTCGGACCAGGCGTCAAAGCTGGTCGGGCCGCCATTGGTCGTGATCAAAGCCGTCGTCACGTTCGAGTCGAAGGCGGGGATATAGTTTTGGTAGCCGGTTTGAAAGTCGTAGAACGCGATGGCCTGGTTGGTCGTGTTCTGGACGAACCAGCCGGTCAGCGGCATGCCGTCATCGAACGTCGCGTTCTTGAAATCGTACTGGATAAAGGCGGCCGACGCCGACATCGAGACGCAGCCTGCGAACGCGAGCACGAGTAATTTTTTGAGCATGGTTGACTCCGTGGTTGGGGAGCCGGGAACGATGCAAGAACCATGCCGGAATATAATTCCACCAATAATCAACCACCTAATCGGCAAAAACGGTTGCGGATGCAGATAACTGTAAAAACCGCCGACATTCCTATTGCATGACAGCTGCGCCGGCGCCCTATTGCCACATCTTTTTATTCGTCCACCGGCAGTGGACAATCGCGCCCACTTCACTTCTGATCATTTCATTTTTACGGATGAAAGAAAGACGATTCGATTTGCCTTGAATGCATAGCAGACGGTCAATATAGCTCAGCGTACGAGCTTGTTGCTAACAGGATAAGTCGCCGGGCGCAGTCGCTCTCGGTTGTCGTGGCGGACTTCATTGGTTTGTGGCGAACATTATTCGCGCGCCACAGCTGACGGCAATGTTTCCCGGCCTTTTCGCCGGTACGCCCCCGGCGTCATCCCCGTCACATCCCGCAACGCCCGCGTCAACGCGCTCTGGTCGGAAAATCCGGCCGCCAGCGCGATGTCGGCGATCGGGCGCGTCGTGTCGGCCAGCCAGGCGCGGGCGCGGGACAGGCGGACGCCGCGCAGCCACGCGTGCGGGCTCGTGTCCAGCTCGGCGCGAAACAGGGCGTGCAGGCGGCTGATGCTCAGGCCGGCGCTGCGGGCCATCGAATCCGTTGACCATGGAAGGCCGGGCTCGGCCTCGATGCGGGCCAGCAGGGCGGCGAGGCGCGAGGCGGGCCGGGGCGCGTCCAGCGCGAGGGTGTCGAGCAGCAGCGGCATCCAGCCGCGCACCAGGACCGGCTGCGCGCGCATCGCGCCCATGAACTCGACGAGCTTGCGCGCGCCCGGGCCGAGCGGCATGAACGGCCGTTCCAGCAGGCGTTCCCAGGCCGGATGCGACATGGCCGTGGTGGCGACGTCGAGGATCAGCGATTCGTTGGGGCCGACGCCGGTCTGCGCATGCCAGGCGCCCGGCGCGACGCAGGCGCCGCGCAGCGGGTCCAGCCGGTCCTGCCGGCCGTCGATGTCGAGCAGCACGGCGCCGCCGAGGGGCAGCACGAGCTGGGCGAAATCGTGGCGGTCGGCGCCGAGGTCGGCGCCGTAGCTGCGCACGTGGAGGGAACAAGCGTCCATGGGCGCCAGTCTAGCATCGATGCTGCCGGGTGATCGTCCGACCAGGCCTACACGTCGACGGGAAAAAATAAAGTCGCCGTCCCCCTTGCAGACGCGGCCGCCGTCCCAATTTGCCATCCTGTTACAGCGCTCCGGCGCTGGTCTCCTCTGTCTCCTCCAAGTGCGAACTTGGATTTACCGCCTGATGCAGCGATGCGCAGGCGGTTTCTTTTTGTGCCGTGCGGTTGGCGGGGCAACGTGGGCACGGGGTGCCCACTCTACGGCGTATCGTTGGGGAGGAACGGTGGACACGGGGGCGCCATGCGGCGCGCTGTCGCGTACATAAGCAAAGCGCCGTCCGCGCCGGGAAAACCGGCACGGACGGCGCTTCGGATGCGGTGCCCGGTCAGCCTGTGCCGGGCGCGCCGCGGCGATCAGCCGCGGTTCGGATTGTTCGGATGGGCGTCCTCGCGGTTCGGGATGCCGTCGCCGTCGCGGTCGCCGCGGCGCCAGCGGCCCGGCTCCATCACCCAGTGGCCGTCGCGCTCGACCCAGGTCGGCGCATGGTAGACATAGCCGCGGCGCTCGCGCAGCCATTTGCCGCTCACCCAGACGTGATGGTGGTGGCGCCACTCCCAGTGACCCGGTGCCCACACATAACCGTGGCGTGCCTCCGGCACGCGTTCTTCGCGCGGCGGCGGCGGCGCGGTGCGGACGATGACGTCGGCGCTGGCCGGCAGCGCGACGCCGCCGAACGAGCCGGCGATCAGGGCAGCAATGAGCAGTTTTTTCATCTTGGCCTCCTCGAAAGTGGTTGTAGGCCGACTGTACCGCCACGTCACGGGCGCGACCGTGCGGCGGCGCGCTTAGCGGCGCAATTTGACGTGCCGTGGAGAAAAGACTTAGTTGGCCAGCGGCAGGGCGAATTGCAGCACCAGGCCGCCGCCGTCGCGGTTGCGCACGTTCAGCTCGGCGTTGTGGCGGCTGATCACGCGCTCGACGATCGCCAGGCCCAGGCCGGCGCCGTTGGCCTGGCCGCGGGCGCTGTCCAGGCGCGTGAACGGCCGCAGCAGTTGCTGGATCTGGTCGTCCGGGACGCCGCTGCCGTGGTCGTTGATCTCGACGACGGCGCGGCGGCCGTGGCCCGTCATCTTCACGTGCAGGGCGATGTCGATTTCGGTCACGTCCGCGCCCGGGGTCTTGCCGTAGCGCCGCGCATTCTCGATGATGTTGTTGATCACGCGGCGCAGGTCCGTCGTGTTGCCCATCACGTGGATGTCCGGATCGATGTCCGTCGTCGTGCGCACGTCCGCCAGGCGGCCGGCCTCGCGGGCGCAGTCTTCCAGCAGGTCGGACAGGTCGACCGGCACGAACGTCGCGCTTTCGGTGGGACGGGCGAAGTCGAGGAACTGGCCGATGATGGCGTCCATCTGGGCGATGTCGGACTGCATGCCGGTGCGCGCTTCGTCCGACAGCGGCGCCATTTCCACTTCCAGCTGCATGCGCGCGAGCGGCGTGCGCAGGTCGTGCGAGATGCCGGCCAGGATCACGGCGCGGTCCTTTTCCAGCTGCTGCAGGTCTTCGATCATCTGGTTGAAGCTGCGGTTCGCTTCGATGATCTCGCGCGAGCCCTTTTCCGGCAGCGGGGCGGGGCGCTTGCCCTGGGCGATCGCGCGCGCGGCCGCCGTCAGGCGCGCCAGCGGCAGGTTGACGAGGCCCGAGATCAGCGCGGCGCCCAGCAGCGACAGCGCGCCGACGACGGTCGCCCAGCCGAGCCACTGCACGCGCGTGAGGCCGGGCAGCTTGTCGCGTTCGAGCATCAGCCAGTACTTGTCGCCGTCGATGTCGAAGCTGACCCAGAAGCCGGGGATGTCGTTCACCTGGCGCGAGAAGCGCGTGTCCGGCCCGAGCTTGTCGCGCACGATGGCGGCCACTTCCGGCATCAGCGAATTCGGCGGCGGCGGCTCCACGGTGTCCGTCGGCTTCACGTCGTAGATGCGGATGCCTTCGTTCGACACGAGTTCGAACAGGAGTTCGCGCCGCAGGTCGGGCGCGGAGTGCGTCAGCGCGGCCTTCGTGATGGTGACGACGGAGACGAGCAGCTCGGCGGTCTGCTCGACCTGCGGGCCGCGCTGGAACACGTTGAGCATGCCGATCCACGAGGCCATCGACAGCCCCGTGAGCACGGACAGCAGGAAGAAGGTGCGCCAGAACAGGCCGCTCTTCATCCTGCCGAGGAGACGCGGCGCGGCCTGTTCCTTCGGGGTCGGTGCGAACACTAGCGCGGCTGGCCTTCAGGAATGAATACGTAGCCCAGGCCCCATACGGTCTGGATGTACAGCGGGCTCGAAGGATCGGGCTCGATCAGCTTGCGCAGGCGCGAGATCTGCACGTCCAGCGAGCGGTCGAACACCTCGTATTCGCGGCCGCGCGCCAGTTCCATCAGCTTTTCGCGCGACAGCGGCTGGCGCGCATGGCGCGCGAACACCTTGAGTACCGAGAATTCGCCCGTCGTCAGCGGCACGGTCTCGCCGTTCTTCTTGAGGGTGCGGGTGCCGAGGTCCAGCACGAAGTCGCCGAACTCGAAGGTCTGCGGCGTCTCGCTGGGCGCGCCGGGGATTTCGTCCGGGCCCTTGCGGCGCAGGACCGCGTTGATGCGGGCCACCAGTTCGCGCGGGTTGAACGGCTTCGGCAGGTAGTCGTCCGCGCCCATCTCGAGGCCGACGATGCGGTCGACGTCCTCGCCTTTCGCGGTGAGCATGATGATCGGGGTCTGGTCGCCGGCGCCGCGCAGGCGGCGGCAGATCGACAGCCCGTCCTCGCCGGGCAGCATCAGGTCCAGCACGAGCAGGTCGTAGCGCTCGCGCAGCCACAGCTTGTTCATCGCGGGTGCGCTTTCCGCCGTCACGACCTGGAAGCCCTGTTCGGTCAGGTAGCGGCGCAGCAGGTCGCGCAGGCGCACGTCGTCGTCGACGACCATGATCCGGGCGGCGTGGCCACCATTCGCGCCGGGCGTGCCGGTATTCGAGCTCGTTGCATTCATCGTTCTGTAATTTGTCAGATTAATGTCGCTATGGTAACGTCTTATCGCTCGACGCCAAGGGGGTATCGTTGAGCCATTACATTGTGTTACAAACTTTACCCATTTCGCCTTATGCCTGGAGCTGATTCCTCATACACTGGCCTCATCGAATCGCAGTTGAATCTCAGCTCACGCTACAGCTTACTCCTAACAAGGCAAAGCGAAAGAGGAACACCATGAACAGTGCGCTCACACACCACCACGCAGCGAAAAAGGCAGGCCGCCTGGCCCGCTTTGCTGTGCTGGCGTGCGCCCTGGTGCTGGGGGCCGGCAGCGCGTTTGCCCAGCAACACGGTGACCGCCGGGACGACCGCGGCGACATGCCGCAATCGTCGCGCTTCCGCTTGCCCCCGCAGCAGGACCGCGACCAGCGCGACGACATGCGTGCCGCCTACGACGATCAGCGCCGTGCCCCGCAGCAGGAGCAGCGTGAACAGCGCGAGCCCCAGCACGAGCGCCGCAGCGGGCGCATGACGCCTGACGAACGGCGCGACCTGCGCCGCCAGATCAACGAAGCGGGCATGGATCTATATCCGCAGCGCCGCTGACCGGGATGTCGGGAGTTTCCCGACATCAACTTTGTTGCTTGTTGTTTATTTTCCGCTGACAACATGATACGCTAGCCGGATTCGCCCCGGCCCAGCCCTTGCCGTGGCATCAACCGCACGGAGCGCGTATCGTGACTACAGACTCTCCCGCAGCACCGCAGGCGCCGGCGCAGGCTTCGGCGACCCGGATCGCCGCGACCGGTCCCGAGCATTGCATCGCGCAGCGCGACGACGGGGTGTATGCCGATCCTACCGTGCTCGGCACCACGCTGCTCGCCGCCGTCGACAACGTCTACCGCGCGGGCAACTACCTCGTCGGCGTCGACTACCCCGTACTGATGAAAGCCTTGTTCGGCCACGGGCCGGACCTGCCGCGCGGACCGGACGGCATCGCGGTCGTGCGCATCGCCGCCGACATCCGGCCGTTCGACGCGGACCGGCGCGCGCTGTACCGCGCCGCCAAGGTCGGCCGCGGTTATGCCGAATACTATTTCGAGCCCGTCCGGCTGCCCGACCCGGCCGATCCGGAAGGCGAAGGCCTGCCGACCCGCCTCGACGTCGACGAATTCATCGCCGACATGTGGGGGAAGGGAATCCGCTTCGGCCTCGACCTGGACGCCATCCGCGCCGCGATGGCTTCGAACAAGGCCGACCGCATCACGTTCGCGCGCCAGGCCGATCCGGTGCCGGGCGAGGATGCCCACATCGTCGAGATCTCCGACGACATCCACCGCAACGACGCGCCGCTCGAGCTGGCCAACGGCCGCCTCGACCTGAACAGCTTCCAGAACCGCTTCCCGCAGATCCAGCCCGGCGTCCGCCTGCTCAAGAAGCAGCCCGCCACGCCAGGCACGATGGGCTTCGAGATGTCCGGCACGCCGCTGCACCCCAAGCCGGGGAGCGACGCCGACCTCGCGGCGTACGCGGGCACGGGCACGAAGGTCGAGCGCATGCCCGACGGCGAATTCCTCGTCTCCAGCCAGGCCGGCTTCCTGATGGTCGATGCGAAGACGAGCCGGATTTCCATCGACGAGAAAGTCGTCAGCCGCGACGGCGTCAGCGCCAAGACGACGGGCAACCTGAGCCTGGCGGGCGATTACGAGGAGTTCGGCGAAGTCCAGGAAAAACGCGTGATCGAGGCCGACAGCATCACCGTGCACGGGGACGTGTTCGGCAGCCTCGTGTCGCGCGGCGGCACGATCGTCGTGCGTGCGAACCTCGTGAGCGGCAGCGCCCACAACGCGCGCGGCGACATCCACGTGCGCGGCGTCGCGTCCGCGGCGGTGCTGAGCGCGGAGGACGGCAGCATCGTCCTGGAGCGCGCCGAGAACTGCGTCATCGCGGGCGTGCGGGTCGAGGTCGCGCATGCCGTGAACTGCGAGATCGTTGGGGACGAAGTCGTCGTCAAGATGGCCGAGGGCTGCGCGCTGGCGGGCCGGCGCGTGACGGTGGAGTGCACCGTGCCGCGCAAGCAGAGCGAGATGCTGGTGGCCGTGCTGCGCGCGGAAGACCGGCAGATCCACGAGGTCATCGCGGCCGTCGGCGAGCGCGTCGCCAGGTTCGAAGCGCTGGCCGCGCAACTCCGGGCCGCGATGGACGCCATGACGGGCAAGCCGGACGTGCGCCGCTACCTGATGCTGGCCACGCGCGTGCGCAAGGGCGACATCACGCTGTCGCCCGAGCAGGCGCGCCAGTTCCAGAAGATGGCGCAGGACATCGGGCCCGCGCTCAAGACGATCGCCGACATCTCCGCGAAGATCAAGGTGGCCGAGGCCGAGCAGCAGGCCGGCACGGGCATGCTCGCGAACCTGGAGGCGCAGCGCAGCGACGCCGCCACCATCTCCGGCGTGGCGATCCAGTCGGTGCAGGGCGAGACGCAGGTGCGCATCCTCGGCTACAGCCCGGCGGACGGGCCGCCGCACCGCTGGACGCCGCGCGACATCCGCACGCGCCTGCGCGGTCCGCAGGCGGGCGAGCTGCTGTTCATGGGCGCGGCCGGCGACTTCGCATGGAGCAGCGACGCGGTGCCCGCGGCCGCGTAAAGCCCCCCGGCGCCGGTGCGAGCGCATATACTTGTGGGCGGCCGCGAGGCCGCATTCGACAGCATCCAACCACAAGACCAGAGGGGAAACCTTGAACAACATGCGTCCCATCCACCAGCGCCGCCCGATCGGCGCGCTGGTTGCCGCCATGTGCGCCGGTGCGCTGCTCGCCAACCCGGCAAGCGCAGCAACCAAGGCCGCGAACACCAAAGGCAAGCCGACCGTGGCGGAGGCAGAGCGCTTCGTCGCCGACGCCGAACAGAAACTCGACCAGCTGGGCCTCGACGCCGGCCGCGCCGAGTGGGTAGCCGAGAACTTCATCACGCTCGACACCGAGACCCTGACCGCCCGGGCCAACGAACAATACCTGACCGTGAGCGGCGACATCGCCCTCAAGGCGCGCCGCTACAACGGCCTGAAGGTGTCGGACGCAAGCGCGCGCAAGCTGATGCTGATGCAGCAGTCGCTGATGCTGGAAAACGCCGACGACCGTGCCGCCTACGCGCGCCTGGCCGCGAGCATGACGGGCGCGTACGGCAAGGCGAAGTACTGCCCCGCGGCCGCCGCCGGCGCCGCGAAGCCGGATTGCATGCCGCTGGGCGAACTGGAAAAAGTGCTGGCCACGAGCCACGATCCGGCGCGCCTGAAGGAAGTCTGGCTCGGCTGGCACGCCCAGTCGCCGGCCTACAAGCAGGATTACGCGCGCTACGTCGACCTGTCGAACAAGGGCGCCCGCGCGATGGGCTATGCCGATACCGGCGCCTTGTGGCGCTCGCGCTACGACATGGCGCCCGATGCCTTCGCGGCCGAGATGGAACGCCTGTGGCAGCAGGTGAAGCCGCTGTACGAATCGCTGCACACCTACACGCGCTACAAGCTGCGCCAGGCCTACGGTCCGGACCTCGTTCCGGCCGACGGTCCGATTCCCGCCCAGCTGCTGGGCAATATGTGGGCGCAGAGCTGGGACAACCTGTACCCGATCCTCAAGCCCGCCGGCCTGGAAAAGGGCGAAGACCTGACGGCGCTGCTGGAAGCGCGCAAGGCCAGCGCCGCCGAGATGACGCGCTATGCCGAAGGCTTCTACACGTCGCTGGGCATGCGGAAACTGCCGGCCACGTTCTGGGAGCGCTCGCTGCTGACCAAGCCGCGCGACCGCGAAGTCGTGTGCCACGCGTCCGCCTGGGACCTGGACGGCAAGGACGACGTGCGCGTCAAGATGTGCATCACGCCGACGGCCGAGGATTTCCGCACCATCCACCACGAACTGGGCCACCTGTACTACGACCTCGCGTACAGCGTGCAGTCGCCGATGTTCAAGAACGGCGCCAACGACGGCTTCCACGAAGCCATCGGCGACACCGTCGCGCTGTCGATCACGCCGGCCTACCTCAAGAAGATCGGCCTGATGAACACCGACCCGGACCCGAAACAGGAAATCGGTCCGCTGCTGTACACGGCGCTGCAGAAGGTCGCGTTCCTGCCGTTCGCGTACAAGGTCGACAAATGGCGCTGGCAGGTGTACGGCGGCCAGGTCAAGCCGGCCGACTACGACAAGGCCTGGTGGGCGCTGACGGAGCAGTACCAGGGCGTGGCGCGTCCGGCCCCGATCGTCGACGGCGGCTTCGATGCCGGCGCCAAGTTCCACGTCGCCAGCGACACCCCGTACGCACGCTACTTCCTGGCCCACGTGCTGCAGTTCCAGTTCCACCGCGCGCTGTGCAAGGAGGCGGGCGACACGGGACCGCTGTACCGCTGCTCGATCTACGGCAACAAGAAGGCCGGCGCCAAGTTCCAGCAGATGCTGGCGATGGGCACCAGCAAGCCGTGGCCGGAAGCGCTGAAGGCCATCACGGGGTCGGAGAAGATGGATGCGACCGCGATGCTGGAATACTTCGCGCCGCTCAAGACCTGGCTGGATGAGCAGAACAAGCAGCTGGCGATCGAAGACGCGAAGCTGACGAAGCGTTGAACCGTCCGGCGGGCTCCCCGAGCCCGCCGGATGCATGCGGCGCGGTCACGCATCATGGGCACGGGGCGCCCATCCTACGCGGCTTCCGCAGCCGTAGGGTGGGCTCCCCGAGCCCGCCAGACGTCAACCATCCCCGGTCGCCGCAAGCGCCGCATAACACGGCGCGGCTTCGGGCGGCAGTCCCGCGAACAAGGCCTCATCCGCCTCGTCGAGCAGCCCCTGCTCGACGAGCATGCGCACCTTGCCCAGATAATCCGTCAGCTTGAGCAGGCGCCCCAGCGGCGATACCGCCGCACCGCGCCGCAACGCGCCCTGTTCCAGCAGTGCCTGGGCCACCGAGTCCGGAAAATTCCATTCGCGCGCGATGCTCGCGCACAGGCGGCGCGTGTCGCGCGCCAGCTGGGCCAGGAACACGTCGGAGCCGAGCCGTTCGCCTTCCTGCGCCATCTGGTCCATGATGCGCAGGCTGACGATCAGGCCCACGTTCTGCAGCAGCCCCGCCAGGAAGGCGTCGAACGGCGCGATGCCGTCGCCGGCCGTCCGGCGCGCGGCCAGCGCGCAGCGCTCCGAATGCGCCCACAGGTGCGGCGCCAGCCGGCGCGTGTAGAACCCCGAATGCATGTCGATGATGGGACGGAACGCGACCGTCGTGATCAGCTGGCGCAGGCCTTCCTGCCCGATCAGGATCACCGCGTGCTCGACGCTCGTGATGGCGTTCCCGGTCCCCTGGTAGCAGCTGTTGGCGAGGCGGACGACGGCCGCCACCAGCACGGGATCGGACGCGATCGTGCGCGACAGCGCGCTGCCCGAGAAGGTTTCGCTGCGCAGGCTTTGCAGCAGTTGCGGGACGAGCCCCGGCATGCGCCGCACCAGCGCCGCGCCGGACTGCTGCGACGCGACGATCGCGGCCAGCGCGTCCAGCACGCGGGTTTCGGTGCCGGTGAGTTCCAGGCCGCCGCCGGCGTGATCGAACAGCCAGCCGTTCCACGCGCCGTTGATCCGTTCCAGCTGTTCGAACGACACGGCCGACGTGGCCGGCGGCGGCACGGGCGCGACGGGCGCGACGGGGGCGCGAGCAGGCGCCGCTGCGTCGGGCACGGGCGCCAGATCGGCGACAGGCATGGCGGCCGGCTGCGGTTGCGCGGCGGCCGGGCCGGAAAAAAGGCGTTGCAGCCACCGGAACATCGTCATCCCCTCTAGGTCAATTCCGAACATTGTACGGGCGCAGGTGCCGAACGCAAGGTAGGAAATGTCTCATAATTTGTTGACTGTACTCAACAATTTCCAGGCGTCATCGCCGTAGCATGGCGATCTTGAGAAAGGATCCGCCATGCACATGACTACGACCACCCAGTTCCTGAGCTTTACCCTCGGCGGCCTCGAATACGGGCTCGATGTCGCCAAGGTGCAGGAACTGCGCGTCCTCAAGGCCCTCGAGCGGTTCGCCGCGGACGGCGAGATGGTCAAGGGCGTGGCCGTCTCGCGCGGCGTGATCATGCCGCTCGTGGACATGCGCGCCGCCTGCGGCCGGGCACCGGGCGCGCCCGACCCGATGACGGACGTGATCATCCTCAGGCTGTCGAGCTGCGTGATGGGGATGGTGGTGGACGGCGTCACGGGCGTCGTGTCGCTGGCGCCCGAGCAGGTGTCGCCCGTGCCGGGCGCGGACCGGGCCCAGGTCGATTACCTGATCGGCCTGGGGCAGGCGGGGACGCGCCGCCTGATCCTCGTCGACATCGACCGGCTGATGTCGGTGCGCCGGCCGAAGAAGGATGGAGCGCGGCAGGTGGCCTGATCAGGCGACGAGGCTTTCCAGCTGCTCCTGCAGCTCCAGCCACTCGTTCTCCAGGTTGCCCAGGTCGCGCGTGAGAAACGCCTGGTCGGCCACGAGGTTCTTGAGCTCTTCCTTCTTGTCGGCCTCGTAGATGCCCGGCTCCAGCAGCCGGGCGTCGACGTCGGCCTTCTTCGCGTTCAGCTTGGCCATCTGCTCTTCGAGCCGCTTGATGCGGTTTTCGATCGGCTTCTTCAGCGCCGCCACGCGCTGGCGTTCTTCCGCTTCGAGGCGCTTCTGTTCCTTGCGGTCGACGGCTGCGACGGGCGCCGCGGCGGCGGACGCGGGCAGCGGGGCGCTCGCGCCGGCGTCGCCTTTCAGCTTGGTCTGGAACAGCCAGTCCTTGTAGTCGTCCAGGTCGCCGTCGAACGGCTGCAGGCGGCCGTCGGCCACGATGATGAACTGGTCGGTCGTCGCGCGCAGCAGGTGGCGGTCGTGCGAGACGACGACGAGCGTGCCCTCGAACTGCGCCAGCGCCAGCGTGAGCGCCTCGCGCGTTTCCAGGTCCAGGTGGTTCGTCGGTTCGTCCAGCAGCAGCAGGTTGGGGCGCTGCCACACGATCAGCGCGAGCGCCAGGCGGGCCTTCTCGCCGCCGGAGAACGGGGCGATGGAACTCGTCACCATATCGCCCGGGAAGTTGAAGCCGCCGAGGAAGTTGCGCAGCTCCTGCTCGCGCGTCGTCGGCGCGATCTTTTGCAGGTGCCACAGCGGCGATTCGTCGTGGCGCAGCATCTCGACCTGGTGCTGGGCGAAGTAGCCGATGACGAGGCCCTTGCCCAGGGTCGCAGTGCCGGCCAGCGGCGCGAGGTCGCCCGCGATCGTCTTGATCAGCGTGGATTTGCCGGCGCCGTTCACGCCCAGCAGGCCGATGCGCTGGCCCGTCTGCAGCGAGAAGGTCACCTTGTGGACGATGGTCTTGCCGCCGACCTTGTCGCCATGCGCGTCGAGCAGCGGATAGCCGGCGTCGACGTCTTCCATCACGAGCAGCGGGTTCGGTGCCGACAGCGGATCGCGGAATTCGAACGAGAACTCGGCCGCGGCGCGCAGCGGGGCCAGTTCTTCCATCTTCGCCAGCGCCTTCATGCGGCTCTGGGCCTGGCGCGCCTTGGTGGCCTTGGCCTTGAAGCGGTCGACGAACGATTGCAGGTGGGCGCGGGTGCGCTGCTGTTTTTCGTACGCGGCCGCGGCGAGGACCAGGTGCGCGGCGCGCTGGCGCTCGAACGCGGAGTAGTTGCCCGAGTACCGTGTCAAGCTGCGCTCGTGGATGTGCACGACGACGTTCACGATTTCGTCGAGGAAGTCGCGGTCGTGCGAGATGATGATCAGGGTGCCGGGATAGCGCTTGAGCCAGTCCTCGAGCCAGATGATGGCGTCCAGGTCCAGGTGGTTGGTCGGCTCGTCCAGCAGCAGCAGGTCGGAAGGACACATCAGCGCCTGCGCGAGGTTCAGGCGCATGCGCCAGCCGCCCGAGAAGCTGGCGACGGGCTGGCGCATCTGCTCCAGCGAGAAGCCCAGGCCGAGCAGCAACTGCTCGGCGCGCGACTGCACCGTGTAGGCGTCGGCATCGGCCAGCGCCGCGTGCACGTGGCCGATGGCGAGGCCGTTCTCCGTCGTGTGCGGCAGGTGTTCGAGGCGTTCCAGCTCGGCCTGCAAGGTGCGCAGGTGGGCGTCGCCGTCGATGGCGTACTCGATCGCGGGGCGGTCCAGCGCCGGGGTCTCCTGCGCCACATAGGCCATGCGCCAGCGCGCGGGAAAGTCGATCTCGCCCTGGTCCGGGTGGAGCTCGTTGCGCAGCATCGCGAACAGGCTGGATTTGCCGGCGCCGTTCGCGCCGATCAGGCCGATCTTGTCGCCGGGATTGAGGGTGAGGTCGGCGTCTTCCAGCAGCGGCTTCGTGCCGCGCATCAGGCTGACGTTGGAGAATCGGATCATGGAAATATCGCTTGTCTTAAACAACGTCGTCCCCGCGCAGGCGGGGACCCAATTTCAGCCAGCGGTTCGCTAACATACTTGGGTCCCCGCCGTCGCGGGGACGACGGTTTTTGGGCTGTCGTAGAAATTACTTCGCCAGCTGCTCGGCCGTCAGCAGAAATACCGCATCGTCACCCTGGCTGGTGGTCAGCCACGTCAGCCCCAGATGGCCGAACGCCGCTTCCGCATACTCGCGCTCGTTGCCGATCTCGACGATCAGCACGCCTTCCGGGCTCAGGCGCTCGGCGGCGCCGTCGACGATCTTGCGCACGAGGTCCATGCCGTCCTCGCCGCCGGCCAGGGCGATTCTAGGTTCGCGCAGGTATTCCGGCGGCAGCTTGCCCATCGAATCGCTGTTCACGTATGGCGGATTCGTGACGATCAGGTCGTACTTCTTGAACGGCACGTGCTGGTACAGGTCGGACTCGATCGGGTTCACGCGGCCTTCGAGCTTGTAGTCGCGGATGTTGCGCTCGGCCACGGCCAGCGCGTCCTGCGAGATGTCGACGGCGTCGACGACGGCGTTCGGGAATGCGTCCGCCAGCATGATCGCCAGGCAGCCGGAGCCGGTGCACAGTTCCAGCACGTTCTCGACGCCGTCCGGATCGGCCACCCACGGGCTGAACATGTTCGGGATCAGCTCGGCGATGAACGAGCGCGGCACGAGCACGCGTTCGTCGACGTAGAAGTTGTAGCTGCCCAGCCACGCTTCGTTCGTGATGTAGGCGGCCGGCACGCGTTCGGTGACGCGGCGCTCGATGACGGCCATTACCTGCAGCACTTCTTCCGGCAACAGGCGGGCGTCGAGGAAGGGCTCGAGCTTGTCCAGCGGCAGTTTCAGGGTGTGCAGGATCAGGTAGGCGGCCTCGTCGAAGGCTTCGGCGCTGCCGTGGCCGAAGAACAGCTTGGCACCGTTGAAGCGGGTGACGGCGTAGCGCAGCAGGTCGCGCGGCGTGCAGAAATTGGTCGTGGTCATGGCCAGGTCTCGTTATGCCGCGGACGGCGGGATGGTCAGCAATCGTTCCAGCGTGCGCCGGTAGATGTTCTTGAGCGGATCGATGTATCGCACTTCGATGTGCTCGTCGATCTTGTGGATGCTGTCGTTGGGTGGCCCGAATTCTATCACCTGGGGGCAGATGCGCGCGATGAAGCGCCCGTCGGAGGTGCCTCCCGTCGTCGACAATTCGGTCGTCACGCCCAGTTCCTGCTTGATCGAGCCGCAGATCGCGTCCGACAGCGTGCCCTTGGGCGTGAGGAACGGGTGGCCGGACAGCGTCCACTTGAGGTCGTAGTCGAGGCCGTGGCGGTCGAGGATCGCGTGCACGCGCGCCTGCAGGCTCTCGGCCGTGCTCGCGGTGGAAAAGCGGAAATTGAAATCGACCTTCAGTTCGCCCGGGATCACGTTCGTCGCGCCCGCGCCGGCCGCGATGTTCGACATCTGCCAGCTCGTCGGCGGAAAGTACTCGTTGCCTTCATCCCATTGCTCGGCCGCGAGCTCGGCCAGGGCCGGCGCGGCGAGGTGGATCGGGTTGCGCGCCAGGTGCGGGTAGGCGATATGGCCCTGCACGCCCTTGACGACGAGGCAGCCCGACAGCGAACCACGGCGGCCGTTCTTGATCATGTCGCCCAGCACGTGGCTGGAGGTGGGCTCGCCCACGAGGCAATAGTCGATCGTCTCGCCCCGGTCTTCCAGCAGCTCGCACACGATGACGGTGCCGTCCGTGGCGGGGCCTTCCTCGTCCGACGTGATCAAGAAGGCGATCGAGCCGATGTGTTCCGGGTGCATTGCGACGAATTCCTCGACGGCGACGACCATGGCGGCGATCGACGTCTTCATGTCCGACGCGCCGCGGCCGTACAGCCTGCCGTCGCGGATGGTCGGCGTGAACGGTTGCGACGCCCACTGGCCGGCGGGCCCGGTCGGCACGACGTCCGTGTGGCCGGCGAACACGAACACCGGAGACGCGTCGCCGCGGCGCGCCCACAGATTGGTCACGCCGTTCGATTCGATCGTTTCGCACCGAAAACCGAGGGGCGCCAGCAGATCCTTCAGTTTCTGCTGGCAGCCCTTGTCCTGCGGCGTGACGGAATCGAGCGCGATCAGCGCTTCCGTCAGCTTGTGGGTGCGCGAGGGCTTCATGCGGGCCAGTCGCCGAACAGGTCTTCGTACTGCTCGGCGGAAAAACCGACGGACAATTTACCGGCGCCTTCCAGCACGGGACGCTTGATGACGGACGGATTCTCCAGCATCAGGTCGAGGGCGCTGGCCTTGTCGACGACCTGCGCGCGGCGCTCGTCGGACAGCTTGCGCCACGTCGTGCCCTTGCGGTTCACGAGCGTTTCCCAATCGATCTGCTCGAGCCAGTGCGCGACGGTGGCGCGCTCCAGGCCTTGCTTCTTGAAGTCATGGAACTCGAACTCCTGGCCGTTGTCGGCAAGCCAGGTGCGGGCTTTCTTGACGGTGTCGCAGTTGGGAATACCGTAGAGGATATTTTTCATGGCGGGATGGGTCTTGCCGTTCGGGAAGGCGCGAAGGATAGCACAGGCCGGCTATCCGGCAGATAGTTTAGCAATGGCGGGGCAGGAGCAGCGCGCGGGCGCGGCCGCTCAGTTATCCAGCGTAAATTCCGTGAACGACGCCCCGTCCGGCTCGGCCGGTTTGGGCGCTTCTTGCTCCCGCGCCTTGCTGTCCGGCCCGTTGTTGATCAGCCAGAGCAGGTTGGTGGCCGAGTCGGCGTTGGCCAGCGCTTCTTCCTGCGTGATGAGGTCGGCCTGCACGAGTTCCAGCAGGGCGGTTTCGAACGATTGCGAGCCCGGCGACAGGCTCTTGTCCATCGCTTCCTTGATCTGGCCGATGTCGCCCTTTTCGATCAGGTCGGCGACGTAGCGCGTGTTGACCATGATCTCGACCGCGGCCTGGCGCCGCCCGCCCGCCTTCGCGCGCACGAGGCGCTGCGAGACGATGGCCTTCACGGCGGACGACAGGTCCTGCAGCAGGGCGGGGCGGTTCTCGATCGGATAGAAGCTGATGATGCGGTTCAGCGCGTTGTAGCTGTTGTTCGCATGCAGGGTCGCGAGCACCAGGTGGCCGGACTGCGCGTAGGCGAGGGCGGCGGCCATCGTGTCCTTGTCGCGGATCTCGCCGATCAGGATGCAGTCGGGCGCCTGGCGCATCGAATTGCGCAGCGCGACGTCGAAGCTCTTCGCGTCGCTGCCGATCTCGCGCTGGTTGATGATCGATTTCTTGTTCTTGAACAGGTATTCGATGGGGTCTTCCAGCGTGAGGATGTGGCCGTGGCGCTGCTCGTTGCGGTGGTCGAGCATCGAGGCGATCGTCGTCGACTTGCCCGATCCGGTCGCACCGACAATCAGGAGCAGGCCGCGCTTTTCCATGATGAGCTCGGACAGCACCGGGGGCAGGCCCAGCTCGGCCAGCGGCGGGATCGTCGCGGGGACGAAACGGAACACGGCGGAAATGCTGCCGCGCTGGCGGAAGGCGGACAGGCGGAAGCGGCCCAGGTTCGCGACCGAGATGCCCATATTGAGCTCGTTGTCGCGTTCCAGCTCTTCCATCTGCTCGGGGCTCGCGATTTCCGACAGCAGGACGCGGATGTTCTCGGGCTCGAGCTTGTTCTGGTTGATCGGGATGAGGTTCCCGTTGATCTTGATGTGGACGGGGGAATTGACCGCGAAGAACATGTCGGACGCGTTCTTTTCCTTCATCAACTGGAACAGGCGTTCCATCATCATGGTGCTCTCCCTTGCTTCGCGGTAATTTTTCGCGTTTAAGGGATTCTAACCTGAGGGGGGGAGGTTGGGCAGCGCGGTGCGGAAAATGCTGTGGAGATGGTCAGCCATGGCACGTCGTCCCCGCGGAGGCGGGGACCCAATTGAGTGCGCGGTATGCAAACGTACTTGGGTTCCCGCCTGCGCGGGAACGACGGTTTTCAGGCCGCAGGGTGGGCGCGTGCCCACCAAATGCCGGATCAGATCCAGCACAGCAGCTCGTTGATGCCGGATCAGATCCCGCGCAGCAGCTCGTTGATGCCCGTCTTCGCGCGCGTCTTGGCATCGACCTGCTTGACGATCACGGCGCAGTACAGGCTGTACTTGCCGTCGGCCGAGGGCAGGTTGCCCGACACGACGACGGAACCGGCCGGGATGCGGCCATACGACACTTCGCCGGTCTCGCGGTTGTAGATCTTGGTCGACTGGCCGATGTACACGCCCATCGAGATCACCGAGTTTTCTTCGACGATCACGCCTTCCACGACTTCCGAGCGGGCGCCGATGAAGCAGTTGTCTTCGATGATGGTCGGGTTGGCCTGCATCGGTTCCAGCACGCCGCCGATGCCGACGCCGCCCGACAGGTGGACGTTCTTGCCGATCTGGGCGCAGGAGCCGACGGTGGCCCACGTGTCGACCATCGCGCCTTCGTCGACGTAGGCGCCGATGTTCACGTACGACGGCATCAGGACGACGTTCTTGCCGATGAACGAGCCGCGGCGCGCGACGGCCGGCGGCACGACGCGGAATCCGCCCTTGGCGAAATCGTCGGCGGTGTAGTTGGCGAACTTGGTCGGGACCTTGTCGTAGAACTGCATGCCGCCGCCTTCGACGGGTACGTTGTTTTCCAGGCGGAACGACAGCAGGACGGCCTTCTTGATCCACTGGTTCACGACCCAGCTGCCGCTGTCTTTCTGGGCGACGCGCAGGCTGCCGTCGTCAAGGCCGGCCAGGACGTGGGCGACGGCGTCGCGTACTTCCACGCTGGCGCCCGCCGGGCTGATGTCCGCGCGCTGTTCCCACGCGGTGTCGATGATGGTCTGGAGTTGTTGGGTCATGATGGTCTATCGTTGGGTTGGTGTCTGATTCAGGACGAAGCCTTGAGGTCTTTGCAGAACTGGACGATGCGGTTCGCCGCTTCCAGTCCTTCGTCCACTTCGGCGACGAGCGCCATGCGGATGCGGTTGCGGCCCGGATTGCTGCCGTGCGCGTCGCGCGCCAGGTAACTGCCGGGCAAAACCGTCACATTATATTCGGCGTACAGGCCGCGTGCGAACTCCGTGTCCGACAGGCCCGTGCGGCGCACGTCGGCCCACAGGTAGAAGCCGGCGTCGGGCAGTTCCACGTCCATCGCCTGCTTGAGCAGCGGGGTGATGAGGTGGAACTTTTCCTTGTACAGGTTGCGGTTCTCCTGCACGTGGTGTTCGTCGTTCCACGCCGCGCAGGACGCGGCCTGCACCGGCGGCGACATCGCGCCGCCGCAGTAGGTGCGGTACAGCAGGAATTTCTTCATCAGTTCCGGATCGCCGGCGACGAAGCCCGAGCGCATGCCCGGCACGTTCGAGCGCTTGGAGAGGCTCGAGAACACGATCAGGTTGGCGTACGGACGCGCGCCGCCGCTCCGGCCCAGCTGGTGCGCCGCTTCCAGCGCGCCCAGCGGGGGCGTGGCGCCGAAATAGATCTCGGAATAGCACTCGTCGGCCGCGATGACGAAGCCGTGGCGGTCGGACAGCGCGAACAGTTCGCGCCAGTCGTCCAGCGACAGCACGGCGCCGGTCGGATTGCCGGGGGAGCACAGGTACAGCAGCTGCACGCGCTGCCACACGGCGTCCGGCACGCTGGAGTAATCGCAGGCGAAGTTGCGGGCCGGCTGGGAATTCACGAAATACGGCTCGGCGCCCGCGAGGTAGGCCGCGCCTTCGTAGATCTGGTAGAACGGATTCGGGCTGACGACGAGGGCGCCCGGCTTCGACGCATCGACCACGCTGTGCGCGATCGCGAACAGGGCCTCGCGCGAGCCGTTCACGGGCAGCACCATCGTGGCCGGGTCGAGCGGCGGGATCGCATAGCGGCGCTCCAGCCAGCCGGCGATCGCGGCGCGCAGCGGCTCGCTGCCGTGCGTGGTCGGATACGTGGCCAGGCCGGCCATCGCGTGCGTCAGGGCCTTCTGGATGAAGGCGGGCGTCGGGTGCTTGGGTTCGCCGATACCCAGGCTGATCGGTTTGTAGTCGGGATTCGGCGTGACGCCGGCGAACAACTGGCGCAGCTTTTCGAACGGATAAGGGTGCAGGCGGTCGAGATGTGGATTCACGGCGATGTGTTTTCTTGGCGATGTGCGGTGTGAGAAGGACAATTATAGCCAGATCCGGTGCCGGGGCGACCTTTCCGGACGCCCCGGGTCGGCGTAGTATTGATGACAGGAATCCTTACAGGCCCACCGATCATGCAGCGCTCCGTCGACTACGTCCGTACCCTGACCGCCCAGGCGCGCAGCGCGCGCGCCAACCGCCACCTCGGCTTCGCGCTGGCCGGCGTGGCCGGGGCGACGAATGCCGGCGGTTTCCTGGCCGTGCACCAGTACACGTCGCACATGACGGGCATCGTGTCCTCGGCCGCCGACAATCTCGCGCTGGGCGCCGGCGATCTCGTGCTGGACGCGCTCGGCGCCATCGTTTCGTTCCTGCTGGGCGCGGCCAGCACGGCGCTGCTCGTCAACTACGGACGGCGCCGCAGCCTGGCCAGCGAATACGCGCTGCCGCTGATGTTCGAAGCCGTGCTGCTGCTGGCGTTCGGCGTGCTGGGCGCGCGCCTGTCCAGCGTCCGCGGCCTGTTCGTGCCGGCCACCGTGATGCTGCTGTGCTATACGATGGGCCTGCAGAACGCCCTGGTGACGAAGCTGTCGCACGCCGAGATCCGCACGACGCACATGACGGGCATCGTCACCGACATCGGCATCGAACTGGGCAGGATGTTGTACTGGAATGCCGACGAGACCGCGCGTCCGCGCGTGGCGTCCAACCACGCGCGCCTCGCGGTGCTGTGCGGCCTGCTGGGCAGTTTTTTCGGCGGCGGCGTGGCCGGCGCGCTCGGGTTCAAGGTGCTCGGCTATGCGGCGACGGTGCCGCTGGCGCTGCTGCTGTGCAGCCTCGCCATCGTGCCGGCGCTGGACGACCTGCGCGCACGCGCGCGCAGGTCTTGACCCCGTTCAGCCGCCGCAGTGCGGCAGCGTGACGGAGGCGGCACGGCCGTCGTAGTCGACCTTGACGACGTCGCCGGCCTGCGGACCGCAGCGCACGGCGAACGCCTGGCGTGCCGGCATGCCGTCGTAGCGGCCCTCGCGCGGCGCGATGTCGAGGCGTTTCGCGCCGTCGTGCCACGTCATCCGCACCAGCGCATGCGCGCCTTTCTGGTAGGCGTAGCCGTCGCCGCCGTCGTCGTACAGCGCGTAGGCGCCGTCCTTGCCCGGATAGACGACGAGGTCCATCGGCGCGTCCGACTTCTCGTCCGCGAACTGTTTTACTGGACCCAGCGGCAGGATGCTGCCGGCACGGACGTAGACGGGGATCGTCGCGATGTCGGCCTTCGCCGTCACCACCTGGCCCGCGTCGAGGCGAGTACCGGTCCAGAAGTCGAACCACGCGTCCTTGCCGGGCAGGTAGACCTCGCGCGCCTGCGCATGCGCCTGCACGACGGGCGCCACGAGCAGGGCCTTGCCGAACATGTACTCGTCCGGGATGTGGAGCGCCTGGTCATCGTCGCGGAAGTCGAAGGCGAGGGCGCGCATCATCGTGCCGTCATTGTGCGTGACGTCCCACGAGGCCGAATAGATGTACGGGAGCAGGCGGTAGCGCAGGTCGATGTAGTCACGCATGATCTTCTGCGTGGCGGCGTCGAACTGCCAGATCTCCTTGCCGTCGCCGGTGCCGTGCACGCGGAACATCGGGTTGAACACGCCGAACTGGAACCAGCGCGTGAACAGTTCCGCGTAGGCCGGGTCTTTCGGCTTGCCGCCGAAGAAGCCGCCGATGTCGGCCGACCAGTACGGGATGCCGGTGAGGGTGAAGTTCAGCGCGGCCGGCACCTGGCGGCGGAACGTGTCCCAGTTGCCCATCGTGTCGCCCGACCACGTGATGGCCGCGTTGCGCTGCTGGCCGGCGTAGGCCGAGCGGGTCAGGATGAACGCGCGCTTCTCGGGCTGGTCGCGCACCATCCCGTCATGCACGGCCGTCGTGTGCAGCAGCGGGTAGGCGTTGTAGACGACGCTGCCCTGGCCGGCGGCCGTCTTGACGTCGCGCATCTGGCCCCACCAGCCGCCCAGCTCCGCTTCCGACGCGTCCAGCCACCAGCCGTCGAAGCCCAGCGTGCCCAGGTTGCGCATGATCTGGCGCCAGTACAGGTCGCGGGCGCGCGGGTTGTACGCGTCGTACCAGCGCCCCTTGCCGGCCGGGTAGACGTTCGGATACGTGGCCGGGTACAGGCCGCCGATGGCGTCCAGCGCATGCGTGTTCGCCGTGTCCGGATCGAGGCGCGCCCACACGGAAATGATGGCGTGGATGTTCTCGTCATGCAGTTTTTTCACCATCCCAGCCGGATCGGGGTAGCGGGCCTTGTCGAATGCGTGGCTGCCCCATTGGCCCGGCGCCCAGTACTGCCAGTCCTGGATGACGGCGTCGAGCGGCACCCGCATTTGCCGGTATTTCGCTGCGACGCCGAGCAGCTCGTCCTGCGTCGCGTAGCGTTCCTTCGATTGCCACAGGCCCCACGTCCAGCGCGCCATCATCGGCGCCGTGCCGGTCAGCCGGCGGTAGCCCTTGATCACGTCGTCGAGTTCCGGACCGTACATGAAGTGGTAATCGACGCCGCCCGCTTCCGAACGGATCAGGATCGCCGGTCCCGACGCCAGGCCGGCTTCCACGTCGGTGACGGCCGCGTTGTTCCACAGGATGCCGAACCCCTTGGGCGACACGAGCATCGGCACGGCCACGTCGCGGTTGGCCTGCTGCAGCCGCGTGATGGTGCCGTTGTAGTCGAGCAGGCCGTTCTGGTGCTGGCCCAGGCCGTACAGGATGGTCTCCGTCTGGAAGCGCTGCGTGACGCCGTGCGCCACGTCGCGGCCGCCCTCGCGCAGGATGTCGTGACCGTCGGCCGTCTGGAACGTGATCTCGCCGCCGGGGCGCGCCACGCGCACCCGCAGGTCCGCCGTCGACAGCGTCCAGGCGTCAGCCGCCTCGCCGATCTTGAATGCGATCTTCTCCGGCTGCGCGATGACGGCCGGGTTGTAATTGCCCGCAAAGCCGGCCGGACCGAAGCGCACGTGGACGACGCGCGGCGCCACCGGTTCGATGGTCAGCACGCCCGTGTCCGTGCGCACCTGCATGCCCGTGCCCACGCGCTGCATGGTCAGTGTGGCCGCATGGCCCGTCAGCGCCCACACGGACGCCCCCGCGATGAATAACGACTTCCACATTGTTGTTTTTCCTGTTCGTGTTGTTGAACCTGCCGGTTGTCCCCTGATTGGCAAGCGCGTTGCAACGTCATGTTGACGTTCTTTCAAAGTCTAACATGAAATGTTATCGCGAACATTCAGAAATGATGGCCGTCATGGCGCAGCCAGCGCCCGCTCGCGCCAGGCGCCCGGATTCATGCCGGACCACTCGCGGAACGCGTGCGTGAACGCGCTCTGTTCCTGGAAGCCGAGCAGGAAGGCGATGTCGACTAGCGACAGCCCGTCCTGGCGCAGATAGTCCATCGCCAGTGCGTAGCGGGCGGCGTCGAGCACTTGCTGGAAGGTCGCGCCGGCGTCGGCCAGCTTGCGCTGCAGGGTGCGCGGCGACAGGTCCAGCGCGGCGGCGATGCCGGCCAGCCGCACGGGTCCGGTCGCGAGCCTGCCCGCGATGGCCGCGTGGACCTGCGCGACGATGCCCCCTGGCGCCTGCGCCCGTTCGCGCAGCAGGCGCTCGGCGTGCTGCTGCAGCAGCGGATACATGGCAGTGTCCGCGGCGGGCAGCGGCAGGGCGAGGAGGGCGGCATCGAAGTCGACGGTGTGTGCGGGCGCGCCGAAGTCCGGGACCATGCCGAGCACGCGCGCGTATTCGGCCGGATCGGCGTCGGGCGGGCGCGCATGCGCGAAGGCGAGGGCGCGCGGCGCCAGCGGCCGCCCCGCGAGCCAGCAGCCGAACGTGCGGATGCCGGCGAAGACGCTTTCCGCCAGGTGGCGGCTCGCCGCCGGATAATGGCTGGCCCACGTGTAGCGCGCCATACTGCCTTCGGGTTCGAGGCGCGAGCGTCCGAGGTCGTGCGCCAGCTGTTCGTAGCGTTGCGTCTGTTCCAGCGCCTGGCCGATGTCGCGGCAGGCCAGCAGCACGAGGCCGTACACGCTGTACGTACCGGGCCGCACGCGCTCGCCCACGTGCAGGCCGAAATGCGGATCGCCCGCGAGGCGGCTGCCGGCGTCCAGCAGGGCGATGTAGTCGCATGCCGCCAGCGCGTCCGGCAGCGGGTCGAGCAGCGCCGGCGCGAGCCCGGCCGCCTGCGCCAGCGCGGCCGGCGCGATGCCCCGCGCGGCGGCCGCCTCCAGCAGCGGCTGCAGATAGGCCGCGGTGACGCGCGGCGGCGAGGCTGGCATGTTCGAACAAGCGCTTGGCATGAATCCGCAATACTCGGGTCGTCGGTTTTCTTAAAGTGGCAGCAAACGAGTATAGCCGCATAACACACTGGGGAGAACGGAACGATGCGACGCTGGAATGGTTGGGGAGACGATGCGGTCGACGTGGCGCTGGGCGAGCCCGCGCTGGCGTTCCTGCGCGGGCGCATCGGCGCGGGCACGCCCCCGCGCGACGCGGCATTCGAGGCGTCGTGCGCGGCGCTGCCGCCCGGTAGGCTGCCTGCGCACCGCCTCGCCGACGCCAGCGCGCAGGCGCGCCTGACGCATGCGACGGGCCAGAGCCTGCACGACTGGCTGCGCCTGCGCCATGGCCGCATCGGCGCGGCGCCGGACGCCGTCGCCTTTCCGGAGAGCGCGGACGACGTGCGCGAGCTGCTGCGCTGGGCGCAGACGGTCGATGCGGCCGTCGTGCCGTACGGCGGGGGCACGAGCGTCGCCGGCCACCTGGACGCCGTCGGCGCGCGGCCGACCCTGTGCGTCGACATGGCGCGCATGCGGTCCCTCGTCGCCATCGACCGCGAAGCGCAGCTGGCCGTGTTCGAAGCCGGCGTGGCGGGGCCCGACCTGGAAGCGCAGCTGCGCGCGCACGGCTACACGCTGGGCCACTTCCCGCAATCGTTCGATTACTCGACCCTGGGCGGCTGGGTCGTCACCCGCTCGTCCGGCCAGCAATCGCTGCGTTACGGCCGCATCGAGCAGCTGTTCGCCGGCGGCCGCGTGGAGACGCCGGCCGGCCCGCTCGTCATCCCGACATTTCCCGCGTCCGCCGCCGGTCCCGACCTGCGCGAGCTGGTGCTCGGGTCGGAAGGGCGGCTCGGCATCCTGACGGAAGCGGCCGTGCGCATCACGCACCTGCCGCCGTTCGAGGCGTTCCACGCCGTGTTCTTCCCCGACTGGACTCGCGCCGAGCAGGCCGTGCGCACCATCGTGCAGGCGCGGCTTGGCCTGTCGATGCTGCGCCTGTCGAACGCGGAGGAGACGGCGACGATGCTCACGCTGGGCGGCCATGGCCGCCAGGTGGCACTGCTGGAAACCTGGCTGAAGCTGCGCGGCGCGGGCGCCGGCAAATGCATGCTGCTCGTGGGCGCCAGCGGAGAAAAGGCGCAGGCGCGCGCCGCGCTGAAGGCCGCGCTGGCGCTGGCGCGGCGCGACGGCGGCGTGCACGCGGGCCGCGCGCTGGGCGACGCTTGGCGCCGCAACCGCTTCCGCAACGTCTACCTGCGCAACAGCGCGTGGGCGCACGGCTATGCGATCGACACGGTGGAGACGGCGCTCGACTGGCCGCGCGTCACGCCCGCGATGCGCGCCATCGAACGCGCCGCCCACGACGCGCTCGCGCGGGACGGCGAACGCGCGCACGCCTACACGCATCTGTCGCACCTGTATCCGCAGGGCGCCAGCGTCTACTCGACGTTCATCTGGCGCCTCGCCGGCGATTACGACGCCGACCTGGCGCGCTGGCGCATGCTCAAGACGGCCGTGTCCGAGGCGATCGTCGCGAGCGGCGGCACCATCACCCACCAGCACGGCGTGGGCCGCGACCACGCGCCGTGGCTGGCGCACGAAAAGGGCGAGCTGGGGATGGCCGCGCTGCGCACGCTGTTCGCGCATTTCGATCCGGACGGCCGCATGAACCCGGGCAAGCTGGTGACGCCATGAGCGGACAATTTTCCGCGCTGTGGCAGCGCGGCGGGCGCGCGGCCCTGCCCGACGTGCTGGCGCGCGAGTGGGACGTGCTCGTGGTCGGCGGCGGCATCAGCGGCGCCGGCGTGCTGCTGGAAGCGGCGCGGCGCGGATTGAAGGCGCTGCTGGTCGAGCGCCACGACTTCGCATGGGGCACGTCGAGCCGCTCGTCGAAACTCGTGCACGGCGGCCTGCGCTACCTGAAGGGCGGCCACGTGCGGCTGACGGCGGAATCCGTGCGCGAGCGCGAGATGCTGCTGCGCTGCGCGCCGGGCCTCGTCGAGCCGCAGGGCTTCGCGTTCGCGCAGTACGAGGGCGCGCGTGGCCGCCGCAGTTTCCTGGCGGGCCTCGCGATCTACGACGTGATGGCGGGCCGGCGCGAACGCCACTGGCTGGCTGCCGACGACTTCCTGATGGCGGCGCCGAACGTCAAACGGGACGGCCTCGCGGGCGGCATCGTCTACACGGACGCGCGCACGGACGACGCCAGGCTCGTGCTGCGCGTGCTGCGCGAGGCGCTCGACCACGGCGCGGCGGCCGTCAACCGGCTCGGCGCGCGCGCACTGCTGCGCGAAGGGGGCAGGGTCCGCGGAGCGACGCTTGCCTGCGCCGTCGACGGTACGGAATACGCCGTGCGGGCGAAGGTCGTCATCGATGCGACGGGCGCATGGTCGGGGCCTTTGCATGGCCTGGGCCCGCGCCTGCGCCCGCTGCGCGGCAGCCACCTGATCCTGCCCGCGTGGCGCCTGCCGCTGGCGCGCGCCGTGAGCCTGATGCATCCGCACGATGGGCGGCCCGTGTTCGCCTTTCCGTGGGAGGGCGCGACCCTGGTCGGCACGACGGACCTCGACCACGACGAGGGCATGGACCGCGCGGCCCGCATCACCCGCGCGGAGGTCGATTACCTGATGGCGGCGCTGCAGGCGCAGTTCCCGCATCTGCAACTAACCGACAATGACATCGTGTCCACTTACGCGGGCGTGCGGCCCGTCATCGCGGGCAAGGACGGCAGCGCGCCGTCGCAGGAAGGGCGCGAGCACGTCGTGTGGAGCAGCGCCGGCCTCGTCGCCATCGCCGGCGGCAAGCTGACGACGTTCCGCGCCATCGCCCTCGATGCGTTGCGCGTCGCGAAGGCGCAGCTGCCCGGCTGGAATGACCCGCTCGACGCCTGCGCCGTGTTCGCGCCCGTCCCGCCGCCGCAGGCGCCGCACCTCGATGCGAGTCTGCTGCGCCGCCTGCATGGCCGCCACGGCGCCTGTACCGCGGCCCTGCTGGACGCGGCGCAGCCGGGCGAACTGGAACGGATTCCCGGCACGGAAACGGCGTGGGCGGAGTTGCGCTGGGCCGCGCGCTGCGAAGCCGTGCAGCACCTGGACGACCTGCTGCTGCGCCGCACCCGCCTGGGCCTGCTGCTGCGCGACGGCGGCGCGGCGCACCTGGAGCGCATCCGCGCCATCTGCCAGCCGGAACTCGGCTGGGGCGCCGCGCACTGGGCGCATGAAGAAGCGGCGTATCGCGCATCATGGACTCTTCAACACGGCCTGCCTCATGAAGACTGATACGACCATCCTCGCCATCGACAACGGCACCCAGAGCGTGCGCGCGATCCTGTTCGACCTCGCCGGGAACATCGTCGCCAAGTCGCAGGTGATGCTGGACCCGTATTTTTCCACGCAGCCCGGCTGGGCCGAGCACGACCCGGAGGACTACTGGCAATCGCTGTGCCGCGCGTGCCAGGGCCTGTGGACGCAGCCCGGCGTGCGCCGCGAGTCCATCGCCGGCGTCGCCGTGACGACGCAGCGCGGCACCGTCATCAACCTCGATCGCGCAGGGCGGCCGCTGCGGCCCGCGATCACGTGGCTCGACCAGCGCCACACGGACACGGTGCCGCCGCTGGCGTGGTGGTGGCGCGCCGCGTTCAGGCTGGCGCGTGTGGACGGCACCATCGATTATTTTCGCGGCGAGGCCGAGATCAACTGGATCCGCGCGCACGAACCCGACGTGTGGGCCGCGACCGACAAATTCCTGCTGCTGTCCGGCTACCTGAACTGGCGGCTGAGCGGGCGCTTCGCGGATTCATCGGGCTCGCAGGTCGCGTATCTGCCGTTCGACTACCGGCGCCGGCGCTGGGCCGGGCCGCGCGACTGGAAGTGGCAGGCGCTGGCCGTCGAACCGCACATGCTGCCGGAACTCGTCGATCCCGGCGACCGTCTCGGCGAGATCGGGCGCGCCGCCGCTGACGCCACCGGCATCCCGGCCGGCACGCCGCTGCTGGCCGCCGCCGCCGACAAGGCGTGCGAGGTGATCGGCGCCGGCTGCCGCGAGCCGCATGTCGGGTGCCTCAGCTACGGCACGACGGCCACCATCAACACGACGGGCACGCGCTACGTCGAGGTGACGCCCTTTTTACCGCCGTATCCGGCCGCGATCCCGGGCGCCTACAGCAGCGAAGTGCAGGTGTTCCGCGGCTACTGGATGGTCAACTGGTTCAAGGAGCAGTTCGGCCACCGCGAACAGCAGCGCGCGCTCGCGGAAGACGTGGCGCCCGAGAAGCTGTTCGACCAGCTGGCCAGTTCCGTCCCGCCCGGATCGATGGGCCTGATGCTGCAGCCCTACTGGACGCCAGGCATCCGCGTGCCGGGCCGCGAGGCGAAGGGCGCGATCGTCGGCTTCGGCGACGTGCACACGCGGGCGCACGTCTACCGCGCGATCCTGGAAGGCCTCGCGTATGCGCTGCGCGAAGGGAAGGAGCGCATCGAAAAGCGCAGCGGCGTGGCGATCACCGAGCTGCGCGTGTCGGGCGGCGGCTCGCAGAGCGATTGCGCGATGCAGCTGACGGCCGACATCTTCGGCCTGCCGACGGCGCGGCCGCACGTGTACGAGACGTCGGGCCTGGGCGCCGCCATCGATGCGGCCGTGGGCCTGGGCCTGCACCGCGATTTCGCGGCGGCGATGGCCGCGATGACGCGGGTGGGGCGGGTGTTCGAGCCGGTGCCGGCGCACCGCGACGTGTACGAGCGGCTGTACCGGCAGGTCTACCTGAAGATGTACCGGCAGCTGGCGCCGCTGTATCGGGAGATCGCGGAGATTACGGGCTACCCGAAGAGATAATGCGTCGCGCCCGTGCACGCTGGCATCCAGGTGTTACGCATCGCGGCAGCGCCGGCGAGATTGGGTCCCCGCCATCGCGGGGACGACGTTGATATAACATCGGGGCCCGCCGTCGCGAGACGACGTGGATATGACCCGTCGTTCCCGCGCAGGCGGGAACCCAAGTTTACGGCGCGCGAGGGCACCCGGGTGTTACGCACTGCGGCAGCGCCGGCGAGTTCGGGGCCCCGCCGTCGCGGAGACGACGACGCATCCTATGTTGTCGGGTCGGCTGGCGCCGCCCACCCCGCTCAATACACCGCCGCGTCCCGCACCACATCCCACGCCGCGCCGACGATGGTCGACTCGACCCGGTTGCGGCCTCCGGCCTTGGCGGCATACATGGCGCGGTCGGCGCACACGAACAGGTTTTCGATGGCGTCCAGCTGCGTCGGCACGATCGTCGCGACGCCCACGGACACCGTGAGCCAGGTCGACGTCGTCGAGCGCGGGTTCGGCATCTGCAGGGCTTCGACGGCGGCGCGGATCGTTTCCGCGACGTGCGCCGCGTTTTCCGCCGGGGTCTCGGCGAACAGCAGCACGAATTCCTCGCCGCCGTAGCGGGCCGCGAGGTCGGTCGGGCGCGCGGCGTGGTCGCGCAGCGCCTGCGCGACCTTTTGCAGGCAGACGTCGCCCGCCGCGTGGCCCAGCGTGTCGTTGTACAGCTTGAAGTGGTCGACGTCGAGCACGACCAGCGACAGCGGCTGGGCGTTGCGGATCGCGCGCTGCCATTCCTTGTCGAGGAAGGCGTCGAAGTGGCGGCGGTTGGCGATCTGGGTCAGCGGGTCGAGCATCGCGGCGCGCTGCAGCGCGTCCTCCGATTGCTTGTGGTGGGTGATGTCGTGCAGCAGCGCGACGAACAGGCCGTCCGCGGCGTGCATCGGCGTCATCGTCAGGTCCATCGCGCGCAGGCCGCCGTCGCGGTGGCGGATCTTGACCTCGCGCGTGCCGTAGCTGATGGCGTCCAGGCCCTCGCAGCAGCCGGGCTCCTTGCAATCCAGCAGATCCTTCAGCGACCGGCCGACCAGGTCCTCGGGCGCATAGCCCAGGTAGCGGTCGCAGGCCGGATTGGCGTATTGCACGCGGCCGCAGCGCTCGACGATCAGGAGGCCCTGGTCCATGCTGTTGACGATCATGCGCAGGCGGTCGGCCTGTTCCGACTGTGTGTCCGTGCTGGTGCGCAGGCGCAGCTGGGCGCGCACGCGCGCACAGACTTCTTCCAGGCGCAGCGGCTTGGGGATGTAGTCGGCGGCGCCGGTGTCGAAGCCGGCGACGATGTCTTCCGTGTCGCCGCGCGCGCTCATGAAGATCACGGGAATGCGCATGGTGGCCGGATGCGCCTTGAGGCGGCGGCACGTCTCCAGGCCGTCGATGCCGGGCATCACGACGTCGAGCAGGATCAGGTCGGGTTTTACGCGCAGGGCGATCTCCAGCGCGCGGTCGCCGGAAGTGGCGACGAACGTCTGGTAGCCTTGACGCAGCATCATCGAACGCAGCACCCCGAGGTTGTCGGGCGCGTCGTCGACGATGAGAATGGCGGGCTTGCGTGGGTCGGCAAGCGGCACGGTCGCAGGGTTGGTCATACGGTGCTTGGCGGGGACTGCACGTTTAGATTGCGTGCAAAATCATACACCCCGCAGCACTGGCCTGGGCAATAACTTCTTTTACCGCTGGAAAAATCTGTAACTTTTGCGCAACTGACAAGTGTTTGGCTTGTTCAACAATTGTTTGAGTCCGGCGGCAACGCGTGCCGCCGGACGCGGACCCGTCTTACATCTGGTCCTTGATCAGCTTGCCGAGGGTGGCGATGCCTTCGCGGATGCGTTCCGGCGGCACCGTCACGAACGACAGGCGCAGCGTGTTCGTGACCGGTTCGTTGGCGTAGAACGGCGCGCCCGGGACGAACGCGACGCGGGCGGCGATCGCCTGGTCGAGCAGCTTCATGGCGTCGATGTGCTTGGGCAGCGTGACCCAGATGAACATGCCGCCTTCCGGACGGGTCCACGTCACGCCTTCCGGGAACTCGGCGTCCATTGCGTCCAGCATCGCCTGGCACTGGTTCGCGTACAGGTTGCGGATGGTCGGGATGTGCTCGTTCAGGAAGCCGTCCTTGACGACTTCGTGCACGACCATCTGCGTCAGGGTCGCGGTGTGCAGGTCGGCGGCCTGCTTGGCCAGTTCGAGGCGGCGCACGAGCGGCAGCGGGGCGACGACATAGCCCAGGCGGATGCCCGGCGTCAGCACTTTCGAGAACGACCCCATGTAGATCACGCCGTCCGGGTTCATCGACAGCATGCGCGGCATCGGCTCGCCCTTGTACGACAGCGCGCCGTACGGATCGTCCTCGATCAGCGGCAGGCCCAGGCGGGCGCAGGTTTCGACCAGCTCGCGGCGGCGCTCGATGGACAGCGAGCGGCCCGTCGGGTTCTGGAAGTTCGGCAGCGAGTACAGCAGGCGCGCACCCTTGGCCAGCGGTTCGATCGACGACGGCACGAGGCCGTGGTCGTCCGTCTCGACCGACCGGAATTCCGGACGGTAGACCGAGAAGGCCTGCAGCGCGCCGAGGTAGCTGGGGGTTTCCACCAGCACGCGCGAACCTTCGTCGATCAGCACCTTGCCCAGCAGGTCGAGGGCCTGCTGCGAGCCGGACACCATCAGGATCTGCTCCGGCACGATTGTCGAACCTTCCGTGGACAGGTAATTCGCCACCCATTCGCGCAGCGGTGCGTAGCCGTCCGTCGGGCCGTACTGCAGCGCCTGCTTGCCGTTTTCGCTGAGCACCTTGTCGTAGGCCGCCTTCATGCGTTCGACGGGGAAGGTGGCGGGCGAGGGCAGGCCGCCGGCGAAGGAAATGATTTCCGGACGCTGGGTGATCTTCAGGATCTCGCGGATCGCCGAGCTTTGCAGCTGCTGTGCGCGCTCCGAGAACTGCCACTGGATGGGATTGGGATTTTCGATTTTCATACTGGTCTCACAGGAAGGGCCACGATGGTGCGCCGGTCATTATAAAGCACGCCGGGTAGGCTGCTCTCTCAAGAGGAGCACGCCTGTTGGGCATGCTCCGGTTAAATAAGTACTGCGGAGCGATAGCTTACGCGACTTCGGCGATGAGTTCGATCTCGACGCAGGCGCCGAGGGGCAGGGATGCCACGCCGAACGCCGAGCGCGCGTGCTTGCCCGCGTCGCCGAACACTTCGCCCAGCAGTTCCGAGCAGCCGTTCGTGACGAGGTGTTGCTCGGTATAGTCCGGCGTCGAGGCGACCAGGCTCATTACCTTGACGATGCGTTTTACGCGATTCAGGTCGCCGCCGACGGCCGCCTGCAGCGTGCCCATCAGGTCGACGGCCACGGCGCGCGCCGCCGCCTTGCCCTGTTCCGTCGTCTTTTCCCTGCCCAGCAGGCCCGCATTGACCGTGCCGTCCGCATTCTTGGCGATATGGCCGGACAGGAAGACCGTGTTGCCGGTCTGCGCATACATGACGTAGGCGGCCGCCGGCGTCGCCGGTGCGGCCAGGGTGATGTTCAGTGCTTTGAGTTTGTCGTAGACGGACATGAATTCCCCAGGGTTGTGTGAAAAGAAAGCCGCTATTGTAAGCCTTGCCGGCGGGCGTGCCCATCGCAGGGTGCATACCCATTATCGCCTCACCTGCATGCGGCGGCCCAGCGCCACGGTCGCGATCACGGCCAGCGCGAAGCCGACATTGGCCACCGTCAGCGCCTCGCCCAGCAGGACGGCCGCGCCGGCCAGCGACAGGAAAGGTTGCAATAATTGCACCTGGCCCACGCGCGCCACGCCGCCCAGCGCCAGGCCGCGATACCAGAAAAAGAAGCCGATGAACATCGAGAACGTCGTGACGTACGCGAACCCGAGCCAGCTGGCCGGGCCGACGGCGCCCAGCCGTTTGACCTGGTCGCTTTCGAACGCCGCCAGCAGGATTGCGGCGGGGACGGCCGCCAGCACGAGCGCCCAGCAGATCGTTTCCTGGCCGCCCAGCGTGCGCGCGAGCCGCCCGCCTTCCGCATAGCCGGCCGCCGCGGCGGCGATCGCGCCGAACATCAGCAGGTCGGCCTTTTGCAGCGTCCCGCCGCCCTGGCCCAGCGCGAACGCGAGCACGAGGCTTGTGCCCAGCAGGGCGACCAGCCAGAACCCTGTCGATGGCCGCTCGTAGCCCCGCAGCGCCGCGTACAGGGCCGTCGCGAGCGGCAGGACGCCGCCCAGCACGGCGCCGTGCGACGCCGGCACGCTGCGCATCGCAATCGAACTGAGCAACGGAAACCCGAGCACGCAACCGAGCGCCACCACGGCCAGCGGCCACAGCGCGGCGCGTCCCGGCAAGGCGGCGCGGCGCATGCGCAGCCAGCCGGCCGCCAGCACGGCGGCGCCGAGCGCGCGGCCCAGCG
This sequence comes from Massilia sp. Root335, assembly GCF_001425685.1. Lineage (GTDB taxonomy): Bacteria > Pseudomonadota > Gammaproteobacteria > Burkholderiales > Burkholderiaceae_D > Telluria > Telluria luteola. Next base: position 445,789 of record NZ_LMCY01000003.1, on the reverse strand, counting down.
TGAGGAACAGCGGATCGAGCTCGCGCACCGCCAGCCGCGTAAACGGCAGGGTGAGGCTGAAGACGGCGACGCCGATCAGGCCGAGCAGCATGCCGCGCGCTTCGTCGGATGCCGCCGTGGGGACGCCGGCCGGGGTGAGGGTGGTGGGACGCATGGGTTCTCCGGTTATCGTTGCAGCACGCCTTGGTCAGAGGTATGCTAGACCGGACGAGCAGTACAGTCCCTATACACTTACCGATATCCTTTTGCGTACTGTGTTGCAAAAATGACCGATACAATCATGCCGACGCTGCTGTCGCGCGATTCGGGCGAACCGCTGGCCGACCAGATCGTCCGCGCCGTCACTGCGCGCATCGACGACAGGCAGCTGCGCGCGGGCAGCCGCATGCCCTCGATCCGCCGTTTCGCCGCGGACCACGGCGTGTCGCCGTTCACCGTCGTGGCCAGCTACGACCGCCTCGTCGCGCAGGGCTACCTGGAATCGCGCCGCGGCGCCGGCTTCTTCGTGCGCGAGCGCGCGCCCCTGAACACGGCATTGCGGCGCGCCGAACCGCATGCCGATCCGGCCCTGGAAGCGCGCGCGCTGGACGTCGTCTGGCTGATCCGCCACATGTTCCGGCAGATGCCGGGCCAGCCGTCGAGCGCCGCGGGCGTCCTGCCGACGGCCTGGCTGGATGGCCCCGGCGTGTCCAACGCGCTGCGCGCCGTCAGCCGCCAGAACAGCAGCGTGCTGCTCAACTACGCCGCCCCGCAGGGCTATGCGCCGCTCCGCGAACAACTGCAGCGCAAGCTGGCCGAGCTGGAAATCGCGGCCGCGCCCGGACAGTTCGTGACGACGCTCGGCGTGACGCAGGGCCTGGACCTCGTCGCGCGCGAATTCTGCCGTCCCGGCGACACCGTGTTCGTCGACGATCCGGCGTGGTTCCTGATGTTCGGCTCGTTCGCAGCGATGGGCCTGAAGGTGGTCGGCATCCGCCGCCTGGCCGACGGTCCGGACCTGGCCCAGCTCGAGGCGCTGGCGGCGCTGCACCAGCCGCGCCTGTACATCATCAATTCGGTGCTGCACAACCCCAGTTCCACGTCGCTGTCGGCCGCCAAGGCCTTCCAGATCCTGCGCATCGCCGAGCGCCACGACATCACGGTCGTCGAGGACGATATCTATTGCGACCTGCACCCGGGCGGCGCCCAGAGCGTGACCCGGCTGGCGGCGCTGGACCAGCTGCAGCGCGTGATCTACCTGAGCGGCTTCTCGAAATCGCTGGCCGCCAATTTGCGGGTCGGCTTCATCGCGGCCTCCGCGGACGTCGTGCAGCGCCTGGCCGACCGCAAGATGCTGGCCACGCTGAGCACGAGCGACCTGGGCGAGCGGATCGTCTACAAGATCCTGTGCGAAGGCGTGTACCGCAAGCACCTGGACCGCATCCGCGCCCGGCTGGACGCCGTGCGGCCGCAGGTGCTGCGCCGCGCGGAATCCCTCGGCATGACGCTGGAACCCGCGCCGACGGCCGGCATGTTCGCGTGGGCCGACTGCGGCCGCGACACCAACGTGCTGGCCGCGCGCGCGATGGACGAGGGCCTGCTGCTGGCGCCGGGCAGCCTGTTCTCGCCGGACCAGCTGCCGTCCACCAAGCTGCGGCTGAACGTGGCGGCGCTGGAGGACGACGAGGCGTGGCGGGGGCTGGAGCGGGTGCTGGGGTGACGGTCGCCCGGGCTGGCGCCGTGGCCGGCTTGACAGGCATGCGCCCTTACCCTACGCTGCGCGGCACCAGGCTCCGGCCACTACGGACAGATGAAGGAGATTCATGCGCGCGGCAGCGTTTTGCAGGGTTTGCATGCGGCCCGTCGTGTTGGCGGGCCTGCTGACGGCGGTACTGGCGCCGGCACAGGCCGGCCGGCTGGACGACATCGCCGCGCGCGGCGTCCTGCGCGTGGGCAGTACCGGCGACTACAAGCCCTTCAGCTACCTGCAGCCTGGTGGCGAGTTCATCGGCATGGATGTGGCGCTGGCGGGCGAGCTGGCGCAGGCGCTCGGCGTGCGGCTGCAACTGGTTCCGACCGGCTGGCCGACGCTGATGGCCGACCTGGATGCGGACAAGTTCGATCTGGCGATGAGCGGCGTGTCGGTGACGGCCGAGCGGCAACGGCGCGCGCTGTTTTCGGTGCCCTATCTACACGACGGCAAGACGCCGATCGCACGCTGCGAAAACGTCGCCCGCTTCCAGACGCTGGCGCAGATCAACCAGCCGGACGTGCGGCTGATCGTCAATCCGGGCGGCACGAACGAACGCTTCGCCCGCGCCTGGGCGCCGCGCGCCCAGCTGACCGTGTACCCGGACAATGTGACCATCTTCGGCCGGATCGTCAGTGGTGCGGCCGATCTGATGATAACCGACGCCGTCGAAACCCGTTTGCAGCAGCGCCTGCATCCGCAGCTGTGCGCGGTGCATCCGGACGCGCCGTTCGACCAGGCGGAGAAGGCCATCCTGCTGCCGCGCGATACGGCGCTGAAGGCGTATGTCGACCGCTGGCTGCAGCACCGGCTGGACAACGGCGACGTGTCGAGGAGCCTGGATCGGTGGCTGGCGTTTCCCTGGGGACTGGAGCCATTGCGCCAGGCCATCGACCAACGCCTGCTGCTGGCGCGGGACGTGGCGCGCGCCAAGTGGAACGCGAAGGCTGCCATCGAAGACCGGCCGCGCGAAGAACAGGTCATCGCCGCCGCGGTGCGTCAGGGGCGTGGGCTGGGATTGCCGGAGGCATGGATACGCAGCGTGTTCCGGGCGCAGATCGAAGCATCCAAGACGGTGCAGCGCGAACTGTACCGCCGCTGGCGGGCAGAGGACGCCGGCCGCTTCGACGACGCGCCCGACCTCGCCAACACCATCCGCCCCGAGCTGGACCGCCTCACCGCCCAGCTGCTCCGTTCCATGGCCGACAACCAGGCCCTGTTGCACGACGGCGGCCGTACAGCCGACGTCGCCGTCGCCATGCATGGGCTGCAGGCACGCGCCATCAATCCGGCCGCGGCCGACCAGGCACTGGCGCCGTTCCTGTCCCCCGACTGACGCCCGTTGTCACGCCATCGGTTGGCGGATGATCGTCTTCCACCGGCTGGCATCGGCGCGCCTGATGTCGCTCAGATAGATTTCGTGGTGCTTGCCGGCGAGGGCGGCGCGGGTCTCGATGAAATCGTGCACGCGCCGGATCGTCGGTCCGTCCGCGGTGAACGGTCCGACGTGCAGCGTCTGCGCGCACGGGCCTTCCGTGAACGATTCCAGCCGCAGCGCCTCGACGGCGGCCAGGCCTTTCTTGCGCTTCACTTCCGCCATCGCGTCGCGCAGCACCGACTCGTCGGCGTACGGCGGCTGATGGATCATCATCGTCCATTGCCACTTCGACCTGTCGTTGGCGACGAATGACGACGGGTCGTCCGACCACCACAGGCCTTCCAGCGGCATCACCGCGTAGTCGATGCCCGACGGTCCCTTTTTCACGATGAACTTCGCCGTATAGGACACGGAGAACAGGGCTTCCACGGCCCGGGCATACAGCGGCGACGTATTCGGATCGCCCGCGCCGTCGATCATGAGGAAGCGCAGGGCGGGGACGTCGACCTGCACGACTTCCCGCGCGGGCGCCTGGTAAAGATGCTTCAGCTCTTTCTTGAGGTCGATTTTCGGCACGCGTGCTCCCGATGAATGTTCACTCGCCGCGCGCGAGCCGGGTCTTGCTCGTCCCGGCCCGCACCAGCAGCAGTTCGCGTTCCCGCTCGTTCTGCGTCATGCCCGCCGCGCGCTCGAATTCCGCCGCCGCCTCGTCGTGGCGCCCGAGCTTCGCCAGCAGGTCGCCCCGCACGCTGGGCAGCAGGTGGTAGTTGCGCAGCGCAGGCACGTCCAGCAGCGCGTCGGCGAGGGCCAGGCCGGCGGCGGGGCCATAGGCCATGCCCAGCGCCACCGCGCGGTTCAGCTCGACGACGGGCGAGGGCATCAGCTGGGACAGCGCGTCGTACAGGGCGGCGATGCGCGTCCAGTCCGTCGCGTCGGGCTTGAGCGCGCGGGCGTGGCAGGCGGCGATGGCGGCCTGCAGCGCGTACGGTCCGAGGGCGCCCAGGCGGCCGGCGCGGTCCAGCGCCGCCAGGCCGCGGCCGATCAGCAGGCGGTCCCAGCGGGAACGGTCCTGGTCCATCAGCAGGATCGGTGCGCCGTCCGGCCCCGTGCGTGCGCGCTCGCGCGAGGACTGGATTTCCATCAGCGCGACGAGGCCGTGGACCTCGCCTTCGTCGGGCATCAGTTCCGCCAGCACGCGGCCCAGGCGCACTGCCTCGCGGCACAGCGTGGGCCGCAGCCACTCGTTGCCGGCGCTCGCGGAATAGCCTTCGTTGTAGATCAGGTAGATCACCTGCAGCACGGACGCGAGGCGCGGCTTGAGTTCGTCGCCGCCCGGCACCTCGAACGGCACGCGCGCTTCCGCCAGCGTCCGTTTGGCGCGCACGATGCGCTGGGCCACCGTCGCTTCCGGCACGAGGAAGGCCCGCGCGATCTCGCCCGTGGCCAGGCCGCCCAGCAGTTTCAGCGCCAGCGCCGCGCGCGCCTCGGCCGACAGCACCGGGTGGCAGCAGACGAAGATCAGGCGCAGCACGTCGTCGTCGATCTCGCCGGCCGTCTCCTGCGCCAGCGCGGCCAGCTCGGCGGGATCGCGGAAGCTGCCGCCGTCGGCCAGCATATTGTCGAACTCCCAGCTCAGCTCGCCTTCCTTGCTGGCGTGCATGGCATGGTGGCGCAGGTGGTCGAGCGCGCGCCGCTTGGCCACCTGCATCAGCCAGGCGCCGGGACGGTCGGGCACGCCGTCCGCCGGCCAGCGCTCCAGCGCTTCCAGCAGCGCGTCCTGGGCGAGTTCCTCGGCCCGTCCCAGGTCGCGCAGCATGCGCGTCAGCGCGCCGACGATGCGCGCCGATTCCATGCGCCACACCGCCTCGACGACGCGGCCCGTGTCGGCGCCGCCCGTCATGCGTGCCGTCCCGCCCGGACAGGCGTCACGGCCGGTCCCACGCCGGTTGCGGCGCCAGCTCGGCGCGCAGGGCGGCGTCGAGCTGTTCGGCGCGCACGCTGGCATCCTCGCGCAGCCGGTCCGGCGCATCGGCCGTCACCGCGGACGCGCCGAGCGGCGCGATCAGGGCCACGCGGCGGATCTCGACGTCGACCTCGGGCCCCGTCGGGTAGGGCAGCGTACGCGCCCAGTCGAGGGCCGCTTCGATCGACGGCGCGCGGACCATCCAGAAGCCGGCGATCAATTCCTTGGCTTCCGCGAACGGTCCGTCGATCACGCTGGCGCCGCCGTTCGCCACGCGCACGCGGGCGCCGCGCGCGGTCGACTTCAGCCCGTCCCCGGCCAGCAGCGTGCCTGCCGCCGCATGGATGGCGTTGAAGGCGTTCAGGCGGTCGAGCTTTTCCTGCGGCGGGATGGCGTCGCGCTCCGTGCCGGCGTCGGAACGCAGCAGGATCGCGTAGCAGGCGTCGCCGCCGGCCGCGCCGGGCGGGACGCCGGCGCAGCCGCCCGGGCAGCCCGTCTCGCGCAGTTCCAGCGTGGCGGTGCCGGCGGCGTGACTGGGCAAGTGGTCGCGCAGCCATGCCAGCGCGGCGGCGCGCGATCGGGCCTCGAACACGGCGAAGCCGGCCGGCAGGCGTTCGTCGGACGGGAACGGTCCGGCCGTCACGGCCTCGCCGCCGGGCCACAGCTTGAGGCGCAGCGCTTCCGCGTCCGGCGCGAATGCCAGCGCCAGCGCGGGCGCGCGGGGAGCGTCCGCGCCGGCCCCGGCGCCGCCCGGCAGCCGGCGCAGCAGATCGTCCAGTACCGCCTGCGGGTCGGCCGTCGCGGCGCGGCCGTCGTTGTCGGTGCGAATGAGCATGAACTGCATGGCCGGCCTCCTCAGCGTGCCGCGAGTTGTTCGCGCATGCGGTCTTCCTGCGCGCGCACCTCGGACGGCAGGTCCGTGCCGAAGTCGTCGGGGCCGAACAGCTGGCGGATCTCGATCTCGCTCGCCATGTCCTCGTGCGGGTTCGGGCAGCGCTTGAACCACTCGATGGCTTCTTCCTTCGAGCCGACTTCGATCATCCAGAACCCGGCGATGAGTTCCTTCGTTTCCGCGAACGGACCGTCGATGACGGTGCGCCGGTCGCCGTCGAAGCGGATGCGGGCGCCTTTGGAACTTGGCATCAGGCCGTCGGCGGCCAGCAGGATGCCGGCCTTGACGAGTTCCTCGTTGAAGTTGCCCATGTCGACGAACAGTTTTTCGCTCGGCATGATGCCGGCTTCCGAGGCCGCGCTGGCCTTCACGATGACCATGAATTTCATTGTTGTGCTCCCGCGCAGCCCTGGCCCATCATTTTCTGCATCTCGTCGCGCATCTGGTCGGGCGTCATGTCGCGCTTGTGGGTGGCGATCGACCAGCGGTGGCCGAACGGGTCCTCGATCTGGCCGTAGCGGTCGCCCCAGAACATGTCGGCCATCGGCATGACCGGTTTCGCGCCCGCTTCCACGGCGCGGGCAAAGACGGCGTCGGCGTCCTCGACGTACAGGTGGATGTAGACGGGCGTGTTCTTGAGCGCGAGCGGGCCGACGCAGCCGGAATCCGGAAAGTCGTCGGCGAGCATGATCAGCGAGTCGCCGATGCGCATCTGGGCATGCATGATCTTGCCGCCCGGGCCCGGCATGCGGCTGTTCTCGACGGCGCCGAAGGCCTGCTTGTAGAACGTCAGCGCGTCGGCCGCGCCGCTGCAGACGAGGTGCGGGGTGATCGTGTGGAAGCCTTCGGGGATGGGACGCACTTGTTCGGTCATGATGATCTCCTGTTCAGTGAATGGTCTGCGGCTGCCGGCACGGAGGTGCCGAACCGGTGCCGCTGTCCGTACGACGATCGGGCTTCCACGTTTTCGACACGCCCGCGCAAAAAAATTTCGATGGATCGACACGGTATGCCGACTCGGTCAAAAAGTCGAGAACCTTGTCGTATGCATAAGAAGTGCGACCGGGAAAAAATAACTCTTGAAATCCTTGTTGGTATCCCAATATCGAACCGGTCTGTCCAACCCTGATACGAACGAGGATATAAGATGGCCGTAGCCGAAAAAGAAACCCTTGGGTTCCAAGCAGAAGTCAAGCAGCTGCTGCAACTGATGATTCATTCCTTGTATTCCAACAAGGAGATTTTCCTTCGGGAACTGATTTCCAACGCGTCCGACGCGGCCGACAAGCTGCGCTTCGAGGCGATCAACAACGACAGCCTGTACGGCAACGACCATGAGCTGAAGATCAAGGTCCTGTTCGACAAGGATGCGAAAACCGTCACCATTTCCGACAACGGCATCGGCATGAGCCGCGACGAGGTGATCTCGCACCTGGGGACGATCGCCAAGTCGGGCACGAAGGAATTCTTCAGCAAGCTGTCGGGCGACCAGCAGGCCGATGCCGCGCTGATCGGCCAGTTCGGCGTGGGCTTCTACTCGGCCTTCATCGTGGCCGACCGCGTCACCGTCGAGACCCGCCGCGCCGGCGCCGCCGCTGCCGACGGCATCCGCTGGGAATCGACGGGCGAGGGCGACTACACCGTCGAGCAGATCGAGAAGACCAATCGCGGTACGGACATCATCCTGCACCTGCGCGAAGGCGAGGACGAGCTGCTGTCGTCGTGGAAGCTGAAGTCCATCATCCGCAAATATTCCGACCACATCTCGCTGCCGATCGAGATGAAGAAGGAAGAGTGGGACGAGGAGAAGAAGGAAACCGTCGTCCGCGATGAATTCGAGACCGTCAACCAGGCGTCCGCGCTGTGGGCCCGTTCGAAGTCCGACATCACGCCGGAGCAGTACGAAGAGTTCTACAAGCACGTGTCGCACGACTTCCAGCCGCCGCTCGCGTACACGCACAACCGCGTCGAAGGCCGCAGCGAATACACGCAACTGCTGTACGTGCCGGGCCACGCGCCGTTCGACCTGTGGGACCGCAACAAGCGCGGCGGCATCAAGCTGTACGTGAAGCGCGTCTTCATCATGGACGACGCCGAGCAGCTGATGCCGGTCTACCTGCGCTTCGTGAAGGGCGTGATCGATTCGAACGACCTGCCGCTGAACGTCTCGCGCGAGATCCTGCAGGAGTCGCGCGACGTGCGCGTGATCCGCGAAGGTTCGACCAAGCGCGTGCTGGGCATGCTGGAAGAAATGGCGAACAGCGACGAGCAGGAAGGCCGCGACAAGTACGTGACCTTCTGGAAGGAATTCGGCCAGGTGCTCAAGGAAGGCATCGGCGAGGATTCGACCAACAAGGACCGCATCGCGAAGCTGTTGCGCTTTGCGTCCACGCACACCGATTCCGCCGACCAGACCGTGTCGTTCGCCGACTACATCGGCCGCATGAAGGAAGGCCAGGACAAGATCTACTACGTTACCGCGGACAACTACAACGCCGCGAAGAACAGCCCGCACCTGGAAATCTTCCGCAAGAAGGGCGTGGAAGTGCTGCTGCTGACGGACCGCGTCGACGAGTGGATGCTGTCGTTCCTGAACGACTTCGACGGCAAGGAACTGGTGTCCGTCGCCAAGGGCGGCCTGGACCTGGGCAAGCTCGAGGACGAGGCCGAGAAGAAGGAACACGAAGAGACCGAGTCGCAGTACAAGGACCTCGTCGAGAAGATGAAGGGCGCCCTGAGCGACAAGGCCAAGGACGTGCGCGTGACGCACCGCCTGACCGACTCGCCGGCCTGCCTCGTGGCGGACGAACATGAGCTGTCCGCGAACCTCGTGCGCATGCTGAAGGCGGCCGGCCAGGACGCGCCGGAAACCAAGCCCATCCTCGAGATCAACCCGAACCACCCGCTCGTCACGCGCCTGAAATACGAAGACGCGGCGAACCCGCGCTTCGCCGACTGGTCGCACATCCTGTTCGACCAGGCCATGCTGGCCGAGGGCGGCAGCCTGGCGGACCCGGCGGCGTTCGTCAAGCGCTTGAACGAGATGCTGCTGGCGACGGCGGCGAAGTAAGCACAAGCGCCGCAGCGCGGCGCGATCGCAACAGCAAGGAGCCGGGCACTGCCCGGCTCTTTTTCTTTGTGATGTATCAAAAAAACAACTCTAGTTCATCTCTTTTCATGCGCAACCGATAGTTAAGGCGCGGGGGCTGTCGTCGTAAATATCGTTCGAGTACAGTGAAGTTCAGAAAACGCTAAAGCTGTGTTGAGCAACCACAAGCATTAGACGATAACCACCCTATGGGAGTCCTGATGAACCATCTGCCTCGGCATGGCGGACGCATGCGGCTGCTCGCCTGCGTCACCGCCTTCGCGACGTCTGCCTGCTCGACCCTGATGAATCCCTATCTCGATACGAGTGCCCTGAACAAGGGGCCGGCGTGCGCGCAGACCCAGACGTGCAGCGCGACCCAGCGCTTCATCGGCATCCGCGATGCCGTCGTCACGGCACAGGAAGGGCCGCGCACGGCTTACGTCGAGCGGGCGAAACTCAATTCCTGGTCGTCGGCGCTGGCGTTCCCGCTGAGCGGCCTGTTGCTGTACGGCGCGGCGACCCGGTCGTCCGAAGGGGCGCGCAAGGGCATCCTGGGTGGTGGACTGCTGATGGGCTCGGCTTACGAGACGCGCAATGCGTTGATGTCCGGGTCGCCCGAAAGCACGTATCTGCTGGCCGAGGCGCGGCTGGCGTGCGTGGTCGATGAGGCGGCCAAATACAATCTCCAGCCCGCCGCTCCTGCCTGCACGGGCAAGCTGCAAGCGGTAACCCAACAGCTCGCCGTCGTCCGGGGACTCAATCCCGCGGCCGACCTGCGCCCCAAACGCGACGACGACGTCGCGAAAGCCGAGGGCGCGATCGCGCAATACCTGCAGCGCGAGCAGAGGATTTCCACGGCCGCCGACCATATGCAGTCGGCGGCGCGCGCGATTCTCGTGAACACCAACGCCCAGATCAGGACGGCCAGCGTGTCGCCGGCCACGGCAACCGCTCTGATGAAATCGGAAATGTCGCTGTTTCAACCGGTGACGAAGCTCGATGCGGGCAAGGTGGTCGTTGCGACCGGGGCGGGCGAGACGCCGTATCCGACCGTGGCCAAGGAATTGAACGACCTCAGCGACAAGTTGACGGACTTCGCCGAAGCGTGCGTGCGGCCGCAACCCCAGTCGCCGGCCCCGTTCGACGGTTGCGTCACGTATTCCCCCGCGGCGCCGGCCCTGCCGACGATCACGACGTCGCTGGCGGGCAACCAGTTCGACATGTCCCCCGGCGCCAGCAAGACGTTCACGGTGACCAGCGCACCCAGCGGCACGCCGTGGGCCGACTACGGCGGCGATCCCGGTGCCGCCAACGCCGCCCTGGGCCGTCCGCAGATCGTGACGCTGACGCCGACCCAGTCGCAGGTCACGCTCAACTACGCGAAGGCCGTCGCCAAGGAAACGCCCATCACGTTGAGCCTGTACACGATCGGCGTCGCCGGCAATGCGCTGCCGCTCACGATCACGTTGAAGCCGGACGCGCCGGGGAAGGACCAGGACGGCACCGCCGCCGCGGCCGCGGCGCCCGGCGGCAGTATCGATCCCAGGATCGTGGCCCTCGCGGCGACGGACAAGTGCCTGATGAAGTCGATGCAGCCGTACCCCACGGATGCGGTCCAGCTCGATCACATGTTGCGCGTGCAGTGGAATAATCTCAAGCCGCCGGGCGCCGCGCCCACGCCGGAGCAGTTGACCGGCAAGGCGTTCATCCAGCAGATCAAGGATGCCGCCAAGCCGCCGCCGCCCGAGTGCGCCGCCAAATGACCGCGGTCAGGATCCGTAACCTGGCCGTGCCGGACGACTTCGGTACGCTCAGCTGCCTGGTGCACCGGAACGGCGAGTACGCGGTGCTGTGCGTCGCGCACGTGCTGGCGCCGCCGCTGCTGGGCGTCGATCCTTCGATGCAGCCGGTCGTCGCATGCGACGTCGGGCAGTCCTCGGAGGTGGGGTTGCTGCGCAACTGGGACATGCCTGTCAGCAGCAGCGGCGTCCCGTACGGCCCCTCGCTCGACGCCGCGGTCGCCGGCGTCAGTGTCCGTACCGCGCAATTGCTGGGCAATCTGCCGGATTTTCTCCCCAGCGCATTGCGTACCGCACCCCTGGCGTTGCAGGAAACGGTCCATTTCACCGGTGCGTCCAGCGGCATGAGGCATACGACCGTCGTGCACGATACGGACGCGCGGACGGACGTCAGCTATTTTCTGTACGACCTGGGGCGCGGCGCCGCCATGACGTCGGTGGACGTCTCGCTGCGCGGGCTGATCCAGACCGACCTCACCACCCAGGTGATCGGCGGTGACAGCGGTTCCCTGCTGCGCGACGGCGACGACCGCGCGGTCGGTATCCTCGTCGGTACGGACATCGTCCGCAATTACTGCTATTTCTCGCCGTTGGACAAGATCCTGCACGAGTTCAATGCCACGCTGTGGCCGGCGGGGCGACCGATCGCATGATGAAAGGAAAACGATGCCAAGCGCCTTGAACTTTATCTGCAGCATGGTCCTGGTGTTCTTCGTGTTCTCCGTTCTCGTCAGTACCGTGACCGAAGTCTTCAACACCGCCCATAACCGTCGCGGGAAATGCCTGTGGGCCGGCATCGACAGGCTGCTGGGGACGGAGGAGATCGGCCTCGAACTGGCGCGGCTGTTGCGCGCGCACCCGGCCATCGCGTCGTTGGCGAGCAACGACGCCGACAAGGCGTCCTACTTGCCGTCGCCGGTATTCGCGTCCGCCCTGGTCGACGTGTTGATCGGCATGATGAAATCCAGGGTGACGCAGTCGCCGTACGGCATCGGCGAGGCCATCGCCGCGCTCCCGGGTACGGAGCGTATCGGCGGCGTGCTGCGCTTCCTGTGGCGCCAGGCGAATGGCGATGCCGCCGCGTTCGAGCGCAACCTGGCGGCCTATTTCGACCAGTTGATGGACCGGGTGTCGGGCTGGTACAAGCGCGGCGCGCAGCGGCGCTGCTTCCTTGCCGGACTCCTGTGCGCCGTCGTCCTCAACATCGACGCCGTGCACGTGGCGCGCGCCCTGTGGAACGAGCCGCACCTGGCGGAACAGGTCGCCGGCGACGGGCAGCGCGTCCTCGTCAGCTATCAACCGAACCAGCCGCCGGGAACGCCGCCCGACAAGGCCGTGTCCGCCGTCGGTCACGGGCTCGCCGCCGAGCTCCCGATCGGCTGGCCGGCGCGCTGGTACCGGAACATGGTCCACCCCACGGGCCTCGACCTCGCCGCCGAAATGATGTGGACAGCCATCGGCTTCCTCGTGATGGCTTGCGCCTGCCTCGTCGGGGCGCCGCTGTGGTTCCAGCTGTTGGGCACCTTGTTGCCCCTCAGGCTGGCGGGACCCGTGCCCGATCGCGTCACGCCCGTCGCGCCCGCGGCCCCGGCCTACCCGGGCGCACCGGCGGCCCAGGCGCCGCAGGTCGTCGCCAATGTCCGCCAGGGGCCCCTGAACTTCGTCGAGGAGCGGATCGTCGCGAACGGAAAGGTCAAGGCGCTGCAGCTGGCGCTCGGCGTCGGGCAGACCGGCGAGTTCGACGTGGACACGCGCGGCGCCATCGTGCGCGAACAGGCCGCGCGGGGATTCGCCAGGACGGGGCAGGTGACGACCGCGCTTCTGCAGGGGCTGGGCGTCGACGCTTAGTTCGGCTTCATGCCCATCCGCGTCCCGAGCGCGAGCCCGGCCTCCAGAGCGCGCCGCAACCCGCGCTGCAGCGCTTCGGTGACCGGATTCGACGCCAGCGCCACCACGGCGATCGCGATACCGATGGCGACGATCTCGTGCGCCGCCCCGCGCTCGATCGGCAGCACCGACTGCCACAGGCCGATCACGATGCCGTGCGACAGATACAGCGTGAACGTGTGCCCGGCCAGGAAGCGGATGGGCCGCGCCAGGCGCAGCACGACGTCGAACCGGGCCTGGCGCGCGCAGGCGAAATTCAGCAGCACGAGCCCCATCACGGCGTAGTCGGCCAGCACGCGGTCGGCGCTGCCCATGCGGATGTGCGCGAACGGCCACAGGCCCTGTGCGACGCCGCGCAGCCAGGGCTCCGGATCGAGCCAGCCCCACAGCCCGATGAGGACCATGCTCAGCACCCAGCCCGCCCGCGCGGGGCCCGGACCGAACGCCAGCCGGCCCTGCAGGCGGTACAGCGCGACGCCGGCCAGCCACACGGGCAACAGGAGCCACAGCCGCGGGCCGACGAGGGCGAGGACGGCGCCGGCCGCGAGCCAGCGGCGCCGGCCGGGGACGAAGTGAACGACGCCGAACAGCACGTAGTACCACGCTTCGTAATCGAGCGACCAGTACGGGATCAGCCAGGGCGGACGTTCGACGAAGTGCCACACGTCGCCCAGGAAGGCCAGGTGGAACGGGATGTACAGCCAGGGGCGGCGCAGTTCGTAGCCGTCTTCGACCGGCATGTGCAGCATGTCGTGCACGCATGTCGCGAGGATGAACGACAGCGCCAGCACCGGCAGCACGACGGAAAACAGGCGCGCCGCACGGGCGATGAAGTAGCTGCGCGCCGTGAGGTTCTTGTGTTCCGCGCTGTAGGCGATGACGAAGCCGGACAGCACGAAGAACGTGATCACGGCCTCGCGCCCGAAATCGGGAATGCGGGCGATTTGAACGTCGTCGAAGATGCGGAAGTAGCCGAAGTGCGCCACCACGACGGCCAGCGCGGCGCAGGCGCGCGCGAGGTCGAGGTAGAGGGAAAAGCGCGCGTCGAGCGCGCGGGGCGGCGTCATCGTGCCGTCCGGGCGTTCAGGGGTTCAGGTCGCGGCAGAATTCGTCGAGCAGCGCCAGGCCCTCCGGCCACGGGCCGTAGCCGCTGCCGCCGTTGATGTGGCCCGCCGGACCGATCTCCACCAGCTTGCTGCCCCACGCCCGGGCGAACGCGCGGGCGCGTTCCGGCGCCACGTATTCGTCGTTGCTGCTGGCGACGACGAGCGACGGGAACGGCAGCGGCGCGAGCGGGATGGGCTGGAAGCCGTTGGCGGCGATCGGGTAGGACGGCGCTTCGACGTCGCTGGGCGCGACGAGGAAGGCGCCGGCCACTTTCAGCTTCGACCCGGACTGCGCCCACTGCGCCACGAGCATGCACGCGAGGCTGTGCGCCACGAGGATCGGCCGGCCCTCGCAGTCGGCGATGGCGGCGTCCAGTTCGGCCACCCACTCGGCGCAATCCGGATCGTTCCAGTCGCGGTGCGGCACCCGGGTCCAGCACGGGTGCCGCTGTTCCCAGTGGGTCTGCCAGTGCTGCGGGCCGGAGTTCCACAGGCCGGCGAGGGTCAGGATGTCACAGTTCATGGTCGCTCCAGTATGCTCGTGCCGCCGATTGTACGATGGCGCGGCGTTACAGCGCCGTGCGCAGCGCAAACAGCTCCGGGAACAGCACGACGTCCAGCATCTTGCGCAGGTAGCTGACGCCGGCCGTACCGCCGGTGCCGGTCTTGAAGCCGATGATGCGCTCCACCGTCGACACGTGGCGGAAGCGCCAGAAGCGGAAGGCCGTCTCCAGGTCGACGAGCTTCTCGGCCAGTTCGTACAGGGCCCAGTGGTGCTCGGGGTCGCGGTACACCTCGAGCCACGCGGCCATCACGGAATCGTCGTGGGCGGTCGGCTGCGTCGGATCGGCGTCCAGCCGGCCCTGCGCGATGGCCAGGCCCGAGCGCGCCAGCAGGCGCACGGCTTCGTCGTAGATCGACGGCGCCCGCAGCTCGCGTTCGAGGAGGTCATGGTGCTCGGGCGACGTCTTGTGCACGGCCAGCATGGCGGCGTTCTTGTTCCCGAGGATGAATTCGAGTTCGCGGTACTGGAACGACTGGAAGCCCGACGACGACGCCAGGTAGGGGCGGATCGCGCTGTATTCCGGCGGCGTCATCGTGGCCAGCACGTCCCACGCGTGCACCAATTGGTCCATGATGCGCGCCACCCGCGCCAGCATCTTGAAGGCGGGCGGCAGGTCGTCGGCGCGGACGTGGGCGCGCACGGCCTGCAGTTCGTGCAGCATCAGCTTGATCCACAACTCGCTCGTCTGGTGCTGGATGATGAACAGCATCTCGTTGTGGTTCGGCGAGAGCGGGTGCTGGGCCGACAGGATCCGGTCCAGCCCCAGGTAGTCGCCGTAGCTCATGCTGCGGCTGAAATCCATCTGCGCCCCGTGCCACTTCGGGTCGGTCTTGTCGTCGTCCATATGCCCTCCTCAGGTCACGGCGGTGCGCGCGGCGCGGGTGTCGTAGGCCTCGGCGTCGAGGATGTCGCGCAGTATTTCCACGGCGTCCCACACGTCCGCGAAGCGCGTGTACAGCGGCGTGAAGCCGAAGCGCATGATCGCCGGTTCGCGATAGTCGCCGATGACGCCGCGCGCGATCAGCGCCTGCATCACCGCATAGCCGTGCGGATGCGTGAAGCTCACCTGGCTGCCGCGCTGCGCATGCGCGCGCGGCGTGACGAGGCCCAGCGGATGCGCGGCGCAGCGCGACTCCGCAAGCGCGATGAACAGGTCGGTGAGGGCGAGCGACTTGGCGCGCAGGGCCGTCATGTTCGTCGCCTCGAAGATCTCCAGCCCGCATTCGACGAGCGCCAGCGACACCACCGGCTGCGTGCCGCACAGCGCGCGCCCGATGCCCTCGGCGGCCTCGAAGCCGTGCGCCATCGCGAACGGCGCCGCGTGGCTCCACCAGCCGGTGAGCGGATGGCGGAACGCGGCCTGGTGCCGCCGCGGCACCCAGATGAAGGCCGGGGCGCCGGGGCCGCCGTTCAGGTATTTATAGGTGCAGCCGACGGCGAAGTCGGCATCGGCGCCGTTCAGGTCCAGCGGGACGGCGCCGGCGGAATGGGCGAGGTCCCACACGGCCAGCGCGCCGCGCGCATGCGCGAGGGCGGTCAGCGCCGCCATGTCGTGCTGGCGGCCGGTGCGGTAGTTCACGTGCGTGAGCATCAGCACCGCGCAGTCGGCGTCGACGGCGGCATCCAGCTCTTCCGGCGAATCGACCAGGTGCACGCGGTAGCCGCGGTCCAGCCAGCGGGCGAGACCGTCCGCCATATAGATATCGGTGGGGAAGTTGCTGCGCTCGGTGACAAGAACCTTGCGGACGGGGTCGCGCCCGGCCTGGATCGCCAGCGCGGCGGCGAGCGCCTTGAACAGGTTCAGCGACGTCGTGTCCGTGACGACCACTTCGCCGGCCCCGGCGCCGATGAGCGGGGCGATGCGGTCGCCCAGCCGGCCGGGCAGCGCGAACCAGCCGGCCGTGTTCCAGCTGCGGATCAGTCCCTGTCCCCATTCCTGGGCGACGACGTCGCGCGCGCGCTCGAGCGCCGCGCGCGGGCGCGCGCCCAGCGAATTGCCGTCCAGGTAGATGACGCCCTCGGGCAGGTCGAAGCGTTCGCGCAGCGGGGCGAGCGGATCGGACGCGTCCAGGGCGAGGCAGGCGGCGCGCGTGGCGGCGCCGGCGATGTCGTACGTGGCAGTGTTCATGCGACCACCTTGGTGGGGCCGGCAGCCGAGATCGTCGGGCTGATGTCCCAGGGGGTTGGAGCGGGCATGTGGTTTCCTGAAGGGTAGAGGAGCGGGAAGTGTAGCAAAATTGCATCGAACTGCGGCGGCCGAAAAAATTTCAAAAAAATGTCGGGGGCACCCTAAAGTTCTCCAAAAGCCGGCCGATAACCTGACCAGATGACCGGGATCGGGTCTTGAAATTTTTTTTTGCAGGAACCCTAAAGTTTCGCAAAAGGCATCCGATAACCCATACAGACGACCGGAATCGGATCGAAAAAAAGTTTGTCGAAACCCTAAAGTTCGGCAAAGACCGACCGATAACGAGTCTGAAGGGGATGCTGGAAAACAAAAAAATTTTCTTGCGGCACCCTAAAGTTCCCGAAATTGTTGACGTAAACCAACACAGCAATAAGTAGTTCGTTGCGTCACCGGGCTGCAAAACGCCCCGTAGTTACATCTCGCCTTCCGCCCCTTTTCATAGGGGCGCGACCACGATCCGGCAGGGTTTGTCAGACAAACTCCTACGGGTCGATCTCGTCTTTGCCGGACGAAAAATACAGACACTCTCCAATACACTAAAAGTTTCCTCACGGTCAGAATCTATCTCAACGGCAACACACAACGCCTCACAGATACGATCAACCGGAGAGATGGAAATGACTGCGAACGACATGATGGCTGAAATTCGTGATGCGAACCTGAGCTACCTGATGCTGGCACAGCAGATGATCCGCGCAGACAAGGTCACCGCAATTTTCCGCCTCGGCATCTCGGCCGACATCGCCGACCTGATCGAAGGCATGAGCAACGCCCAGATCCTGAAACTCGCCGGCGGCAACATGATGCTGGCCCGCTTCCGCTTCGACGACGCCGCCATCCTCGGCATGCTGACGAGCCACACCAAGGACCGCGCCCTGGCCCAGTCGCACGCCGCGATCCTGATGGCCGGCCAGCCCGCCGAAGAAATCGCGTAAGAGAACCCCGGTTCTCAGCCCGTCAAGTCAATCGCAAGTCACGGAGAGCAGCATGACCAAGAAAAGCGTCGTCTCGGAAGCACAGGAAATCCAGCTGGCCATCGAACTGATCCAGCTCGGCGCCCGTCTCCAGCTGCTGGAAAGCGAAGTCTCCCTGTCGCGCGAGCGCTTGATCAAGCTGTACAAGGAACTCAAGGGCGTGTCGCCGCCGAAGGGCATGCTGCCGTTCTCGACCGACTGGTTCCTGACCTGGCAACCGAACATCCACGCTTCGCTGTACATCAACATCTATAAATTCCTGGTCGAATACGCCGGCGCCACGGGCGTCCAGGCCGTGATGAAGGCCTACAAGCTGTATCTCGAACAGATGCCGCCGGCACCCGGCGAAGAGCCGCTGCTGTCGCTGACCCGTGCCTGGACCCTCGTGCGCTTCTTCCAGGGCAATATGCTCGTGCTGGCGCCGTGCGGCAAATGCCAGGGCAAGTACGTCGTCAACGCGCTCGACCTGAACAACGATTACCAGTGCGGCCTGTGCCACATGCCTTCGCGCGCCGGCAAGACCCGCAAGGCCAAGGACGCCGCGCTCGCCGCCGCCTGAGTTTTTCGGCCGGGCCGTTTCGCTCCTCCGTGATCTCCCGTTTCGTTCCCGCGCGGGGCAGGCCATGAATGCGCCCGCCCCGCGTTCCGTTTTCGGCGCGCCGTCCGTGCGTGCGCTGCTGGCCCAGGCCGGCGCCTTTCCACTCACCCTGATCTGCGTCTGGCTGCTGGCCCGCGTGGGCATGCCCATGTCGTGGGAAGCCGTCGCGCTGATCCAGGGGGCATTGGCCGCGCTGCTGGCCTGGCGCCTCGGGCTCGCCGTCTGGTGGCGCGCCATCGAACTCGCGTTTCCCTCCGGCGTGCTGCTCGCGCGCGGGCTCGACCTGCCCCCGACCCTGTTTCTTGCGCTGTTCGTGCTGTTCCTGCTCGTGTACTGGTCCACGTTCCGCACCCAGGTGCCGTATTACCCGTCCGGGCGTGGTGCCTGGGACGCCGTGGCGGACGTGTTGCCGGCCGACCGTGCGTGCGCCGTCGCCGACGTGGGCAGCGGCCTGGGCGGCCTTGTGCTCGACCTGGCGCGGCGCCGGCCCGATTGCCGGGTGGACGGCATCGAACTGGCGCCGCTGCCGTGGTTCGTCAGCCGGCTGCGCGCGACACTGTCCGGCAGCCGCGCGCGCTTCGTGCACGGCGACTACGAATCGTTGAATTTTGGTCACTATGACGTCGTGTTCGCCTATCTGTCGCCGGCCGCGATGGCCGCGCTCTGGCGCAAGGCCGAGAGTGAAATGCGGCCCGGCAGCATCCTGTTGAGTTATGAATTCGACATTCCCGGGAGAATGCCCGACCGTCGCATTGTGACGACTAACAGTAAGAAAATTCTCTATCTTTGGCAATTTTGACGGTCATCGGGGCACTTTTACTTGCCCGTGGGCCATTCTCAAGCTAATCTAGTTCCCTACGTAAATATTTCTCTTTGGATTCATCAACTTGGATCCAAACCGGGCCTGCCCCGGATTCACGCATCGGGAGTCCCGTGTTTGTCATTGTTGGTTACGTTGTAGTGCTCGCCGCCGTGTTCGGCGGCTTCGCGATGAACGGCGGTCACCTGGCGGCGCTGTGGCAGCCGCTCGAGCTCGTCATGATCGGCGGTGCCGCACTGGGCGCATTCCTCGTCGGTAACAACCCGAAGGCCGTGAAGGCGACGCTGGGCGCGCTGCCCACGCTGTTCAAGGGTTCCAAGTACACGCGCGAGATGTACATGGAACTGATGTCGCTGCTGTTCGACGTGCTGTCGAAGGTGAGGAAAGAGGGCCTGATGTCGATCGAAGGCGACATCGAGGCGCCCGAGCAGAGCCCCGTGTTTTCGAAGTACCCGGCGGTGCTGGCGGACCATCACATTGTCGAATTCATTACCGATTACCTGCGCTTGATGGTTTCGGGCAACATGGACGCGTTCCAGATCGAGAACCTGATGGACAATGAGATCGAGACCCACCATCATGAGGGTGCGGTCCCGGCACATTGCATTGCCAAGCTGGGCGACGGCCTGCCGGCGTTCGGTATCGTGGCGGCCGTGATGGGCGTCGTGCACACCATGGAATCCGTGGGCCTGCCGCCGGCCGAGCTGGGCATCCTGATCGCGCACGCGCTGGTCGGCACGTTCCTCGGCATCCTGCTGGCCTACGGCTTCATCGGCCCGCTGTCCAGCCTGCTCGAACAGAAGCTGGAGGAGTCGACGAAGATGTTCCAGACCGTGAAAGTGACGCTGCTGGCCAGCCTGAACGGTTATGCGCCGGCGCTGGCCGTCGAATTCGGCCGCAAGGTGCTGTACTCGACCGAACGTCCGACCTTCGCCGAACTCGAGGACCATATCAAGAAAGCCAAGAACAAGTAATGGTGCGTAATATCCACATCAGCGCGGGAGTGCGGCATGGCTGACGAAGGCCAGCGGCCGATCATCGTCAAGCGCGTCAGGAAGGGCGGCCATGGACACCATGGCGGCGCCTGGAAGATCGCGTACGCCGACTTCGTGACGGCGATGATGGCATTCTTCCTGCTCATGTGGCTGCTCGGCTCGACGACCAAGGGCGACATGGAAGGCATCGCCAACTATTTCAAGACGCCCCTCAAGGTCGCCATGCAGGGCGGCACGGGCGCCGGCAGCACCAATTCGATCCTGCAGGGCGGCGGCAAGGACCTGACGCGCCGCAACGGCCAGGTCAAGAACGGCGACATCGAGCGCAACAAGAAATCGATCGACCTGAAATCCGCGCGCGAAGCCCTCGAGAAAGAGGAAGCGGCGCGCCTGGAAGAGCTCAAGCAACGCATCGAACAGACGATCGACGCCAATCCGCTGCTGCGCAAGTACAAGAACCAGCTGCTGCTCGACGTGACGAGCGAAGGCCTGCGCATCCAGATCGTCGACGAAAAGAACCGCCCGATGTTCGCGTCCGCGAGCGCCCAGCTGCAGCCGTACACGCGCGACATCCTCGACGTGCTGGGCCTCGTGCTGAACGACGTGCCGAACCGCATCGGCCTGTCGGGGCATACGGATTCCACGCCATATTCGACGCCCGAGGGTTATACGAACTGGGAACTGTCGGCCGACCGCGCCAATGCCTCGCGCCGCGAACTGGTGCACGGCGGGCTGGGCGATGCGAAGATCCTGCGCGTGGTGGGCCTCGGCTCGGCCGTCCACCTCGACCGCGACGACCCGTTCAACCCGATCAACCGACGCATCAGTATCCTGGTCATGAATAAACGTACCGAGAACGCCGTGCTGCACGACGGCACGCCCCTGGATGTGCCGGGCGAGAGCGCGGACGCGGCGGTGAAAGCGGTCGCCGAGGCGACGGGTGCCGGGGTGGCGGCACCCGTCGAAAAGGGTGGCGGTTTGGCGCAGCCGGCGGCGACGCCGGCGGGAAAAAAATAACGGACGGGATGTTCTGGAGGATTCCATGACGACAAGAAAAAAGATTCTCGGGTCACACGTCAAGCGCCTGTTGTCGGGCGTGTCCGACCATGGCCGGCGCCACCTGTCCGAAGTGGAGACCGACCTGGTGCAGACGACGTTGTTGCTGGAGGAAGCCGTCGAGAAGCTGACGAGCAGCTTCATGGCGATCCACCACGTGGTCGATTCGCGCCAGGAGGCAATCAACCGCCTGCTGGCCGGCCAGGCGCCGACGGCGGAGGAGAGTGCCTGCCTGACCGGCATGTCGGGCGAGATCGCCGGCCATGTGAACGCGGCGGTGACGAGCATGCAGTTCCAGGACATGACGAGCCAGCTGCTCGATCGCACGCTGCGCCGGGTGACCGGCCTGCGCGATTTCCTGACCACGCTGTCCGAGCACGGTGACGATATCCTGCCGGAGAGCGACGGCGACGAGATCGTCGAACGCCTCGGCAAGGTCAGCATGGCGCTGGCGATCCAGTCGCTGGAGCTGCGCAGCATGTTGCGCAAGTCGGTCGAGCAGCGCCACCTTGAAAGCGGCGACGTCGAATTGTTTTAATTCATGGGGTCGGAGCCGGGTGTTCCAGGTGGGCTCCGACCCCGTCTGACCAGATATACGAGTAGCCGGTACAACGGCAAACGGAAAAAACAGCAGGAGCATAAAGATGGCAAAAACTATTCTCGCAGTCGACGATTCCAGTTCCCTGCGCCAGATGGTGGCTTTCAGCCTGAAGGCCGCCGGCTACCAGGTGGTGGAAGCCGTCGACGGACAGGATGGCCTGGAGAAGGCGAAGCTGCAGACCGTCGACCTGGTCCTGACCGACCAGAACATGCCCAAGATGGACGGGCTCACCCTGATCAAGTCGCTGCGCGGCCTGCCGGGCTACCAGAAGACGCCGATCCTCATGCTCACGACCGAATCGTCCGAAGACATGAAGACGAAGGGCCGCGCGGCCGGCGCCAATGGCTGGCTGGTGAAGCCGTTCGACCCGCAGCGCCTGATCGAGGTGGTCAAGAAAGTCATCGGCTGAGCGGCCCCGGGGCCGCCGCGCCGTTCGTACCAGACGGATATTCAACATGACCATCGACATCAGCCAGTTTTACAAGGTCTTTTTCGACGAAGCGGAAGAGCTGCTCGCCGAAAAGGAGCGTCTGCTGCTGGCCGTCGATATCGATTCGCCGGACCCGGAAGACCTGAACGCGATCTTCCGCACCGCCCATTCGATCAAGGGCGGGGCGTCGACCTTCGGCCTGACCGACATGAGCGAAGTGACGCACGTGCTCGAGTCCCTGCTTGACCGCATCCGCAAGGGCGAGATGGCACTGACGGCACAGCACGTGGACGCCTTCCTGGCCGCCAAGGACATCCTCAAGATGCAGCTCGACGGCCACCGCAACGGTGCCGACGTCGACCAGGAAGCCGTCGCGAACGTGCGCATGATGCTGCACGACCTGTCCGAAGGCGTGATCGTGCCGACGCACCAGCCGACCGTGCCCTCGTTCCTGCACGCCGAACAGAAACAGCAGATCACCGACGGCGCGCACCGCTACAAGATCGAGCTGCCCGACCTCGCCAAGCGCGACGTCGACGCGCTCGTGGACGAACTCGGCCTCCTGGGCCGCGTGTCCGTCGTGCCGCTCGCGGCGGGGCGCACGGCGCTGATCATCATGACGCACGAGAGCCTGGACGACATCATCGCCATCTGCTCCTTCGTGCTCGACCCGACCGATCTCAAGATCTTCGAGGCGCCTCCGCTCACGCCCGAGCAGCGCGCGCGCGAGGCGGTGGAACGCGCCCGCATCGAGGAGGAGCAGGGCTACGGCTTCTTCGACCCGGCCGACCCGCTCGACGGGGCCGCGGACGAGGCGTCCGAGGACGAAATCGGCTACGGCTTCTTCCAGCCGATCGAACAGATCCGCCGCGAGGCCGGCATCGTGGCCGAGGCGCCGCCGCCGGCGCCGGTGCGGCCGGAGCCGCTCGAGGTCGCCGAAGTGGCGGCGGAAAAGAAGGCGGCCAAGAAGGCCGGCGAAGGCGCCCACGCGCAGGGCGGCGAATCGTCGTCGATCCGCGTGTCGATCGAAAAGGTCGACCAGCTGATCAACCTCGTGGGCGAACTCGTGATCACGCAGGCCATGATCGAGCAGCGCAGCTCCGGCCTCGATCCGATGCTGCACCAGCGCCTGCTGGCGTCGGTGTCGCAGCTGACGCGCAACACGCGCGACCTGCAGGAAGCCGTCATGTCGATCCGCATGATGCCGATGGACTTCGTGTTCTCGCGCTTCCCGCGCATGGTGCGCGACCTGGCCGGCAAACTCGGCAAGAAGGTCGACTTCATCACGAACGGCGCCGCGACGGAACTGGACAAGGGCCTGATCGAGCGCATCGTCGACCCGCTCACGCACCTGGTCCGCAACTCGATCGACCACGGCATCGAGCTGCCCGCCGCGCGCATGGCCGCGGGCAAATCGGAATCGGGACGCCTGTTCCTGTCCGCCGCGCACCAGGGCGGCAATATCGTGATCGAAGTCGCCGACGACGGCGGCGGCCTGAATCGCGACCGGATCCTGGCCAAGGCGAAGCAGAGCGGCCTGCCGGTATCGGACACCATGAGCGACGCCGACGTCTGGCAGCTGATCTTCGCACCGGGCTTCTCGACGGCGGAAATCGTGACCGACGTGTCGGGCCGCGGCGTCGGCATGGACGTCGTCAAGCGCAACATCCAGGCGCTGGGCGGCACCATCGACATCCGTTCGGCGCGCGGCTTCGGCACGACGATCCTGATCTCGCTGCCGCTGACGCTGGCGATCCTGGACGGCATGTCGATCCGCTGCGGCGACGAGATCTACATCCTGCCGCTCGGCTTCGTCGTCGAATCGCTGCAGCCCGCGCGCGCCGACGTCAAGGAAATCGCGGGGCAGGGCCGCGTCGTCAAGGTGCGGGGCGAATACCTGCCGCTGGTCCCGCTGTACCAGATGTTCAACATCGAACCGCGCATCACCGATCCGTGCGAGGGCATCCTCGTGATCCTCGAGACGGAAGGGCGCAAGGCCGCGCTGTTCGTCGACGAACTGGTCGGCCAGCAGCAGGTCGTCGTGAAGAACCTGGAAGCGAACTACCGCAAGGTGACCGGGATCTCCGGCGCCACCATCCTCGGCGATGGCGGCGTGGCGCTGATCCTGGACGTGGCCGCGCTGCTGCGCTCGTCGCGCCAGCTGTCCGACGAATCCGTCGTCTTCTGATTGATTTAACCCGTTACTTTTGCTCCGATAAGGAACCGACATGTCCACCCAACCGACGAACAAGCCGAACGATGCCCACGACGGCAGCGGCAGCGAATACCTCGCCTTCACCCTCGGGTCCGAGGAATACGGCATCGACATCCTCAAGGTGCAGGAGATCCGCGGCTACGAGGCCGTGACCCGCATCGCCAACGCGCCCGAATTCATCAAGGGCGTCATCAACCTGCGCGGCATCATCATCCCGGTGGTCGACATGCGCATCAAGTTCAACCTGGGCACGCCGACCTACGACCAGTTCACCGTCGTGATCATCCTGAACATCGGCGGCCGCATCATGGGCATGGTGGTGGACAGCGTGTCGGACGTGACCACTCTGACCCCGGACCAGATCAAGCCGGCGCCGGAGATGGGCAGCGCCTTCAACTCCGACTACCTCACCGGGCTCGGGACCGTCGACGAGCGCATGCTCATCCTGATCGACATCGACAAGCTGATGTCGTCCAGCGAGATGGGCCTGATGGACCGGTTGGCAGCTTAAAAAAACGCAGCGCGGCGCAAGGGACAACCCGGACCGCACGCGGTCCGCAGAACTAACACAACCCATGGCTAACAACGTGCCGCCCAATACGACCAAACAGGAAACCGGCAAGGAGTTCGACTTCACGCGCGCCGATTTCGAGCGCGTGCGCGGCCTGATCTACCAGCGCGCCGGCATCTCGCTGGCCGACAGCAAGCAGGAGATGGTCTACAGCCGGCTCGCGCGCCGCCTGCGCGCCAACGGCATCGCCACGTTCGCGTCCTACCTCGACGCGCTTGAAGCGGGCCGCATGCCGGCCGAGTGGGAATCGTTCACGAACGCGCTGACGACGAACCTCACGTCGTTCTTCCGCGAAGCCCATCACTTCCCGCTGCTGGCCGAACACGCGCTCAAACGACGCGCGGGGCACGGCGGACCGCTCACGATCTGGTGCTCGGCCAGCTCCACCGGCGAAGAGCCGTATTCGATCGCCATGACCGTGTGCGAGGCGTTCGACACGCTCACGCCGCCCGTCCAGATCATCGCCACCGACATCGACACGAACGTGCTGGCCACGGCCGGCGCCGGCGTCTATCCGATCGAGCGGGTCGACAAGATGGAGCAGGCGCGCCTGCGCCGCTTTTTCCTGAAGGGGAAGGGCGCCCAGGAGGGGCTCGTGCGGGTGCGGCCCGAATTGCGCCAGCTGATCACGTTCCGCCAGCTGAACCTGCTGGCCGACGGCTGGGACCTCAAGGGCCCGTTCGACGCCATTTTCTGCCGCAACGTGATGATCTATTTCGACAAGGCCACGCAGCGCAAGATCCTCGCGCGCTTCGTCCCGCTGATGAAGCCGGAGGCCCTGCTGTTCGCCGGCCATTCCGAGAACTTCCTGTACGTCTCCGATGCGCTGCGCCTGCGCGGCAAGACGGTCTACGAACTGAACCACGGCTGACGCCCACGCACCCGATCATGGATACGAACAGCCATTTCGCCACCAACGTCTATTACGACCGCACCTTCGACTGCGACGCGGCCAAGATCCTGCCCGGCGAGTACTACTACACGGGCCGCGACATGCTGATCGTGACGGTGCTCGGCTCGTGCGTGTCGGCCTGCATCCGCGACCGCACCAAGGGCCTGGGCGGCATGAACCACTTCATGCTGCCGGACGGCGGCGATCCGGCCAACCCGGTCTCGGCCTCGATGCGTTACGGCACCTATGCGATGGAAGTGCTGATCAACGACCTGCTGAAGGCCGGCGCCCGCCGCGAGCACCTCGAAGCGAAGGTCTTCGGCGGCGGTGCCGTGCTGCGCGGTTTTTCCGCGATGAACGTGGGCGAACGCAATGCCGCGTTCGTCATCAACTTCCTCAAGACCGAGCGGATTCCCGTGCTGGCCGAGGACCTGAACGATATCTACCCGCGCAAGGTGTATTTCTTCCCGCGCACTGGCAAGGTGCTCGTCAAGAAACTGATGCAGACCCATAACGATACGCTGGCGAAACGCGAACTCGACTACGCCAGCCGCCTCAAGGTCACCCCCGTCTCGGGCGCCGTCGACCTGTTCTGACCAGAAAGGCAAAGGATGACCTTAAACCCGATTACAAAGATCAAAGTGGTGATCGTGGACGATTCCGCCCTGATCCGCAGCGTGATGACCGAGATCGTCAACTCGCAGCCCGACATGGAAGTCGTCGGCGTCGCCCCCGATCCGCTCGTCGCGCGCGATCTGATCAAGCGCACGAACCCGGACGTGCTCACGCTCGACGTCGAGATGCCGAAAATGGACGGCCTCGACTTCCTCGAAAAACTCATGCGCCTGCGCCCGATGCCGGTGCTGATGGTATCGTCGCTGACGGAGCGCGGCTCCGAGATCACGATGCGCGCGCTGGAACTGGGCGCCGTCGATTTCGTCACCAAGCCCAAGATCTCGATCCAGAGCGGCATGCGCGAGTACACCGAGCTGATAGCCGACAAGATCCGCGCCACGGCGCGCGCCCGCGTCAAGGCGCGCACGCTGCAGGCGCCTGCCGGCGGCGGCACCGTCCCGCTGCCGCAGCTGAGGAGCCCGCTGACGTCGTCGGAAAAGCTGATCATCATCGGCGCCTCGACGGGCGGCACGGAAGCCATCCGCGAATTCCTGATGCAGATGCCGTCCGACTGTCCCGGCATCCTGATCGCCCAGCACATGCCGGAAGGCTTCACGAGTTCCTTTGCGCGCCGCCTCGATTCGCTGTGCAAGATCAGCGTCCTCGAGTCCGCCGGCAACGAACGCGTCCTGCCGGGCCACGCCTACATCGCGCCCGGCCACTCGCATCTGCTGCTGGCCCGCTCCGGCGCCAACTACATGACCAGGATCGAGCAGTCCGAGCCCGTCAACCGCCATCGCCCGTCCGTGGACGTGCTGTTCCGTTCGGCGGCCCAGGCGGCCGGCAAGAACGCCGTCGGCGTGATCCTGACGGGCATGGGCAAGGACGGCGCACAAGGTATGCTGGAGATGAAGACCGCGGGCGCCTACAATTTCGCCCAGGATGAAGCGTCGTGCGTCGTGTTCGGCATGCCGCGCGAAGCGATCGCCATCGGTGCCGCCCACGAGGTGGCCCCGCTGACGGCACTGCCGGGCCTCGTGCTTGGCCATCTGGCCACACACGGGGGCCGGGCGTTGCGCGTTTGATCCGCATATGGTGCGTTCACCGCGGTTTTATCGCCGTAGAGCAACAAAAATGCTATGCTTCAGTTTGTATCGTAGTGCCGAACCCAACCAACACAGTGAGGCGTGCAACCGGCAAAAGGTTGAACAAAGCCTCATAATCAGAATTAGAGAAACAACGGAGTAATTCATGGCTGATCCAAAGATGCGTTTCCTGGTGGTTGACGATTTCTCGACGATGCGACGCATCGTCAAGAATCTGTTGAAAGAACTGGGTTACGGCAATGTCGACGAGGCGGAAGATGGTGTCCAGGCACTGGCCAAGCTGCGCAGCGAACAGTTCGATTTCGTCGTGTCGGACTGGAACATGCCGAACATGGACGGCCTGACGATGCTGCAGAACATCCGTGCCGATCCCGCACTGGCCAAGCTGCCGGTGCTGATGGTCACCGCCGAAGCCAAGAAGGAAAACATCATCGCGGCGGCGCAGGCCGGCGCCAACGGCTACGTCGTGAAGCCGTTCACCGCGGCCACGCTGGACGAAAAGCTGAACAAGATTTTCGAAAAGATGGAAAAGGCCGCGTAAATGACCGAGTACACTGCCGACTCGACCTCGCCTGACGAGGTCCTGAGCCGGATCGGACATATGACCCGCGCGCTGCACGAAAGCCTGCGCGGGCTCGGCCTGGACAAACTGATCGAAAAGGCGGCCAGCGACATCCCCGATGCGCGCGACCGCCTCGATTACGTGGTCCGGCTGTCCGAACAATCGGCCAAGCGTGTGCTCGATGCGACCGATGCCGCCAATCCCCTGCAGGACGGTATCGATGACCGTGCCGCCGAACTGAGCCGTTCCTGGGAGGCCCTGCTGGCCGCGCCGGGCGACGGCGCCTGGCGTGCGTTGGCCGAGCGCACGGTGGCCAGCCTGGCGGAGTCGCGCACTGCCGCCAACGCCACCAAAGGCCATCTGATGGACATCATGATGGCCCAGGACTTCCAGGACCTGACCGGCCAGGTGATCTCGCGCATCACGGGCATTGCCCAGAACCTGGAAAAGCAGCTGGTGCAGGTGCTCGTCGATTTCGCCCCCAGCGAGATCAAGCGCGAGCTCGACAATGGCTTGCTGAACGGTCCGCAGATCAATCCGGACGGCAATAGCGAAGTCGTGGCCGACCAGGGCCAGGTCGACGACCTGCTGGACAGCCTCGGTTTCTGATCCCGCGCGGCGGCCGTTGCGCCGCGCGATTTCGTTTCATCCCGGGATCGTTACACACATGCACCAGACTAATTTTATCGTCCGTGAACCGCTGCTCGATCCCAACCAGCGCGTGATTGGATACGAGCTCTGCTGGCAACGGCGGGACGGCCAGGCAGTCGTCGACGCCGACCTCGAAAGCCTCGTCGCCTTCGTGGCCGGGCACGTGGTCGACGACGAGCAGGGCTGGCTGCTGCGCGACAAGATCCTGTTCCTCGACGCCGTGCCGGCCATGCTGTCGCTGGACGCCTTGCACGTGCTGCCGCCGGAGCGCACCGTGCTGTCGCTGCGCGTGCGCGACCTCGCGAACGCCGACACCCGCGCCGCCGTGCAGGCGCTGCGCGCCGGCGGCGTCGGCATCTCGATCCGCGACGCCGACCTGGCCCTGCTCGGCAAGAACCTGTCGCCCTACGCTTCCTACGCCGAAGTGCGCTTCACGGGCGCCGACGTGGCGGCCCAGGCGCGCGCGTACGCGGCCGCCAGGCAGTCGGCGCTGCGCCTGGTCGGGCGGCCGGTCGCGACGTGGCAGGATTTCGACGCCTGCGCCGCGCTGGGCCTGGACGCCTTCGTCGGCAAGCTGCACCTGACGCCGCGGCCGGGCAATCCCGTCAAGGGCATGAACCCGGCCCAGACCATCATCCTGCAACTGATGCAGATGGTGCAGAACAACGAGGACGTGCCCAAGATCGAGGCCGTGCTCAAGCGCGACCCCGCGCTCATCTATAAACTGCTGCGCTTCATCAATTCGGCCGGCTTCGGCAGCGGGCGCGACATCCAGTCGCTGCGCCAGGCGATCGCCATGCTCGGCTATGCGCCGCTGTACCGCTGGCTCGTCCTGCTGCTGGCCACCGCCAGCGCGAGCGGGTATTCGCCCGTGCTGATGGAAACCGCCGTCGTGCGCGCGCGCCTGTGCGAGCTGCTCGGCCAGACGGCCCTGCCGCGCAGCGAGGGCGAGCACCTGTTCGTCGCCGGCATGTTCTCGCTGCTGGACCGCCTGCTGGGACTGTCGATGAAGGAGGTGCTGGACACGATCCAGCTGCCGGAACAGGTCGTGCAGGCACTGCTGGGACGCGAAGGCACCTACGGGCCCTACCTGGCGCTGGCCGAAGCGTGCGAGCTGGATTCGGACCTGGTGGCGTCGCTGGCGGCATCGCTGGACATCAGCCCGCACGACGTCAACAAGGCGCATCTGTCGGCGCTGGCGTGGGCGCAGAACGTGGCGGCGTGATCCCGGCGTCGCCGCGGGTGGAGGGCGCGCCGGGAAGCGCGCGCCGTTCCGGTCAATAGATCGACGCCCTGGTGGCCGTCTTGGCGATGCCGTACTGGCCGTACCACACGGTGTTGCCCCACGTTGTCGTACCCGACCAGTCAGTCATCAGGTCGAGCCAGGCATTGGGCGTATCGTTGCCGGCCGTCGACCAGGCCACGTAGCCGACCCCGAACTGCTGGGCCCATTGCATCAACAGCGACGCGTCGACCTTGCAACCGAGGTTGTTGTTGCCATTGTCGTAGTCATAGCCGAACTCGCCGATCAGCAACGCCAGGTTGTTGTTCCGGTAGTTGTACATCGCGTTATAGATGTCGTTCGCGTTGTTGAACGTGCTGTAGGCGTGGACCGAGAACAGCAGATTGTGCCGGGGATCGTAGTTGACCAAGTCCCAGCCGTACCAGAGCCCGCCGTTGGCATTGCCGCCATAGTTCGGGTTGTCGATCACGAGCGTGGTGGTCAGGCCCGTGTTGCGGATCGTCGTGATCGGCCCTTTGTAATCCTCGCGCCATTGCAACGGCGTCTTGCCGGCATCGCCCCATTCGTTGGCGATGTTGACCATCGTGGTGCGTTCGTGTTTCTTGAGGACGGCGACGACGTCGCTGCGTGCCCAGTAGTTGGCCATGCTCTGCAGCAGTGCGGCGTCGTTGCTGCCCGTGCCGTCGTGCAGTTCGACGATGGACACCATTTTCCGGGCTTCGATGGCCGTCAATATCTGGTCCAGGCGCGCCGCGGTGCCGCTGGTGGTCCACACGACCCGGATGAGATTGGTCTTGCGCGCGGCGAGGTTGCCGAGGACGTCGTACGCCTGGGTGTCGTACCACGCGTGCGGGTTATTCACGCCGCGCGCGATGAAGGCATTGCCGTTGGCGTCTTTCAGCACGGCGCCGTCCACGCGGAATCCCTTGAACACGACCTTGCACGACGCGTTGTTTTCCCAGCCCCAGCCGTCGCCATCCGGATCGGACGCGGCGTTCGCGCAATCGGCCCAGGCCAGCGCTTTCCCTGCCGACATCGACAGGATCGCGCCCACGACCAGCAGCCGCCTCATATCGCTGTTCATGACTGTCTCCTTAATCATTTTCAGGGGGAATTCCCTGAAATGATTATAGGAATGCGGTCACGCGGATTTTTTTGGCGGGTCTTTTTTCCACGCAGTTTAGTGCCCGGCGCGATAAACGCGCCGGCTTACCTGCGCTTCTGCATCTTGCCCACCGCCCGCTCCAGCGTCTGGCGCATCTGCATGGTGATGTTCGAGATCCGGCACCCGACCTGGACCTGCGGGCCCAGCAGGAAGGTGCGGAATGGCCGCAGCAGGCGGACTTCGAGGTCGGCCGACACGATGAGCGACGAGCCCAGTTCCAGCAGCACGCCTTCCAGCTTCTTGCCCACGTACAGTTCGAGCGCCTGCTCCGGCGTTGCCCGCAGGCCGACGCCGCCGCGCGAGAAATCGTACAGCGGCATCTCGAACACCTTGCCCATCATCGAGAAGCGGGCGCCGTAGTTCATGCCCAGCGGCGATTCGAGGCGGGGCTCGGCGCGCCGGTTCAGCACAAGGCAGGCGGCCGGCAGGGGGAATTGCAGCAGGTCCGGCCGATCGGCGACGGCGCCGGGCGCCGCGTCGAGCTCGAACTGGACCTTGGCATTGCTGCCGAGCGCCGCGACGAACACCGTCTTGCCCTTCGGTAAAGTACCGTGTTCCGCGAGGTCGAGCGTGAAAACCTTGCCCTCCGGATCGACGCTGTCGATGCGCGCCATGGCGAAGTCCTGGCCGAACGGATACACGGTGACGGGCTCGCCGGTCAGGGCGAGTGTCGTCAGCGCGTCGCCGATATCGAACGGATCGCGCATTTCATGAGCGGCCGGGTTCTGGGTAATCCGGTCGACGGCGTCCGCCAGTTTGGGCGGACCCTTACGCATGAGCGGCATTGAAAGGTCAGTCAAGGCGCTACTCCTTCTTTTTACGTGGGTTGGGTAAAAAGCCAAACCCCGAGTCTAGCAAGAAGTGTTGACAATTCCTACAGCACATTTGCAACAATGGAACGTTTAGAGTCAGATCTCAAGATTATCGATCAGACGCGTCGCGCCAAGCTTGGCGGCGGTCAGGACGACGAGCGGTGCGCCCGCTTCGTATTCCTCGCGGCTCGGCGCCTGCAGGTTCATGCGCTTGCGGATCGACACATAGTCCGGCTGCCAGCCGTGCGCGGCCAGGCGCGCCATCGCGTCGCGTTCCAGCGCCATCAGGTCGGTATGGCCGGCGCGGGTGCGTTCGGCCACGTACTGCAGGGTCTGGTACAGGAACGGCGCCTCTGCCCGCTCCACGGCGCTCAGGTAGCCGTTGCGCGACGACAGCGCCAGGCCATCCTCGGCGCGGAAGGTCTCGGCGCCGATGATTTCCGTCGGCAGGGCGAACTGGCGCGCCATGTTGCGCACGATCATCAGCTGCTGGTA
Organism: Massilia sp. Root335; assembly: GCF_001425685.1. GTDB lineage: Bacteria > Pseudomonadota > Gammaproteobacteria > Burkholderiales > Burkholderiaceae_D > Telluria > Telluria luteola. Next base: position 413,390 of record NZ_LMCY01000003.1, on the reverse strand, counting down.
ATCCTTCTTGCCGAATACGGCCACGCGCGGCTGCACGCACGAGAACAGCTTCGTCACGACGGTGCACACGCCGTTGAAGAAGCCGGGGCGGAACTCGCCTTCCAGGATATTGCCCAGGTCGTCCGGCGGCTGGACGCGGTATTCCTGCGGTTCCGGATACAGGTCTTTCTCGGTCGGCGCGAACAGTACGTACACGCCTTCCTTCTCCAGCTTGGCGACGTCCGCTTCGAACGTGCGCGGGTATTTGTCGAAGTCCTCGTTCGGACCGAATTGCAGGCGGTTGACGAAGATCGAGGCGACGACCGGGTCGCCGTGGCGCCGCGCCAGGCGCATCAGCGACAAGTGGCCCTCGTGCAGATTGCCCATCGTCGGCACGAAGGCGGTGCGCAGTTGTCCGCGCAGCTGGTCGCGCAGTTCGTCAATGGTGGAGATGATTTTCATGGTGTCGGATGCGTGGAGGCGTCATGCCGGTGAATAGGCGAGCCGCACATAGATGGGGGCGAAAGGTTCGGCCTGGGTGATTTCGATTAAGGTTTCTTTCGCCAGTTCGAGCATGGCGACGAAGTGCACGACGACGACGGGCACGCTGGCATGGCCGCCGAACAGGTCCGCGAACTCGACGAAGCGGGCCGACTGCAAGGTGCGCAGGATGGCCGACATGTGCTCGCGCACGGACAATTCCTCGCGGCCGATGCGGTGATGCTGGGTCAGCTTCGCGCGGCGCAGCACGTCCATCCAGGCGCGCTGCAGGTCGTGCGGGTCGACGTCCGGCCAGATCGGCCCCAGCGCCTGCTCGATGTGCAGCTGCGGCCGCGTGAAGTCGCGGCCTTCCTGGGGCAGGGCGCCCAGTTGCTGGGCCGCGAGCTTGATCTGCTCGTAGTCCAGCAGGCGCCGCACCAGTTCCGCGCGCGGGTCGTCCGCTTCCTCGACGAGCGTGTCGACGCGCTTGGGCAGCAGCATACGCGACTTGATCTCGATCAGCATGGCCGCCATCAGCAGGTATTCCGCCGCCAGCTCCAGGTTGCTCTTGCGGATCTGCTCGACGTATTCCAGGTACTGCAAGGTGACCTGGGCCATCGGGATGTCGAGGATGTTGAAGTTCTGCTTGCGGATCAGGTACAGCAGCAGGTCGAGCGGACCTTCGAAGGCGTCCAGGAAGATCTCGAGCGCATCGGGCGGGATGTACAGGTCGGTGGGCAGGTGCAGCAGCGGTTCGCCGTACAGGCGCGCGATGGCGCTCTCGGCGTGGGCCGCGGCGGCATCGAGGTCAGCGCCCGCCGCGGTGCCGTCGCCCGTGTCGGGATCGGCGCGCCCACCGGGCGTCGCCTGCTCGGGCGCCATCGTCGTCGGCCTCGGATAAGCTCAGGTTGCGCTCAGATCTTGGTCTGGTACGGATAGGCCTGCTGGCGCAGGCGCGATTCTTCGATGCGGCGCTGCTCGTCCAGCGAGAGCGGGGCCTTGTCCCACAGCAGGGCGCGGCCGGCTTGCTGGCGCTCTTCCATGCCCGGGGTCTTGTCTTTCAGTTGCTTGATGAACTTGGTGTGCTCGGATTCGTACTGGGAGTGTTTCATGGCTTTTCTAGGCGAGTCCAAAAAGCGGCGGCCTCATTTATGGAGGGCCGCCGCATCATAAAAACAAGGAATGATACTGCGTGTCAGCGCTTATTGGTGCAGCGCATTGAGCTGGCGCGCGATGATGTCGTGGTTGAGCCACAGCACCGGTGCGATCTTTTCGGCCGCGCCGTGGAACATCAGCGGTCCGGCGCTTTCCAGCACGAGGGACGACAGGTGGTCCGTGATCAGCGCCTTCTTGTCCTTGTGCAGGGAGGTGATTTCTTCCGACGTGCCGATCATCAGGTCGGCCAGTTCCGGCGTGTTGTCCATCGGCCAGGCGTCGAAGTTGCGGAACGACGCGCTGGTGGCGGTCTGCAGATAGGTTTCCAGCTTGTCCAGGATCGATTGCAGCGAGACGCCGTCGGCCAGCAGGCCCTGGCAGATGTCCCATTGCTCCTGAGCCCAGGCGCCGCCACCCTCTTTCTTGAGGGCGAGAAGCAGGGGGAACAGCGACAGTTCCACGCCGACGAAGATGTCGGACGAGTTCGTGCGGATTTCCGGGCAGTTGAACACGGTGGCGCTGACGCCCCTGGCCCAGGCGGCTTCGGCGATCGATTCCAGGCGCATCTTGGCATAGCCCTGCGTGTAGTTCGTGTAGGTCTGCCACAGGTATTCGTCGCCGATCAGGATCTCGGTGCCGTGGTAGCCGTACGCCGTGTAGCGCACCTGGCCGCCTTTCGATTCCACGCGGGCGCGGATCGCGGCGGAGGCGTCGATCAGGTATTTCAGCGTGTTCGCCGTGACTTCGTCGAAGTTCATCAGGATCAGCTTGCCCAGGTCGCTGTCCAGCAGGGCGCGCGAGGACATGAAGCGGTCGCCGCGGCCCTTGTAGATGCGGTTGGCGATGGCCAGGAAGGCCTTGATCTTGGGGATGCCGCCAGCCATCGTGTGCGCGAAGAACACGTTGGCGCCGTCCGGGATCAGCTTGTCGATCTCGGCCATGACGGCCTGGGCGGACTGGGTGAAGCGCTGCACGCCGGCGGCGCGGCAGGCTTCGATCTTGGTCCAGTCGAGCTTGTCTTCCTGCCAGCCCTTGAGGGTAACGCCGGACAGCATCTCGGTCGGATTCTGCTCGCCCGGGGGCGCATCCATGTCGAAACCGGCCATCAGCGGCACGTTGACGATACGGCCGCCGAGTTTTTCTTCCGCTTCGGCATGCTCTTCCGGCGTCAGCGCGCGCAGGGTGCCGTCGTCGTTGCGGCGGCCGACGGTGATGCCGAGGATCGTCATGCCGGCGGCGCGCGCCTCGTCGATCAGGCCGTTCACATAGCCGCGGCCGAACAGTTCGCCGAACAGGACGAAGACGTCACCTTGGCGGTACAGGGTCGCTTGCGGGATGTGCCTCAGGGCTTTGTATTCGGTCATATTTTTCGCTACCACTTAAAAGTGAATTTATTGATGGGCCGGCGTACGGATTTTCCGTGACTGCTCCGGCCGTATCTAATTAAAAAACAGCGCATTATACTGCCACTGGCGCGCGGAAACTGATGGCATTCTGGCAAGGTATCGACGCTCTTTCCATGCCGGTCCACGGCAGGCGATCCATGAAAACCGCCTGCATTGCGCTGCGCTTCCCGTTGCCGTTCAATCGCCGGGCCGGACGCGGCCGCCGGGACCGGCGGCCAGGATTACGAGGGCAACAAGAGCGCGTTGCGGTCGCCCTGCGGAGCAACCGGACGCTCAGCGAATCCGCATGCCCGGCTGGGCACCGCTCGCCGGCTCGAGCAGGTACAGGCCCGGATTCGTCTTTTCATCCTGCGCCGATGCGCACAGCACCATGCCTTCCGACACGCCGAACTTCATCTTGCGCGGCGCCAGGTTCGCAACCAGCACGGTCAGCTTGCCGATCAATTGCTCCGGCTGGTAAGCCGACTTGATACCCGAGAACACATTACGATAGCGGCCTTCGCCCACGTCCAGCGTGAGGCGCAGCAGCTTGTTCGAACCTTCGACGTGCTCACAATTGACGATCTTCGCGACGCGCAGGTCGATTTTGGTGAAGTCGTCGATCGAGATTTCCGGCGCCAGTGCCTCGATGTCGGAAGGTGCGGCGGTCGTCACCGCGGCGGTCGCCACCGCGGCGGTCGTCACCGCGGCGGTCGTCACCGCGGCGGTCGCCACCGCGGCCGCGGCGTCCGCAGCGAGCGCGGGGTCGGCCGCGGCCGGCTTGTCGAACAGGTCCTCGACCATCTTGGCATCCACGCGCTGCATCAGGTGGCTGTAGGCGTTGATGGTGCGGCCCAGCAGCGGCGCGTAGACGCGCTCGCCCTGGGTGTCGTCCCACGAATAGGCATCGTCGCCGAGGAATTCGCGCACGCGCGCGGCCACGTGCGGCAGCACCGGCGACAGCAGGATCGTCAGCTGGCGGAACAGGATCAGCGCGGCGGTGCACACGTCGTGCAGCTCGGCCGTCTTCGTCTCGTCCTTGGCCAGGAGCCACGGCTTGTTCTCGTCGACGTAGCGGTTGGCGACGTCGGCCACTTCCATGATCTCGCGCAGCGCCTTGCCGAACTCGCGCGACTCGAAGTTCGCGGCGATGGACGCCTGGCGTTCGCCGAGGTTGCCATTAACTTCGCTGTTCAGCGCACGCTCGATCCAGCTGCGCGCGTCATCCGACAGCGCGGACGCCAGCTTGCCGTCGAAGCGCTTGGCGATGAAGCCGGCGCAGCGGCTGGCGATGTTCACGTACTTGCCGATCAGGTCGCTGTTCACGCGCGCGACGAAGTCGTCGCCCGTGAAGTCCAGGTCTTCGACGCGCGCGTTCAGCTTGAACGCGAGGTAGTAGCGCAGCCATTCCGGATTCATTTTCAGATCCAGGTAGCGCAGCGGCGAAATGCCGGTGCCGCGCGACTTCGACATCTTTTCGTTGTTCACGGTCAGGTGGCCGTGGACATTGACCTTCAGCTTGTCGATGATCGGGTGGCCCGAGAAATTCAGCATCGCCGGCCAGAACAGCAGGTGGAACGAGACGATGTCCTTGCCGATGAAGTGCACTTGCTCGGCGGCCGGATCTTTCAGGAAGGCTTCGTAATCGAGGCCTTTCTTTTCGAAGTAGTTCTTGAGGCTGGCCAGGTAGCCGACCGGCGCGTCCAGCCACACATAGAAGAACTTGCCCGGCGCGTCGGGAATCGGGATGCCGAAATAGGGCGCGTCGCGCGAGATGTCCCAGTCGGCCAGCTTCTCGCCGTTTTCGCCCAGCCATTCCGACACTTTGTTGACCATCTCCGGCTGCAGGCGGCCCGGTGTGTTCAGCCACTCCTTGAGGAATTGGAAGCAGCGCGGGTCGGACAGCTTGAAAAAGTACTGTTCGGAGGGCTTCAGGATCGGCGTCGACCCGGTGAACACGGAGTATGGATTGATCAGCTCGGTCGGCTGGTAGGCGGCGCCGCAGACCTCGCAGTTGTCGCCGTACTGGTCCTTCGCGTGGCAGACCGGGCACTCGCCCTTGATGTTGCGGTCGGCCAGGAACATGCCTTTCGCCGTGTCGTAGAAGCGGTCGACGGTCTTCGTGTAGATGAGGCCGTTGTCGCGCAGGCGGCGGTAGATGCTTTGCGAGAGGTCGACGTTTTCCGGCGAATCCGTCGAATGCCAGTTGTCGAAGGCGATGTGGAAGCCGTCCAGGTATTGCGCGCGGCCGGCCGCGATCTTCGCCACGAATTCCTGCGGCGTCACGCCTTCCTTCTCGGCGGCGATCATGATCGGCGTGCCGTGCGTGTCGTCGGCGCCGACGAAGTGCACGGTCCGCTGTTCGCCGGCGTCGCGCTGCATTCGCTGGAAGCGGACCCAGATGTCGGCCTGGATGTACTCCATCATGTGGCCGATGTGGAAGGCAGCGTTGGCGTAGGGCAGGGCAGTGGTGACGAACAGCTTGCGTGTCATGGTCGGTGGTTGCGTGGGATGTAAAAAAAGGCATTTTACCAGCGGATCACCTCGACGCGCAGCGGACAATCCGCGCATTTGCCAGCCTGGCAACAGTCGAACCCCCGTTTTGCGCTAAACTTGCGCATCACATCCGGAGAACCCAATGAGCATCACGCCTGAAGACGTCAAGTCGGCCCTGGCCGCTGTCGTCGATCCCAATACCAATAAAGATTTCGTCTCGTCCAAGGCAGTCAAGAACATCCAGATCGACGGCGGCAGCGTCGCCCTCGACATCGAACTCGGCTATCCGGCGAAGAGCCAGGCGGCAGGTATCCGCGCGGCCGTCGTCGACGCGCTGCGCAAGCTGCCCGGCGTGGAGAACGCCAGCGTCAACGTCACGACCAAGGTGCTGTCGCACGCGGTCCAGCGCGGCCTGAAGGTGATGCCGAACGTGAAGAACATCATCGCCGTCGCCTCCGGCAAGGGCGGCGTGGGCAAGTCGACGACGGCCGTCAACCTCGCGCTGGCGCTGGCCGCCGAGGGCGCCGCGGTCGGCCTGCTGGACGCCGACATCTACGGCCCGTCGCAGCCGATGATGCTGGGCGTGAACGGCCGTCCGCAAAGCCTGGACGGCAAGACGATGGAGCCGCTGGAAAACCATGGCGTGCAGGTGTCGTCGATCGGCTTCATGATCGACCCGGACGAACCGATGGTATGGCGCGGCCCGATGGTCACCCAGGCCCTGCAGCAACTGCTGGAGCAGACCAACTGGAAGGACCTCGACTACCTCGTCGTCGACATGCCCCCAGGCACCGGCGACATCCAGCTGACCCTGTCGCAGAAGGTGCCCGTCACGGGCGCCGTGATCGTCACGACGCCGCAGGACATCGCCCTGCTGGACGCGCGCAAGGGCCTCAAGATGTTCGAGAAGGTCGGCATCCCGATCCTCGGCGTCGTGGAAAACATGAGCACCCACATCTGCTCGAACTGCGGTCACGTCGAAGCGATCTTCGGCGCGGGCGGCGGCGAGAAGATGTGCGCCGACTTCCACGTGGAATTCCTCGGCAAGCTGCCGCTGCAGCTGTCGATCCGCGAGCAGACGGATTCCGGCACGCCGACCGTCGTCGCCGAACCGGATGGCCCGGTCGCCGCGATCTATAAGGACATCGCGCGCAAGGTGGCCGTCAAGGTGGCGGAGCAGGCGAAGGATATGACGGCGAAGTTTCCGACGATCGTCGTCAAGAACGACTGAATCACCCCGTCGTCCCCGCGAAGGCGGGGACCCAATTTTGTTCGCGTTTCGACTGCGCGCGCAGGACTTGGGCCCCCGCCTCCGCGGGGGCGACGTTCATACGTCAACAACAGAATGCGTATCGAAGCAATCCGCAGCCGCCTCCGTGCGCTGGGCGCTCAACCCCTGCACGCAGACCGCGTGCTGCGCGACTGGGTCCGCGTGATGGACCACGACCGCGGCCGCCGCCGCCCCGACGATTTTCTCCCGAAGCCCGTCCGTGAAGCGCTGCCGCAGCTGGACGCCGAACTGGATGCGCTCGCGCGGGTCGTCAGCACGCACCCCGCCGACGACGGCTCGGCCCGGCTGCTGGTCGGCCTCGCGGATGGCCAGACCGTGGAATCCGTGCTGCTGCCGCGCGACGGCGTGTGCGTGTCGAGCCAGGTCGGCTGCGCGGTCGGCTGCCAGTTCTGCATGACGGGGCGCGATGGCCTGATCCGGCAGGTGACGAGCGGCGAGATCGTCGCGCAGGTCGTGCTGGCGCGGCGCCTGCGTCCCGTGAAGAAAGTCGTGTTCATGGGCATGGGCGAGCCCGCCCACAACTTGGACAATGTTCTGGAAGCCATTGACCTGCTCGGCATCGAGGGCAATATCGCGCACAAGAACCTCGTGTTCTCGACGGTGGGCGATCCGCGCGTGTTCGAGCGCCTGCCCGTCGGGCGCGTGAAGCCGGCGCTGGCGCTGTCGCTGCATACGACCAGGGCCGACCTGCGCGCGCGCCTGCTGCCGCGCGCGCCGCGGTTTTCCGCCGCCGAACTGGTCGAGGAGGGCGAGCGCTACGCACGCCTGACCGGCTATCCGATCCAGTACCAGTGGACGTTGCTGGACGGCGTCAACGATGGGCCGGACGAGCTCGAGGCCCTCGTGGCCCTCCTGCGCGGCAAATATGCCGTGCTGAACATGATTCCCTACAATACGAACCCGGGCCTGGACTTCCGCCGTCCCAGCTGGGACAAGGCGCGGACGATCGCGGCGTGGCTGTTCGAGCGCGGCGTGCTGACCAAATTGCGCGATTCGGCCGGGCAGGATGTCGACGGCGGCTGCGGCCAGTTGCGGGCGCGGGCGGCGGGGGAGCAGCCTGTCACGTTACGGCGCGCGGCCGGATAACGTCCACGTCTCGACGGTTTCCACGGCCGCGTTCGACATATACCAGTCGTTCACGACGAGCTGCAGCGTCTCTACACGCATCGTCCCGAGCGGCAGCGCGCGCAGCCCGGCCAGCACCGCGGCCAGGCGTGCCGGGTCGTGCGGCGGCGCGACGAAGCGCAGCAGCGTTGAATGCGCCGTGACGAGCCGGTAGCGCTGGTCCAGCGAGCCATCCAGTCCGCTCGCGCGCAACGCGTCGCGCAGGCGCGCGCGCAGCAGTTCCAGCGTACCGTCGCGCGGAAAACCGCGGGCCAGCACGGCGCCGCGCGAGATCGTGATGCCGTCGAAATCGATGTCGAACGCGGGCAGGCCCGCCACCGCGGCGCGCACGGCCGCGGCGTAGTCCGCGCGGCGCGCCAGGTGCGGCGCGTAGTCCGCGGTCACCGTGAACAGGGACAGGATCGTCACGTGCAGGTCGGCGCCGGGCTGGCGGTACTGGCACGGGTCGGCGTCGAGCAGGCGCTCCTGCAGCGCGCCGAAGCGGGCGGCCAGGGCCGGTCCGGGGCGCGCGGCCAGGGTCAGGCCGCGGCGCGGGTCGAGACCGCCGGCCAGGTGGGTGTCGCAGTCGACGTCGCCGCTCGACACCGCGGGCCAGGCGCGGTCCCACATGGCGTCGTAGTGGGTGTGCAGATCGGGAAGGTCGCTCATCGCTGCGATTATCGCCCGCGCGTCGCGTCTACGCCACCCGCGCGAGGCAAGGGTCCAGGTGGCGCGCGCGCACCCGGTTGCGGCCGCCGCGCTTGGCGTCGTACATCAGTTCGTCCGCGACGGCAATCAGGCCCTGCGGCGTGACGGCCTCGCCGGCGCCGAAATCCGCGCCGACGACGCCGAAGCTGGCGGTCGTGGCCAGCACGACGTCGCCGTGTTCGACGCGCCGGGCGGCGAAGGCGGCGCGGATGCGTTCGGCCAGTTCGACGGCGCCGTCCAGCCGGGTTTCCGGCAGCAGGATCAGGAATTCCTCGCCGCCGTAGCGCACCACCGTGTCGACCGCCTCGCGCGTCATCGCCTGCAGCAGGTGCGCGAAGCCGCGCAGCAGCGCGTCGCCGGCGTGGTGGCCGTAGGTGTCGTTGATCGCCTTGAAACCGTCCAGGTCACACATGATCAGCGACAGGCTGAGCCGGTAGCGCCGGGCCCGCGCGATCTCGCCGTCGAGCAGCGCGGCGTTCAGGTGGCGCCGGTTGTAGCAACCCGTCAGCGGATCGCGCACGGACAGGTTCGTCAGCACCTGTTGCGTACGATATTGTTCGCGCCACAGGCGGGCATGGCGGTTCGCGGCGACGGCGCCGAACGCGTTGGCGAACAGGATCAGCATCGTCATCGACACGAGGTGGCGCGTCGATTCGAGGTGCCGGCACCAGGCCAGCGCAATGAAGACGAGGCTGGAGCCCAGTGCGATGGCGGCAGCCGTGCGCAGGCGGTTCGGAATGAAGATCAGGATCACGACCGCCATCAGGCCGACGGAGGTGCCGTGCAGCAGGGTGTCGGCCGGACGGCGCCAGGCGACGACCATATAGGTGAGCATCCCCAGCAGCGTGAACGTGCTCGCCACCCGGTACGCGGCCGCGACGGGCGCCGCCGCTTGCCAGGCGTGGCGCAGGCCCGCGTATGCCAGCACGGGTACGGCGCAGCGGGCCAGCAGGGACGGCATGGCGCCCGCCAGGCCGAGGGCGAGCACGTCGCTCACGCTGAACATCATGTAGAACAGCGAGCACAGGATCAGGGCGCGGCGCAGGTCGCGCAGGATCGTCCTGGCCTGCGCGTGCAGGAAGCCGGCTTCCGTCGCCGCGCAGACGAATTCCCCGCGCAAACGCGCAATGGCAGCGGTGCTCGGATCGGTGGGCATGGACAGGGAGGGGCGCGGGGTGGGAAGACCAGCGCGAGACTCTAGCCAAAAACTTAATTTCTGTAAAGTAATTTACAGCCGTCCGGGGTAGCGGTGGCGGGGGCTTGCGCGTCTCGCCCGTTGGCGGGGCAGGCTGTAAAATAGCTGCTTGACCAACATCCAGGCAGTATCCGACCATGACCGTCCGTACCCGTTTCGCCCCCAGCCCGACCGGCTACCTCCACCTCGGCGGCGCACGCACCGCGCTGTATTCGTGGGCCTTTGCCCGCCACTTCGGCGGCACCTTCGTCCTGCGCATCGAAGATACCGACCTGGAGCGTTCGACGCCGGAAGCCGTGCAGGCGATCCTGGAAGGCATGCAGTGGCTGGGGCTCGCCCACGACGAAGGTCCGTTCTACCAGATGCAGCGCATGGACCGTTACCGCGAGGTGGTCAAAGGCATGCTGGAAGCCGGCACGGCGTACCTGTGCTACTGCTCGCCGGAAGAAGTGGAAGCGATGCGCGAGCGCATGCGCGCCGCCGGCGAGAAGCCGCGTTACGACGGCACCTGGCGCCCGGAACCCGGCAAGACGCTGCCGCCCGTGCCGGAAGGCGTGAAGCCGGTCGTGCGCTTCAAGAATCCGCTGGACGGCGAAGTCACGTGGCACGACGTGGTCAAGGGCCCGATCACCATCGCCAACAAGGAAATGGACGACCTCGTGATCGCCCGCCCGGACGGCACGCCGACGTATAACTTCTGCGTCGCCGTCGACGACTGGGACATGAAGATCACCCACGTACTGCGCGGCGACGATCACGTCAACAACACGCCCCGCCAGATTAATATCCTGCGCGCGCTGGGCGCCGAGCTGCCGCAATACGGCCACTTGCCGATGATCCTCGGCGCGGACGGCCAGAAACTGTCCAAGCGCCATGGCGCCGTCAGCGTGATGGACTATCCGGAGCAGGGCTATCTGCCGGAAGCGATGCTGAACTACCTCGCGCGCCTCGGCTGGAGCCACGGCGACGACGAGATCTTCTCGATGCAGCAGTTCACCGAGTGGTTCAACCTGGAGCACCTGACCGCGTCGGCCGCGCAGTTCAATCCGGAAAAGCTGGGCTGGCTGAACAACCATTACATCAAGCTGGCCGACAACGAGCGCCTGGCCGGTCTGGCGCGTCCGAAGATGGAGCGCGAGGGCGCCGCGTTCGACGGCGCGCCGCCGCTCGCCGCCGTGCTGGGCCTGATGAAGGAGCGCACCAACACGATCAACGAACTGGCCGACGCCGCCATGCTGTTCTATCGCGCGCCGAAGCCGGATGCGGCGCTGCTGGCCCAGCACCTGACCGACGCCGTGCGTCCGGCCCTGGCCCAGTTCGCCGAGCGCCTGCGCGACGTCGAGTGGACCAAGCCAGCGCTGTCCGCCATGATGAAGGAAGTGCTGGCGGCGCACGGCCTCAAGATGCCGCAACTGGCCATGCCGCTGCGCCTGCTGGTCACCGGCCAGCTGCAGACGCCGGCCATCGACGCCGTGCTGGAATTGTTCGGCCGCGACACCGTATTGGCCCGCGTGAACAAAGGTTTGTGATTCCCTCTGGGTATTTGCGAAATGCAAGTGCGTCCGCTATAATGCTCGCACTTCAGCACTG
>NZ_LMCY01000003.1:401897-401981 GCF_001425685.1 Massilia sp. Root335 | reverse complement strand
GGGAGAGCGCTTGCATGGCATGCAAGAGGTCAGCGGTTCGATCCCGCTTACCTCCACCACGTTCTGAAGTAGATTGCGAAGTTC
>NZ_LMCY01000003.1:401651-401783 GCF_001425685.1 Massilia sp. Root335 | reverse complement strand
GAGGCCTAGGACATCACCCTTTCACGGTGAGTACCGGGGTTCGAATCCCCGTGGGGACGCCAGATTCGCGATCGCGGCGTTGAAAAACGACGTAAGCAGTAGTTGTAGTGTGTTATAGTGCTGTTTTTCCGC
>NZ_LMCY01000003.1:401458-401554 GCF_001425685.1 Massilia sp. Root335 | reverse complement strand
AGCTGGGAGAGCGCTTGCATGGCATGCAAGAGGTCAGCGGTTCGATCCCGCTTACCTCCACCAAGCAGGGAAAACAGAGTAACGCATTGCAGTCCA
>NZ_LMCY01000003.1:401216-401359 GCF_001425685.1 Massilia sp. Root335 | reverse complement strand
CTAGGACATCACCCTTTCACGGTGAGTACCGGGGTTCGAATCCCCGTGGGGACGCCAAGAATTTGGTTTTGAATTGCAAGGAAGCCGCCTTGAAGCGGCTTTTTTATTGAGTGCGGACACCAGCATCCGCATGGCAGGACACT
>NZ_LMCY01000003.1:401038-401119 GCF_001425685.1 Massilia sp. Root335 | reverse complement strand
GGGAGAGCGCTTGCATGGCATGCAAGAGGTCAGCGGTTCGATCCCGCTTACCTCCACCACGTTTAGGTAGTAGCGAAGTTC
>NZ_LMCY01000003.1:400821-400941 GCF_001425685.1 Massilia sp. Root335 | reverse complement strand
GAGGCCTAGGACATCACCCTTTCACGGTGAGTACCGGGGTTCGAATCCCCGTGGGGACGCCAGGTTTTGGTGTATTTTGGTGTATGATGCCGCGATCAGGCATAGCAGCAGGAAGTTCCG
>NZ_LMCY01000003.1:400631-400719 GCF_001425685.1 Massilia sp. Root335 | reverse complement strand
CTAGGACATCACCCTTTCACGGTGAGTACCGGGGTTCGAATCCCCGTGGGGACGCCAAGAATTCGGCAACACAGCAGCACACAGTTTT
>NZ_LMCY01000003.1:396605-400608 GCF_001425685.1 Massilia sp. Root335 | reverse complement strand
GAGGCCTAGGACATCACCCTTTCACGGTGAGTACCGGGGTTCGAATCCCCGTGGGGACGCCAGTCAAAAGCCGGAGCAGACCAACGCGCATGCGCGGACAGGTGCTCCGGTTTTTCTTTTGGGTCCGCTAACCATGCATCTCGATCAACGCTCCACGACACTCGCCATCTTCTGCAAGGTGGTCGACAACTTCGGCGACATCGGCATCTGCTGGCGCCTCGCGCGGCAGCTGCATGGCGAACATGGCATCGCGGTGACCCTGTGGGTCGACGATCTCGCCAGCTTCCGGCGCATCTGGCCGTCCGTCGCCATCGATGCCGATACGCAGATCGTGGACGGCGTGCGCGTCGTCCACTGGCGCGGCCAGGACGACGCGTTCGCGCCGGCCGACGTGGCCGACATCGTGATCGAGTTCTTCGGCGTCGACATCCCGCCGGGCTATATCGCCGCGATGGCGCAGTGCGAGCCGCGTCCCGTGTGGATCAATTACGAAGGCCTCAGCGCCGAGGCGTGGGTCGAAGGTTGCCACACGCTGCCGTCGATGCACCCGCGCCTCAAGCTGACCAAGCATTTCTTCTTTCCCGGATTTACGCCGCAGACGGGCGGCCTGCTGCGCGAGCGCAACCTGCTCGCTGCGCGCGACCGGTTCCAGGCGGACCCGGCGGCGCGCGCCGGTTTCCTCGCGCGGCTCGGCGTCACGGCGGACGAGCAGGCGGCGCCGACGGTCAGCCTGTTCTGTTACCCGCAGGCGCCGCTGGCGGACCTGTTCGCGGTCTGGCGCGACGGCGGACGGCCGCTCACATGCCTCGTGCCGCAGGGCGTCGCGCGCGCGCAGGTGGGCGATTTCCTCGGTGCCGAACCGGTGCCGGGCGCACACGCCACGCGCGGCAGCCTGAGCGTCCGCGTGATCCCGTTCCTGTCGCAGGAAGACTACGATCGCCTGCTGTGGTCATGCGACCTGAACTTCGTCCGGGGCGAGGATTCCTGGGTGCGCGCGCAATGGGCGGGACGACCATTTATTTGGCACATTTATCCGCAAGATGAAAACTTGCATCATGTTAAACTCCGCGCGTTCCTGCACAAGTACGCGGCGAACCTGCCTGGCCTGATCGATTTTTCCCTGCGCTGGAATGGCGTGGAAGAGGATGCGCCGACCGATTGGCCGGCCCTGTGGACGTCCTTGCAAGCCGGATTGCCCGCAATTACCGAACGCAATATCGAATGGCAAACGCTGATGTTGGCGAATGGCGACTTGGTGAGCAATCTGCTGGATTTCGCCCGGTCGCTGCGGTAGGCGACGGGCGAGGAACATGGTATCATGCTTGATTACTGCAACTCATTTTTAGGTTAAAACCCTCCCTATGAAACCCGCAAAAGAAATCCGTGTCGGCAACATCATCATGGTTGATGCCAAGCCTTTCATCGTGCTGCGCTCCGACGTCAATGGCTCGAGCCGCACGGGCTTCACGTACAAGTGGAAGATGAAGAATCTTCTCACCAACGCGCCGCTGGAAAACGTGTTCCGCGGCGACGACAAGTTCGACGTCGTCGTCCTGGACAAGAAGCCGGTGACCTACTCGTACTTCGCCGACCCGCTGTACGTCTTCATGGATGAAGAGTACAACCAGTACGAAATCGAAGAAGAAAACATGGGCGACGCCATCAACTACCTGAAAGACGGTATGGAATGCGAAGCCGTGTTCTACGACGGCAAGGCCATCTCGGTCGAACTGCCGATCACCATCGCACGCCAGATCATCTACACGGAACCGGCCGTCAAGGGCAATACCTCGGGCAACGTCCTGAAGGAAGCCAAGATCGAGAACGCCATCGAAGCCAAGCAGTTCACCATCCAGGTGCCGCTGTTCGTCAACCAGGACGACACGATCGAGATCGATACCCGTACCGCCGAATACAAGCGCGTCGTCCGCAACTAAGCCGACCCGCTCCCGAAAAAAACGCTGTCCGCCGGGCAGCGTTTTTTTTCGTCCGTGCGTCCGGCTCGGCTGTTATGCTGGGGCATTCTCGGGGGAGGTCACATGGATCGCAGGGATTTCGTTCGACTGGGACTGGCGGCCGGCGCCGCGGCCGGCATGCCGACCGCGGCCGGGGGCAAGGACCTCGACGCCGTGCTCGACGCCGACGTGCGCGCGCAGCAGGCGTTGATGGAACGGGGCAAGCTGACGTCGAAGACGCTCGTGCAGCGCTACCTGGCACGCATCGCCGCCCTCGACAAGGCGGGGCCGCGCCTCAACGCCATCATCGAACTGAATCCCGACGCCCTGAACATCGCCGCCGACCTCGACGGCGAGCGCCGCGCGGGCAAGGTGCGCGGGCCGTTGCACGGCATCCCCGTCCTGCTCAAGGACAATATCGCGACGGGCGACAGGATGAGCACGAGCGCCGGCTCGCTCGCGCTGGACGGCGTGCGCGCCACGCGCGACGCGTTCGTCGCGGCACGCCTGCGCGCGGCCGGCGCCGTCATCCTCGGCAAGACCAATCTGTCCGAATGGGCGAACATGCGGTCGACGCATTCCGTCAGCGGCTGGAGCGGACGCGGCGGCCAGACGCGCAATCCGTATGCGCTGGACCGCAACACGAGTGGTTCCAGTTCGGGCGCCGGCGCCGCGATGGCGGCCGGGCTCGCGACGCTCGCGATCGGCACGGAGACGGACGGCTCGATCGTGTCGCCGGCGTCGATCTGCGGCATCGTCGGCATCAAGCCGACCTTGGGACTCGTCAGCCGCAGCGGCATCATTCCCATCGCCCATTCCCAGGACACGGCCGGCCCGATGACGCGCACCGTCGCCGACGCCGCGCTGCTGCTCGCCGCCATCGCCGGCGCCGATCCGGACGATGCTGCGACGCAGACAGGCGAGGACAAGCCGGGCGACTATGCCGCGGCCCTGCGCACCGACGGTCTGCAGGGCAAGCGCCTGGGCGTGGCGCGTAATTTCTTCGGGAACCATCCGGCGGTCGATGCCGTCATTACCGCCGAGCTGGCCGTCCTGCAGGCCCAGGGCGCGACGCTCGTCGACGTGCAACTGCCGAATGCCGACAAATACGGCGACACCGAACTGGAAGTGCTGCTGTCCGAATTCCGGCCCGACCTGGAGGCGTACCTGGCGCGCTACGCGGCGCATGCGCCGATCAGGACGATGGCCGACCTGATCGCCTTCAATGACCGGCACGCCGCGCAGGAATTGCGCCACTTCGGCCAGGAACATTTGATTGCCGCCCAGGCCAGGTCGGGCCTCGACGCCAGGGCCTACCGCGACGCCCTCGCCGACAACCGCCGCTACAGCCGCGCCGAGGGCATCGACCGGATCCTGCGCGAGGAAAAGCTGGATGCGCTCGTCGCGCCGACCGGCGGCACGGCCTGGCTCACCGACTACATCAACGGCGACCACGACGGCCCCGGCTTTTCGTCGCCCGCGGCCGTGGCCGGCTATCCGCACGTGACGGTGCCGGCCGGCCAGGTGCACGGCCTGCCCGTCGGCTTGTCGTTCGTCGGCGGCGCCTGGAGCGAGGCGGCCTTGATCGCGATGGCCTATGCGTACGAGCAGGCCAGCCGGCGCCGCCGTCCGCCCACGTTTCCCGCCTCGGTCAATGTGAAGGCTTGACGCCGTCGCTCCTGACCCAGAGGAAGGCGCAGACGGACGAGGCCAGCGCGCTGGCCGCGCACACGACCATCGCCGCGTGGAACGGCGCCAGCAGCGCGTGGCCCTGCGCCGTCAGCACGACGCCCAGCAGTGCCGTCGCGATGAGCCCGCCGCCGCGCGCGACGGCGCTGTTGAAACCGGACGCGATGCCCGTGTGGCTACCGTCGACGGACGACAGCACGGCCGTCGTCAGCGGCGCCGCCACGCACGCCATGCCGACGGCGATGACGAGGATCGCGGGCAGTACGGTCGCCGCATAATGGCCGGGACCGATGCGCGTGCCCAGCAGGAATCCACCGGCGACGAGCAGCGCGCCGATCGACAGCGGCAGGCGCGACCCG
>NZ_LMCY01000003.1:341862-396599 GCF_001425685.1 Massilia sp. Root335 | reverse complement strand
CCCATCAGCGGCGAGCCGATCGCCAGGACGATCGGGAACGGCAGCAGCGCCGCGCCCGCCTGCTTGGCCGTGTAGTGCAGGGCCTGGATCAGCACATAGGGCACGAGCAGCATCAGCGCGCCCAGCGCGCCGTACAGCAGGAACGTCATCAGGTTCAGGCCGGAGAAACCGTGCGACCCGAACAGTTTCAGCGGCAGCATGGCCTTGTCGCCGGCGCGCCGCTCGACCCACAGGAACGCGAGCAGGACGACGACGCCGGCCGCCATCGCCAGGCTGGACGTCGTCGTCACGCCCTTGTCGGCCGAGGCGGCGGCCAGTCCCCACGTCAGGCAGCCGAGGCCGGCGCTGGCCAGCAGGGCCCCGGCCGGATCGAGCGCGACCGGCTTGTCGCCGCGCGGCACGCGCACGTAGCGCCAGCCGAGCAGCATCGCCAGCGCCGCGATGGGCAGGTTGATGTAAAAGACGGCGCGCCAGCCAACCGTGTCGATCAGCCAGCCGCCGAGCAGCGGCCCGATGGCGCCCGCGGCGGCGCCGGCCGCGGCCCAGATCCCGATCGCGCGGCCGCGCGCCTTGCCTTCGAATGTGGCGCCGAGGATGGCGAGGCTGTTCGGCAGCAGCAGGGCGGCGCCGACGCCCTGCAGCACGCGCCCGCCGACGAGCAGCCACAGGCGTGGCGCCCACGCGCACAGCAGCGAGGCGAGCGCGAACGCCGCGATGCCGGCAAGCAGGATGCGGCGCCGGCCGTAGCGGTCGCCGGCGGCGCCGCCCAGCAGTAACAGGGAACTCAGCGGCAAGAGATAGCCGCTGACCACCCACGACAGGTTCGCGCCCGCACCGCCCAGGTCGTGGCCGATGGCGGACAGGCCCACGTTGACGACCGAGCCGTCGATGAACGCGAGGCTGCTGGCCAGGATCGACGTGGCCAGCACGAGGTTCGGATGCGCGGCATGGCCGCTGGCCGGGGTGCTGTCGGCCAGCGGGCGGTCGCAGTGGGCGGGCACGGTGCTCATGTGGCGCGCGGTCCGGGGCCGGCCGCGGTCAGCGCGGCGTGGCCGCCTGTTTGGCCTTGGTGAACACGGGCCCCCACAGCGGATGGCCGTGCTCGCCCGGCGCCAGGTCGAACGACGGATCGAGCCGCAACGCGCGGTCGAACGCCTGCCGGCACGGGCCCGGCCGCGACGTCACGCAATAGCTGAAGGCCATGTATTTCAGGGCCGTGAGGCGCGTGGCGAGCGGGCCGTTGTTGACGTCGCGCGCGGACAGGCGCCGGATCGCGCCGTTGTAATCGCCGTCGTTGTACAGGCGGATGCCTTCCTGCAAGCCGGCGCTTGGGGCCGGCGTCTCGTCGCGGTCGCGGTCGCGCGGCCTTTCCCTGGGACGCGACGGCGGTTCGCGCGGCGGCGGCGCCTCCCGTTCCACCGGCGCGACCGCCTTCGGATGGCTGGGCGTGCGCGCCGGTTTCCTGTCGAAGCCGGGAAAGTCGGCGCACCCGCCGAGCAGGGCGGCCGTGACGGCCAGCAGCACGGCGTGGACGAGGGGACGGGCGGGGCGCTGGATAGTCATGGGTCTCCGGGCGGTCATCGGGACTCGTCGTTGAAGTCGACGCCGATCAGGCCATCGCCGCTCGCCGTGTCGACCTCGAGCACGCGGTCGTGGAAATTCGGGTTCGTGACGCGGATCGCGTGGCGGCCGGGCGTCAGCACGAGGCGTTTGACGGGCGGGCTGACGCCGCGGTCGACGCCATCCACGTAGACGATGCCCCAGGGCTGGATTTGCAGCCTGTACAGATTGCCGTTCGGCGTCACGACGACGCCCGGCAGGCGGCTCGCAGGCAGCGGGCGGTCTTGCGCGCCGGCAGCTGCCAGGGCGGCCGCCGGCGCCGCGGCGGCGCCGTCGGCGGTGGGGCCGGCCGCGTTCGCGTCGGGCGCCACCGATGCCTGGGGCGCCGAGGCGGGATAGCCCGCGCTGCTTTCCGTCGCGCTGCCTGCCGGATTGGGACCGTTGTCTGCGGCGCGTGTCCCGTCGCCTTGCTGCGGCAGGGTCAGCACGATGTGGTCGAAGGAGCCCGTGTCGCGCATCTCGGCGAACATGGTGACGACGAGCGCGACGAGGACCGCGCCGCCGCCCGCCGCGACGGCCCAGCGTTGCCAGCGGCTCAGGCTGAATGCCCGGCGCGGCCGTTCGGCGCCCTGCATGAAGGCGGGCAGGCCGGCGCCGCCGGACGCCGCCGCACGCAGGGTGCCGGCGTCAGGCGCGACGGCAGGTGGATCTGCGGGGCCCGGCTGCGGCGCGACGGCGTCCGGTGCCGCGTGCATGTGCGGTACCGCCGCGGCGCCCACGGCCGGCCCGAGCGGGACGATGCCGAGCAGGTCGCGCAATTCCCCGATGCTGCGCGGACGGCGCGCCGGGTCGGGATCCATGCAGCGGTCCACGGCCGTGACGAGGGAGTCGCTATAGCCCTCCGCCCGGCCTGCCAGCGGTCCGGCGGGCGCGAGCTCGTGCGTGATCGCGTAATGGACGATGCGCGCCAGCGCGTTCAGGTCGTCGCTCTCCTGCGCGTCCGGCGGGCCGACGTCGGTGGGGATGAGCAGGGGCTCGCCATTTTCGTGGAACACGATCGTGTCGGGCGTGATGGCGCGATGCGGCATGTGCATCGCGTACTGCAATTCGAGCGACTGCAGGATCTGGCGGAAGATCTTGCGGCACCAGACCTCGTTGACCTGCTCGGGACTGTATTCGACGATGTCCCTGACGGTGCGGCCTTCGAGGTGATGCTGCTCCGGTCCGATGGTAGTTAGGCTGGTCATTTTGCTAAGGCATGGGCTTGGCAAAATCATGCCAGATTTGGAGGTCCCATGCCCCGCGCTCTGCTCAACCGTGCGCGCCTGTTACAAATGTTACAAAGTGGCCGGCCGCGCAGGCGGCCCTGGCTCAGTCTTCGATGAAGCGCATCTTGAAGTTGCGGCCCTTGATGACGCCGAAATCCGGGCCCAGCGGATTGCCGTCGTTCAGCCGGTCGAATGCCTGGTGCGCGATGCGGCGGTCGAGCGCGACGTAGCTGACGAATTCGAAGATATTGATCTTGCCGACCTGTTCCTTCAGCAAGCCCGCATCGCCGGTCAGCGCGCCCAGCAGGTCGCCGGGCCGCAGCTTGTCCTTCTTGCCGCCCGACACGCACAGCGTCACCATCGGCGCCGGATCGACCACAGCGTCGGCATCGTCGCCAAGCTCGGCGAGGGCGTGCCACTCGGCCGTGAAGCCCTGCGCGTCCTCGATCAGCCGGACCCAGCGTTTTTCGTTCGGCGCGCACAGCGACAGCGCCAGGCCGGCCGCGCCCGCGCGTCCCGTCCTGCCGACGCGGTGCACGTGCACTTCCGGGTCCTTGGAGACGTCCACGTTGATGACCGCTGCCAGCCCGGCGATATCGATGCCGCGCGCCGCGACGTCGGTGGCGACGAGCACCGCGCAACTGCGGTTGGCGAAGCGCACGAGCGTCTCGTCGCGCTCGCGTTGTTCCATTTCGCCGTACAGGGCCAGCGCGGAAAAGCCGCGCTCGCGCAGCGCGTCGGCCACCTCGCGGCAGCGCGCCTTCGTGTTGCAGAACGCGATCGCGGACTCGGGCCGGTGATGCCGCAGCAACTGCGCCACGGCATCCACGCGCCCGTCGAAGCCGATCTCGTAGAAGCGTTGCTCGATGCGGGCCGGCGCGTGCGCGGTGTCGACCGCCACGTCGAGCGGATCGCGCAGGAAGCGTGCGGTGGCGACGCGGATGTCGTCGGGATAGGTCGCGGAGAACAGCAAGGTCTGGCGATGCGCGGGGCAGGCGTGCACGATCGCGGCGATCTCGTCGTAGAACCCCATGTCGGTCATCCGGTCGGCTTCGTCCAGCACGAGGGTGCGCAGGCGCGCGAGGTCGAGCGTGCCGCGCTGCAGGTGATCGCGGATGCGCCCTGGCGTGCCGACGACGATGTGCGCGCCGAATTCCAGGCTGGCGATCTGCGGCCGCATCGGGATGCCGCCCGTCAGCACGACGACCTTGACGTTGCCGATGCCGCGCGCCAGCCGGCGCAGCTCGTTCGCGACCTGGTCGGCCAGCTCGCGCGTCGGGCACATGACGAGGCCCTGCACGGCGAACAGGGTCGGATTCAGTTTCAGCAGCATGCCGATGCCGAACGCGGCCGTCTTGCCGCTGCCCGTCTTTGCCTGCGCGATCAGGTCGCGGCCTTCGAGGGCCAGCGGGAGCGTGGCCGCCTGCACGGGCGTCATCTGTTTATAGCCGAGCTGGTCCAGGTTGGCCAGGAAGGGAGCTGCCAGCAGCAGCGAGGAAAAGGCGGTGTCGGACATGTCGTCGGCCGCGCCCGAGCGCGGCGGTTGGTTTGCCGCGTCGGGCGGCGTTTGGTTGCCGCTCAGGCCGCCGGCTTCCAGACAGGCAAGCCGGTCAGGTCGAGATCGGGATCGTGTTTCCAGACCGGCAGACCGGTCGCATCCGTGTGCGCCAGGTCGACCAGCATCAGTTGTTCCTGCTTCGGCAACGTGCGCCGCGCGCGGGTGCGTTTGGGTGCCGGCGCAGGGTCGGCGGAAGGATCGAACGGCGCAGCGGCAGAGACAGCGGCGGTATCGTCGTGCGGCGCCGGCTCGAAGCCGGGCAGGTCGAAGGTCGCGTTGTCTTTCTTGTCTCTCATGCGCTGCACTGGCCCAGAAAACAAAAGCCCGGCTGCAAGAGTCGGGCTTGTTGTTACGGTATTTGGTTGCGGGGACAGGATTTGAACCTGTGACCTTCGGGTTATGAGCCCGACGAGCTGCCAGACTGCTCCACCCCGCGTCTGAGAACGCTATTTTAACCGGTTCGGCGCCGAAGCGCAAATCGGGTTGCACAGTTGCTCATTCGGCGCGTGCGTACACGGCGTTCGGCCGCGCGCGTCATCCGGCGTTTGCGCATGGCGCTTCGGCCACGCCCGTCATCCGGCACGTGCGCACGCGGCGCTCCGGCCACGCCCGTACCGCATTCATGCCGCGCGCAGGCGCCACAGCGACGTCACCTCGGCCATGCGCGCCGCCGCCAGGGGATCGTCGGGATCGCTGGCCTTGGCATGCGTGGGACGGATGTCATGGCGGCCGGTGACGTCCAGGCCCGCATCGCTTATCCAGCCGAGCAATTGATCGCGCGAACGCAGACCCAGGTGCTCGGCCAGGTCGGACAGGATGAGCCAGCCTTCGCCATTGGCGCGCAGATGCGCCTTCAGTCCGGCGAGAAAGCCCCTGAGCATGCGGCTGTCCGGATCGTAGACGGCGTATTCGATGGCGGAACTCGGCTTGCCCGGCAGCCAGGGCGGATTGCAGACGACGAGGTCGGCGCTGCCCTCGGGATACAGGTCGGCCCGCACGACTTCCACCTGCCCGGCGAGGCCGAGGCGCTCGACGTTGGCGCGGGCGCAGCCGAGTGCGCGCTCGTCCATGTCGGTGGCGAGCACGCCTTGCAGGCCGCGGTGCGCCAGCACGGCCGACAGCACGCCGGTGCCGGCGCCGATGTCGAACGCGAGCTTGGCGTCCGCCGGCAGCGGCGCCTGCGCGACGAGCTCGACGTATTCGCCGCGCACGGGCGAGAACACGCCGTACCAGGGGTGGATACGCTCGTCGAGGGCCGGGATGAACACGCCCTTGCGGCGCCATTCGTGCGCGCCGATCACGCCCAGCAGTTCGCGCAGCGACGCCACGTACGGCTCGGCCGCCGGCCCATACGCTTCCGTGCACGCCTCGTGCACGTCGGGCGCCCGGCGCAGCGGAATCGCGTGGCCGGCATCGAACGGGACCAGGAGCATTGCCAGCGTGCGTGCGCGCTGCAGTTGCGCGAGGCGGTGGCGGTGGAATTGTTCGGTGAGCGACGTGGCGGCCTTGCCGGGCTTGGCGCGCCGGGCCCGCGGGCCCTTGTGGTCGACGCGGCGCACGAGCGCCTGCAGCAACTGGCGCGCGTTCTGGAAGTCGCCGCGCCACAGCAGCGCGGTGCCGTCCAGCGCGAGACGCCAGGCCGTGTCGGCATTCATCGTGTCGTCGGCGAGCACGACCTTGCGGGGCGCCGGCCAGCCGCTTTCCGAGCGCCAGTGCGCCGAGCGTTCCTCGCCGTGTTCGATCCAGTGGATGCGCGCCGCGCCGTCGTGAGTCGTCATCGCCGTTCCGATCAGTGGTGGTGATGCCAGTGGAGTTCGTTCGACTCGACGAAGGATTTCACCGCATCGGGGTTGCCGGTCGCGTGGCGCTTGATCTCGCCGCATTCGCAAATGCCCTGGTAGGGCTGGACGTGCGAGCAGGCGGACACTTTTTGCAGGGTGAGCTTGACCGGCTTGGCGCATTTGGCGCACTTGAAGGTCAGGAAGCGGGCGGGTTTGGACATGATGAGTAAGAACAACGGGTCAATGGAAGGCGCGCATTTTAGCATTGCACCGTCACGGCGCTGCTGCCGCCACCCGCCGGGCGCACGAGTACCTTGGTGGCGATCCGCTCCGTCATTTCCTGCACGTGCGAGATCACGCCGACCTTGCGGCCCAGCGATTGCAGCGCGTCCAGCGCATCCATCGCCACGCCCAGCGTGTCGCTGTCCAGGCTGCCGAACCCCTCGTCGATGAACAGGGACTCCACCTTGACGCGATTCGACGACAGCGACGCCAGGCCCAGCGCGAGCGCCAGCGAGACGAGGAACGATTCGCCGCCCGACAGCGAATTCACGGAGCGCACTTCGCCGCCCATGTCCTGGTCGCGCACCATCAGCGCGAGCGACGGACCGGCCATGTTGACGACGCGCTCCAGCCGGTAGCGCCGCGCCAGTTGCGCGAGGTGGGTGTTGGCATAGCCGAGCAGTACGTCGAGCGTGAATTGCTGGGCGTAGTTGCGGAATTTCTTGCCGTCGGCCGAGCCGATCAGCTCCGCCAGCTTCGCCCACCGGTCTTCGACGGCTCGCTGGCGTTCGATCTCCGCCATCATCGAGCGTGCCCGTTCGCGGCGCTGCTCGTCCTCGCGGATGCGCATGGCCAGGCCGGCGGCCGACTCGTGCGCCGCATCGCGTTCGGCCTGGGCACGGCGCAGTGCGGCGGCGACCGTGTCGACGTCGTGCGGCGGTGCCTGCGTGAAGGCCGGCACGGCCTCGGCCGCCTCGCGATCCCCGTCCGCATCGGGTTGTGCGTCGTCCGCGTTCGCCTCCGTACCCGCCGGCACCGCCTCCTCGCGTACGCTTTCGTGCTGCTCGCGCTGCGTGCGGCGTTCGGCCAGCACGGCCGTCGCCTGGCGCACGGCCGTGTCCAGTTCCTGCAGGACGGCGCGCTCCTGGGCAATCCAGCCGGCGCCGACCTGGAGCAGGGCGGCCAGTTGCTGTTCGTTGGATACGCTCTCCAGCGCCGGGTCGCTGCCGTCGAATTCCTGGATCCACAGCGCCAGGCGCTCGCCGGCATCGGCCAGTTCGCCTTGCAGGTCGGTGATGCGCGCGGCGGCCTGGGTTTGCGCGGCGCGCACCCGCGCTTCCGCCTGGGCCGCCTGCAGGCTCGCCGCCTGGCATGCGTTCAATGCGTTGCGCGCGGCGCTCACCGCGGCGGCGTGCAACTGTTCGACGTCGCGCGCGGCACGGCCTTCGAACAGTTCCCCGCGCTCCGTGCGGCGCGCGGCCAGTTCCGCGTCCAGGCGGGCGAATTCGCCGTCCGCTTCCGCGAGGCGTTCGGCGGCGTGCTGCACGCGCGTTGCCAGCGCCGCGTGTTCGGCCTCGAGGGTGCCGATGGCGCCCTGCAGCCGGGCCTGGCGCGCGGCCTGGTCGTTCCACTCGCGGGCTTCCTCGGCGCGGGCCTCGCGCCAGCCGGCCGGATCGCGCTGCCAATGGTCCTGCCAGCCGTCGCCGCAAGCCTCGGCCAGCACCGGATCGAGTTCGGCCAGCAGCTCGGCCAGCGCGGCGGCGGCAGCTTCGCGCCGCGCGGCCAGCGCCGCGATCTCGGCATCCAGCCGGGCCAGCGTGCCCTGGGCCGTCTGGGCCGCGTCGAGCAGGCGCGCGTGTTCACGGTTGGCATGGTCCCAGGCCTGCTGGGCGGCATCGCGCGCCAGCACGGCGCGGCGCAGGTCGGCGTCGCGCGTTTCCAGGCTTTCGTAGGACGTGCGCAGCGCGGCCAGTTCGGCCGCCAGCCAGCGCCCGCGGGCGTCGAGGCCGTCGTCGTCCGGGGCTTCGGCCGCGAGCGGATTGTCGGCCCATTCGGCATCCAGCTGGGCGAGCGCGGCGCACAGCCCGTCGCGCTCGCGCGCCAGCGTCGCCAGCCGTTCGCCGGCCGCGTCGAACGCCGCGCGCTGGCCGGCCTGCCGGTCGACGTTGGCGCGCTGCTCGGCGCGGCGCCCGGCCAGCTCGGCGGACAGGTTGTCGAGGACGGCGTGCAGCCGGTCGTCCTGGTGGCGGTAAGGATGTTCGGTGCCACCGCACACGGGACAGGCGTCGCCGTCCACGAGCGTGGCGCGGAGTTTTTCGACGCCGTCGGCGCAGGCCAGCTGGGCCGCCTTGAGCATGCGTTCGGCCTGGGCCACGGCCGCGTCCAGCGCGATGCCGGCGCCGCGTGCCGCGTCGAGGCCCTCGTGCGCGCCCGTACGCGCCTGCGAGGCCTGGGCCGCCTGCGCGTCGAGGTCGGCCAGGCGGCCGCGGTTGGTACGCAGCGCCTGCCACGTGTGGTCGAGCGAAGCGAGGTGTTCGCGCCGCTTGTCGAGCGTGCGGCGTTCCGCGCGCAGGGCGTCGGCGTCGATGCCGTCCAGCGCCTCGGTCGCATGGCGGCGCGCGGCCTCGTGCACGTCGAGCAGTTCGATCGACGCGGCCAGTGCGTGCGCCGTGCGCTGGGCCATGGCCGCGGCCTGCTCGGCGCCGGCCCTGGCGTCATCCAGTGCCCGGGCGCTGGCGCCGTCCTGGCGCGCGGCCTGCTCGGCCTGGGCCAGGCGCTGGTCCCAGCGCGTCCATTGCGTGGCCTGCGACGCGCGACTGCCGTGCGCGGCGAGCCAGGCGCCCGTGTCGTGCAGGGCGCGCCGGCTTGCCTCCAGTTCGGCCGCCTTGGCCTGCAGGGCGGCCTGGGCCCGGGTCGATTCCGTGCGCATGCCGTCCAGCGCCGCGCGGGCCTTGGCGTGGGCCGGCGCCAGCGTGTCCAGCGTGGCGTCGAGGGCTTTCGCGCGGTCCAGTTGCGGGGCGGCGGCGCGCTGCGCATCCTCGGCCGCTTCCAGCTTGCGCTCCGCGTCCATCAGGCCGCGCGCGGCCTGCTGCTGGGCGTCGAGGGCGCGTGCCAGGTCGTGTTCGCTGGCGGCCAGTTGCGCCTGCACCTGGCGCTGTTCGCCGGCGAGGCGGTTCAGGTCGGCCACGAGGGCGCGTGCCGGCTGCACGGCGTCCAGCGTGGCCAGGCGGCGCCGGCGCTCGGAGGCCGCATCGACCGCGGCGCGGGCGTGCGCGAGCGCGCCGTCCGCCTGGGCTTCGGCAGCACGCAGGCGGTCCAGCTCCTGGTGCCAGCGCAGTTGCCGCTCGAGACCGGCCCGGCGCGTTTCGGCAGCCGCCAGCGTGGCTTGCGCGGCGGCGTGCCCGGCGTCGAGTTCGGCCCGTGCGTCCGGGCTCAGCGGTGCATGGTCCTGCAGGCGCGCGGTGAGGCGGCGCATGGCTTCCTGCTCCAGCCGCCAGCGCTCGTAGGCGCGGCGCGAGATGTCGCTGTAGACGGCGCTGCCCGTCAGCGTCTCGAGCAGTTCGCCGCGTTCGTTGTCGTCGGTGCGCAGGAACGCGGAAAACTCGTTCTGCGCCAGCAGCACGGAGCGGGTGAACTGTTCGAACGACAGGCCGATGCGGCGCTCGACCTCGGCCAGCACCTCGGTCTTGGTGCCGCCCAGCGGTTGCAGGCCGGGCAGTTGCTGCAGGCTCATCGTGGACGGCTGCAGGGCGCCGGCGGCGCGGTTGCGCGAGCGCCGCACGCTCCAGCGCGCGCGGTAGCGCTGCTCGTCGTTGCCGACGAAATCGACCTCGGCGAAGGCGTCCGCCGTGCCGCGCCGCATCAGGGTGCGGCGGTCGGCCACGGACAGCGTTTCGTCGCCGACGTCGGGCAGGTAATTGCCCACGCGCGGCCCCTTGATGAGGCGCGGGGTCGCGTCGTACAGGGCCAGGCACAAGGCGTCCAGCAGGGTGCTCTTGCCGGCGCCGGTCGGGCCGCTGATGGCGAACAGGCCGGCGGTCGCCAGCGGTTCGCTCTCGAAGTCCACCTCGAACTCGCCCGCCAGCGAGGCCAGGTTCTTGCCGCCGATGCGCAGGATCTTCATGCGGCCCTACCTTTCTCAGTACCGTGCAAACGGTGCCGAATGTCGATTGTCCAAGATTGCGTCCGGCTGCGGACGGGGATGGTTTTCATGCTGGCTGCCATCGATGGCTCAGGAGGCACATCCCCCCGTTCCGCTATTTCCTGTTGACCGCTGATTAGGCTATGCGAGCGATCGCTGTGTAGGGCGAGGCAGGCAATCAGGAAAGGCTGAGCCACGTAAAAGGGAGGCCACTGATGAGCACGTTTGTCGGTATTGATATTGCCAAGGAAATCCATTGGGCCTGTGCGGTCGATTCCGTTGGCAGGGTAGTGTTGAACCGGAAGGTGATGAATACGCCCGTCGATTTGACCCTGCTGGTCGAGGAGTTGAGCAAGCTTGCCCAGCCCTGCCGGGTGGGCATTGATGTGCTGGGCGGGATTGCAGCCTTTGCCCAGGCGGTGTTGCTGCACGCCGGCGTCGAGCTGGTCCATATCCCGG
This sequence comes from Massilia sp. Root335, assembly GCF_001425685.1. Lineage (GTDB taxonomy): Bacteria > Pseudomonadota > Gammaproteobacteria > Burkholderiales > Burkholderiaceae_D > Telluria > Telluria luteola. Next base: position 385,829 of record NZ_LMCY01000003.1, on the reverse strand, counting down.
GCCTGGCGGTCAACCGTGCCCGCCAAGGAACGGTCGGCGGCGAAGCGAAAAGCGATCCGCGTGATGCCCGCGTCATTGCCGACCAGGTCCGGACGCGGAGCGACTTGCGCCCAGTCGTGGCTGAGACTGAACTGGACATTGAAATCCGTTTGCTGGTGTCGCACCGGGCCGACCTGACGCAGGAGCAGACCCGCCGCATCGCGCGCATGCATGATTTGCTGGTCGGTATTTTTCCTGAACTTGAACACCGGATCGACATGACGACGAAGATGGGTTTGCGCCTGCTGGCCTGCGCTGTCACGCCGGAAGAGTTTCGAACTCTGAGCCTGAGCGATTTGCTGACGGCGTTGGGTTCGACCGGCAAGCGCACCTGTGGGCAAGAGCTGGCGATGGCTGCGCGGGCGGCGGCACTGCGGCAAGCTACCGTCGTGCCGGGCAGCCGTACCGTGGGCCGGTTGATCAAGGAACTGGCCGAGGAGTCTCTCGCAGCCGTCGCCAGACTTGACCGGATCGACGGCGAACTCGAAGAATTGTTGCGACGCCACCCTGACGCGGCCCTCATCCGCAGCCTGCCCGGGATGGGGGCCATCATGACGGCGGAATTCATCGCCGAGGTTGGGCAGATCAGCCGCTTTCGATCCGGCGACGCGCTGGCCGCTGCAGCCGGCCTCGCGCCCGTGCTCAAACAATCCGGCAAGACGCGTTGGCTCAAGCGCCCGCTGGGCGGCAACAAGGGGCTCAAACGCGTCTTCTATCAATCCGCCTTCGCGTCCCTGCGATGTCCCGCCAGCCGCCAGTTCTACGACCGAAAACGGCGCGAGGGCAAGCGCCATCATCAGGCCATCATCGCGCTGGCGCGCCGGCGTGTGAACGTCCTGTGGGCCATGCTCACCTACCGCCGCCCCTTCGATCCAACGCCCACCGAGTTTGCTTGACAAAGACATTAGGCTGCCTCCCGGTTCCTGGCGGTGCCGTCCGCCGGCAGCAGCAGCTCGGTGAACGCGGCCAACTGATCGTCCGGGGCATCGTCGCCGAAGCGCTGCTGCCACAGGAGGCGGAAGATATCGTCCGGCTGCAGCTGCGCGAGCTGGTCCAGGCTCAGTGCCGGCTCCACGCCGGCCGTCGTCGCGACGCGGCGCGTCGGTTCGATCTTCGCCAGGCGCACCGGCTTGCCTTCCAGCGCGGCCTCGACCTGGGCACGCAGGCCCGGCTCGGGCGCGTCGAGCAGCACGCGCACTTCCAGATATGGCCAGGCCTCGCGCGGCAGGTCCGGCAGGTCGAGGGCGACCAGTTCCGCGATCGCCTGCTTGACGGGCGCCGGGCTGGCCGGCACGCGCAGCAGCTCGACGGCGCGCGGCACGTGCAGGGGCGCGATGGCGGCGGCGCGCGTGCCGTCGAGGTCGATGCGCAGCACCTGGTGTTTGTAGCCGACTTCGGCGAACGACAGGGGGAGGGGACTGCCGCAATAGCGCAGGTGATCCTGCTGTCCGACGCGCTGGGCCAGGTGCAGGTGGCCCAGCGCCGCGTAGGCGATGTCCGGGCCGAACATGGATGCGGGCAGGGCCTCGGTGCCGCCGATGACGATGCGCCGCTCGGAGTCGGGCGACGCGTCGCCGCCGACCATGTGGCAATGGCCCATCGCCAGGATCGCCTGCCCCTCGCCGGCGCGCGCGCGCGCCAGTTCGCAGGCCTGCTGGTAGAGCAGCCGGATGCCGGCCAGGTAGGCGTCGAACGCGTCGTCCGTTGCCGGCGCGGCGACGCGGGGCACGTCGCCGGGACGCAGGAACGGGATCGCCACGCACCAGGCCCGCACCTGGCCGTCCGCGCCGGTCAGCGGCACGATGAAACGTTCGAGGTCGATGCTGCCTTCGGCGTCGCGCGTGACGTGGCCGACGACGCGCGTACCGTGCGCTTCCAGCAGCGGCCCGGGCGCTTCGAGCCGGCCCGGCGAATCGTGGTTGCCGGCGATGACGACGATGTCCAGCCGGGGCGAGCGCGCCCGCGCCTGCTGCAGGAAGCGGTACAGCTGGCGCTGCGACGCGGCGGACGGGTTCGCGTTGTCGAACACATCGCCGGCGATCAGGAGGACGTCCGCTTCCTCGGCGACGATCGTGTCGAGCAGCCAGTCGAGGAAGCACTGGTGCTCGTAGGTCCGGTCGAAATTGTGCAGGGTCTGGCCGAGGTGCCAGTCTGATGTGTGCAGCAGCCGCATGATCGTTAGGAAATCCGCAACAGGGTTGAGCCAGGGCGCCAACTATAGCGCAGACGGCGGGATACTGTAAAAAAAACCAGTACTTTTTTCTCGGCGACCCGTACAAATGTTGATGGGATGTCACTAGAATGTGCGGATGAGCGAACCAATTTTGACTCCCGCTGTCGCCCGATCCCTGCACCTGGCGGCCCAGGGCATGCTGCAGGCGAAGCGCGCCCGCGCCACGAAGGACGACGTGCTGGCCGCGATCCGGCGCATGGGCGTGTTGCAGATCGACACCATCAGCGTCGTCGCGCGCAGTCCCTATCTGGTGCTGTGGAGCCGCCTGGGCGACTACGATCCCTACTGGCTCGACCAGTTGCTGGCCGAGGGCCGGCTGTTCGAGTACTGGGCGCACGAGGCGTGCTTCATTCCGATCGAGGATTATGGCCTGTACCGGCACCGGATGGTCGATCCCGGCTCGCTCGGGTGGAAGTACGCGGGGACGTGGCTGGCGTCGCACCGGGACGAGGTCGAGCGCGTGCTGGCCCACATCCGCGCGAGCGGTCCGGTGCGCTCGGCCGACTTCGAGCGCACCGACGGCAAGGCCGGCGGCTGGTGGGAATGGAAGCCGGAAAAGCGCGCGCTGGAAGTCCTGTTCACGACGGGCCGGCTGATGATCGCCCGCCGCCAACAGTTTCATCGCGTGTACGACCTGGCCGAGCGCGTGCTGCCGGGGTGGATTGATGCCCGCATGCCGCCGGTCGAGGCGACGCGGCGCGAGTTCGTGCTGCGGGCCGTGCGCGCCCTGGGCGTCGCGAAGGCGGCCTGGATCCCGGACTACCACCGGACGAAGCCGCCGCACCTCGATCCGCAGGCGCTGGCCGACGAAGGCCTGCTGCTGCGCGCCCGTGTCGAGGGGTGGAAGGAGCCCGTGTACGTCCACCCGGACCACGCCGGATTGCTCGAACAGGCGGCGCGCGGCGCCCTGCAGGCGACGCTGACCAGCGTCTTGTCGCCGTTCGATCCCATCGTCTGGGACCGCCGCCGGGCGCTCGACCTGTTCGGCTTCGACTACCGGCTGGAGTGCTATACGCCGGCCGCAAAGCGGCGCTACGGCTATTTCACGTTGCCGCTGCTGCGGCGCGGGGCGCTCGTCGGCCGCGTCGACGCCAAGGCGCATCGCAAGGCCGGCGTGTTCGAGCTGAAATCGCTCGTGCTGGAGCCCGGCGTGCGCGTCAGCGAGCGCTTCGTGCGCGACCTGGCCGCCGCGTTGGGCCGGTGCGCGCGCTGGCATGGCTGCCCGCAGGTCGTGCTCACGCAGGCGGAACCGGCCGAGGTTGCCGCGCCGCTGGCCGCCGCGCTGGACCCGACGCTCGCGGCCCCGCTGGCCGCAGCCTAGCGGCGCTATCGGCATGCAAAATGGGCAGAGCTCCATTTGTCATAGATCAAACAGGTGCCCGTCCGGCCTCCTTACACTAGACCTTCCTTCAGGCCGATGACAACGATAGGGCACGCCGATGCCCAAGAGCACCACAGGCCTGTCAACAACGCTCCCACGGACTCTGCATCGCGCCGCGCTTGCCAGGCGGACGGACGGTTTTTGATGGGGCGGAACTCACTCGTGAGAAAAAGGTGGAGACCGAATGCTGACATCGACTTATACCCTCGTCGCCCTGTCCGTCGAACAGACGACCGTGCGCGCGGCCCTGCAGTCGCTGCTCGACGAACTGAGCGCGCTGCCGGGTGACTTCAGCACGCTGGCCGCCGGCCGGGCGGCGCAGCTGTGCGCCACCCTGCGCCAGGCCTATGACAATTGTCATTGGCGCAAGCTCGACAAATTCCTCGTGCCGGCCCTGCGCCGCAGCACGGCGGCAGCCGACGGCTTGCTGGCGGAGCTCGAACGGCTCAGCGGCCAGGCGGCCGCCGCGATGGGCGCGGCCGAAGCCTGCGTCGGCGCGGCCGACCATCCGGTGCCGCGCGACGTGTTCTGCGACGCCGTCGAGTGCTGCGTCGCGGCGCTGCGCAGCCGGCTGGAGCGCGAGGAACACGAGCTGTTCCCGCTGGCGCGGGCGGCGGTCGGCGGCGACGCCTGGTTTGCGGTCGCCAACCAGATGCTGGCCCACGATGCGTATGCGCAGGAACACCGCGGCGACCCGCGCCGTCCGCGCCGCGAGCTGGTCGGGCATGCCGGCCAGGCGGCCCAAGGGCGCGATCCGCTGCAGCCCGAATTCGGCCGCCGGCACGAGATACTGACCGCCGCTCACTGAGATCGAGAGGCGATGGCGAACATGTTGCTCGCACGCCCAGGGCTGGCGTTACGGGGCCATCAGGGTTCTTTGCTATGATGGCGATTTTGGAAGTGCGATTTCATCATGTTCGAGTTCCTATTCAAGCGGCCGGGCGACAAGCCCGGCGACAAGCCGGCCGGGCAGGGAGCACAAGCGGGGGCGCAAGCGGAACCGTCCGCATCCGCCTCCACGCAGGCGTCCAATCATCAACGTACGGCCCAGGCTGAAAAGCTGAGCCGCCTCGGCGATGACGAAGCCGCCGCGGTGGAATTCATCCTCCAATGCGAATTTTCCGAACTGCGGCTTTCCGCCGCCGAGTTCGTCCATAGCCCGGCGCAGCTCGAGCGTGTCCATACCGCGATGCGCAATACCGATCGCCGCGTCGCCAAGCTGATGCAGTCGCGCCTCGATGCGCACCGTCACCGCGAGGCCGAGCACCGGCGCGCCCAGGGCGCCGTCGAGCACGCCGAGTCGCTCCTCAAGGATACCTTGCTGACGCCGAACCACGTGGCCGACCTGGACCGCAAATGGTCCGTGATTTCCGCGCCCGAGCTCGATGCCGCCTTCCAGGCCGCGCGCGCCGCGCTGGCCCGGCGCCTGGAAGCGCAGGTGGCCCTGCAGCGCGCCATGATCGACCGCGTGGCCGCGTTGCGCCAGCTGGGCGCGGCCGGACTGTCCGCGGCCGAACTGGCCCGGCGCCTCGACGCGCTGGCGCAGGAACAGGACGCCGCCATGCGCTCGCCCGAGCATCCGTCGCTGCCGCGCACCCTCGTGGCGGAGGTCACGACCGAGATGCAGAAGCTGCGGGCCGGCTTGCAGGTGCAGGAAGCGGGGCAGGCCGCGCTGGCGGCACGCGGCGCGTTCCTCGACGCCCAGCAGGCCAGGCCCGTTGCCGAACTGAACGCGGAGGCGTTGCGGCGCGAATGGAAGGCCCTCCCGCCGCCGCCCCAGGTGGACGAGGCCGCCGAGCTGCAGCGTCGCTTCGACGCCTTGCTGGCCACGCTGCCGCAGCCCGAGCCGCGCAAGCCGAAGGAAGCGCGCGCGCCAGCGCCGGAAGGCGGTCACGCCGGCGGCAAGGCGATCGGCAAGGAAGGCAACAAGGACAACAAGGACAGCAAGGACAGCAAGGACAGCAAGGACAGCAAGGACAGCAAGGACAGCAAGCCGCGCGGCGCCGACCAGCATTTCATCGATACGATGGATGCGATGGAAGCGGCCTTGCAGCAGGGTTCGCTGGGCGCCGCCGCCGACCACGACAAGACGTTGAAGGACGCGCGCGAAAAGGGCATGCGCCTGAGTCCGGCCCAGTCCGACCGCCTGACCCATCTGCGTGCCGAGCTCAAGCGCCTGTCCGACTGGGCGCGCTGGGGCGGCAACGTGTCGCGCGAAGAACTCATCAAGACGGTCGAATCCCTGTCCACGCAAAACCTGGCGATGAGCGAGCTGGCCAAGAAGGTCGGCAGCATGCGCGACCGCTGGAAGGCGCTCGACAGCCTGTCCGGCGCCGCGCCCAAGAGCTTGTGGGAGCGTTTCGACGCCGCCTGCACGGCCGCCTATGCGCCGGCCGCGGCCCACTTCCGCCACCTGGCCGACGAGCGTCATGCGAACGCGGCGCGCGGCCAGGCGCTCGTCGACGAAGCGCAGGCCGAGATCGCGCGCCTGCGCGACGGCAGCGCCGAATGGAAGCACGTGGCCGGCACCGTCCAGCGGCTGCGCCTCGCGTGGAGCCACCTGGGCGCCATCGACCGCAAGGAAAAGAAACGCCTGGATGCCCAGTTCACGGATGCGCTGAACGTGCTGCAGGGACCGCTCGAAGAGCAGCGCAAGGCGGAAATGGCCGAGCGCGAAGCCATCATCGAGGAAGCGGCCGCCATCGATCCGCACGACCGCCATGCGATCGACGCGATGCGCGCGCTGCAGCAGCGCTGGCAGGAGCATGCGCGCGCGCTGCCGCTCGAGCGCAAGAGCGAGCAGGCGCTGTGGCAGCGTTTCCGCGCCGTGTGCGACGACGTGTTCCAGCGCCGCAAGGAGACGATGCACGAAGCGGACATCGAGCGCCGCGCCCACGAGGCCGCCAAGGAAGCGATCAGCGCGCGGCTGGAAGCGGCCGCCGCCGACGCCACCCCGGCCGCGGCCGCCAAGCTGCTGCGCGAGGCGCAGGCGGAGTGGCAGGCGATCGGCCCGGTGCCGCGCGCCCACGAGGCCCGTGTCGAAAAACGCTTTCACGCGGCCGTGGCGCACGTTCAACAGCATGTCGACCAGGCCCGCCGCGCCGCCGGCGTCGCCCAGGCGGGCATGTTGCGCGACAAGCTGCGCCTCGTGCAGGAGGTCGAGGATGCCGTCGCGTCGGCCGCCGCCTTCGACACCGACTGGGAGGCTCGCTGGACCGCGTTGCCGGCGCTCGACGCCGAGATGGAACGCGTGCTCCGGACCCGTTTCGACGCGGCCCTGGCCGCGCTGCTCGGCAGTCCGGAAGCAAGGGCCGCCTATGCGCGCGAGCTGGAAGACAACCGCGCCACGCTGTTGCATGACCTGCTGCGCCTGGAGATCGGCGCCGGCATCGACAGCGGTCTGGAATTCGCGCGCGAGCGCCTGAAATTGCAGGTCGAGGTGCTGCAATCCTCGCTCAAGGCCGGACACGGCGCGGGCCGCGGCGCCCAGGGCGGCGCGGGGACCCGCCTGCGCGACCTGTACGCGCTGCCGGCCCTCGTCGACGCGCGCACGGCGTCGCGCATCGAGCAGCTGGCGCTGCGCCTGGCCAAGGAGGGCAAGTGAACGGGCAAGTGAACGCGCAAATGAGCGGGCAACTGCGGGACACTACCGAGATCCGCGTCGAGAGCGCCGACTTCGACGTGAGTACCGAGCTCGCGCGCCTGCGCGCCGGCGACGCGCGCGTGGGAGCCGTCGTCAGCTTCGTCGGCACGGTGCGCGACATGAACGACGGCGACAGCGTGGCCGAGCTCGAGCTGGAGCATTATCCGGGCATGACGGAGCGGGCCCTGCACGACATCGTCGAGCAGGCGCGCGGCCGCTGGCCGCTGTACGGCGTCGTCGTCGTCCACCGCATCGGTCCGATGCGGCCGCTGGACCAGATCGTCCTCGTCGCCTGCACGGCCGCGCACCGTGGCGAAGCGTTCGCGGCCTGCGAATTCATCATGGATTACCTCAAGACGGACGCGCCGTTCTGGAAGAAGGAGCAGACGCCGAACGGCGCGCGCTGGGTCGATGCGCGCGTGACGGACGATACGGCCCGGGCCAAGTGGGCCAGCCGCTGAGCTGGATCGCGGTCGCCGTCGGGGCGGCCCTCGGCGCCTGGCTGCGCTGGGGCCTCACCATCCTGCTCGGGCAACTGCACGCCCACATCCAGCTGGGGACGCTCGTCGCCAACCTCGTCGGCGGCTACCTGATCGGGCTGGCGCTCGGATTCTTCGATACGCTGCCCGCATTGTCCCCGGCGTGGCGCCTGTTCGTCATCACGGGCTTCCTCGGCGGCCTGACGACGTTTTCCAGCTTTTCCGGCGAAGCGATGGTGTTGCTGCAACGGGGCCATTACAGCTGGGCATTGACGCATTCGGCACTGCACCTGCTGGGGTCGATCGGGTTCTGCATAGCGGGATATGCTACCTGGCGTGCCATTGCCTGATACCTCGTGCGTGTTCGCTTGCGCGCAAGGTGCTGGCGTTGCAATCTGGCAAAGTCCTATTTTCATTTAAAAGGAGAACGCCATGAACCAGCATCCGTCCGCGCGTCCGAGCCCCGCCTTCGTCGGCGCATCCTGGTGCGCCATGATCGTCGGCATCCTCGCTTATCTTGCCGGTCTGTGGAATGCACAGATGCAGCTCAACGAAAAAGGGTATTACCTGACCATCCTGCTGTACGGCTGCTTTGCCGCCGTGTCGCTGCAAAAGACCTTGCGCGACCGCGCCGAGAGCCTGCCGGTGACGGGTATGTACGTCGGGCTGTGCTGGGTCTCGTTGATCGCGGCCGTGGGGTTGCTGACGGTCGGCCTGTGGAATGCCACGCTGATGCCGAGCGAGAAAGGGTTTTATGCGATGTCGTTCGTGCTGACCCTGTTCGCCATCGTCGCCGTGCAGAAGAACGTGCGCGATCTCGCCGCGGCGGGCGAGGCCCCGCTGGCGCAGCAGGCCTGACCGGGTCGAGCGTGATGCGCGGTCAGGACGTGCCCGGCGGCTGACGGTGCGCGGCCAGGTCGGCGAGGCGCGTGTCCGCCGGCGGCGGCGCCGCCCGCCACCGATGCTTGGCCTGGCCGATGCGCTGGGCCCGGTAAATGCCCGTGTGGCCGGAAAACAGATAGGCCAGCACGCACCCGACGGCCGCATACACGCCCACGTCCGCGCCGAACAGCTCGATCGCCATCAGGGTCGACGCGATCGGCGTGTTGGCCGCGCCGGCGAACACGGCCACGAAGCCGACGCCGGCCAGCAGCGCGATCGGCAGGTGCAGCAGCGGCGCCAGCGCATTGCCGAGCGTGGCGCCGATGTAGAACAGCGGCGTCACTTCGCCGCCCTTGAAGCCGCTGCCCAGCGACGCGACCGTGAAGACCATCTTGCCCGCGAAATCCCAGGGGGCCAGCGGTTGCGTGAACGCGGCCTGGATGGTCGGGATGCCGAGGCCGATGTAGCGGTCCGCGCCAAGCGTCAACGCACAGGCCGCGACGACGATGCCGCCCAGCAGCGCACGCAGCGGGCCATACGATATGCGCCGCTTCATCCAGCTCGACAGTGCGTGGGTGCAATCCGCGAACAGCTTGCCCGCAAGCCCGAACAGGGCGCCCGCGCTGGCGACGGCCGCCAGCGGCCAGGCCGCGAGCACCGGCACGGCGGCAATCGCATAGTGCGTGTGGTGGATGCCCAGCGGCTGGCTCCACAGCAGGCAGACCTGGTCGCCGGCGACGGCGGCCACGAGGCAGGCGAGCAGGGCGTCGTAGCGCAGCCGTCCGATGGCCAGCACTTCCAGGCCGAAGATGGCGCCCGCCAGCGGCGTGCCGAACACGGAGGCGAAGCCGGCGCTGATGCCGGCCATCAGGACGATGCGCCGGTCCTCGTGTTTCAGCCTGAACACATGCGTGAGCTGGTCCGCCAGCGCGCCGCCCATCTGCACGGCCGTGCCCTCGCGCCCCACGGAGGCGCCGAACAGATGCGAGACGACGGTGCCGCCCAGCACGAGTGGGGCCATGCGCAGCGGAATCACTTTCCTGGGATCGTGGATTGCGTCGATCAGCAGGTTGTTGCCGGCCTCGACGGCGCTGCCGAAGCGCAGGTACAGCCAGGCGACGCCGAACCCGGCCAGCGGCAGCAGGGCGATCAGCCAGCGGTGGGCGATGCGCGTGCCGGTCGCCCAGTCGAGCGCGAACAGGAAGAAGGCGGACGCGGAGCCGGACAGCAGCCCGACGGCGAGGGCGAGCAGCAGCCACTTCGCCATGTATGGCAGCAGGCGCAGCGGTTCGTCGACATGTCTGGATAAGAAGGAGGGGGGCATGTCGAACATTTTATCGCAGCAACATTAAACGACCCGTGGCCGCGTGTTCACATCTTGAAAAGTCGCTATGGCATCCCTAACTGGGTGTCAATTCGAAATCCAACCCGAACACACAGGGGTACTGAATATGCGACAAGATAAATTGACGACCAAGCTCCAGGAAGCGCTCTCCGACGCGCAGAGCCTGGCGGTCGGCAACGACAACCAATACATCGAACCCGTCCACCTGCTGTCCGCCCTGCTGAGCCAGAGCGACGGCGGCGCGCGCTCGCTGCTGCAGCGGGCCGGCGTCAACGTCGGCGGCCTGCAGACGGCGCTGCGCTCGGCATTCGACCGCCTGCCGAAAGTGTCCGGCACGGGCGGCGACGTGCAGGTCGGCCGCGAGCTCGTCTCCCTGCTGAACCTGGCCGATCGCGAATCGCAGCGGCGCGGCGATCAGTTCCTGTCGAGCGAGATGGTCTTGCTGGCCTTTACGGAAGACAAGTCCGATGCCGGCCGCCTCGCGCGTGAGAACGGTCTTGCCCGCAAGGCGCTGGAGTCCGCGATTTCCGCCGTGCGCGGCGGCGAATCCGTGAATTCGCAGGATGCGGAAGGGCAACGCGAGGCCCTGAAGAAATATACACTCGACCTCACCGAACGTGCCCGCAATGGCAAGCTCGACCCGGTGATCGGCCGCGACGACGAGATCCGCCGCGCCATCCAGGTCTTGCAGCGCCGCACCAAGAACAATCCGGTGCTGATCGGCGAGCCGGGCGTCGGCAAGACCGCGATCGTGGAAGGCCTCGCGCAGCGCATCGTCAACGGCGAGGTGCCGGATTCGCTCAAGGGCAAGCGCGTGCTGTCGCTCGACATGGCCGCGCTGCTGGCCGGCGCCAAGTTCCGCGGCGAGTTCGAGGAACGCCTGAAAGCCGTGCTCAAGGAACTGTCGCACGACGAAGGCATGACGATCGTCTTCATCGACGAGATCCACACGATGGTCGGCGCCGGCAAGGCCGAAGGCGCGATGGACGCGGGCAATATGCTGAAACCGGCGCTGGCGCGCGGCGAGCTGCACTGCATCGGCGCGACCACGCTGGACGAGTACCGCAAATACGTCGAGAAGGATGCCGCGCTGGAGCGCCGCTTCCAGAAGATCCTGGTCGACGAGCCGAGCGTGGAGGCGACGATCGCCATCCTGCGTGGCCTGCAGGAAAAGTACGAGCTGCACCACAAGGTCGAGATCACGGACCCGGCGATCATCGCCGCGGCCGAGCTGTCGCACCGGTACATCACGGATCGCTTCCTGCCGGACAAGGCCATCGACCTGATCGACGAGGCCGCGTCGAAGATCAAGATCGAGATCGACTCCAAGCCGGAAGTCATGGACAAGCTCGACCGCCGGCTGATCCAGTTGAAGATCGAGCGCGAAGCCGTCAAGAAGGAAACCGACGAGGCCTCGCAGCGCCGTCTCGAACTGATCAACGACGAGATCGCCCGCCTGGAACGCGAATATGCCGACTACGAGGAAATCCTCAAGTCGGAGAAGGCGGCCGTGCAGGGCACGACGCACATCAAGGAAGAGATCGAGCGCATCCGCCTGCAGATGGACGAAGCGAAGCGCCAGAGCAATTGGCAGAAGGTGTCGGAACTGCAGTATGGCCGCCTGCCCGAGCTGGAAAAGCAGCTGAAGGACGCGGAGGCCGCCGGCGAGCAGCCGGAAGACGCGAACGGCAAGCCGCGCCTGCTGCGCACGCAGGTGGGGGCCGAGGAAATCGCGGAAGTCGTGTCGCGCGCGACCGGCATCCCCGTCGCCCGCATGATGCAGGGCGAACGCGACAAGCTGCTGCACATCGAGGAGAAGCTGCATGAGCGCGTCGTGGGCCAGGACGAGGCGATCGAGGCCGTGTCCGATGCGATCCGCCGTTCGCGCGCCGGGCTCGCGGACCCGAACCGGCCGTACGGCTCGTTCATGTTCCTGGGCCCGACGGGCGTCGGCAAGACCGAGCTGTGCAAGGCGCTGGCAAACTTCCTGTTCGATACCGAGGACGCCCTGATCCGCATCGACATGAGCGAGTTCATGGAGAAACATTCCGTGGCCCGCCTGATCGGCGCGCCGCCGGGCTATGTCGGCTACGAGGAAGGCGGCTACCTGACGGAAGCCGTGCGCCGCAAGCCGTACAGCGTGATCCTGCTGGACGAGATCGAGAAGGCGCATCCGGACGTGTTCAACGTGCTGCTGCAGGTGCTCGACGACGGCCGCATGACGGATGGCCAGGGCCGCACGGTGGACTTCAAGAACACCGTGATCGTGATGACGTCGAACCTGGGTTCGCACAAGATCCAGTCGATGGACAGCGACGAGCCGGCCGTCGTCAAGATGGCCGTGATGGCCGAGGTGCGCGGACACTTCCGCCCCGAGTTCATCAACCGCATCGACGAGATCGTCGTGTTCCATGCGCTCGACGAAAAGAACATCGGCGCGATCGCGAAGATCCAGCTGCAGGGCCTCGAGCAGCGCCTCGGGAAGATGGAGATGTCGCTCGACATCAGCGAGGAGGCCTTGCAGAAGATCGCGGAAGCGGGCTTCGACCCGGTGTACGGCGCCCGGCCGCTCAAGCGCGCGATCCAGCAGCAGATCGAGAATCCGCTGTCGAAGGACATCCTGGCCGGCCGCTTCGGGCCCAAGGATACGATCCGGGTCGGCGTGCGCGGCGGCCAGCTGGTGTTCGGCGAGGAACCTGCCGTCGAGCTGGCGAAGTAAGCCCGCGCGGCTGCGTGGAGCGAAAACGCCCTGTCGGCAAGTGCCGGCAGGGCGTTTTTTTTCGTGCGCGCCGCGCGTCAGCGCTTGCGGCGCCGCGCCATCAAGCCCATCAGGCCGAGGCCGCCGAGCAGCATCGCATAGGTCTGCGGCTCGGGCACGGCCGCGACCGGGAGCTGCGCGCCCATGAGGCTGCCGACCTTGCGGTCGCCGTCCGTGCCGAACATATTCACTTTGAGCTGGGGCGCGATGGGGTTGGGATTGCCGCCGGAAAAGGTGAACTGGAACACCATATCGTCCGTCAGCGCGACGTGCGCGCCCGAGAAGCACAGCCCGGTGCCGGCGTGGCTGCCGCCGGTGCAGCCGTTCGCGTTCAATTCATTGCTCGACAGCGTCCAGTGCGTCGCGCCCTGCGGCGCCGACGTGAGCGCCACGCTGTCGAAGTTGCCGAGGTCCTTCAGCTGCAGCGCCCCAAGGGTGGTGGCGTCGGCCCAGCTGCCGGTCGGGTTCGACGCGTCGATGGCCAGGGTCAGCACGTTGCCGGACCAGGACGACGTGAAGTCGACGCCCTGGTATGCCAGCGTGCCGGCCTGGGCCGACACGAGCGTGCCGGCGCCCAGCAGCGCGCCCAGCAGGGTACTGCGGATAAGCGATTTCATGTGTTCTCCTTCTCGCGAACCAACAAGGACCCGACGGCTCGCGTCCTGCGAGACCGCCGGGTACATACGGATGAGATCCGTGCCGCAAGGGTAGGAGGTGGTGCGATATGGCTCTGTTAGCCGACTAACGCATCACCGGTAACAACGGCTGAGCCGGGCAAATGCCTGGGTCGTTTGATGCATGTCGTCATTAATGATTCTCTTCGGCATTGCGCACTGCCCCGTCAAGGAAAACCGCGGCATTTGCGGCAGCATAGGCGACGTGCCTCGCGGAAATATCACTCGACATTCCACATCATGAAAATCTGTTCGCAGATGTGAAAAGCGCACAAGAGCGCCGCACCCGACGGTTTCCATTCTGAGAAATATGTTTTCGTATCATGAAAACAAGATTATAAGCATATGATTTTCAAGGAGATAAAAACTGTCCTATGTCTTATATAAGAGTATTGGTGCTGCGCACAACCGGCGCTATCATATTTTTAACGGAATCACTGTCCAACCCAGCTATTCAATCAGGAGAACGCCATGGCAACTCGTGAACAGCAAATCGCCGCCCTGCAACAGGATTGGGAGTCCAACCCCCGCTGGAAAGGTGTCGTCCGCAATTACACCGCGGAAGACGTCGTACGGCTGCGGGGCTCCGTCCAGATCGAACATACGCTCGCGCGGCGCGGCGCCGAGAAGCTGTGGGACCTGGTCAACAACGAACCGTATGTGAACGCCCTCGGCGCGCTGACGGGCAACCAGGCCATGCAGCAGGTCAAGGCCGGCCTGAAAGCCATCTACCTGTCGGGCTGGCAAGTCGCCGGCGACGCCAACCTGGCCGGCGAGATGTATCCGGACCAGTCGCTGTATCCGGCCAACTCGGTGCCGATGGTCGTTAAGCGGATCAACAACACGTTCCAGCGCGCCGACCAGATCCAATGGTCGGAAGGCAAGGATGACGTCGATTATTTCGCGCCGATCGTGGCCGACGCGGAGGCCGGCTTCGGCGGCGTGCTGAACGCGTTCGAGCTGATGAAGGCCATGATCGAAGCGGGCGCGGCCGGCGTGCACTTCGAAGACCAGCTGGCCGCCGTCAAGAAATGCGGCCACATGGGCGGCAAGGTGCTCGTGCCGACGCGCGAAGCCGTCGAGAAGCTGACGGCGGCCCGCCTCGCGGCCGACGTGATGGGTACGCCGACGATCCTCGTCGCCCGTACGGATGCCGAAGCGGCCGATCTGCTGACGGCCGACGTCGACGCCAACGACCAGCCGTTCTGCACGGGCGAGCGCACGGTCGAGGGCTTTTTCCGCGTCAAGCCGGGCGTCGACCAGGCGATCGCGCGCGGCCTGGCCTATGCGCCGTTTGCCGACCTCGTGTGGTGCGAGACGGGCAAGCCGGACCTGGAATTCGCCAAGCGCTTCGCCGACGCCATCCATGCGAAATTCCCGGGCAAGATGCTCGCTTATAACTGCTCGCCGTCGTTCAACTGGAAGAAGAACCTGGACGACGCCACGATCGCCAAGTTCCAGAAAGAACTGGGCGCCATGGGCTACAAATTCCAGTTCATCACGCTGGCCGGCTTCCATGCGCTGAACTACAGCATGTTCAACCTGGCGCACGGCTATGCGCGCCGTGGCATGTCGGCCTTCGTCGAGCTGCAGGAAGCGGAATTCTCCGCCGCCGACAAGGGTTTCACCGCCGTCAAGCACCAGCGCGAAGTGGGCACCGGCTATTTCGACGCCGTCACCCAGACCATCCAGCAACACCAGAGCTCGACGACGGCGCTGCACGGCTCGACGGAGGACGAACAGTTCTTCGACGAAAAGAAAGTCGCCTGACGCCCGCCAATCAACGTTTTCCTCCACCCATCCTCGCGATGGTCAGCCGCAGTGGCCACAAGCCGCTGCGGCTTTTTTTACTCGTCAATTCGGGGTCAGAGCCCTTTTTTGGGCAATTGCTGAGCCGAATGTGGTTCTGCGCCGGGGCGCTGTTGGGCGGCGGCCCTATCTGGTGGATAATGACGGTTGGCCCGCATTCGCGATCGCACCGCGGGCACCGCATCAATCAGATTGGAATCCTCTATGTTCAGCTACCGCCACGCCTTCCACGCGGGTAACCACGCCGATGTCCTGAAGCATTTTATTCAGGTTCAGTTGCACAAATACATGAACCAGAAAGACACGGCCTACACGTATATCGACACCCATGCCGGTGCCGGCGTGTACGCGCTCGACAGTGCGCAGGCGGTCAAGAGCGGCGAATACGTCGACGGCATCGCGCGCCTGTGGGGCCGCGACGACTTGCCGCCGGCGCTGGCCGAGTACGTGGACGTCGTGCGCAAGCTGAACCCGAGCGGCAAGCTGCGCTGGTATCCCGGCTCGCCGTGGGTCGCGGATGCCGAGACGCGGCTGGAGGATCGCCTGCGCCTGTTCGAGCTGCATCCGGCCGACATCCGGGTGCTGGCGGAGAACGTCCGCAAGCTCGAAGCGCACCATGCGGAGCAGGGCGCGCGGGCACGCGGACGCCGCATCCTCGTCGACCACGCGGACGGCTTCCACGGCCTCAAGGCGCTGCTGCCGCCGCCGTCGCGCCGGGCACTGGTGCTCGTCGATCCGCCGTACGAAGTCAAGCTCGACTACAAGCACGTGCGCGACGCGCTCGAGGAGGCGATCAAGCGCTTCCCGGCGGGCACGTACGCCGTCTGGTATCCGGCGCTGCAGCGCATGGAATCGCGCCAGTTCCCCGACCGCCTGAAGCGCCTGCCGGCCAAGGAATGGCTGCACGTGACCTTGAGCGTGGCCGGCCCGCGTGCCGACGGCAACGGGCTGCACAGCAGCGGCATGTTCATCCTGAACCCGCCGTACACGCTGGAAGCGACCTTGCGCGAGACGATGCCCTACCTTGTGCAGGTGCTGGGCCAGGATGCCGGCGCGACGTTCCGCATCGAGAAGGGCACGCCGGTCACGGGCGCCGTGGCGGCACGCGGCGGCATCGCCGGCGCGCCGCGCCAGCCGGTGGGCAATGCGCGCCGCGCGAGTCCACTGTCCGGCGGCGGCAGCCTGCGCCTGCCGGGCCAGGCGTTCGGCGACGGCGCGCGCCCGCGCGCGGAAGGCGAAGGCGAGCAGGGCGGCACCGCGGGACGCGCTCCGCGCGCTCAGGCGGCGGGCCAGCGTGGTCCGCGCAACGAGGAAACGGCGCGCGGCGAACGCGCTGCCGCCGCGCCGCGTGGCGCCGGCACGGGCAGCCGGACCCAGGCGCGCGGCCCGCGTACGGAGACGGCCGCCGCGCCGCGCGGGCCATCCAAACGCGGCGGATCGGGCCGTTCCTGACCCCCTTTGCATGGATCGTTTCGGGCTGGAACCTCTGGTCTGAAACGATTTGATACGATGTCGAAATGTAAAGACTTCCCGTCTGTAGTATAGTCGGACCGATATACCGGCCAGACCGGGCCCGGGGCGCATGGTGCGCGCCGTGCGTTTCAGGAGTTTTTACATGCATGCGGTAGCAACGGCAGCCACGTCCACGCCGTCCGACGAATTCTTTTTGGCGCGCCAGCCCATCCTCGGACGCGACCAGAAACTGGTGGCGTTCGAGTTGCTGTTCCGCGCCGCCCCGGAGCATGAGGACGCGCAGCTGACCGATTATGCCGCCGCCACCGCCGCCGTGATTTCCCATGCGTCGCAGCTGGGCATGAAGCAGGTGGTGGGCGAGCAGATCGCCTTCGTCAATGTCGACGAGGTCGTGTTGATGAGCGATTTCGTCCGCTTCCTGCCTCCCGATCAGGTCATCCTGGAAATCCTGGAAACCGTCCGTCCCACGACGCAATTGCTGGCGCGCATTAGAGAGTTGAAAGAGCTCGGTTTCAAGTTCGCTCTCGACGATGTTATAGGCCATTCCGAGCAGGTAAGCAAGCTCAGGAACCTCGTCGACGTCATCAAGATCGACTTGCAGGGCGTCGGCCGCGACGAGCTTGCCGGGCTCGTGCACGCATTGCGCGGGCCGCACCAGAAGCTGCTGGCGGAAAAGGTCGAAACGGTCGAGGAATTCCAGCTGTGCCTGGAACTCGGCTTCGAATATTTCCAGGGCTATTACTTTGCCCGGCCGGCCATCCTGTCCGGCAAGAAGATCTCGCCGTCGGAGCTCGTGCTGCTGCGCCTGACGGACCTGATCCACTCGGATGCCGACAACGAGGCCATCGAAGCCGCCGTCAAGCGCGATGCGCTGCTCAGCCTGAACCTGCTGCGCCTCGTCAACGGCCACCTGACGGGCGCGGGCGCGCCGCGCGTGGAATCGATCTCGCAGGCCCTCGTCCAGCTTGGCCGCAGCCAGCTGCAGCGCTGGGTGCAGATCCTGCTGTACAGCGGCCCGGAAGGGCAAGTGGAACTGAATTCGCCGCTGCTGCAGATGGCCACGACGCGCGGCCGCCTGCTCGAGCTGATGACATTGACGCTGCGTCCGGGCGACGTCGCCGGCGCCAACACGGCGTTCACGGTCGGCATCATGTCGCTGATGGATGCGCTGTTCGGCGTGCCGATGCGCGAGATCCTCGACAAGGTCGACATTTCGCGCGACGTCCGCGCGGCCCTGCTCGAGCGCGACGGCGACTACGCGGCCATGCTGAGCGTGGCGGAATCGCTGGAGCACGCGGAGCCGGGCCGTGAGCTGGGGGCGGCGCTGGGCCGGCTGGGGCTGTCCGTGAAGCAGGTGCGCGAGATCGAACTGGCCGCGTTCGGCTGGGTGCGCGAACTCGGCGCCGAGGTGCACTGATTCTTATTGGGCCAGGAACAGGAAGACGGTCGGCTTCTTGTGGAAATCCGGCGCGTTGCCGGCGGCCAACTGGGCCTTCCACTTGGCGGCCGTCTGCGTGCGCACGGTTTCCGTCGCCAGCGACAGGTCGGTCGCCACGCACACGAGCGTACCCGGCTGGCAGCCGGCAACGAGCGCTTCCAGCATCGCGCCGTTGCGGTAGGGCGTCTCGATCAGCAATTGCGTCTGTTTGTCGCTGCGCGAGCGCTGTTCCAGCTGCTGGATGCGCTTCGTGCGCTGGGCGGCATCCGTCGGGAGATAGCCGTTGAACGCGAAGCTTTGACCGTTCAGGCCGCTCGCCATGACGGCCAGCAGCAGCGACGAGGGGCCCACGAGCGGGCGCACGTTGACGCCGTGCTGGTGCGCCAGCCGGACGAGGTCGGCGCCCGGGTCGGCGACGGCCGGTACGCCCGCTTCCGACACGAGGCCGGCGTCACGTCCTTCGAGCAGCGGCGCCAGCAGCGCGGCCAGCGCCTGCGCGGGCGTGTTCACGTTCAGCTCGGCGATCTGGATGTCCTGCAATGGGCGCGCGAGCGGATGGTCGATGGCGACCAGTTTCAGGAACGCGCGCGCCGTCTTGGCGTTCTCGGCCACGAAATAATCGAGCTTGCTGGCGATGTCCTGCACGTGTTCGGGCAGGATGTGGGACAGCGCGTGCGGCGCCGCTTCGGTCGGGCCAAGGGTGTTTGGAATCAGGTAGAGCGTACCGGGCATATTGTTTATTGTTGGGTAGTAAAGAACGGCATGCCGGCACGGCGCAGCATGCCCGTCAGGGCGATCAGCGGGAGGCCCGTGAGGGCGGTCGGGTCGCTGCTGTCGATGCGTTCGAGCAGGGCGATGCCGAGCCCCTCGTTCTTGGCGCTGCCGGCGCAGTCGTACGGCTGCTCGATGCGCAGGTAGGCGTCGAGCTCGGCATCCGGCAGGTCGCGGAACGTGACGAACACCTGCACATTATCCAGTTGCGAGGCCTGCGCCGCGGCGTCGAAGGCCAGGCGGCCGTCCCACAGGCACAAGGCCGTGTGGAACACGACGCGGCGGCCGCGCATCATTTGTAGCTGGGCGAGGGCGCGGGCGTGGTCGCCGGGCTTGCCGATCTGGACGCCGTCCAGCGTCGCGACCTGGTCCGAGCCGATCACGAGGGCGCCCGGATGGGTGCTGGCGACGGCCGCCGCCTTCTCGCGCGCCAGCCGCAGCGCCGTCGTTTCCGGGGCTTCGCCGGGACGCGGGGTCTCGTCGATGTCGGGCGAGACGGCGTCGAACGGCAGGTGCAGGCGACCCAGCAGCTCGCGCCGGTAGGCGGAACCGGAGGCCAGGATGAGACGCGGGAGGGTGGAACTTGGCATCGATTTTCGTAAATAAAACAGGAAGATAGCGCTTTTGCGACGGAGTCTTTGACTGCGCGGGGCGAAGCCTGTTATTATCGCAGGTTTTCCGGGGATGTTTTTCCAAATGAGCGCTTTTGTCATCGACGCTTTTGAATTTTGTCGGAACAACGGCTATCGTGAAGGCGTCACGCCGGTGGCGGAAATGACCCGCCTGGCGACCGAATGCGCCGACCGGTCCGGTGAGATCGCCTGGTCCATCCAGGGCGGCCAGACCCGGCAGGGGTATCCGATGTTGACGCTGTCCGTCTCCGGTACCGTGCAGCTGGTCTGCCAGCGTTGCCTGACCCCGTTCGGCTACCCGCTCGATTCGTCGACCGTGCTGGTGCTGGGCAAGGACGACGCGGAAGCGGACGAGATCGAGGAAATCCTCGACGACGAGAGTATCGACGTGATCGTCGGCAGCCATACCTGCGACATCCGCGATCTGCTGGAAGATGAAGCCCTGCTGGCCTTGCCGCAGGCACCGAAACACGAGGTGTGCCCCGATACCAAGCTGCTGGACTCGATCAAGTCCGAGAAGGTGTCGCCGTTCGCGGCATTGAAGAGCCTCAAATCTGAATAAAAGAATTGCGGTGGGTGCTACGTACAGGTAGCATTCGCAGCGTCAAAACGTGTCAAACGCGTGCAGCTCGAGTATTGAGTCATCGTTGTAAGGCAGCGTTAAGCATGTCGGCAATGGCGTTCCCAAAGTTATTGCCGCTGGGATACTCGATGCGCATGTACTTGCAAGTCGAATGTGTTAGAATTTTAGAACTTATGTTTAGGAGTCATCATGGCAGTTCAACAGAATAAGAAGTCCCCGTCGAAGCGCGGCATGCACCGTTCGCACGATTTCCTGACCGCCCCGAACCTGGCAGTCGAGCCGACCACCGGCGAAACGCACCTGCGTCACCACATCAGCCCGAACGGTTTCTACCGTGGCCGTAAAGTGCTCAAGACCAAGAACGACGAGTAATCGACGTCTTGCTGTTTTGTTCCATGAAAGCGGTGCAACGTATGTCGAATGCGTGGCGCCGCTTTTTCTTTCGCGGTAACTCCGTCATTTACCATCCTGCTGACTCGGTCCGTTGTGTACCCCGCCGAGAACACGCCGCCGTCGGCCGACCTTGAGCCAGCGGTCCATCCCGACAAATGACAATCAAAATTTCCATCGACTGCATGGGCGGCGACCACGGCCCCACCGTGACCATCCCGGCAGCCCTCGCATTCCTCAAGCGCGAATCCGATGCCGAACTGATCCTCGTTGGCCAGGAAGAGCAGATCCGTGCTGAACTCAAGAAACATCACGCGGGCGACAACCCGCGCCTGACCGTCCGCCATGCGTCCGAAGTGGTCGCCATGGACGACCCGATCGAAGTCGCCCTGCGCCGCAAGAAGGATTCGTCGATGCGCGTGGCGATCGAGCTCGTCAAGGACGGCAGCGCCGCCGTCTGCGTCTCCGCCGGCAATACCGGTGCGCTGATGGCCATCTCGCGCTATGTGCTGAAAACCATGGCCGACGTGGATCGGCCGGCCATCTGCTCGATCCTGCCGAACCAGAAGGGCGGTCCGACGTACATGCTCGACCTGGGCGCGAACGTCGACTGCGAGCCCCACCACCTGCACCAGTTCGCCATCATGGGCGCCGTGCTGTTCGAGGCGATGGAAAAGCGCCGCCCGAGCATCGGCCTGCTCAATGTGGGCACGGAAGAAATCAAGGGCAACGAAGTGGTCAAGGCCACCGCGCCCCTGCTGCGGGCCGACCACGAACGCGGCGTGCTGAATTTCCACGGCAACGTCGAAGGCAACGACATCTTCAAGGGTACCGTGGACGTCGTCGTGTGCGACGGTTTCGTCGGCAACGTGACCCTGAAGGCGATCGAAGGCCTGTCCCGCTTCGTCAAATCGGTGTTCCTCGAAACGACGATGTCGAAGATAGGCGCCCTGTTCGCACGCAAGTCGCTCAAGAAGCTGAACCCCGAAAGTTATAACGGCGCCGGTCTGCTGGGCCTCAAGGGCCTGGTATTCAAGAGTCATGGCGGCGCCAACGCCTACGCCTACGAGTGGGCACTGCGACGCGCTTTTGACGCGGCGAAATATAATGTGCAGGCGCAACTCTCGACCTTGATCGCCGAAATGTTGCCGCAAGCTCCCGACCCGGAAGCGCCAGGCTCAACTATTCAGCAGGGTTAGTAATGACTTACAGCAAAATTATCGGCACCGGCAGCTATCTGCCCGAGCAGCGTGTCACGAACGACGACCTGGCGGCCCAGCTGGCCGTCAAGGGCATCGAGACGTCGGACGAGTGGATCGTGTCGCGCAGCGGCATCTCCGCCCGCCACTACGCGGCACCCGAGGAAAACGCGTCGGACCTCGCCGTGAATGCGGCGCGCAAGGCGCTCGAAGCGGCCGGCCTCGAAGCCGAGCAGATCGACCTGATCATCGTCGCCACGTCGACTCCGGACTTTTTCGGCAGCTTCCCCAGCACCGCCTGCATCGTCCAGAACAAGCTCGGCATGCGCAACAACAGCGCCGCGTTCGACATGGGCGCCGTGTGCAGCGGCTTCGTCTACGCCATGGCGACGGCCGACGCCTTCATCAAGGCCGGCAACGCGAAGAACGTGCTGGTGATCGGCACGGAAGTGTTCTCGCGCATCCTCGACTTCGACGACCGCAGCACCTGCGTGCTGTTCGGCGACGGCGCCGGCGCCATCGTGCTGGCGGCGTCCGAGGAACCGGGCGTGCTGGCCGTCAAGCTGCATGCCGACGGCAGCCATGGCGGCATCCTGTGCGGCCCGTCGAACCCGTCGAACCTGGCCGTCAACCAGAAATTCCTGTACATGGACGGCCCGGCCGTCTTCAAGCTGGCCGTCACCGTGCTGGAAAAGGTCGCCAACGAAGCGCTGGTCCATGCGCAAATGCCGGCCAGCAGCATCGACTGGCTGATCCCGCACCAGGCCAACCTGCGCATCATGACGGGCACGGCGAAAAAGCTGGGCCTGCCGACCGACAGGATGATCGTCACCGTCAACGAACACGGCAACACGTCGGCCGCATCGATCCCGCTGGCGCTCGACGTCGCCGTGCGCGACGGCCGTATCAAGCCCGGCCAGAACGTCATGATGGAAGGCGTGGGCGGCGGCTTCACATGGGGCGCCGTGCTGGCGCGCATGTGATTACAGTCAAGCTCGACTGAACAATCCACCGGGTGCCTGGCCGAGCCGGCGCCCGGCAACGAACAACAATCAAGGAGAACTTGATGAGCAAATTCGCATTTCTTTTCACCGGCCAGGGCGCGCAGGCCGTCGGCATGCTGAACGGCTTCGCCGGCAACCCGGTCGTCGCACAGACCGTCGCCGAGGCGTCGGACGCGCTGGGCCAGGACATCGGCAAGCTGATCGCCGAAGGCCCGAAGGAAGATCTGGACCTGACCACCAACACGCAGCCCGTGATGCTGACGGCCGCCGTCGCCGTGTACCGCGCGTGGATCGCCGTGGGCGGCCCCAGGCCGGCCGTCGTGGCCGGCCACAGCCTGGGTGAATACTCGGCCCTCGTCGCCGCCGGCGTGATCGACTTCAGGGACGCCGTGCCGCTGGTACGCTTCCGTGCCCAGTCCATGCAGGATGCCGTGCCGGTCGGGCAGGGCGGCATGGCCGTGATCCTCGGCCTCGCGGCCGACGACGTGCGCGCCGTGTGCGCCGAAGCGGCCCAGGGCGACGTCGTGGAAGCCGTCAACTTCAACGAACCGACGCAGATCGTGATCGCCGGCCACACCGCGGCCGTCGAGCGCGCCTGCGACATCGCCAAGGCGAAAGGCGCCAAGCGCGCCATGAAGCTGGCCGTGTCGGCGCCGTTCCACTCGTCGCTGCTGAAACCGGCGTCGGACCGCCTGCGCGACTACATGGCGAACCTGAAGTTTGCCGCACCGCAGATTGACTTGATCAACAACGTCGACGTGGCTATCCTGAACGATCCGGCCGCGATCAAGGACGCGCTGGTGCGCCAGGCTGCCGGTCCCGTGCGTTGGGTCGAGACGATGCAGAAGATGGCGGCCGACGGCGTGACGCAAGTCATCGAATGCGCGCCGAGCAAGACCCTGATCGGCATGGCCAAGCGGATCGACCCGGTGCTGGTGGGCGAAGCCCTGGTCGACCAGGCTGCGCTGGAGCGCGTGCTCGCCGCCGTCAAAGGCTGAGCGCAGCAAAATCCCGTTAGAAAAAAAGAGGACCAAATGAATCTGCAAAACCAAGTCGCCCTCGTCACCGGCGCGTCGCGCGGCATCGGCAAGGCCATCGCGCTCGAACTGGCCCGCCAGGGCGCGAAAGTGGTCGGCACCGCCACCACCGGCGCCGGCGCCGAAGCCATCAGCGCCTACCTCGCCGAATTCGGCGGCAAGGGCGTCGTGCTGAACGTTACCGACGCCGCGCAATGCGCCGCCGTCATCGACGACGTCAGCAAGAACGTGGGCGCCATCGGCATCCTCGTCAACAATGCCGGCATCACCCAGGATCAACTGGCGATGCGCATGAAGGACGAGGAGTGGGACAACGTGATCGCCACCAACCTGACCGCCGTCGGCCGCCTGTCGCGCGCCGTGCTGCGCGGGATGATGAAGGCGAAGCAGGGGCGTATCATCAACATCACGTCCGTCGTGGGCGCGTCCGGCAATCCGGGGCAGATGAATTACGCGGCCGCGAAGGCCGGCGTGGCCGGCATGACCCGCGCGCTGGCGCGCGAGATCGGCAGCCGCAACATCACCGTCAACTGCGTGGCGCCGGGCTTCATCGACACCGACATGACGAAGGCGCTGGGCGAAGGCCAGCACGAGGCGCTGCTGACGCAGATCCCGCTGGGCCGCCTGGGCCAGCCGGAAGACATCGCGCATGCGGTCGCCTTCCTGGCCGGTCCGCAGGCCGCCTACATCACGGGTACCGAGCTGCACGTCAACGGCGGCATGTACATGGGCTGATGGCCCGACGTGCCGGCAGGGCGTCGAATGGCGCAGCCGGCACGTTTTGCAAAGAAATCTCGGCAGTTGGCGGTAGTTTCAGCCGATTTAGCGTCAGACGCCGAAAATAGTTTTTCAACGCGCAAACCCTGATAAAATGCGCGCACTTTCCGCAACACATACCTAATGGAGCCATAACATGTCGGATATCGAACAACGCGTTAAAAAAATCGTCGCTGAGCAACTGGGCGTTGCCGAAGCAGACATCAAAATCGATTCCTCGTTCGTTGACGACCTCGGCGCTGACTCGCTGGACACCGTGGAACTGGTGATGGCCCTGGAAGACGAATTCGAAATGGAAATCCCGGACGAGCAGGCCGAGAAGATCACGACCGTTCGTCAGGCTATCGAGTACGCACAGGCACACGTCAAGGCCTAAGCTTTCAGGATTTCAGGAGAAGCGCTTGAGTTCACGCAACCGCCGTGTCGTCGTTACCGGCCTGGGTTGCATCTCTCCGATCGGCAACACCATTGCCGAGGCGTGGGAGGCAGCACTGGCGGGCAAATCGGGCATTGCCAACATCACCAAGTTTGACGCAGCGCCATTTTCGACCCGCTTCGCGGGCGAAGTGAAGAACTTTAACGTCGAGGACTACTTGCCGGGCAAGGAAGGCCGCCATATGGATACGTTCATCCATTTCGGCATGGCCGCCGGCATCCAGGCGATACAGGATTCGGGCCTCGTCGTCACCGAGGACAATGCCGACCGCATCGGCGTGCTCGTGGGCTCCGGCATCGGCGGCCTGCCGATGATCGAGGAGACCAAGGCCGAGTACGACACGCGCGGTCCGCGCCGTATTTCGCCGTTCTTCGTCCCCGCGTCGATCATCAACATGATCTCGGGCGACCTGTCGATCAAGTTCGGCCTGCGCGGCCCGAACCTGGCCATCGTGACCGCCTGCACGACCGGCCTGCACTGCATCGGCCAGGCCGCGCGCCTGATCGAATACGGCGACGCCGACGTGATGATCGCCGGCGGTGCCGAATCGACCATGTCGCCGCTGGGCCTCGGCGGTTTCGCCGCGGCGCGCGCGCTGTCGTCGCGCAATGACGATCCGGCGACGGCATCGCGTCCGTGGGACCGCGACCGCGACGGCTTCGTGCTGGGCGAGGGCGCCGGCGTCATGGTGCTCGAAGAGTACGAACACGCGAAGGCGCGCGGCGCCAGGATCTATGCGGAAGTCGTCGGCTTCGGCATGAGCGCGGACGCCAACCACATCACGGCACCCCTCGAGGACGGCAGCGGCGCATCGCGCTGCATGGTCGCCGCGATGCAGTACGCGGGCATCAACCCGGACCAGGTGCACTACGTGAACGCGCACGGCACGTCGACCCCGGTGGGCGACGTGGCGGAAGTGAAGGGCATCAAGCGCACCTTCGGCGACCATGCCGGCAAGCTGGTCGTCAACTCCACCAAGTCGATGACGGGTCACCTGCTGGGTGGCGCGGGCGGCCTGGAGTCGGTGTTCACCGTGCTCGCGATCCACAACCAGGTGTCGCCGCCGACGATCAACATCTTCAACCAGGACCCGGAGTGCGACCTGGACTTCTGCGCCAACACGGCGCGTGACATGAAGATCGATTATGCGGTGAAAAACTCCTTCGGTTTCGGCGGTACCAACGGTACGCTCGTCTTCGCGAAAATTTAATCGATTTCCGAAGATAGTCGAACTTTCAGACGCCCATTCCTGTCCAAGGAATGGGCGTTTGTCTTTTCTGGCCGAGCGGCCACGTTAACCCAACGAGTATTCCCATGTCGATCGCGGTTTCCGCGCTCGTCAGGCCGTCACGCATCCAGCGTTTCGTGTGGGGCGGTTGCGGCGTGGCGCAATGCGCATCGGCGCTGGCCGTCGGGCTGTTGGCGCCCGGACGTTTCCTGCTGACGCCCGTCGTGGCGTTCGCGCTGGCCGGCGCCGGCGCGGCCGTGCTGGGCGCCGCGGCCCGCCGTCCAAAGATGCACCGGATTGATATTTCTGGAACCGGCGACTTACGCGTGACGGTACAACAGGACGTGGGTGGCCCGCAGGACGGCAACGCGGTCTTGCTGCCCGGCTCGGTCATCTGGCCGATGCTGATGTTGTTGCGGTATGCCGCGCCGGGCACGGGGCCGCGGGTACTGGCCGTGTGGCGCGACAGCGTCGACGCCGCTTCGTGGCGCGCGCTGGCCGTCGCGCTGGCAGTGGTCGGCCGGCGCGGAGATGCAGACGAAGGATGCGAAGAATCGACGAACTTATTGCAGCGGACCAACTCTTAAAAAAGAAACGTCGTCCCGTCGCGCGTGTCGGCAACGCTCGGCGGGGTGTCCACGTTTCCGTATAACAGGGACGCCGCCGCAGCCAACGGGGCATTGCAGTGACGACCGAACGCGAATGTGATCAACTGCTGGTTGAGCGCGTCCAGGCGGGCGATCGCCGGGCGTTCGACCTGCTGGTGGCGAAATACCAGCGGCGCCTGATGCGGCTCGTGTCGCGTCTCGTGCACGATCCGGCCGAGGCGGAAGACGTCGTGCAGGAAACCTTCATCAAGGCGTTCCGTGCACTACGCCATTTCCGCGGCGATTCCGCGTTTTATACGTGGTTGTACAGGATAGGAATCAATACGGCAAAGAATTTTCTTGTTACGCAAGGCAGGCGGGCGCCGACCTCGACGGAAACCGATGCCGAACGTGCGGAAGGATTTGACGACGCGGATAGCTTGCGAGACATTAATACACCGGAATCGGTGTTGGCCAGCAAGCAGATCGCCTATACCGTGAATGCGGCCATGGAAGCCCTGCCGCTGGAATTACGGACAGCGATTGTCCTGCGCGAAATAGAAGGTTTAAGCTACGAGGAAATCTCCGAAGTGATGGCGTGTCCAATCGGTACGGTGCGGAGCCGGATTTTTCGGGCGCGCGAAGTCATCGCCGAGAAATTGCGGCCCCTGCTCGATATCTCGGCGGACAAGCGTCGGTAGGTAGCGATGATCGTGAAGGAATCTCGCACGACCGGAGGCGGCTGGCGGCCGGCCGGGTCGAGGTTCCCGATGTTGGAGACCAGGGATCACATACCGGCGTGATGGAACGACGATGGACACGAACAAGAAAAACCGCGAACTCATCTCGGCGCTGAGCGACGGCGAGATCCCGGATGCCGACCAGGAACTGGCGCTCGCCGCCCTGGACGGTCCGGACGGCCAGCAGGCCTGGGCGCTCTTTCACCAGATCGGCGACGTGCTGCGCGCGGCGCCCGCGCCCGACCTGTCGCCCGGCTTCGCGGAACGGCTGGCGGCACGCCTCGCGGCCGAGCCGCTGCCGGGCAAGCGCGCGGCCGTCGCCAGCGATGCGGCCGGTCCGGCGGCGCAGTTCGACCAGACCGTGGCCGGACCCACCTGAGCCACCGGCGCATTCCCCGGCGCGGCCATGCACCGGCCGCGCCGTCCCATGCCGGATCGCCGGACCGCCGGATCGCCGGACCGCCGGTGCGCCGTCACCTCCGCCCCGTCACCTCCGCCCCGTCCGCCACGGACGTGCCAACGCGACAACAATGCACTTTTGTCTTACCATACCATTCATTCAAGCACAGACCTTATCGATCCTATGACAAGCAAAACCGGAAGCGCGATCCTGTCCGCCCTCGTATTTGCGGGCGCGAGTCTGATGTTCTCCCCGGCGGCACACGCGGCCGCGCCCGTTGCCGTCCCGGCCGTCACCGGCCTGCCGGACTTTGCCGACCTCGTCGACAAGGTCGGTCCAGCCGTCGTCAACATCCGCACCACGGAACGCGTCCGCCTCGACCAGGGCGGGGGCGACGAGGAGATGCAGGAATTCCTGCGCCGCTTCTTCGGCGGCCAGATGACGCCGCGCGGACGCCGCGGCGGGCCCGTGGAGCAGCCGCAGGAAGAACGCGTGCAGCGCGGCGTCGGCTCCGGCTTCATCATTTCGGACGACGGGTTCGTGCTGACCAATGCCCACGTCGTGGAGGGTGCGGACGAGGTCGTCGTGACCCTGACCGACCGGCGCGAATTCAAGGCCAAGGTGCTCGGCTCGGACGCCCGCAGCGACGTGGCCCTGCTCAAGGTCGACGGGCGCAACCTGCCCAGCGTGCGCATCGGCGATTCCAGCCGGATCCGCGTGGGCGAGTGGGTGATCGCCATCGGCTCGCCGTTCAACCTGGAGAACACGGTGACGGCCGGCATCATCTCGGCCAAGGCGCGCGATACGGGAGAGTATTTGCCGCTGATCCAGAGCGACGTGGCCGTCAACCCCGGCAACTCGGGCGGGCCGCTGATCAATATGCGTGGCGAAGTCATCGGCATCAACTCGCAGATCGCGACCTTGTCCGGCGGCTACAACGGCATCTCGTTCGCCGTGCCGATCGACGAGGTCATGCGCGTGTCCGACCAGATCCGCAAGACGGGCAAGGTCACGCGCGGGCGCCTCGGCGTGCAGATCAGCGAAGTCACGACCGACGTGGCCGAATCACTGGGCCTGGGCCGCGCACGCGGTGCCGAGGTCGCGATGGTCGAGCCGGGCGGGCCGGCGGACAAGGCCGGCGTCAAGGTCGGCGACATCATCCTGAAGTTCAACGGCAAGGACATCGACCGGTCGTCCGACCTGCCGCGCCTCGTCGGCGGCAGCGCCGTCGGCAGCCGTGCCACCGTCACCGTGTGGCGCCGCGGCAGCCAGCTCGACCTGCCCGTGACCATCGTCGAACTGCAGGAAGAGAAATCGCCCACGGCACGCGCGACGCCCAAGAAACCGGCGCCGGACCAGGCCCCGAACGCGCTGGGCCTGCATGTCTCGGACCTGTCGGCCGTCCAGAAGCGCGAGCTCAAGACGGAAGCGGGCGTATTGGTCGAGTTCGCCGAAGGGCGCGCGGCGTCGGCCGGCATCCGCCAGGGCGACGTGATCCAGCAGATGAACAATGTCGAGATCACGGGCGCCGCCCAGTTCAACGGGCTCGTCGCCAAGCTCGACGCCAAGAAGCCGGTGGCCCTGCTGGTGCGGCGCGACAATGTCTCACGCTACCTCGTCATTCGACCGCGCCCATGAACGGTGCGCCGCGCTTCACGCTGTATTCGAGGTCGTACTGCCACCTGTGCGACGACATGCTGGCGGCGCTGCAGGCCTTCATGGCGCGCCAGGGGCAGGCCTACACGGTGGACGTGGTCGACGTCGACGCCGACCCGGCCCTGGTCAATCGTTTCGACGAGCTGGTGCCCGTGCTGGCCGGCGACCCGGCCGGCACCGAGATATGCCACTATTTCCTCGACGAGGCGGCGCTGCGGCGCCATCTCGGCCTGCA
Organism: Massilia sp. Root335; assembly: GCF_001425685.1. GTDB lineage: Bacteria > Pseudomonadota > Gammaproteobacteria > Burkholderiales > Burkholderiaceae_D > Telluria > Telluria luteola. Next base: position 356,000 of record NZ_LMCY01000003.1, on the reverse strand, counting down.
ACCGGTGGCCGCGCTCTGATGTCCATGGCAATAGCCATAACATTCCTATCGTGTTCCCTGGATCGATTCGGCGGCGAACTGCGATAATCGGCGTCATCGATTCCTGAATGACGCATATGGCTGACGGCCCCGACACTACGCTCGACCCCGAGGACTGGAAGGACATCCGTGCCCTCGGGCACCGGATGCTGGACGATATGTTCGACCACCTGGAAGGCATCCGCGCGCGTCCCGTGTGGCAGCAGATGCCGCCGGAAGCGCGCGCGAGCCTGCATGCGCCGCTGCCGCGCGGTCCCGGTTCGCTGGCGGACGCCTACCGGACCCTGCAGGACAATGTGATTCCCTATACCGTCGGCAACCCGCATCCCGGCTTCATGGGCTGGGTGCACGGGGCCGGCACGCCGGTCGGCATGCTGGCCGAGATGATCGCCGGGGCGCTGAACGCCAATGTGGGCGGACGCAACCAGGCGCCCGTCGAGGTCGAGCACCAGGTGTCGGGCTGGATGGCGTCCCTGTTCGGCTTTCCGGCGAGTGCACGCGGCGTGTTCGTCACCGGCACGTCGATCGCCAACTTCATGGGCGTCGTCGTCGCGCGAACGAGCGCGCTCGGCCGCGACGTGCGCGCGCAAGGGCTCGCCGCCCACGCCGGCCTGCGCGCGTACGCGTCGACCGAGGCGCACGGCTGCATCGCCAAGGCGATGGACATGGCCGGCTTCGGCACCGACGCGCTGCGCAGCGTGCGCGTGGACGCGGCCGGCCGCATGGACCTCGCCGACCTCGCCGCGCAGGTCGAGGCCGACCGCAGCAACGGGCTGCGTCCGTTCCTCGTCGTCGCCAGCGTCGGGACGGTGAACACGGGCGCCATCGATCCGCTTCCCGCGCTGGCCGATTTTGCGCGCGCGCATTCGATGTGGCTGCACGTCGACGGCGCCTACGCGGCACTGGGCATGCTGGCGCCGGACGTCGCGCCGCTGCTCGACGGCATCGCGCGGGCCGATTCGATCGCCTTCGATTTCCACAAATGGGGCCAGGTGCCGTATGACGCCGGGTATTTTCTCGCGCGCGACGGCGAACGCCTGCTGGACGCCTTCGCGGCGCCGGCCGCCTACCTGCAGCGCGCGGGCCGCGGCCTTGCCGCCGGGACGGCGTGGCCGTGCGACGTCGGCCCCGACCTGTCGCGAGGCTTTCGCGCGCTCAAGACGTGGCTGACGTTCCAGGTCTACGGCGCCGACGCCATCGGCCGCTCGATCTCGGCCACGTGCGCGCTGGCGCGGCTGCTGGCCGAACGCGTCGCGGCCGAGCCGGAACTGGCGCTGGCGGCGCCCGTCACCCTGAACATCGTCTGCTTCCGCTACGTCTGCATTGACCCCGAACGCGTCAACCGCGAGATCGTGCTGGCGCTGTACGACGAAGGCCGCGTGGCGCCGTCGGCGACGACGCTCGATGGCCGCTATGCGATCCGCGCCGCGATCGTCAACCACCGCACCGGCCCCGCCGACATCGACGCGCTCGTCGACGCCGTGCTGCGGGCCGGCCGCCGTCTATCCTTACCTCCCACAGCATGATCACTCCTGAACTCGTCGACGCCGCCGCCACACCGCACGCCCCGCTGATCGGCGCCGCCGCGCTGATGCGCTGCGCCTTCTATCGCGCCGACCTGCGCCCCATCGGCGAACTGTTGCTGGCGCGCGCCCAGGCGAATCCGGACGATGCGAACGCCTGGCTCGATGCCAGCTTCGTCCTGCAATTGCTGGGCCAGCGCGCGGCGGGCCTGGACGTGCAGGCCCACGCGCTCGCCACCCGGTCGCTGTACGTGTTGCCGGCGCCGGCGCGCACGCCGACCCTGAACCTGCTCGTGTTGATGGGTCCGGGCGACTTCATGGCCAACACGCCGATCGAATTCCTGCTGCAGACGTCGGACATCGCCGCGCACGTGCAATACGTGACGCTCGACCTGCCGCTGCCGGAACAGGTGCCCGACCACGACGTACTGTTCGTGGCGCTCGCGCAATCGGACGCCAACGTGCCGCTGCTGCGCGACGTGGCGCAGATGCTGGACGGCTGGCCGCGGCCCGTCGTCAACCGGCCGGAGCAGATCGCGCACCTGTCGCGCGACGGCGCCCATGCGAAGCTCGACGGTGCGGCGGGCGTGCTGATGCCGCGCACGGTGCGCGTGGCGCGCGCGACGGCGGCGCAACTGGCGGACGGTGTGCTCGACGTGCAGGCGCTGTTGCCGGGCGCGGCGTTTCCCCTGATCGTGCGGCCGCTGGATTCGCACGCCGGCACCGATTTGCAGAAGGTGGCCGATGCGGCCGCGCTGCGCGACTATCTGGCGGCGCAGCCGTCGGGCGAGTTTTATCTCGCGCCGTTCGTCGATTATTCGGGTCCGGACGGCCAGTTCCGCAAATACCGCATCGTGCTGATCGACGGCCAGCCGTTCATCTGCCACCTGGCGATCTCGTCGCACTGGATGGTGCACTACCTGAACGCGGGCATGGACGACAGCGCCGCAAAACGGGCGGAGGAGGCGGCCGGCATGGCCGGTTTCGACGCCGGCTTCGCGCGGCGCCACGCGGGGGCGCTGGCGGACATCGATGCGCGCATCGGCTTGCCCTACCTCGGCATCGATTGCGCGGAAACGCGGGACGGCCGGCTGTTGATCTTCGAAGTGGACAATGCCATGGTCGTGCACGCGATGGACGACCCGGGCAAGTACCCGTACAAGGGACCCGCGATGGAGAAGGTGTTTCGCGCGTTCGAGGCGATGCTGCACCGGGCGGCAGGCGCGGCGCCAAACGCGGCCCCCGACTAACCGTCGCCCCCGCGCAGGCGGGGGCCCAGGTTTATTTCACATCTACGCAACGTAATTGGGTTCCCGCCTGCGCGGGAACGACGATGCACTGGTTCGCCTACTCGGAACGACGATGTGTTCAGGCCGCGACCAGCACGTCGGCGTCGTTGGCGACGGGCAGTACGGCCGCCGGCCCCAGCAGCGCGCGCATGAACGCCCGCTTCGCCGCGCTGCGCGGGCTGGCCCAGAAGCTGTCGAGGGTCGCCTGCGGCACGCCGTCGTAGTCGACGCGCAGCAGGTACGGCCGGCCCAGCAGTTCGCTGTGGACATAGCTCGCAAAGCATTCGGCGAAATCGTCGTAGGGATTCGTCGCGCCATACAGGCTGGGAAAGTCGCTGCCTTCCAGGCCCGAGTACGCTGTCAGGATGGCGTCGCTGTCCAGCTTGTTGGTGCCGTAGAAATCGACGACGCCGCGCAGTTCGAAATCCGAGCCGTCCCACGGCAGGAAGCGTCCTTGCGCATTGACGCCCCAGCTCAGGTCGAGGAAGGGGAAGGATGCGGCCGGCACCGGTTCCCACCAGCGCGGCAGGAACGTCCCGCCCGCCGTCACGACGTGGCCGAATTCGTGCAGCAGCAGGAATTGCAGGGCGTGCGCGCGGGTGTCGTCGTGCGGGTCCGCGATCGTCGCGGCCAGCGAAAAGCCGGGGCCGCCGAACGGCAGGTTTTCCTTCCACGTCGCCCAGGAATTGGCGGTGTGGGTTTCCAGCAGATCGATGTCGAGCAGCACGATGCAGCCGAGGATGCGGCCGTCGACGGCATCCGCGACGATGTCGGTTACGCCCGACGAGCCGAGCGCGCGGCCCACGCAGACGCCCAGCAGCAGCGGGCTCACCAGGTCGCGCACGGCGGCCGGCATGCCGGCCAGCGCGGCGCGCAGGTCCGCCTGCAGCGCGCCGTCCGGCGTGCACGGGGCGGGCACGGCATCATCCATGCCGGAGGCCATGTTCACCTGATGCACGAATTCGCGCACTTCGTCGGGCAGGGGCAGGATACGGGTCTCGATGGGCTGGCCCAGCAGGGCGCTCCATTGCTGCGGATCGGACGTGTAGATCATGGTGTCGACGTATCGGGATGGCGGCGGGCCGCTGATGTCCCATTAACGGCGCTTCCATTGCCAACTTGACGGTTGGAAATTAATTTCCGAGAGCCGTTGACAGCACGACAAGACCGCACGCGCGCCCTTGCGGCCCGTGTTTCGCACCGCATCGATCCGCGCCATCGTGCGGGTTCCCGGGAGGCGCCCCCCGGAAACCGGGCTTTCTGGCTCGAAATCCGGTAAAATGGGCAGCTTACGGGTGAACCTGCGGCGCTTGGGCGCCCGTTTCGCTCGATAAGGCGCTCGCCCGGGGAACGTCCCGTCCCCCAGACGCGGCGCTTTTTTCGTATTGCGCCGGCGGGCCCTCGGCTGTTATCCGTCCGCACCGGCCTGGCCGCGTGCCGCTCTTTTTGGTTTTGAGTTTGTTAATGAAAAACATACGTAACTTTTCCATCATCGCCCACATCGATCACGGTAAATCGACGCTGGCCGACCGCATCATCCAGCTGTGCGGCGGCTTGTCGGAACGTGAAATGGATGCGCAGGTCCTCGACTCGATGGACCTGGAGCGCGAGCGCGGCATCACCATCAAGGCGCAGACCGCGGCGCTGCAATACAAGGCGCGCGACGGCCAGACCTACAACCTGAACCTGATCGATACGCCGGGCCACGTCGACTTTTCCTACGAAGTCTCGCGCTCGCTGTCAGCCTGCGAAGGCGCGCTGCTGGTCGTCGACGCGTCGCAGGGCGTGGAAGCGCAGACCGTCGCCAACTGCTACACGGCGCTCGACCTGGGCGTGGAAGTCGTGCCGATCCTGAACAAGATCGACCTGCCGCACGCCGATCCGGACAACGCCAAGAAAGAAATCGAGGACGTGATCGGCATCGACGCGTCCGACGCCACCACCTGCTCGGCCAAGACCGGCCTCGGCGTGGAAGACGTGCTCGAGACCCTGATCGCCAAGGTCCCGCCGCCGCAAGGCGACCCGGACGCGCCGCTGCAGGCGCTGATCGTCGACTCCTGGTACGACTCCTACGTCGGCGTCGTCATGCTGGTGCGCGTGGTTAACGGCACGCTGCGCCCGAAGGACAAGATCCTGCTGATGGCGACGGACTCGGTGAACCTGGTCGAGAACATCGGCGTCTTCACGCCGCGCTCGGTCTCGCTGCCGGAACTGTCGGCGGGCCAGGTGGGCTTCGTCATCGCCGGCATCAAGGAACTGACCGCCGCCAAGGTGGGCGATACCGTGACCCTGGCCAACCGTCCGGCGCCGGCGCCGCTGCCGGGCTTCAAGGAAGTCCAGCCGCAGGTGTTCGCCGGCCTGTTCCCGGTGGAAGCGAACCAGTACGACGCGCTGCGCGACTCGCTGGAAAAGCTGAAGCTGAACGACGCCGCCCTGATGTACGAGCCGGAAGTGTCGCAGGCGCTGGGCTTCGGCTTCCGCTGCGGCTTCCTCGGCCTGCTGCACATGGAAATCGTGCAGGAGCGCCTGGAACGCGAATTCGACATGGACCTGATCACGACGGCGCCGACCGTGGTGTACGAGGTCGAGATGCGCGACGGTTCCATCGTCCGCGTCGACAATCCATCGAAGATGCCGGAGCCGTCCAAGATCAACGAGGTGCGCGAACCGATCGTCGACGTCAATCTCTACATGCCGCAGGAATACGTGGGCGCGGTGATGACCCTGTGTAACGGCAAGCGCGGCATCCAGATGGACATGGCCTACCACGGCCGCCAGGTCAAGCTGCACTACGAAATCCCGATGGCCGAGATCGTGCTGGACTTCTTCGACCGCCTGAAGTCGACGTCGCGCGGCTATGCCTCGATGGACTACGAGTTCAAGGAAAACCGCGCGGCCGACGTCGTCAAGGTCGACATGCTGATCAACAGCGAGAAGGTCGATGCGCTGGCGATCATCGTGCACCGCGCGAACGCGCCTTACCGCGGCCGCCAGGTGGCCGCGAAGATGCGCGAACTGATCCCGCGCCAGATGTTCGACGTGGCGATCCAGGCCGCGATCGGCGCGACGATCATCTCGCGCGAGAACGTCAAGGCGCTGCGCAAGAACGTGCTGGCCAAGTGCTACGGCGGCGACGTCAGCCGCAAGAAGAAGCTGCTGGAAAAGCAAAAGGCCGGCAAGAAGCGCATGAAGCAGGTCGGCTCCGTGGAGATTCCGCAAGAGGCCTTCCTGGCCATCCTCCAAGTGGAAGAAAAGTAAGGAAAGAATAACAAGCGATGAACCTGCAACCGATCCTTGGCAACTTTGCCTTAATCCTGTTCGTGGCCATGGTCGTCACGGGCGTCATCTGGTGCCTGGACGTGTTCGTGCTGGCCAAGCAGCGCCGCGCGAAGGCGGATGCGGCCCTGGCCGAGTACGACGCGCGCCTCGCCAAGCTGACCGCCGACGGCATCAAGCTGGACAACGGCAACCGCGCCGTGCTGGAAGCGTCGATCCTGCGTCAGCCGACGTGGGTCGAGTATTCCGGCAGCTTCTTCCCCGTGATCGCGCTCGTGTTCGTGCTGCGGTCCTTCCTGTTCGAGCCGTTCAAGATCCCGTCGTCGTCGATGGTGCCGACCCTGCTCGTGGGCGACCTGATCCTCGTGAACAAGTTCGACTACGGCATCCGCCTGCCGGTGATCAACAAGAAGATCGTCCAGATCGGCAACCCGCAGCGGGGCGACGTCATGGTGTTCAAGTACCCCAAGGATCCGAGCCAGGACTACATCAAGCGCGTGATCGGCGTGCCGGGTGATAAAATCACTTACGAGAACAAGCGCCTGACCGTCAACGGCCAGCCGGTCGAGTACCAGCCGCTGGACGATTACCTGGACGACGAGCGCCCGGTCTACCACAAGCAGTTCCTGGAAAAACTGCCTGCCGCGCCGCACCGCATCCTGAACATGGACGGTGCGCGCACGATCAACCTGAGTGCCGTGGAAGAGTTCCCGCATCACGAAAATTGCACCTATTCCTACGATGGATTTACCTGTATCGTACCGGAGGGCAATTATTTCATGATGGGCGATAACCGCGACAACAGCGCAGACAGCCGCTACTGGGGCTTCGTGCCGGACAAGAACATCGTCGGCAAGGCTGTGTTTGTTTGGATGAACTTCGGCAACCTGAAGCGCATCGGCGGTATCCACTGAGCCGGACGCGGAGGGTGAGATGAAGAGCAGCAAGCAGTATCGGATCGGCGCGGAGAGCGGTGTGTCGCTGTCCGGCCTGATCGTCGTGTTGATCGTGCTGGGCGCGCTGGCGCTGGTGGCCATCAAGGTGGCCCCGGCGTTCTTCGAGTACCGGGCCGTGAAGGATTCGATCGTCAAGGCGAAGGCGGAAGCCGGCAGCGGTACGGTGCGCGACATCCAGCAAGCCTTCGACAAGAATGCCGGCGTCAACGACGTCGACGCCATCTCCGGGCACGACCTGGTGATCACGCGCGACGGCGGCGATACCGAAATCAGCTTTTCCTACGAGAAGCGGATCCCGCTGACGGGCAACGTCAGCCTGCTGCTCGACTTTGCCGGCACCACGGACCCGAGCGGCGTCGTCGCCGCCAAGGCCGATACGAAGTAACACAGCCGGGAGGGCGCGCGATGGGATCGGCGCGCGGCGCCGGCCCATTAGATTGGTACGACAATGAATCTTCAGTTATTGCAAACCCGCCTAGGCTATACGTTCCGGGACCCCGGCCTGCTGCAACAGGCGCTGACCCACCGTAGCCACAGCAGTGTGCATAACGAGCGCCTCGAATTCCTCGGCGACTCGATCCTGAACTGCGTCGTCGCCTCGATCCTGTACGACCGCTTCAACAACCTGGCGGAAGGCGACCTGTCGCGCCTGCGCGCCAACCTCGTCAAGCAGCAGTCGCTGTTCGAGATCGCCCAGAAGCTGGAGCTGTCGCAATTCCTGCGCCTGGGCGAGGGCGAGCTGAAATCCGGCGGCTTCCGCCGGCCGTCGATCCTGGCCGATACGCTGGAAGCCCTGCTGGGCGCCATCTTCCTCGACAGCGGCTTCGACGCGGCGCGCGCCGCGATCCGCGCGTTTTATATTCCGCTGCTCGATTCCGTCGACCCGCGCACGCTCGGCAAGGATGCCAAGACCCTGTTGCAGGAATTCTTGCAGAGCAAAAAGATCTCGCTGCCGACGTACAACGTGGTCGCCACGCACGGCGCCGCGCACAGCCAGGAATTCGAGATCGAATGCCTCGTGCCGAAACTCGGCATCCAGGTGTTCGGCCGCGGCGGCAGCCGCCGCGCGGGCGAGCAGGCCGCGGCGCGCCTAGCGCTGGAAACGGCCGAGCAGCTGTTGCAGAAGAGCCCGTCCACGGCGCGCAAGTCGCGGCCCCGTTCCGCCCAGCTGAAACTGGCCGGGATCGCCACCGACCAGAGCGAGCTGACGGTGCAGGCCGAGGAACCGCAGTCGCAGCAGAAACCATCACAGCCCCAGAAGTCAGGAAACACGCCAGCATGAACATGGAAACTACCCCCAACGACACACCCGAAGAAGGCACGCCGCCGGAAGGCTTCCGCTGCGGCTACATCGCCATCGTCGGCCGTCCGAACGTGGGCAAGTCGACGCTCATGAACGTGCTGATCGGCGCCAAGGTGTCGATCACGTCGCGCAAGGCGCAGACGACGCGCCACCGCATCACGGGCATCCAGACCCGCGACGACGCCCAGTTCATCTACGTCGACACGCCGGGTTTCCAGACCCGCCACGCGAACGCGCTGAACAAGACGCTGAACAAGACCGTGTCGAACACGCTGACGGCATCCGACGTGATCCTGTTCCTCGTCGAGGCCGGCACGTTCGGCCCGGCCGACCAGCAAGTGCTCGACCTGTTGCCGAAGAACGTGCCCGTCATCCTCGTCATCAACAAGTCCGATCGCATGAAGGACAAGGCCGAGCTGATGCCGTTCGCGGCCAAGGTGGCCGGCCTGCGCGATTTCACGGCGGTCGTGCCCGTGTCCGCGAAGCTGCGCTTCCAGGTCGACGCGCTGGAAGGCGAGATCAAGCGCCACCTGCCCGAAAATGCGCCGATCTTCGGCCCGGACGACATCACGGACCGCAGCGAGAAATTCCTCGCGGCCGAGATCGTGCGCGAAAAAGTGTTCCGCCTGCTGGGCGACGAGCTGCCGTACACGAGCACCGTGCTGATCGAGCAATTCCTGCAGGAAGGCGATCTGCGCCGCGTGTTCGCCGCCATCCTCGTCGAGCGCGACACGCACAAGTCCATGATCATCGGTAACAAGGGCGCGCGCCTGAAAGAGATTTCCACGCAGTCCCGCCTCGACATGGAAAAACTGTTCGGCGGTCCGGTTTACCTGGAGATCTGGGTCAAGGTGAAATCCGGCTGGGCCGACAACGAAGCGGGCCTGCGCGCTTACGGCTACGAGTGAAGCCGGGGTAAGATAGCCCGCATGCCCAGCCGCGACGACGAACTCATCGACAACGACCAGGACGCGCATTCCCCGGCGACGGTGAGCAAGCGTCGCGCGCCCGTGCGCGAAAGCCGCGTCAACGGCCAGCCGGGGTTCGTGCTGCACAGCTATCCGTACAAGGAAACGAGCCTCATCGTCGACATGTTCACGCGCGACCACGGCCGCATCGGCGTCGTGGCGAAGGGCGCGAAACGGCCGACGTCGAAACTGCGCGGCGTGCTGCAGACCTTTCAGCCGCTGTCCGTGTCGTTTTCCGGCAAGTCCGAGCTGCGCACGCTGATCGACGCCGAATGGGTCGGCGGCATGCTGCCGCTGGAAAAAGCGGCGCTGCTGTGCGGCTTCTATCTCAATGAATTGCTGGTGAAACTGCTGGCGCGCGACGATCCGCATCCGGCGCTGTTCAACCATTACGTCTCGACCCTCAACGAACTGGCGCACGGCGAACCGGCCCCGATCGCCTTGCGAAAATTCGAACGGGCCCTGCTTAAAGAGACCGGCGTCGCCGCCGACCTCACGCGCTGCACGACGACGCGCGCGGCCGTCGAGCCGGACGGCCTGTACGTCGTCGACCCGGAGCGCGGCGCGCGCGCGGCGGCGGCCGTCGAATCGTGGCCGATCGTGTCCGGCAAGACGCTGGTCGACATGGAACGCGAACACTACGCCGACCCGCAGACACAGGCGCAGAGCAAACAGCTGATGCGCTTCCTGCTGGCCTATCACCTGGGCGGCGCGCCGCTGAACACGCGCCAGATTTTGATCGACCTGATGCAGCTTTGACAAAGAATACGAGAATACGACCATGAGCTTCCTGCAACCCGCCGGCCAGGTGATCGACCTGGGCGTGAACATCGACCACATCGCCACCGTCCGCAACGCGCGCGGCACCGTCTATCCCGACCCGCTGCGCGCCGCGCTGATCGCCGAGCAGGCGGGCGCCGACCTGATCACCCTGCACCTGCGCGAGGACCGCCGCCACATCAAGGACGCCGACGTCCTCGCCATCCGCCCGCAACTGGCGACGCGCATGAACCTGGAAGCGGCCGTCACGCAGGAGATGATCGACTTCGCCTGCAAGGTGAAGCCGCAGGACGTGTGCCTCGTGCCCGAGCGCCGCGAGGAAGTGACGACCGAGGGCGGCCTGGACGTCATCCGCTACCAGAAGGAAGTGGAAGCCGCGGTGCGCCAGCTGCAAGGCGAGGGCATCCGCGTCTCGCTGTTCATCGATGCGGACGACGCGCAGATCGCAGCCGCCGCGCAGGTGGGCGCCACCGTCATCGAGCTGCACACGGGCCGCTACGCCGAGGCCGGGAACGCCGACGACCTGGCGCGCGAACTGGAACGCATCAAGCTGGGCGTGCGTGCCGGCGTGAAGCACGGCCTGCGCGTGAACGCCGGCCACGGCCTGCACTACACCAACGTGCAGCCGATCGCGGCGATTCCCGAGATCCACGAACTGAACATCGGCCATGCGATCGTCGCGCACGCGCTGTTCGCGGGTTTCGAAAACGCCGTGCGCGAGATGAAGGCGATCATGGTCGCCGCGCGCCTGGGCGTGTCCTACGCCGCGCACGGAGCCGGGCAGTGACGATCTACGGGATCGGCACGGACATCGTCCAGATCTCGCGCGTCGAGGCGGCCCTCGCGCGCAGCGGGCCACGCTTCGCCGAAAAAATCCTCGGCCCCGAGGAACTCGTCAAATACCACGCCCGCCGCGCCAAGAACGAGGTGCGGGGGCTGCGCTTCCTGGCCACGCGGTTCTCGGCCAAGGAGGCGTTCTCGAAAGCGATCGGCCTGGGCATGCGCATGCCCATGACGTGGCGCTCGGCCCAGATGCTCAACGCGCCCAGCGGCAAGCCGGTGATCGTGTGCAGCGGGGCGCTCGACGAATTCATGCGGACGCACCGCCTCACGGCCCAGGTGACGATCAGCGACGAGGCCGACTACGGCGTCGCGTTCGTGATCGTCACCCAGGCCCCGGAAGGAGCGTCCGCGACGTAGCAGGTGCAGCGGAAGTGAAAGACGAAGTCGTAGTACCGGCCAGGCCGAAGACGCCGCGGCGCACGCCGCGGCCGGCCCCGCCGAACATGCCGCGCGCCCGCCCGGACGCGTGGCAAGCCATGAAAGAGGAATTGATCGCGACGATGACGAAGGATGCGGAATCTCCCGTGCGCCCCAGCGAGGAAGCGCGCGAACAAGTCCTGGCGACGGTGGCCAGGCTGCCCGACCTGCCGGGCGTCTATCGCTATTTCGACGGCGAGGACAAGGTCCTGTACGTGGGCAAGGCGCGCAACCTCAAGAAGCGCGTGTCGAGCTATTTCCAGAAGACGTTGTCGAGCCCGCGCATCGCGATGATGGTGTCGCAGATCGCGCGCCTCGAGACGACGGTGACGCACAGCGAGGCCGAGGCCCTGATCCTGGAAAACAACCTGATCAAGAGCCTCAAGCCGCGCTACAACATCCTGTTCCGCGACGACAAATCGTACCCGTACCTGAAACTTACGGGCGGCGCCTTTCCGCGCATGGCCTATTATCGCGGCGCGCTGGACAAGAAGAACCAGTACTTCGGACCGTTCCCCAGCGCATGGGCCGTCAAGGAATCCATGCAGCTGCTGCAAAAGGTGTTCATGCTGCGCACGTGCGAGGACAGCGTCTTCGCCAACCGCACGCGGCCGTGCCTGCTGCACCAGATCGGGCGCTGCAGCGGCCCGTGCGTGGAGCTGATCGCGCCCGAGGACTACCAGCGCGACGTCGACAACGCGGCGAAATTCCTGCGCGGGCGCCAGACCGAGGTGCTGGAAGAACTCGAGAAGAAGATGCTCGCCTATGCCGAGGACCTGAAATTCGAGCAGGCGGCCAGCGTGCGCAACCAGATCCAGGCGCTGTCGCGCGTGCTGCACCAGCAGAGCATGGAGACGACCGGCGACGCCGACGTCGACATCATCGCCGTCGTCGTGCAGGGCGGCCGCGCCTGCGTCAACCTGGCGATGGTGCGCGGCGGCCGCCATCTGGGCGACCGCGCCTACTTCCCGACGCAGGTGGGCGAGGCGATGGATGAATGTCCCATCGAAGTGGAGGTGCTGGCGGCGTTCCTGGCCCAGCACTACGGCGACAAGTTCGTGCCGGGCACGTTCATCCTCAACATCGAGTTCGACCAGCCCGAGCTGATGATGGCGCTGACGGAGCAGTGCGGCCACCGCATCAACCTCGTGTTCCAGCCGCAGGGCCAGCGCCGCCAGTGGCTGGAGCTGGCGCAGAAGGGCGCGGAGATCTCGCTGGCCCGGCTGCTGTCCGAACAGGGTTCGCAGCAGTCGCGCACACGCGCGCTGGCCGACGTGCTCGGCCTGGACAGCGAGGATCTCGACGCGCTGCGCATCGAATGCTTCGACATCAGCCATACGGCCGGCGAAGCGACGCAGGCGTCGTGCGTCGTGTTCCACCACCACCAGATGCAGAACGGCGAATACCGGCGCTACAACATCACCGGCATCACGCCGGGCGACGACTACGCCGCCATGCGCCAGGTCCTGACGCGGCGCTACGAAAAGGTGGCGAACGGCGACGGCGTGATGCCGGACATCGCGCTGATCGACGGCGGCAAGGGGCAGGTCGAGATGGCGCGCCAGGTGTTCACGGAACTGGGGCTGGACATCGGCTCCATCGTCGGCGTGGCGAAAGGGGAGGGGCGCCGCGTCGGCCTCGAGACGCTGATCTTCGCGGACGGCCGCGGCCCGCAGGAACTGGGCAAGGAATCGGCCGCGCTGATGCTCGTGGCGATGATCCGCGACGAGGCGCACCGCTTCGCCATCACCGGCATGCGCGCCAAACGCGCCAAGACGCGCCAGGCGTCGCGCCTGGAAGAGATCGAGGGCATCGGCGCCAAACGCCGCCAGAAGCTCCTGGCGCGCTTTGGCGGGCTGCGCGGCGTGGTCGATGCGAGCGTCGAGGACCTGATGTCGGTGGACGGGATTTCGAGCACGCTGGCCGAGGAAATCTATCGCCAGCTGCACTGAACGTCACACTCGTTTGTATTGACCGGGGCGCGCCACGGCTGGGCTCAACTGGTTTAAACGGCAAGAGCCATGTAGACTAGCGCGCACGAAACTCAACAAGTCCAGCACCGACCAGCCTCACCCCATGCCTTTCAATATTCCGATTCTCCTGACCTGGCTACGCGTCGCACTCATCCCGCTGGTCGTCGGCGTCTACTACCTCCCCGATCACTGGCTGCACGTGGCCGACCGCAACCTCGCCTCCACGCTGGTGTTCATCGTGGCCGCGATCACCGACTGGTTCGATGGCTATCTGGCCCGGCGCTGGAACGAGACGTCCGCCTTCGGCGCCTTCCTCGATCCCGTGGCGGACAAGCTGATGGTGGCGGGCGCGCTGCTCGTGCTGGTGCAGCTGGACCGCGTAAGCGCCATCATCGCCTTCATCATCATCGGCCGCGAGATCACGATTTCGGCGCTGCGCGAATGGATGGCCGAGATCGGGGCGCGCAAGTCGGTCGCGGTGAGCTCGCTCGGAAAGATCAAGACGGCCGCGCAGATGGTCGCCATTCCCATGCTGCTGTTCCACGACCCGCTGTTCGACGGCACGCTCGATATCCACCGCTGCGGCGAACTGCTGCTGTGGGTCGCGGCCGTGCTGACGGTCTGGTCGATGTTTTATTACCTGCGCCGCGCCTGGCCGCTCATCAAGGAAAAGTCCGGCGCCGTATAGCTTTACGACATTCATCCTTGACACATAGCTCAGCATCTCTATAATGCCTGCCTGTTGCGAACGACATCGCGGCAAACGGAACG
>NZ_LMCY01000003.1:341704-341851 GCF_001425685.1 Massilia sp. Root335 | reverse complement strand
GTTGGTAGAGCGCAACCTTGCCAAGGTTGAGGTCGAGAGTTCGAGACTCTTCTCCCGCTCCAGAGTTTGCAGGTGATTGATGGTCGTAACGAAAAGGTTGTCTTGGAAATCAGTAAAAAATCTGAGATAATCGCAAGTTCCAGCGAC
>NZ_LMCY01000003.1:341537-341644 GCF_001425685.1 Massilia sp. Root335 | reverse complement strand
AGTTGGTAGAGCGCAACCTTGCCAAGGTTGAGGTCGAGAGTTCGAGACTCTTCTCCCGCTCCACTCATCGGCAGATGAGGCTGGGGCAGCAGTACAAGTAAGACTCC
>NZ_LMCY01000003.1:341297-341388 GCF_001425685.1 Massilia sp. Root335 | reverse complement strand
TTGGTAGAGCGCAACCTTGCCAAGGTTGAGGTCGAGAGTTCGAGACTCTTCTCCCGCTCCAGTGTTTTACGGCAGTGCGTGATGGACTCCT
>NZ_LMCY01000003.1:341085-341170 GCF_001425685.1 Massilia sp. Root335 | reverse complement strand
GTTGGTAGAGCGCAACCTTGCCAAGGTTGAGGTCGAGAGTTCGAGACTCTTCTCCCGCTCCAGCGATTCACGAAACGTAGTACCG
>NZ_LMCY01000003.1:291293-341047 GCF_001425685.1 Massilia sp. Root335 | reverse complement strand
TTGGTAGAGCGCAACCTTGCCAAGGTTGAGGTCGAGAGTTCGAGACTCTTCTCCCGCTCCAGTTACAGAGAAGCCAGCCTTCTCGTGTCGTTGCGACAGCTAACCGGTCGCTTCGATAGTCAAAGTCTTCCTCCGGCGAGGTAGCAAAGCGGTTATGCAGCGGCCTGCAAAGCCGTGTAGATGGGTTCGACTCCCATCCTCGCCTCCATCCCATCTCCAGATTTGCGCTCCCGTGCCGGCCAGTATCAGGTCGAGTCACAAGTTGCTGGACCGTGCCGCTTCGCGTGCCCACTCACCTGAACCTTGTGCCGGTGCGGCCGGCAACAGGCCGGGCGCCTTGATGATCCTGCGGCTCCCGCAGGTGCTCGACAAGAAAGTCGATGAACGCCCGTGCGCGGATCGTCTGATTGCGCTTGCTGGGATAATAGACAAACAGGTCTGCGGCAGGCAGGTCGAACTCGGGCAGCACGATTTTCAGCCGCCCACTGTCGAGGTATTTCGCCAGGTCCCATTCCGATCGGATCAGGATACCGTGGCCGTCCAGCGCCCAGCCGAGCACGATGTCGCCGTCGTTACTCGACAGCATGCCGTGCACCTTGACCACTTCGCTATGGTCGTGGTGCATGAAGCGCCAGATGCCATAGGCGTCGTCGTTCTGCCGGTGGATGATGCAGCGATGGTTGGCGAGGTCCGCCAGGTTCATCGGCGTGCCATGGCGCTCCAGGTAGCCTGGAGAGGCGCACAGGAAGCGCCGGTTCGACATGATCTTGCGGGCATTGAGCCGTTTGTCCGGTAAGGCGCCAAACCGGATCGCGAGGTCGAAGCCGCTCTCGACGAGGTCGATGGGCTTGTCGGTGACTTCCATCTGGACTTCCACTTCCGGATAGCGCGCACCGAACGCGGACACCAGCGGTGCGATCGTCGTGCGCCCGAAACCCAGGGTCGCGTTCACACGCAGCAATCCACGCGGCGTGGACCGCGCTTGCGCCACCGCGTCCTCCATTTCCGTGATGTCGGCCAGGATGCGCGTCGCATGCTGCAGATAGGTCTCGCCTTCGCTTGTCAGGCTGAGCGTGCGCGTGGTCCGGTTGAGGAGCCGGACACCGAGCCGGCTCTCGAGCGTGGCCAGCCGCTTGGTGGCCGCCGGCGGCGTCAGGTCGATGGCCCGCGCCGCCGCAGCAAGACTGCCGTGCTTGGCCACGAGCACGAAAAACTGCATGTCGGAGGTCGGATCATTCTTCACTTGAACGCATTTCATAATTGAATCCGGGAGAATTATAGGCGCTTCCAGGCACCTTAATCTACGGTTTTCCGACACCTGATCGCATCCAAGACATGCGATTGTCCTCAGGAGACTCCCGTGAGAATCGTAGAAATCCGTGAAAAGACCGTTCCCATCAGCTCGCCGATCCGGAACGCGTACATCGACTTCAGCAAGATGACGCTGAGCCTGGTCGCCGTGGTCACCGACGTGATCCGCGACGGCAAGCCGGTCATCGGCTACGGCTTCAACTCGAACGGCCGCTACGGCCAGGGCAAGCTGATGCGCGAGCGCTTCATCCCGCGCATCCTGGAAGCCGATCCGGCTTCGCTGGTCGACGACGCCGGCACCAACCTCGATCCGCACAAGATCTGGAACTGCATGTTCACCAACGAGAAGCCGGGTGGCCACGGCGAGCGTTCGGTGGCCATCGGCACCATCGACATGGCCGTGTGGGATGCGGTCGCCAAGATCGAAGGCAAGCCGCTGTTCCAGCTGCTGGCCGACCGCTACGGTAACGGCAAGCCGGACCGCAAGATCTTCGTGTACGCAGCCGGTGGTTACTATTACCCGGGCCAGGACCACGACAAGCTGAAGGATGAAATGCGCAGCTACATCGACCGCGGTTACACGGTCGTGAAGAAGAAGATCGGCGGCGCGTCGCTGGACGAAGACCTGCGCCGGATCGACAGCATCCTGTCGGTGCTGAAAGATGGCCAGAAGCTGGCGGTGGACGCCAACGGCCGCTTCGACCTCGATACCGCGATCGAGTATGCAAAAGCGCTGTCGCAGTACGACCTGTTCTGGTACGAAGAACCGGGCGACCCGCTCGACTTCGAACTGCAGGCGACCCTGCGCAACTACTACAAGAACCCGATGGCGACCGGCGAGGACCTGTTCTCGATGCAGGACGCGCGCAACCTGATCCGCTACGGCGGCATGCGCGCCGACCGCGACTGGCTGCAGTTCGACTGCGCGCTGTCGTACGGCCTGGTCGAGTACCTGCGCACCCTCGACATGCTGCGCGAGCACGGCTGGTCGCCGAGCCGCTGCATCCCGCACGGCGGCCACCAGATGTCGCTGAACATCGCGGCCGGCCTGGGCCTGGGCGGCAACGAGTCCTACCCCGACCTGTTCCAGCCGTACGGCGGCTTCCCGGACGGCGTCAGGGTCGACGACGGCTACATCACGATGCCGGACCTGCCGGGTATCGGCTTCGAAGGCAAGGCCGACCTGTTCGCCGAGATGCGGAAGCTGTCGGCGTAGTCGTCGCGTGACCATCGGCGCCCGGCAAAAGAGGCGCTGTCGACACCATTCGATCGGCAGGGCAGCGGCCATCGCCGGTTGAAACCCGGCCTCGGGCCTACACCGGCAGCAGCTTCAGGTCGAACAAGCGCTCCCCCAGCCACACGGCGGCCACCAGCATGATCATCCCCGACCCGCCCACCAGGACGACGCGCCGGTAGAACCAGGTGCTGCGCATCAGGTAGGCGAGGGGGAGGAACGCGGCGACGATCGCCAGCTGGCCGATCTCGACGCCGAGGTTGAAGCCGACCAGGGACGCCGCCAGCGCCCCCGGCTGCAGCCCGAGGTCGGCCAGGACGCTGGCGAAGCCGAAGCCGTGCACGAGGCCGAACAGGAAGGCCGCGGCCCAGCGCCGCCCGCGTGCGACGGGCAGCACGTTGTTCAGCGCCGCCAGCAGCACCGACAGGGCGATCGCCGACTCGACCCAGCGCGAAGGCAGCGCCACGATGCCCAAGGCGGCGAGGCTCAGCGTGATCGAGTGCGCGACGGTGAACGCCGTCACGATCTTCAGCACGTCGGTCAACGCCGCGCGCATGCCGCACACGGCGCGCCAGCCGCGCCCGTCGCGCACCAGCACGGCCGGCAGCAGCAGCGACACCAGGAACAGGATATGGTCGTAGCCGACCCAGATGTGCACGATGCCGTGCCGGACGTAGGCCAGGAAACCGCTGGCCGCGCCGCCCGCGCCCTCGTCGACCGTGGCGCGCGGATGGTCGCTGCCGAGCACCAGGGTGCGTACGCTGTCGCCGTCGCGCACGCTGGCCAGGCCCTTGTGCTGCGGGTCGACGTCGGCGAACAGGCGATATTCGACCGTGAGCGGACCGGCCCGCGGGCAACGGGCGGCGAAGGCCAGCACCGTGTAGGTGCCGTCCGTGTGGGTGTCGACCAGCTGCCTGCCCGGCACGAGTGCGCAGGCGGCGCCGCCGCGCGCCAGGTGCAGGCGCGCCAGCGCGTACGCGGCGATCGCGGCGTGGCGGTTGCGGACTTCGTCCCAGGTCAGCTGGCCGTCGTTGTCGGCGTCGAGGCCGATGGCGTAGTCCAGGTCGCGCAGCGCGATGTCCCACTCGCCGCGCACGTCGGCACCGGCCTTTTCCGTCGTCAGGCGCAGGTAGGCGTCGCTCGGCTTGTGCGCGGCGGCGGGCAGCGACCACGCCGCGCCGGCGAGGAAGATGCAAAACAGGACCCACAGGCGTTTCATGCCTTGCCTCCGCGCCGGTTGGACTGCGGGTTGAATGGCGTGTCGAACTGCGCGGCGAGGCGCGCGAGCTGGACGTCTTCCACGCGCGCGCTGCGCATCCAGTCGAGTACCGGACGGGCGCTCGCGGCGTCGTGCGCGGCGAGCGCCGCTTCCAGCAGGATGCGGGCGTCGGCCGGCTCCTTCTGCACGTCCCAGTTGCGCCGCGCGATCGCCAGCGCGCGGCTGGTGTCGCCGCGCAGGGCCAGCTCGAAGCGGGCCTGCTCGCGCAGGTGGACGCCGTCGCCGCGCCGTTCGCCCGCGTCGAAGCGCGCCGCCAGCTCCGCCAGTTCGGGCGCCAGGTCGCGTGCGCGGCCGGCCCCGCGCAATGCGAGCGCGTGGCGCAGCAGCAGGCCGTCCACGCGCGCGTGCGGCGCCAGCAGCGTGGCCGCCTCGGCATGACGGCCGGCGTCCAGCAGGAAGTCGGCATAGGCGCCCAGCAGATAGGTGTCGCGCGGTGCCTCGCGCAGCGCGGCGCCGAAGCGCGCGTCGGCGATGGCCGCGGCACCGCGGCGCTGCGCCATTTCGGCCAGCATCGTGAGCACCCAGGCGTCGACGGCGGGCGCCTCCACGCCGGCGCCGGCGCGCGCGCGCACGGCCGCGAGCAGGCGTTCGCTGGCCGCCAGCCGCCCGTTCACGGCCCCCACGTTGGCGATGCAGGCCGTGGTCACCAGTTCGTCGGCGAGGCTGGACAGGCGCGCGCAGCTCCGCGTGGCCGCGGCGTAGTCGGCGCGCACGGTTTCGATGGTGGCGCGAGTCAGCCAGGCCTGGGCGTTGTCCGGCTGCCGGTCCGTCAATCCCGCGAGGTCGGCCAGCGCCTCGGGAAACCGGTGTTCGCTCTGCAGCAGCGTGGCGCGCAGCAGGCGCACTGGCGGCGGCGGCGCGGCCAGGCGCCACCACGGCCCCAGCGCGGCTTGCGCGTAGCCGTAGTAGCGCGGGTCGGCTTCGCGCCGCCCGGCTTCGATGTAGCGGCGTGCGACGTCGACCGCGCGCGCCTGGTCGCGCGGCGCTTCCTGCAGGCGCTCGCGCAGCGCACGCAGTTCGCGCTGCTGCGGGTCGGCGCGCCAGGGCAGGACCTCGAGCACCTCGGCGCCGCTGGCCGGCAGGCGCGGGGCGGCGGCGGCCCCGGCGCCGGCGCAGGCCAGCAGCGCCGCAGCCAGGGTGCGGATGGCGGCGCCGGGCTTCATTGCACCGCCTGCGGCTCGGTGTCGTCGGGCATGGCCGGCGCCGCGTCGTCGAGCGGCGCCGGTTCGGCATCGTCCGGCGCGCTCGCGACCAGGCTGGCGACCTGGACCGTGAACTTGTCCGCGGCCGGCGTGCCGCCACCGGACGCGGGCGGCGGCGGCAGCGGGGACATGGCGGCGCCGTCGTCGTGGTCGCTGCCGCCGCACGCGGCCAGCAGCCCGCCGGCCAGCATCATGCATGGCAAGAGTTTCCTCATGATCGTCTCCTTCGCGGGCTTATTGTTGCGGCGAACCCGGCAGCGGGGTCTTCAGGTACGGGAAGCCGTTCGTGAAGAAGCTGTCGTCCAGGTACGCGCCATCGGTGAAATGCAGGCCGCCGGCCGGCGCATCGGACGGGGCGCAACCCAGTTTCAGCGTGCACAGCTTGCCCATCACGACGCGCAGCGCGATGTCGACCACGTCATCGCCCGGACGGCGTCCGTTCGGGAAGCCGGCGTTGTCGCCGTCGATCACGCCCAGGCGTTTCTGCGAACCCATCGCGGCCGGGGCAATCGACGTGTTCAGGCGCAGCATCTCGGCCGGCGTCACCTTGATGGGCTGGTTCAGGCCCTTCACCCCGGTCAGGAACGCGGTCACGAGGTCGTTGCGCGGGAAGTTGGTCGGGGCCTTGGCACCGGCATTCCCGTACAGGATCTCGACCAGGGCGGGCAAGGTCGGATTCGTGACGTAGTCGGCAAACTGGGCATCGTTCATCGGTTTGCTGGCATTGAAGCGGTCCTTGTCCTTCAGGCCGATCACGACTTCGTTCACGAGCGGCATGCCCAGGCGCGACACCTGGGTCCAGGCGCCGCCTTCCTTCGACGCGCCGGCGCCGGCCGGGACCGGATTCAGCAGGCGCGCCTGGCGCATGCTGGCCGTGGTCCAGCCGCCGATCACCGGGTCGCCGCCGGCCATGAGGCAGGCGGCGGCGACTTCGAGCTCGATGCTGGTCACGTTCTTGTCGGCCAGGTCATCCTTCGCCGCCTTTTCGGCGTTGGCCGCGAACTCGGTGGCCGGCGCCTTGATGTTGATGAGGTCGAAGGTCTCGCCCAGGTTCACGACGAACGGGTCCTTGCGCTGGCCGACGAACATGCGCGCCGGCGTCGAGCAGCCGGGCACGTTGACCGTGTAGACGTGCCTGGCCGCGTACGCCGCGTAGTTCGGGATCGACTTGTTGCCGATGTTGTCGAGGGGTTTGTCGAAGGCCGCGCCGCCGCCGGTCGCATTGGTCACCGGACTGCGCTGTCCGGTACGACGGTCGCCGCGCACCACGTTGACGGTATAGGTCTCGCGCACGTTGGCGCCGGGCGCGTTCGGGTCGGCGATGGCGCCGCCGTTGATCACGAGCGGGATCGACACCTTCTTGCCGCCGACGGTCAACTGGGCATCCTTGTTCGCGTTCTGGAACCTGAACTGGAAGGTGATGTCTTCCCTGGCGTCGCCGTTATTGTCGATGTGGATCTCGTACAGCGCGTCCGGGTCCATCATGAAGTAGTTCGGGCCGCCATACGCATCCTGCAGCGGCACGTAGTTCGCGATCAGCGTCACGAAGCCCGCGCGGCCCGGCTCGTAACTGCGGAACATGTAGAAGTCGGTGGCGTCGACTTTCGGCTGCCTGGTGATGAACGGTGCTTCCCGGTGGCTGGACGCCTGCACGGGCACCTGGATCGCGGCGCCGGCACAGATGGCCGCCACCAATACGCGCAGCGTGACGCCGCCGGCGGTTTTTGATATCTTTTCTTGCAACATGATTCCCCCTCTGCCTGGTCAAGGTTGATGATTGAGCACGAATGCATTCCTTATACGGAGCCGGGAGGCGGGTGGATTCAGGGTTTCGAAAAAATAGTCGGCGTGTCGCGCGAACCGGTGCGTTGATGTTGCAGTCGGGTAATTTGTGCCGCGGCGTTTGCGTCCGCGCGATATGTCGGCCAGCGCGACCGCGGACGGGACCACGTGGGAAGAGTCGTTGCGACATGGGAAGTCCGCGCCTGCGGCCCATGCCCGCCACAAAAATGATAAACGGTATTGGCCATTTTAAGAATTGGGTCCGACCTATAATCGAGCTCGTTTGTTATCGATATCTAAAATGGCGGCCGGCATCCGCGCACACCGCGGAGCAACGCATCGGACGTATAACGAGGCCATGCGTATTACTTGGAGAAGAAGATGAATCGGAAACACAGCATCGGGCCGCGCATGTCGATCGTCGCCATGGCCTCGGTCCTCCTGTGCATGGCGGCCCATGCGCGGGCGGCCGATGCGTTCCGGCCGGGCGAGCTCTGGCCCGACGACGAGGGCATGCACATCAATGCGCACGGCGGCGGCATTCTCGAAGACCGGGGCGTGTATTACTGGTTCGGCGAGCACAAGGTCGCGGGCGAGGCCGGCAACCGCGCCCAGGTCGGCGTGCACGTGTACAGTTCGCGCAACCTGACCGACTGGCATGACGAAGGCATCGCGCTGGCAGTGAGCAGCGATCCGGCCAGCGACATCGCCAGGGGCGCGATCATCGAACGGCCGAAGGTGGTCCGCAACGCGAAGACCGGCAAGTTCGTGATGTGGTTCCACCTCGAACTCAAGGGACAGCGCTACGATGCGGCGCGCGCGGGCGTCGCCGTGGCCGACCGCGCGGCCGGACCGTATGTCTACCAGGGTTCGTTCCGCCCGGACGCCGGCGCCTGGCCGGTGGACGTGGCGCCGGCGGACAAGGATCCCGCGGCGTCCTTCCTCGCGCGCGACCACGCCGGCGGCCAGATGGCGCGCGACATGACGCTGTTCGTGGACGACGACGGCAGCGCCTACGACATCTACGCGTCCGAGGAAAACCATACGATGCACGTGTCGCGCCTGAGCGGGGACTACCTGCGCAGCAGCGGGCAGTATGCGCGCGTGGTGCCCGGCGGCGACGACGAGGCGCCGGCCATGTTCAGGCATGGCGGCAGGTACTACCTCGTGACGTCGGGCCTGTCGGGCTGGAAGCCGAACGCGGCCAGGTCGTACGTGGCGGACAACGCCTTCGGTCCGTGGCGGGCGCTCGGGAATCCCGTGCGCGGCACGCCGGCGCAGCGCAACACCACGTTCGGCGGCCAGTCGACCTATGCACTGACGTTGCATCGCAACGGCTGCGCGCGGCACATCCTGATGTTCGACGTCTGGCGCCCGAAGGACGCCATCGATGGCCGCTACGTGTGGCTGCCCGTGGAATGGGAGGGCGACCGGCCCGTCGTGCGCTGGCGCGACAGCTGGACGCTGGACGACCTGGACAAGCTGCCGTGCGACGGCCCCGGCGACGGGCATCCCGGGCAGCGTTCCGCACAACGAGCGAATCGTGGCGACGGCGCCTGACGCACGCGCGACGGTATGGGACGTCGCGCAACGGGCCGGGGTGTCGGCGATGACGGTTTCGCGCGTCATCAACGGCACGCCCACCGTCAGCGCCGGGAACCGTGAAAAAGTCATGCGCGCCATCGAGGAGCTGCATTATCGGGTCAACGTGGCGGCGCGCGCCGCGCGCATCGGCACCTTGCGCGTGGGCCTCCTGTACAGCAACCCCAGCGAGGCCTTCCTCAGCGCCTTTCTCGTCGGCGCGCTGGGCGAGTGCGGACGCAGCGGCGCCCACCTGATCCTGGAGAACTGCGGTGACCTGCGCGGCCAGCGCGTCGCCATCGACCGCCTGATCGCGAACGGCGCCGACGGCATCCTCGTGCCGCCGCCCCTGTGCGACTCGAAGGCGGCGATGCGGCAGCTGTCGGCGCTTGGCATGCCCACGCTGGCCGTGGCGACGGCCCGGCCGTCGCCGCGGATGTCGGCCGTGCGCATCGACGACTACGAAGGCGCGCGGACGCTGACGAACTACCTGCTGTCGCTGGGCCACGTGGACATCGGCTTCATCAAGGGCGACCCCGAGCACACGCCGGCCCAGCTGCGTTACCAGGCCTTCATCGACACCATGCGCCACGCCGGCCACGAGGTCCGGGCCGAACGCATCGCGCAGGGCATGTTCACCTACCGTTCCGGGCTGCTGGCGGCGCGCGAGCTGCTGGCGCGGCCGACCCGTCCCACCGCCATCTTCGCCAGCAACGACGACATGGCGGCGGCCGTGGTCGCCGTCGCGCACGGCATGCGCCTGCATGTCCCGGGTGACGTCGCCGTCTGCGGCTTCGACGACACGCCCCTCGCCACCGCCGTGTGGCCGGAACTGACCACCATCCGCCAGCCGATCACCGACATGGCGCGCGGCGCCGTCGCGCTGCTGATCGAGCACATCCGCTCGCAGCGCCGGGGCCGCGCCTGCGCGCCGCGGCACCGGCTGATGCCGTATGCGCTGGTCGTGCGCGACTCCACCGCCGGGACCGGGTGACCGCACCGCCGCGCGACGCGGCCGTCAGGTTTCGACAGGCCGCATCGCCGCCCGCTGCGGACAATGAAACGGCAATTCCCCGCTGTTTCATTGACCAAGGAGGCAATATGGCATTCGTACACCAGCAAGGTATCCTGGACAGCAAGAGCAGTCCGCACGCCGACGGCGACGTCATCATGGCGGCCGCGATCGTGGGCCACGCCTACACGCGCCTGTCGAAGAACCTGAACTGCTCGTTCGAGACGGAGGCGCCGCTGAACATCCCGCCGCAGCGCATCCAGGAGACGCCGGAAATCAGGAAGCTCGCCGCGGTCGTCGGCGCCATCAACCTGGCGCTGCAGAACGCCGGCGCCGATTTCGGCAAGCCCACGGGCCGCAAGGTGGAAGCGCGGATCACGCCGACCTACGACAAGAACGGCAACGTGCGCATCATCGGCGGCAGCGGCGACCTGCCGCCCGACTCGCCGCTGCGCTACGACCCGCCGGCGCCGGCCACGCAGGCGGCGAAGGACCTGCTGGCGCTGGCGCTGCGCCAGCTGACGCCGAACGGTGCCGACCGGCCGCTGGAGATCGGCTACCAGGGCGCCGGCGCGTACACCGGCTTCGTCGACGGCCGGGCCGGCGGGCAGTCGAACCTGTTCTGTACGTATCGGCACGTGATCCCGAACGATCCGGCGTCGCGGCGCTGGGTCCCGAGCGCGCCGGTGGACGGCGTCGCCGTCGGCAAGGACGCGAAGCAGAAGATCTGGGGCATGATCGGGACCAACGAGTTCCAGGCGACGCTCGCGGCGCAGGGCATGTACTTCCAGGACGCGGACAAGCGGCGCAACCCGGTCGCGCTGGACGGGAATGCGCTGGTCGGCTACACGCACGGCATGATCCAGGCCATCTACGACGTCAAGATGCACGAGATCGCGGCGCCCGGCCAGCCGGCGGGCAAGCCGTACGAGATCGCCGTCGGCCAGGTCGACGGCCCGCCGCCCGCGAAGACGACCAAGCTGGCCTCGTGCATCTGCTGCGCCGTGTTCATGGAGGCCACCGGCTTCCCGGCGTCGTGCACGCACCTGGGCCGGGCCGATTGCTGGGCGCCGCTGTATCCCGAGAGCCCGACCGGCGGCGCGCCGGACATGGCGACGGCGCAGAACAAGGCCCGCGCGACGGCCAACAGCGCGTGGGCCACGTACTGCGCCACGATCATCAAGGCCGGCATCCCGCTGATCGAAAAGAACCTCGTCGGCGACGATCACAAGTCCAGCTTCGACAAGCTGAAGGCCTACGTGAGCGGGCGCCAGCCGATGGACTTCGCCAACCTGATCCTCGACGCGGTGACGCTCGGCCAGAACGAGACCGAGCGCCTGGGCCGCACGCTCAGGCCCGCCGCGTAGCGCGCGCTTCGACCGGAATCGTGACGACGACCCGCTCCCGGCATGCCGGCAGCGGGTTTTGTGTCAGCGGGGGAGCGGGCGTTGGTGCCAGGGCGAGACGTCGCCCGTGCCGAGCGTGTGACCGTCCCAGGCGCGCAGGGTGACGTGGTTGGGGCGGAAGCTGCCGTCCATGACGAGGACGGCGTTGACGCCGGCCGCCACGCTGTCGAAGCGCAGGGCTTCGCTGACGACGATGATCAGGCGCGCCAGGCTGTCGCGCAATGCCTGGTCGAGCGGGCGGCCGGCGTAGGCGGCGAGGGCGGCGACGTCGTGGCCCAGGTCGGCGTTGGTGAGGGCAGGCAGTTCGTGCGGATGACCGAGGCCGGCGTAGGTGCCGGTGCAGCCGCCCGGGATCAGCGCGTCCGGCAGGCTGGCCACGCCCGGGACGTGGAAATGCCAGGCGCCGTGCTCGTTGCGCCAGCCCAGCACGCAAAGCGAGGCCGCGGGGCGCGGCCGCGCGGCGTCCGGTTCGTGCGCCAGGTTCAGGTAGACGTCGACATGGCCGGCGCTGGCCGGATGGGTGATCGTGACGGGCAGGATGGTCGTGCGCGGCCCGTTGGCCTCGACGAGACGGCGCAGCGTGTTCAGGTCGGCCAGGTAGGCGCCGCCGCGGCGCAGACGGATGGACATGGTGGAACTCCGGGCGGCGCGAGGCGGATCTAGGCGCCGGCGCCGAGCGCGTTGCGCGCCCGCAGCCAGTAGGCGCGGCGTACGTCCAGGCCGAGCGTGCCGCCGTTGATGCGCCGGGTGATCTGTTCGAAGCGCTGGTCGGCCTGGGCGCCATCCAGCTGGTCGGCCAGCTCGTTCAAGCCCTTCGACTGCCAGAACCACGCTGCCGACAGCGCGGCGCCGGCCGGCTCGAGCAGCAGGTCGGGATTGGCGACGGCATCGACCTGCATGGCCCGTGCGAACGCCGCGTAGTTGTCGCGCCCGGTCAGCTGGATCAGGCCGCGACCGTGGAAGCGCCAGCCGTCGCCGCTCGCCTCGTCGCCGTTGCCCATCCGGCCGGCGTAGACGTAGTTGGCCAGCGCGCGCGGGTTGCGGGCATAGCGCTCGGCCACTTCGTCGCTCGGAAAGCGCGGCGGCCACACCTGGCGCAGCCGCTCCGCCGTGTAGCTGAGCGCCTCGTCGACACGGCGCAGTTCGGACGATTCCACCATCACCTGCGCCAGGAAGGCGGCCTGGCGCGCGGCGCCCGCGATCGCGCCGGCGCGCATGCAGTCGTTCAGTGCGGCGACCCAGTGGCCCGCGCGCGTGTCGGCGTCGGGTGCGATCATTATCGACCGCAACTGCTGCTGCGTGATTTCGTTCATGATCAAGCTCCTCGGAGGGAAGGGAAGGCGCGGACGGAAGGCGGTGCCGCCCGTCCGCGGCGCGGACGCGTTACGGCGTGTTACCGCCGGCGGCGGCCGGCGTGACGGACGGCTGGATCGCGGAATGCAGGATGTCCAGCACGCGGGCCAGGCCTTCGGGCATGCCGGTGTCCTCGGCCAGCACCTGCACGTGGTACTTGGCCGAATTGTCGGAGCTGCGCGTGTTTTCCTTGTGGCTGGCGACGGAACCTTCGAGGTGCACGGTCGCGCTGAACGGGCCCCAGCCGAACTTCATGTCGGCCGACATCTTCGCGGACGCGTCGGTCGATTCCTTCGAGGCGAACGACGATTTCACCTCCATGTCGAACGTGATGTCGACCTTCGTGATCGACAGGCTCGGCACCTTGACGATGGCCAGCAGCGGCACGTCCAGTTCCACGTGCTGCTCGACGGTCTTGCTGGCGTCCGACGGATCGGGGGCCAGGCGCTTGAAGCCGAAGCTCGCCACGCGGGTCGCGCCGATCCCTTTCGGATCGTTCGCGCCGGGCGGCAGGAAACCGACGTACTTGATGAAGTCCGCGGTGGCATTCGCCAGGCGCACCTGCGCGTCGCAGGCGGCCGTCAGCGGACCGCCGATCAGGTCGCCCATCGGCAGACCCTTGAATTGAGATGCCATGTCAATCAGTTCACCAGACATAATCTACTCCCTTGAAATGGATTGGGACCACGGGATGCCGTGGAGGACATCGCCGCCGCGCCGGTTGCGCGGCGGCGATGGAAGTAGATTACGGCCTGGAAAAACGCATTTCGTGGCGGTTTCTGGCGCCGGTTTCCGGCGCGCGCCGGGCGCGGCCGCCGGTCGCGCGCTTCAGAACGACGGCTTCCACTCCAGCACGCGGACGAGGCTGGGCGGGCGCACCGCCTGGCCTTCGCCGTCGACCTGGGACGTGTCCTGCACGAACAGGTGGAGCTCGGCCTTGTCGCGCCACAGTTCCGTGTCGAACGTCGGTTCCCAGGCGCCGACGGACGCATCGTCCAGGTCGCGGATCGACCAGCTGGGGCGGTCGAAGTCCGTGATCGTCACGACCGACACCCTGTTCCCGCGCTCCGCGTCGCGGAACACGAGCACGCCCGCGGGCCGCGGCCGGGTCTCGTCGATCATGATCTGGGGCCGCGCGATCGGAATCGCCTTGGTGCCGCCGCCGGCGAGGCTGAACGGCAGGTGCCGGAAGCCGAGCGTGGTCACCTGCCAGCCGGCGGCCGTGCGCCGCACGATCCGGTACTGGGGCACGTGGCTGTCGCGGTCGCGCCAGTACGTGGCGATGTAGGGCCGGCCGTCGCGGTCGGCCGCCATCGAGGTCTGGTTGATCAATTCGCTGCCGGTCGGGATGCGCGCGGCGTATTCCGCGCTCGCGGCGGTGATCGGCAGATCGTAGCGCGTGCCGTCCGATTTTTCCCAGGTCAGGCCGCCGTCGCGCGAACGGGCATAGGCGAGGTCGTGGTTGCTGCTCACGTCGGGCGATTCGCGCCAGACCCAGGACAGGTGGATCGTGCCGCGCCGGTCGACGAACGCCTGCCAGTACGCGCTGCGCTCTCCCTCGCCGCTGATCAGGTTGCTGAACAGGCGGTGCCAGCTGCCCGTCCGGACATCGTAGCGGTTCACCACGAGATTGCCTTCGCCGGACGCGCCGTTACGGAACAGGAACAGCAGGTTCCCGTCCGGCATGCGGTGAAATTCCGGATACGTGACGGCGTCCTCGTCGTGCCCCGTCATCGCCTGCTTCTCGCCCAGATCCAGGGCGCCCGGACGGACGCTCTTCGCATAATGCAGCCGGTTGTTGTGGTGGTCCCAGGCGACGTGCAGGTAGCCGGCGCCGTCCACCATGATGCTGATCGTGTTGTGCGCATCGGCCGCATTGCCCTGGTACTGGGTGCGGTGCAGCGTCCAGTCGCGGGTGCCCAGCTTGCGCCGGCCCAGCACGACGTAGCGGTCGCTGTCGTAGAACGCGACGTATTGCGTGTCGCCGGCCGTGACCAGCGAGTTCTTGCGGAATACGACCGTATTCACCGAGTTCTCGGCCCACGCCGGCCCGACGTCGCTGAATCGGACGGGCGCGGTCGGCAACTGGGCGCAGCCGGCGAAGGCGAGCGCGGACACGGTGGCGGCGAGCAGTCGCGCATAACGGGTTGGAGCGGAAGTGTGCATGGTGTCGTGGAGGGTGGTGTTACCGTATTGTAGGTGCCTGGCCGGCCCGCAGCGCGTCCAGGTTCAGATAGCGGGCCAGCCGCTCGATGGCGAGGCCCGCGTGCCCGCGGCCGAGCGCGCAGCGCGCGCCGGTGAAGTCGCCCGGCGGCGCGTCGAGGGCGATGTCGCAGCCGCCGTCCGGCCCGTCGACGATCACGCCTTCGGCGAACTGCAGGACGAGCGTGCCGGGCGCCGGCTCGACCAGCGCCAGCGCCGTGACGGGGCCGGCGGCGATGGCCTGCGTCACCCGCAGTTCCCCGTCGATCCGGGCGCGGCGCGCGCCTGCCAGGTGCCGGTGCGGGACGTCCACGGCCCATGCCGTGGTCCCGCGCCGGGCGTGCGTGCCGACCGGTTCCGCGCAGGCGGCCGGCGCGCCCAGCGCTTCCAGCACGCAGCGCGCCGCGACCGCGTTCACGCCGCCCCGTCCGGCGACCGGCAGCCCGCGGCCGTTCAGCAGCGCGGCGCCGGCGGGGAGCGTCCGTTCGATCAGCGCGTGCCCGGCGCCGGCGTGGGTGCCGGGGCAGTGGACGATGGCGCCGCAGCGGTGGGCCCAGACCATGTCGTCCAGCGCGCAGGCGGTGCGCAGGACGGCGTCGATGGCGGCGGGCGCGCAGCCGATGTCGATCGCGCCGTCGAAGTCGGCCAGCTTGCGGCGCAGGCGGAACCGCGAGACCGCGCCGCGGCGCCGCCCGAGGTCCGCGCTGTCCAGCGCAACGAAGCGCAGGCCCAGGGCGTTCGACAGCACGGGCAGCCGGGCGGCCGCGCGCGGCATCCCGTCGGCGGCCGCATACAGGATGCCGACGTCCGTGCCGGCCAGGCGCCTGCTCGCGCCCAGCGTATCGGTCCAATGCAGGATGCGCTCGAGCGTGGCCGCGCAGTCGCCGCGGCCGGCGACGACGTCGACGTTCGCGCGTTCCGCGCGCAGCGTGAAGGCCAGTTCCGCGACCAGCGTGCGCCGCGCGGTGGCGGCGCCGCCGGCGGCCGCATCGTCCGGTTCCATGCCGTCCGCTGGCAGCGACAGCAGCAGCGCGGGCTTGTCCACCAGGCGCAGGGCGGCGCGCACCTGATGGGGATGCGCAGTCGATTCGATGCACAGGATGACGCCGTCGACGTCGCCGCGCCGCAGGCAGGGTGCGACGCGGCGGGCGAAATCCGCCGGGCCCGCGGCGCCGGCGGATGCCGCCGCGACGGACGTGGTTTCGAACCGCGCCAGCAGGGCCGCGGCCGCCGCCCGCGGGCCGGTCGGCGCGGCGGCGGCATCGTGCCGATCCAGCCCGGCGATCGCGATCCTCGGCATATCGTTCAGAAGAACGTGTAGCGCAGCGAGGCCTGGAACGTGCGGCCGTCGTAGTCGGCGCGGCGCAGCTTGGCCATCGTGCCTTCGTACTCCTGGCGGAACGTGTCGCTCAGGTTGAAACCGTCCACGGCCAGCGACAGGTTCTCCGTCAGCTTGTACGACGCCGACAGGTCGAACTGGCCGCGCGCCTTGACCGAGCGCGCCGCGCCGCTGAACGTGCCGCCGCTGGGCAGGTTGTAGTCGTCGCGGTAGTTGTAGACGCCGCGCACGCCCCACACCGGCGTCTCGTAGTACAGGATCAGGTTGGCCGAGCGGGGCGAGACGTTGTTCAGGAAGGCCGGCGAGCCGTCCGGCGACTTGCCCTTGGTGCGGGTGTACGAATAATTGAAGACGCCGCCCATGCCGTTGAACGGCGCCGGCAGGAAATCGAAGGTCTGCTGGACCGTCAGTTCGGCGCCCTCGGCGATCAGGTCGTTCGGCGAGTTGACGGCGCCGTTGACGTCGATCGTGTACTTGCCGTTCAGGCCCTTGCCGGCCGGTGCCGCGATGTCGCTGACGCAGCGGTCGCCCGCCACGCTCCAGGTGCCGAGGCCCAGGTTGTAGCCGTCGGCAGGGCACAGCAGCGCATCGCGGTTCTCGCCGACGATCATGCCGTGGATCTTCTTGCGGTACACGGCCAGGCCGATCAGGCCGTTCGGGCGGTTGTAGTATTCGAGCGCCAGGTCCTGCGAATCGGACGTGTACGGCGTGATGTTCACGCGTCCCAGGCTGACGGTGAAGCCGCCGTTCACCGCGTCTTCCACGACGGTCGTCGAGATCGGCGAGATGTCGCGCGGGTTCGGCCGGATGAACGTCTTGTAGTTGCCGTAGCGGAGCACCAGCTTGCTGGTCAGGTCGGCCGCCAGCAGCATCGAGGGCAGGTTGTTCTTGTAGGTCGTCTCCCTGGTATTGGTGTGGAACGTGGCCGTGGCGCCGGTGCCGGTGCGGTCCATCGAGACGACGGTCTGCTTCGTTTCCTCGTGGCGCACGCCGATGTGGCCGCGCACGCGGATGCCGGCGATCTTGCCGTCCAGCTTGCCCATCAGGTAGAGCGCCTTGATGTCGTCGTCCACGCTGAAGTTGTTGCTGGTGAAGCCGCCGTCGGCCGGATCGTTGACCCAGCCGCTGGCCGTGCGCAGCAGGTTGGCGGCGATGGTCGGCTGCAGGGTCGAGCTGGCCAGGTCGTAGTTCACCGTCTGCCAGTTGGTCAGGTAGTTGCCGGCGTTCCCGCCGAAGAAGTCGTGCGCGAACGCGCTCGGCGCGACGAAGTTCGTGCCGATCCTGCCGTAGTCGATGCCCGCGGCGCTGGAGCGGTAGGCGCGCGAGTCGTACGTGTTCTTGTTGTACTGGGCGCCGCCCTGGACCGACTCGAGCCACGCCAGGTCGAGGAAGCGCTCGGCGTCCAGGCGCAATGCCTTGACGCGGTTGTCGGCGTAGTTGTCCGAGCCGGCCACGATGAACACGTCGCCGGCGGCATTGGTGACGGTCGGGGTGTTGCCGGTGCCGCCCCAGGTCCAGGGGCCCGTCAGCTGCGCGGCGCCCAGCGCCGGCGCGCTCTGGTTGAAGCCCATCGTGAAGTGGTCGAGGCCACCCGACAGGCCGACCTGGCCGGTGATGCCGTTGCCCGTGCCGCCGGCGCCCAGGGCCTTGGCGGTGTTGCGCACGTCGAGCTGGCCCTGGTAGCCGTAGTTGGTGGCCTTGGACAGCACGCCGGCCGCCTCGATGCGCCAGTCGTCGTTGGTGAACGATCCCTTCAGGTTCAGGCCGTCCGCCTTCTGCTGGAACGGCTGCTTGCGCATCGAGCCGTACACGCGCGGGTTCGTGAACTTGTAGTCCATCGCGTAATAGCGCCCGTCGGACAGCTTGACCGGGGCCGAGGTCGGATCGAGGATGGTGTTGGCGTCGCGGTAGTCGATGTCCAGGATGTCGAGCGCGGTGCCTTTCATCTCGCGGTCCGTGAAGAAGTAGTTGCCGCCCACCTTGACGTGCGGGGACACCTTGAATTCGGCGCCGAACGCGCCCGACGTCAGCGTGCCGTCGTTGACCTGCGCCGCCTGGCGGATGTCGGTGGGCGCCGTGACGCCGGCGTTGGAGAGGGCGCCCGTGCCGCCGGGAGCGGCCACGCACGGGGACGCCTGGCCCGTGCAGTTCGCGGCGTAGTAATCCTTGTAGCGGTTCGCGAAGTCCGGCGTCGTGGCGGGACTCAGCTGGGTGAACTGGTTGATGTACAGCGAGTCGCGGCGGAACTGTTCCTTCTTGCGCGACAGGATGGCGAACACGCCCAGCCTGCCGTCCAGGTATTTTTTCGCGACGTTCAGCGACAGCTTGGGCGAGGTGTAGTTGCCGAGCGTGTCGTGCTCCGCCGTGACCTTGACGGACGCGCCTTCCTTGCGCGACAGCGCGGGCGCGATGACCATGTCGATATTCCCGGCGATGCCGCCGCTCTGTTCCGCCGCGGAGACCGATTTGATGACGGTGAACGCGCTGAAGATATCGGAATCGAAGGCGCCCATCGGCGTGGCGCCGCCCAGCACGGGCGCGGCGAAGTCCATGCCGTTCATCGTGACCTTGGCGAAGGCGCTGGGCAGGCCGCGCAGGTTGACGGAGGCGCTGCGGCCGTCTTCCTCGCGATTGACCTGGATGCCGGGAATGCGCTGCAGGGCCTCGCCCACGTTGAGGTCGGGGAAGCGGTCGCCTTCGGCCGAAATGCTGTCCGACACGCCGATGTTCTGGCGCTTCATGACGAGGGCGTCGGTATAGCTCTTCTTGTAGCCGGTCACCACCACCTGGCTGGCCGCCGCCGGCGCGTCGCCGCTGGTGTCCTGCGCATGCGCGAACGCCGGCACGCACATGGCGGGTATGACCATGCAGCCGAGCCGCCGGGTGCGGCTCATCTTTTTCAGTGTCTCCATCTTTTTATCGCCTTATCAAAGTATTGCGCTTCAAACCGGGTGGATATGCGTGGCCTTTGTGCGAGACAACGTTGTCTCAGCGGCGCGATATTACTGCGTCCGTATTTGCGCAGTCATCCTCCGGGCGGGCCGAAAATTTCCGGCGTATAAAGAAAAAGGCGAAAGTGGCCGGACCGGTTGAGGGAACGCAGCCTTATCATCGCGGCCGCAATCGAAATTGGCATGACCAATACGGCGTGCGCCATAGCCTGCGGATGTCAGACGGATGCAGCGACTATGTGCGCGAACGTCATCGAAGATCGCCCATCGTCTACATATTTTGCGTGAACGCGTGTTTGCGCGGCGAAGGCGACACCGCCGATCTTCACGGGCGCCGCGTCGCGACGAGTCGCCGCCGTCCGTGGACCCCGGCAAGGAGCGATCAAGTTGATGAGTGTTTACGCATGTGGTAACGTAACCGCAAAACTGCCCATGGGACCACGATGAAAATCCAATATCTGCTGTTTGCCGGCGCGCTCGCCGCGAGCCACGCCCTGGCGCTTGCCGCCGACCGTCTCGTCGTCGACGTCGCCCACGACCTGGACGCGGCCCGTCCCGCCGAGACCATCGCCGTCCCGTGGGCCGACGTGAACAAGGCCTTGCCCGGCGCGCTGCTGCAGCACATCGTCGTCAAGGACGCGGCGGGGCATGTGCTGCCTTACCAGGTGACGAACGTGAATCCCGAGGCCAAGGACCCGGACAACAAGGGCGTCGCCTACGGTGAGCTGATCTTCCAGCACGATTTCGCCGCGGGCGAGCACCATGCCCGCTTCACCGTCGAAAAGTCCGCGGCGCTCAGTCGACCGTTCGAGACGCGCGCGTTCGCCCGCTACGTGCCCGAGCGCCTGGACGACTTCGCGTGGGAGAACGACAGGATCGCCCACCGGACCTACGGCCAGGCCCTGGCCGCACCCGCGGCGCCGGGCAGCGACAAGGAGGTGCTGGTGACCAGCGGCCTCGATATCTGGTTCAAGCGCGTGAGCTATCCGATCGTCGACCGCTGGTACAACAAGGGCCACAACCATTACCACAAGGACGAAGGCGAAGGCCTCGACATGTACGGCGTCGGCACGACGCGCGGCGCCGGCGGGACCGGCATCTGGGACGGCAAGCGCCTGTACGTCAGCCGCAACTACGTGGGCTGGAAGGTCATCGCCAACGGGCCGATCCGGGCCATCTTCGAACTGACGTACGCGCCGTGGGACGCGAACGGCGTGCAGGTGTCGGAAGTGAAGCGCTTCACGGTCGATGCCGGCCACGCATTCGACACGGTCGACAGCACGTTTTCGTTCGCCGGCCCGGCGCAACTGCAGGTTGCCGTCGGCTTGAACAAGACGCCGGCCTACGACGAGCAGCATCCGGTCGTGAAGACGGAACGCCTGCCGGCCGCGCATGCGCTGGCCCAGTGGGTCACGCAGCGCAGCAACGGCGACTTCGGCGCGGCGATCATCCTGCCCGCGGCGGGCGCGCAAGCCTATGCCGAGGATGCGCAGAATGCGCTCGTCTACGCGCAGGCGAAGTCCGGCCAGCCGCTGCGCTACTACCTGGGCGCGGCGGCCGGCTGGTCGGCCGACGTGCACGACCGGCGCGACTGGCAGCGCATGGTGACGGCCGAAGCGGCACGGCTGGCGGCGCCGCTGCGCATCGTCCTGTCGGGCGGCACGCAGTGAGGCGCGATTCCGGATGGCGTCCATACACGCCATCGCAATCACGTTTCTGAGCACTTCGACGCGGCGCGGCGCCCCATAATCGATGTCGGCAGTTTTCTTTTCGACGACATCGCATGGAGTATTTATGTTCAGGTCCCGCACGTTGCGCGCGTTGGTGTTTCTGGCCGTTGCCGGTATCGGAAGTCAGGCGTGCGCCGCTTCGATCCCGTCCACCTGGGTCGACAAGGACACGGGACACCGCGTCTGGCGCCTGACGCCGGAACCGGATTCCGCTTCGCTCTATTTCAATTACACCGCGATCAGCCCGGACGGCAGGTGGATGGTGTACAACGCCCCCGACGGCATCCACGGCCTGGACCTGGCCACCCGCAAGACGAAGCTGCTGGTGCCGAACGGCGGCGACCGCATGGCGGCGCGCACGATCGCGGTGGGCCGCAAGACGAATTCCGTGTTCTACCTGAGCGACGACCCGGCGACGAAGCTCACCTCGATCAACCGGGTCGACTTCGATACCGGCGCGCGGCACAAGCTGGTCGACGTCCCGGCCGGCTACAAGATCGACAGCATCAACGCCGACGAGACGCTGGCGGCCGGCACCTACGAGCCGCAGCGCGCGCCGCGGGCGCGCCAGGATGCGCCGGGCGGTCCGCTCGACCAGCCCCGCAACAAGGGCGAGATGATGGAGCGGCGCCTGGCCGCGCGCATCCCGCTGGTGCTGTTCGCGCTCGACCTCAAGAGCGGCAAGGAGACCACGCTGCTGCGGTCGACCGACTGGATCAATCACCTGCTGTTCTCGCCGACCGATCCGACGCTGCTGATGTATTGCCACGAAGGGCCGTGGCAAAAAGTCGACCGCATCTGGACGATCCGCACGGACGGCTCGGCGAACACGCTGATCCATCACCGGACGATGGCCATGGAAATCGCGGGGCACGAATTCTGGGGGCAGGACGGCAAGACGGTCTGGTACGACTGGCAGTATCCGAAAGGCGCGAGCTTCTATGTGGCCGGCTACAACCTCGCGACCGGCCAGCGCACCGCCTATCATCTCGAGCGCAACGACTGGTCGATCCATTTCAACGTGTCCAATGACGGCAGCCTGTTCGCGGGCGACGGCGGCGATCCGGGCCAGGTGGCGCATGCGCCGGACGGCGAGTGGATCGTGCTGCTGCGGCCACAGTCGGTCCTCGGAAAGGGCGCCATGAACGGCAAGGACTTCTGGCAGCCGGGCGTGTTCAAGCCGGAACGGCTGGTGAACATGGCGCACCACGATTATCACCTGGAGCCGAACATCCGCTTCACGCCCGACAAGAAGATGGTGGTCTTCCGCACCAATATGTTCGGTCCGACCTATGTGCTGGGCGTCGAGGTGGAGAAGGCCGCCGCCGGCGCGGCCGACGTGATGTCGACGCCGGAGCTGGCGCGCAGATTCAAGCCGGACCAACCCGTCGCCACGAACGTGGAACCGGCGAAGTAGTCCCTTGCCGATGGTACAATCTTTCAACCCGGCCGCCGCCAACCGGCGGCCGTTTTCCCTGAAAGAGCCATGCCAAAAAAAGACGCCCGTCCCGAGTCCGCCAACGTGCCGGCATCGACCCCGTCGACCCCGTCGAACGCTTCGCAGCGCCGCCTGCAAATGGCCGACGTGGCGCGGCTGGCCGGGGTCGCGACATCCACCGTGTCGCGCGCGCTCAACGGCAGTCCGCTGGTCAACGAGGAGACCCGCGAACGCATCCTCGAACTCGCGCGCTCGCTCAACTACACGATCAACGTCGGCGCGAAGAACCTGAGGCAGGGGAATATCCGCACGATCGCGGTCGTGATTCCGTATGACGAGGAGAGCCGCCAGCACCTGTCGGACCCGTTCTTCCTCAGCATGCTGGGCACGCTGGCCGACGCGCTGACGGACCGCGGGTTCGACATGCTCGTCGCGCGCGTGAGCTCGCAGCACCTGGACGCGGCGGCGCATTACTACGAGACGGGGCTGGCGCTGGGCATCATCCTGATCGGCCAGTGGCGCCATCACGACCAGCTGAACCAGCTGGCCGCGCGGCGCGTGCCGCTCGTCGTGTGGGGCGCGAAGATGGAGCAGCAGCTGTATTGCACGGTCGGCAGCGACAACGTGCACGGCGGCGACGTGGCGGTGAGCCACCTGGCGGCCCTCGGCCGGCGCCGCATCGCATTCCTCGGCGACGTCAAGTTCCCCGAAGTGGCGCAGCGCTGCGACGGCTACCGCGCGGCCCTGGCGCGGGCCGGCATCGCGTACGATCCGGCGCTGCAGGTGGCGGTGCCGTTCAACGCCGAGGACTGCCGGCGCGCCGTCCAGCAGATGGTCGACGCGGGCCTCGACTTCGACGCCATCTTCGTCGTCAGCGACCTGCTGGCCATGACGGTCATTAACACCTTGCGCGAATGCGGCCGCGACGTGCCGGGCGACGTGCCGGTGGTCGGCTTCGACGACATCGCGCTCGCCTCGTACTTCCACCCGCCGCTGACGACGGTCCACCAGAGCATCGAGGATGCCGGTTCGGCGATGGTGGAATCGCTGCTGGCGCAGATCGCGGGCGAGGCGGCGGCGCCCCGCCTGCTGGCGACGCGCCTGATCGTGCGCGGCAGCAGCGCCGCCGGCTGAACGCCCGTCAGGACACCTCGTCGCCGGCCAGCGCGCCGGCGCTCGATGCCGGCGCCTTGGCCGGCACGCCCACGAACAGCGTCGCCACGGCCGCGCCGAGCAGCAGCACGCCGGCCAGCGCCACGACGTGGCCCGGATCGCCTTTCAGCCAGCCGTGATAGATGAAGGGCAGCGTCACGCCCTGGATCAGCATCGGGATCACGATGAACATATTGAAGATCCCCATGTAGACGCCGGTGCGCTCCGGCGGAATCGAACCCGCCAGCATCACGTACGGATTGCCCATGATGCTGGCCCAACCCAGCCCCACGCCGATCATCGGCAGGAACAGCATGGCCTTCGTCGTGATGGCGGGCAGCGCCAGCATCGCCGCGCCGGCCGCGCACAGGCACACGCAGTGCACGATCTTCGGGCCGACGCGCCGGGTCAGCGGGATCATGGCGAACGCGCCGAGGAAGGCGACCGTGTTCGAGAAGCCGCCGATCTGGCCGTTGACGAGGACCGCGTCGCGGAAGCCGTCCGAGTTCGGGTTCGCCGTGTGGAACAGGGTGCGGCCGATCATCAGGGTGAGGAATTGCCAGTAGCAGGCCATGCCATACCACTGCAGGAGCTTCATCAGCGCGAGCTGGCGCATCGCGCGCGGCATCTCGACGATGGCGTCCCACACCTCGCGCAGGCTGGCGCGCAGCGACATCGGCTTCGCCTCGAGCTCCGCGCGCTGCTCCGTCGTCAGCGGCAGTTCCGGTACGCGCAGGATCGACCACGCGATGGTCGTCAGCGACAGCACGGCGCCGATCAGGAACGTGATGCGCGTGATGACGGGGATGTGGTTGCCGTCGACCGCGTACTGGCTCATCCCGAAGTACACCATGATCGACGGCGTGAGATAGGACAGCATCTGCGCCAGGCCCGTGAACGCGCTCTGCGTGAGGAAGCCGAGCGAGTGCTGGCGGCTGTCGAGGCGGTCGCTGACGTAGGCGCGGTACGGCTCCATCGTGACGTTGTTGCCGGCGTCGAGCATCCACAGCAGCGCCGCAGCGGCCCACAGGGTCGGGCTGTACGGCATCAACAGCAGGCCCAGGCTGCAGATGATCGCGCCGATGAGGAAGTAGGGCGTGCGCCGGCCCAGGCGCGAATGCGTGCGGTCGCTCATGGCGCCGATCAGCGGCTGCACGAGCAGGCCCGTGATCGGTCCGGCGAGCCACAGCAGCGGCATGCTGGCTTCGTCGGCGCCGAGGTAGCTGTAGATCGCGCTGACGTTGCTTTGCTGGAGGCCGAAGCTGAATTGCAGGCCGAAGAAGCCCAGGTTCATTTCGAGGATCTGGCGCAGGGTGAGGCGCGGTTTGGTGTAGGGGATGTTCATGCGAGCTGCCAGAGATCGAGGGACAGGAGGTCGACGCCGCCGTCGGCGGCGTACAGCGCCAGCGCGGCGGCGGGCGTGGCCGGGAAGACGAGTTCCGTGATGACGGCCGCGCCGTCGTTCACGAACACCTCCACCGAACAGTTGTCGACGAGGATGCGCAGGCGCAGTTCGGACGACGGCCCGGCCGGGGCCCGGCGGCGGCCCGGGAAATCCGGGTGCTCCGTCATGAGTCCGGAACGCGAGCGGTCGACGAACACGGTGCCGGCCTCGTAGCCGATCAGCGTGTGGTCGCCGTCGGCGTCGCCCAGCCGCAGGCCGAATTCACGGGCGTCGCGCAGGGCGAAGCGGGCGTCGATTTCGCACTGCATGCCCGTGAGCGGCCACGCGTGCGCGCCGTTGTCGAGCCGCATGCCGGCGTGGCGGATGTGGCCCGCGCGCCGCGCGGCCAGCTGCGCCACGGGTTCCTGCACGAGCAGCAGGCCGCGCGCATCCTCGCGCAGCGACAGCCGGCGCGGCTGCGACAGCGCGCCGCGCCACGGCTGCGTGGGCGTCGTTTGCGCATAGCGGTGATTGTTCATCCATCCGATCCAGACAGGGCCCGCCGCGTGATCGGGCAGGCCGTTCCACGACAGCGCCGCGTAAAAGTCGGCGCCGAAATCGCTCCAGCGCGCCGGCTGGCCGGGGCGCGGCGTGAAGCGCTCGCCGTCGAACCGGCCGACGAAGTACTGGCCGCCCGTGCTGCCGCTCACGTGGCCGTCGAACACGTCGACCTTCAGCACCCAGGCCGTGCCGCCTTCCCATTCTACCGGGAACAGGTCCGGGCATTCCCAGATGCCCTTGACTTCGCCGGCGGGACCGAAGTCGCTCAGGTGGCGCCACGACTTGAGGTCGGCGGACGCGTAGAACGCGACGCGGTGCAGCTCGGGCAGCACCACCGCCATCAGCCAGAACCCGCCTGGCGCGTACCACTGGACTTTCGGGTCGCGGAATTCGGCCATGCCCAGATCGAGCACGGGATTGCGCGCGTACTTCGTCCACGTGCGGCCGCGGTCCGTGCTGTACGCGAGGTGCTGGTTCTGCAGGCCGCCGGGGTTGCGCCGGGCGGCCGTGTAGATCGCGACGAGGGCCGTCTCGCCCGGGCCGGCGAAGCCGCTCGTGTTGTGCGTGTCGACCACCGCGCTGCCGGAAAAGATCAGCGTGTGCTCGTCCGCATGCAGCGCGATGGGGAGCTCGTCCCAGTGCTGCAGGTCGGTGCTGACGGCATGGCCCCAGCCGATGTCGCCCCAGACGTCGCCGTTCGGGTTGTACTGGTAGAACAGGTGGTATTCGCCGTCGAACCAGAGCAGGCCGTTCGGATCGTTGATCCAGTTGCGCCGGGGCGTGAAATGGTAGCCGGGGCGAAAGGCCGGCGTGGTGTCGTGCATGGGGTGTCTCCTTGGCGTGTCGCGCTTTTTTATATCGATCAGGATAGCGTCGATTGCAAACGTTTGCAATCGTTTCCCATGGTCGCGAGCGCATGCGGCACGTTGTTGTAATTTTGTCGCAACCGCAGCGGGTCGCGCCGCACGATGGTGCCGCTATCATTGGATGGCCTCTCTATATTGCAGAGCTGGCGTTTGCCTCAACGAAAACATTTTCCCCGCGATGGGTCGCTAAAAAAGTTTTATTACAATCGATTGCAATTGCTTGCGGTCTTGATTACCATGGTTTTAGCGCTGAAGCATCGCAGGCGTTCACATCCGAATAAGAGAACGAAGGAGACCTCATGAAGCACTACAACAAGCGTGCGCTGTGCGCCGCCGTCCAATCCATCTTCGCCGCGTCCGCCGTGGCGGCACTGACGGCCCCGGTGGCGCAGGCACAGGAAGCGGCAGCGGTGCCGGCCAGCGCGCCGGCGGCAAAGCAGGGCGACGCGCTGGGCCTGAACACGGTGGTGGTCACCGGCGTCTCCGGTGGCAAGAGCAAGATGCGCAGTTCGATATCCGTCACCGACGTCGACGCGCAGCAGATCGCCGACTTCGCGCCGCGTTCCGAAGCCGAGGTGCTGCACCTGATCCCCGGCATCCGCGCCGAAAGCTCGGCCGGCCCGGGCGGCAACTCCAACATCACGGTGCGCGGCCTGCCGATCGCGTCCGGCGGTTCGAAGTACGTGCAGCTGCAGGAAGACGGCCTGCCGGTGGTCGAATTCGGCGACATGAACTTCGCCAACAACGACTACTGGCTGCGCTACGACGCCAACGTCGATCACGTCGAGACGGTGCGCGGCGGCTCCGCGTCCACGTTCGCATCGCACGCGCCGGGCGCCATCATCAACTTCATCAGCAAGACGGGCGACGAAGACGGCGGCACCGTCGCCCTGTCGCATGGCCTGAACTACGCGGAAAACCGCACCGACCTCGAATACGGCGGCCATATCCGCCCGGACCTGCGCTTCCACATCGGCGGCTTCTACCGCGACGGCGAAGGCCCGCGCGCCAGCTCGTACAACACGGAGCGCGGCTACCAGATCAAGGGCAACATCACCAAGACCTTCAATAACGACAAGGGCTGGTTCCGCGTCAACTTCAAGGCCCTGGACGACCACGCGCCGACCTATACGAGCATGCCGGCCCGCGCCGACATCAGCGGCAACACGCTGTCGGGCTTTTCCACGATCCCCGGCGTCGACGTGCTGCGCGATTCGCAAAACTCGATCTACAACACGAGCGCGCCGAAAGTCGGTCCGGCCGGCACGGCGGCAGGCGTGGCCGACCTGACGAAGGGCATCTCGGTCAAGTCCAACGCGATCGGCTTCGAGTTCCACAACCAGTTCGACGGCGGCTACACGGTCGACGACAAGTTCCGCTACACGTCGCAGAGCGGCGCGTTCCAGAGCCAGTTCTGGGGCCTCGACACGCTGGCCGGCACCCTGGCCGGTTTCGGCACGGGCGCCACGGCCGTCTACGCGAACGGCGCGAAGGCCGGCCAGGCGGTGACGCAGGCGAACCTCGCCACCGGCTATATCTCGAACGGCGCCGCCATCGACGTGCACACGCCGGACATCGGCCACTACGCGAACGATCTCTCCGTCGGCCGCAACTGGAAAGTGGGCGGCGCCACCGTGGGCGGCAAGGCGGGCTATTACCACGCGAGCCAGAACATCGTCGAGCAGTGGTCGATCAGCGGCCGCCTGATGGAAGTGGGCCGCGACGGCGCGCTGATCGACATCCGCGATGCCGGCGGCGCGGCGCTGACGACGATGGGCCTGACCGGCTACAACGACCAGTGGGGCGGCTGCTGCGCGCGCAACTACGACGCCCACTACATGACGGACGCGCCTTACCTGGGCCTGACCTATGCCAACGGCCCGCTCGACGTCGACGCCAGCGTGCGCCGCGACAGCGTGAAGGCGAGCGGCAGCTACACGGGACCGATGCAGGTGGCGGGCGGCGTCGACGTGGACGGCAACGGCGCCATCACGGGCGCCGAGCGCAACGTGTACGTGATCGACACCGCGCATCCGCACCCGATCAACTACAAGGTCGGCTACAA
The DNA here is from genome assembly GCF_001425685.1 of Massilia sp. Root335. Lineage (GTDB taxonomy): Bacteria > Pseudomonadota > Gammaproteobacteria > Burkholderiales > Burkholderiaceae_D > Telluria > Telluria luteola. The sequence continues at coordinate 313,199 of NZ_LMCY01000003.1, read as the reverse complement.
CTCGTACTCGCTGGGCGCCAACTACCAGTTCGACAAGGACGTCAGCTCGTTCGCCCGCGTCAGCCGCGGCGGCCGCGCCATCGCCGACCGCCTGCTGTTCTCGAGTAACATCGACCCGAACACGGGCGCGCTGGCGGCCGGCGCGGATGCCGCGGCCGTCGCCCAGGTCAAGCAGATGGAGATCGGCCTGAAATACCGCGGCCACCGCGACTGGGGTTCGTTCGGCCTGTTCTCGACCTTGTACCACACGACGGTCAGCGAATTCGATTACGACCAGACCCGCACCATCGGCCCGAAACTGAACCAGACGGGCTACCGCTCGAATGGCGTCGAACTGGAATCGGTGCTGCGCATCGGCGGGTTCGCGCTGAACGCCAACGCCACGTACACGGACCTCAAGATCACGTCCGACCTGGTCGGCCAGGCGACCGGCAACAGCACCGTCGGCAACACGCCGCACGGCACGCCGCACTGGCTGTTCTCGATCTCGCCGCGCTACGATTTCGGCGTCGCGCAGGTCGGCTTCACGGTCGTCGGCCAGACCAAGGTGTGGTCGGACGACGCGGACACGCTGCAAGTGGAAGGCCGCAGCCTCGTCAACGCGTTCGCCAACTACAACGTGGCGCCGAATACGACGGTGAGCCTGAACGTGAACAACCTGTTCAACAAGGTCGCATTCTCGGGCGGCGTCGACCAGGGTTCGCTCGCGCAGATCCGTGCGCTGGGCGCCGCGATCGGCGCGCAGGGCGTCGTGTCGTCGCGTCCGGAAGCGGGACGCACGGCCAGCGTGTCGATACGCTACGCTTTCTGAACGTTGGTAGGGTGGGCACGGTGGTGCCCACCCTACGGGGACAGGCGGCATCCACAGCCCGGACAGCGGGCGGCATTTCCATTTCCGGACTGGTCGAACATGTACGCGAACACACCCGATTCACCCGCCGATTACCTCGTCCTGCACGGCACCCACAGCTCGCTCGTGCTGGAACTGCATGCGGACGAAGCGCCGCTGTGGCGCTACTGGGGCCCGCGCCTGCCCGACGATGTCGTCCCCGGCGCCCCGCTGCGCGCGGGCCGGCCGCTGCCCAGCTTCATGCTCGACTTCGACCAGCCGTTGACCGTGCTGCCGACGTTCGGCGTCGGCTGGTTCGGGCAGAGCGCGCTGCTCGCGCACCGCGCCGGCACGGCGTTCGCGCAGGCGTTCACGGCCTGCACGGTGGAGTGGATCGAGCCTGGGCGCGCCGTCGTGCTGCGCCTGACGGACGACGCGGCGCAGCTGCGCGCCGACATCACCCTGCGCCTGGATGCCGCCAGCGACGTGCTGGTCGCGCGCACGGCGCTGACGAATCTCGGCACGACGCCGCTGGACGTGCAGTGGCTGGCGGCGCTGACCCTGCCGCTGCCCGGCGATTGCGCGGCGGTGCGGTCGTACGCGGGCCAGCACCTGCACGAATTCATGCTGCAGGTCGACCCGCTGTCGCGCAGCCTGTGGCGGCGCGAGAACCGGCGCGGCCGCACGTCGCACGACTGCTTTCCCGGCGCCGTCGTGTGCGCGCCGGGCGCGGGGGCCGACAGCGGCGCGGTCTACGGCGCCCATCTCGCCTGGTCGGGCAACCACCAGCAGACCATCGAATGGCTGCACGACGGCCAGTACCAGTGGCAGCTGGGCGAATGGCTGGCGCCGGGCGAAGGCTGGCTGGAACCGGGCCGCACGCTGCAGACGCCGGAGGTCGTGGCCTCGTTTTCGAACGCGGGTTTGAACGGCCTGGCCGCGAACTTCCACGCCGAGCTGCGCGCGCGCCTCGACTGGCCGGGCGGCCGCATGCGTCCCCGTCCCGTGCACCTGAACACGTGGGAAGGCTTTTATTTCGACGTGCATCCGGAACCCGTCAAGGCGCTGGCCAGCGCCGCGGCGCAGGTCGGCATCGAACGCTTCGTGCTCGACGACGGCTGGTTCCACGGCCGCCACCACGATCGTGCCGCCCTGGGCGACTGGTGGCCCGACGAAACCAAATTCCCCGACGGCCTGGGCGATCTCGTCGCGCACGTGAATCGGCTCGGCATGGAATTCGGTCTGTGGTTCGAACCGGAGATGATCAACCCGGACAGCGACCTGCATCGCGCCCATCCCGACTGGCCGCTGCAGCTCGCGGGCCGGCCGATGCTCACGGCGCGCAACCAGCTCGTGCTGGACATCGCCCGGCCCGAGGTGGCCGACTACCTGTTCGACAAGATATCGGGGCTGCTGGCCGCGCACCCGATCCGCTACATCAAGTGGGACCACAACCGCGACCTCACGACGGCCGGACTGCACGACGGCCGGCCGGGCTACCGCGCGCAGGTGCTGGCGTTCTACGCGCTGCTGGCGCGCCTGCGGGCCGCGCATCCGGACGTGGAAATCGAAAGTTGTTCCGGCGGCGGCGGGCGCATCGACTTCGCCGTGCTGCGCCACGCGCACCGCGTGTGGACGAGCGATTGCATCGATGCCGTGTCGAGGACGAGCATCCAGCGCGGCTTCCTGCAATTCTTCCCGCCCGAGATTATGGGCGCGCACGTGGGGACGGCGCCCGCGCACACGACGGGCCGCAGCCAGGCGATGGCCTTCCGCGCGGCCGTCGCCCTGCCGGGCCACCTGGGCGTGGAGCTCGACGTGCGCGCGCTGGGCGCGGCGGAGCAGGGCGAACTGGCGGCCTGGATCGCGCTGTACAAGCGGCTGCGCGACCGGCTGCACACGGGGCGCGTCTGGCTGGGCGAGGGGCAGGACGGCCTGCTGTGGCAGGCGCATGGCGATGCCGGCGACCTGCTGCTGTTCGTGGTCCGGCGCGAGCCGGGCACGCACCGCTACACGCCGCCGCTGCGCCTGGCCATGCTGGACGCCGGCGCGCGGTACCGCGTGACGGAGATCCGGCCCGACGGCGTTCCGGAGACGGGCCACCGCGCGCCCCTGCTGGATGCGATCGGCGGCGCGGACGGCGCCTCGTTCAGCGGCGCCTGGCTCGCCCACGCCGGCCTGCCCGTGCCGCGCGGCCAGGCGGAAACGGCGTGGATCGTGCGCCTGCAAAAGGAGGATCGCCATGACGGTCAATGACCGGAGGCTGCGCGGCATCGTCATCGTCGGCGGCGGCTCGGCGGGCTGGATGGCGGCGGCCGCCCTGTCGGCGGTGGTCAACGACGGTTGCACGGTCACGCTGATCGAGTCGGAAGAGATCGGGACCGTGGGCGTCGGCGAGGCGACCATCCCGCCCATCAAGGTCTTCAACCAGACGCTGGGCCTGGACGAAGCGGAATTCCTGCGCCGCACGCAGGGCACGTTCAAGCTGGGCATCGAATTCGTCGACTGGGCCAGGGTGGGGCGGCGCTACTTCCACCCGTTCGGCCCCCACGGCATGCAGTTCGACGCCGTGCCGCTGCACCAGTACTGGCTGCGCGGCCGCACGGCGCCCGGCGCGCCGGCGCTGGACGAGTATGCGATGGCGTGGGCCGCGGCCAGCCGCGGACGGTTCGACAAACCGTCGCGCGACCCGCGCCACATCGCGTCCACGTTCGACTACGCCTACCACTTCGACGCCGGCCTGTACGCGGCCTATCTGCGCGAGGTCGCGCAAGGACGCGGTGTGCGGCGGCTGGAAGGCAGGATCGTCGGCGTCGACCTGCGCGGCGCCGACGGCTTCGTCGAGGCGGTGCGGCTCGCGGACGGCCGGGCCGTCGCGGGCGACCTGTTCATCGACTGCTCGGGCTTTCGCGGCCTGCTGATCGAAGGCGCCCTGCACACGGGCTACGAGGACTGGAGCGATTTTCTGCCGTGCGACCGCGCCATGGCCGTGCCCAGCGCGCCGGATGGCGACCCCGCGCCGTACACGCGCTCGACGGCGCGCGCGGCCGGCTGGCAATGGAAGATCCCGTTGCAGCACCGGGTCGGCAACGGCTACGTCTATGCCGGCAAATACCTGTCGGACGACGAGGCGGCGGCCACGCTCCTCGCGAACCTGGATGGTCCGGCGCTCGCGGAACCGCGCGCGCTGCGCTTCGTGACGGGACGCCGCAAGCGCTTCTGGAACCGCAACGTCGTGGCGCTGGGCCTGGCGAGCGGCTTCATGGAACCGCTGGAGTCGACCAGCCTGCACCTCGTGCAATCGGGGATATCGCGCCTGCTCGCGCTGTTCCCCGACCGCGACTTCGACCCGTTCGTCATCGACGAATACAACCGGATCGGCGTCAACGAGTACGAGCGCATCCGCGATTTCCTGATCCTGCACTACAAGCTGACGGAACGCGCGGACACGCCGCTGTGGCGCGCCTGCGCCGCGATGGACATCCCGGACACGCTGGCGCGCAAGATCGAGCACTTCAGGCGCTACGGCCGGCTGGTGAGCGAGGGTCCGGAGCTGTTCGGGAACGCCAGCTGGCTCGCGGTGCACGTGGGGCAGCTCAACTGGCCGCAGCGCCACGATCCGCTGGCCGACCTGCGCGGCGTGGACGGCGCCGCGATGCTGGCGCGCCAGCGCGAGGCGATGGTGCGCGCGGCGGACGCGATGCCGACGCACGCGGATTTCATCGCGCGCTACTGCGCCGCGCCGCGCCGGCCATAGCCGTAGGGTGGGCAGCCCTCCGCCCACGCGTGACGTTTGCGCCGTGTTGGCGTCACGCGTGGGCACGTTTCGTTTGAGGCCCCCGGCCTCAAACGCCCACCCTACCGGCGCAGGTGCCAGGCCGTGCTGAGGAAGTCGGCGTTCATGGCGGGGAGGATCAGGCCCGCGTACATCAGCTGGTCGCCGCCGTATGCCTTGCCGTCCGCCGCGCAGACGTAGCGCGCGGCCGGATCGAGCCCGCGCAGGCGCAGCCAGTCCAGCGGCGCGTTCGCTTCCGCCAGCACGTGCACGTACACGACGAACGCTTCCGACTTGTCCTTCGCGACGACCATCCACGCCGTGTCATTGCCTTCGAACGGACTGCGCAAGCGATAGAAGTCGCCGAACTGGATCAGGCCCCGCAGCGCCTTGTACTGCGCCACCTGGCGCTTGATCTCGGCCTTGTCCTCCGGCCCCATCCTGGTCAGGTCGAGCTCATAGCCGAAATTGCCCGACATCGCCACGTCGCCGCGCGTGCGCAGCGGCGTGACGCGGCCGACCTGGTGGTTCGGCACGGCCGACACGTGGCTGCCCATGGCACTGAGCGGGTACACGAGGCTCGTCGCGTACTGGATGCGCAGGCGGCTGACGGCGTCCGAATTGTCGCTGGTCCAGGTCTGCGGCATGTAGTACAGCATGCCCGGATCGAAGCGGCCGCCGCCCGACGCGCAGCTTTCGAACAGCACGTTCGGGAAGCGGCTCGTCAGCGTTTCGAGGATGCCGTACAGGCCGAGCATGTAGCGGTGCGCCGTCTCGCGCTGCTGCGCGGGCGGCAGCAGGCTGGAACCGATCTCGCTCATGTTGCGGTTCATGTCCCACTTCACGTAGGCGACCGGCGCCGAGCGCAGCACGGCGCTGACGGCTTCCAGCACATGGGCGCACACGTCCTTGCGGCTCAGGTCCAGCACGAGCTGGTGGCGCTGCTCGGTGCGGTCGTGGCCGGGCACGTGCAGGCACCAGTCGGGGTGGGCGCGATACAGGTCGCTGTTCACGGAAATCATCTCGGGCTCGAACCACAGCCCGAACTGCATCCCCAGCCTGTTGACGCGCCCCGCGAGGTCGGCGAGGCCGGCCGGCAGCTTGCGCTTGTCGACGACCCAGTCGCCGAGCGAAGAGTGGTCGTCGTCGCGCTTGCCGAACCAGCCGTCGTCCAGCACGAACAATTCGATCCCGAGGTCGCTGCCCGCCCTGGCGATGGCTTCCAGCTTGGCCGCGTCGAAATTGAAGTAGGTCGCCTCCCAGTTGTTGATCAGGACCGGGCGGGTCTTGTCGCGGAAGGTGCCGCGCGCCAGCCGGCTGCGGTACAGCCCGTGATAGGTGCGCGACATCGTGCCGAGGCCCGCGGCGCTGTAGACCATCACCAGCTCCGGCGCCTGGAACGATTGGCCCGGTTCGAGCAGCCATTCGAAATCGAAGTCGTTGATGCCCATCGAGACGCGCGCCGTGCGGTACTGGCCGACCTCGACGCGGGCCGCGAAGCTGCCGCTGTAGACGAGGGAAAAGCCGTAGACGTCGCCGTGGTCTTCGCCGGCGCCCGGCGCGAGCAGCGCGATGAACGGATTGTGTTCCAGGCCGCTGGCGCCGCGCCGGCTCTCGATCCCTTGCATGCCCGGCTCCAGCCGGCGCCGGATCAATTCACGCTCGCGCGCCCAGTCGCCGGACAGGTGCAGCAGTTCGAAGTTCGCGTGCGGGAAGTCGACGGCGGCGCTGCAGGCGCGCGCCAGCCGCAGCGGCGCGTGGCCGTCGTTCGTGAAGCGCACCGAGCGCGCGATGGCGTCGTGGCCGGCGAATGCGGTGTAGCTGAGGATCGCCACGAGGCCGGACGGCGCGTCGCGGAGCGTGATTTCCAGCGTCGCCGCTTCGCCATCGCCTTCGACGTAGGTGGCGGGCAGCCCTTCCAGCCGGGGCTTGCCGGCGACGATGCGGTGGCTCACATAACGCAGATCGGTGACCGTCGTGCCGTTGGCGAGCCTGGCCTGGTAGGCCGGATGGCGGAAGTCGCCGGTGCCGTAGCCGGGGAATTCCTGCGGCTGCGTATTCGGCGAAAAATCGCGGTCGCCGAGGTCCGCACGGGCCGGCGCGACGGCGTCCTCGTGGCCGTTGCGCATGCCGGGCCAGGATGCCGAATGCAGGCGGCGGCCCCAGTACACGTGGGCCGGCATGCCGCCCGCGAGCACCTGCAGGATGTAGCTGGTGGACGGCGTGCGCAGGTGGAAGGTCCGCTGCTGCGCATCGTACGTGATCGTTGCCGCGTCGGATACGCCGGATGCGCCGGCCGCGCCGCCGGCGGGCGCGGGCTGGCCCGTATCCGCCAGCGCAGCGCGCGCGTTGACCGCGCCGAGGCCCGCGAGCATCGCTTGCAGGACGGTGCGGCGGCGGGGCCGCGCGGGTCCGGTGGGTAGAGTCGTCGTTGTGATCTGGTCCATGCAGTGTCCTCGTGTCAGGCGGCGAGCCAGCGCTCGATGAAGGGGCGATAGAAGTCCAGGCCGGATGGTACCGCACCTGCGATGCAGCACGCGGCGCCGGCGAATTCGTTGGCGCGCACGAGCGTCTCGCCCAGCGGCCAGCCGCGCGCGCGGCCGACCAGGAACACGGCGGAAAACGCGTCGCCCGCGCCGACCGTGTCGACCAGGGCGCCGGGCATGCGCGCCGGCGGCGCCTCGACGAAGGCGCCGTCCGCGCCGAAGAACACGGCGCCGCGCGCGCCCAGCGTGACGATCAGCCCTTGCAGGTTGAAGATCCGCAGCAGCGTGGCGCAGGCGCTCTGCGCTTCGGCGTCGCGCATGTCGTCCGTGGACGGGCGCAGGTGGGTGTACCAGCCGAACAGGTCCTGCAATTCCTCTTCGTTGACCTTGACGACGTCGGCCGCGTGCAGCGAGCGGTACACGCAGCGTTCCGTGACGTGGCCCGCGCGCACGTTCAGGTCGAGGTAGCGCAGCGCGGTGTCGGCTTCCAGCAGCCGGGCGAGGGTGCGCTGCGATTGCGGCGCGCGCTGTGCCAGCGTGCCGAAATACAGCATGCCCGGCGCGGCCGCGGCGACGGCGGCCAGCGCGGGACCGGCCTCGATCGCGTCATACGCCTGGTCTTCCAGGATCGTGAAGCGGTGGCTGCCGCCGTCCGCGCTGCGCTCGACGAGCACGCGGCCGGTCGGCCGTTCCGCGTCGGCCTGCACGCCGGCGAGGTCCATGCCGAAGCGCGCGCAGTCGGCGCGCACGCGGCCGCCGTTCGCATCGTCGCCGACCCGGGTCAGCATCAGCACGGCCTGGCCGAAGGCCGCCAGGTGCCGCGCCACGTTGAACGGGGCGCCGCCCAGCACCTGGTGGTCGCCGAAATCGTCGACCAGCGCTTCGCCGAACACGGCGATCGTTCGTCTCGAGTGGTCCATCTCCATCCCCATCTTTATCTCCATCCTCGTTGTCGTTGTCAGATCAAGGGTTCGCCGCTCTCGCGGTCCAGCCAGACGCACTCCCACGGGCGCAGGACATGGCCGCCCGGCGCCGCCACGGCGCGGTCCGAAAAGTTGAACAGGCCCAGGAAGCGCGTGCCGCGGGCCAGCGCGAGCAGGGCCGGATCGGACGTCTCCAGCGCCGTGCACGGCACGCCGGCGGCGAGATCCGGATGCCGGCTGCGCAACGCGATCAGGCGCCGCAGGCCGTGGTAGATCGGCCCCGCGGCGGCGTCGGTGGGAAACGCGGCGCGCTGCACCCAGCGGCTGTCGTGCGCGCGGGCGGGATCGAGGAGGTAGCCGTGGTCGTTGACCATGCCCAGTTCATCCCCCATGTACAGCATCGGCAGGCCGCCGAAGGCCAGCGCCAGCGCGTGCAGCAGCAGTACGCGGCGGACGGCGGCCTCGGGGTCGCCATGCCGCAATCCGCACAGCGAGGCCGCGGTGCCGTTCGTCGCCAGGCTGCCCTGGAACGCGACGCCGTCGGCGAAGCCGCGCGCGCCGTTGTAGAAATCGGCGACGGCCGCCAGCCGGCCGATGTCGCCCGCCTCGGGCAGCAGGTGCTTCCAGCCGATGTCGTCGTGGCAGCGCACATAGGTGAGCCAGCTGGTATGCGGCGGCAGCGCCGGCGTGCCGTCGACGACGGCGCGCACGAGCCGCGCGTCCTGCTCGGCCAGCGCGGCCCATCCGGCCGTCATCAACGTGCTGTGGTAGGCGAGGTGGCACTCGGGCGCGTCGGCCGTGCCGAAGTAGGCGGGGAGTGCGCGCGTCGGTACGATCGCTTCCGCCTTCAACAGCACGCCGGGCGCCGCGATGGCGACGAGGGCGCGCAGCGCCTGCAGCAACGTGTGGGCCTCGGGCTGGTTCATGCAGTCGGTGCCGAGGCGCTTCCACAGGAACGCCGTGGAATCGAGCCGGAAGACTTCGATGCCGCGATTCGCGAGCCGCAGCAGCGCCAGGGCCACCGCCGCGAACAGCGCCGGGTTGGCGTAGTTCAGGTCCCACTGGAACGGATAGAACGTCGTCCAGACCCAGCCGCCCATCTCCGCATCGAACGTGAAGTTGCCGGGGGCGGCCTCGGGGAACACCTGGCCCAGCGTGCGCTCGTAGGCGTCGGCCTGGTCCCGTTCCGGCAGCACGTGGAAGAAGCCGCGCAGGCGCGCGTCGCCGGCGCGGGCACCGGCGGCCCATGGGTGGTCGTCGGCGACGTGGTTCAGGATCAGGTCCGAGCACAGCGAGATGCCGGCCGCGCGCAGGCGGGCCGCGAGATCCTCCAGGTCGTCCATGGTGCCCAGGCGCGGATCGACGTCGTCGAAGCTGGCCACGGCGAAGCCGCCGTCGCTCTCGCCGGTGCGCGGCTTCAGGAAGGGCAGCAGGTGCAGATACGTCACGCCCAGCTCGCGCAAATGCGGGATGCGGGCCGCGACGCCGCGCAGGTCGCCGCCGAAACGGTCGACGTACGCGCTGTAGCCCAGCATGGCCGGGGCGCAGAACCAGTCGGGCTGCCGTTCGCGCGTGGCGTCGAGCGCCTGCAGCGCCGCGGGACGCGCGGCCATCAGGCGCCCGACTTCGGCCAGCAGCGCGGCATACCACGCGTCGTGGCCGGGCAGGTGGCCGTACAGGCGCTGCAGGCGTTCGCGCAGGATGCCTTCGTGGCGATCGAACCGCCGTTGCAGGGTGTCGTGGAGCCCGGCAGGCAGTGCGTCCAGCATGGCGGAAAACGGATCGGACATCGTGGTCATGGAACTCGCATCAAGAATTGGATGGGCAAGAGGGGCGCGCATCGACGGTGTGGCAATTATTTCCTAAAAAAGAAATAATTACAATCGATTGCAATGCGTATTGCACGAAGAATTATGTAAGAGAGCGTGCTATGTGGCGTTTTTAATGCAAACGATTGCATGCGGCGCCGGCGAAATTGCCGGGCTGATATCGTGCGATGCACGGTCCGGCGTACAATCCACCCGACGGTACGTACGAGCGTCTACTTACGAGGAGTTGCCATGGAAACGACGAAGCGCATTCCCGCGACGGGCGACGCGGGCAGGCTTGTCCTGCGCGTGGTGCTGGCGGTCCTGCTGCTGTTTCACGGCGTGTCGAAGGTCATCGGCGGCGTCGGTTTCGTCACCGGCATGCTCGCGAAGGTGGGCCTGCCGGCCGGCCTGGGCTACCTGGTCTATATCGGCGAGGTGGTCGCGCCGGCGCTGATCCTGGTCGGCCTGTTCACGCGGGCCGCCGCGCTGATCGTCGTCGTCAACATGATCGTGGCGCTGCTGCTGGTCCACACGGGCCAGTTCTTCTCGCTGTCGGACACGGGCGGATGGGCGCTCGAGCTGCAGGGGATGTACCTGGGCAGCGCGGTGGCGCTGGCCCTGCTCGGGGCGGGGCGCTACAGCATCGGCGGGGCGGGCGGCCGCTGGAATTGACGGCCTGGCGGTTCAGCGGGCACGGGCCGGCTGCAGGGCCGCCACGTTGTCCATGCCCGTCGGCGTGAGGTCCGGCTCCCAGCCGCCGCCGAGCGCCTTGTAGGCCGCCACCGCGGCGCGTGCCGCATTCGTCTGCGCCTCGGCGCGGGCGTCGGCCGTTTGCAGCAGGGTCTCGTCGGCGCGCAGCACGTCGATCAGGCTCGCGGCACCCCGCCGGTAGGCCGCGAACGACGACGCGCGCGAACGCGCGAGCGCATCCTCGCCGCGCACGAGGACGGCCGTCTGCCGCGTGCGGTTGGCCAGGGCCGAGAAGGCGTTCTCGACGTCTTCCGTCGCATGCAGCACGGCGAGGCGGTAGGCGGCGAGCGACTCCGCTTCGCGGCCTCTTGCCTGGGCGATTTGCGCGTCGATCCGGCCGAAGTCGAACAGCCGCCACCGCACGCCGAGCACGGCCGCGCCCTGGCTGGCGCCGCCGCTGAACAGGTTGCCGCTCGACAGGGTCGTCGCGCTGCCGAGCAATGTCCCGAGCGACACGTGCGGATAGTATTCCGCCATCGCCGCGCCGATGCGCGCATTCCCGGCGGCCACGCGGCGCTCGGCGGCGATCAGGTCGGGCCGGCGCTGCAGCAGGTCGGCGGGCGAGCCCATCGCACCGATGGCCGGCACCGACGGGATGGCGGCCGGCGCCCGCAACGCGTCGCGATGCGTGCCGGGCGGCGTGCCGAGCATGACGTCCAGCGCGTTCAGCGCCGCATCGAGGCCGGCCTGGAGCGCGGGCACGCCGGCCTCGGCCTGCGCCAGCTCGCCTTCCGACTGGCGCACCTGGTATTCGGGCGCCACGCCCTTGTCGTGCAACAGCCCGACCTTGGCGAGCAGATCGCGGCGCGTCCGCACCTGGCGCTGCGCGATGTCGAGGCGGGCCTGCAGGCCGCGGATGCTGATATAGATGTCCGCCGTCTGCGCCGCGACGGCGAGCCGGGCGGCGACGGCATCTGCCTTCGATGCCTGGTAGTCGGCCAGCGCCGCCTCGCGGCCGCGGCGCAGGCCGCCGGACAGATCGATTTCCCAGCTTGCCGCGACGTTCGCGTCGTAGGCGTTGCCCCACCGGTCAGTGCCGGGCGTCGCGGCGAGGACACGCCCGAGCGGAGTCTCGGCGGACTGGTACGCGCGCGCGGCGGAGCCGGTGACGGTCCCGGACGGCAGCAGCGCCGCGTTGGCCGCGCCCAGTCCGGCCCGCGCCTGGGCCACCCGGTCGGCGGCCTGGGCCAGGTCGAGGTTCCGCGCCAGCGCCTCGGCAACGAAATCCGCCAGTTGCGGGTCGCCGAACGCATGCCACCACGCCGCCAGTTCCGTTGCCGGCCTCTGCGGGACACCGGCCTGGCCGAGGTAGTGGTCCGGGAGGGGCGCCTCCGGACGCCGGTAGTCGGGGCCGACGGCGCAGCCTGTCGCCGCGGTGGCAATCGCGGCTGCCGTGAGCAAGCGGATCGGGAACATGGAGTATCCTTCGAAATATGGTGACTAGTGACCATAATACGCATTAGTCACATTTTGTCAAACTCCCGAGCTACGCGTTAAGCTATCGCCATGAACAAACCTGCCCACACCGCACCCCCGACCCGGGGCCCGTCCGATCACGATGTCCGTACCCAGATCGTCGCGGCCGCCACCGAGTACTTCGCCCGCTACGGCTATGAAAAGACGACCGTGTCGGACCTCGCCAAGGAGATCGGCTTCTCGAAGGCGTACATCTATAAATTTTTCGACTCGAAGCAGGCGATCGGCGAAGTCATCTGCACCAACCGCCTCGACGACATGCGACGCGCCGTCGACGCCGCCATCGTGGATGCCGCGAGCGCCTCGGACCGCTTCCGCCGCATGTTCCGGGCGTTCGTCGACGCGGGGACGCAGCTTTTCTTCGGCGACCGCAAGCTGTACGACATCGCGGCAACGGCCGCCCTCGAGCCCTGGCCGTCCGTGCGCGCCTACGAGCGCTACGTCGAGGAACTCGTCGTGCGGATCGTCAGGGAAGGGCGCGAGTCCGGCGAATTCGAACGCAAGACGCCGCTGGACGAGACGGCGAACGCCATCTGCCTCGTCATGAAGCCCTATATCAGTCCCTTGCTGCTCCAATACAACCTGGACGGCGCCCAGGACGCGACCGTGCACCTGTCCAACCTCGTCCTCAGGAGCCTCGCGCCATAATTCATCGATGTGACCATTGACTTATTTGGTCACTGGTATAAAAATGGGGGCTTTCTTGCCAAAGGAGCTCCCATGTCCATTCGCCCACGGGGTACGCATCTGATGTATGCGTTACCGCTCATCCTGGCGGCGTGCGGCGACAAGCCGCCTGCCGATCCGCGCACGGCGGCACCGCTGGTCGAGACCGTAGTCGTCCAGGGCGCATCGTCCACCGCGCTGTCGTTCTCCGGCATCGTCGGCGCGCGCGTCCAGAGCGATCTGGGCTTTCGCGTGCCCGGCAAGGTCGTGCAACGCCTCGTCGACGTCGGCCAGACCGTCCGCCGCGGCCAGCCCCTGATGCGCATCGACCCGATCGACCTCGCCCTGCAGGCCCGGGCCCAGGCCGAGTCCGTCGCGGCCGCCCGCGCCCGCGCGCGCCAGGCGGGCGACGACGAAGCCCGCTACCGCGACCTGGTGGCGGAAGGCGCCGTGTCGGCGTCGGCATACGAGCAGCTCAAGGCCGCGGCCGACTCGGCCAAGGCGGCGTTGCGCGCGGCCGAGGCCCAGTACGACGTCGCCCGCAACGCGGCCGGCTATGCGCTGCTCGTGGCGGATGCGGATGGCGTCGTCGTCGACACGCTGGCGGAACCGGGCCAGGTCGTCGGTGCCGGACAGACCGTCGTGCGCCTCGCCCACGCCGGCCCGCGCGAGGCGGTCATCCATCTGCCCGAGACGGTGCGCCCCCGCATCGGCACGCAGGCGCAAGCCACGCTGTATGGCGGGCAGGGCGGCGGCCTCGCCAGGCTCAGGCAGCTTGCCGACGCGGCCGACCGCGTCACGCGCACATACGAGGCGAAATACGTGCTCGACGGACCGCTGGCCGACGCGCCGCTCGGGGCGACCGTGACCCTGCGCCTGGACGGGAACGGCGCGGACACGGCCAAGGCGCTGCAGGTCCCGGCCGCGGCGGTCCTGGACGCCGGCAAGGGCAGCGGGGTCTGGGCCGTGGCGGGCAATCCGGCGCAGGTGACGTGGCGCCGCGTCGACGTGCTCGCGATCGGCGACGACATGGCCCGCGTGCGGGGCGACCTGAAGGCCGGCGAGCGCGTGGTCGCGCTGGGTGCCCATCTGCTGCACGAGGGTGAGAAGGTGCGCGCCAGGGCGGACGTCGACCGCGCGCCGCAGCAGGTGGCCGCCGCCGCGCCGGGAGGCGTGCGATGAGCCGCTTCAACCTGTCGGCGCTGGCCGTGCGCGAACGGTCCGTCACGCTGTTTCTCATCCTGCTCGTCTCGCTGGCGGGCGTGCTGGCCTTTTTGAAGCTGGGCCGCGCGGAAGATCCGCCTTTCACGGTGAAGCAGCTGACGGTGATTACGGCCTGGCCCGGGGCCACCGCCCAGGAGATGCAGGACCAGGTGGCGGAGCCGCTCGAAAAGCGCATGCAGGAATTGCGCTACTACGACCGCGCGGAAACCTATACCCGTCCGGGCCTCGCGTTCACGACGGTCACGCTGCTCGACAGCACGCCGCCGTCCGCCGTGCCGGACCAGTTCTACCAGGCCCGCAAGAAGCTGCAGGATGTGCAGGGAACGCTGCCGGGCGGCGTCATCGGCCCGATGGTGAACGATGAATTCGCCGACGTCACGTTCGCGCTGTACGCGCTGAAGGCGCGGGGCAAGCCCGCGCGCCTGCTCGCGCGCGATGCCGAGACCTTGCGCCAGCGGCTGCTGCACGTGGCCGGCGTCAAGAAGGTCAACATCATCGGCGAGCAGGCGGAGCGCATCTTCGTGTCGTTCTCGCACGACCGCCTCGCCACGCTCGGCATCGCCCCGCAGGAGATCTTCGCGGCGCTGAACGCGCGCAACGTGCTGACGCCGGCCGGTTCGATCGAGACGAAGGGCGCGCAGGTCTTCGTGCGCGTGGACGGCGCCTACGACGAACTGCAGAAGATCCGCGACACGCCCGTCGCGAGCCAGGGCCGTACCTTGAAGCTGTCCGACATCGCGACGGTGGAGCGCGGCTACGAGGACCCGGCCACGTTCCTCATCCGGAACAACGGCGAGCCGGCGCTGCTGCTGGGCGTCGTCATGCGCGACGGCTGGAACGGGCTGGACCTGGGCAAGGCGCTGGATGCCGAGGTCGCGTCCATCAACAAGGACGTCCCGCTGGGCATGAGCCTGACGAAAGTGACCGACCAGGCCGTGAACATCAGCGGCGCCGTCGATGAATTCATGGTCAAGTTCTTCGTCGCGCTCCTCGTCGTGATGGTCGTCTGTTTCCTCAGCATGGGCTGGCGCGTGGGGCTCGTCGTCGCGACGGCCGTGCCGCTGACGCTGGCCGCCGTGTTCGTCGTCATGGCGGCGACGGGCAAGAACTTCGACCGCATCACGCTCGGCTCCCTGATCCTCGCACTGGGCCTGCTCGTCGACGACGCCATCATCGCCATCGAAATGATGGTCGTGAAGATGGAAGAGGGCTACGACCGCGTGCAGGCATCGGCGTATGCGTGGAGCCACACGGCGGCGCCGATGCTGTCCGGCACCCTCGTCACGGCCATCGGCTTCATGCCGAACGGCTTCGCGAAATCCACGGCGGGCGAATACACGAGCAATATGTTCTGGATCGTGGGCATCGCGCTGGTGACGTCGTGGATCGTCGCCGTCGTGTTCACGCCCTACCTGGGCGTGAAGCTGCTGCCGGCGATACCGAAGGTCGAAGGAGGTCATCATGCCATCTATGACACGCCCAATTACAACCGGTTCCGGCGCCTGCTGGGCACCGTGATCCGGCGCAAATGGCTGGTCGCGCTGATCGTGATCGGCACGTTCGTGCTGGCGGGCGCCGGCATGGCCGTCGTGAAAAAGCAGTTCTTCCCGACGTCCGACCGTCCCGAAGTGCTGGTCGAGGTCCAGATGCCCTATGGGACGTCGATCGAGCGGACGTCGGCGGCGACGGCGCGGGTCGAGGCGTGGCTCGCCCGGCAGAAGGAAGCGCGCACCGTCACGGCCTACGTCGGACAGGGCGCGCCGCGTTTCTACCTGGCGATGGCGCCCGAGCTGCCCGACCCGTCGTTCGCCAAGATCGTGATCCGCACCGACGGCGAAGCGGAGCGCGAGGCGCTCAAGCTGCGCCTGCGCGCGGCCGTCGCCGATGGCCTGGCGCCGGCCGCGCGGGTGCGCGTCACCCAGCTCGTGTTCGGCCCGTACTCGCCGTATCCGGTGGCGTTCCGCCTGTCCGGCCCCGATCCGGACACGCTGCGCGCCATCGCGGACAAGGTCGAAGCCGTGCTGCGCGCCAGCCCGCAGATGCGCACCGTGAACACCGACTGGGGCACCCGCGTGCCGACCTTGCATTTCACCCTCGACCAGGACCGCCTGCAAGCCGTCGGCCTGACGTCGGCCAGCGTGGCGCAGCAGCTGCAATTCCTGTTGAGCGGGATTCCCGTCACGACGGTGCGCGAGGACATCCGGTCGGTGCAGGTGGTCGCGCGCGCGGCCGGCGCCGCGCGCCTGGACCCGGCCCGGATCAATGCCTTCACGCTCGTGGGCGCGGCCGGGCAGCGCATTCCGCTGGCGCAGGTCGGCGTCGTCGACGTCCGTCCGGAAGCGCCGGTGCTGCGCCGCCGCGACCGCGTACCGACGATCACGATCCGCGGCGACATCGCGGAAGGCCTGCAGCCGCCGGACGTGTCGGTGGCGATGGAGAAGGCGCTGCAGCCCGTCGCCGCCGCGCTGCCCGCCGGCTACCACCTGACGATGGCGGGGTCGATCGAGGAGGCCGGCAAGGCGAACGCCGCCCTGTTGCCGCTGTTTCCGGTCATGCTCGCGTTCACCCTGCTGATCATCATCTTCCAGGTGCGCTCGATCGCGTCGATGGTGATGGTGTTCGCGACCAGCCCGCTCGGCCTGATCGGCGTCGTGCCGACCTTGCTGCTGTTCCGCCAGCCGTTCGGCATCAATGCGCTCGTCGGCCTCGTGGCGCTGTCCGGCATCCTGATGCGCAACACGCTGATCCTGATCGGGCAGATCGACCACAACCGGGCGGAAGGACTCGGCCCGTTCGACGCGGTCGTCGAAGCGACGGTGCAGCGGGCGCGGCCCGTCATCCTGACGGCGCTGGCGGCGATGCTCGCCTTCATTCCGCTGACCCATTCCGTGTTCTGGGGCACGCTGGCCTACACGCTGATCGGCGGCACGTTCGCGGGCACGATCATGACGCTCGTGTTCCTGCCGGCCATGTACGCGATCTGGTTCAAGATCGTGCCGGCCGCCGAGCGGACGCCTGAACTGGCGGCTGCCGCGGCCTGAGGGCGGTAAAAAAAAAGCCCGGGCGGGCCGGAAGGCCGCGCCCGGGCTGTTTGCAGCGAGAACCGGTCAGAACTGGTTCATGGTGTTGTGCTTGCCGCCGGCCTTCAGCGCGGCCTCGCCGCTGAAGTAGTCCTTGTGGTCGTCGCCGATGTCCGAACCGGACATGTTCTGGTGCTTGACGCAGGCGATGCCCTGGCGGATTTCCTTGCGCTGCACGCCGGCCACGTAGCCCAGCATGCCCTGGTTGCCGAAGTAGTCCTTGGCCAGGTTGTCGGTCGACAGGGCGGCCGTGTGGTACGTCGGCAGCGTGATCAGGTGGTGGAAGATGCCCGCGTCGCGTGCCGCGTCGGCCTGGAAGGTGCGGATACGCTCGTCGGCGACCTTCGCGAGGATCGAGTCGTCGTACTCGGCGCTCATCAGGTGCGCGCGGTCGTAGGCCGAGACGTCTTCGCCGCGGTCCTTCATGCCGTCGTACACCTGCTGGCGGAAGTTCAGGGTCCAGTTGAACGACGGGCTGTTGTTGTACACGAGCTTCGCGTTCGGGACGACCTTGCGGATTTCCTTCACCATGCCGCCGATCTGGCCGATGTGCGGCTTCTCGGTTTCGATCCACAGCAGGTCGGCGCCGTTCTGCAGCGAGGTGATGCAGTCGAGCACGCAGCGCGCTTCGCCGGTCCCTTCGCGGAACTGGAACAGGTTGCTGGGCAGGCGCTTCGGACGCAGCAGCTTGCCGCCGCGCTGGATCACGACGTCGCCGTTCGCCAGCGCCGTCGGTGCCACTTCTTCCACGTCCAGGAAGCTGTTGTACTGGTCGCCCAGGTCGCCCGGCTCGCGGGTCACGGCGATCTGCTTGGTCAGGCCGGCGCCCAGCGAGTCGGTACGGGCCACGATGACGCCGTCGTCCACGCCCAGTTCGAGGAAGGCGTAGCGCACGGCGCGGATCTTGGCCAGGAAGTCCTCGTGCGGGACCGTGACCTTGCCGTCCTGGTGGCCGCACTGCTTTTCGTCCGACACCTGGTTCTCGAGCTGGATGCAGCAGGCGCCCGCTTCGATCATCTGCTTGGCCAGCAGGTACGTCGCTTCCGCGTTGCCGAAGCCGGCGTCGATGTCGGCGATGATGGGCACGACGTGGGTCACGAAGTTGTCGATCTTGTCCTGGATGGCGGCGCGGGCGGCGCCTTCGGCGTTGTCCAGCTGGCGGAACAGGCCGCCCAGTTCACGCGCGTCGGCCTGGCGCAGGAAGGTGTACAGCTCCTTGATCAGGGCCGGGACCGCGGTCTTTTCGTGCATCGACTGGTCCGGCAGCGGGCCGAATTCCGAGCGCAGCGCGGCGATCATCCAGCCCGACAGGTACAGGTAGCGGCGGTCGGTGTTGTTGAAGTGCTTCTTGATCGAGATGAGCTTCTGCTGGCCGATGAAACCGTGCCAGCAGCCCAGCGACTGCGTGTACTGGGACGGATCGGCGTCGTAGTTCGCCATGTCGCGGCGCATGATGGCCGCCGTGTAGCGGGCGATGTCGAGGCCGGTCTTGAAGCGGTTCTGGGCGCGCATGCGGGCCGCGGATTCGGGATTGATGGCATCCCAGCCGCTGCCGTAGCGCTGCTTGAGGGTGGCGATGGCCTGGATATCGTTTTGGTACTCGGACATGTCGAACTCCATGAAAAGTGAATCGAAGTGGGTGAATCGCATGGGTTCATCATAAGAGATCTGTGTGCATGGATCTTCTGTCTTATATAAGACATAGAACTAAAAATACATGAGTGAATTCAATGGGTTAAGACTATCGTTCCGCAATGCGGCAAGCAATTTTGCGGACTGGAATATTCGGACGGTTTTTCTGAGGGCCGAAATCCCACATCGTGGAACGGTATTCAGCCGAGTGAAAAATGCCGGGATCGGCCTGCGCGACATGCAGGGCGAAATGGATGGGCGAAAAAAAAGCCCGCTGTTTGGCGGGCTTGAATCTATTTTCTTGGAGGAAGATAGAGGAGACAGGAAGCATGATGCTGCATTGCGTCATTTCCGTCCAATGATGAGTGGTGATAGCAGTCATCCGGATGGCGCATGTCTCCCCGATGCCGCAGGGAATGATGATGCGATCAGGCCGGCTGGTATGATGCCCCCGTATCGATACACCATGTAATGAATCGGGAGCGCACCGGTGAGCCGCCAATTCGACGACATCCTGCTCGGCAGCATCGAGCTGTTCTGCTCCGCCGCGGAACTGGGCAGCTTCACGGCCGCGGCGACGGCGGCCGCGGTCACGCCGGCCGCCGTCAGCCGGGCCGTGTCGCGGCTCGAAGCGCGCCTCGGCGTGCGGCTGTTCGTGCGGACGACGCGCACCCTGAACCTGACCGAAGCGGGCCGCGAGTACTTCGACCAGTGCCGCCAGGCGCTGGCCCGGCTGGTCGAGGCCGAGCGGGCCGTCACCGGGCGCCAGAGCGCGCCGTCCGGCCTGCTGCGCATCAGCATGCCCACGCCCTATGGCCACTACCGCGTGCTGCCGCTGCTGCCGGCGTTCACGCGCCGCTATCCGGACGTGAAGGTCGATTTCCACCTCAGCAACCGCAACATCGATTTCGGCGACGAAGGCTTCGACCTCGCGATCCGCGGCCGCGCGCCGGCCGATTCGACGATGATCGCGCGCGCGCTGGAAGACGCGGAGCTGGTCGTCGTCGCGGCGCCCGCGTACCTGAAGCGCGCGGGCACGCCCGCGACGCCGGACGCGCTGCGCGACCACAACTGCATCCAGTTCGCGCTGCCCAGCACGGGCCGCAACATCCCCTGGCTGTTCAAGGCGGACGGCGAGGACGTCGAACTGCCGACCAACGGCCTGTACGGCTGCGCCGAGGACATCCTGGGCGCCGTGACCCTCGCGCGCGCGGGCGGCGGCATCTTCCAGACCTACCGCTTCATCGTCGACGCCGACATCCGGGCGGGCGATCTCGTGGAACTGCTGCCGGCCCACGGCGGCCGCACGCGTCCGTTCTGCCTCATCTATCCGCACAACCGCCACGCGCCGCTGCGCGTGCGCGCCTTCGTCGATTTCCTCGTCGAGCACCTGCGCGGCCCGCGCCCTGCCGGCAAGCGATTCATTACATGATGTATCGATTGTCTTTCTTGAACCCATCTTTTTCCACGTTCGGCTTGTTCCTATAGTTGTCTCCATGGACGGCGCAACCGGCGCCGCCCGGACAACCAAGGAGAAGAGCATGAACGCAGCAGCACATCGACGTCGTACGGTCGTCATCACGGGCGCCTCGAGCGGCATCGGCCTCGCGCTGGCCCGCGCCTACCTGGAGCGGGGCGACAACGTCGTCGGCAATGCCCGCGGCGCGGCGCGCCTGGACGCCGCGGCGGCCCAGCTGGGCAACCCGGCCAACTTCGCCGGCGTCGCCGGCGACGTCGCCGACCCGGCCACCGCAGAGGCCCTGTTCGCGACGGCGATCGCCCGCTTCGGCCAGGTCGACATCCTGATCAACAACGCCGGCATCTTCACGGCGAAGCCGTTCCACACCTACACGCCGGAAGAAGTCGACCGCCTCGTCGACACGAACCTGAAAGGCTTCTTCTACCCGTCGCAACAGGCCGCGGCGCACATGGCGGCCCGTGGCGACGGCCATATCGTGACGATCACGGCCAGCATCGCCGTGCAGCCGAACGCCAGGGTGCCGGCCCTGCTGCCGGTGCTCGTGAAAGGTGGCCTGAACAGCGCGACCCGCGCGCTGGCGCTGGAACTGGCGGCGCACGGCGTCAAGGTGTCCGCCGTCGCGCCGGGCATCATCGAGACGCCGCTGCACGCCGACTACGAAGGCACGCGCGCCTTCTACAACACGCTGGCGCCGAGCGGCACGACCGGCACGACGGACGACGTCGTCGACGCCGTGCTGTATTTGACGGACGCCCGCTTCACGAGCGGCGTCGTGCTGGGCGTGGACGGCGGCGCGACCGCGGGCACGTGGTGACCGGCGCAGCGACAAGGAGACGAGCATGCCCTACATCCTCATCCAGGTGACCGACGACGGCGTCACGAAGGAACAAAAGGACGCCCTGATCGCCGGCGCGACCGACCTCATGGTGAACGTCTTGAACAAGGATCCGGAAGCCACGTTCGTCGTCATCGACGAAGTGAACCCGGACAACTGGGGGCACGGCGGCGAGGCCGTGAGCAGGCGCCGCCGGCGCGCGGCTGCCGGCTAGCACGTTGCCCGCGCAGACGTATCCATCGAAAGACGGAGCCGCAATCGGGGGCGCGGGTGTAGATTCGGGCGATCCGAATCCACCGCAAAGGAATACCCATGACGACTCCCGATCTCGACCTCACCCGCGCCCCCGCCGCGCGCGCCGCATCCGCGCCGGCCTTCGACCACACGGTGCGCACGGCCGGGCGGATGCTCGTCGGCGTGCTGTTCCTGTGGGCCGGCATCGACAAGGTGACGGGCTGGCAGGGCGCGCTGCAGGAAGTGGTGGCGGGCGGACTTCCGGCGCCCACCTCGATGCTGGCGCTGACGATCCTGCTGCAGGTGGCGGGCGGCGCGGCGATCGTCGCGGGACGCTGGCTGCGGCCGAGCTGCTGGGCGCTGGCCGGGTTCACGGCGCTGGCGACGGTGCTGTATCACGGCTTCTGGCACGCGGCCGGCGCGGCGCGGCACGCGGAGCTGATTCCGTTCATGGAGCACGTGTGCATCGTGGGCGGGTTGCTGGTGGTGTCGACGCTGGAGACCCGGCGCGGCTGACCGTCGCGTCGACGGCTTGCCGTCCACGCGTCCGACGTCCGCCGGCGCGGACGCGATTCATTCCACGGCACGTATCACCGCGTGGGCGGAGGCCGCCCACCCTACCCAATATGCCGCATCCCGTAGGGTGGGCACCCCGTGCCCACGCGATTCAATCCGCCGACGCGGGCCGCAACGCCGCCGCATCCC
>NZ_LMCY01000003.1:267489-291218 GCF_001425685.1 Massilia sp. Root335 | reverse complement strand
GGCACCCCGTGCCCACGCGATGCAACCGCCGACGCGGCCGCAACGACGCCGCATGCGGTAGGGCGGGCACCCCGCGCCCGCCGATTCAATCGGCCAGCGCCGTCCGCCACACCACCCGGTTGCGGCCTTCCTGCTTGGCGCGGTACAGGTGCTCGTCCGCCGCCTCGAACAATTCGGCCGCGCTTTCCGGGCCGTGTCCGCCGAGCGTCACGCCGCCCACGCTGACCGTGAGCACCGACGCCACCTGCGACGCCGCGTGCGGCAATTCCAGGGCGGCGATCGTCGCGCACACCTCGTCCACCACGTGGCGCGCCTGGACGGCGTCCGTGTCCGGCAGCAGCAGCACGAATTCTTCGCCGCCGTAGCGCGCCGCCAGGTCGGCCGGGCGGCGCAGGCCCGCGGCCGTCGTGCGCGCGACGGCGCGCAGGGCGCGGTCGCCGGCCGGGTGGCCGTAGTAGTCGTTGTACTGCTTGAAGGCGTCGATGTCGAGCAGGGCCAGCGACAGCGGCCAGCCGTTGCGCTGCGCGCGCTGCCATTCCTGCGCGTACAGCTCGTCGAAGCGGCGCCGGTTGGCCAGCTCCGTCAGGCCGTCCACGTGCGCCAGCCGTTCCAGCATGCGGCGCTGGCGCACGAGCTGCAGGTGCAGCGCCACGCGCGCCATCACGACGGTGGCGTTGAACGGCTTGGCGATGTAGTCCGCGGCACCCAGCTTGAGGCCGTTCGCCTCGTCTTCCGGGCGGCCCAGGCCCGAGATGAAGATGACGGCGATCTGCTCCAGCTGCGGATCGGCGCGCAGCCGGCGCAGCACTTCGTAGCCGTCCAGGTCGGGCATCATCACGTCGAGCAGGATCAGGTCCGGCGCGTGGCGCGCGGCCCGTTCCAGCGCCTGTTCGCCGTTCTTCGCCAGCAGCACCGTGTATTCCGGCTTGAGCAGCTCGGCCAGCACCTGGCGGTTGATCGGGTCGTCGTCGGCGATCAGGACTTTCTGCGGTTCGACGTGGTTCACGATGCGGCCTCCATCTGGGTGTCGACGGCGCGCTCCAGCGCGTCGAGGTGGACCAGTGCGCGCTCGTACTCGATCTCGTCGACCGCGGCGCGGATGGCGCAAAGCGGCGCCGCGTGGCGCGCGTCGGTCAGCACGCCCTGCAGTTCGGCCAGCGCATCCTCGGCGCGCGCGTCGTCCGTTTCCAGGAAGCCGCGCAGGCGCGCCAGCAGCGCGCCGGCATCGAGGCCGCTGACGGCAGGCGCCTGGGCGGCGCCGATGCGGGAGAGGCCCAGCAGCACGCTGTCCAGCGCCACGATCAGGTCCGGCGCCAGCACCGACACGCGTTCGGCGCGGCCCGAGCGCAGGTCTTCCTCGAGCGTGCCGGCCAGCAGCGCCAGCGGCGCCGCGCCGATGTAGGCGGCGCCCGATTTCAGGTTGTGCGCCAGCGCCTGCAGCGGCGCGTAGTCGCCGTGCGCCAGCGCGTCGCGCATCGACTGCGGCGCGTTCACGTATTCCTGCACGAAGCCGGCGATGCGGCGGCGCAGGCGCTGCTGCTGGCCGCCGGCGGCCGCCAGCGCGCGGTGCCAGTCGACGCCGCGCACGGCCGGCAGGCTTGCCGCCGCCGCGCCGGCCGGCGCCGGTTCGGCGCGCGCCGCTTGCGCCGGCACGCGGCCGGCCAGGCGGGCCGGATCGATCCATTTCACCAGGGTGCGCAGCAGCAGGTCCGGGTCGATCGGCTTGACGACGTGGTCGATCATGCCCGCGGCCAGGCTCTTTTCGCGGTCGCCGGCCATCGCGTGCGCCGTCATGGCGACGATCGGCAGGGCGGCGCAGCCGGGCAGGGCGCGGATGGCGCGGGTCGCGGTGAAGCCGTCCATCCCGTGCATCTGGATGTCCATCAGCACGAGATCGTAGTCCCCGTCCTGCGCCATGCGGATGGCCTCCGGGCCGCTGGTGGCGGCGTCGACCCGCATGCGCGCCACGGCCAGGAAGTCGAGCGCCACCTCGCGGTTGTTGGCGTTGTCGTCCACCAGCAGGACGCGCGCGCCGGCCAGGCGGTCGGCGTCGGGCCGCTGGCCGAAGGCGGGTTGCGCGGCCGCGCCGCCGGCCGGCGCGGCCAGGTCGGGACGCAGCACCTGCAGCAGGCTGTCGTACAGCAGCGCCGGACCGACGGGCTTGGTGAGGAAGCCGGACAGCGGCAGGTCGCCTTCCTGCTGCAGCACGCCTTCGCGGGTGCAGGCGCTGACCATCAGGATCGCGGGCGGCGCCGCGAAGCGCGCGTCGGCGCGGATGCGGCGGATCGTCTCGACGCCGTCCCAGCCCGGCATCATGTAGTCCATCAGCACCACCTGGTACGGAGCCTCTTCCTGCACGGCCTGCGCCAGCCGGGCCAGCGATTCCTCGCCGGACGCGACGGCGTCGGCCTGGATGCCGAAGCCGTCCAGCATCTCGACGAGGGCGTCGCGCGCGCCGGGGCTGTCGTCGACGACCATCACGCGCATGCGCTGCAGCGCGGCGCCCGGTGCCGGCGCGGCCGTGCTGTCGGCGTCCGCGATGCCCAGCGGGACCGTGAAGGAAAAGCGGCTGCCCACGCCCGGCGTGCTCGTGACGGCGATCGTGCCGCCCATCAGTTCGACGAGCTGCTTCGAGATCGACAGGCCCAGGCCCGTGCCGCCGTATTTGCGGGTGATCGAATTGTCGGCCTGGGTGAAGGACTGGAACAGGCGCGCCAGCTGGTCGGCGTCCATGCCGATGCCGGTGTCGCTGACGGAGAAGCACAGCACGATGCGGCCGGCCTCGCGCTCGACCACGTCGACGGCGACGACGATCTCGCCTTCCTCGGTGAACTTGACGGCGTTGTTGGTCAGGTTGATCAGCACCTGGCCCAGGCGCAGCGGGTCGCCCACGAGACGGGCCGGCACGCCGCGCGGCACGCAGAACACGAGTTCAACGCGCCTGGCGTCGGTCTTGATGGCGGCGATGCTGGACAGGTGTTCGAGCATGTCGTCGAGGTCGAACGGCACGGCGTCGAGCGTCATGCGGCCGGCCTCGATCTTGGAAAAGTCGAGGATGTCGTTGATGATGCCCAGCAGGTGCTCGCCCGCGCCGAGGATCTTCCCGAGGTAGTTGCGCTGCTTCGGCGTCGGATCGGCCATCAGCGCGAGGCGGCTCATGCCGATGATCGCGTTCATCGGCGTGCGGATCTCGTGGCTCATATTGGCCAGGAATTCCGATTTCATGCGGGTCGCCGCCTCGGCGCGCAGCATGGCGTCCTGGATGCTCTTCGTGCGCAGGCCCAGGATGCGCATGAACACGAGCATGTCGAACGTGCCGCCGAACTGGGTGGAGTTCAGCGTCCAGTAGGTCGCGTCCAGGCCGCCCTTGATGACTTGCGCCTGGATCGCGGAGCTGACGAAGCTCGCGGCCCAGCCGACGAGGAAGTAGATGCCGACCGTGTCGCCGCGGCGCGCGCGGTTGAAGGCGCCGGGGAGGCCCAGCAGCATCGGCATGATGCCCAGCGAGCCGATGATGGCGACCAGCGCCCCGTCCTCGATCAGGCCGAAGCCGAAGGCGGTGGCGGCGATCACGCACAGCACGGCGCCGGTCTGCATCAGGCGCGGGAAGATGCGGTCGACGCCGGGGCGCGTCAGGGCTTCGCCCACGAACAGGTAGCCGCCGCAGGCCGTCATCAGCGAGATGATGCCGGTGGCGTGCACGGTGGCCCAGCGGCTGGTGCCCCACAGGTATTCGGCGCCGAGGCCCCACCAGGCGATGTTGTACATGGCCAGGCCGCCGATCAGCAGCGCGTACTTGGCGAACAGGATCTCGCGCAGGTTGACCCATTGGGCAAGGCTGTACAGCAGCAGGCACAGGAACAGGCCCGTGAGGATGCCCTGCACGAGCCGGTCGCGCAGCGCAGTCTCGTAGAACGTGCCCGGCTTGTCGAAGCTGATCGGCAGGATCTTGGGGCCGTTCGTGTCCACGCGCAGCAGCACGTCGTAGTTCACGCCAGGGTCCAGGTGCAGGAGGAATGCCGGCACCGGGCCCCCGCGCGCGATCGTGCCGCGCTCGCCCGT
Organism: Massilia sp. Root335; assembly: GCF_001425685.1. GTDB lineage: Bacteria > Pseudomonadota > Gammaproteobacteria > Burkholderiales > Burkholderiaceae_D > Telluria > Telluria luteola. Next base: position 287,156 of record NZ_LMCY01000003.1, on the reverse strand, counting down.
GCGTTCGGAGCCGCCCTGCGCATGGCGTTCGACGTGGCCGGCGCGCACGAGCCAGACGTCGACGCGGTTGAGCAGGCCGAAGTCGACCTTGAGCGCCCACGCGCCGTCGGTGCCCGCCGTCGCCTGCACGGGAACGCGCACCCACACGACGCCTTTCTCCATGCCCAGCGTGGCATAGGCCGCATTCGGCGCCGTGAAGCGCCCGGGCGCCGCGATGAGATCGGCGGCGTCGAAGCGGCCTTCCGGATCGCGCAGCAGCGTGACGGCGGGCCAGGCTTCGACGTGGGCCGCGGCGTCGTCCAGCACGAGCGGCGCCTGTGCGGCATGCGCGATGCCCAGCACGGAGAGCAGCGCAAGCAGCAGCGCGAGCGCGAACCGGCGCGGGCCGCGCGATGGGGTCGATAAAGGCAGTGCGAACATCGTTTTATCCTTGACGGGCGGCGGGCGCGCCGCGCCCGGTGAGGCGGCGCTCGAGGGCGTTCACCCAGCGCGGCGCCCTGGCGTCGTTGTGCCACGACTGGACGGCGTCGCTGACTTCCTTGCGCAGCGTGGCCGGCAGTTTCAGCGGGCGGGTTTCGTCCATCAGCAGCTTGGCGGTGAGCTGGTAGCCGAGGATGCGCGTGACGAGGCGCGAGATCGAGAAGCCGGGGAACACGAGGCGCCCGATGGCGTCGATGCCGCGCACGAAGGCAAAGCCCAGCACGAACAGGCCGCGCGACAGCAGCGACACACGGCCGTCCAGGCCCAGGTCGCACGACGCCTTCTTGCCGACCAGGTGGCGCGTCAGCAGCACGGGGAAGGGTTTCAGCACGCGCGGCGGAATATAGCGCTGCATCGTCGCGACGAGCGCGCCGGCCAGCGCCGGGCGCGGGTCGGATTTGCGAACCTGGCGGCGCGCGCTTGCCTGCAGGTCGTCGAACATGCGGGCCGCATCGGTCATCGTGTCCGTCATCAGGCCGGGCTCGATGCCCAGCACCCAGCCAAGCACGTTCCACGTGTGCATGTACGCTTCCTCGTCGCCTTTGGAGAGACCGAGGCCGAGGCGGCGCAGGCCTTGCAGGAACACATAGTTGAAGGTCAGCAGCGTGTACGCCAGTTCTTCCTGGTTGCAGGGCAGGCCGAGGCGGTCGACGTCCCAGCCGTGCGCATACAGCACCTGCGGCATCGTGCCGCCGAGCGCCAGGAGGCGGGGCACGCGGCGCGGCGCGACGAGCGCGTCGGCCACGTGGCCGCGCAGCACCAGATAGCGGATCATGGCGTGGATCAGGCGCACCTTGATGGCCTGGGCGACGCCGCCGCCGGCGGGGGCCGTGAGGCCGCCGTGCATCATGACGGGGAAGATCATGGCGGCGGTGGCGCGCACGCGGTAGTCCGTGTGCTGTTCCAGTTCGCCGGCCGCGTGCAGCACGGCGGCCAGGTCGGGCATCACATAGCATTGCGGCAGGCTGGCGCAGAACAGCAACGTGCACGAGGCCATGCTCATCTCCATGAACAGGACTTCGGCCCGCGCGATTTTCGAAGCGATGGCCCACTCGGGCAGCACGCGCGCCTGTTCGACGTAATCTTCCAGCGCGGCCGCCATCTCCGGGGGCAGGCCGGGGCTGGCGCGCCAGCCGTCCAGGTCCCCGTTCAGCTGCCAGCGTGCGATCTCCTTGTTCAGGACAGCGATCGTCGCCATGTCCGGACCGCCGCTCTGGCCGGGGCCGAGGATGCGCCCGATGGTGGCGTCGGCCAGCGGGTCGGCGCGCAGGGTCGGATTGTCGGCCAGGCCGGGTTCGAGGTCGTCGCGTTTCATGCGGCCTCCTTCAGTGCGGCGGCCGGCAGCGCGGCGGCGGGTTGGACGTCGGCGGCCGGACGGGCCAGGATGCCTTGCCAGCGCAGCAGGCCGGCGACCGCCGCCAGCAGCGGGAAGCCCATCGCGAACAGGGCGATCGTGCGCGCTTCGACCGGATAGCCGAGCAGCACCTGGAACACCATCAGCCCGGCATACACGCCGAGCGGCACGAGCACGTGGCGCGCGGTCGGCGGAACGGCGGCGGCCGGGCGCGCGCGCGCGAGGCGGCGGAAGGCGAACAGGATCGCGAACGACACGATCATCCAGCCGGCGAAGCCCTGCACGGTCTCGCCGAACCACCAGCCGTCCGTCTTCGCCATGATCCAGGCCTTGAGCACATACACCATGTACGGATCGACGCCCAGGTCGTAGCACGTGACGACCGTCGCGCCGACCAGCGCCAGGATGGCGTCGTGGCCAAGCGACGCGGGCGCATCGACCGGGTCCTGCCAGACGATCAGGTTCGACACCACGTAGCCGATGTAGGCGAGCGCGAACCACATCATCGGGATCACGACGGGCACGTCGCCCAGGCGCGGTCCGAGCACGGGCGTGTACGCGTAGCTGCCGAAGAACCAGCCGTACGAGGACCCCAGCTGTTCCGCCAGCCAGCCGAAGCCCGTGGCGATGGCGACGAGGCGCAGCGCGGCCCCGGCGCCGAGCAGGTGCGCGGCGCTGGCCCAGCAGCAGCCGAACATCACGAGCGAGCTGGCGACGAGCAGCATGGTGCTCTCGCCGCCGATGCGTCTGGCGAGGACGAGGAGGAAGATCGCGAGCAGGGTGGCGGAAACGACAGGCAGACGACGGTGCAGCAACGGGGGCATAGTAGGCTCCAGGGGCACGACGTAACGATAAATGCGGCCGCCGGGGTGCGGCGGCCGCGGCAGGATCAGAAACGGTAATCGAGGCGGACGTCGGCCGTGCGCGGTGCGGTCGGCACGGCCAGGCCGGAGGAACTGATCGTCATCGGGCGCACCTCGTTTTCGAGGTTGCGCACGCGCGCCAGCACGCGCCAGCGGGCGCCGTCCGGTTCCCAACCGAGGTGCAGGTCGGATTCCGTGCGGCCGGGGACGCGGTACTTCAGCCCCGCCTGCGGCACGGCGAGCAGATAGCTCGCGCTGGCGCGGGTGCCGACGCCGCCCGACAGCAGGCCGCCGGCGAGATGCAGGCTGTGTTCCCAGCCGAGCGACAGGGTGCGCGCCGGCGTGCGATCGAGCTTGACCCCGGCCCAGGAATGCACGCCGTCCGGCGCGTAGCTGGCGTAGTGCGCGTCGAGCAGCGTGAGCGCGTACGTGAAGCGGTCGGCGCTCGTCGCGAGCACCTGGCCGTCCGCTTCCAGGCCGCGGATGCTGGCCTGGCCGGCATTGGTCGTCTCGTAGCGCGGCCGGCCGTTCACGACGACTTCGTTGGACAGCTGCAGGTTGCGGTAGTCGTAGTGGAACACGGCCACGTTCAGGCTCGCCCGGCGGTCCCAGAAGCGGGTCTTGACGCCGGCCTCGTAGGCGCGCACGGTCTCCGGCCGGTACGTGAGGCTGGCGGCCGGCAGCGCGCTGGCCGCGGGACAGCCGATGCCGCCGCGGTTGTCGCCCGCCGCGCAGCCGTCGTTGAAGCCGCCGGCCTTGTAGCCGGTCGCGATCGAGCCGTAGACGAGGGTGGCCGGTGCGAGATCGTAGTCGAGGCCCAGGCGCCACGTCGTCTTGTCGGTCGAAATGCTGCCGGCGTTCAGCTCGCGCAGGTCGGTGGCCGCGTTGAACGTCGGGGTGCCCTGGTAGCCGATGTAGCCGGTGCGTGACTTGTCGTCTTCCGTGTAGCGGGCGCCGGCCGTGGCGCGCAGGCCGTCCGCGAGGCGGTAGGTCGCCTGCCCGAACACGGCCTTGCTGCGCGACTGGACCGGGTCGTTGCCGAACACATAGTAGGGCGGCAGGCCGACCGCTTGCAGATCGCGGAAATAATAGACGTCGCGCGCGCGTTCGCGGAACCAGTAGACGCCGCCCTGGGCGCTGAACGGTCCGGCGCCGTTGGTGGCGAGGCGCAGTTCGTGCGAGTCCTGGTTGTAGCTGCCGTCGAACGGCTGGCGCACGCCGAGCGCGAACGTCGGCGCGACGCGGTAGTAGAAGTTGTACAGGTAGTCGTGGTCGAAGCTGCGGTGCGCACCGAGCCACGACAGCGTCGCCGGCCCGAGATCCCAGTTCAGTTCCGCCGTCAGGGCGGACGTCGTCTTGTGCGAATGGCCCTGTTCGAAGCGCGTGTTGGGGGGATTGAAGCGGTAGGTCAGCTGGCGGTTGGTCGAATCGCCGTTCCACACGGGGTTGCCGGTCGCGATGCCGTCGTAGAAGTTCGAATCGGGGACCGTGCCGTCGTTGTTGCTGTCGTCGCGGCTCGCTTCGTAGCGCACGAGCAGGGACGCCTTGTCGCCCAGCGCCAGCTTCGCGGACAGGCGGGCGGCGCGGTCGTCGCGATCGAGACCCAGGCCGCGCGGCGTGCCGGTGCCGTTCTTCAGGTAGGAATCGTGTTCGTTCCAGGTGGCCGCGGCGCGCAGCGCGAGTACGCCGTTCACGGGCACGTTGACCATGGCGCCGACCTTGCGCTCGCCCCAGTTGCCGAGGGTGGCGTTGACGTCGCCTTCGAAGCGGTTCACGGGCGCCTTCGTGATGACGTTGACGACGCCGGCCGTCGTGTTGCGGCCGTACAGCGTGCCCTGCGGACCGCGCAGGACTTCCACGCGGTCGACGTCGTACAGTGCCACGTTCTGGCTCTGCGGCCGCGCGACGTACACGCCGTCGACCATGAACGCGGCCGACGGATCGCCTTTTTCCGTGACGTCCGCATTCGACACGCCGCGGATCGTGATGCGCAGGCCGTCGTACGAGTTTTCCAGATAAGTGTTGGGCAGCCGGGCGGCGAGCGCGCCGGGCTGGTCGGCGCCGATCTTGTCCAGATCGTCGGCCGTGAGCACGCTCAGCGCCACCGGCGTCTTCGATGCCGGCGCGGCCGTGCGCTGCGCCGTGACGATGACTTCCTGGATGCCGCCGGCCTGTGCGCCGGCCGTCTGCGCGCACGCGGGCGCAACCGTCGTGCCCCATGCGATCGCCGCGATCGACATGGCGAGCAGGCTAGGGGTCAACCGACCCTGCTGTTTCTTCATGAACTACCCCAGTTTTTATATGCGTAAGCTTGGTTCGCCGTGCACCGGGCACGGTCGCCGCCTGCGTGAATTTTCGTGAGATTGTATTGCAGGCGGGTGAAACGGAAGAGTCTAACAGGTAGTGCGAACGGGCAATAGTGTTGAGTTACCACAAAGTGATGCAAGAATGTTCACGGACCGTATCTTTTAAGCCACTGCTGGGACGGTCGTCCTCGAAGCCCTGACGCGCCAGTGTGAATATTCTGCTGAGTTGAGTCAGGCGTGCCCGATGAACTGCACGCCTGGGCCCGGTTTACGCCTTGATTGTATTTAATATATACTACACAATGCGCGAGCCGCCGCCAGCGGTCTGGACTTGATTTCGAAGCGCCGATACACACACAGGAGCGAGTTTGAAACGACGACAATTACTGAAGCATTTGGGCGCGGCGGTTCCCGCCGTCGCCCTGTCGCCTTATGCGCGCGCCGCCGACGCCCTGACGCAAACCGGTACGGGCACGATCGCGGCCGGCCCGTTCGCGCCGACCTGGGATTCGTTGTCGACCTACCAGACGCCGGACTGGTTCCGCGACGCCAAGTTCGGCATCTGGGCCCACTGGGGCCCGCAGTGCGAACCGGAACATGGCGACTGGTATGCGCGCGGCATGTACGTGGAAGGCAGCGATCACTATCGCTACCATGTGCAGAAGTACGGCCACCCGTCCAAGTTCGGCTTCAAGGATGTGATCCACCTGTGGAAGGGGGAGCGCTGGGATCCGGACGCCCTGCTGGCCCTTTACAAGAAGGCCGGGGCCAAATATTTCATGGCGCTGGCCAACCATCACGACAACCTCGACCTGTACAACAGCCGCTACCAGCCCGAGTGGAATTCCACCAGGGTCGGTCCGGGCAAGGACTTGATCGGCGGCTGGAGCCGCGCGGCGCGCGCCAACGGCATGCGTTTCGGCGTGAGCGTGCATGCGGCGCGTACCTGGACCTGGTTCGAGGATGCGCAGGGCGCCGACAAGAGCGGTCCCTACGCCGGCATCGCCTATGACGGCAAGTCGACGCGCGCCGGCGGCAAGGGCACGTGGTGGGAAGGGATGGATCCGCAGGCGCTGTACGCGCAAAACCATGTTCGGGGCGTCCCCATTCCGGACCGGGCATACTGCGAGAAATTCTTCAACCGTACGCGCGACCTGATCGACAACTATGATCCGGACATCGTGTATTACGACGATGCCGTGCTGCCCTTGTTCCCGTTTAGCGACGCCGGCTTGCGCCTGACGGCACACATGTATAACCGCAGCATCGCCAAGAAGGGCCGGAACGAGGCCGTGGTCAACGGCAAAATTCTCAATGAACAGCAGCGCCGCAGCATGGTGTGGGACATCGAGCGCGGCCAGAGCCACCAGATCGAGCCGCTGCCATGGCAGACCTGCACCTGCATCGGCAACTGGCACTACGACCGGCGGCTGTACGAGCGCAAGGGCTACAAGAGTGCGCAGACGGTGGTGCATACGCTGATCGACGTGGTCAGCAAGAACGGCAACCTGCTGCTGAGCGTACCGGTGCGCGGCAACGGCACCATCGACGAGCAGGAGCGCGCCATCGTCGAGGAAATCGGGCGCTGGATGGCGGTCAACGGCGAGGCCATCTACGACACCCGCCCCTGGGCCATGTACGGCGAAGGGCCGGTGGCGCTGGAGGGGGCCACGTCGAAGACGGGCGCCAGCTTCAACGAGGGTAAGGGCAAGCCGTTCTCGGCGGACGATGTGCGCTTCACCGCCAAGGGCAAGACCGTGTTCGCCTTCATCATGGGCTGGCCGGCATCGGGCAAGGTGTCGATCGCGGCCCTGGGCAGCGCCAGCGCGCACCTGGCCGGGCGCATCCGGCGGGTCGAGCTGCTCGGCGCCAAGGGTGCGCTGGCGTTCGAACAAACCGCACAGGGTTTGCAGGTCACGCTGCCGGCCGACATCCCCGCCCTGGCTTACGCCAACGCCTTGAAAATTTCTTGAGGAAACGGCATGAACACCGCGGCCTGCGTGCTTGCCGCATCGATGGCAACCCCGGTGCTGGCGCAGCCGGCGGCGCCGGCCATGCCGTGCTACGGCGCGGCGACGTTTTGACCGTGCGGCCCCGAAAAACCAAAGGATTAGACATGTTACCTGCACGCAGAAATTTCCTGACACGGGCCGTTGCGCTCGCTTCCGTACTCCCGGCGTGCGCGCTGGCGGCGCCGCCCATACCAACGAGCTCGCTGTTCGACGTCAAGCGTTTCGGCGCCAAGGGTGATGGCCGCACGCTCGACTCGCCGGCGGTCAATGCTGCCATCGCTGCCGCCGCGGCTGCGGGCGGGGGCACGGTGTATTTTCCGCCGGGGCGCTACCTGTCGGCGTCGATCAGGCTCAAGAGCAACATCACGCTCTACCTGGAAGCGGGCGCGGTGATCGAAGCGGTCGACGCGAGCGTGGCGCGCTACGATCTGCCCGAGCCGAACGAGGCCGGCGGCAACTATCAGGACTACGGCCACAGCCACTGGCAAAACAGCCTGATCTGGGGTATCGGCCTGGACCACGTGGCCATCGTGGGCGGCGGCTTAATCCATGGCAAAGGCCTGAATAGCGGTCACGACAAGTACACCGGCAACTACACCGACAAGCCGGACCAGCCCGGCGAAGGCGACAAGGCGATCGCGCTGCGCGAGTGCAGGAACGTGACCTTGCGCGATTTTTCGATCTTGCATGGCGGCCATTTCGGCATACTGGCGACCGGTTGCTCCAATATGCTGATCGACCACCTGACCATCGACACCAACCGCGACGGCATGGACATCGATGCGTGCAGCAATGTGCGCGTCACGAATTGCAGCCTGAATACGCCCTGGGACGATGCGATTTGCCTCAAGGCCAGCTACGGCCTGGGCCGCATCCAGCACTGCGAAAACATCACGATCTCCGATTGCATGGTATCGGGAAATTTCGACGAGGGCAGCCTGCTCGATGGCACGTTCAAGCGCAGCACGCCGGATTACCGCTCGGGGCTATACGGCCGCATCAAGCTGGGCACCGAATCGAATGGCGACTTCAAGAACATCACGATCACCAACTGCATTTTCGACACGTGCCGCGGCCTGGCGATCGAGAGCGTGGACGGTTCGCACATCGAGGACGTGTCGATTTCCAACATCACGATGCGCAACGTGGTGAACGATCCGATCTTCATACGCTTGGGCGCGCGCCTGCGTGGACCGAACAAGCCGGCGGTGGGCACCATCAAGCGCATCAATATCAGCAATATTGTCGTCTCCGGTGCGTACCGCAATCACGCCAGCACCATTGCCGGGCTGCCGGGGCATCCGATCGAGGACATTCGCATCAGTAATGTGCAGATAGAAACGCAGGGTGGCGGGGATGCGGCCTGGAGCGCGCTGGTGCCGCCCGAACTTCCCGGTGGGTATCCGGAGCCGGGCATGTTCGGCAAGGCGCCGGCGTATGCGTTCTACCTGCGTCACGTGAAGGCAATCGAGGTTCATCACGTCAAGGTCGGCTACGTCCAGCCCGAGGGGCGAACCGCGGTCGTGCTGGACGATGTCAGCGATGCCAGCTTCCATGCCGTCAATCTGCAGCGCGGGCAAGGCGGGGCGGCGCTGTTCGCGCTGCGCGACGTCAGCCAGTTCTCCGCCAAGGACGTGCGCGGCATGCCGGACCGCGAGGTCACGGGGCATGTGAATGCGCTGACATTGTAGATACCGGGACGACAGAGGGACTCGCGGCCGGCCGGTCGCTGTGTTTGTTCCCGGTTCTTGCGCCAGTACCGCGTCCACCTATGGCTAACGTCTGGTTCGGGCCGGTAACGAGCGGCCGGACGGCATGATCGCCCGGCGCTTGCACGATGCGCGGCTCAAGGCTGCCGCAACAGGTCGCCACGGGGATACCCCCAGCCCGGCACGGCATGCGGACAGGGCGCCGACGCGAGCCCGGCATAGTCGATCGTCGAGAAATTGGGACTGCCCGGCGGGCTCCAGCGCGCGTCCGTGGCCGTCGTTTCCGCGACCGACGGCGCGCGCGCGAAACGCATCCAGGCGTCGAAGTGGCAGTTGGCCTGTTGCAGCCCGCGCAGGTGCGCCAGGCTGTCGCGCTCGTCGCTTTGCCAGGCCAGCCCCGGGTCGCTGCCCCTGGCCCGGCCGGCGATCGGCGCGGGGCAGGCCGCGGCCCGGCTGACGTCCGGGGCGATGCTGAGCAGGCCGCGGCGCAGGTGGTAACTGGCGTGCGCGGCATCGGTCGCCACCGTCACGAACGACCAGCACAGCGGATTGGCGGGATAGGCGGACAGGGCGGTGTCGAGCAGGCGCTCGCCCGGGTCCAGGCGCGCAATCGCCGTCGCGATGGTGTCACGCGCCGTGTGCATGGCCACGGCCTGGACGGCGACGAAGGCGAGCGACGCGGCCAGCCCGGCGGCGAGCGCCGCGCGCGAGCGTGCGCCGCCGGGCCGCCGCGCCTGCCCGCGCGCGATCCACGCGAGCACGCCCGCCAGTGCCAGCAGGCCCGCAAGCGAACCCCACTGCAGCAAACCGGCGAACGTCACGCCGGCGGGCACGGCCACCAGCAGCGCCAGCAGCAGGCCGCGCGGCACGCGTGCGCGCACCATCAGGGCGAGCGGGATGCCGAACGCGATCCAGAACACGGGCTCGACGATGAAGATGAGGTCGCCGTAATACCAGCGCGCATCGAACGGCCAGAACGGATGCACGCCGTAGACGTTGAGCCCGTCCATCGCGATGTGCAGCAGCAGCCCGGCGCCGGTCGCGACGAGGGCCGCCAGGCGCGCGCGGCGGCTGGTGCGCAGCAGGCCGCGCGCGGCCGGCCACAGCAGCCAGACGAGGCCCAGCAGCAGCGCGGCTTCAGCGAGCGCGCCCAGCAAGGTGTGCGTATGGCCGCGGTGGTGCAGCAGATAGCCCAGCGGCGCTTCGAGCAGGCGCGTGAGCACGAGATCCAGGTCGGGGAAATTGCTGGCGAGGCAGCCGATGGTCAACAACATGCGCGTGCGTACGCGCTGGGCGTCGGGCAGGGGCTCTGGCGGCACGCTGCGGTCGACCAGCGCGCCGATGCCGAGACCGACGAGGGAGTGGGTAAGATTGTCCATGCTGCAATCTTACCCAAATCGCAAGCCGGAAGCGGGCGCGTGGAGGCGGATCAGTCCGGCGCCAGCGCCAGACTGCCCACGTAACCGTCCGGCACCGCCAGCGGCCAACAGGCGCATGCGGCCAGGCGTGCATCGTCGTCGGCGCGCCATTCCGCCAGCGCCAGGCCCAGGCACTTGAGGCGCGCCTCGCGCGCGCTCCACGCGCGCGCGAACGCGGCGGCGCGCGCGGGCGCGGGCATGCGGGCGAGCGCCGCCGCGCACGCGGGGCCGAGGTAGTCGCGGGCGACGGCTTGCCAGTCCGGGACGTCCGTCACGCGCATCAGGTCGATGCCGACGGCGCCCCCGCCAAGGCGCACGGCCGCCACCGAGAGGTCGCCGTCGTGGCTGATCGACAGCGCGACGCGCCGGCCATCGCCGAGCAGCGCATACGGCGCTTCGCCCGGCACGCCGCACAGCCGGATACGATCCGGCGGCAGGGCGCCCGCTTGCGCCAGCGCCGCCAGCACGGCGGCGCGGATCGTCCGGCGCGCCGTGGCGCGGTCCGGCTGGCTGCGCACGCCGACGACGTGCACGGGCCCGGTGCCAGCAGGCGCCTCGCCGAACCCGCCATCCGCCCACCAGCGCACGGGCAGAACGTCCATCACACCCGCTGCGGCGCCGCCGGCAAGCCGTCCCAGGCGGTCGCGGCCGGGATGTGCTCGCCCTTCATGACGAGGGTCAGCGGGCCGAGGCGGGCATTGTCGCCCACCTTCGCGCTGTACAGCACGGCGCTGCGCGGTCCCATGTAGACCTTGCTGCCGATGTCGACGTGGTCGATCTTCATCACCCGGTCCTCGAACAGGTGCGTCTGCGGGCAGGACAGCGCGTTCAGTTCGCTGTGGTCGCCGATCGTCACGCAATCGAATTCCGTGATGTCCGTCGTGTCCATGTAGACGCCGCGGCCGATGCGGCAGCCGAGCAGGTTGAACGCGATGGGCAGCCACGGCGTGCCGCGCAGGTAGCGCATGAAGTTGGGCACGGCGATGCCTTCGTACATATTCGTCACGCCTTCGGACAGCCACACGAACGGCGTCCACATCGGTTCCGCGCGCTTTTCATAGCGGCCCAGCAGCAGCCATTTGAAGGCGAGCACGAAGACATAGTTGCCGATGCCGTAGGCGAGGCCGACGAGGGCCAGGTCCCAGATCACTTCGCTCCAGCGGCCCGCGCCGGCGATCGGCATCAGGTCCAGCACGACCGTGTAGCCGACGGCGATGACGACGGCGTGCGGTGCGACGATGCGGAAGGCTTCGACGAGCGCGCGGCCGAGGCGGCGCGTCGCAGACGGGCGGTAGGTCAGGTGTTCCGGATAGCCGCTGACCTGTTCGCGCGCCGGCAGGTGGATCGGCGGCGAACCGAGCCACGTGTCGCCGCCCGTCATGCGTTCGTTCGCCGGCGCGTGCGTGTGCACGCCCACGAGCACGCCTTCCGGCAGCACGGTGCCGTCCGGGATATAGCTGCCGTTGCCCACGAAGCTGCGATTGGAGACGACCGTCGCCTCCATCGTCATCCAGCCGCCGTCGATCTGCTCGTCGCCCAGCATGACGGCGTCGGCGATGAACGTCTCGTCGCCCAGGGTCAGCATGTCGGGCACGACGCCCAGCGCCGTCGAGATCTCGGCGTCGCGGCCGACCTTGGCGCCCAGCAGGCGGTACCAGAACGGCGCGAACACGGTCGCGTAGATGCCGTGCAGGACGTTCAGACTCGATTCCTGGATATGGCTCACGAGCCATTTCTTGCAATACGCGTTGCTGTGCACGGCCGAGCGGCCCGGCATCATGCGAGGCAGGAAGCCCCAGCGGATGGCGGCCGACACGAGCATCGTCAACGCGATCAGCACGGCGGACGCGGGCAAGGCCAGCACGAAATAGCGCAACAGCTGGCCCTGGATCGAATTCTGCGCCAGCACGGGCAGCGTGCCCCGTTCGTCGAACCAGTCGATCAGCACGAAGCTCGGAAAGACGGGCATGAAGAACAGCGTGGCGACGAGCAGCATGCCGAACACGAAGAACAGCCCTTCGCCCATCAGGCGGGCGCGGCTGACGGACGGGCGCGGCGGCAGCGTGGACGGATCGAACGCGCCGGCGTCGCGCGCGGGCGAGCCGCTCCACACGCGCCCGTCGGGCACGGCGGCGCCGTCCGGCAGCGCGGACTGGCCTTCCAGGTGGCCGCGCCGGCCCACGCGGGTATTGCCTTCCAGGATCGCGTACGACGACACGCAGGCGTCGTCGTCGAGGGCGATCGCGCCGAGCAGCAGGCGGCCCCGTTCCACGCGCGCGTTCTCGAAGTTGACGGCATTGCCGATGCTGACGTTGTCGCCGATGGCGAGCAGGTCCGGCGCGCGGATCGTCAGCGAGCCGATCACGACATCGTGCCCGACCTTCGCGCCGAGCATGCGCAGATACCAGCCGTACAGCGACGAGCCGGCCAGCAGATAGGTCGGGGCGGCCTCGACGAGACGGTCGGCCAGCCACCAGCGGAAATAGGTCGTGCCCCATAACGGATAGTTGCCCGGCTTGAGGCGGCCCGCGACGAGCCATTTGCCGGCGACCGCGACGGCGAATTCGAGCAGCGTGGCAAGCAGGAACACGACGATCGACAGGGCGATGGCGCGCGGCACCGAATCGCCCGGGTCGCCCGTGAAGAAGTGGTAGGTGAAGAACGGCGCCAGCCATTGCGCCATCCGCAGCGTGATCAGCACGGGGACGGTCGCCAGCTGGGCCGCGCCGCACAGCCAGCGGCGTGCGCTGGCGGGCGGCGTCCAGTCGGGGAGGGCGGCCGTAGTGCCGGCGGCCTGGTCGAGGCTTGACGCGATGGCGCCGACCTGGCGCTGCGAATAAATGTCGCGCACCGTCACGTGGGCAAAGCGCGGATCGGCCCGCAGCGCCGTCGCCAGGCGGGCGGCGAAGAACGAGTGGCCGCCGAGGTCGCTGAAGAAATCCAGCTCGCGCCGGATCGGCTGGCCCGGGAACAGCTTGCCCAGCGCCGCGAACAGCGCTTCCTCGCCCGGCGTCTCCGCGACGTCGGATTCGGCCGGATCGCTCGGCAGCGGCGCCGACAGGGCCATCGCCTTCAGCGCCTTGCGGTCGATCTTGCCGGACGTCAGGCGCGGCATCACGGACAGTGTCTCGAAGCGGCTCGGCACCATGTACGGCGGCAGCTTGCCGGACAGCGCGCGGCGCAGGGTCGCCGGCGCCAATTGTTCGTCCGTCGCGCCGGCGGCGGGCACGAGGTAGGCGACGAGGCGGTCGATGCCGTCATCCTTGCGCAGCAGCACGGCCGTCGTGCCGACGCCTGCCTGCTGGGCGAGCTGGGCCTCGATTTCGCCCAGTTCCACGCGAAAACCCCGGATCTTGACCTGGTCGTCCGTGCGGCCGAGGCACACGACCTGGCCGTCCGGTTCGATGCGGGCGAGGTCGCCCGTGCGGTACAGGCGCGGGTCGTCCGGGCCCGCGCTCCACGGGTTCGCGAGGAATTTCTCGGCCGTCAGGTCGGGGCGGCCGAGGTAGCCGGCCGACAGGCCCGGGCCGATGATGCACAGCTCGCCCGTGTCGCCGCGCGGCAGCAGCTGCAAGCCCTTGTCCGTCTCGGTGTGGATGACGAGCAGGCCATAGTTCGGCAGCGGCGTGCCGATCGTGATCAGCCGTCCCGGTTCCAGGCGCGCGAGGCTGGCCGACACGGTCGCCTCGGTGGGACCGTAGGTGTTGAACATCTGCCGGCCCGGCCTGGAAAAGCGCTCGACCACGGTCTCCGGGCACATTTCTCCGCCCAGGTTGATGATGCGCAGGCTCGGCACGTCGTCGGCGAACAGCGCGAGCAGGGTCGGCACGGCGTGCAGCACGGTGACGCCGTTCTCCGCCAGCAGGCGCGGCAGGGCTTCCGGGTCGCCGGCCGTTTCCTTGGGACCGAGGAACAAGGTGGCGCCGACGAGGTAGGAAATCCAGATTTCCTCGAACGACATGTCGAACGCGACGGAAAAGCCCTGGTACACGCGGTCGGCGGCCGTCACGCCCAGCACTTCGTTTTCGCTGCGCAGGAAGTGGCAGATGCTGCGCTGGTCGATCAGGATGCCTTTCGGCTTGCCCGTCGAGCCCGACGTGTAGATGACGTAGGCCGGCGCGTCGCCGGGCACGGCGCCGCGCCGGCGCAGCTGGTAACCGGCGGGCGCGGGCGCGAGCAGCGCCTCGGCCGTGTGGATGGGCTGGGTGACGGCACCGAGGCGGTCGCGCATCCGCTCGCTGCTGACGAGGGCCGGCGAGCCGGCGTCGTCCATGCACACGAGGAGGCGTTCGACCGGCGTGTCCTCGTCGACGGGCAGCCAGGCGGCGCCGGCCTTGGCGATGGCGGCCTGCATCACGAGCAGGTCGATGCCGCGCGGCATCCACAAGCCGACGATGGCGCCGGGCTGGATGCCGGCGTCGATCAGGCGCGACGCGGCCAGGCTGGCCTGCTCGTCGAGCTCGCGATACGTCAGGCGGCGGTCGCCCGCGATGAGGGCGGGGTGGTCGGGCGTGCGGCGTGCGCTGGCCTCCAGCAGGTCGGCCAGGATTTCGTCGCGCAACAGTTCGGGTTGGTGCGGACCGTAGAGGACATCGGGATGCCGTGTCAGAGGAGAGATATCGTTCATCAACGGCGACTTTGGGATTTCGAGAGGTTTATTATCAAGGCAAAAACGGCGGTTCTGGCGGTCACGTGCGCGCAGCGTACCGCATTTTAACGGTCGGGCGGCGCGTCTGTTTTTCTGCTGAAGTTCTGCTGAAGAACCGGTCGGCAGGGCTCACGACATCGTTCGCCGCCCGGACATGCCGGCGGCGGCGTTCGCTGACCTGTGGCAAACGCGGCAGGCCGGCGATCGGTGGACACGACGCATCAAAAAAACGCCGCAAGAACGGCGATTTCCACGCGATGCAGTCCCCATGCAGGCGGGACAGCTGTCAGCGGTGTCCCGGCCCGGCCGCCGAGCGGCCGCGCATATCGCTTACATGCTCGGCCCGCGTCCCGTGCGGCGTTCGTGTTCGATCCGCTCCTGGCATGCGACGCACGTCTGCACCGTCGGTGTGGCGAGCAGGCGCGCTTCCGGGATCTCGCGGCCGCACGACACGCACACGCCGATCGCGCCCGATTCCAGGCGCCCGATGGCGGCGTCGATCTCGTGCAGCAGATCGGAATCGTGCTCGGCCCGGTGCTCCTCGTTATGGCTGAGCATCTCGGCGGTCGGGGCGTCGTCGTTCTGCCCCATGTGGGCGGTGGGCGAGATCGCCGGGCGGTCGTCCGTGTCGCCAACCGTGCGTGCGCGCACGGCGGCCTGCACGTCCGCGCGGCTCTTGCGCAGGCGCTTGCCGAGTTCCTCGTGGAGTTGGGGTGAGATTGGCGGCATGGTCATCGTCCTGTTCGTTGTCTGGATGCTTCCGCACTCTAATCCATAACGACCGGACCGCGCGCCGGCTTGCCGGCCGCCGCACCGGGCGTTCACGCCATCGGATTCGCTGCGCCGTCCCGGCAGCCGTCAAGCGTGCGCGCCCTCGCGTTGTCAAGGACTACACTTCCCATGAAAATTTGCTAACGGGAGAATTATGTCGGCCGAGCAGGATTCAGCGTTATCCGGATTGCATGACGGCGACGTCCCCGACGGTGTTCCCGTGCCTCCGCCGCTGGCCGGCGAAGACCAGGCCCGCGCCGACTTCTACGGCCTGTTCGCGCATCTGCTGCTGGCCCCGCCCAATGCGGCGCTGCTGGCGGCGCTGGCCGCCGCCGAACCGGTCGCGGCCGCGGGCGAGTTCGCCCTCGAGGACGCGTGGCTCAAGCTCACGCAGGCCGCCGCCGCCGTCGATGCGGGCGCCGCCCACGACGAATTCGCGGCCATGTTCATCAGCACCGGCACGCCGCCGCTGAATCCGTACGCCTCCTTCTACCTGACGGGCCACCTGAACGACGCGCCGCTGGCCGGCCTGCGCCACGATCTCGCGCGCCTCGGCCTGGCGCGTGCGCGCGGCGTGGGCGAATCCGAGGACCACCTGGGCGCCCTGTGCGAGACGATGCGCGTGCTGATCCAGGGCGGCCCCGGCATGCCGGCCCGCGGGCTCGACGCGCAGAAGGCCTTTTTCGAAGCGCATCTGCGGCCCTGGTACGCGGCCTGCCTGGCCGACGTCGCCGCCAGCCCGGATGCGAATTTCTACCGGGTCGTGGCGGGCGTCGTCGACGCCTTCCTGTCGATCGAAGCCCAGGCCTTCGCCGTGCTCGACGCCGCCGACCCGCTCGCCGCATGAGGACGACCATGGACAAGGACACCGACCCGCACCCCGATCCGGCCCGCCGCAGCTTCCTGAGGGCGGCCCCGCTGGGTGCGCTGGCGATCGCCGCCGCCGCGCGTGCGCGTGCGCCCGACGCACCTGCGGCACCGGCCGCGCCGGCGGCGCCGCGGCAATCGCAGGGCTATCACGAGACCGAACATATCCGGCGCTACTACCGCACCGCGGCATATTGGTAGACGAACCGGTGGACGAACCGGCAGACGAGAGGAGACAGGCATGACCCTGGTGAGACAATCGCGCGACGGCGGACTGAAACGGCGCCGCTTCCTCGTCGGCGCGGGCGTGACGGCCGGCGCCGGCGCCCTCGCGCGCCATCTGCCGCTGAACGTGATCCGACCCGCGACGGCGGCGGACCCCGTGCCGGCGCAAGCGCACACGGAGGTCAGGCACACCGTGTGCAGCCACTGTTCCGTGGGCTGCTCGGTGGAGGCCGTCGTCAGCAACGGCGTGTGGGTCCGCCAGGAACCGGCGTTCGATTCGCCGCTCAACATGGGCGCGCACTGCGCCAAGGGGGCGTCGGTGCGCGAGCACGGCTTCGGCGAGCACCGCCTGCGCTATCCGATGAAGCTCGTGAACGGCAAGTACGAGCGCATCACGTGGGACCAGGCCGTGGGCGAGATCGGCGACCGGCTGCTGAAGCTGCGCGCGCAGTCCGGGCCGGATGCGCTGATGGTGATCGGCAGCTCGAAGCACAACAACGAGCAATCGTACCTGCTGCGCAAATGGGTGTCGATGTGGGGCAGTAACAACTGCGACCACCAGGCCCGCATCTGCCACTCGACGACCGTGGCCGGCGTCGCCCAGACCTATGGCTACGGCGCGATGACGAATTCGTTCAACGACCTTCATTACAGCAAGGCCGTGCTGTTCATCGGCTCGAACCCGGCCGAGGCGCACCCGATCTCGATGCTGCACTTCCTGCACGCGAAGGAACTGGGCGCGAAGATGATCGTCGTCGACCCGCGTTTCACGCGCACGGCGCGCTTCGCCCATCACTACGTGCGCATCCGGCCCGGCACCGACATCGCGTTCGTGTGGGGCCTGCTGTGGCACATCTTCAGCAACGGCTGGGAAGACAAGGCATTCATCGCCGCGCGCACCCACGGCATGGACGACGTGCGCAAGGAGGTCGCCAAGTGGACGCCGGACAAGGTGACCGACGTGACCGGCATCCCGGAAGCGTCGGTGCGCATGGCGGCCGAGATGCTGGCGACGAACCGGCCGTCGTCCGTCGTCTGGTGCATGGGCATCACGCAGCACCACGTGGGCACGGCGAACGTGCGCGCGCTGTCGATCCTGCAGCTCGCGCTGGGCAATATCGGCGTGCAGGGCGGCGGCGCCAACATCTATCGCGGCCACGACAACGTGCAGGGCGCCACCGACATCGGCCCGAACGGCGATTCGCTGCCCGGCTACTACGGCATCGCGGAAGGCGCGTGGAAGCACTTCGCCACCGTGTGGGGCGTCGATTACGACTGGATCAAGTCGCGCTTCGGCTCGAAGGAGCTGATGGAAAAGCCGGGCATCACGGTGTCGCGCTGGTTCGACGCGGTGCTCGAGGATAACCAGTACGTCGACCAGCCGACCAACCTGCGCGCCGTGTTTTACTGGGGCCACGCGCCGAACAGCCAGACGCGCCTGCCCGACATGAAGGCGGCGATGCAGAAGCTCGACTTCATGGTCGTCATCGATCCGTATCCGAGCATGACGGCCGCGATGCACGGCCGCTCGGACGGCGTCTACCTGCTGCCGGCCGCGTCGCAGTTCGAGACGCAGGGCTCGGTGACGGCGTCGAACCGGTCGATCCAGTGGCGCGAGCGCGTGATCCAGCCGCTGTTCGAGTGCAAGACCGACCACGAGATCATGTACCTGTTCGCGCGCAAGCTGGGCTTCGGCGAGCAGCTCGTCAAGAACATCAAGGTCGTCAACAACGAACCCGTCATCGAAGACATCCTCCGCGAGATCAACCGCTCGTGCTGGACCATCGGCTACACGGGATGTTCGCCCGAGCGCCTCAAGCTGCACATGGAGCACAAGCGCGACTTCAATCCGACGACGCTGCTCGCCGAAACCGGTCCGTGCAAGGGCGATTACTACGGCCTGCCGTGGCCGTGCTGGGGCACGCCGGAAATGAAGCATCCCGGCACGCCGATCCTGTACGACCTGCACAAATCGGTGGCGGAGGGCGGCCTGCCGTTCCGCGCCAACTGGGGCGTGGAGCACAACGGCGAGCCTTTGCTGGCGGCCGACGGCTCGTTCACGAAGGACAGCGAGATCGACACGGGTTATCCGGAATTCGACCACGTGTTCCTGAAAAAGCTGGGCTGGTGGGCCGAGCTGACGCCGGAAGAACAGGCGCAGGCCGAGGGCAAGAACTGGAAGACGGACCTGTCGGGCGGGATCATCCGCGTCGTCATCGCGCACGGCTGCGCGCCGTACGGCAATGCGCGCGCCCGCTGCAACGTGTGGAATTTCCCGGACCCCGTGCCCGTGCACCGCGAGCCGATCGTCACGCCGCGGCGCGACCTGGTCGCGAAGTACCCGACCTACGACGACAAGGCCGCGTTCTGGCGCCTGCCGACCTTGTACAAGTCGGTGCAGGAAGTCGATTTTGCGAAGGACTACCCGCTGATCATGACGTCCGGCCGCCTCGTCGAATTCGAGGGCGGCGGCGACGAGACGCGCTCGAACCCGTGGCTGGCCGAACTGCAGCAGAACATGTTCTGCGAAGTGAACCCGGCGGACGCCGCGCAGATCGGCGTGAAGGTGGGCGACTTCATGTGGGTCGAGACGCCGACCGGCGCGCGCCTCAGGCTGATGGCGATGGTCACGCCGCGCGTGCCGGAGGGCCTCGTGTGGATGCCGTTCCACTTCGGCGGCTGGTGGATGGGCGAGGACCTGGAAAAGCATTATCCGGAGGGTGGCGCGCCCGCCGTGCGCGGCGAGGCCGTGAACACCGGGTGGACGTACGGGTATGACGCGGTGACGATGATGCAGGAGACGAAGGTGTCTTTATGTCGCTTGGTACGCGCGTAGGTGGGCGGCCCTCCGCCCACGCGCGGCGCCAACATACCGCGAACGTCTGACAACGAATGCATCAACGACGAACACATAAATACCGTCGTTCCCGCGCAAACAACGTCGTTCCCGCGCAGGCGGGAACCCAAGTTCGGGCGCAACGAAACGCTTGCAAAATTGGGCCCCCGCCTGCGCG
>NZ_LMCY01000003.1:250853-267471 GCF_001425685.1 Massilia sp. Root335 | reverse complement strand
CGGGAGAGCGCGGGGGCGACGGGAGAGCGCCGGGGCGACGGGAGAGCGCGGGGGCGACGGGAGCGCGCGCGGCGACGTGGGACAGTGCGGGAGCGACGAGGAGAGTGATATGGCAAGAATGAAGTTCATCTGCGACACCGAGCGCTGCATCGACTGCAACGGCTGCGTGACCGCCTGCAAGAACGAGAACGAGACCCCGTGGGGTGTCAACCGGCGCCGCGTCGTCACCATCAACGACGGCGTGCCGGGCGAGCGCTCGATCTCGGTCGCGTGCATGCATTGCAGCGACGCGCCGTGCCTGGCCGTCTGCCCGGTCAACTGCATCTACCACACGGAAGACGGCATCGTCCTGCACGACAAGGACCAGTGCATCGGCTGCGGCTACTGCTATTACGCGTGCCCGTTCGGCGCGCCGCAGTTCCCGTCCACCGGCCTGTTCAACCACCGCGGCAAGATGGACAAGTGCACGTTCTGCGCCGGCGGTCCGGAGCCCGACACGTCCGAGGCCGAATTCAAGAAGTACGGCCGCAACCGCATCGCCGAAGGCAAGCTGCCCGCGTGCGCGGAGATGTGCGGCACGAAGGCGCTGATCGGCGGCGACGCGACCGTCATCGCGGACATTTACCGCCAGCGCGTCGAGACGCGCGGCTACGGCCCGGAGCTGTGGGGCTGGAAGATCGCGTACGGCAAGCCGAAGCGGGGCGGCGACATCAAGGCGACGGGCGACGGCCCGCGCGAGAACCAGAATCTCAAGGATACGCAGAACGACCCGGGGAGGCTGCCGACATGAGACGCCTCCTCGCCTTGTGCCTGCCCTTGCTGCTGCTGACGGGCTGCCTGGAAGTCGACCAGCATCCGGACTGGGTGCACGGCATGTACGCCGGGAAGAAGGACGACCGCCCGATGCACCGGCTCTTCCACGACGACAAGCTGTCGTGGTGGGGCGCGATCGGCAACCGCAACATGAAGCAGAACGAATACAACCGGGCCAACCCGTAACAGGAGCCGACCATGTCCTTCACCCTTCCATCAGCGCGGACGCTGTGGGGCTTGTTCCTCGGGCTGTGGCTGATCGGCGCCGCCCACGCCGCCGTCCCGAACAACCGCGCCGAACCGGCGTACGCCGAGGAACAGACCATCCTGCAGGCCGAGCAGGATACGCGCGCGCCCGAGCCGGGACTGGCGTCGTCGAGCTCCGGGCGCGTGCACATCGACCGCCACTACCTCGGCCAGTACGGCTCCAGGGAAGGCACCGTCATCGTCCAGCGCGGCGGCAACCAGTGGCGCACGTGGCGCAACGGGCCGTTCGCCACGGCGATGGGGACGATCCTCGTCGTCGTGCTGGTCGCGATCTTCCTGTTCTACCGCGCCGTCGGCCCGGCGCGCGTCGAGGCGCCCGAGACGGGCCGGCGCATCCGCCGCTTCACGAGCTGGGAGCGCAGCGTGCACTGGGCCACGGCGATCAGCTTCATCGTCCTGGCCGTGACGGGCCTCGTCATCATGTTCGGCAAGAAGATCCTGCTGCCGCTCGTCGGGCACGACGTGTTCGCCGCCATCGCCTACGTCTTCAAATACCTGCACAACTTCACGGGGCCGCTGTTCATCGTGTGTTCCGTGCTGATGTTCTTCACCTTCCTGCACCGGAACTTCTTCCGCCGCATCGACTGGCGCTGGGTCAGGCAGGGCGGCGGGATCGTGGCGCACACGCACGTGCCGGCGGGGTTCTTCAACGCCGGCGAGAAGGCGTGGTTCTGGCTGGGCGTGACCCTGCTGGGCCTCGTGATGTCGATCAGCGGCCTCGTACTGGACTTCGTCGATTTCGGCCAGACCCGCTACGTGCTGCAGGTGGCGAACTACCTGCACATCGCCGGCGCCACGTTCTACATCGCCGCGGCCATGGGCCACATCTACATCGGCACGTGGGGCACGCCGGGCGCGTACGAGGCGATGCGCCACGGAACCGTCGACGAATCGTGGGCCAAGGCGCACCACGCCGTGTGGTACGAGGAAGTGCAGGCCGGCGTCGCGCCGGGCACGTTCGACGACCGCCTGCCGCCGGACCAGCGCCCGCCCACTGGCAATCCGCCGCCGCGGCCGGCGCACTGAGGGGACAGCGATGAAGCCGACGACGACGATCGTGGCGCTGGCCGTGCTGCTGGCCGCGACGGCCTGCAAGCAGCACGGCGACAACGCCCAGCGCAAGACGAAATTCCCCGGCATGGTGACGGCCGACGGCGGCACCAGCGGCCAGGTGATGGCCGCGCATGCCGGCCCCAAGACGGATGCCGGCTATGCGGGCGGCACGCCGGGCATCGCGGGCGGCAGCGGCGGCAACACGGCTGGCGCGGCGATGGGCGGCGCCGTGCGCGAGACGGGCCAGGGCCCCAGCCAGGGCGTGACCCCGCCCGGCGGCGCCGGCACCCAGGGCACGACGCAGACGCAGCCGGGAGACAACGGCAGGCCGGCCGCGCCGACGCCGGCCGAGGTGGGGCCGCAGCCGGGGGCCGTCAACCGCGATCCCAACCATTCCGCGGCGCCGGGGCGATGACATGGACACGACGAACCGGAAGAACCGGATGAACAGGACCGCCGCCGCGCTGGCGCTCGTTCTCGCCGCCGCCACGGCCCACGCCGCGCTGCCGGCGCCGACGCCCGCGCAGCAGCAGGCCGCCGCCGCCAAGAAGGCAAAGGCGGACGCCCAGGCCGCGCTGGACAAGCAGGCGCTCGCCGCGTCGATGGACGCCGTCGCGGCCCGCTGGCGCACCCGCGCCGCGGCGCAGGGCTGGAAGGCGCATGCGCCGGTCGCGATTGCCGCCGCCGCGCCGGTCGCCGCCCCGGCCGCCCCGGCCGGACAGCCGGACGGCAAGCTGACGCCCGCCGGCGCCGCGGCCCCGATCAAGAGCGAGAAGCTGGGCACGGCGCCGCCCAGCGCCGATGTCAAGGCCGGTCCGACGAAGGCCGAGCCGGCCGGCACGCCGCCGACCGTCCAGAAGGGCACGCCGAAGGTGCACAACCAATGAAGATGGGATCCATGCCGATCGCCGTGCTGATGCAGCGGCGCACCGTCCAGCACCGCTGGGCCGACGAAGCGTGGGAAGCCGTCGGCGTCGTGCCGGACCGCGGCGACCTGCCGCCCCTGCGCGTGCTGAGCGAGTCGCCCGAGCGCGACTACTACCTCGTCTCCGGCCTCGAACTGGAACTCTATCCGGACGAGAACGAGGGCTATTACGAGAACTGCGTCGCGCCCGAATCGAAGGTATTCGTGCTGTGGCGCATGCAGGACGGCCGCGCGATGCCGGTGCGGGCGTCGGTCAGCTACGTCGAGGGCACGCGCATGTTCGACTCGGGCGAGCACGCGGACGGCGTGACGATGCCGGCCGAGGTCTACGCCTGGCTCGCGGGCTACCTGCGCGAGCACTACCAGCCCAGGCCGCGCCGCGGCCGCCAGCACGGATGACGGGACCATGACGGAACGTGCCGTGCCGGACGAAGGCTTCCTGCGCCGCTGGGCGCGCCGCAAGACGGAAGCGCGGGCGGAACCGGCGCCGGTCGCGGCCAGCGGGGCGGCCGCGTTGCCCGCGGCGGCCGGCGTGGCCGCAGCGCCGGCGGCCGATATCGCCTCCGCGCCCGTGCCGCTGCCGACGATGGACGACGTCGCCCGCCTGACCGGCGACTCCGATTTCTCCGCCTTCGTCGCGCGCGGCGTCGACGCGGCCGTGCGCCGCACGGCGCTCAAAAAATTGTTCGCCGACCCGCACTTCAACACGATGGACCGCCTCGACGTCTACATCGACGATTACACGAAGCCGAGCCCCGTGTCCGAGACGATGCTCGCGTCGCTCGAGCATGCGAAGCGGCTGTTCCGGCGCGCCGTCGATGCGGACGATGACGCCGACAATGACGCGGCCGGCGCCGACGATCCCGGCGCCGGGCGCCCGGCCGTGGCGGACCACGCGTCAACACCGATAACACCGACAACACCACCTGAAACCGAGACACGATGAATATCCGCTTGATCGAAGGGCAGGGCGTCCCCCTCGACCCCGTCCAGGACGAACGCGACCGCGTCGCCCGCCGCGCCGCGCTCGATGCGCTGGCCGGCATCCCGTCCCCTGAACCGTTGGACACGGTCGGCTACCGGTCGGCCGGGCGCACGCTCGTCATCGGCACGCGCGCGGACGCGCTGCCGTGGGCGGAGCGCGTTGCGGCCGTGCTGCCCGTGACCGCCGTGCTGCTGGATGAAGACGGCGACAGCGGCGGCGACTGGGCGCCGCGCCTGTTCCCCGTGTTCGCCGCGCGCGCGCTCGTCGTGACGGGCTGGCTCGGCGCGTTCGACGCGACGTGGCAGGCGGGAGCAGGCACGCCGGAACACGCGCGCTTCGACCTCGTGCTCGACCTGGGCGCGACGCCGCGGATCGCGACGCACCAGCGACCGCACGGCTATTACGCGCCGGGCCCGGACGCGGCCGCGCGCCAGGCCGCCGCCGCCGAACTGGCCGACATGGTGGGCGAGTTCGAGAAGCCGAAATACTTCGCCTACAAGGAGCGCCTGTGCGCCCATGGCCGCAACCGCAAGAGCGGCTGCAATGCCTGCATCGAGGTCTGCTCGGCCGGCGCCATCGCCGGCGCGGGCGACCTGGTCGCCGTGAACCCCTACCTGTGCGCCGGCTGCGGCGCGTGCACGACCGTCTGCCCGACCGGGGCGCTGGGCTATGCCTACCCGAGCGCGGCGCACACGGGCATGCGCATCAAGGCGCTGCTCGCCGCCTTCGCGCAGGCGGGCGGGCGCGACCCGGTGCTGCTCGTGCACGGTGCGGAGGGCGCGGCGCTGCTCGCGCAATGCGATGCGGTGCCGGGGCGCGTGCTGCCGCTGGGCGTGCATCACACGGCGTCGACGGGCATCGATCTGTGGCTCGCGGCGCTGGCCTGGGGCGCGGCCGGCGTCACCGTCTTGACGACGGATGCCGAGGCGCCGCAGTACGCGGCGGCGCTCGACGAGCAGGCGGCCGTCGCGCAGGCGATCATGACGGGCCTCGGCTATGCGGGATCGCACCTGCAGCTGCTGCGCGTGACCGGTGCGGACGAACTGGCGCTCGCCTTGCGGCAAGCGCCGCGCGGCGAGGTGCCGGCGCGGCGTGCCGGCTTCAACGTCGCGGCGGACAAGCGCAACACGCTCGACTACGCGCTCGAGCACCTGCTGCGCGAGGCGCCGCGGCCGGCCGACGAGATCGCGCTGGCCGCCGGCAGTCCGTTCGGCGCGCTGGATGTCGACGCGTCCAAATGCAGCCTGTGCATGGCGTGCGTGGGCGCGTGTCCGGCGTCCGCCCTGCAGGACGGGCAGAACGCGCCGCAGCTGCGCTTCATCGAAAAGAACTGCGTGCAGTGCGGGCTCTGTGCCACGACGTGTCCGGAAGACGCGATCCGGCTCGTGCCGCGGCTGTCGCTGCGCGAGTCGCGCAAGCAGCCCGTCGTGCTGAACGAAACGCAGCCGTTCCACTGCATCCGCTGCCAGAAGCCGTTCGGCACGGTGCGCATGGTCGAGAGCATGCTGGCGCGCCTGGCGGGCCACCCGGCCTTCGCGGGCCACCTCGACCGCATGCGCATGTGCGGCGACTGCCGCGTGATCGACATGATGACGCCCAGCGACGAGCAGACCATCGACCAGGCGCACGAGCTGCGCCGGCGCTGACGGCGGGTCGTCCCTTTGCGGCTCGGGCGTGGCAGAATGGGCGCGGGTGCTCACGAGGCGCCCGTGCCGCAACCACGACAAAGGAGACGACCGATGGCATCCCCGTACGAGCGCTTCATCCGCGCGCGCGACTTCCTGCAACGGCATCGCACCGATTACGCGACGGCCTACCGCGATTACCGCCAGCCCGAGCTCGACGAATTCAACTGGGCGCTCGACTATTTCGACGCGCAGGCCAGGGACAACGCCACGCCCGCGCTGTGGGTCGTGGACGAAGACGGCAGCGAGCGCAAGATCGGCTACGCCGAGATGGCGGCGCGCTCCAGCCAGGTCGCGAACTGGCTGCGCGCCTGCGGCGTGCGGCGCGGCGACCGCGTGCTCCTGATGCTGCCGAACCGTGTCGAGCTGTGGGAGATCATGCTGGCGGGGATCAAGCTCGGGGCCGTGCTCGTGCCCACGACGATGCTCGTGTCCAGCACCGATCTGCAGGACCGCCTGCAGCGGGGCCGCGTGCGCCACGTGATCGCCCAGGCGTCGGAAACGCACAAGTTCGCGGACCTGCCCGGCGATTACACGCGCATCGGCGTCGGCCCCGGCGCGGGCGTCGCCGGCTGGCGCGACTATGCGGACAGCGCGGCGGCCCCCGCGGCGTTCGCGCCGGACGGCGTCACGCGCGCCACCGATCCGCTGCTGCTGTACTTCACGTCCGGCACGACGGCGAAACCCAAGCTGGTGCTGCACAGCCAGCAGAGTTATCCGGTGGGCCATCTGTCGACGATGTACTGGATCGGCCTGCGTCCCGGCGACGTCCACTGGAACATCAGCTCGCCCGGCTGGGCGAAGCACGCGTGGAGCTGCTTCTTCGCGCCGTGGAACGCGGGCGCCACCGTGTTCGTCTACAACTACGAGCGGTTTTCCGCGCGCGCCTGCCTGGACACGATCGTGCGCTGCGGCGTGACGTCGCTGTGCGCGCCGCCGACCGTGTGGCGCATGATGATCAAGGAAGACCTCGCGCAATGGCGGCCGCCGCTGCGCGAACTGGTCGGGGCGGGCGAGCCGCTGAATCCGGAAGTCATCGAGCAGGTCGAGCGCGCGTGGGGTATCCGCATCCGCGACGGCTTCGGCCAGTCCGAGACCACGTGCCAGATCGGCAATCCGCCGGGCCAGCCCGTCAAGCCGGGATCGATGGGCCGGCCGCTGCCCGGCTACCGCGTCGCGCTGCTCGACATCGACGATGAGCCGGCCGCGGAAGGCGAGATCGCGCTGGACCTCGACCCGGCCCCGCTGGGCCTGATGCTGTGCTACGAGAACGACGAGGCGAAAACGCGCGACGTGATGCGCGGCGGGCGCTATCACACGGGCGACACGGCGCGCGTGGACGAGGACGGCTATTACTTTTACGTGGGCCGCAACGACGACGTGTTCAAGTCGTCCGACTACCGCATCAGCCCGTTCGAGCTGGAGAGCGTGCTGATCGAGCACCCGGACGTGCTGGAAGCCGCCATCGTCCCGAGCCCGGACCCGGTGCGGCTGGCCGTGCCGAAAGCGTTCATCGCGCTGCGTCCGGGCGTGGAACCGACGCCCGAACTGGCCGCCGCCATCTTCGCCTTCGCGCGCGACCGGCTGGCGCCGTACCAGCGCATCCGCCGCATCGCGTTCACGGAACTCCCGAAGACCATCTCCGGCAAGATCCGCCGCGTCGAGCTGCGCAAGGCCGAGGCGCGCGGCGACCACGCCGCCACCGAGTTCCGCGAGGAGCATTGAGCCCGGGGGGCTCAATGCGAGCCCGCGGCGCTCAATGCGAGCCCGCGGGGCTCAATGCGAGCCCGCGGGCCTCAATGCGAGCCCGCGGCGCTCAATGCGAGCCCGCGACCGGCCCGGCGGCGCCGACACGGACCCGACAACACGGTAAGATGGTGGCGTGCGGCAGCCCTGCCGCGATCCGATCAATAATAAGTCCGTGTCCCCCAACCGAAACGCCGAGCCAATGAGCACCTCCGTCCGACCGTCCCCCTCGAAGCAGACCACAAGCAAGGCGGCCGACAAGGCCGTGCAGCCCGGCAAGACGAAGCCGGCCCGGCCGGCCATCTGCGAGGTCCGAAAATCGCCCGTGCACGGCAACGGCGTGTTCGCGCTGCGTCCGATCGGCGCCGGCGAGCGCATCATCGAGTACCGCGGCGAACGCATCACGTGGGACGAAGCGACCCGCCGCGCCGCCGAACGGGGCGGCCCGGTCAATCACACGTTCTATTTCAGCCTCGCCGACGGCAACGTGATCGACGGCGGCCGGCGCGGCAACGACGCCCGCTGGATCAACCACGCCTGCGATCCCAACTGCGAAGCCTACGAAGAAGACGGCCGCGTGTACATCCACGCGCTGCACGACATCGCCGCGGGCGAGGAACTGAACTACAACTATGCGCTGGTCTACGACGAGCGCCATACGCCGGCGCTGAAACGCCTGTTCGCCTGCCGCTGCGGCACGCCGGCCTGCACGGGCACGATGCTGGCGCCGAAGAAGCGCAGCCGCAAGGCCGCCGGCGCCACGACCTGAGGCAACCGCCGCAACCCTACGGACGAACCCGACACCACCGACAACACCGATAACATCGACGCCGCCGATGCCGCCGCCGACTCGGACGCCGACGCCGACGCCGCCACCGAATACCGAATACCGAATACCGACAATACCAACGACACCGACAATCGCGACCCGCCGAACCGCCCATGAAACCAGTCGTCCAAAGCCTGCTCGAAACCGATCTCTATAAATTCACCATGTGGCAGGCCCTGCTGCACATGCACCCGAACGCCACCGGCGAATACGAGTTCAAGTGCCGCAATACCCCGGCCTATCCGCTGGCCGAACTGAAAGAGGACGTCGAACGCGAGTTGGACCATCTGTGCACGCTGATGTTCAGCGAGGACGACATCGAATACATGAGGTCCCTGCGGTTCATCAAAAGCGACTTCGCCGACTTCCTCACGCTGTTCCGTTTCCAGCGCAAATTCATCCACGTCGAAACGGACGGTCCGCACCTGCGCATCCGCGCGAGCGGACCGATCGTGCACGTGATGGGCTTCGAAATTTTCGTGCTGTACATCGTCAACGAACTGTATTTCCGCCGCTTCGACCGGCAGGCCGCGCTGGTCGTGGCGCGCGAGCGGCTCGCGCAGAAAATCGCCGAGTTCCGCACCTTCGAGCAGGAACCGAAGCGCGCCAATCCGTTCGAGTTCTTCGATTTCGGCGTGCGCCGCCGCTTCTCGGGCGACTGGCATGAGGAAGTCGTCGCCACGCTGGCGCGCGAGCTGCCGCAATTCTTCAAGGGCACGTCGAACGTCTACCTCGCGAAGAAGTTCAACCTGGTGCCGATCGGCACGATGGCGCATGAATACATGCAGGCGTTCCAGTCCTTCGACGTGCGCCTGCGCGATTTCCAGAAAAAGGCGCTGGAAGACTGGGTGCAGGAATACCGCGGCGACCTGGGCACGGCGCTGACGGACGTCGTCGGCATGGACGCCTTCCTGCGCGACTTCGACCTGTATTTCGCCAAGCTGTTCGATGGCCTGCGCCACGATTCCGGCGATCCGGTCGAGTGGGGCGAAAAAGCCATCGTCCACTACGCCAAGCTGCGCATCGACGCCCGCACCAAGCGGCTCGTGTTCTCGGACGCGCTCACCGTGCCGAAGGCGCTCAGCCTGTACCGCCACTTCGCCGACCGCGTCATGACGGGCTTCGGCATCGGCACCAAGCTGACCAACGACACGCAATTCGAGCCGCTGAACATCGTCATGAAGCTCACGCGCTGCAACGGCCAGCCCGTGGCCAAGCTGTCCGACAGCCCCGGCAAGGGGTTCAGCACGGACGAGACCTTCATCGCCTACCTGCGCCAGGTGTTCGACCAGCGCATCTGAACGGTTTCCGCCGGCTGCCGGCGCTCACGTTGTCGCATCGCTGCCACGGCCTCTCTGTCGGTCGTTTCGCGACAAAGAATCGCGTGCATTTTTATTGCATCCGGTCTACTATTGTTTTGACATTGCTCACAGTTTTAACAATTTATCAGGGCATCGCGCGGCCCTGACAGCCACATATACCTGGAGCGCTCGTTTGAAGATGTTCTGGCAACTACATGCATGGCGGGCGGGGTGGTCGCGCGCCAACGCAACACGGCCCGGCGCATGCGTTTCCGGGCTGACCGGCCTGTTGTTGGCAATAGCCGCGCTGCCGTGCCGTGCGTTACCGCAAGGCGCCCAGCTGCTGGACCTCAGTTTCGACCAGCTGGCCGACATCCGCATCACCTCCGTGTCCAAGAACAGCGAGCGCCTGGCGGAGGCGGCCGCCTCCGTGTTCGTGATCACCAGCGACGACCTGCGCCGCAGCGGTGTCGCCAGCCTGCCGGAAGCGTTGCGCCTGGCGCCGAACCTGCAGGTGGTCGAAGCCAGCGCCTATGGCTACACGATCAGCGCGCGCGGTTTCAACAGCAGCGCGGCCAACAAATTGCTGGTGCTGATCGATGGCAGGTCCGTATATACGCCGCTGTTCTCGGGCGTGTTCTGGGACGCGCAGGATGTGATGCTGGAAGATGTCGAGCGCATCGAAGTGATCAGCGGGCCGGGCGGGACGCTGTGGGGAACGAATGCGGTCAACGGCGTCATCAACATCATCACCCGTGCTTCCGGGGACACACAGGGCGGCGTCGCCGTCGCCGGCGCCGGCAACCGCCGGTCCGATGCCGCCGTGCGTTACGGCACGAGGCTGGACAACGGGCTGACTTACCGGATCTACGCGAAATACGCCGACCTCAAGCACACGTCGCTGGCGACGGGCGGCCCCATCGACGACGCCGCCTACCATGCGCAGGCAGGATTCCGGGCCGACTGGCGGCGGGGCGCCGACCAGTTCACCGTGCAAGGCGACGCCTACCACGGCACCGAGAACCAGCCCCTGCCGGGCATGATCGCGATCTCCGGCATCCAGTTCGCGCTGGGTCCGATCACGCTGGCCGGCGCCAATCTCAATGCCCGCTGGGAGCGCCAGCTGGACGGCGGCGGTCACCTCGGCCTGCATGTGGTCGAGGACCACACCGAACGCACCGTGCCGCCGACCTTCGGCGAGGTGCTCGATATCGTCGATGTCCAGTTCCAGCACAACCTGGCGCCGATCGGCATGCATGCGCTGGTGTGGGGCGCGGGGTATCGTTACAGCATCGATCGGGTCCGCAACAGCCGGTACGTCGCCTTCCTGCCGGCGGACCTGAACCAGAACTGGGTCAGCCTGTTCGCCCAGGACGAGCTGGCGCTGCGTTCCGACCTGCGCCTGACCGTCGGCACCCGCCTCGAACGCAACGGCTACACCGGCATGGAAGTGCTGCCCAACGCCCGGCTGGCCTGGACGCCGGCGCCCGGTCACGCATTCTGGGGCGCGCTGTCGCGCACCGTGCGCGCGCCGTCGCGCTTCGATCGCGACATCTACGTGCCGGGCGCGCCGCCGTTCCTGCTCGACGGCGGATCGACCGTGAAGTCCGAGTCGGCCCAGGTCGCGGAACTCGGCTATCGCGGCCAGCCCACCGCGACGCTGTCGTATTCGGTCACGGCCTTCCATGCCCGCTACGACGACCTGCGCACGCAGGAAGTCGCGGCCAGCCGCACCTATGTTTATTACGCCAACAAGATGGAGGGGAGCACCAACGGCATCGAGATGTGGGGCACCTGGCAGGCCATGCCGCACCTGCGCCTGAACGCGGGGATGAACGCGCTGCACGAGGGACTCCGATTGAAACCCGGCAGCAACGACGCCGGGTCCCCCGCGACGGCCGGCCTGGACCCCGCGCACAAATGGCTGCTGCGCTCGTCGCTGGACCTGGACGGGCAGAGCTCGCTCGATTGCACGCTGAGCCGCGTGGCCGCGCTGTCCAACCCGGAGGTGCCGGCCTACACCAGCGTGGACGTGCGTTATGGCTGGCGGCCGCGGCCGGACTGGGAATTGTCGATCGCCGCGCAGCACCTGAACGGGGGGGGACATGCGGAATTTACCGCGGCGGCGACGCGCAGCGACTTCGGCCGCGGCGTCTACGCCAAAGCCGTCCACCGCTTTTGAGCCGTCCGGGCCAAGACGACGATGCTGATTTCCTGGCTAGAGCGTAAGGGCCGCCATCCCGCCGGCTTGCGGTGCTGGCTGGCGGGGCTGGCGTGTCTCCTCGCCCTCGCGGCCGGCGCCGCGCGCGCCGACACTCCGGCGAACGGGCGCAGCGACCAGATGCTGCGCCAGATCGAGGCCGCCTATCTGTACAAGTTTGCCAGCTACGTCGAATGGCCGCCCGAGGCGTTTGCCGGACCGGACAGCAACTTCACGATCGGCCTGGCCGGCGCGGACGCCTTGGCCGACGACCTCGAGGCGAGCCTGGCCGGGCGCACCGTGAACGGGCGTAAAGTGGTCGTGCGCCGGCTGCGGCGCGGCGACCCGGCGGCCGACGTGCAGATGCTGGTCGTCGGCGATCTCGACGCCCGCTGGGCGCGCGAGCTGTATGCGGCCACCAAGGACCGGCCGGTGCTGACCATCGCCGAACCGGGCGCGGGCGGCGGCTTCGGCAGCATGATCAGCTTCGCCGTCGTCGACGACCGCCTGCGCTTCGAAGTCGCGCTCAGTCCGATCAAGCCGAGCCGCCTGAAGGTCAGCGCGCTGATGCTCAGTGCGGCATATAAAGTGGAGAAGGGGATTCCATGATGCGGCGCTCGCACTCCATCCGGAACAAGTTGTTCATCATCGTGCTGTCGACCACGCTGGTGGCGCTCGCCATCGCGCTGGTCGGCAACGTGGCCGGCGACGTCTGGACCTTCCACCGCGGGCTGGTGGCCGAGATGACGACCCAGTCGACGCTGCTCGGGCGCATGACCGCGCCGGCGCTGGCGTTCGACGACCCGAAACTGGCGACCAACAACCTGCACTTGTTCGACGCCTGGCCGAACATCGAGGCCGCGGCGATCTACGACGACCAGGGCAAGCTGTTCGCGTCGTACGTGCGTCCCGGCCTCGTCAAGGACTTCCCCGTCCAGCCGGAGGTGGACGGCGCACGGATCGACGGTGCGCGCCTGAACGTGTTCCGCCGGATCGCCGGCGAGAACGGCACCCTCGGCACCGTGTACCTGCGCGCCACCTACGATCCGACGAGGACGATCCTCGTCGACGTCGGCATCGCCGTGGCCGTCTGGCTGGTCGCGATGGCGATCGCGCTGCTGATGGTCGTGCGCATGGAGGCGCTCGTGAGCCGTCCGATCTCGGCGGTCGCGGAGACGGCGCGCGACGTGGTGGCGCAGCGCGACTATTCGCGCCGTGTCGAAGCCAGCAGCGGCGACGAAGTCGGCATGATGGTGGGCGCGTTCAACGACATGCTCGGCGAGATGGAACGGCGCACCGGCGAACTGGAGTCGTCGAACCTGGCGATCATGCGCGAGGTCGAACAGCGCGAGCGCGCCCAGCGGGAGGTCATGCGCCTGAACGTCGACCTCGAGCAGCGCGTGGCGGAGCGCACGTCGGAGCTGGCGCTGGCCAAGGCGGCGGCGGAAGAGGCGAACCAGGCAAAGTCATCGTTCCTGTCGAGCATGAGCCACGAATTGCGCACGCCGCTCAACGCCATCCTCGGCTTCACGCAACTGCTCGCCAACGACGCCCAGCCGAACAATGTCGAGCGCAAGAAGGAATTCACGGGCTACATCCTGAAGGCGGGCCGACACCTGCTGACCCTCATTAACGAGGTGCTCGACCTGGCCAAAGTCGAGTCCGGCGCCGTCACGCTGTCGCTCGAGGCGGTCGCCCTCGACGAGATCGTGCAGGAATGCCGGGCCATGCTCGAACCGCTGGGCGAGCAGCGCGGGTTGCGCATGACGTTCCCCGCCGCGCCTGGCATCACCGTGCTGGCCGACCGGACGCGCCTGAAGCAGATCCTGTTGAACCTGCTGTCGAACGCGATCAAATACAACCGGGCCGGCGGCGTCGTGGCGCTCGACTGCGTGCAGGACGCGGCGGGGCGGGTGCGCATTGCCGTGCGCGATTCCGGGCCCGGCCTGAGCGCGGCGCAGATGAAGGAGCTGTTCCAGCCCTTCAATCGCCTGGGACAGGAAGCGGGCGCCGAGGAGGGAACCGGTATCGGCCTGGTCGTCACGAAGCGGCTGGTCGAGCTGATGAACGGCGGCATCGGCGTGACGAGCACGGTGGGGATCGGCAGCGTGTTCTGGATCGAGCTCGACAGCGTGGCCCCGGCCTTGCCTGGCACCGGCACCGGCGACGGTGCCGGCGCGGCGTTGCCCACTGTGGCGGCGGTGCCGGCACCGCGCGGCGCCGGCAACGATTACACGTTATTGTACGTGGAAGACAATCCCGCCAACCTGAAGCTGGTCGAATCGATCATCGCCCTGACTCCCGACCTGCGCCTGCTGTCGGCGCCGGATGCCCACCTCGGCATTGCGCTGGCGCGCACCCATGCGCCCGACCTGATCCTGATGGACGTCCACCTGCCCGGCATGAGCGGCATCGACGCGCTCAAGGTCCTGCGTGCCGATCCTTCGACGGCGGGCATCCCGGTGATCGCCGTCAGCGCCAGCGCGATGTCGCATGACATCGCGCTCGCCATGAGCAACGGTTTTTTCCGATATGTAGCCAAACCGATCGATATCGCAGAATTTTCCGCCGCGATCGACAGTGCGCTGGAGGCCAACGGCGCCGTTCGCGGTCAAGCCACAGCGGACCGAAAAGAGGTGCCATGATTTCCTTATCCGACATTCACCGGGCCCGCATCCTGATCGTCGACGACCAGGAAGCGAACGTCAAGCTGCTCGGCTACATGCTCGAAGACGCCGGCTACACCTGCGTCACGCTCGTGACCGACGCGCGCACCGTGCTCGACCTGCATCGCGCCAACCGCTACGACATCATCGTGCTCGACCTGAACATGCCGCACATGAACGGGTTCCAGATCCTCGAAGGCCTGCGGCCGCTGGAAAGCGAGGGCTATCTGCCGGTGCTGGTGGTCACCGCCGAGCCCGCGCACAAGCTGCGCGCGCTGGAAGCGGGGGCCAAGGATTTCGTCAGCAAGCCGTTCGACCAGGTCGAGGTGCTCACGCGCATCCGCAATATGCTCGAGGTGCGGCTGCTGTACACCGAGACGCGCGAATACGGCCTGCGCCTGGCCCGCTTCGACACCGTGACCGGCCTGCCGAACCGCATGCTGCTGCACGCCTCGCTCGACCAGGCGCTCGCGCAGGCGCAGTGCGCGGGCGAGGCGGTCGCCGTGATGGCGATCGACCTGGACCGCTTCAAATACGTCAACGATACGCTCGGCCACGTCGGCGGTGACGAGTTGCTGTGCCAGTTCGCGCAGCGCCTGAGCGACTGCGTACCCGTGCGCACCGCCCTGGGCCGCGTCGGCGGGAACCAGTTCGAGCTGGTACTGACGGGACAGCAGTTGCAGCATGAGGTGCTGCAGATCGACAATCGCATCAGGACGGCGCTGCAGCGGCCCTTCGCCCTCGAGACGCAGCACTTCACGATGACGGCCAGCATCGGCGTCGCGCTCTATCCGGCCGATGCCACCGACGCGGCGACCCTGCTCAAGTATGCCGATATCGCCCTGCACCAGGCGAGGGCCGAGGAGCGGGGACGATGCCACTTCTTCACGGATGAAATGAATGCCCAGGCGCGGCACCGGCTGACGCTCGAGAACGCATTGCACGAGGCGATCGGCAACCGGGAGTTCGTCCTCCACTACCAGCCCAAGGCCGAGATCAACACCGGCCGCATCACGGGCGCGGAGGCCCTGCTGCGCTGGAACCGCCCGGGGCAGGGCCTGATATCGCCGGGGGAATTCATTCCCGTGCTCGAGGAGACCGGCCTGATCGTCGACGTCGGCAACTGGGTGATCGACGCCGCATGCCGCCAGATCGCCGCGTGGGCCGGCATCATGTCGGCGCCGATGCATATCGCCGTCAACGTCTCGGGCCGCCAGTTCGCGGGCGGCGGCCTGGAGAAGGCCGTGCTGGATGCGATCGACGCGCATGGCATCGACGCCGGCATGCTGGAGCTCGAAGTGACCGAAAGCGCGCTGGTGGACAACGTGGAATGCGCGATCGCCACCCTGCACCGCCTGCGGGCGCGGGGCGTGCGCGTGTCGATCGACGACTTCGGCACCGGCTACTCCAGCCTGGCCTACCTGAAACGGCTGCCGCTCGATACGCTGAAAATCGATATCACCTTCATCCGCGACGTCACGACCAATCCCGACGACGCCGCCATCACCGAAGCGATCATCGGGATGGCGCACAGCCTGAAGCTCGACGTCATCGCCGAGGGCGTGGAAACCGTGGCCCAGCTGTCCCTGCTCAGGCGCTATCGCTGCGATCAGATCCAGGGCTTCTACTTCAGCCGGCCGCTGCCGGCGCCGCAGTTCGAGGCGATGCTGCGCCAGGGCGCCGGCCTGGCGCTGCCGCCGGACCTGGTGGCCGCGGTGCCGCGGCGCACCCTGCTCATCATCGACGACGAGTCGAGCGTGCTCGCCGCGCTCAACCGCCTGCTGCGCCGCGACGGCTATCACATCCTGACGGCGTCGGGCGCGGCCCAGGGGTTCGAGCTGCTGGCGCTGCATCCCGTGCACGTGATCCTGTGCGACCAGCGCATGCAGGGGACCAGCGGCACCGAATTCCTGGGCAAGGTGAAGGAGATGTATCCCGACACGTTCCGGATCGTGCTGTCGGGCTACACCGACCTCGACACGATCATGGAGGCGATCAATCTCGGGGCGCTGTATCGCTTCTTTACCAAGCCATGGGACAACGAGGTGCTGCGCGAAAGCATACGCGCCGCGTTCCGGCACTACTGGCAATTGCATGGCATGGTGCCGGACGACGCAGCGGCGATCCCGGCCCCCGAACTCGCGGGCC
>NZ_LMCY01000003.1:203554-250810 GCF_001425685.1 Massilia sp. Root335 | reverse complement strand
CAGCGCCCGCCGCAAGTCGTCCACGCTGGCCGGCTTGGTCAGGTGCAGGTCGAACGCGGCCGCGTCGTCCGGCGAGTGGGCGACGACGCCGGCCTGGCGGCCGTAGCCGGTGAGGGCCGCCAGCCGCAGCGGCCGGTGCGCCGCGCGCCGCATGGCGGCGGCGAGGGCGTAGCCGTCCAGGTCGGGCAGGCCGATGTCCAGGATCGCCGCGTCCGGCGGCCAGGCGGCCTGCACGTCCAGCGCGGCCAGCGCCGTATGCGCCGTCCTGACGTCGTGGCCGAGCTGGCGCAGGACGGCGGCCGTGAGCGTGGCCGCGTCCTCGTTGTCGTCCACCACGAGCACGCGCAGCGGCCGGCTTTCGGCGCGCACGGCGGCCGGCGCGGGGGCGGCCGCGGGCGTGCCCAGCGGCAGCCGGATCTCGAAGCGGCTGCCCATGCCGGGACCGTCGCTGTGCGCGCTCACGCGGCCGCCGTGCAGCTCGACGATGCGGTGCACGATGGCGAGGCCGAGTCCGAGGCCGCCGTGGCGCGCCAGCGGCTGCGGCGCCTGGTAAAACGGTTCGAACACGCGCCCGGCGAGCCCGGCCTGCATGCCGACGCCGTTGTCGCTGACGACGAGGCGCGCCGCGCCGTCGGCGCCGTCGAGGACGACGTGCGTGTCCGTGCTGCCGAAGCGGGCCGCGTTCGACAGCAGGTTGCCGAGCACCTGCGCGAGCCGGTGTTCGTCGCCGTCGACCCACAGCGCGTCCGGCGCCTGCAGCCGGATGGGCTGGTCGGGCAGGGCGGCGACGGCGTGGCGCGCGACGGCCGCGAGGTCCACCGGCGCGAGGTCGATGCGCAGCTTGCCGGACGCGATGCGGGAGACGTCGAGCAGGTCGTCGACGAGGTGCTTGAGGTGCGCGACCTGGCGCCGCATGATGCCGCGCTCGCGCCGGCTGCCCTCGTCGTTGCGCAGGTCCATCAGGTCGAGCGCGCCGGCGATCGGGGCCAGCGGATTGCGCAGTTCGTGGCCCAGCACGGCGAGGAATTCATCCTTGGCGCGGCCGGCCCGGCGCGCCTGCTCCAGCGCTTGCTCGCGCGTGGCGAGGGCCTGGGCCAGCGTGTCCATCAGGCGGCCGCGTTCCTGTTCGTGCGCGGCGCGGTGCCCGGCCGCCGCCCGCAGCGCGGCGCCCATCGCGTCGATTTCGCGGATGCGCGAATGGGGTACGGCGAGATCGGCACCGGCGCCCAGCGCGGCGGCGCCCGTCTCGAGGGCGGCGATGCGGCGCACGATCCGCCGCGCCAGCATGGACGCGAGGCCGATGCTCAGCGCCAGCGACAGCACGATGCCGGCCGCGTACCAGATGAATCCCTGCGCGGCGGCGCCGGCCCAGCCCGCGGGCGGCGCGCCGACGGCGACCGTCCAGCCGTAGCGCGACAGCCGGGTATAGGCCGTCGTCAGCGCGTCGCCCTCGATGGTGACGGTGGGCCCGACGCCTTCCGGGCCGTTCAACCGGGCCAGCCGCGCCAGCGTCGGGGCCGGCGCGGCGCCGACGTCGTCCTGGCCGCGCGAGCGGGCGACGAGCGTGCCGTCGCTGTCCAGCACCGTGATCATCGAGCCGGCGGGCACCCGCTGCCGCTCGACCACGCGCATGATGCGGTCGGGCCGGACGACGGCCGTCAGCACGTAGGAATGGCCGGCCGCGTCGCTCACCGGATAGCGCACGGGCACGGCGGGACGGCCGCCCTTGCCGCGCGCGACGTGCCCGATCACGGGACGGCGCAGCGCGAGCGCCAGGTGCAGGCTGGAGGGATCGGCGATGGGTTGCGCCGGCGCATCGAACGGCGCCGTCGTGCGGAACAGCATGCGGCCGGTGCCGTCGGCCAGGATCACGCCCAGCCATTCCTGCTGCGCCAGGGCCTGGTCGCGCGCGATGGGGTAGAACGCGCGCACGTCGCCGGTGTCGAGCGCCGGGGTGCGCGCCATGCTGGCGAGCGTGGCGACGGTGCCGTCCAGTTCCGCGTCGACGGCGCTCGACAGCGCCCGCGCCAGGTCCAGCAGCGCGCGTTCCTGTTCGCTCTGGTGGTATTCCGCGGCCAGGTGCACGCTCCAGGCGCCGAGCGCGGCCAGCGGCAGCAGGCCGATCGCGGTCAGCAGGATCAGCAGGTGGCGCAGCGACAGCGTGGGCCCGTGGTGAGCGCGCATGGGGGTGTCCGTCAATACCAAGTGATCCATTATACGTGCGGCAGCGTCCGGCCGGACGGCCGCCGCCGCTTGCACATCCCGCGCCGCGGCCTATGCTGCAAGAGGGCGCGGGCCGGATGGCGGCCGCCATCCGCCGGGCGCGCCGGTCGGAGGCCGCGATGATGCAGTTGAAACCTGAAGTGCTGGACGGCCTCGCGGCCGCCCTGCGGGGACCGGTGCTGCAGCCGGGCGACCCGGACTACGACGCCGCGCGCCGGATCTGGAATGCGATGATCGATCGCCGGCCGGCGCTGATCGTGCGCTGCGCCGGCACAGCCGACGTGTGCACGGCCGTCGCGTTCGCGCGCGACCACGGCCTGCCGCTGGCCGTGCGCGGCGGCGGCCACAATATCGCCGGCAACGCCGTCTGCGACGACGGCCTCGTGATCGACCTCTCGGGCATGCGCGGCGTGCACGTCGATCCGGACGCGCGCCTCGCCTACGTCGACGGCGGCGCGCTGCTGTCCGACGTCGACCACGAGACGCAGGCGTGCGGACTGGCCGTCCCCCTCGGCATCAATTCGACGACGGGCGCGGCCGGCCTCACGCTGGGCGGCGGCTTCGGCTGGCTGTCGCGCATGCTGGGGCTGACGGTGGACAGCCTCGTCGGCGCGGAAATCGTCACGGCCGACGCCCGCCGCCGCCACATCGGGCCGCGCCAGGAACCTGACCTGTTCTGGGCGATCCGCGGCGGCGGCGGCAACTTCGGCGTCGTCACGCGCTTCGAGTTCGCGCTGCACGCCGTCGGGCCGCAGGTGACGGCCGGGCTGCTCGTGTTTCCGGCGGCGCAGGGCCGGGATGTTTTGCGCCAGTACCGCGATTACGTCGACACGCTGCCGGCCGACGTGTCGATCTGGGCCGTGCTGCGCCAGGCGCCGCCGCTGCCGTTCCTGCCGCCGCCCGTGCACGGCCAGGACATCGTCGCGCTGGCCGTGTGCTCGCCGCGCACGCCGGAAGACGCGGCCTCCGTGATCGCCCCCGTGCGCGCGTTCGGGCATGTGCTGGGCGAACACGTCGGCGCCATGCCGTACGCGGCGTGGCAAAAGATCTTCGACCCGCTGCTGGCCCCGGGCGCGCGCAATTACTGGAAGTCGCACAACTTCACGACCCTGTCCGACGATGCGATCGACGTCGTGCTGCGCTATGCCGCCAGCGTGCCGACGCCGCAGTGCGAGATCTTCATGGGCCTGATCGGCGGCCGCGCCAACGAACCGGCCGCCGATGCGACGGCCTACCCGCACCGCAACGTGACGTATGCGATGAACGTGCACGGCCGCTGGAACGATGCGGCCGACGACGCCCGCTGCGTGGCCTGGGCGCGCGAATTCTTCGCGGCCGTGACGCCGTACGCGGCGGGCAGCGTGTACATCAACTTCCTCACCCAGGACGAGACGTCGCGCATCCGCGAGGCATACGGGCCGAACTGGGACCGGCTCGTGCAGGTCAAGCAGCGCTACGACCCGGACAACCTGTTCCGCTTCAACCACAACATCGCGCCGGCCGGGTGAGCGTCAGCCCAGCGCCAGCTCGACGGCCGCCGCCGCGTGCAGGCCGGTCGTGTCGAACAGCGGCACGGGGCTGTCTGCCGGCGTCACGAGCAGTACGAGTTCGGTACAGCCGAGGATGACCGCCTCGGCGCCGGCGGCGACGAGCCGTTCGATCACGCCGCGGCAGGCCGCGCGCGACGCCGCTTCTATCCGGCCTTTTACCAGCTCGTCGTAGATGATGCGGTGGACCGTGGCGCGGTCCTCGGCGTCGGGCACGAGCACGTCGAGGCCGTGTTCGTCCGCCAGCCGGCCCTTGTAGAAATCCTGCTCCATCGTGAACGCGGTGCCGAGCAGGCCGACGCGCCTCAAGCCTGCCGCTCTGATGCGTTCGGCCGTCGGGTCGGCGATGTGCAGCAGCGGCAAATCGACGGCGGCCTGCAGCTGCCCGTAGGCCTTGTGCATCGTGTTCGTGCAGATGATGAGGAAGTCGGCGCCGCCCCGTTCCAGCCGCTGCGCCGCCTCGATCA
Source organism: Massilia sp. Root335 (assembly GCF_001425685.1). Classification (GTDB taxonomy): domain Bacteria; phylum Pseudomonadota; class Gammaproteobacteria; order Burkholderiales; family Burkholderiaceae_D; genus Telluria; species Telluria luteola. Next base: position 246,573 of record NZ_LMCY01000003.1, on the reverse strand, counting down.
TCAGCGCGGCGGCGGCGTCCCAGCGGTCGCTGCGCTGCAGCACCGCGATGTCGTCGAAGTCGAACGACCACATGAGGCAGCGCGCCGAATGCAGCCCGCCGAGGCGGTCGCGCACGCCCTCGTTGATGAGGCGATAGTATTCGGCCGAGCTGGCCCAGCTCATCCCGCCCAGCATACCGATGATCTTCTGCGTCATGCACGCCTCCTGTCGATGTCGAGCCGTCCAGTATAGCCAGAATGTCAGCGGATCACCGCCAGCGCCGCGAATTCCGCCACCGCGAAATCGACGAACGCGCGCAGCCGCGGCGCCATGTGGCGGCTGCTCGGCAGCACGAGGTGCACGGGCGCCGGCTCCGGTTCGTAGTCGACGAGCAGGCGGCGCAGCAGGCCGGCCCGCAGGTCCGGCTCGACCTGGTACGACATCGCGCGGGCGATGCCGAAGCCGTCGCGCGCGGCCGCCAGCACGGCCTCGACGTCGTTCATGCGCAGGCGCGGACCGTAGCGCACGACGTGCTCGCGGCCGTCCGCGCGGAAGCGCCACTCGGCCATGGTGCGCACGGACGTCGACATGATCAGCTCATGCCCCGCGAGGTCGGCGGGCACGTGCGGCGTGCCGCGCCGGTCGAGGTAGGCGGGGCTCGCGACCGTCACCTGGCGCACCTCGCCCAGCCGGCGCGCGACGAGGCTCATGTTGGACAGGGCGCCGATGCGCAGGCCGGCGTCGATGCCTTCCTCGATCAGGTCGACGTTGCGGTCCGAGAGCGTCAGGTCGACCTGGATGTCCGGGTGGAGCGCGAGAAAGCGCGTGACGACGGGCGCCACGTGGCGGCGGCCGAACACGGTCGGCGCCGTCAGCCGCAGCAGGCCGCGCGGCGCGCCGGCGCCCGGCGGCTGCAGCGCGGCGTCGTAGTCGGCCAGCAGGCGGCGCGCCTGTTCCGCCAGGCGCAGGCCAGTCTCCGTCGGGGTCAGGCGGCGCGTGCTGCGCTCGAACAGGCGCGCGCCGGCGCGGGTTTCGAGCAGGGCGAGGATGCGCGTGACGGCGGCCGGCGAGCGCCCCAGCTTGCGCGCGGCGGCGGCCATGCTGCCCGCGTCGAGGATGGCGATGAACACGTGCAGCTCGTCGAGTCGGTCCATGATTATTTCGAAAACTGAAATGCTGAATTGCCATTATGCCGGATTCCGGTGTGAATGGAATCGCATTACGATGCAAGCAATCCCCACCCACCACGAGACGACCATGCCCCAGACCCGCATCCTCCACGGCACCCGCCTGTCCGGCCACACGCACCGCGTGATGCTGTTCCTGCACCTGCTCGACCTGCCGTACGAGTTCGCCGACAGCCCGGCCGACGTGCGCCGCGCGCCGGCGTTCCTGGCGCTCAATCCGCTGGGCCAGATTCCCGTGCTGCAGGATGGCGACGTCGTGCTGGCCGACAGCAACGCCATCCTCGTCTACCTCGCGAAGCGCTATCCGGCCGGCGCGGCCTGGCTGCCGGAAGACCCCGTCGGCGCGGCCCGCGTGCAGCGTTGGCTGTCGCAGGCGGCGGGCGAGATCATGTTCGGGCCGGCCGCCGCGCGCGTCTCCGCCCGGTTCTACGATACCGGCGTGCCGGCGGGGCTGTCGCAGGCGCTGGCCGCGCGGGTGCTGGGCCTGATGGAAGGCGAGCTGGCCGCGCGCGACTGGCTGGCGGCGCCGACGCCCACCATCGCGGACGTCGCCTGCTACAGCTACGTCGCCCACGCGCCGGAAGGCGGCATCGCGCTCGATCCGTATCCGCGTGTGCTGGCCTGGATCGGCCGCGTGCAGGCGCTGCCGGGTTTCGTCGCGATGCCCGCCGAGTGAGGCGATCATGGACGGAGACCGCATTCCCATGCCGTTCCACGCGGGCGAGCTGCGGGCGCAGGAACTGGCGGGCATCGAGCCGTTCAACGCGCCGATCCGCAACCGCATGCCGGACCAGCACCGCACCTTCTTCCCGCTGCTGCCGTTCGTCTGCGTGGCCGTCGCGGATGCCGACGGCTGGCCGCTGGCGACCGTCGTGCAAGGCCCGCCGGGCTTCGCCAGCTCGCCCGATCCGGCGCGCCTGGACGTCGCGGCGCTGCCGCCCGCCGACGACCCGGTGCGCGCGCGCATCGTCGATGGCATGGCGACCGGTGCAGCGGTCGGCTTGCTCGGCATCGACCTCGGCACGCGCCGGCGCAACCGCCTGAACGGCTTCCTCGCGCAAGTGGGCGATACCGGGTTCGGCGTCGACGTCGCGCAATCGTTCGGCAACTGCCCGCGCTACATCCACGTGCGCTCCCTGGCGCCGGTGGCGCGCACGCCGGGACCGGCGACGGCGTTCGGCGCCGACCTGCCGCCACGGGCGCGCGCGCTGCTGGCGGCGGCGACGACGCTGTTCGTGGCCAGCGCGAGCGGCGCGGACGCGCCCGATGCCGCGGCCGGCCTGGACATCTCGCACCGCGGCGGGCCGGCCGGCTTCGCGCGGCTGGACGGCGACGTCCTGTGCGTGCCGGACTACGCGGGCAACCGCTACTTCAACACGCTGGGCAACTTCGTCGCGGAGCCGCGCGCGGCCATCGTGCTGGCCGACGTGGCGACGGGCGACGTGCTGCAGCTGCAGGGCATCGTGGACATCGACTGGACCGCCGCGGACCCGGACCGCGTGCCGCCGGTGGAGCGCATGTGGCGCTTCCGGATCGTGCGCGGCTGGCTGCGTCCCGGCGCGTTCGGGCTGGCGGAGCGCGCCGCGTAGTCAGGCGGCGCGCCGCTTGACCGCGAGGTCGGCGTGCGCCGTCTCCTGCGCGAGGCGCCGCTCCAGCATCGCGAGCACGGCCGCTTCCTCGGGTTCGAGCTCGCGCAGGTCTTCGACGAGGCTTTCCTCGGCGCGGGCGCGCAAGCCTTCGAGCATCGTGCCGTCCAGGTAGGCGTCCAGCACGGCCGGGTGCACGTAGCACTTGCGGCAGACGGACGGCGTGTTGCCGAGCCGCTGCGCGACGGACTCGATGGCGCGCACGATGTTCTTCTTGGCCTGGGCGTCCGAATCGACGGCTTCGAATTCCTGCAGCGCCATCGCCGCCAGCACCGTGCCGGACCACGTGCGGAAATCCTTCGCGGTGTAATCCTCGCCGGTGATCGTGCGCAGGTAGTCGTTGACGTCGCTCGACCCGACCGTGTGCCGTTCGCCGGCCTCGTCGAGGTACTGGAACAGGTCCTGGCCGGGCAGGTCGCGCGTGCGCTGGATGATGCGCGCCAGGCGCCGGTCGTGCACCTTGACGTCGTGGTACACGCCGCTCTTGCCGCGGAAGCGGAACTCGACGTCGCTGCCGTCGATCTTGACGTGACGGTTGCGCAGCGTCGTCAGGCCGTAGGACTTGTTCTCGCGGGCGTATTCGTCGTTCCCGATGCGCATCATGGTCGCTTCCAGCAGGTAGACGATCGTCGCCAGTACCTTGTCGCGCGGCAGGCCGGGGAGGGCGAGGGCGCGGTCGACTTCCTTGCGGATACTGGGCAGCGCCTTGCCGAAGTTGATCATGCGCTCGTACTTCACCTCGTCGCGCACTTCGCGCCACTTGGGGTGGTAGCGGTATTGCTTGCGGCCGCGCGCGTCGCGGCCGGTCGCCTGCAGGTGGCCGTTGGCCTGCGGGCAGATCCAGACGTCGGTCCACGCGGGCGGAATGGCGAGCGACTTGATGCGCTTGAGCGTGGCGTCGTCGTCGACGGGCGCGCCGCCGGCGTCGAGGTAGCGGACACTGTCGCCGGCCGCCTCGCGGCGGATGCCGGGACGGTCGTCGTGGACGTAGCGCAGGCCCGCGGCCTTCGCGGCGGCGGGCGGATCGGTGTTCGGCACCGGACTCGCCGGCGCGGGGTCTTCGCTCTTCATCGGGTGCTCGTCGTTCGCAAGAGTGGGCTGGCGCCAGTCTACGCCGGCGCCCGGCGCGCACCGTTCGGGAACTAACGTTGGCCGCGCCCGTTACAATGGCGCCATGCCCGGCAAATCACCCATCTTCCCCGGCCCGCGCACCGCGCGCGGCATCGTGCTCGCCGTCCTGCTGTCGAATGCCGACCAGGCGGGCGCCGAACCGTTGCGCGGCCGCGTGACCCTGGCGGCCATCGTCCGCGCCCTCAAGCGTAAATATCACTGGCCCATCGAGACGACGAGTTTCCCGTCGAACGCCGCGGACGGGCGCGCGACGTGGGCCACGGTGTACAGCCTGCCGGCCCACGTCATCGACAAGGCGCTCGATGCGCGCGGGCGCGACTGGCTGCGCAGCAGCCTGGGGGGCCAGGCTGCCCGTTGAGCCGTCAGTGCACGGCGACGTAGCGGACCGCGCCGCTGGCAAGGACGTCGTACACCGATGTATCGACCGTGTGCGTGCCCGCAATGCGGGGCGCGCCCTGGATCTTCTTGAGGTCGATGACGGCGAGCCAGCTCGGCGTGCCGGTCGCCCAGTCGGCGATCACGCCATAGGCGCGGCCGTCGTTGGGGCTCGTGTAGGCCGTGATGGTGTGCGGGTCGAAACCGGCCGTGAAGGACGCGCCGTCCGGCGTGTTCGGCAGGGTGTTGACGACCGCGTAGTCGACGAGGGCCGGGACCGTGCCGCCCGTGGCCGGCGTGGCCGGCAGCTGGAACACGGCGAAGCTCTGGCCGCCGAACTCGCCGGTCAGGATCCCCATGTGCTGGCCGCCCGGCGCCACCGAGATGCCGGAGATGCCGGCCGCGAAGGAGCCGTCGAGCGTCACGACGTTGTGCGGCGACGTCCAGCTGCCGATCCCGCTGCCGGAACCGGGTATGAAGCTGGCCTGGTTCAAGTCGGCCATCGACACGTTCGACGTGAACTCGTTCGACGCGAGCGCGATGCCGGTCGTGCAGTCCGATGCGCTCGAGTCATATTCGCCGCCGCCGCCGATCGTGCTGTTCTCGAATTCCGTCAGCAGGTCGCCCGCGCTGGAGAGCCGCACGAGGCCATAGCTGTTGTCCTCGCCCGGGGTCAGCAGCAGGTTGCGGCCGGCGTCGACCGAGATGTTTTCGGAGACGATGTGGCGCAGGCGCAGCGGCGTGCCGAACGCGTTGGTGGCCAGGTTCAGCGCCTGGATGCCCGAGCCGGACGCGCTGTCGGACAGGCCCACCGTGATGTAGGCGGTATTCGTCAGGCCGTTCACGGCCACGCCGCAATTGCGGCAGCCGCCGCCGGAGAAGAACGCGTTGCCGGTGGCGCTGCTGAGCAGGGTATTGGTCAGCGTGTGGCCGTTGATCAGGTACACGTCGTTCGTGTTGGCGGTGCACACGGCCTGGCCGGTGCTCGGGTTGGACGAGCAGGAATTCACGATGCCGGCCGTGGAAATCGACGTGGGTGCGCCGGCGCCTTCGATCGGTACGACCTGGATGCCGGTCGCGCCGCCGCCCCACCAGCCGTTCGGTACGTAGGCGGTGACCGTCGGGCCGAGCGCGACGGCCAGTGAGCTGGTCGGCAGGCACGAGTTGAGCGTCGTGTTCGACGTCGTCACGTTCAGCACGGAGCAGTTGGTGCTGGCGAACGCCCCGGCGCCGCTGCCGCCGGACAGCGAGACGTAATACGTGCCCTGGTTGAGCGCGGCCGGGATCTGGAAGCGGACCTGGGACGTGCTGCCGATCACGGGAATGATGGACGACGCCGGCGTGATCGCCTGGCCCGCCACCGGGCCGCCGACGGCGCAGGTGGGGGCGATCGTCACCATCACGCCGGCGGGCGCCACGGCGGGCAGGCCCATCGCCGTGACCTTCACGAACGACACGCCGACGACGCCGCTGCTGGGAATCGACGCGGCCGCGAGCTTGACGGGAATCGCGGCCGACGCGGTGCCCGCGCCGGCGAGCAGGGCGACCAGCGCGGCCGAGCGGGCGCGCCGGCGCAGGCCGAACGCGGCGGCGCCGATCAGGATGAGCCAGGCCGACGACGGTTCCGGCACGGTCACGGTGCCCGGTTCGTGGACGTAGATGACGCCGAGCGCGCCGTCGTCCAGCGCCGGACCGTGGATGTCGCCGAGCATCACGGGGCTGAAGGCGGCGTCGATGTCCATCATGGTGCCGGTCCCGGGATCGATCGAGGTCGGACCGACCAGCCCCGACAGCGTCGCCGCCACGGGCAGCGTCGTCCCGCCGATCGCGACCGTCGGACCGTCGAGCGACATGCCGTCCACGCTGAGCGTGAAGTCGGACAGGCCGAACGTGTGGGTGGTGCCGTCCGAGAAGGTGACGAGCAGGTTCAGCGCGTTGAAAGCGAGCGGCGTGGCGACCGGGAAGTCCGGGGCGAGCGCGTTGGGACCGGTGAGGTTGGCGATGTCGAACTGGGCCGTGGTGCCCGAGGTGACGTCGAACGACATATAACCGATTGCGATGGGGCCGGCCGCGGCCCACTGCGAGAACAAGAGCACGACGAGCGCGCCCAGCCATCTGACGCTAAGACTGAGTTTCCCAAACATAGTGATCTCCCTATTTATTGGTATGAGCGAAATCAAAGACTTGGTACGGTCCTGCGGTTAATTATTGAGCAAGATTCACACCATGTTGGATAACTGAATGTAATCAGCGTCTTACAAATATCGGAAATGTGCGTTGTAAAGACAGCCGACAGTGCGCCATGCGGGCAGGGTCGCAGCGAGGCCGGGGCGGTTCAGTCCAGCTGGTAGCGCGCTTCCAGCAAGTCGATCTGGCGCAGCAGCTTGCGCGCCGTCTCGTCCGAGATGTCCATGCGGCGCGCGAGGCGCAGCACGGTGTCGCGCTCGGCGTTCAGCGCGAGCAGCCGGTAGGCGCGTTCCGTGCGCAGCTGGGCCTGGGCATCGCCATTGCCGCCCGCCGCGCCGGCCGCGTCCAGGCGGTGCCGGTACAGCCGCAGCACGTGGCCGACGGCCTGGTCGCGCGCAGCGGGAGCGGCATCCGCGCCGGTCCGGCCGTCGGCCTTTTGCGCCTGTTCCAGCGCGGCGACGGCGGCCAGCGTGGCCGCGCGGCGGGCGTCGTCCTCGCTGCACGGCGCGTCCGGTTCGTCCGGCATCCTGAGGCCGCGCAGCAGGGCGGGCAGCGCGGCACCGGCGACCAGCAGCGAGACGACGATCACGCTGGCGGCGAGGAAGATCGCCAGCTGGCGCGCGGGGAACGGGGCGCCGTCCGGCAGGGCGAGCGGCAAGGTCATCACGCCGGCCATCGTCAGCGCGCCGCGCACGCCGGACACGGACGTCGCCAGCATCACGCGCAGCTTCGGCGCAAACGCCTGGCGGCCGAGGCGGCGCCGGTTCAGGAGGGTCAGCTGCAGCGAGATCCACACCCACGCGAAGCGCAGCAGCAGGAGGCCCAGGCTGAACGCGAGGGCGCGGCCGGCGAGCCACCACGGGTCGAACGGCTGGCCGCCGTCCGGGTGGAGGGCGCCGCGCGCGATGTCCGGCAGTTGTTCGCCCAGCAGCACGAACATGGTGCCGTTCAGGGTGAATTGCAGGGCGTCCCAGATGACGTTGCGGCGGATGCGCGTGCCGGGCGTGGCGCCGCCCGACAGTTCCAGGTAGCTCATCGTGACGCCGGCCGCGACGGCCGCCAGGATGCCGGACGCGTTCAGCCTCTCGGCCACGAGATAGGCGCCGAACGGCGTCAGGAGGTTGATCAGCACCGGCACGCCGTCCTCTTCGCCGAAGCGGCGCTGCAGGATGCCGTGCGCGCGCGTGATGGCGAACGTGATCGCCACCCCGGCCGCGATGCCGGCCAGCGCGATCCACAGGAACGACAGGCCCGCCCGCGCCAGCGAGAAGTGCCCCGTCACGGCGGCGGCGACGGCGAAGCGGAAGCAGACGAGGCCACTCGCATCGTTGAGCAGGCTCTCGCCCTCGATGATGTGCTGCAGGCGCGGCGGCATGGGCACGCGCGCCGTGATCGACGCGACGGCCACGGGGTCGGTCGGCGCCACGATGGCGGCCAGCGCGAACGCCACCGCGAGCGGCATCGCGGGGATCATCCAGTGCAGCAGGTAGCCGGCGCCGACGACGGTGAACACGACGAGGCCGAGGGCCAGCTCCAGGATCGTGGCCTTGTCGCGGAACAGGCCGATCTTGGGGATGCGCCAGCCGTCCACGAACAGCAGCGGGGGCAGGAACAGGAGGAAGAAGATGTCCGGGTCGAGCGCGACGCCGTGGCCGAAGACGCCCGCGATCACGGCGCCCAGCACGATCTGGATCAGCGGCAGGGGCAGGGCCACGGGCAGCACGCGCGCCACGTAGCCGCTGGCGATCACGGCGACGAGCATCGCCAGGACGACTTCGACGGTCTCCATATCATCTCCTCGGTCAGGGCCGATGATAAGGGATGGGGCGGATGAGCGCGGCACGGCAGGCCGGCGAACCGGCGTATAGTTGCCGGTATCGTTGTCGGATCAACCGACCGGAGAACGACCATGGACATCCGCATCGCCGCATTGCTGGGCATGGGCCTCGTGGCCGGCGCAGGCGCCGCATCGGCCGCCGTCACCGTCCACTACGTCCAGCCCGAACGCTTCACCGACCTGCCGCGCGCGCCGTGGCAGCGCACGCAGGCGCTCGACGATTTCAGGAAGCATTTCGAGACGCTGGGCGCGGCGCTGCCGCCCGGGCAGGACCTCGCCATCGACGTGCTCGACATCGACCTGGTCGGACGCGAGGAGCCGAATGGCCTGGGCAGCGACGAGCTGCGCATCATGCGCGGCGGCGCGGACTGGCCGGCCATGCGCCTGCGCTACACGCTCAGCGAGGGCGGCAAGGTCGTCGCGAGCGGCACCGCGCAGCTCAGCGACAAGGGGTACGCGGACCACATCAACACGTATCCCCGCGACGCGCGCTGGCCGTACGAGATGCAGATGATCGACGAATGGTGGAAGAAGACGTTCGGGGCGCCGCGGCGGTGACGTGCGGAAGCCGCCCGCCTGCGCGATTTACGTAACCGTAGGGTGGGCACCCCGTGCCCACATGACGCCGGCATCCCGCGCACCTAGCGCCGGATGTTCGCCTCCGCGGCGGCGGCCAGGATATCCGCCAGCTGCGTCGTGTTCACCGGCTTGACGAGGTAATGGTCGAAGCCGGCCGCCATCGACGCGTCGCGGTCCTGCTGGCGGCCGTAGCCGGTCATCGCGATCAGGGTGGCGCCGGCGGCCTGCGGCAGCAGGCGCAGGCGGCGTGCCAGTTCGTTGCCGTCGAAGTCGGGCAGGCCGATGTCGAGCAGGCAGACTTCCGGCACGAACGACTTCGCCAGTTCCAGCGCGTCCGTGGCGGAATACGCGACTTCCACGCGGTGGCCGCCGGAACGGAGGAACAACTGCAGCGTGTGCACGGCGTCCACGTTGTCGTCCACGAGCAGGATGCGCAGCGGTACGGCGCCGTCGCCATGCGGTCCGCCGACGATGGGCGCCGCCGCCAGCACGACGTCCTGCGTGTAGCGGGGCAGGCGCACGGTGAACGTGGACCCCTTGCCCAGGCCGGGACTGTACGCCCTCACTTCGCCGCCATGCAGCTCGACGAGGCTTTTCACGAGGGCCAGGCCGAGCCCGAGGCCGCCCTGCGAACGGTCCGGCGTGCGCTCGGCCTGGGTGAACAGGTCGAACACGCGCTCGACGAGCGCCGGCTCCATGCCGATGCCGTCGTCGGCCACTGTCAGCACGTAGTCGTTGCCGTCCGCGTCCACGCGCAGCTGGATGGTGCCGCCTTCCGGCGTGTACTTGGTCGCGTTGTTGAGCAGGTTCGCGCACACCTGCACGAGGCGCTTGTGGTCGCCCTTGACGTAGGCCGGCATGGGCGGCAGTTCGATCACGACGCGGTGGCGCCGCGCCGCGATCAGCGGGCGGATCTGCTCGGCCGCGTCGTCGACGACGCGCTTGAAATCCAGCACCTGGGTCGACAGCGAGACGAGGCCGCGCGTGACCCGCGACACGTCCAGCAGGTCGTCGACGAGACTCGTCATGTGGTCGACCTGGCGCACGATGATGGAACACGTCTGCGTGATCTGCGCATTGTCCGAGTGCAGCAGCTTGAGCAGGTGGGCGCCCGTGCTGATCGGCGCCAGCGGGTTGCGGAGCTCGTGCGCGAGCATGGCGAGGAATTCGTCCTTGCGCTGGTCGGCGGCGCGCAGTTCGCGCTCGGCCAGCGAACGGGCCGTCTCCTTCTTCTGCAGCGCGGCGGCCATGCGGTCCAGCGCCTGGGCCAGGTTGCCGATCTCCTCGTGGCCGTAGGCGATGCCGGAGCGCGCTTCCAGGTCGCCGGCGGCGATGCGCTCGGCGGTGCCCATCAGCTTGCGCACGCGCTGGACGATCAGGACGTCGCCCACGAGCCACGCGGCCAGCATCGCGAGCAGCGTGGTCGCCGCGAGGCCGAGCAGGGACATGATCTGGTCATGGCGCGCGGCCGAGAGGATCGTCTCGGTGGGGATGCCGATCGTGACCGTGTAGTCGGTCAGCGCGGGCGCGCCCACGCGGGCGAAGGTGTGCAGGCGCTCGACGCCGTCGTCGCCGCGGATCGTCACGGCGCGCTGGCCGGCCGTGTTCAGCGCGTCCAGCGTGGCGGGCGACAGCCTGGTGCCGAAGAAGCGTTCGGGATCGGGGCGGCGCGAGATGATGGTGCCGCGCGCGTCCGCCGTCGCCAGCACGGAGCCGGGCGGCAGGTTGATGTCGTTGATGAAGGTGTCCAGGCCTTCGAGGTCCATCGCCGCGAACACGACGGCCAGCACCTTGCCGCTGCGGTCGATGACGGGGTAGGTGAGGTTGATCGTGTGCTTCTTGATGACGCGCCCGAACACGTAGTCGCCGGCAATGAAGCGGCGTTCCGAGATGGCGCGGCGGAAGTGGCTGCGGTCGCCCAGGTTGACGGGGTGCAGCAGCGGCACGGCGCTGCAGGTGACGTCGCCGTTCAGCTGGATGAGGCCGAAGTTGACGAAGCCCTCGTTGCGGTCGAGGACGTCGGACAGCAGCGACGTGCACTTGGCCGTGTCGCCCATCAGGTCGGGGACGCTGGCCAGGTCCACGAGGATCTGGCGCGCGCCCTCGATCGACTGGGCTTCGTTGGCGGCCGCCATGCCCGTCAGGCGGCGCAGGTTTTCTTCCGATGCCTTGATGGCATGTTCGCGTTCGCGGATCCCGGACAGGATCGTCATCACCGCCAGCGGCGTGATCGCCAGCGCGACCAGCAACATGAGCCGGCTGCGCAGGCTGTTCAGCCGGAAGCGGCTCAAGCCAGATGTCATCTTATCTATCTTCTATCTGCCGCCTTGTGGGCGGCAAACGCATCACCAAATTCGATTATCCTGCGGATGCCTTCGCGCAATGTCGCCACGTCGTCCGAAATATAGCCGAGCCGGATATGGCCCGGCACGCCCAGCGCCTCGCCCGGCATGACGGCCACTTTATGTTCCTCCAGCAGCGCATCGGCAAAGCCGACGGTGTCCAGCGTCAGGCTGCGCACGTCTCCCCACAGGTACGGACCGGAGGCCGGCGCGTGCATGACGATCCAGGGGACCTCGGCAAACAGCCGCACCACCAGGTCGCGCCGTTCACGGTAGTCCGCCATCATCGCGCGCGGCGCACCGGTCGCGAATGCGACCTCGAGAGCGACCTGCGACAAATGGGGGGCGGCAGCCGTGATCGGACCTTGCAGCGTCTGCATCGCGTTGACCACTTCGGCGGGCGCCAGCGCAAAGCCGACCCGCCAGCCCATCATGGCATAGCTTTGCGAGGCCGAAAACAGCGTCACCACGCCGATCTTCCGCCAGTCGCACAATGCCGCCAGGCTGGTGTGTCCGCCGTCGAAGATCAGGTGTTCGTAGCTTTCATCCACGATCACCCGGGCCCCGATGCGCTCCACCCATGCACGAAGGTGTTCCAGTTCCCGGCGAGTGTACACCTTGCCGGTGGGATTGTGCGGGTTATTGATGATGACGATGTCGGGTTTGCCCAGCCCGTCCAGCAGCGCGGGCGTGATTTCCTCGGGGAGGTCGACGAGGATGGGGCGCAGGCCCAGCAGTTGTGACGTAGCAACATAGGCCGGCCAGTGCGGCTTGAACACGAGCACGGTGTCGCCGGGGTCGCTCAATGCATACAGCGCTTCGTACAACCCCTGCTTGGCGCCATTGGTGACGATGATCTCGTCCGTGTGGACCTCGAGGCCGTTTTCCTTGCGCAACTTGTCCGCCAGGCTGACGCGCACGTCGAGGGCGCCGACCACGCTCGTGTACGGCATGATGCGGCGGCGCTCGATCGCCGCGGCCACCGCGTCCAGCACCGGCCGGGGCGCCGGGAAGTGCGAGATCGCAATCGAAAAATCGATCACTGACTGGCCCTCGCTGCGCAGCGTTTCCACGCGCCCGTGCATGGCGGTGGTGGCGAGGGGGCGGGATGAAGCAATCCGGGCTGAAATTTTCATTTTATTCTCTTGGGAGTGATGTTATTGAAAAGTCATGAAGCGCGGTGCTACGGCTGGGGTGTTGCCAGATTGTACTAAATTGGCGGAATCATGCCGCACGTGTGGAAAATAGCGCGGGAGAACCTACGATTGAGACAGGGTACGACATCCGGGCCGGTCGCGGCGGGCGCCGTGCGCCACGGGATTCTGGTACGGTGATTGCAAGCGCATATCATGCAGGAGGACACCATGCAGCAAGCCATCATCCGCACGTTCAAGCACGTCACCGTCGCCGAGGCGGCGCGCATCGAGCTGCTGGCCGCCGGCATCGCGGCGGACGATGTCGCGATCGACGTCCGCGTCGACGAAAGCGGACCTGTCCAAGGCAATTTCACGGTCGGCGACGCGCCCTCGGTGACGGGCAAGACCGCCTATTCGCACACCTACGCGCCCGTCGCGCAGGACGACGTGCGCGACTGCCAGGTCACGGTGAACGCAGCCGACGCCGCGCTGGCCGAACGGGCCGCGGCCATCCTCGACCGGCTCGGCGGGCACGATCCGGACCCGGCCGCCGCCGCCGCCATCGCCGCGCGGGAGACGCGGCACTGAAGTTTGCGCGACAATAGGGCATCGCGGCTCGCCCGCTTTATCTGGAGAACAGCATGAGTGCGATCCACCTCGACAAGCGCGACGCCTTGCTCGTGATCGACATGCAGGCCGATTTCCTGCCCGGCGGCGCGCTCGGGGTGGCGGGCGGCCACGAAGTCGTCGCGCCCATCAACCACCTGATCGAGCTGTATCGCGCGCAGGAACTGCCCATTTTCGCGTCGCGCGACTGGCACCCGGGCGACCACTGCTCGTTCCAGGCCCAGGGCGGACCGTGGCCGCCGCACTGCGTGGCGGACACGCCGGGGGCCGCATTCGCGGCCGAACTCGCGCTGCCGGACGACGCCGTCGTCATCTCCAAGGCCGCCACGGCGGCGGCCGACGCCTATTCCGCGTTCGGCGGCACCGACCTGGCCGTGCAATTGCGCGAGCGCGGCGTGGAGCGCGTCACGGTGGTGGGCCTGGCCACCGACTACTGCGTGCTGAACACCGTCACGGATGCGCTCGAAGAGGATTTCACGACGCTGGTCGTGCCGGAAGCCATGCGCGCCGTGGACGTGCGGCCGGGCGACGGCCGCCGCGCGCTCGACCGCATGGTCGCGCGCGGCGCCGTGCCGGTGCGGCTCGGCGAGTTCGGGATGGTGGCGTTGTCGGTCGCGTAGGGTGGGCACCCTGTGCCCACGCGGTGATACGCGAGGCGCGATATATCGTGTCCGCGCCGGCCGGAGGGTAAAGATACGTCGTGTCCGCGCCGGCGCATGCTGAACGCGTGGGCACGGCGTGCCCACCCTACGACAGCAAGATCAGGTAACCAGGAACGTCGCGTCCATGGTCGCGGCGCAGCGTCGCCGCTTCGGTCGCAATGACGTCGAACCCGGCCGCCCGCGCGGTGCGCCGCACGTAATCCGGCGCATGCGCGAACCGGTTCGACGGCTGGAGCGCATAACCACGGCCGCCGCCGCCGCCCAGCGCCTCGCAGGAAAACGCGAACAGCCCGCCCGCGCGCAGCACGCGCCGCACGCGCGCGAACAGCGGCGCCAGGTCCCCGATGTACACCAGCACGTCGGCCGCGACGGCGAGGTCGCACGACGCGGGCCGCTCCGCGAGCCAGTCGACGATGTCGGCGCACGCCAGTTCATCGTACAGGCCCAGGTCCGCGGCCTTGTCCAGCATGCGCTGCGACAGGTCGATCCCGGCGAGATGCCGCGCCAGCGGCCGCAGGAACGGCGCGCACAGGCCCGTGCCGCAGCCGAGGTCCAGTACCGATGCCAGCGGCGGCGCCGCCAGGCGCGGACGCAGCAGCGCCTCCAGCAGCGCCGGCGTGCGGTAGGCGAGCACGTCGACGAGGTGGCGGTCGAACCGTCCGGCATACTGGTCGAACAGGCTTTTCACGTAATCGGCGGGCGCGGCGTCCGGCTGGTCGGCCTCGCCCAGCGCGGCCAGCGCGAAGCGGATCTCGTTCGCGTCCGCACCGAGCGCGAGGGCGCGGCGGTACGCGTCGACGGCCGCGTCGCGCTGGCCCAGCGCGCGCAGCGTGTTCGCGCGGTACTGCTCGGCCAGCGCATAATCGGGACGCGCGGCCAGCGCCCGCTCGTAGCTGTGCAGCGCGCCGGCGAGGTCGCCAGATTTTTTCAACGCCGTGCCGCGCGCGCACCACGTGTCCGCCGCCTGCGGGGCCAGCGCGAGCGCGCGGTCGTAGGCCTCGACGCTGGCCGCGTGGTGGTCCAGCGCCTGCAGCGCATGGCCCAGCGCGACGAGGGCGTCCGCGTGCGCGGGCCGCGCCGCCAGCGCCTGTTCGGCGCTCGCCGCCGCGTCGGCGTGGCGGCCCAGGTCGTGCAGCACGATGGCCCGGTGGCACCACGCATCCGCCATCGCCGGGCTGATGCCGAGGGCGCGCTCGTAACTGTCCAGCGCTTCCGGCAGGCGGCCGAGCCGGCGCAGCGTGTTGCCGCGGTTGTCCCACGCGAGCGCATAGCCCGGATCGATGCGCAGCGCGGCCTCGTAGCTGGCCAGCGCCGCGTCGACGCGGCCGAGGTCCTGCAGCGCGGCCCCCAGGTTGCAGTGGGCGCGCGCCTGGTGCGGATCGGCGCGCAGCGCTTCCTGGATGAATTCGACCGCGCGCGCGGGCTGGCCGCGCTGGCGCTCGATCACGCCCAGCAGGTGCAGCGCATCGAACTGGCGCGGGGCCGCCGCCAGCACGCGCCGGTACAAGGCCTGCGCGTCCTCGAGCCGGCCCTGCTGGTGCAGCCGGACGGCCTGGCCCAGCAGGTCGGACACGTCGCCCGTCGTCACGCCGTCAGCTCCAGGACAGGTCCGCCTTCGCGAGCGGCAGTTCGCGCACGCGCTTGCCGGTGGCGGCGAAGATCGCGTTGCAGACGGCCGGCGCGAGCGGCGGGAACGCGGGCTCGCCCAGGCCCGTGACGGGATAGGCGGTCTTGAGGAAGTGCGCCTCGACCTTCGTCGGCGTATCGGGCATGCGCAGCAGCGGATAGTCGTGGAAGTTGCTCTGCACGACGCGGCCCTTGTCGATGTCGAGCGCCGGATACATCAGGGTCGACAGGCCGTCGATCACGGCCCCCTGCACCTGGTTCTCGGCGCCGGACAGGTTGACGACCTGTGCGCCGATGTCGGCGACCACGACGACGCGGTCCACGCGCAGCCGGCCTTCCTTCGACACCGTCACCTCGGCCACTTCGGCCACGTAGCCGCGGTGGCTGAAGTGGAACGCGACGCCGGCGCCCTGGCCGCGCGCGAACGTGCGCTGGCCCCAGCCGGATTTCTCCGCGACGGCTTGCAGCACGGCGCGCATGCGCCGCACGTTGTACGGCACGCCGCGTTCGCCGGTGCCGGCCACGAGGTCCTTGTCGCCCAGCAGGTCGAGGCGGAACGCTACGGGATCGCGTCCGGCCGCATGCGCCAGCTCGTCGATGAAGCTGTGGAACACCCACGCGAACACATTGCTGCCCGGCGCGCGCCACGGTCCCATCGGGATGCGGCATTCGAGCGGCGTCTGTTCGATCAGGCAGTTGGCGAGCCAGCGGCCGGGGAATTCGTCGCCGGACAGGTTGGCGCCGCTGCCCGCAAGCAGCACGCTGGCCGTGCCGCCGTCGCTTTCCTTCCTGTCGACGCGGTTGGCGAACGTGACGAAATGGTCGTGCCAGGCGACGACCTTGCCCTGCGCATCGACGCCGCCGCGCAGGAAGTGGAAGCCGCCGGCGCGGAAGTGGTCGTGCTGCAGGTCGTCCTCGCGCATCCACGTCAGCTTGACGGGCGCCTTGACCCGTTGCGCGATCGCCGCCGCCTCGACGATGAAGTCGGACGACAGCCGCCGCCCGAATCCGCCGCCGCTGCGCGTGATGTGGAGGGTGATCTTGTCCTTCGGGATGTTGAAGGTGGCGGCCGCGAGGGCCTGGCCCGCGCCCGGGTTCTGCGTCGGCGCCCACAGCTCGAGCGTGCCGTCGGCCGGCTTGAACCACGCCGTGCAGTTCTGCGGTTCCATGCTCGCGTGCGAGATGAACGGATAGACGTAGTTCGCCTCGACGGTGCGCGCGGCGCCGGCGAGGGCGGCATCGACGTCGCCGTCCTTGCGCAGCACGGCGGCGCCGGGCTGGCCGCTGGCGGCCTGCGCCTGGGCGACGAAACCCGCCCAGCTGTGGCGCGCGCCTTCGCCTTCGTCCCACGTCACCTGTAGTTTTTTGCGGGCGCGGAAGGCGTTCCACGTCGAGTCGGCGACGATGGCGACGCCGGGCCGCAGCCCGTTCAGGTTTTCCGTGCCCTCGACGATGAACGCCGCCTTCACGCCGGGCATGGCCTTGACGGCGGCGAGGTTGGCGTCGACGGGACGGCCGCCCGGCACGGGGCATTTCACGTACGTCGCATACAGCATGCCGGGCAGGCGCGTATCGATGCCGAACAGCGGCCGGCCGCTGACGACGAGCGCGTTGTCGACGCCGCCCACGCGCGTGCCGAGCAGGCGGTACGTGGCCGGATCCTTCAGCACGACGCCGGCTGCGAGCGGCACGGGCAGCGCGGACGCGGTGCGCACGAGCGCGCCGTATCCCAGCGTGCGGCCGCTGGCGCCGTGCACGACGGCCCCGTTCTCCGCGCGGCACTCGGCCTCCGCCACGTTCCACGTCTGCGCGGCCGCGCGTACCAGCAGCGTGCGCGCGGTGGCGCCCAGGCGGTGGAAGTTGTCGTAGTTGGCCGGCGTCGACGTCGACCCGCCGGCGCCCTGCGACCCGTAGATCGGATTCAGGTCGCCCTGCACGACGCGGACCGATTTCCAGTCGACCTCGAGTTCCTCGGCCAGCACCATCGGCAGCGACGTCTTGATGCCCTGGCCGATTTCCGGCTGCTTGGAGACGAGCGTGACGCGCCCGTCCGTGCCGATGCGGATGAAGGCGTTCGGCATGAAGTCGCCGGCCGCGGCGCCGGCCTGGCCGTCGTCGGACAGCGCGGCGACGGCGCCGTCGGCCTGCACGCCGAGCAGCAGGGCGACGCCGGCGCCGGCCGAGCGGCCGAGGAAGCGGCGGCGCGCGGGGGAGGCGGGCCGGCTCATGCCTTGCCCTTGCCGGCGCCGGCGATGTCCGCCGCCCGGTGGATGCCGGCACGGATGCGCACATAGGTCGCGCAGCGGCACAGGTTGCCCGCCATCGCGTCGTCGATCTGGGCGTCGGTCGGACGCGGATGCTGTTTCAGCAGCGCGCATGCCGTCATGATCTGGCCGGCCTGGCAATAGCCGCACTGCGGCACGTCCAGTTCGGTCCAGCCCTGCTGCAGCGGATGCATGGCGCGCGCGTCCAGCCCTTCGATGGTGGTGATGCGGCGCTTGCCGACGCTGCTCACCGGCAACTGACAGGCGCGCGCCGGCTGGCCGTCCACGTGCACGGTGCAGGCCCCGCAGGCGCCGACGCCGCAGCCGTATTTCGTGCCGACGAGACCGAGGGTATCGCGCAGCGCCCACAGCAGCGGGGTATCCGCCTCGACGTCGACGGCCTGGGCCTTGCCGTTGACGTGCAGTGTGTATTTACTCATGTCCTCGCGGGATCGTTATCAAGTTGCCGGGCCTAAAGTGCAATGCTAAACCAATCCGCCCGGTCAAGAGCAAGGGAATTGATGTTTTGCTTCGTATTAGTAGAAATTCAAGCGGTATGACATACTGGTACGGCCCGATGCGTAGCGGTGCACTCACCCATGATGCGACGACCCATCTCTTTTCCGACCACCCTGCGCAGCCGCCTGGCCGGCGCCGTCGGCGTGCTGGTGCTGGGCGCCACGCTGCTGGCAGGCCCGCTGGCCGTGGACGTGGCCGAACACGACCTGCGTGCGGTCCTGGGCGGGCAGCAGTATGCGCTGCTGTCCGGCGCCGCCGCCTTCCTCGACGACCAGCTGGAAGCGCGCCTGCGCCAGATGGCCGCGCTGGCCGCCGCGTTGCCGGTGGACGCCCGCCACGACCCGCGCCGCCTGCAGGCCTGGCTGGCCGAGCGCACGGCCGACGCCAGCGAGGACTTCGTCAACATCGCCGCCTTCACGCGCAACGGCGAACTGGTCGCGTCGGGCGCGACCATGCCGAGCGCCCAGCCGCTGACGGCCGCCGGCCGCCCGTATTTCGAAGAAACCCTGCTGCGCGGGCGCGGCATCGTCTCCGACCCGTTCCAGAGCCGCCTGTCCGGCGCGAAAGTGGTGGTGGTGACGGCCCCCGTGTTCGACGACCACGGCGAGATCCTGTACGTGCTGGCCGGCCGCATCGACCTGCAGCATGCGCGGTTTTTGCGCCAGGTCGACGCCCTGCGGCCGGGCGGCGGCTACCTGTTCCTGATGTCGGCCGACGGCGTGCTGATCGACGCGCCCCCGAAGGCGCGTGCGCCGGAGCGCCTGGACGAGAGCCCCGGCACCCAGCCCGGCCTGGCGCGCGCGCTGCACGGGTTCGAGGGCTGGCTGTACGGCGACGACCGTGAAGGCCCCGCCATCGTCACCTACCGGCGCCTGGCCACGACGGGCTGGATCCTCGGCGCGCGCAACCCGGAGGCCGCGGCGTTCGCGCCGCTGGCGCGCGTGCGCCGCACGGTGCTCGTCGTCGCGGCGGTGCTCGCGCTGGTGGCGGGCATCCTGGCGTGGTGGCTCGTGCGGCGCGGCCTGCGCCCGCTGGACGCGCTGCGCCGCAACGTCGCCGCGGTCCGCCACGAGGGCGTCGACATCGACGTGCTGGCGCTCGCCCGGCATGACGAGGTCGGCGAACTGGGCCGCGCCTTCCACGACCTCGTGCACGCGCGCGAGCGCGCGAGCGCCCGCATGCGCGCGATCGCCGACAATGTCCCGGCCGTGATCGCCTACGTCGACCGTGACGAGCGTTTCGAATTCACCAACGCCGGCTTCGACCGCATGATCGGCACGCCGCCGGACTGGGCGCTCGGGCGCACGGTGCGCGAGGCGCTGGGCGAGGCCGGCTACACCCGCCTGGAACCGCTGATCCGCGCGGCCCTGCGCGGCGAGCGCGGCCACATCGAGGACGTGCGCAGCGACGACGCGTCGCGCCACCAGATGATCGACACGATCCCGGACGTCGACCAGGAGGGCCGCGTCGTCGGCTTCACCGTCATGGCGATGGACATCAGCGAGCGCAAGGAAGCGGAGCTGGCCCAGGCCGCGAGCGAGCAGCGCCTGCGCCTGATCGCCGACAACCTGCCCGTGCTGATCTGCTACATCGACCGCAACCACCGCATGGGCTTCGGCAACGCGACGTTCCAGGCCTGGCTGGGGCTGGAACCGGTCCGCCTTCCCGGCATGCACCTGGCCGAGGTCCTCGGCAAGCCGGCCTACGACGCGGCGCGTCCGCGCCTGAAGCAGGCGTTCGAAGGCGTCGGCGCCACGTTCGAGATGCCGTTGCAGGCGCAGGGCCGGCACCGCATCCTCGAATGGACGTTCGTCCCGGACGTGCAGGCGCAGGGCCGGGTGACGGTCGCCGTCGCGGGCGTGTATGCGCTGGCGCACGACATGACCCGCGTGAAGGAGGCGGAAAGCCGGCTCGTGCAGATGGCCCGCTTCGACAGCCTGACGGGCATCGCCAACCGCCGCCTGTTCGGCGAGCTGCTGGGCCTGGCCCTGGAGCGCGTGCGCCGCCAGCGCCAGGTGCTGGGCGTGGCCTATATGGATATCGACCACTTCAAGACCATCAACGACACCTGGGGCCACGGCGTCGGCGACGAGGTCCTGAAGGAGTTCGCCCAGCGCCTGGCCGCCTGCGTGCGCGTGACCGACACGCCGGCCCGGCTGGCCGGCGACGAATTCGTCGTGCTGCTGGAAGACGTCAAGGGCCTGGAAGAAGCCGAGCGGATCGGCGCCAAGATCGTGGCCACCATCCGGCGGCCCTTCGCGACGGGGGCGGGCGAGCTGGCCGTGACGGCCAGCGTCGGCATCGCGCTCGTGCGCGGCACGGATGGCCCGCTGCCCACGCAGGACCAGGTGCTGGGCTGGGCCGACGGCGCGCTGTATGCGGCCAAGCACGGCGGAAGGGACCGCTGCGTCGTGCGGGCGGCGGGCGATGCGCCGGCCGCGGCCGCGCCGCGGGCCGACGCGCAGGTCCGCTGAGACGCTGGCTTACCGCGGTGCCGGCTGCGTCGCCACCAGCGTGCGCTGGACCCAGCCGCCCGACACGTTTTCGCCGTCGATCTTGACGAAGCCGTCGCGTTCTTCGCCGGTGGCGATCGCTTCTTCCGCGCGCTTCAGCGTCCCCATCACCTTGCTGCCGGCGCGTGGTTCCGTGTACACCTTGACGGTCGCGAGGCGCGCATACACGCTGGCGCCGGCCGACACCGGCACGCCCTCGCGCGTGGACGCCTGCGCATTCGCCTTGCCGGCCGCGCTGGCCGTGCGCACGAGGCTGGGCTCGTTGCGGATCTTGAGCACGATGCGGTTGTAGTTGTCGAGCAGGCTGGCCGCGACCATCTTGCCTTCCGGCGTATTCGTATAGCCGCCCAGGCGCGAGTAATCGCCGCCGCCCCAGCTCCAGCCGGAAATGCCGAAGTCGGTCTTCGTCGCGACGCCTTCTTCCGCCGCGACCTGGATGCCGGAACGGACATCCGCGATCAGCAGGCTGGTCTGTGCTTCCTTGAATTTCAGGTTGCCGGCGATGCCGCCCGCGATCCGGCCCAGCCCGCCGAGCAGCCGTCCGCCGTAGTCCGAGATCGCGCCGCCGATGCCGCCCGTGTTGTTGGCGGCGAATTGGACGTTCGGCGTCATCACGAAGTCCGCCGCCTGTAACTGGCCCTTGCCGACATTGCTGCCGGCCAGCGTCTCGCCATTCGCGGCCAGTGCGCGCTCCTGCTGCAGGTTGGCCATCGCGGCACCGCGCTCGACGACCTGGAAGCAGTTCGATTGCTGCACCATGATGCGCAGCAGCGCAACCGGCGAGCCCAGTCCATAGCTCTGCAGCGCGTGCGCGCTCTCGCTCTGGGCTTCGGTCACCGCGAGTGTGCCGAGCGGACGGTCGCAATGTTCCACGTTGGAATTGGTTTCCTGCGCGTGCAGGCCGGCGCTGCCCGCGAGCAGGGCAGCAAGAATGGATACCCGGATTGGTTTCATAGCCCTCGATGAGTGAACAAATGACTGTTGACGATTGCACGGTTGCGCGACCGACTCATGACGGCGCGCAACACTCGCAAGACATTTGTTCATTTTACAATTGTGCAGGCCGTTGCATTCTCGCCAATTTTCACATTGACGCGCCTGGGATACACAATTGTCGATACATGACCGGGGGGCTTAGATACCGGTCGGATAAGTTTCCGGCGGCTCGTCCGAATGCCAGCCGCCACCCGGATCGAGCGGCTGCACTGCCGTCGTGTGGTCGATGTGGATCACGGCATCGAACTGGCGCGCCATTTCGGCCGCAAAATAATGGCTGTGGCGTTCTGTGCGCGGCAGGTAGATGACGCCGATGGCGCGTTCCAGCTTGCGTTCCAGCATCGTGTCGCGCACTTGATCGTCGCCGTCGCGCAGCGGCAGCAGGAAGCGGGGGATGCCCGTCGCGTGCAGCAGCTCTTCGTAGCTGCCCGGCATGCCCGGCCTGACGCGCTTGTGCTCGGCCGGCGCGTCCCATTCGGATGCGGCCGTGACGAAGCCGTCGTAGGTGGAAAAGCCGATCAGACGCGTCTGCCCGTCATATTCCTTGCGCGCCAGTTCGCCGACGTTCCACTCGCCCATCTCGCCCATCTCCGTCGCGCGCGCGTCGCCGATGTGGGAATTATGTTCCCAGACGATGATTTTGCTGGGCGGTTCGTCATCCTTCGACAAGTGGCGCGCCAGCGCGTCCAGGGTCTCTGCCATATGGCTGTCGCGCAAGTTCCAGGACGACACACGACCCCGGAACATGGTCCGGTAGTATTCCTCGGCATTCTTGACGAGCCGCGCGTTCTGCTCGGCATAGAAGAACGCTTCCTCGTCGCCGTCCCGGTACATATAGTCGGCGGCGCGTTGCTGCAGCTGCTTCAATTGTTCGAGGACGCCTTGCTCGCACGACGCGGACAGGTCGAGGCTCGCCGTGTAGCCGTAGTGCTGGCTGTCCTCGTGGTAATGGTCGAAGCAGGCATAGCGTTCGCGGGCCTGGCGCGCCGCGTTCGGGTCGACCTCGTCGAGGTAGCGCAGCACTTCCTCGATCGACGAGAACATGCTGTACAGGTCGAGTCCGTAGAACCCGACCTGCTGGCCCGCCGCGCGCGCATTGTGGTGGCGCAGCCACTCGACGAAGCCGGCGACGTCGGTGTTCCGCCACATCCAGTTCGGGAACCGCTTGAAGCCGGACAACGCATCGTTGGCGTCGCGGTCGGCGCCGCGGCCGCGCACGTAGCGGTTGACGCGGTAGGCATCCGGCCAGTCGGCCTCGACCGCCACGGCGTGGAAGCCCTTGTCCTCGATCAGGCGCCGGGTGATGCGCGCGCGTTCCTCGTAAAACTCGTGCGTGCCGTGCGTCGCTTCGCCCAGCAGGACGAAGCGCGCGTCGCCGACGAGGTCGAGCAGGGCGTCGTAATCGCGTTTGCCGCCCGTCAGCGGGCGGGCGGCGGCGCGGATCGCGGAAACGGCATGCGGGGTTGCCATGACGGCCTCAGTGCAGCCAGCGGCTGCCGGCGCGCGTGCGCGCGGCGTCGCGCGGCACGGCGCCCCGTTCGATGAAGGCCTTCATGCGCGCCAGGTCGTCGTCCATCTGGGCCTTGGGATCGGAGCCGAGCAGCGTCGCGAGGCCGTGGCCGAGGACGCCCGCCGGCGGCGTGTACGACATGTGGACGGTGACGAGCGTGCCGCCGCGCTGCGGTTCGAACTGGATCGAGCCGCTTTGCGGGATCTCGGCGCCGGCCTCGCTGCGCCAGGCCAGGCGGTGCGGCCGGCTCTGCTCGGTGAGCACGGAATTCCATTCGAACTCGCTGCCGCCCGGTCCGCGCACGATCCAGTGCGAGCGCCCGCGCCCGAGGTCGCGCACCTCGACGACGTGGGACATGAAGTGCGGGAAGTTCTCGTAATTGGCCCAGACGTCGTACACGTCGTCCGGCGCGGCGTCGATGACGATGGACTTGCTGAAGTCGATGGTCTGGTCCAGGCCCATGCCGCGCCCGCGCAGCATGCCCGTCAGGGGCTGGTTGGCGGCGCCCCGCGCCAGCAGCGCGGCGCCGGCCAGGCCGAGCAACAGGCCCAGCGGCGAGCGCCGCGTCAGGGCATACAGCGCCAGCAGGCCGCCGCCGGCCAGGGCCGAATTGCGCGCGGCCGGCGTCCATTCGCCGTCCGGCCCCGCCTGCAGGGCGTCGCGCATGCGCGCGCGCAGGCTGCGCGCGCCATACGATTCCTCGATCGCATCGCCGGCCTTGTCGAGGCCGTTCCCGATGCCTTGGCCGCCGCGGCTCAGTGCACTCCTGGCCTTGTCCATGCCGTCTTTCGCCTTGTCGAGGCCGGCGTCGAGCGCGTCGCTGGCGGCGCGGCCCATGCGCTCGATCGCCGAGCCCGTCGCGGCTCCCGCGCCGTCCGTCCGGAGATCGTCCGCCAGGCCGGCCGCGCCGTCGCGCAGGGTGTCGGCGGCAGCGCCGATGCGCGCGCCGGCGCCGTGCCACACATTGCCCAGCGCACTGGACGTGCGCGACCCGGCGTTGCGCACCGCCGCGGCCGATTGGGCGCGCCGCGCGCCGCCGCGGTCGGGGTCGAGCATGTACATCAGCAGGGCGCCGGCGGCGGCGCCGCCCAGCCATTTCGCGATTTCAAAGCCTGTGTCGGTCGTTTGTCTCATGATTCGCTCCTCCGGTTGGTCTGGCCCCGGCCATCGCCTCGTCGTGCCAGGCGGTGGCCAGCAAATCCTGCACTTCCTCGTCGCTGGTCTGGCCGAACGTGTCGTACCACTGGCCGACCGAGCGGAATTGCGGCGGGGTCGACAGGCAGACGAGATCGTCGACGCGCGCCGCGAGCGCGGCCGCCGTGTCGGGCGGCGCGACGGGGACCGCCAGCACCAGCGTGCGCGGCCCGAGCCTGCGCGCCACTTCGATCGCGGCCAGCATCGTGGAGCCCGTCGCGACGCCGTCGTCGACGAGGATCGCGCTGCGCCCCGCGAGGTCGAGCGGCGCCCGGCCGCCGCGGTAGGCGCGCTCGCGCCGCTGCAGCTCGGCCAGTTCGCGCGCCGTCACGAGGTCGACGTCGTGCGCGCTGACGCCCATCAGGCCGGGCACGCCGGACTGGAGCACGCGCACGCCGCCGCTGCCCACCGCGCCCATCGCGAATTCCTCGTGGCCCGGCATGCCGAGCTTGCGGACGATGAGGATGTCGAGGGCGATCCCGAGCCGCTGTGCGATCGCGAACCCCACCGGCACGCCGCCGCGCGGCAGCGCCAGCACGACGGCATCCGGGCGCCGGGCGTACTCGCCGAGCCGCTTGGCCAGCAGGCGGCCCGCCTCGGTGCGGTCCTTGAAATGTCGGATGTCGGCCATGATGCACGGTTCCTGAGGTTCACCGCGTGGCGGCGGCGCGAGCGCGGCCACGGGCGGCCAGCGGGCCGCCGGGCCACGTACGCGTGCCGCGCGCGCTGCGGCTTACTGGATCGTCAGCTGGCGCGCCGTGCCGCCCTGTTTCTTGGGCAGCGAGAGCACCAGCACGCCGTCCTCGAGGCGGGCCTGGGCACTGGCATCGTCGACCTCGGCGGGCAGCGTGAAGCTGCGCTGGTACTTGCGTGTCGAGCGCTCAGAATACACCACCTGTTCGCCCTGGCGCTGTTCGTTTGCCTGCTGACACTCGCCCTCGATGGTGACGCGCTGGCCGTCGATCGAGACGTGCACGTCGTCCTTCTTGACGCCCGGCAGCTCGGCCCGCACCTCGAAGGTTTTTTCCGTCTCGCTGACGTCCAGGCGCGGCATGCCGACGTCGTCGCCGGACCAGCGGCCCTGGGCGAGCGGGGCGAAGAAATCCTGGAACATGTTCTCGACCATGCGTCCGAACTGGTCTTCCATGGCGCCGGGACGGTAGGTGGAGAGCGGCGTCGCGCCTCTTCTGATCAGGTTCATGATGGACCTCCCTTTTAACAAGACAGACGTTCAGGAATGGCGTTCGGCGACGCACCGGACGCCGCCAATCCCATTTATAGGGCGGGCGAAACGGGTTTGCAAGGGGCGTCCCGATACGTGCGCGGGTGGCCGGACGGGACGTTTGATCCGGGCCAGCACGCGCGGGAAAACGGGGAATTTTACGGAACCGCCCGGGTCCATGACAGTGTGGCCCACGTCGTTTCGCATGACGCGACGGGACGTGGACCGGGGCGGCGTCAGCCGAGGTTGCGGCGGTGGAAGCGCAGGTGGTCGTCGACGAAGGTCGAGATGAAGTAATAGCCGTGGTCGTAGCCCGGATGGCGGCGCAGTTCGAGGGGCTGGCCGACGGCGCGGCAGGCTTGCGCGAAGGCGTCCGGGTACAGCTGCTCGGCCAGGAATTTGTCGTCCAGGCCCAGGTCGATCAGGATGCCTTTCGGGAACGGAGGCGCGTCGGCGCACGCCATCAGCTCGGTCGCATCGTAGGCGCGCCACGCGTCGCGATCGGGGCCGAGGTAGCCGCCGAACGCCTTTTCGCCCCACGGGCAGCGGGACGGCGCGGCGATGGGCGCGAAGGCCGACACGGACCGGAACAGGGCGGGATTGCGCAGCGCCAGCATCAGGGCGCCGTGGCCGCCCATCGAGTGGCCGAAGATGCCCACGCGCGCCGGATCGGCCGGCAGTTCGGCCAGCACCAGTTCGCGCAGTTCGAGGATGTGGCTGTACATGCGGTAGTGGGTAGTCCACGGTTCTTGCGTGGCGTCCACGTAGAAGCCGGCGCCGGCGCCGAAGTCCCAGCTGTCCGTCTCGCCCGGCACGCCGGCGCCGCGCGGGCTCGTGTCCGGCGCGACCAGGATCAGGCCTTCCTGCGCGGCCACGCGCTGGGCGCCGGCCTTGGTCATGAAGGTCTCTTCGGTGCAGGTCAGGCCGGCGAGGTAGAACAGCACGGGCAGGCGCTTGCCGTGCGCGCCGGGCGGGAGGTACACGGAAAAACGCATCGGCAATCCGATGGCGGCGGAATCGTATTTGTAGAAGCGCTGGACGCCGTCGAAACAAATGTGTTCGCTGAGGAGTTCGGGCATGGCTCGGTCCGTCGGAAGTATGGATGATCAAAAACGCAAGTATGCCCGGTCCGAGGCCGGGTTGCCAATGCGCTTCAGATCAGGCCGAGGGCCCCCAGCACGGCGCCCGCCGCCAGCAGCCACAACAGGTGGATGCGCGTGCGCCAGATGACCAGTCCGCTGACGATGACCGTGAGCCACAGGGGCCAGTGCGCCAGGAGCTCGCGCGCGGCACCCGCAACGGCTTCGACGCCGCTGGCCGCGGCGGGCGGCGCCACGGCGCTGGCGGAACTGGCCATGATCCAGGCCGTCGACAGCAGCAGGGCGATGACGATGGGCGCCATGCCCTGCTTGAAGGCGCGGACGGCGCGCAGGTCGCGGTTGCGGTGGCCCCAGCGGGCCGCCGTGTAGGTGACGATCGTGGAGGGCGTCATGATGCCGACCATCGTCACGAGGACGCCGAACAGGGCGGCGCCCGTGCTGCCGGCGTTCATGCCGACGTGCCACCCCATCAGGGCGACGAACAGGACGTTCGGCCCGGGGGCGGCTTGCGCCAGCGCGATGGACTGGTTGAATTGTTGCTGGGTCAGCCAATGATGTTGTTCGACGAGGAAGCGGTGCATCTCCGACGTCGTCGAGATGGCCCCGCCGACCGACATCATCGACAGGGTGAGGAAATGGCCGAACAGGTTGAGCCAGTCGGCCCCGTCCAGCGTGAGGTGCAGGGGCGCGCTCATGCTTTCAGGCGGCGGTAGGTGAGAACGCAGCCCAGGCCGCCGAGGCCGAACAGCACCCAGGCGAGCGGACACTTCAGCAGCGCCACGAGCACGAAGCCGGCCGCGCTGATGGCCACGCACCAGGACAGCGGCATCGGGCTCTTCTTCAGCGCGCTCACCAGGCGCAGGCCGGCCGCGCCGATCAGGCCGGCACAGACGGCGGCCATGCCGTGCAGCGCGCCCGCCACGACGGGGCTGGCGGCGAAGCGGTCGTGCAGTATCACGAGCCCGAGGACGAGCACGAGCGGCACGGCCAGCAGTCCGGCCAGCGCGGCCAGGGCGCCGGCGATGCCGAAATAGCGGCCGCCGATCATCAGGGACAGGTTGACGACGTTCGGCCCGGGCATGATCTGGGCGACGGCCCAGTCTTCGATGAATTCCTCCTGGGTCAGCCAGCCCTTGCGGTCGACCACTTCGCGCTGGACGATGGCCAGCACGCCGCCGAAGCCCTGCAGGGCCAGCAGGGTGAAGGACACGAACAGGTCGGTGAGCGAGCGGGGACGGGGGCGGTCGGGCAGGGCGGCGCTGGCGGAACTATCGGGGGTATCGGAACTATTGGAACTATTGGAACTATTGGAACTACTGGAACTACTGGAACTATTGGAGCGGAGCGTGTTCATCTCCCGATTATCGCGCCGCCGCCCGGGTCTGTCCATGCTGGACGGGCGCCGCGCGGGCGGGCGCGATGGCGGACGGCATCAGCCGCCGCCGATACCCCGCACCACGCGTCCCGTCCCTTCGCATTCGGGACAGGTCTTGCCGTCGGCCAGCTTGCCGCTGCCGCCGCAGGTTTCGCACAGGTCTTCGCCTGCGCCGGGCGTGCCGGGTTCGGCTTCGTCGCCGGGTTTCAGGTCGGGATCGGGCATGGCGCTCATGGATTCCTCGTGACGGTTGGATGACGGGGCCATTCTAGGCGCAGCGGCAAGCGGGTGGCGCACGGCGCGGGACAGTTGGCATACCATGAAGATTAAAAATAAACTTGACTTTGGCCAAAGGTGGGAAATACTCGTTAGACGGCAATCCCTTTCAATCCATCAAAGTCAGGAACTGCGATGAACCAAGACTCCCCCGAGCTCGAAGACGGTCAGGCGACCGTCCCCTATCAGCGGCGCGATGCCCAACAGACGGACATCGTCGACCTGGGTATTGCGCTCCAGCAGCGCAGCAATACGATGTCGGCCGTGGAATACATGCGTTCGCAAAACGTCGGCAACGACGTCATCGAACGCGTGCTGACGGAGCCGGGCCGCAGGCGTTCGTGGTGCAGGTAAGGGAGGAGGCGCAGGACACTTATGCACGATATTTTCTTTCTTTTCATCTTGCATATTGTGTCGATTTATGTTCCGCTTGACCTCGTAAGCCATTGATTTTGCGAAGGTTGAGTTCTGCCCACGCAACGGGCAAATTGTTGAAACCCGCATTCCAGCTTGGTTTTGACATGTCAAGAGGGTGTTTTTCCACAACCTTATGCACAGATTTTGTGGATATCTGAGCAAGCTTTGATAATCAGGCAAGTAAAGCGGGCGCGGTCGCCATGCCGTACGCCCGCTTTCTTTTTGCCGGCGACATTGACGTGGTTTTGCTACATCGACATCATCCCGCTTGCATTTAGATACTGGACAAATGTACAGTTGAGCATCAACGCTCAACCGCCATGTCCAACGCCGCCACCGCCATCCCCGCCGCCGCCATCCCCGCC
Organism: Massilia sp. Root335; assembly: GCF_001425685.1. Classification (GTDB taxonomy): domain Bacteria; phylum Pseudomonadota; class Gammaproteobacteria; order Burkholderiales; family Burkholderiaceae_D; genus Telluria; species Telluria luteola. The sequence continues at coordinate 217,507 of NZ_LMCY01000003.1, read as the reverse complement.
GCCGCCACCCCCATGTCGAGGCCATCCGCGCCCGCCGATCCGTTCGCCGGTCTGAACCCCGAGCAATTGGCTGCCGTCGAGCACGACATGGGCGTGGACCCCGTGCGGCCGCTGCTCGTGGTCGCGGGCGCCGGCTCGGGCAAGACGAATACGCTGGCGCACCGGGTCGCGAAGCTGATCCTGGCGGGCGGCGATCCGCAGCGCATCCTGCTGCTGACCTTTTCGCGCCGCGCCGCGGGCGAGATGGGCCAGCGCGCGGCCGGCGTGCTGCAGCGCGTGCTGGGCACGTCGTCGGCGGCCGTGGGCAGCCTGCCGTGGGCCGGCACCTTCCACGGCATCGGCGCGCGCCTGCTGCGCGAGTACGCCGGGCGGATCGGCCTGGAAGCCTCGTTCACGATCCACGACCGCGCGGATTCCGAAGACCTGATGGGCCTCGTGCGGCAAGAAGTCGGCCTCGGTGCCGCGTCCGGCCAGAAGCGTTTTCCGCTCAAGGGCACGTGCCTGGCGGCCTACTCGCGCGTCGTCAACAGCCGCGAGCCGCTCGCCGACGTGCTGCAGTCGACCTTTCCATGGTGCAGCGAATGGGAAGAGCAGCTCAAGCGCCTGTTCGGCGCCTACGTCGACGCCAAGCAGGAGCAGAACGTGCTCGACTACGACGACCTGCTGCTGTTCTGGGCCGAGATGGCGTCCGACCCCGAGCTCGGGCCGGAACTGGGCGCGCTGTTCGATCACGTGCTCGTTGACGAATACCAGGACACGAACCGGCTGCAGGCCGCGATCCTGCAGGGCATGAAGCCGGACGGACGGGGCGTGATGGTCGTCGGCGACGATGCGCAGTCGATTTATTCGTTCCGCGGCGCGACGGTGCGCAACATCCTCGATTTCCCGCAGCAGTTCGCGCAGCCCGCCCGCATCATCACGCTGGACCGCAACTACCGGTCCACGCAGCCCATCCTCGACGCGTCGAATGCCGTCATTGGCGCCGCGCTGGAGCGCCACGCCAAGACGCTGTGGACGGACAAGGTCGCGACCGCCAAGCCGCAACTGGTGCTGATCCCGGACGAGGCCGAGCAGGCGCGCTGGGTCTGCAACCGCGTGCTGGAGCAGCGCGAGGCCGGCATCAAGCTCACGCAGCAGGCCGTGCTGTTCCGCGCCGCCAGCCACAGCGCGGCGCTGGAGCTGGAGCTGGTGCGGCGCAACGTTCCGTTCGTCAAATTCGGCGGCCTCAAATTCCTGGAAGCGGCCCATATCAAGGACGTGCTCGCCATGCTGCGCTTCGCCCAGAATCCCGCGGGGCGGGTGGCGGGCTTCCGGGTCGTCCAGCTGATTCCCGGTATCGGTCCCGCGACGGCCGCCCGTTTCCTGGACGCGGTGGCGCAGGCGGCCGAGCCCGTCGCGGCCGTCGACGCGTTTCCCGCGCCCGCGCGCGCGCAAGGCGAGTGGGACCAGTTCACGGCGCTGTTCCGCACCCTGCGCACGACCGGCCTGCGCTGGCCGCTGGACGTGGAACTCGTGCGCGACTGGTATGCGCCGCACCTCGAACGCCTGCACGACGACGCGCCCGTCCGTGCCGCCGACCTCGACCAGCTCGTACAACTGGCCGCCGGCTATGGCTCACGCGAAAACTTCTTGACCGAACTGACGCTCGACCCGCCGGAAGCGACGAGCGACCGCGCCGGCCCGCCGCTGCTGGACGAGGATTACCTGATCCTGTCGACGATCCACTCGGCCAAGGGCCAGGAGTGGAAGGCCGTGCACGTGCTGAACGTCGTCGACGGCTGTATTCCGTCCGACATGGCGACGGGGAGCGCCGAGGACATCGAGGAAGAGCGCCGCCTGCTGTATGTCGCCATGACGCGGGCCAAGGAACACCTGCACCTCGTCGTCCCGAACCGCTTCTTCATCAAGCAGCAGGCGCAGATGGGCGACCGCCACGTGTACGCACAGCGGACGCGCTTCGTGACGCCCGTCATGCTCAAGCATTTCGAGGAATGTGTCTGGACGAATGCCGATACGTTGCAAACCCGCAAGCCGATGCCGGACAGCGTGCGGATGCTCGTGCGCGACCGCGCGCGCAATGCCTGGAAATGACGCACCGGGCGAAAATGACGGCAAGATGACAGGAAAAGTGGACAGAAGCGGAACAGCGGGGCAAAGTTATCCCCGCCACGGCGGTTTTGTAGGAATTAGCCCCGTTTCCAGTTCCTGCTTAAAACACGAGCAACTGTAAGTCCTTGATTTTAAGGGGATTCGTTTTTGCCTGTTCAACGGGCAGTTTGTTGAAACCCGCACCAATACTGCGCTTCCGGCTTGTCAAGAGGCGCTTGTCCACACAGTTATCCACATTTCTTGTGGATATTAAAATTAATCCCGTCGAATCAACATCTTAGGTCATTGAGTTGATACGTCGTCGAGTATTTTCGCGCCGCGCAGGGCCGGTTTGCGCAGGTAAATACTGCCCGGCGGGTGCGTCAGTCCAGCAACGCACGAAGGGTGAGCAAGGCCTCCAGCGCGCCAAGCGCGATGCCGGCACCCTGGCCCGGCGCGACGTGCGGCGCGCGCGGATTGATGCGGATCAGCGGCGCGCCCTGTCCCTCGCACATGCGCCTGACGGAAGGCACGTCGGTGCCGGCGCCCAGTTCGATGACGACGGGCTTGCGCACCTGCGCGCGCCAGCGCCCGAAGCGGGCGTACTGGTCTTCCGTGCGCGCGTCCAGCCAGCGGCCGTCGCCGAACATCAGGATGTTCGGCCGCGCCAACGCGCCGCAGCGGGGGCAGCGCGGCAGCGGCGGGGCCATCAGGCAGGACGCCGGATCGACGATGGGATCGACGGCGCCGGCCGGCCAGATGGCGTCGCCGCACGGGCGCGTGCATTGCAGGTGATGAATGGACCCGTGGCATTCGACGATCTCCCCGTCGCCGAAGCCCGCGCGCTGGAACTGGCCGTCGACGTTGCTCGTGAAGACGAATGCGCCGTGCGGCAGACGCGCGCCGATATCCCGCAGGACCGCGAAGCCCGCGTGCGGCACCGTGTTCCGGTACAGGGCGAGCCGGTGGCCGTAGAAGCCCCAGGCCAGCGCGGGATGCGTGTCGAAGCTGTGCGGATTCGCGATCTCGACGAAGCGGATGCCGGCGGCGGCGAGGGGCGGATAGGCGCGCCAGAAGCCGTGGTCGCCGCGGAAATCGGGCAGGCCGGAATCGACGCCGATGCCGGCGCCCGCGCCGATCAGCAGGCCGTCCGCGGCGCGCAGCAGCGCGGCGGCCCGGGCGAGCGCGGCATCATGGTCCGGATTCACGCGGCGTCGCCTTCGTCGATCCGCCGTTGCAGATGTTCCAGTTCGCCCAGGAAGCGTTCAGCGGCCAGGCCCGGCGGCCACGGTTCCCAGGGCGGGCAGCCGTAGGCGTCGACCAGCGGATCGCGTTCCAGCACGGGCGAGCGGATCTTGAGCGTCGTGCGCACTTCCTGCTCCGACCAGCCGGCCACGTGCACGGCCTCGCTGGCCGCGGCCAGGCGGTCGGCCCGTTTGTGCAACTGGTGTTCGGCCGGCGTCCAGGCGGGCAGGCGGTAGCGCAGGAAGACGGCCTGTTCCAGCCGGCGGGTGAGGGCGCGGAAACCGTCGCCGAGGAAGGGTTTGATGGGCGAGACGGCATCGAAGCCGAGCAGGCCTTCCTCGGCGTCGTGCAGCAGTTCGCGCAGTTCGGCGACGGGGGCCAGCTGGACCGGCGCCGCGGCGCGGCGCAACAGCATGACGGCGATCGAGTGCTGGGCGACGGACAGCGGCAGCGGCCAGGCCGAATGTCCGCCCCAGCGGTAGGTGCGGGCCAGGCCGAGGGCAAGGTCGCTGTCGTCCCAGTCGAACGGGGTCGGATTCAACAGGTCGAGCCGTTTGCCGGACGGCATGCGTACCCAGGCGCGCATATCGGGCGCCATTCAAGGATCTCGGGAAACAGTCGTCATGGTCCGATTCTACACGGCCCACCGGCCGACCCCGGCCGGATTGACGTGGCCGAACACAGGGCCCCGTTCGCGGATTATAGTAGGCTGCGGCCGGACGCGGGTCCGGGCGAACAGGAGTGTGGTGGACATGGGAGAACTTGCCAAACGTATCGATTGCGACGTCCTCGTCGTGGGCGGCGGCATCAACGGCGCCGGGATCGCGCGCGACGCGGCCGGGCGCGGCCTGCGCGTCGTCCTGTGCGAAAAGGACGACCTCGCGCAGCACACATCGTCCGCTTCCAGCAAACTGATCCACGGCGGGCTGCGCTATCTCGAGCAGTATCACTTCGGGCTCGTGCGCAAGGCGCTGGCCGAGCGCGAAGTGTTGCTCAAGAGCGCGCCGCACATCATCCGCCCGCTGCGTTTCCTGATGCCGCAGGCGGCCGGCGCGCCGGGGCAGCGTCCGGGCTGGATGATCCGCGCCGGCCTGTTTCTCTACGACCACCTGGCGCCGCGCGATTTCCTGCCGCCGTCCGGCACCGTCTCCCTGCGCGGGAGCCCGGCCGGGGCCACGCTGCAGCGCCAGTTCGTGAAAGCGTACGCGTATTCCGACGCCTGGGTCGACGACGCGCGCCTCGTCGTGCTGGCGGCGCTCGACGCGCGCGAGCGCGGCGCCACCATCCTCACGCGCACGCGCTGCGTGCGGGTGCGGCGCGAAACGAAACGCTGGGAGGCCGACCTCCAGGGGCCGGGCGGCGACGTCCACGTGCACGCGCGCTGCCTCGTGAACGCGGCCGGGCCGTGGGCGGCCAGCTTCCTGCAGGCGGCCGGCGCGGGCCCGGCCCGGGCCATGCGTCTCGTGAAAGGCAGCCATATCGTCGTGCCGCGCCTGTTCGACGGCGACCACGCCTACCTGCTGCAGCAGCCGGACGGCCGCATCGTGTTCGCGCTGCCGTACGAGGGCGCGTTCACGCTGGTCGGCACGACCGACGTCGACCACGATGCGAAGGACCTCGACCGGGTCGCGATCAGCCCCGCCGAGACAGCCTATCTGTGCGATGCCGTGAACCGCTGCTTCGAGCGCCGCATCGGACCGGAGGAAGTGGTGTGGAGTTACGCGGGCGTGCGGCCGCTGATCGGCGACGAAGGCGGCAGCGCCTCGTCGGCCAGCCGCGACTACCGGTTCGAACAGGACACGGCCGGCGGCGCGCCGCTGCTGTCCGTGTTCGGCGGCAAGGTCACCACGTTCCGCAAGCTGGCCGAGCAGGCCGTCGACTGGATCGGCCCCGTCCTCGGCCGGCGGGTAGAAGCGTGGACCGCGCACGCCTGCCTGCCGGGCGGCGACTTGTACGGCAAGGTGCCGATCGCGCGCGCGGTGCTCGAATACGACGCGTGGGTGCGCACGCGCCGCCAGCAATTCGCCTGGCTGCCGGAAGGCCTGTTGACGCGTTATGCCCGCAGCTACGGCACGCGGCTGTCCGCGCTGCTGGCCCATTGCCGCACGCGCGCCGACCTGGGCGCGGAAATCGTGGCCGGGCTGTACGAGGTCGAGGCCGACTACCTCGTGCGCCAGGAATGGGCCACGTGCGCCGACGACATCCTGTGGCGGCGCACGAAGCTCGGCCTGCACGAGGCGCCGGGTGCGGCCCGGCGCCTCGATGCGTGGCTGGCCGCGCGCCGCCGCGGCACGGTCACCGTGCCCTGAAGCCTGGCGTCATTCGGCGTTCTTCGCCAGCCACGCATCGATCTCCGGCAGGCGCGCCGCATTCACCTGGATGCGGTCCTTGATGGAGGCGACGGCCGCCTCGACGTCGCCGCGCGAGCTCGGCGCCAGGTTCGCCTGCGCATAGGCCTCCAGTTTGCCGACCATGGCCGGATCCGACGAGCCCATCGCGAGGCGCGCCAGGTAGCGGCTGCGCGAGCTGGCGTCCACCCGCTCGTTGATCCGGGCGAGGTTGGCGAGGGCGAAGTCGAACGCCATGTCCGGATAGCGCCGTGCGACTTCCGAGATCATCGTCGCGCTGATCGTCAGGCCCGGCTCGTCCGTGAGCGCGAGTTGCAGTGCGCGCATGGCGAGCGCGCGGTCGTCCGCCGCGGCCAGCAAGGTGTAGCGCTGGTCGCGCACGAGCGGGTTCGTCTCGCTGCGGGCGGCCGCGTGCAGCTGGTCCCACATGGCGGCGTCGGCGTGCTGGGCGACGACGCCCATGACGGTCTTGCGCAGCGGTCCCGGCACGGCGTTGGCATCCGTCGCCAGCGCGGCGTAGCGGCGGCGCGCTTCGGCGATGGTGGTCGCGTCGCCCAGGTCGCTCAGCACGACGATCAGCTGGCCGCGCAGGTTCGCCACGGCCGACGGTTCGCCCGGCCGCGCCGTCCAGCCGACCTGCGCCATCAGCGGGGCCAGGCGCGCGATCGCGAAGGTGTCGAAGCGCCGCATGCGCGTCGTGTCGCCGCCGGCGGCCTGGTCGCGATAGCGCGTGTGGAGGTCGGCCAGCATGCCGCCGATGCGCGACCACACGGCCGGATCGGCGCCGGCCGGCGTCGCTTTCACGAGGTCCATCACGTCGGACGCCGGTTGCTGGCCCGCCAGGCCGAGCGCGCCGCTGTCGGCCAGCAGGCCGATCTGGTCGATCGGGGCCAGGCTCGCGAACCGCTGCGCCAGTTGCGCGAAGTCGGCGGAGGTGTACAGCGTGCGGTAGTAGCCGGTCTGGCCGGCGTTGACGATGACGGCGCCGCAGCCCGGCACGGTGATCGTGCCCTTGCCGCCGGTGACGAGCGTCGTCGCCTGCTTCGCGTTGCCGGCGATTTGCGCGATGACGGGCACGCGCCACGCGAGCGGCGCCTTGCCGGCCCGGTCGCGCGTGAATTCCGCCTGCGTCAGCGCCACGGTCGTCGCGCCGTTGCGGCACGCCGGCTCGCCCACCTTGATCAGCGGGATGCCGGGCTGCAGGGTGAAATCGTGGGCGATGGCCGTCACCGGCTTGCCGGCCGCCTTCTCGATCTGCTTCCACAGGTCGTCCGACACCGTGTTGCCGTACGCATGCGCCTTCATGTACGCGCGCACGCCGCTCCTCCAGGCGTTCTCGCCCACATAGGCTTCGAGCATGCGGATCACCGATTCGCCCTTCGAATACGTGATCTCGTCGAACGCCTGGTTGGCCTGCTCGACGGTCTCCACGTGCTGCACGACCGGGTGCGTGCCGGCGACGGAATCGCGGCGCATGGCGCGCTCGCGCGTGGCGACGGCGCCCAGGTGGGTGTTCCATTCGGGATGCAGGCGGGCGGTCGTGCGGCTCTCCATCCACGAGGCGAAGCCCTCGTTCAGCCACAGGTCGTCCCACCAGCGCATCGTCACGAGGTCGCCGAACCACTGGTGCGCCATCTCGTGCGCGGCGGTCTCGAAGATCTCTTCGCGGTCGTGCTGGGTCGCGATGGCCGGGTCGAGCAGCAGCGCGTATTCGAACGTGAAGATCGCGCCCCAGTTTTCCATCGCGCCGAAGAACTGGCTGCGGCCGGCGCCGGCCACGTTGTCCAGCTTGGGCAGCGGGTAGCGCACGCCGAAGTAATCGTTGTATTCGCGCAGGATCGACTGCTGGGCGTCGAGCGCGAACCGCGCCTGCGGCAGCGCGCCGCGGCGGGTGACGACGCCGACCTCGGTGCCCTCGACCTTCGCGGCCGCCCGTTCGAAGTCGCCGAGGGCGAAGAACAGCAGGTAGGTCGACATCTTCGGCGTCGTCGCGAAGCTGATGTGGCGGCGGCCGTCCGGCAGCGTCGCCGTGGCCGTCGCCGGCATGTTGCTGACGGCCATTTGGCCGGCCGGCACGACGACGTCCAGCGCGAAACTCGCCTTGTACGCCGGCTCGTCCCACGAGGGGATCATGCGGCGCGCATCCGAGTTCTCGAACTGCGTGTACAGCGCGCGCTGCTTCTTGCCGTCGGCACCCGGGTAGTCCAGCGAGAACAGGCCCACGGCCTGGGTGCCGATCACGCCCGTGTAATCCATCGCCAGGTGGTACATGCCAGGCGCGACGGGCTGCGCGAAGGTGAACGTCGCGGTCTGCGCGGCGGCGTCGACGGCCACCGTCGCATCGCGCGCGGCGCCGCCGGCGGCCGGGGCCAGCGTCACGTGCGCGAACTTCAGGTCGGCCGCGTTCAGCGTGATGCTGTCGGTGGCCTTGGTGACGTTGATCGTGACGACGGCGCGGGCGCCGAACGACGCGGCGGCCGCATCGGGCGTGAGCGAGATCTGGTAGTGGGTGGGGATGACGTTGCGCGGCAATTGCGTCGTGGTGTCGACGGCGGCCGCCGCGCCGGCGTGGGCGCGGGTAGGCGCGGCGCTGGCGTGGACGATGGGCAGGGCCGCCAGGGCGAGGATGACGGCGGCGGAGATCAGGCTGCGTTGCATGGGATTCCTATCGAGTATGTACGTCGAACGCGCGCGATGGTTGGGGTAGTGCGCGCGGCCAGTCTGGCAATCTACGGTCAAACGGCGCGGCCTGTCAAATGAACAAGTGGACAGAAGGGGTCGCGGCGTGGAGTATGATCGGCGACGCATGACGAGACGAGGAGCAGACGCATGAAACTGTACACGAGCAGCCGGGCGCCGAACCCGCGCCGCGTCCTGATGTTCATGGCCGAGAAGGGCATTTCCGGCATCCACACCATACAGATCGACCTGGGCAAGGGCGAGCACCGCGGCGCGGCGTTCATGGCCCTCAATCCGATGGCCCAGGTGCCCGTGCTGGAACTGGACGACGGCCGCACGCTGGCGGAGACGCGCGCCATCTGTACTTACCTGGAGGGGATGTTCCCGCATCCGAACCTGATGGGCGAGGGCTTCGAGGAACGCGCCTTCATCGAGATGATGGACCGGCGCTGCGAGCTGCAGCTGTTCCTGCGCATCGCCAACTGCGTGCGCCACACGCACCCTGGCCTGGCCGCGCTGGAGCAGCCGCAGTTCGGCGATTTCGGCGCCGCGCAGGGCGCCAGGGTGCGCGAGTCGGCGCGCTGGCTGGACGGCGTGCTGGCGGACCGCGACTACGTGGCCGGCGACCGCTTCACGATCGCCGACATCACGGCATTCTGCGCGCTGGAATTCGCGCGCGGGCTGATGCGGTTCCGGCCCTCGGATGAGGGGTTGGCGAATTTGCAGGGGTGGCGCGACAGGATTGCGGAGCGGCCGGGCGCGCAGGCGGTCTGAATTACCCGACCCGCTTGTACCACGGCCGGTCGCCTTCGATCGCCTGGTACGTCCCCGCATAGGCATCCGACACGGACAGCGGCCGGTCCAGGCACAGCACGCCGAAGCGCGCCAGGCTGTCGTGGAACAGCCGCAGCACGCGCTGGCGCAGCACGGGCCCGAAGTCGGACAGCGCGCTGCCGCACAGGATCGCCTGGAACTCATTGAACGAGGCATCCGTCACGAGGCTGTACTGCGACCACGTGATGCGCCGGCGCAGGTGCGGCTGCAGGCGCGCGCGGCCGTCGCGCACGTCGAAGTACGACGGCAGCGCCGCCTGGCCGCCGCCGGCCGCGTAACGCGACTGCGCGGCGTCGAGGTCGGCCACGGGCAGCCATGCGTCCTGGTGCTGCGCCACCAGATCCTCGTTGGCGAGCGTCGCGTGGATGTCCAGCTTGCCCAGCACGCCTTCTTCCGCCAGCACGACGGCGAGCGTCCACGCTTCGCCCACGCCCGCGCATTCCGCGATCCACACCCGGGGCAGGGGCGAGGCGCGCAGCGACGGCGCCAGCACGGTGCGCAGGCGCTGCGTGTGGTCCGGATCGTCGAACAGTGCGGCAGGCTGCGGCGACAGCATGCGCAGCAGCGCGGCCGACGCGGCCGGATCGTGCAGCACCTTTTCCTGCAGGCCGGACAGCGTGGCGGCGCCCTGCGCGCGCATGGCGTCCGCCAGCCGCATGCGCAGGACGTGGCGGTCGTAGGCGCGGAAATCGTGGCCGAAGCGCTGGAACAAGGCTTCCAGCAGCAGCTGCGTTTCCAGTTCCTCGATCGCCAGCCCGGCCGCCAGGCCGGTCCACGCATTCGATGTGCCGATTACCGCGGCCATCAATGCAACCACACCCGCATCATCGACAGCAGCTGGGCCACGTCGACCGGCTTGGTGATGTAGTCGGACGCGCCGGCGGCGATGCACTTGTCGCGGTCGCCCTTCATCGCCTTGGCGGTCAGCGTGATGATCGGCAGCGACTTGAACTTCGGGATGCGGCGGATGGCGCGCATCGTGTCGTAGCCGTCCATCTCCGGCATCATGATGTCCATCAGGACGATCTCGATGCTCGGGTCCTTTTCCAGCACCTCGATGCCGTCGCGGCCGTTCTCGGCGAACAGCACCTGCATCTGCTGGCGCTCCAGCAGCGAGGACAGCGCGAAGATGTTGCGCAGGTCGTCGTCGACGATCAGCACCTTGCGTCCCGCGAGGCCGGAATCGAGCGCGTGGATCTCTTCCAGCATCTTGCGCTGCGTCTCCGGCAGGCTGGCCTGCGAGCGGTGCAGGAACAGCGCCGTCTCGTCGAGCAGGCGTTCGGGCGAGCGCGCGTCCTTGACGACGATGGTCTTGGCGTAGCGCTTGAGTTTCGTGACCTCCTTGCGCGACAGTTCCTGCGCCGTGTAGATCACGATCGGCAGGTCGCGCAAGGCCTGCTGCTTGCCGATCTGGTCGAGCAGGTCGAAGCCCGAGATGTCGGGCAGCGTCAGGTCCAGCACCATGCAGTCGAAGTGCTGCTGGGCCAGCGCGTCCAGGGCCGCCTTGCCGTCTTCCGCCGTCACGATGCGCACGTCGGAGTCGCCGATCAGGCCCACGATCGATTCGCGCTGCGCCATGTCGTCCTCGACGACGAGCAGCGAACGCTTGCCGCCCATGAGGAATTTCTGGATGCGCTTGAATTCCTCCTGCAGCATCTCGCGGCTCACGGGCTTGTTGATGTACGAGATGGCGCCCTGGCGCAGCGCGCGCTCGCGCTCGCGCAGCGACGACATCACGTGCACCGGGATGTGGCGCGTGCTCGGATCGCGTTTCAGGCGGTCGAGCACCGTGAAGCCGTCGATGTCGGGCAGGTCGATGTCGAGCAGGATCGCCGACGGCAGGTAGTCGCGCGCCAGCGACAGCGCGGAATCGCCGCGGTGCGTGACGATGCCCTTGAAGTTCTTTTCGCGGGCGAATTCGAGCAGGGTCTTGGCGAAGCGCTCGTCGTCCTCGACGATCAGCACGGACGGGTCGCCCGGCACGATCAGGCCGCGGTCGTCCAGCATGGTCGCGTATTCGACGAGGCTGCCGGACGGATCGGACAGCGCAAGGCTCGTGACGGCATTGCCGGCATCGGTATCCGTCTCGGCCTCCAGCAGCAAGGTGCGCGCAGGGACGACGGACGATTGCGACGGCGGCGGCGCCAGGCGCGCCGGTTGCGGCTGGCGGGTCTGCTCGTAGTTGATGAAGCCGGCGCGGTTGTACGGCAGGTACAGCGTGAACGTGGAGCCGATGTTGACTGTCGACTCTACCCTGATTTCGCCGCCCAGCAAGCGCGCCAGTTCGCGCGAGATCGACAGGCCCAGGCCCGTGCCGCCGTATTTGCGGGCGGTGGAACCGTCGGCCTGCTGGAAGGCCTCGAAGATCAGCTGCAGCTTGTCGGACGGGATGCCGACGCCCGTGTCGCGTACCGAGAACGCCAGCACGGCGTCCGCATGCAGGAGGTGCGGGTGGTCGGCCGTCCAGCCGCTCGTCACGAGGCTGATCATCAGCGACACGTTGCCGTGGCTGGTGAACTTGAACGCGTTCGACAGCAGGTTTTTCAGCACCTGCTGCAGGCGCGTCGTGTCGGTCATCACGGCGGTCGGCAGGTTGTCCGCCAGCTCCACCGTGAAGCCCAGGTGCTTCGCCTCGGCCATGTGGCGGAACGTGCGGTCGACGTAGTTGCGCAGGTTCGAGAAGCGGTATTCCGAGACGTCCAGCGTGACGGTGCCGGACTCGATCTTCGACAGGTCGAGGATGTCGTTAATGAGCGTCAGGAGGTCGGAGCCGGAGCCGTGGATCGTCTTCGCGAATTCCACCTGCTTGGACGACAGGTTGCCCTCCGGGTTATCGGACAGCTGCTGCGCGAGGATCAGGAGGGAGTTCAGCGGCGTCCTCAGCTCGTGCGACATATTGGCCAGGAACTCGGACTTGTATTTCGACGACAGCGCCAGCTGCGTGGCCTTTTCTTCCAGCGCCAGCTTGGCCTGTTCCACCTCGCGGTTCTTGCGCTCCACCTCGATGTTCTGCTCGGACAGCAGGCGCGCCTTTTCCGCCAGTTCCTGGTTGGTCTGCTGCAGTTCCTGCGCCAGCGATTGCGACTGGGTCAGCAGCGATTCCGTGCGGCTGTTCGCCTCGATGGTGTTCAGCACGACGCCGATCGATTCCATCAGCTGGTCGAGGAACGACAGGTGCGTTTCCGTGAAGCGGTCCAGAGACGCGATCTCGATGACGGCCTTCACCTGCTGTTCGAACAGGATCGGCAGCACGACGATGTTGGTCGGCGGCGCCGAGCCGAGGCCGGACGACACGACGATGTAGTCGCGCGGGACGTCCGTCAGCCAGATGCGGGTCTTCTCCAGCGCGCACTGGCCAACTAACCCTTCGCCCGGCAGGAACGACGTCGGCAGCTTGCGGCTGGAGCGGTAGCCGTACGACGCGATCATGCGCAGGCGCGCGTCGGCTTCCTGCGAATCCATCATGTAGAACACGCCGTGGTGCGCCGACACCAGCGGCGCCAGTTCGGACAGGATCAGCTTCGTCACGGCCTGCAGGTCGCGCTGGCCCTGCAGCAGTCGCGTGAAGCGCGCCAGGTTGGTCTTCAGCCAGTCCTGCTGGGCGTTCTTCTGCGTCGTCTCCTTCAGGTTGCGGATCATCTCGTTGATGTTGTCCTTCAGGTAGGACACCTCGCCGCGCGCTTCCACCTGGATGGAACGGGACAGGTCGCCGCGCGTCACCGCCGTCGCCACTTCGCCGATCGCGCGCATCTGGTTGGTCAGGTTCGCCGCGAGCTGGTTGACGTTCTCCGTCAAGTCCTTCCACGTGCCGGCCACGCCGGACACGTTCGCCTGGCCGCCCAGCTTGCCTTCCGTACCCACTTCGCGGGCCACGCGCGTCACTTCCGATGCGAACGACGACAGCTGGTCGACCATCACGTTGATGGTGTCCTTCAGTTCGAGAATCTCGCCCTTCACGTCCACCGTGATCTTCTTCGACAGGTCGCCGCGCGCCACGGCGGTGGTCACCGCCGCGATGTTACGCACCTGGCCCGTCAGGTTCGACGCCATGAAGTTCACGTTGTCGGTCAAGTCCTTCCACGTACCGCCCACGCCCGGCACGTACGCCTGGCCACCCAGCTTGCCTTCCGTGCCGACCTCGCGCGCGACGCGGGTCACCTCGGATGCGAACGAGGACAACTGGTCCACCATCACGTTGATGGTGTTCTTCAGTTCCAGGATCTCGCCTTTCACGTCCACCGTGATCTTCTTCGACAGGTCGCCGTTCGCCACGGCGGTGGTCACTTCCGCGATGTTACGCACCTGCGCCGTCAGGTTGCCCGCCATCGAGTTCACGCCGTCCGTCAGGTCTTTCCACGTACCCGCGACGCCCGGCACGTTCGCCTGGCCGCCCAGCTTGCCTTCCGTACCGACCTCCCGCGCCACGCGGGTCACCTCGGACGCGAAGGAGTTCAACTGGTCCACCATCACGTTGATCGTGTTCNNCAGTTCGAGGATCTCGCCCTTCACGTCCACCGTGATCTTCTTCGACAGGTCGCCGTTCGCCACGGCGGTCGTCACGTCCGCGATGTTACGCACCTGGCCCGTGAGGTTGCCCGCCATCGAGTTCACGGAGTCGGTCAAGTCCTTCCACGTGCCCGCGACGCCTTTCACCACCGCCTGGCCGCCGAGCTTACCTTCCGTACCGACCTCCCTTGCGACGCGCGTCACCTCCGATGCGAACGACGACAACTGGTCCACCATCACGTTGATGGTGTTT
>NZ_LMCY01000003.1:151834-203548 GCF_001425685.1 Massilia sp. Root335 | reverse complement strand
CAGTTCGAGGATCTCGCCCTTCACGTCCACCGTGATCTTCTTCGACAGGTCGCCGTTCGCCACCGCGGTCGTCACCGCCGCGATGTTGCGCACCTGGCCCGTGAGGTTGGACGCCATGAAGTTCACGTTGTCGGTCAAGTCCTTCCACGTGCCCGCGACGCCCGGCACGTACGCCTGGCCCCCGAGCTTGCCTTCCGTACCGACCTCCCTTGCCACGCGCGTCACCTCGGACGCGAAGGAACGCAGCTGGTCCACCATCACGTTGATGGTGTCCTTCAGCTGCAGGATCTCGCCGCGCACGTCCACCGTGATCTTCTTCGACAAGTCGCCGTTCGCCACGGCGGTGGTCACCTCCGCGATGTTACGCACCTGCGACGTGAGGTTACCCGCCATCGAGTTCACGGAGTCGGTCAAGTCCTTCCACGTGCCCGCGACGCCCGGCACGTACGCCTGGCCGCCCAGCTTGCCCTCCGTACCGACCTCGCGCGCGACGCGCGTCACCTCGGACGAGAACGACGACAGCTGTTCCACCATCGTGTTCGCGGTGGTCGCCGCGCGCAGGTACTGGCCCTTGAGCGGGTGGCCGTCGACTTCCAGCGCCATCGTCTGCGACAGGTCGCCCTTCGCGACGGCGCCGATGACGCGCGCCATTTCCGTCGTCGGGCGCACGAGGTCGTCGATCAGCGTATTGACCGAGCTGATGATGGTCGACCAGCCGCCCGCCGCGCCCGGCACGGAGGCGCGCTGCGTCAGGTGGCCCTCGCGGCCGACGACGCGCGACACCTCGGTGACCGCTTCGACCATTTTTTCCTTGGTCTCGATGATGTCGTTCAGGGTATCGGCGATCTTGCCGGACACGCCGGTCCAGTCGGACGGCATGCGCACGGAGAAATCCCCCTTTTTCAGCGCCATCAGCGTGGACAGCAGCAGCTTGACGTCGAGCTGTTCAGCCATGTCGGTCATATTATTCATTGACTAAAGATCCTCGAGTAGGGAAAGAAGGGAAGGGCAGGGCGCCGGCGGGCGCCGGTAGCGCGCGGCCGCGGGGGCCGCTGTAATCCGGATGGGTATCGCGAACAAGATTTTGGACGAGCGCGTATTGTTAAATGTCTAGAAAATGCAAAGATACTCCGGTGTCCAGTCAAGTCAAGCATGGGCGGCGACCGCTCGGCGAGATTGTTACGGATTCCATAGAAAAACTTGCATTTTTGAAATTTTAAACGGACAATTCGCGCGAGGATAAGCGAAAAGCGTAGAGGCTGGCGCACGATTCGATGGCGGGCCGCGTTCGGCGTGTATCGGAACGACAACTGAGCAAAAGCCAGTGCTCTGCCATAATGAATAAAAGACTAATTTTTCGTGCTTTTTGGTTACAACTCATCTAGCATACCGGGTGTCGTTACATCCCACATCAATAGCGCGAGGCAGCCATGAAGACCGTCGATTTGGACGAGTTGTTACATACCGACACCGCGTCCAGTTGGGGCGAAGCGCTGTTCGCCCTGGGCCGGCAGTATGGATTCGACAAGGTCTTGTTCGGCATGTCCGGCTCGCGGCATGCGCGCCTCGAAAATGCATTTATTCAGAGCAATTATCCGACGAAATGGCGGGAGCGCTACGACGCCGAGCGGTTCGCCTATGTCGACCCGGTCGTCAGCCATTGCATGGCCACCACGCTGCCGCTGGTGTGGCAGCCCGAGCTCTTCCGCAGCCCGGCCCAGCGCGCCTTGTACGAGGAAGCGTGCACCCATGGCATCCGGGCCGGCGTGACGTTTCCCATCCACGGTCCGAACGGGGAGTTTGGCCTGCTGAGCTTTGCCGTCGACGCGGCGGCCGACGGCGCGTTCGTGCGCGACGTGGCGAGCATGCTGCCGGATCTGGCGCTGGTGCGGGATTATGCGTTTGCGTCGGGCGTGCGTTTCTGCCCGCCGCCGACGCAGGAGGCGGCGCCGCGCCTGACCCCGCGCGAGCTGGAAGTGCTCAACTGGGTCATGGTGGGCAAATCGTCGTGGGAGATTTCAAAAATCACCGGCTGCTCCGAGGCGACGGTAAACTTCCATATGGGTAATATCCGGCAGAAGTTCAACGTCAACACCCGGCAACAGGCGGTCGTGCGTGCAATTTCCTTGGGTTTGATCACCCCAGAAGATCACCATCGTTGAGCTTGCCGTTGACATACAGCTTCAACAGCAGGGCGACCGGGGCCGGTATGGCCAGACCCGTTTCGAAGCGGCTGCCGCTGGACTGGGTGACGCCGAAACGGCCCCAGAATTTTTCCTGACTCTCGCGTTTGCTGATCCGATATTTCTTCAGATCGCCGATGGAGGGCGACAGTGAAGCGGGCGGCTTCACCAGGGTGCCTGCCAACGGTTCACGCAGGCTTGCTTCGGTAACGAAATCATTAGCCATCGCAGCTCCTCCATGGAAAGATGTGTGAGAAACAAGTATTCCATGCAACATTCATTTAGCGTCCTAGCAACCCTGCTAGTTCCCTATCCCATCTTTCGGTAACGGTCGCGCGATAACCGGTGGTTACTGTCGAAATGCGCCACCGGCCATGTCAATCCTTGCGGTTTACTTGAGCTGGCTCAACAGGAACGCATACGTCATGGCCCACATGGTCGCCGTCTGTTCGTTGTTGGCCGCGCCGGCATGGCCGCCCTCCGTGTTTTCCCAATACAGCACGGCATGGCCCTGTTCCCGCATCCGCGCCGCCATCTTGCGCGCGTGGCCGGGGTGGACGCGGTCGTCGCGCGTGGACGTCGTGAACAGCACGGGCGGATAGCGTTTGTCCGCGACCACGTTCTGGTAAGGCGAGTAGCGCGCGATGTAGTCCCATTCGTCCGGCTCGTCGGGGTCGCCGTACTCGCCGATCCACGAGGCGCCGGCCAGCAATTCGTGATAGCGGCGCATGTCCAGCAGCGGCACCTGGCAGGCGACGGCCCCGAACAGGTCCGGCCGTTGCGTGAGCGCCGCGCCGACCAGCAGCCCGCCGTTGCTGCCGCCCATGATGCCGAGGTGGCGCGGACGCGTGACGCCGCGCCGGACGAGGTCTTCGGCGACGGCCAGGAAGTCGTCGAATGCCTTCTGGCGGTTTTCCTTGAGCGCGGCCTGGTGCCAGCGCGGGCCGAACTCGCCGCCGCCGCGGATGTTCGCCAGCACGTACGCGCCGCCCTGGTCGAGCCACGCCGTACCCGTGACGCCGCTGTAGAAAGGCGTCAGCGACACTTCGAACCCGCCGTAGCCGTACAACAGCGTGGGGTTCGAGCCGTCCAGCGGCGCGTCCTTGCGCATCACGACGAAATAGGGGACGTCGGTGCCGTCGGGCGAGCGCGCCGCGAACTGGCTGACGGCATACGGCGCCGCGTCGAAGAACGCCGGCATGGATTTCAGGGGCTCCAGCCCGTCGCTGCCGGCTTCCATCAGATACAGGCTGCTCGGCGTGAGGAAGTCGGTGACGGTCAGGAACACCTGGTCCGACGCGTAGTCGTCGACGCCCGACACGTGCAGCGCGCCCATGGCGGGGGCCTGCACGTCGCGGCGCTGCCAGCGCCCGTCCGCGCGGCACCACTCGACGATGCGGTTCTTGACGTTGTCGAGGATGGTGAGGAACAGCGCCGTGCGCGTGGCCGCGATGCCGTCCAGCGACGTCGTCGGCGACGGTTCGAACAGGATCTCGAAGTCGCGGCTGCCTTCCATGAAGCGGTCGAATCCGATGGCGAGCAGGGCGCCCTGCGGCCACGTCCTGGCGCCGAGCGTCCAGTCCGAGCGCAGTTCGACGATCAACTGGTCGCGCAGCGCGAACGCATTGGCGTCCTGCGGCTTGTCGATGCGTTCGAGCCGGCCGTCGGCGGGATCGCGCAAGAACAGGTCGCTGGTATAGAAATCGATCTGGCGCTGGACGAACTGGCGCGCGTAGCCGGGCGTCGGGTCGTGCCAGGCGGAGACCGACAGATCGTCGGGCTGCGCTTCGTACACGAGCGTCGCGTCGTCCAGCGGCGTGCCGCGGCGCCAGGTCTTGACGATGCGGGGATAGCCCGACGTCGTCATCGAATCGGGGCCGAAGTCGGTCGCGACGAAGAGCAGGTCCTCATCGATCCAGCCGGCGCTCGTCTTCGCTTCCGGCAGCGTGAAACCGCCGGCGACGAAGGCGCGCGCCGCCACGTCGAATTCGCGCACGACGTGGGCGTCGCCGCCGCCGCGCGACAGCGAGACGAGGCAGCGGGTGCCGTGCGGTTCCAGGAACGCCACGCCCGCCCAGACCCAGTTCTCCGCCTCGTCCCGCGCCAGCGCGTCCAGGTCCAGCACCGTTTCCCAGGCAGGCAGGGGCTTGCGGTATTCGGCGAGCGTCGTGCGGCGCCAGACGCCCCGTTCGTGGTCGGCGTCGCGCCAGAAATTATAGAAGCGGCCGTCGTGGTGGCCGACGTAGGGAATGCGGTCGCGCGAATCCAGGATCGTCTTGAGGCGCGCGCGCAGGTCGGTGTAGCCGGGCAGGGCGGTCAGTTCGCGTTCGCTTTCCCCGTTGCGTTCGCGCACCCAGGCCAGTGCGCGATCCGAATCGACGTCTTCCAGCCACAGCCAGGGGTCCGGATTGTCATGATGTGTTTCGCGCATACGCATTCCTTATTGTTAAGCTCGCCATTTTGTTCCGATTCGGACATACTAGCAAACATCTAAAAATTGCCGTACGACAATACTCATTGTCATTTCTCGGACCGGTGGACATGGCTGACATCGCAATGCGCAACACGGGAAGGACGGCCGCGCCGTGGGTGGGCGGCGTGACGCTCGCCCTGCTGGCCGGTGTCGGCCTGTACCTGGGCGCGGCCCACGCGGTCGCGGTCGACGCGCAGGCCCGCTTCGACCACCTCGCGCGCACCGGGCGCCAGCAACTGGACGGCGCCGTGCACGAGTACGCGGACGTCGTGCGCGGACTGGCGGCCCTGTTCCAGGCCAACGGCGGCACCGTCTCGCGGCTGCAATTCCACCGCTATGTCGAGACGCTCGGCGTGGCACGACACTACCCGGCGATCGAGTCGATCAACTATGCGCAATACGTGGACGACGGCGCGCGCGACGCCTTCGTGGCCGCGGTCCGCGCCGACCGCGGCGTCGCGCCGGCCGGCTATCCGGACTTCGCGATCCGCCCGGCCGGGCACCGTCCGTCCTATACCGTGCTGTCCTACCTGGAGCCGCACCTGCCCGAAAAATTCGGCGTCGACCTGACGGGCGGCGCGCCTGCCGTCGCGCAGACGATGGACCGGGCGCGCGACAGCGGCCGCATGGCGGCGTCGGGCAAGCCCATCGTCGTGGAGCACCCCGTGCGCCACCCGGCCCTCGGCCTGCGCGTGCCCGTCTACCGCATCCCGGCCGGCGGCGCCGCGCCGCGCGACGTGGAAGGACGGCGCGCGGCCTATGCGGGCTCGGTCGGCATCGGCTTTTCCATCCCGGCCTTCGTGCAAGGCGCTCTGCAAGACGCCATGCGGGGCGTGGACGCCCGCCTCGTGGCGCTGCAGTTGTACGCGGCGGCCGATGCCGCGGCGGCCGATGCCGGCGCGACCGGACCGCTGCGCGTGAACGGGGCGGACGCCGTGTTGTATGACGGCGCGCCGCCGGCGCTGGCCGGCGCCGACCTGCTGGAAACCGTGCTGCCCGTGCGCTTCGACGACAATCTGTGGAAAGCGCGCTTCGTCGCCCGCCGCGCCGACCTGGCCGGCGGCTTCGGGCGCATCGTCCCGTGGCTGGCGGGGGCGGGCGGCTTCGGCGCCACGCTGCTGGTCTACGCGCTGTTCCTCAACCTGGCCTGGTCGCGCCGGACGGCGGTGGAACAGCGCCGGCTGCTCGGTCTCGTGCTGGACAACGTCGACGCCTACGTCTACCTGAAGGACCGCGACCGCCGCTACCGCTACGTCAACGCGAAGATGGCGGCCGCCTGCGGCCGCGCGGCACAGGACGTCGTGGGCCGGCGCGACCACGATGTGATGCCGCCCGCGCAGGCCGACGCGTTGTGGGCGCTGGACCGTCCCGTCTTCGAACTGGGCGAGAAACGCGCCGTGCAGAACCCGTTCGCCGGCACCGACGGCGTCGTGCGCCAGTTGTGGAGCGTGAAGGTGCCGGTGCGCTTCGACGGCGACGCCGACGGTGACGTCGATGCCGTCCTGTGCGTATCGACCGACGTCACCGAGCTGCACGCGCTGAAGGCCCGGGCCGACGCGGCCGGCCGCGCCGGGAACGACTTCCTGTCGACCATGAGCCACGAGATCCGCACGCCGATGAACAGCATCCTCGGCATGGCGTACCTGGCGCGCAAGCATGCGGACGAGCCGAAGCAGCGCGACTACCTGGACAAGATCCACCACGCGGCGCAGCACCTGCTGGGCGTCCTCAACCGCGTCCTCGACCGTCCCTGGACCGAGGCCGGCAAGGTGGAACTGGAACGGCTCGACTTCACGCTGGACGCGCTCGCGCACGATCTTGCCGGCCAGTTGGGCGCGCAGGCGGCGGCGCGCGGCCTCGTGCTCGAATTCGACGTGGCGCCCGAGCTGCGGCGGCCCTTGCGCGGCGATCCGCTGCGGCTGGAACAGGTGCTGCTGAATTTGGTCGGCAACGCCATCCGGTTTTCCGAACAGGGCACCGTGCACGTGCGCGCCCGCGTCGAGCGCACGGTGGGCGCCGACCTGCTCGTGCGCTTCGAGGTCGAGGACCACGGCATCGGGATCGCGCACGACGACCTGGCGCAGCTGTTCGCGCCCGGCCACGAGGCCGACCCGGCGCCGCCGCGGCGCCACGGCGCCGGCCTGGGCCTCGTCATCGGCAGGCAGCTGGTCGAGCTGTTGCAAGGCACGGTCGGCGCGACGAGCACGCCGGGGCAGGGCAGCACGTTCTGGTTCACGGCGCGCCTGCAGCCGGTGCCGGTGGCGCATGCCGCCGCCGAGCCGCAACCGGCGGGGCCCGGGGCGCTGGACGGCATCGCGATCCTGCTCGTCGAGGACAATGCGTTCAACCAGCTGGTGGCGCGCGATCTGCTCGAAGACGCCGGCGCGCACGTGACCGTCGCCGGCAACGGCGCCGACGCGCTGGACCGGCTGGCGGAGCGTCCCGTCGACTGCGTGCTGATGGACGTGCGGATGCCGGTGATGGACGGTCTCGATGCCACGCGCCGCATCCGGCGCGACCCGGCGCTCGCCGACCTCAAGGTGATCGCGATGACGGCGAACGCGGGGCCGGACGACCAGGCGCGCTGCCTCGCGGCCGGCATGGACGAATTCCTGACGAAGCCGGCCGCGCCCGAGACGCTGATCGCGACGGTTGCCCGCGCGCTCGGCCGCAACGTGCGGCGGCCGGACAACGGTGGTCCCCGGGCGGCCGATGCCTTGCTCGACGTCGGCGTGCTGTCCGACGCGTTTGGCGGCCAGCCGGACCAGATGCGCAAATACGCATTCCTGTTCCTGGACGCCGCGCGCGACGGCATGCAGGAGATCGAGCGCGGGCTGGCGGCGCACGAACCGGCGCGGGCGGCCGCGGTGGCGCACCGGCTCAAATCGGCGGCGCGGACGGTCGGCGCCCTCGGCTTCGGCGACCTGTGCGCCGAGCTGGAACGCCAGCTCGAGCCGGGCGCGCCGGGCCAGGCGCGCACGCTGGCGGCCCGGTTGCGCGGCTTGCTGGCGCGGCTGGAACGCCACATCCACGCCGAACTGGGCGCGCGCCAGCAGGATCACCAGGCGTAACGACTCGCCAGCTCTACCGCCCGGGGGCCGGAAGTAGTATGCTGCGCGAGTCTTCCCGTCACGTCGCGCCATGCCATCCCCGATCCGCCCCGGCCTCCTCATCCTGCACGGCAACCAGATGGAATTGCTGCGCGCCGCCGTCTTCGACTGGCTGCGCGCCAATCCGCTCGGGCCGCTGGAGGAAGAAATCATGCTCGTCCAGTCCAACGGCGTGGCCGAGTGGCTCAAGATCGCGCTGGCGGAAGAACTGGGCGTGTGCGCGGCCACGCGCGTGGCGCTGCCGGCGCGCTTCCAGTGGGAAGCCTACCGCGGCATGCTGGGCCCGGAACGCGTGCCGCGCCGCTCGCCGTTCGACAAGGACGCGCTGACATGGCGCCTCATGCGCCTGCTGCCCGAGGTGCTGGACAAGGCCACGTTCGAACCGCTGCGCCACTTCTTGAACGATGGCGACGCCGAGCGCCGCCTGCAACTGGCCGAGCGCCTGGCCGACCTGTACGACCAGTACCAGGTGTACCGCGCCGACTGGCTCACCGACTGGGCCGACGGCATCGACCAGCTGCGCCGTTCCGGCGGCGAACCTGTGCCGCTGATGCCCGACCAGTGCTGGCAGGCGCAGCTCTGGCGCGAGATCCACGCGAGCCTGCCGCCCGAGCGGCGCTGGTCCGGGCGCGCGACGATCCACGCGCAATTCATGGCCGCCGTGCTGGAAGACCGCGAACCGGTGCTGCGCCTGCCGCACCGCGTGATCCTGTTCGGCATGTCGACCCTGCCGTACCAGACGATCCAGGCGATGGCGGGGCTGTCGCGCCACACGCAGGTGCTGCTCGCGGTGCCGAACCCCTGCCAGTTCTACTGGGGCGACATCATCGAAGGCCGCGAGCTCCTGCGCGCCGCCTACAAGCGCCAGCAGCACCGCAACGGCAGCGACCTGGCCGACATCCCCGTCGAACAGCTGCATGCGCACAGCCATCCGCTGCTCGCGAGCTGGGGACGGCAAGGCCGCGACTTCGTGCGCATGCTCGACGAATTCGACAACGGCGAGGGCGCGCAATTCGGCAATATGCGCATCGACCTGTTCTCGGACGAGCCGGGCGATACGCTGCTCGGCCAGGCGCAGGCGGCCGTGCGCGACCTGCTGCCGCTGTCCGAGCATCCGCACACGCCGCCGCCGGCCGCCGACCGCTCGATCGAATTCCACGTCACCCACAGCGCCCAGCGCGAAGTGGAGGTGCTGCACGACCAGCTGCTGTCGTGGTTCGCCGAGGAGCGCGACGATCCGCTGCGCCCGCGCGACGTCGTCGTGATGGTGCCCGACATCGAGACGTTCTCCGCGGCCGTGCACGCCGTGTTCGGCCAGCACAAGCGCAGCGACCCGCGCTACATCCCGTTCGAGATCGGCGACGTCAAGGACCGGCGCACGAATCCGCTGCTCGTGGCGCTGGAATGGCTGCTGCGGCTGCCGCAGCAGCGCTGCCGCCAGAGCGAGGTGCGCGACCTGCTCGACGTGCCGGCGCTGGCGGGCCGCTTCGGCCTGCTTGACGCGGACCTGCCCATCCTCGGCCACTGGATCGAGGGCGCCAGCGTGCGCTGGGGCCTGGACCAGCACCACCGCGCCGGACTGGGCCTCGGGTCCGCCGGCGAGCAGAATTCCTGGCTGTTCGGCGTGCGCCGCATGCTGCTCGGCTATGCGACCGGCCACGGGGCCAGCTTCCGCGACATCGAACCGTATCCGGAAGTGGGCGGGCTCGATGCCGCGCTGGCCGGCTCGCTGACCGAGCTGGTGGAAGCGCTGCTGGCGTGGCGCGAGGACCTCGACCGCACGTTGCGTCCGATGGAATGGGGCAGTTGCGCGCGCGCGCTGCTGGCGCGCTTCTTCCGCGCGGCGAACGAGGAAGACCGCCTGACGCTGCAGCAGCTGGAAGAAGGGCTGCAATGCTGGCTGGAGATCTGCGAGAACGCGCTGTTCGACGAACCCGTGTCGCTGGCCGTGATGCGCGAGGCGTGGCTCGGCCAGCTGGACCAGCCGGCGCTCTCCCACCAGTTCGTGTCCGGCGGCGTCACGTTCTGCACCCTGATGCCGATGCGCGCCGTGCCGTTCCGCGTCGTCTGCCTGCTCGGCATGAACGACGGCGATTTCCCGCGCCGCGGCCATCAATCGGACTTCGACCTGCTGGCGCTGCCCGGCCTGGCCCGCCCCGGCGACCGCTCGCGCCGCGACGACGACCGCTACCTGATGCTGGAAGCGGTGCTGGCCGCGCGCGAAAAACTGTACGTCAGCTGGGTCGGCCGCAACGTGCGCGACAACACCGAGCAGCCGGCGTCCGTGCTCGTGTCGCAGCTGCGCGATTACCTGGCCGCCGGCTGGAACCTCGACCTGGCCGAGCGCACGACCGTGCATGCGCTGCAGCCGTTCTCGCGCCGCTATTTCGAGCGCGGCGGCCTGCTCACGTACGCGGGCGAATGGCGTTCGGCGCACGGGGCCGACGCGGCGGGCGCCGGCGCGGCGCTCGATGCCGATCCCTTGCCGCCGTTCGAACTGGACGCGGACTACCGTCTCACGCTCGGTGAACTGGCGAGCTTCCTGCGCCAGCCGGCGCGCTTCTTCTTCCGGCGCCGCCTGGGCGTGACGTTCAACGACCTGGAAGTCGTCGGCGAGGACGAGGAACCGTTCTCGCTCGATGCGCTCGACCGCTACTTCCTGGAAGACACGCTGCTCGACGACAGCGGCACGCCGGAAGCGCAGCACGAGGTGCGCCAGGTGCTGGAATCGCGCGCGGCGCGGCTGGCGCGCGAAGGCGTGCTGCCGATCGGCCTCGTGGGCCGGCAGTGGCAGCAGCAGCTCGTCGACGATCTCGTGCCCGTGCGCAGTGCCTGGCTGGCGCTGGGCAGCCGCTATCCGCGCCCGGCGCCCAAGCTCGTCGTCAGCGTGGAAGTCGGCGGCTGGCGCCTCGAAGACTGGATCGACCGCCTGCGCGGCAACGACGACGATACCGTATGGCTGCTGCAGATATCGTCGAAAGTCCTGGACCGCAAGGGCGAGCCGCGCGGCGACAAGTTGATGGGCCCGTGGCTGCGCCAGCTGGCCGCCGCCGCGATGGGCGAGCGGGTGGGCGGCGTGCTCGTCGCGCGCGACGCCAGCCTGGCGATGGCGCCTTTGGCCCGCGCCGAAGCGCTCGCGCAGCTGGGGGCGCTGGTGACGCTGTGGCGCTCGAACCTCGACCGGCCGCTGCCCGTCGCGTGCAAGACGGCGCTCGCGCATTTCGTCGGCGGCGACGCGCGCGAAACGTATGATGGCGGCTTCGAGATCGACGGCGAAGTGATCGATCCGTGCCTCGCGCGCCTGTGGCCCGAATTCGCGCTGCTGCGCGCCGCCGGCGGCTGGCCGCTCATGGCCGAGGCGTTGTACGGACCGTTGGTCGCCTGGCTGAAGGACAGCGTGACGGTCACGCGCTTCGACGGAGGCGAGCCATGAGCCAGCTGCTCGACGCCTTGCGCTTCCCGCTGCACGGCTCGCGCCTCATCGAGGCCAGCGCCGGCACCGGCAAGACGTGGACCATCGCCGCGCTGTACCTGCGCCTCGTGCTGGGCCACGGCGGCGAGGACGGCTTCGCGCGTCCGTTGATGCCGCCCGAGATCCTCGTGATGACTTTTACGCGCGCCGCCACGCGCGAGCTGTCGAACCGCGTGCGCGAACGGCTCGTGCAGGCGGCGGCGTGCTTCCGCGGCGAGGCCGAAGCCGACGATCCCTACCTGGCGGCGCTGGCCGCCGCGTACGGCGATGAAGCGTCCCGCCTCGTGGCCGCGCACCGCCTCGTGCTGGCGGCCGAGACGATGGACGAAGCGGCCATCTTCACCATCGACGCCTGGTGCCAGCGCATGCTGCGCGAGCACGCGTTCGACAGCGGCAGCCTGTTCGACGAAGAACTCGTCAGCGACGAGCGCGCGCTGTTCGAGGATGCCGCGCACGATTACTGGCGCCAGCACGTGTACCCGCTGTCCGGTGCGGCATTGGGTAGCCTGTTGTCGTGCTGGAGCGACGTCGAAGCCCTGAAACAGTCCGTGCGCGAACTGGTGCAGCGCGCCGGCCGCCTCGACGGCGGCAGCGAGCGGCCGCTGGGCGACGTCATCCTCGATGCGGAACGCACGCAACGCGAGGCGCTGGCGCGGCTGAAGGACGGCTGGCAGGCGCGCGCCGATGCGATGGAAGCGTGGATCGCCGCGCAGCGCGGCGTGAATGCCAAGGCGTTCAACGGCACCAAGATGCGCCCGGACTCGCTGGCGAAAGCCTTCGACGCGCTGCGCCGCTGGGCCGTCGACCCGCAAGCGCACTATCCGCAGCTGAGCGACGCCATGTGGCAGCGGCTGACGCCTGGCGGCATCGCGGACGCGTTCAGCAAGGACTACAGCGCGCCCGTGCCCGAGTGCTTCGGGCACACCGATACGTTGAAGGAAGGACTGGATGCCGTCGCGCCCGTGGCCCATGCGCTGCTGCGCCACGCCGCGTGCGCCATCGCGCGGCGCATGGCGGAGCTCAAGCGCCGCAACCGCCAGTTCGGGTTCGCCGACATGCTGGCGCGCCTGAAAGCCGCGCTCGAGGGCGCCAACGGCGACGCGCTGCGCCGGCGCATCCTCGATCAATACCCGGTGGCGATGGTCGACGAATTCCAGGATACGTCGCCCGACCAGTACCGCATCTTCGACCTGCTGTACCGCGTGGCCGACAATGACCCGGCACGCGGCCTGTTCCTCATCGGCGACCCGAAACAGTCGATCTACGGCTTCCGCGGCGCCGACATCCACAGTTATCTGTCGGCGCGGCGGGCCACGCACGGGCGCCACTACCAGCTCGGCACGAACTACCGCTCGACGCGCCAGCTCGTGGGCGCCGTGAACCGGCTGTTCGTCCACGCGGAAGGCACCTACGCGGCCGGCGCGTTCCGCTTCCGCAAGGGCGCGGAAAATCCGCTGCCGTTCGACGCCGTCGACGCGGCCGGACGCAAGCAGCGCCTGGTCGGGGTGGACGGTCCGTTCCAGGCGCTGGCCGTCGGTATCGCGGAGATCGAGGACATGCGCGCGGACGACTACCGCGAATTCTTCGCCCAGCACTGCGCCGAGCACATCGTGCCCCTGCTGAACGATCCGCGCGCCGGGTTCGAAGACGGTGCCGGCCGCTTCGCGCGCCTGATGCCGGCCGATATCGCGATCCTCGTGCGCGACCGGCGCGAGGCGGCGGCGGTCCGCCGCGCGCTCGTGCAACGGCAAGTCGCCAGCGTCTACCTGTCCGACCAGGACTCGGTCGTGGAAAGCGACGAGGCGCGCGACGTCTTGCGCTGGCTGCAGGCCGTGGCGAATCCGCTCGACGTCACGCTCGCGCGCGCCGCATTCGCGACCGCGACGTGCGCGTTGCCGCTGGCCGAACTGGCGCAGCTGGCGAGCGACGAACTGGCGTGGGAAGCGCGCGTCGAGCAGTTGAAGACCCTGCACCAGGCGTGGCAGCGCCAGGGCGTGCTGGCGATGCTGCGCCGCTTCATCCACGAACTGGGCCTGCCCGCCAAGCTGCTCGGCGCGTCAGGCGGCGAGCGCCGCCTGACGAACCTGCTGCACCTGGCCGAGCTGCTGCAGGAAGCGAGCCGGGAGCTGGATGGCGAACAGGCGCTGATCCGCTGGTTCGCCGAGCAGACCGAGGGCATGGGCGAGGGCGGCGACGAACGCGTGCTGCGGCTGGAGTCCGACGCGGAACTGGTCAAGGTCGTCACCGTGCACAAGTCGAAGGGCCTCGAGTATCCGCTCGTGTACCTGCCGTTCGCCGTCACCGCGCGCAAGACGGACCGCCGCAACCGCGCCTTCTTCGACTACGCCGAGGACGACGGCGAGCGCCGCATCGATCTCGCGCTGTCCGACGCGGCGCTGGCCGCCGTCGACCGCGCGCGCCTGGAAGAGGACCTGCGCCTGTTGTACGTGGCGCTGACGCGGGCGCGCCATTTCCTGTGGCTCGGCGTCGCGGCCGTGGCGGCGCGCAAGAAGGGCGAGAATCAGCTGCACGAATCCGCGCTGGGCTATCTGCTGACCGGCGGGACGCCGGTGCCCGCCGGCGCCGTGCGCGAGCGCTGGGAGGCCTTGCGCGGCGACGCCGACGGCATCGAGCTGCATGCGCTGGCAAGCCCGGACGGCTGCACGGTGCTGCGCCGCGCCGACGTGCGGCCGGAGCTCGTGGAGCCGCCGCGCTTCGAGGCGCGCTTCGAGCGCAACTGGGCCGTCGGTTCGTTCACGTCGCTGACGAAAAACACGGTGGCGCCGCCCACGCGGCCGCAGGAAGAGAACCTGCTGGAAGAGGACGACCCGGGCGTCGTGGCCGTCACGCACAGCGAGGACGCGCCGTGGCACCGCTTCCCGCGCGGCGCCGGCCCGGGCAACTTCCTGCACGAGCAACTGGAATGGATGGCCCACGAGGGCTTCGGCCAGGTCGACGACGAACAGTTCCGCGCGCGCCTCGCGCAGCGCATCCAGCGCGCCGGCTGGGGCAACCGCCTGGACGATGCGCTGGCCTGGCTGCGCATGATCGCCGTCACGCCGCTGCCGCCCATCGGCTGCGCGCTGGCCGACATCGATGCGCCGCTGGCCGAGATGGAATTCTGGTTCCCCAGCCGCCAGCTGGACGTCGCCGCGCTCGACCGCCTGTGCCGCCGCCGCATGCTGGGGAACACGCCGCGTCCGACGCTGCCTGAGCGCCAGCTGCACGGCATGTTGAAGGGCTTCACGGACCTCGTGTTCGAATGCGATGGCCGCTATTGGGTGCTCGACTACAAATCGAACGCGCTCGGACCGGGCGATCTCTCGTACACGCAGGCCGCGATGGCGGCCGGCATGGCGGCGCACCGCTACGATGTCCAGGGCGCCATCTACATGCTGGCCGTGCACCGCCTGCTGCGCGCGCGCCTCGGCAGCGATTACTCGCCGCGCGAGCACCTGGGCGGCGCCGTATTCCTGTTCCTGCGCGGGGTCGGCAGTCCGGCCACGCACGGCTGCTATTTGATCGAGCCCGACCCGGAACTGCTGGACGGCCTCGATCGCCTGCTGGGAAAGGACGCGCATGAAGCCTGATGCCAACGCCAACGACGTCGACGCGTCCGCGTTCTGGACCGAGGTCGAACGCCTGACCGAGGCGGGCGAGCTGCGCCGCCTGTCCGGCGTGTTCGCGCGCTTCGTCGCCACCTTGGGCACGGCGGCATGTGCCCGTTCGGTCCCGCTGCAGCTCGCGGCCCTCGTGCTGTCCGAGCTGGAAGGGCGCGGCCACAGCTGCCTGCTGCTGGACGACCTGGCGGCCGATCCGGCAGGGCTGCTCGGCTGGGCGGACGAGGACTGGAAGGCGCTGGCGCGCGCGGCGAAACCGCTGCCGCGCGGCGTCAAGGGATGGATGACGCAACTGGCCGCGTGCGAGCAGGTGTGGCGCGTGGGCGACCTCGATTACGACCAGCCGCTCGTGCTGGACGACAGCCGCCTGTACCTGCGCCGCTACTGGCGCGACGAAACGCTCGTGGCCACGTGCGTGCGTGCGCGTGCGCAGGAGCGCCGCGCCGTCGACATCGACCAGGCGCGCACGTGGCTGGAGGCGCTGTTCGGCGCCCAGCGCGCGGGCGAATCGCCGGACTGGCAGCGCATCGCCTGCGCCGTCGCGCTGCGGGGGTCGTTCGCCGTCATCACGGGCGGACCGGGTACCGGTAAAACGTACACGGTAGCGCGCCTGCTGGCGCTGTTGTTCGCGACGGCACCGGACGCGGAGCGCCAGCGCATCGCGCTCGCCGCGCCGACCGGCAAGGCCGCGGCGCGCCTGAAGCAGGCCATCGACAAGGCGCTGGGCGAACTGGCCGAGCGCGTGGGCGGCGCGCTGCCGCTGCGCGAACTCACAGGCAGGATGGGCGCCGCGCGCACCCTGCACAGCCTCC
The DNA here is from genome assembly GCF_001425685.1 of Massilia sp. Root335. GTDB lineage: Bacteria > Pseudomonadota > Gammaproteobacteria > Burkholderiales > Burkholderiaceae_D > Telluria > Telluria luteola. The sequence continues at coordinate 187,878 of NZ_LMCY01000003.1, read as the reverse complement.
TGGGCGCGCGGCCGGACACGCGCAGTTTCGCCCACCACCGCGGCAATCCGCTCGACGTCGACGTGCTGATCGTCGACGAGGCGTCGATGGTGCACCTGGAGATGATGGCGTCGCTGCTGGATGCGCTGCCGGAAGGGAGCACGCTGATCCTGCTGGGCGACAAGGACCAGCTGGCGTCGGTGGAAGCGGGCGCCGTGCTGGGGGACCTGTGCCACGACGCGCAGGCCGGCCGCTACGACGCCGCCACGCTCGACTACGTGCGGGCGGCCAGCGGCGAGGCGATTCCGGACCACTACGCGGGCGCGGGCGGCCCGCTCGCCCAGCAAACCGTGATGCTGCGCCACAGCCGCCGCTTCGGCGGCCCGATCGGCAAGCTGGCGCTGGCCGTCAACGCGGGTGACGTCGACGGCGCGGCCGCCGCGCTGCGCGCCCCGGACGCAGCGGGCGTGCTGCGCTGGATCGACCACGCCCACCAGCACCACGTGATCCAGCTGGCCGTCGACGGCTACCGTCCGTACCTGGAACTGCTGCGCGCCGGCAGCGGCGGCACCGACGGCCAGGGCGGCCACGAAGACTGGGTGCGCGCCGTGCTGCAGCGCTTCGAAGCCTTCCGCGTGCTGTGCGCCGTGCGCGAGGGCGAGTGGGGCGTCGGAGGCCTGAACGACGCCATCGAACAGCGCCTCGCGCACGCGGGCCTGATCGCGCGCGGCGACTGGTACGTCGGGCGCCCCGTCATGGTCACGCGCAACGACTACCCGACGAAGACCTTCAACGGCGACATCGGCCTCGCGCTGACCGATCCGGCCCGTCCCGGCTCGCTGCGCGTGTGGTTCCTCGAAGGCGACAACGTGCGCAGCGTGCTGGCGACGCGGCTGCGGCACGTCGAGACGGCATACGCGATGACGGTCCACAAATCCCAGGGCTCGGAATTCGCGCACACGGTGCTGGCCTTGCCGAAAGAAGGCGGCGCCGTGCTCGCACGCGAACTGGTCTACACGGGCATCACGCGCGCGAGCCGGCAATTCACGCTGACGACGCCGGCGCCGGCCGTGCTGGGCGAGGCGATTTCGCGGCGCACGCACCGGGCCAGCGGGCTGCGGGGGATGGTGGAGCGGTAGGCCCCGCGTGCGGCGCCGGACGGTGCGCTGTGCGCCGCGCGTCCATGCGAAAATGGAGGCACAACGACCGCGAGGGATGCGCATGGAACCCGTCTGCACCATCGGCCATTCGAACCGTACGATAGCCGACTTCATCGGGCTCTTGCGCCAGAACGGGATCGCCTGCCTGCTCGACATCCGCACGGTGCCGAAATCGCGCCACAATCCGCAGTTCGGCCAGGACCAGCTCGCGGCCTCGCTGGCCGCCGCCGGCATCGAATACCGGTACATGAAAGGCCTCGGCGGCCTGCGCCGGCCGCACAAGGATTCGCCGAACGCCGGCTGGCGCAACGAATCGTTCCGCGGCTACGCCGACTACATGCAGACGGAGGAATTCGCGGCCAACGTCGATGCCGTCATCGAACTGGGCCGCGCCACATCGTGCGTGCTGATGTGCGCGGAAGCGGTGCCGTGGCGGTGCCACCGTTCGCTCGTGGCCGACGCGTTGCTGGTGCGCGGCGTGCCGGTCGACGACATCATCGATGCGCGCCAGCGCCGTCCCCACAAGCTGACGCCGTTCGCCCACGTCGAGGGCCTGCGCATCACGTATCCGCCGGAGCCGGACGCGCAGGGGCAGTTCAGCCTGGATTGACCACGCGGGCGACGGCCGCGCTCAATTCCGCGAGCTGGAACGGCTTGCGCAGCACGGCATGGGTGCCGATCGCGTTTTCGATGGCGCCCATGTCGGCATAGCCCGTCGCCACCAGCACCGGCAAGCGCGGGAACAGTTGCCGCGCGCGGACGGCGAGTTCGACGCCCGTCATGTCGGGCATCAGGTAATCGGTCAGCAGGAGTCCCGGCTCGCCGGACGCGAGCACGGCGAGGCCTTGCGTGCCGCCGCCCGCCTGCGACACGTTGCACCCGAGGGCCAGCAGCGCATCGACGATGCCCGCGCGCACGTCGCCGTCGTCCTCGACCACGAGCACCTTGAGACCGGCCAGGCCCTGGCGGTCGATGGCGGCCGCGCCGTCGCCGGCGGCGTCGCCGTGGGTGGCCTGCAGCCAGACCTCCACGGTCGTGCCTTTCCCCGGGGCGCTGTGGATGAAGGCGCCGCCGCGCGATTGCTGGGCCATGCCGTAGACCTGGCTCAGGCCCAGTCCCGTGCCTTTGCCGACGCCCTTGGTCGTGAAGAACGGTTCGAAGACCTTGGCGGCGATTTCCGGCGACATGCCGGGGCCGTTGTCGGACACCGTCACGCACACATAACTGCCCGCCGGCAGCACGCCGGCGGGCGGCTGCGCGCGCGCGGCGCGCACGTCGATGCGGCCGTGGCCGGCCATCGCGTCGCGCGCATTGATGACCAGGTTCAGCAACGCCATCTCCAGCTGGCTCGTGTCCGCGAGCACGGCGTCGACGTCGTCGCCGGCCGCGACCGTGAGTTCGATGCCCGCGCCCAGGATCGGTTTCGCGAGTTCCTCGACGTTCTCGAACAGTGTCCTGACTGCCAGCGGCCGCAGGTCGAGCAACTGGTTGCGCGCAAACGACAGGAGCTGGCTGGTGAGCTTGGCGCCGCGCCGGCACGCGGCTTGCGCCGTCTTCGCGCGTGCCCGCGTCGAGTCTTCGCGCGAAAACATGTTGATGAGTTCCATATTGCCCTGGATGACGTTCAACAGATTATTGAAGTCATGCGCGATGCCACCGGTAAAGCGGCCGAGGAACTCGAGCTTTTGCGCCTGCGCCATGGCCTGCTGCGCGCGCTCGCGCTCCATGATCTCCGCCGTGAGCCGGTCGTTGGCACGCGCCAGCGCCCAGGTGCGCTCGTCGACGCGCGCTTCCAGGTTCGCGTTCAGCGACGCCAGCTCGTCGGCGACGGCTTCGCGCTGCGCCAGCACCTCGCGCGCCTGGTACTGGCGCCGGCGCGCCCGCAGGGCCGAACCCGCCGCCGTGGCCAGGGTGTCCGCGCTCAGCGGGCGTTCGAGCAGGATCACGTTCCCGAGCGCGGCCAGCGTCGTTTTCAGCTGCGCGGGCGCCGCGCCGAAGCGCTTGGCCAGCAGGACGACGAACGGAAAATCCGACCAGGCGTCCTGTTTGCCCAGCCATTCCGCGATGCGCGTCAACGCATGCGGCGACAGCGCCTCTTCGGAGACGATGGCCGCCGCCGCGCCCTGGCCGACCGCATCGACGAGGTCGTCGGCATTGGCGACGATCGCGCAATCGACGCCGTCGCGCGCGACGACGCCCGCGATGACTTCGGCGTCGCGTCCGTGCGGGGCGACGATGAGGACACGCTGTTCGCGGCGGTCAGCTGTTGGCATCGATTGCGACCATCATTGGGGTCGCCCCGCGATAGGTCGGAAGGCCCGTCAGCACGCCCTCGAAACCTTCCAGCGCGGCGCCGACTTCGATGCCGCCGGCGCCGAGCAACAGTTCGTGGATCGTCAGCGCGTGGCTCGTCGTCCTGCTCTTGGACACGGTAATCGCGCGGCGCAGCTTGCCGCCCGCCTCGAAGTAGCGGAGCAGCATCGTCGAGTCGCTCAGGTAGCTGAGATCGACGTCGCGGACGACCTCGCCGATGATGCCGTGCTCGCCCAGGATCAGCGCGGTGGTGACGCCTTTCTGGTTGAGGTAGGCGAGCAATTCATGCATCTGGAGGATCAGGAATTGTTCGCCGGGCATGGCTTGCAGATAGGCATTCAGGCTGTCGATGGCGATGAAGACGGCGCCGTCGATCTCGACGGAATCGCGCAGCATCTGGGCGAACTGGCCCGGCGCCAGCTCGGCCGGATCGATATGGCGCACGGTCAGCAGGCCCGTCGCCAGGTGCGGCCGCAGGTCCAGCCCGAGCGCGGTGGCTCGGGCAAAGAAGGTGCCCAGGCCCTCGTCGAACAGGTAATAGGACGCGCGCTCGCCCCGGTTCAAGGCCGACAGCATGCAGCGCACGACCACCGTCGTCTTGCCGACGCCGGACGGCCCGACGAACAGCGTATTGGTGCCGGACACGAGGCCGCCGCCGAGCAGGGTGTCGAGCCCGCGCGAACCCGTCGAGCGCGTGATCGGCCGGAACTCCGCGCTGTGCTCGGCCGCGATCAGCCTGGGGAATATGCGGATGCCGCCGGTGTCCAGGATGTAGTCGTGGTAGCCGCCGCGGAAGGCGATGCCGCGCATTTTCATTACGTTGACGCGGCGCCGCTCCTTGCCGAATTCCTTGGCCAGCTGTTCCAGGCAGACGACGCCGTGGGCGATGCTGTGCAAGTGTTGATCGGACTGGCTCGTCTTGTCGTCGAGCATGAGCACGGTACAGGCGCGCGACGCAAAGAATTGCTTGAGCGCCAAGATCTGGCGGCGATAACGCAAGGGGTTCTGGGCCAGCAGGCGCATTTCGGACAGGCTGTCGAACACGACCCGCGCCGGTTTGACCTTGTCGACCTGCTCCATGACGCCCCGCGCCGTCTCGCCGAGTTCGATCTCGGCGGGATGCAAGATCGACTGCTGCGTGTCCGGGTCGAGCGCCTCGTCGCTGGCGAGCTCGAAAATGGCGAGCTTGTCGAGCGACCAGCCATGGCTGTCGGCGACGGCCCGCAACTCGTCCGCCGTTTCCGACAACGTGATGTAGAGCCCGGCTTCGCCCTTGGCGGCGCCGTCGAGCAGGAACTGCATGCCGAGCGTCGTCTTGCCGGTGCCCGGCGTTCCTTCGACCAGGTACACCCGTTCTGCCGTCAGGCCGCCGCCCAGGATATCGTCCAGGCCGGAAATGCCGGTCGATATGCGGCGGGCGGGCTTGTGCGGTGTTGCGGGCGTGGGCGACGGTTCAAGCATACGGGACATCCGAAAAAGGCGGTAGAGCGCGCCCGGCCGGGCGCGATGACGGTCGCAATTGGCACGACAGTTCGATTATAAGACCAACCCGCCGGCCGCCGGCGCGAACAAGGAATGCACACGATCCGGCCCGACTTTTGCGCCCGGCTTTGCTTTCCCCGCAGCAACAATGTTAAAGTTGCGATCTGGAAAAAGTTATCGGAGCGGTATCATGCTGATTGTCGTGGGTTTCGTGATCGTGCTGCTGGCCGTGTTCGGCGGTTTCGTGCTGCAGGACGGACACCTGGCCGCGTTGTTCCAGCCTTACGAACTGCTGATGATCTTCGGCGGCGCGCTGGGCGCGTTCGTCATCGCCAACGACCGCAAGGCCATCGGTCTCACGTGGCGGAGCCTGCCGATGCTGTTCCACGGCTCGCGTTACACGCGCGAGCTGTACATGTCGTTGATGGCGCTCATGTTCGACCTGTTGACGAAGGTCCGCCGCGAAGGGTTGATGGCGCTCGAGAACGAGATCGACGCGCCCTACGAAAGCGCGATCTTCACGAAATACCGCGCCATCCTGCTCGACGACCATCTGCTGGAATTCATCACGGACTACCTGCGCCTGATGGTGTCCGGGACGATGAACGGCTACCAGCTGGAAAACCTGATGGACAATGAGATCGAGACGTACCAGGAAGACGCCGACATTCCCGTGCAGGCCATCCACAAACTGGCGGACGGCATGCCCGCGTTCGGCATCGTGGCGGCCGTGATGGGCGTCGTGCACACGATGGGCGCCATCGGCCGCCCGCCGGCCGAGCTGGGCGCGCTGATCGCGGCCGCGCTCGTCGGCACCTTCCTCGGCATCCTGCTGTCGTACGGCCTCGTCGCGCCGCTCGCGAGCCTGCTGCACCGGCGCCACCAGGAAGCCGCCAAGGCGCTGCAGTGCGCGAAGGTGACGCTGCTGGCGTCGATGAACGGCTATGCGCCCGCGATCGCCGTGGAATTCGGCCGCAAGGTCATCTCGGCCACCGAGCGCCCGACCTTCGCCCAGCTGGAAGGCCATGTGCGGCAGCTGAAGTCGCGCTGACCGGCGTCAGCGGTGCGGCGCCATCTCGATGCCGGCCAGTTTCCAGCTCCACAGGCCGGCGCGGCGGAAGACGAAGCTGCCGCCGTCCTGCGCGGTGACGGCAAAGCGATTCAAGCCGCGGTAGGCCAGCCGATAGCGCGGCGTGTCGCGCACCGGTTCGGTGGCGGCGGCTTCCGGGGACCGCTGCGGCTGCGCGATCTCGATCCGGCCATGTTCGACCATGGCGCCGACGCCGGCCGGCGACACGACCGCGTCGATGACGGGATTGACGAGGGCCAGCGCGAACGCCGAGCCGATCGCGGCAAAGGGATTGGCGTCCTTAACCTCCCCGGTATCCCGGCCCATCGCGGCGAGCAGCTGGCCTTTCACGCTGGCGCGCAGGGCGGGAAAGTCGACTTGCGCGGACACGGCCTCGGCATCGCGGCGGGCGACGGCCGACTGCAGGCGGTGCAGCGTCCACCACGGGCTGGCGGCGCTGGTGGCGAGGACGACGAGGAGGGCGCCGGCGGCGAGGGCTCGGGTGCGGTTCATCGTGGAATCTTTGCTTTCTGGAAAAGCGCCATGATAACCGCACTGCACAGCCGAAAGCATGTGCCGAACCTGCGCAGGGCTCTATGGCTGGGTCATTGCAGCAACTGCCGTCTTTGTGCTCAGTCAGTTCGTTTTATGCCATGCAAGGTCAAAATGAGGCCCCGTATTCATCGTGAGGAGCGTGACGCCATGGCAATCGATGTTTATCTGCAGATCGACGGAATCAAGGGCGAGTCCCAGGACTCGGGACACCAGGGCTGGATCGAGTTGACCTCCGCCAGTTGGGGCGTGACGCAGCCCCGGAGCGCGACCGCGTCGACGGCTGGCGGCCACACCGCTGAGCGCTGCGAACACCGGACACTGGTGCTTTCCAAGCTCGCCGACCTGGCTTCGCCGCTTCTGCTGCAGCACTGCTCGATGGGCAAGACGATTCCCAAGGCGAGACTGGAATTCATGCGCGCCGATGGCGATGGCAAGCCGGTCAAGTATTACCAGATCGATCTGGAGAACGTCATGATCGCCAGTATGGAGCAGATGGTCAGCCAAGGCAGCATCCTCCATGATTCGATTGGCCTGCGATTTTCGAAGGTGAAATGGTCTTACACACAGCAGAGAATCGCTGGCGGTACGGGCGGCAACACTGCCGGCGGCTGGGACCTCGTGGCCAACAAAGTCGCCGCATGAAGGAGCGTGCCGTGGACGACGATAACGATCCGTTGCGCCCCCGGCCGACCGAGGATTCGCGCGGTTTTTTCATGCTGCCGCAAGCGCCGGCCGAGTCGGGTTACTATACCTATGGCAAGCTTTACGGCCAGCCGGCCAAGGGGGCATATCAGTATCCACACCCTCTGATGATGTCATGCATTCTGCGTGTGGCTCTGGAGTGGCAGGCCGTCGACGAGCGACGGATCGGTATTGGCGACATCAGCCTTCCGGATGGCAAGAAAACACCGGATCATGGCGGGCACAAGACAGGTCTCGACGTAGACGTGCGCCCGCTGCGTAAAGATGGTCTGGAACAGGCTGTGACGTGGCATGATCCGCAGTACGATCAGGAGGCGACGCGGCGGTTGATCGACCTGTTCCGGGCGCTTTCACCCGTCAAGTTCATCATCTTCAATGATCCGCGGATCCCCTTTGTCGGCAGGGCGGCCAGGCACGATAACCATTTCCACGTAACTCTCCTGGGCTGAACATGCGAACGATGACCTGGCTTTTGTTCGGGGCGACCACAGTTGCCGCATTGGCATATGCCCATGCCGCTGATCCGTCGTCCGATCCTTACGGATTGTGGAAAACCCTCCAGGGGGCGATGTACAAGATCCATTCCGGCAGCGTGGCCGACCGCGCGCCGCCGACTGCCAAGGATCGCATGTTGACGCTCCTGATCGATGGGCAGGGCGCGAAAGATGTATTCGAGTCGATCGGGCCTGATGTCCAGCCCGTTTGCAGTGGCGTCGACAAAGACAGGGATCGGCGAAGGAAGGGAATTTATTGCACGTACAGTGCCGAGGACGCAAGGACGAAGGAGGGGCCTTACCGATGCTGGATTGGCGTCAATCTTCTCACTGGCGGCACGGAAACGACTGTCAGCTGCTAAGTTGGATTTCGATGTACCAATGAAAAAGCCGGAACGGTTCGCCATTCCGGCTTTTTAGATCTTATTTGACGTCTGGCTCAGTGATGCCGGCGATGCCGCGTCACCGTCACGTGCCTGCGGCCGTGGCGGGTGCTGCCGCCGACCGAGGCGCGGATGCGCGGGCCGCCGGCGGAAGCGCGCACGCGCGGCGATTCGGCGCTCGTCGACACGGGGCCGGCGTCGCCCAGCACGTGACGGCGGATGTTCAGGGCATCCAGGAAGCGCACGGACGAGGCGCCCGCATTCAGCAGCACCATGGTCGCGTTCTTGCCGGCGGCCTTGATGCGCATGATCAGGCAGCGGCCCGCTTCCTGGGTGTAGCCGGTCTTCGACAGGCCGATGTCCCAGCCCTTCGCGCCGACGAGGCGGTTCGTGTTGTGGTACTCGACTTCACGGCCCTTGATGTTGATCAAGTCCTTGGGCGACGTCGTGATGCGGGTGATTTCCGGATAGTTCGAGGCGGCCGTGGCCATCTTGACGAGGTCGGCGGCCGTCGAACGGTTGTGCGGGCTCAGGCCGGTCGGCTCCTCGAGGACCGTCTGGGTCATGCCCAGTGCCGCGATCTTGCGATTGACCGCGCCGTGGAAGGCCTCGATGCCGCCCGGGTAGGTGCGCGCCAGGGCGGCGGCGGCGCGGTTGTCCGAGGACATCAGCGCCAGCTGCAGCACGTCGCGGCGCGGAATGGTCGCGCCGACGGGGACGCGCGACGAGCTGTGCTTCAGCATGTCGACGTCTTCCTTCTCGATCTCGATCGGCTCGTTCATGTCCTGGTGGGCATCGAGCACGACCATGGCGGTCATGAGCTTGGTCAGCGAAGCGATCGGCGCGACGGTACCGGCGTTCTTTTCGAACAGCACTTTGCCGGTGTCGTCTTCGACGACGAGCACGGATTGCGATCCGAACGGCACGGCGAGGGCCGCTGCGCTGGAGATCGTCATCACTACGGCAGCGAGAAATTTTTTGATCATGGATGGTGTCTTGTACGGTTAATGGTCGGGCGCCGGACGGCGGCGGAACATCAGCGTCGGGTTGGCAGATAGCGTCTAGCTATACAGCAACAAATAAAGTTGGAAGATAGCACTAAAGATTGACATATGTCCATGTCCCTTAGTGAAATATCGAGTCCAACGGAAAGATTCTACAAGAAAAAAAAGCCCCGCGTTGCCGCAGGGCCTTCTTTTTGAACGGAATTTTCTAATGTGTCTTATTTTGACTGGTAGATTTTGTCGAATTCACCACCATCGTCGAAATGTCGTTTCTGCGCGGCACGCCATCCGCCGAACACCTCATCCACGGTGAACAACTTGATCGGCTTGTAGTTCGCGGCGAACTGCTTCATGACTTTTTCGTTGCGCACGCGCAGATAATGCTTCGCGCCGATGGCCTGGCCCGTTTCCGAGTACAGGAAGTTGAGGTACGCCGTGGCCTCCTTGCGGATGCCCTTGCGGTCGACGACCTTGTCGACGACGGCCACGGGCGACTCGGCCAGCACGGAGATCGACGGGTACACGACTTCGAAGTCGTTGCCGAATTCGGCGCGGACGAGGTTCACCTCGTTCTCGAACGTGACGAGCGCGTCGCCGATCTGGCGTTGCGTGAACGTGGTGGTGGCGGCGCGGCCGCCGGCGTCCAGCACGGGCACGTTCCTGAAGATCTTGCCGACGAGATCGCGCGCCTGCGCTTCGTTGCCGCCCTTCTTGATCACGGAGCCCCATGCCGCCAGGTAGGTATAGCGGCCGTTGCCGGCGGTCTTGGGATTCGGGATGACGACTTTCACGCCCGGCTTGGCCAGGTCGGCCCAGTCGTGGATGCCCTTGGGATTGCCCTTGCGGACCAGGAACACCATGGTCGAGTAGTAGGGCGCGGCATTGTCCGGGAATTTCTTCGCCCAGTCCTTCGCGACGAGGCCGCGGTCGGCCAGCATGTCGATGTCGTTGGCCTGGTTCATCGTGACGACGGACGCTTCCAGGCCGTCGGCGACGGCGCGCGCCTGCTTGCTGGAGCCGCCGTGCGATTGCTTGATCGTGATGTTTGCGCCGGTCGTCTTTTTCCACTCGGCGACGAAGGCGGGATTGATGTCCTTGTACAACTCGCGTGCCACGTCGTACGACACGTTCAGCAGTTCGACGTCGGCGGCCTGGGCGGTGAACGGCAGCACGGCACTGCCGAGTGCCAGCGCCAGCAATGCGCGGCGCAGCGAGGAAACCGATGGGATCGCCATATTGTTTTTCCTTGTAAAGACTCTCTTGGGGTGATGGATGATCCGTTAAAAAATAGCAAAACAAAAGTACATTTTTATCATATGCTTAGACGCCGTATGAAGCATGCATACGTTTGGAGCCAGAGCAAAGCAGGTAAATCGCGTTTGGGTTATAGTCCGGCCTTTGCTGTTCGGGCCGGCTTCCGGTCCGCTGAATCATCGTTCGTTCCAGGTTGATGCTGAAAAACAATGGGTATCGAAATTCGCCACGCAACACCCGATGACGCGCCGGCGGTCTGCGAGCTGCTGCGCCGTTCGATCGAGGAGGGCTGCGTGCTCGACCACGGCGGCCGTCCCGAGATATTGCAGGCATGGCTCGGCAACAAGACGACCCAGAACGTGCTCGGCTGGCTGTCGTCGTCCAGCAATTTCGCCCTTGTGGCGGAGGGCGGCGCGGCCGGTGCGCGTGACGTGGTCGGGTTCGCATTGCTGAACCAGGCCGGCAAGGTGCCCCTGTGCTATGTCCGGCCGGACCTGTTGCGCAACGGCGTCGGGCGGGCGCTGCTGGTCGCGCTGGAAGCGCAGGCGCGCGCCTGGAACATCAGCAAGGTGTACATGCAGAGCCCCGGCTCGGCCAGCGGCTTCTTCGAGCGCCTCGGCTACGTCAACGCGGGCAAGGACAAGGCCTGCTATGGCCTCGAATGTGACTTCCTGTGGAAGCACCTCGACGCCGAAACGGTGCCGGCGCGCAAGCGTTTTTGCAATTGCAGCCAATGAGCTGCGTCATGCTTCGATCGTTGTTTAACATTACATAACGTGAACTCATCTTTTTTCCCGCGTGCGCTTGCGCTATAGTAGGCGGGTTGCAATGATGAGTTCGTTATGGCTTCCCGCAGAGATTTTCTTCACCAAGGCTTGCGCCTGACCGCACTGGGACTCGTCGCCGTCCCGGCCATCGATGCCCATGCGGCCCGCGCCGCGTCCGGCCGCGACCAGCTTGACGCCCCCGGCACGGACCTGGAACCGCCCCCGGACCTGTTCGATGCCCAGCTCCTCGACATCGACTTCTGGGTCAAGCCGCGTACGCTGTCCGTGGTCCGTCCGGCCAGCGGCGAACGCGCCAGCGTCATGTACTGGAAGGATGGCGAGGTGATCGACTCGGCCTACCAGGAATTGTGCCATCTGTTGCGCGACGTCAACGGCAAGGCGTCGATTCCCATCGACCCGAAGCTGATCGAGACGCTGTGGGCCTCGCAGGCGTTCGTCGCGCGTTACGGCCTCGACCGGCCGCTGGAGATCCTGTCCGGCTACCGCACGCCCGCGTCCAACAACCGCTTGATCGAGCAGGGCGTGCCGGCCGCGCGCCAGTCGCTGCACATGTCCGGCAAGGCGGCCGACGTCCGCATCGCCGGCCTCACCGAGGAAGTGCTGGGCGGACTCGTGAAGAGCTTCCGCAAGGGCGGCGTCGGTTTCTATTACCGCGGCGGTCCGAAAGGCGGCTGGATTCATACGGACACCGGCCTCAACCGTACCTGGAAGGGCTGAGCACGCTCTGGCGCCGCCGGATTCCCGGGCGGATAGGCGGCGCGCGCATTCCCGCGTTTTTGCTATCGTGAGCACACCAACCTTTTCACGAAGGAGGACATGATGGCAACCATGAATGCACCCACGATGGAACGCCGGCACCTGCCCGAACGGCGCGCCGCCGTGCGCGAGGGCGCGACGGCGCTGTCCGGGCTCGATTACACCGCGATGGTGCTCCTGATTATCGGCGGCCTGAACTGGGCGATGGTCGGCCTGCTCGACGTCGACGTCGTCGCCACGCTGTTCGGTCCGGGCAGCCCGGCCAGCCGCGTCGTGTACGTCATCGTCGGCCTCGCGGCCCTGTATTCGATCTATACCGCGGTCAAGATGGGTCGCCACAGGCATTGAGCGCATGCGCGTCGGCCTCATTTCCGACACGCACGGCCTGCTGCGCCCCGAGGCGCTCGATTTCATCGACGGGGCCGACCACATCATCCATGGCGGCGACATCGGCAGTCCCGCGATCCTCGAGCGCCTGGCAGCCATCGCGCCGCTGACGGTAGTGCGCGGCAACAACGACACGGCGCCGTGGGCGCATGCGATCCCGGAGACGGCCCGCGTCGACTTCGGGCCGGTGGCGCTGTATGCGATCCACGACCTCAAGCTGCTCGCCATCGACCCGCGCGCGGCCGGCGTGCGGGTCGTCGTGTCCGGCCACTCGCACCGGCCCGCATGCGTCGAACGGGACGGCGTGCTGTACGTGAATCCGGGCAGCGCCGGGCGCCGCCGCTTCACGCTGCCGATCGCGGCCGCCGAGCTCTTCATCGACGGCGACGCCGTCCGTGCGCGGCTCGTGACGCTCGTCCCGTAAGCGCGTTCTGGCCGCGGCGCCGGAAATGCCGTAGCATACGCGCCGTCCTCAAGCTTGATCGATCCCATCCATGACGTCTGACCAGAACACCAACGACCGCGCGGCCGACAGCGCCGAACGTCCCCGTTTCCGCCCCGTCCCGTGGACGCCGCTGGAGACGCCGCAAGACGTCGAGCTGTGGATCGACGAGCACAACCGCACCATGCAGGAGCTCGTCAGGCCGCAGGAAACGGGCGTCGGCGTGCGTTTCCGCCTCGCGCCCGGCGGCGACGTCTACATGCAGACGACGGCGGATGCCGTGATCCTCGACGTCGAGCCGGACGCCGGCTGGATCGCGCCCCTCATCATGGCCGCGACGGGCGCCGAACAGCCCGCCGGGACCATCTGGGTGCTGCCGGACGACAAGCTCGTGCAGTTGCTGCTGGGCCTGTCCACGCTCGTCGAGCACTCGCTGATCGTCACGGGCCACAATTTCGGCAAACACGCTCGTAGAAACTTTTAGCATATATTTACGACAATATTTCCTTTGCGCATAGTCATGATTCGGTGTTAAATCAGCACTGTCCCGAACGAAGAGCTGAGCCGATGCACACTGGATTCCCGAATACCACGCGGCGCGCGCTGCTGTCCGCCGCGGCGCTGACCCTGGGTCTCGCGGCCGTGTCCGCGTCGGCCCGCGCGGCCGACCTGCTCGACACCGTCAAGGCGCGCGGCCAGCTCCGCATCGCACTGGAAGGCACGTATCCGCCATTCAATTTCAAGGATGGGAAGACGGGCCAGTTGGCCGGCTACGACGTCGACGTCGCGAAACTCGTCTGCGCCCGGCTGGGCGTGAAGCCGGAATTCGTCACGACCGAATGGGCGGCGATCCTCGCGGGCCTCGGCGCCCGCAAGTACGACGTCATCGTCAGCCAGGTGGGCATCACGCCGCGGCGCCTGCAGGCGTTCGATTTCTCCCAGCCTTACACCTATTCCACGCCGCAGCTGATCGTGCGGCGCAACGAAGGCGCCACGTACAAGAGCCTGGCTGACCTCAAGGGACGGACGGTCGGCGTGGGGCAGGGCAGCGTGTTCGAGCAGCAGGTCCGCGCCGTGCCGGGCATCGAGGTCAAGAGTTATCCGGCCGCGCCGGAAAACCTGCAGGACCTCGCGTTCGGCCGCATCGACGCCGCCCTCAACGACAGCCTGATGGTGGCATACCTGCTGAAGAACTCGCAGCTGCCGATCCGCGCCGGCGCGCGCGTGGGCCAGGTCGAGCGCATGGGCATCGCCTTCCGCAAGGGTAATCCGAAATTCCACGCGGCCATCGACAAGGCCCTGGACGAGGCACGTGCCGACGGCAGCCTGAAGCAGGTGTCGGTCAAGTGGTTCGGCACCGACGCGACCCACGCGCCATGACGGCGTCATGGCCGCGCTGACCGAACTCGTCGAGCTGCTGCGCGAAGCGGCGCCCGTGATGGCGAAGGGCGCCGGCACCACGCTCGCATTCGCGCTGGCATCGATGGTGGGCGGACTCGTGCTGGGCTTTCCCACGGCCGTGCTGCGCGTCGCGCCCTGGGCGCCCCTGCGCTGGCCGGCCGCGCTGTACGTGAGCGCGTTCCGCGGCACGCCACTGCTGGTGCAATTGTTCGTCATCTATTACGGCCTGCCAGGCATCGGCATCGAATTCACGCCCGTCACGGCCGGCATCCTGGCGCTGTCGCTGAATGCGGGCGCGTACCTGTCCGAGAGCTTGCGTGGGGCCATTCTCGGCGTCGGACAGGGGCAGTGGAATGCCGGCTTCAGCCTCGGGCTGACCTATCCGCAGACGCTGGCCCTCGTGATCCTGCCGCAGGCGCTGCGCATGGCCGTGCCGGCGATGAGCAATACGCTGATCAGCCTGATCAAGGACACGGCGCTCGTGTCCGTCATTACCGTCAGCGAACTGATGCTCGTGACCAAGGAACTGATCTCGGTGACGTTCAAGCCGTTGCCGCTGTACGTGGCGGCGGCCGCCGTGTACTGGCTGCTGAGCCTGTTCTTCGAGGCCGTGCAGCGCCGCGCCGAGCGCCATTTCAACCGCGCGCATCGCTGAAAAGACGGTGTAGGCGTTGGTGATGAGACGGTACGCGCGGGGCAGAGGACGCGCGGGTTCCGGACGTCCTGCCGGCCGTTCGCGAAGTCTTACCTCATGCGTTCAAACGGCCAGGCCTTTTTGCAGCAACGCCGTCACCAACTCGCCCAACTCGACGCCGCGCTCCTTGCTCAGCGCCTGCAACTGCTTCACCAGGTCGCCGTTGAGCTTCACGGCAAACGGCACCAGTCCCAGCGCGCGGTCACGCTCACGCTGCTGGCGCCGGTCAGGCGCCGCGGCGGCGGCCGTTGCGCCGAAGGCGGCGCCCTTCGCACCCATCTGGTTCATCAATTTCTTTGCATCGCTCTTGGCCAGGTCGGTCTTTTTCATTATCTGCTCTTGTGTTATTTAACTGGACTAAAAAGGAACATCGGGACCGCATATCGAATAACGGGCCGGCGCCAGGTCAGCTTTCAGGGTCGTAGTAGAACTCGCGGAGTTCTTGTGCACAGCGGCAGGCCGCAGCGATCCTGGCCGCCCATTCAACGGCAACCGCCCGGGACGGAAGCTCGAGCACACAAAAGCCCCCATCGAACTCCCTGGTCTGGCGGTAGGTCTCGCTCGTGCAGCGGCCGTCCGCCGCAACCATGACCGGTTCGACTTCGTCGTTGATGCCGCCGCCAAACACATAGACCCCGGCGGCCTTAGCCTCGCGGATCACTGCACGCGCCGCATCGCCGACGGCCGGCATGTCCTCGGTAGGCACATCCATCGCACTCGCGGGGAAGGAGATAAGAAATTTCGTCATGATGCGATGCTCGAGATGGGGGCCCCGCAACCTTTGCCGGCCGGGCCAGGGCGTTCAGTGTACGGTAGTTCTCGCCCCAAAGCGGCGATCGGATGCCGACGTCAATCGCATCTCGATCCGCGAGCGGATCGGGACCGGCGGCTATCCTGTGAAAACGGCGGATTGCTCCGCCGTCTTGATCATCACATGTTCGGGTAGTTCGGCCCGCCGCCGCCCTCCGGCGTGACCCAAACGATGTTCTGCGTCGGGTCCTTGATGTCGCACGTCTTGCAGTGCACGCAGTTCTGCGCGTTGATCTGCAGGCGGTCACGGCCCTCGTCCGTCTTCACGAACTCGTACACGCCGGCCGGGCAGTAGCGCTGTTCCGGACCCGCGAACTTGGCCAGGTTGACCTCGACGGGGATATTCGGATTCTTCAGCGTCAGGTGCACGGGCTGGTCTTCCGCGTGGTTCGTGTTCGAGATGAACACGGACGACAGGCGGTCGAACGTCAGCTTGCCGTCCGGTTTCGGATAGGCGATGGGCTTGAAGTCCGATGCCGGACGCAGGCATTCGTGGTCCGCGTGCTTGTGGTGCAGGGTCCACGGGGCCTTGCCCTTGAACACGATCTGGTCGATGCCGACCATGATGGTGCCAGTGATCAGGCCCTTGCTCATCCATGGCTTGAAATTGCGCGCGACGTGCAGTTCCTCGTGCAGCCACGACTGTTCGAACGCGGCCGGGTAGCTCGCCAGTTCGTCGTGCTGGCGGCCTGCGCCGAGCGCGGCATAGGCGGCGTCGGCGGCCAGCATGCCCGTCTTGATGGCCGCGTGGCTGCCCTTGATGCGGCTCGTGTTGAGGAAGCCCGCGTCGCAGCCGATCAGCGCGCCGCCCGGGAACACCGTCTTCGGCAGCGACTGCAGGCCGCCGGCAGTGATCGCGCGCGCGCCGTACGAGATGCGCTTGCCGCCTTCGAAGAAGTGGCGGATGGCCGGGTGCGTTTTATAACGCTGGAATTCCTCGTACGGCGAGAGGTACGGGTTCTGGTACGACAGGCCGACGACGAAGCCGACCGCGACCTGGTTGTTTTCCAGGTGGTACAGGAACGAACCGCCGTACGTGTCGTTGTCCAGCGGCCAGCCGGCCGTGTGGATCACGAGGCCGGGCTGGTGCTTGGCCGGATCGATTTCCCACAGTTCCTTGATGCCGATGCCGTACGTCTGCGGGTCCTTGCCCTTGTTCAGGTCGTACTTTGCCATCAGCTGCTTGCCGAGGTGGCCGCGCGAGCCTTCCGCGAACAGCGTGTATTTCGCATGCAGTTCCATGCCTAGCTGGAATGCGTCGGTCGGCTGGCCGTGGCGGTTGACGCCCATGTTGCCGGTCGCGACGCCCTTCACGGAGCCGTCGTCGTTGTACAGGATCTCGGCGGCGGGGAAGCCCGGGAAGATCTCGACGCCCAGCGCTTCCGCCTGCTGGCCCAGCCAGCGCACGACGTTGGCCAGCGAGATCACATAGTTGCCGTGGTTCGTCAGCGCTTTCGGCACCATGAACGACGGCGTCGCGTACGACCTGGTCTCGGTGAGGAACAGCACGCGGTCTTCCGTGACGGCCGTGTTCAGCGGTGCGCCCAGCTCCTTCCAGTTCGGGAACAGCTCGTCCAGCGCGCGCGGATCCATCACGGCGCCCGACAGGATGTGCGCGCCCAGTTCTCCGCCTTTTTCCAGCACGCAGACCGACACGTCCTGGCCCTTTTCGGCAGCCAGCTGCTTCAGGCGGATCGCTGCGGACAACCCGGCCGGGCCGCCGCCGACGATGACCACGTCGTATTCCATTGCTTCGCGGGGGCCGTATTCTTCGAGGAGGGAGTTGGGCTGAGTCATGTCTTATAGTAGTTAAAAAAATTTAAGCACGAGTGTGCACTTTTTTGCGCTCGTTGGCAACGTCGAGCGCCATTGTAGGGCAACTATTAGACGCGGCAATCTAATCGGTGTGAAATAGGTGAAGTGTGTAATCATTATGACTTCGCAACAGAATTTAGTTCGGGGACAGGGGGCGTAACGTGGGGATTGAAGTCAATTTCGAAGGAAAAATCGCGATGGTCACGGGCGCATCCAGCGGACTGGGCGCGCGGTTCGCCAAGGCCCTCGCCGGTGCCGGTGCCCAGGTCGTGCTGGCGTCGCGCCGCATCGAACGCCTGAAGGAGTTGCGCGCGGAGATCGAGGCGGACGGCGGCGCGGCCCACGTCGTGGCGCTGGACGTGACGGACCTGGCCAGCATCAAGGCCGCGATCGCCCACGCCGAGACGGAAGCGGGGCCGATCGACATCCTCGTCAACAACTCCGGCGTGTCGACGACGCAGCGCCTGCTCGACGTCAGCGAGGAAGACTACGGCTACGTGATGGACACGAATCTGCGCGGCGCCTTCTTCATGGCCCAGCAGACGGCCAAGCGCATGATCCAGCGCGCCAAGGGCGACCCGAAGAAGCAGCACCGCATCGTCAACATCGCGTCCGTCGCCGGGCTGCGCGTGCTGCCGCAGATCGGCGTGTACTGCATGAGCAAGGCCGGCGTCGTGCAGATGACGAAGGCGATGGCCGTCGAATGGGGCCGCTACGGCATCAACGTGAACGCCATCTGCCCGGGCTATATCGCCACCGAGATGAACGAGGATTATTTCGACACGGAGCAGGGGAAAAAGCTGATCGAGATGCTGCCGCGCCGCCGCACCGGCAAGCCGGAAGACCTCGACGGCCTGCTGCTGCTGCTCGCGGCCGAGGAAGCCCATTTCATCAACGGCGCCATCATCACGGCCGACGATGGCATGACGGCGCAATAACGTTGCGATGACAGCGCGATGACAGCGCGTGCGCGGCCGCGGCTGCTGCTGGTCCACGGCCTGCTGGGCTCGTTGAGCTATTTCGAGCCGCAGCGCTACCTGCCCGGCGTCGACGTCGTCGCGCCCGACCTGGCCGGCTACGGCCGGCGCCGCAGCGACGACACCGGTCTCGCATTACCCGATCAGGCGGCAACGCTCGCGCGCTTCCTGCGCGACGATGCCGGCGGCCCCGCCTGGGTGCTGGGCCACAGCGTGGGCGGCGCCATTGCGATGCTGCTGGCGGACATGGTGCCCGATCGCGTGCTCGGCCTGATCAGCGTGGAGGGCAACTTCACGCTGAAGGATGCGTTCTGGACGGGCCGCATCGCCGCGCTGGCGGACGCCGATTGGGCGGCCGAATATGGCGCGATGGAAGGGGCGCCGGCCGCCTGGCTGGAAAAAAGCGGCATCGAGGCGAGCGACGAGCGCGTCGCGTGGGCGCGCGAGATCCTCGCCAATCAACCGTACACGACGGTGCAGAAGATGGCGCAGTCCGTGCTCGACACGACGGGCGCGCCGGATTACCTGGGCTGCGTCGGCCGCGTGCTGGCGCGCGCCACGCCTTTGTACCTCGTCGGCGGCGAACAGTCGGCCGCCGGCTGGGACGTGCCCGACTGGGTGCTGTCGCAGGCACGCCGCGTGTGCGTCCAGCCCAGGGCGGGGCACATGATGATGCTGGAAGATCCGGCGACATTCTGCCGCATCGTCGAGGCCATCCTCTACGACGGGGACTGCCGTTCCGGCGCCTGACACCGTATCATTGCGCCTTTTGGCAACGACACAGACGCAATAATGAGCGACAAGAAGCAGGTTCACGCCATGCGCCAGGCCATCCGCTGGGGTGACATGGATGCATTCGGACACGTGAACAACACGGTGTATTTCCGGTACATGGAGAGCGGGCGCATCGCCTTCCTCGAACAGGCGGCGGGCGGCCTCGACGTCCAGCACGAAGGCCCGGTGCTCGTCACCGCCTACTGCACCTTCATCAAGCAGCTGAAGTACCCGGGCGAGATCGAGATCCGGACGTTCGCCGGTCCGCCCGGCCGGTCCAGCTTCGAGGTGACGCACGAGATCCGCATGGTCGACGGGCACGGCAATGCCGACGTGGTGGCGGCGGAGGGCGGCGGCAAGGTCGTGTGGATCGATTTCGCGGCCGAGAAATCGGTGCCGCTGCCGGCGCAGTTGCGCGCGATGCTGCCCGCGGACTAGCAGAGCCCGGCGGGCACCCGCGCCCACCGTTCATTCTCGTGACATGCCCACCAGCTTGTGCACGAGTTCCGACGACGTCGACGCCGAGAACTTGCGCATCAGCTTGGCGCGGTGCATCTCCACCGTGCGCGGCGACAGGTCGGTCTCGCGCGCGATCACCTTGCTCGTCTTGCCTTCGACGAGCAGGGCCGCGATCTCGCGCTCGCGCGGGGTCAGCTCGGCCGTCACGGGGCGCTTTTCGCTGACGTCCTCGAACGTCCACACGCCGGCACCCAGCGGCTCGGCCGGGTCGAGCGCGCGGCCCGTCACGTGGCACCAGAACAATTCCCCATTGCCCCGCCGCATGATGCGCTCGTCCGAGTAGCGGCCCTTCGCGTTCATGATCGGAATGATGCGGTCGCCCGTGCGCAGGAACTCGTCCATGGTCGGGTAGAGTACCGAGAACGACTGGCCGTCCAGATGCGTGCGTGGATAGCCGAACATCGCCGCGAGGGCGTGGTTGCAGGACTGGATCACGCGGTTCACCGAGATGCACATGCCGACCGGCGCGTGCTGGAAAATCATCTCGTAATCGATGGCGTATGATGCGTTCATTTGATGGTAGTCGAGTGTCCCCGCAGGAAACGCTTGCCGGTATTTCTACGGTATTGTGCTTTGGAGGGGCGTATTCTATTCTCGAATTCTACTCTGCTGTAGAGCAGCATAACCACGCTTGAAGCTCAATAACCAAAGGGACGGGTATGAACAAAGTGTATCCTGATGCGCGCGCCGCGCTGGAAGGGGTCGTCGCAAGCGGCCAGACCATTGCCGTGGGCGGTTTCGGCCTGTGCGGCATTCCGGAGGCGCTGATCCTCGCGCTGCGCGATTCCGGCGTCAAGAACCTGACGGCGATCTCGAACAACGCCGGCGTCGACGACTTCGGTCTCGGCCAACTGCTCACGACGCGCCAGATCAAGAAGATGATCGCTTCGTACGTGGGTGAGAACAAGGAATTCGCGCGCCAGTTCCTGGCCGGCGAACTGGAACTGGAATTCACGCCGCAGGGCACGCTGGCCGAGAAGCTGCGCGCCGGCGGCGCCGGCATCCCGGCCTTCTTCACCAAGACGGGCTACGGCACCATCGTCGCGGAAGGCAAGGAGACCCGCGAATTCGACGGCGAGATGTACGTGATGGAGCGTTCGCTCGTGCCCGACGTGTCGCTCGTCAAGGCCTGGAAGGCCGACCGCGCCGGCAATCTCGTGTTCCGCAAGACGGCACGCAACTTCAACCCGAACGTGGCGACCGCGGGCAAGGTCTGCATCGCGGAAGTCGAGCAGCTGGTCGAGATCGGCGAGATCGATCCGGACCAGGTGCATACCCCGAGCATCTTCGTGCACCGCATCGTTCACAACCCGACGCCGGAAAAGCGCATCGAACAGCGCACCGTGCGTCAAGCATAAGACCAGGGAGACAGACATGGCATGGACTCGTGATGAAATGGCCGCGCGCGCGGCCAAGGAACTGCAGGACGGTTTCTACGTGAACCTGGGCATCGGCCTGCCCACGCTGGTGGCGAACTACGTCCCCAAGGACATCGAAGTGTTCCTGCAGTCGGAAAACGGCTTGCTGGGCATCGGTCCGTTCCCGACCGACGCTGAAGTGGACGCCGACCTGATCAACGCCGGCAAGCAGACCGTGACCGCGCTGCCGGGCGCCGCCTACTTCAGCTCGGCCGATTCCTTCGGCATGATCCGCGGCGGCAAGATCAACCTGGCGATCCTCGGCGCGATGCAGGTATCGGCCAAGGGCGACCTGGCCAACTGGATGATCCCGGGCAAGATGGTCAAGGGCATGGGCGGCGCGATGGACCTCGTGGCCGGCGTCAAGCGCGTCGTCGTCGTGATGGAACACGTGGCCACAAGCAAGGACGGCTCGGTCAGCCACAAGATCCTCAAGAAATGCGACCTGCCGCTGACGGGCGTCGGTGTCGTCGACCGCATCATCACCGACCTCGGCGTCATCGACGTCACGGATACCGGTCTCAAGCTGGTCGAACTGGCGCCGGGCGCCAGCAAGGATGACGTCGTGGCCGCCACGTCGGCGGAACTGGACGTTTCGGCCGTCTGAGGCCGCTGCGGGCGGCGCCGCAATGCCGCCGCCCGTTTCTCTTCCAAACGCTTCCGTTCAGCGCAGGGTCCACACGTATTTCACGCTGGTCCATTGCTGCACAGGCTTGCCGTTGTCGAGCGCGGGGCGAAAGCCGCATGTCGCCAGCGCCGTGCGCGCGGCCTCGTCCAGTGTCGCGAAGCCGCTCGATTCCATGACCTTCGAATCCTTCACCCGGCCGTTCTCGTCCACCAGAAAGCCCAGGGTGACCGCGCCCTCGTGGTGGCCCTGCAGGTCGGCTTTTGGGTACTGTGGTTTGGCGCAGCTCCTAAACTCGAGTGTCGCCCTGGCGGTTACGGCGCTGTCGTTGGCCGGCGGACTCGACGCGGCCTGTGCCGCAGCAGCGCAGGCGAACGCGACGCCGGCCACGTAGAACGATGCCGGGACTGGCGGGCAGCCCAGGGTGGAACGGACACTGCGGACGATGCTGAACATGGATTCTCCTTTGGGCCGAGGCCCGGTTGAATGGGAACTGATGACCTCCAGTTCGGGAAGGCGCCGCCTCATGCGAGCGTCCAGATGTACTTGACGGGTGTCCACGTCGGTACGGGCCGGCCGTGGCTCAGTGCGGGCTTGAACCGGCATCGATGCAGCGCGCCGCGCGCCGCCTCGTCCATACTGGCGTAGCCGCTCGACTGCAGGATCTTCGACTCCATCACGGCGCCGGCGGCGTCGACGCGGAATCCCACGATGACGGCGCCTTCGTGTCCGGCCGCGATGTCGGCCTTCGGGTATTGCGGCTTGCGGCAGGAGGTGAAGTCCACGATGGCACGGCGCGACACGTCGGCCGCCGCGATGGCTGGCGCAGCGACGGCTGCCGCAGCGACGGCTGCCGCAGCGACGGCTGCCGCAGCGACGGCTGCCGGGCGGTCCGTGCCGCTGCGCGATGACAACGCGTGGGCACCGGCGGCGCAGGCCACCACGAGACCCAGCACGAGGCTCAGCCCGGGCAGCGCGGCACGCCAGTCCAGCGCCTGCCGATCGGGACGCAGCAGGCGGCGGATGCGCGACGCGAGGTCGCCACCTGTCGCGGCCTGGGCCAGGTGGTGGCGCGAGAACTGCAGGCGCTCCAGCTCGGACAGCGCCCGCGCCAGGCGGCGCGGTTCGCCAAGCAGGCGCGCGGCGAAATCGTCGGCAATCTGCTCGCGCTCGTGGCGGATGCGCCGCGAGATCCACCACACGGCAGGATGATAGAACAGCAGGGCCTCGATCACGTTCTGCGCGAGGTTGACGAGGTAGTCGTGGCGCCGCACGTGGCCCAGTTCGTGCACCAGCAGTGCCTCGAGCAGGGCGGGCGGCATGCCCGTCACGAGCGCGGCCGGCACGAGAACGATGGGCCGCCAGCAACCGGCCGTGATCGGGCTCGCAAGCCTGTCGACGATGCGCAGGCGCAGGTGGCGCACCATGCCTGCACGGGCGGCAAGTTGCGACAGGCGGGCCTGCCAGGTGCGTTCGCCATCGCGACGTTCCGAAGCGTCGCCCCGTGCCGTGTCGTCGTCCGCGCCCGCGCCATGTCCGATCCACAGTAGCCCGAGGGCCATGCGCAGCCCGAATGCCGCCGCGCAGACCGCCCACGCGCCGACGATCGTGTCGAGATGGCGCTGCAGCCAGCCGAACACGCCGGCCGCGTCCGGCAGTGCCGCGTCCGGCGCGGGCACCAGCGGCAGCAGGCGCGCCGCCGGGATATCGCGGCCGTCCTGCAGCATCAGCACGAGGTCGGCCACCGGCCAGGCGATGCAGAGCAGCAGCGCGCCGCACGCCAGGGCATAGCGGCTTTCCGGCCGGGCGTTGCGCAGCGCTACGAGCAGCACGGCCGTCGCGCAGCCGACCAGCGTCCCTTGCCAGACGAAGTGCAGCAGCGTCCAGCCGAGGCTCGCCACGAAGGCGGGAGCTAGCGCGGGCAGGTGCAGCGGCGCGAGTAGATGCGTGGGCAACAGCATGGTCAGCAGCCCACGGGCAAACCCGGCGCTCATTGCTCGTCCTCGTCTTTCAGCAGTTGTTCGATCTCATCGCGCTCCTTTTTCGAAATGCCGCTCTTGAGGGCGGCCAGTACGAGCGCTTTCGCCGAGCCGGCGAAGGCGCGTTGCATCAGGTCCTTGAGCAGATTCGTCTGCAGCGCGTCCTGCGCCTGGGCTGGTGCGTAGACGTGAGACCGTTCGCTCTCGTCGCGGATCAATAAACCTTTGGCGTGCATGATCTGCATCAGGCGCAGCACGGTCGCGTACGTGACGTCCGGGCGTTCCTTGATGATGTCCTCGTGGACCTGGCGCGCCGTGGCCGAGCCGAGCGGCCACAACACTTGCAACAGGTCGAGTTCGGCCGGCGTCGGCCTCGGCAGGGCGGGGGATGTGGTCATGGCAGTCTTGCGGAACGTGGTCGATAAATCTAGACTAGCTTGTCTAGAACGACTTGTCTACAAGTTTATTTTCCGCCGTTTCGCTTGCCATGGGCTTGCTTTGCGCACTAACATAGACATGGTTGTCTACATATCGCCGAGCCCATCCACCGTTGGAGCCTTCATGCTGAAAACCCGTCTGCGCATTGCCGTTCTCGTCCTCCTGCTGGCCACCGGCGCGGCCCGCGCCACGCCCGTCCCCGCGTACCCGTTCGTGCATGTCACCGGCAGCGCCTTCCAGGCCGTCGTGCCCGACATCGGCAGTCTCGACTTCGAAATCGTGGCCACGGACGCCGACCCGGCCGCGGCCCGAACCGTCCTCGAAACGCGCGTGGGAGAAGTGCGTGCCCTGATGGGGCGCCTGGGCATGGAGGACAGTGACGCCGCCGTCCGCGAAGTGCGCCAGAGCGTTCGCAAGGACGACCGGGCCGCGAACGGCGCGCCCGTGTACGAACTGCGCTGCGACGTCCATATCAACGTGCGCAACCTTGCCAACTGGGCGCCGCTGGCCGGCGGCCTGCTCGGCCAGCCGAACCTCGACGGCTTCGCGTCGGCCTTCGACCGCAGCGACATGGACCGTATCAACGACGAACTCATGACGCAGGCGATCCAGGACGCGCGCCGCCGGGCCGAGGTGATGGCGGCCGCATTCGGGCGACGCGTCGGCGGGGTGATGGCGGCGACGCCGGATATGCTGAAGAACCTGGGTACGGCGATGGGCCTGGAGCGCGACGATTTCCGCCACGCGCGCACCACGGGCGATGCGCGCGCCCAGGACGTGGACCGCGAACAACTGCTGGCGGTCCCGGCGCTCAAGCTGCGCCAGCCCGTCGACGTCATCTTCCGCCTGGAAAATGCGCCCAGGCACGCACGGTGACACGAGAGGATGTCCCGGCGCGCCGCCATGAATGCGCGGCGCGAAAAAAAACGCCGGGAGAACCCGGCGTCTGAACGAGGAATCGTCGTTGTGGCGTGCGGCTTATGCGGCTTCGCGGACCGGGTGCAGGTCGGCGGCGGCGTCGTCCGGGCTCGGATTCTTGAGCTCGGCGGTCAGGCGTTCCTGGTCCAGCTCACCTTCCCATTTCGACACGACGATCGAGGCGACGCCGTTGCCGATGATGTTGGTGAGGGCGCGGCATTCGCTCATGAACTTGTCGATGCCGAGGATCAGGGTCATGCCGGCCACCGGGATCGTCGGCACGACGGCCAGGGTCGCGGCCAGCGTGATGAAGCCGGCGCCGGTGATGCCCGAGGCGCCCTTCGACGTCAGCATCGCCACGAACAGGATCGTGAGTTCCTGCGTCAGCGTCAGGTCGGTGTTCGTGGCCTGGGCGACGAACAGGGCGGCCATCGTCATGTAGATGTTGGTGCCGTCCAGGTTGAACGAGTAGCCGGTCGGGACGACGAGGCCCACGACGGATTTCGGGCAGCCCATCTTTTCCAGCTTGCGCATCAGGGCCGGCAGGGCGCTTTCCGACGAGCTGGTGCCCAGCACGATCAGCAGCTCTTCCTTGATGTAGGCGAGGTAGCGGAAGATCGAGAAGCCGGTGAAGCGGGCGATGGCACCCAGCACGATCACGACGAACAGGAAGCAGGTCAGGTAGAACGAACCGACGAGCGATGCCAGCGGGATCAGCGCCTTGACGCCGTATTTGCCGATGGTGAAGGCCATGGCGCCGAAGGCACCGATCGGGGCGGCTTTCATGATGATGTTCACGACGCCGAAGATGGCGTGCGACATGTCGTCGATGAAGCGGGTCAGCGGACGGCCGCGTTCACCCATCATCGACAGCGCGAAGCCGAACAGGATGGCGATGAACAGCACCTGCAGGATTTCCCCTTTGGCGAACGCATCCACGAACGTGTGCGGGATGATGTTCATGAGGAAGTCGACGGTGTTCAGCGACTTGGTCTTGTCGGTGTACTGGGCGATCGAGTGCGTGTCCAGCGTGGCCGCGTTGACGTTGAAGCCGGCGCCCGGCTTGATCACGTTGGCGACGATCAGGCCGATGGCCAGCGCGAAGGTCGAGACGACTTCGAAATAGAGCAGGGCCTTGCCGCCGACGCGGCCGACCTTCTTCATGTCCTGCATGCCGGCGATACCGGCGACGACGGTGCAGAAAATGACCGGGGCAATGATCATCTTGATCAGTTTGACGAAGCCGTCTCC
Organism: Massilia sp. Root335; assembly: GCF_001425685.1. GTDB lineage: Bacteria > Pseudomonadota > Gammaproteobacteria > Burkholderiales > Burkholderiaceae_D > Telluria > Telluria luteola. The sequence goes on along the minus strand of NZ_LMCY01000003.1, from coordinate 161,491 downwards.
CAGCGGCTTCATCGCGGTTGCGACGCCCGGATCGTAGATGCCCAGCAGGACGCCCACGATAATCGCAAACAATACCTGGACATAAAGGACTTTATAGAATGGTTTTTTCATGACGAGGCTTCATGCGTTATTAGTAACACCGTCATCATTACGCAAAATATCTGGGTCGGCTATTGTGGAAAACCGCAACGGCGGGACAGATATCCGGACCTCGGCTTGCTGAATAACGGGCTGCCGCCCGCAAGCCGACGTCGTCCCCGCGCAGGCGGGGACCCAAGTCCTGTGCGCGGTCGGGAATCATGTCAACGGTCCGGACATTGGGCCCCTGCCTGCGCAGGGGCGACGGGAGACGCGTGCGCCGGTCTCTACTGATTCCGGTACACCGTCCCGCCCTTCATGACGAACCCCACGTTGCGCAGCGCCGCGATGTCGCCCGTCGGATCCCCGTCGACGGCCACCATGTCCGCCAGCATCCCGGTACGGATCGCGCCCAGGTCCTTGCGGTCGAGGATGCCTGCCGCGACGACCGTGGCCGCACGCAGGGCGTCCGTCGGGGTCATGCCCAGGCGCACCATCCACTCCAGTTCGCGCTCGTTCGTGCCGTGGGCGAACACGCCGACGTCGCTGCCGTTGCCGATGGTCACGCCCAGCTTGCGGGCCAGGCGGAAGGCGCGCTCGACCTGCTGCATCGCCGGCGTGGGCGTGCCGCCGCGCACGTGGTGCTGGAAGTATTCGCCGATGGCTTCCGGCGCGGTCAACGTCGGGACATATGCGGTCTTGTGTTCCAGCATCAGCCGGAACGTGGCCTCGCTGGCGCCGTAGCCGTGCTCGATGGTGTCGACGCCGGCCAGCACGGCCAGCCGGATCGCGTCGTCGCTGCTGGCGTGCGCGGCGACCTTGCGGCCGCTCACGTGGGCCGCCGCGACGATCGCCTTCATTTCGTCGAGCGTGAAGGTGGGCCGGGTGCTGCCGTCCGGGCCCGTGCGGTAGTCGGCGTAGAACTTGATCCAGTCGGCGCCGTGGGCGGCCTGTTCGCGCACGGCCCTGGTCGCCTCGTCGGCGCCGGTCGCCTGCTGGGCGCCGTAGGGGATGTCCATGTCCGGCCGGTAGGTCCGCTCCGCGGGGCCGTAGCTGGCCGTCGCGACGATGGCGCGGGTGGCGACGAACAGGCGCGGGCCCGGCACCTGGCCTTCGTCGATGGCGCGCTTGATGCCGACGTCGGCATAGCCGGCGCCCTCCGTGCCGAGGTCGCGCAGCGTGGTGAAGCCGGCCTGCAGGGTGTCGGCGGCGTGGCGCACGGCCAGCGCGATGCGGTAGGCCGGGGCTTCCTTGATTACCTGGTCGTCCCACGTCGTTTCGTTGTACGGATGCAGCAGCACGTGCGAATGCAGGTCGATCAGGCCCGGGATCAGGGTCTTGCCGGGTAGAAGGATGCGGTCGACGTCGGCCGGGACCGGCAGGCTGGCGGCCGGCCCCACGCCCTGGATTCGGCCCTGTGCGACGAGCACGCTCCAGTCCGCGTGCGGGGCGCCGTCGCCGGTCCAGACCTTGTCCGGCGTGAGCAGCATGGGGCGCTGGTCGGCCGCGTGCGCGCCGGGCACGGCGCAGGCCAGCAGGGACAGCGCGGCGATGAAGGTCGTCGTCCAGGTGCGCATCGGTCGTCCTCGATGTCTCGATGATGAAGACGCGATCATAGCCGACGCGCCATGCGGTGGGGAACGGGCGCGGGCGGATGGCTTATCATCATCCGTCATTCCGACAACAAAGGCCGATCCGATGACATTGCGATCCCTCGTCCCGCTGCTGGCGGCGCTGTGCGCGTGCACCGCGGCCGCACAGGAACCCGCGCAACTGATGGACAAGATGGCGGGCGTCTACAAGCAACGCTTCATGAGCGCGACGATCACGCCCGGCAAGGGGCCCGGCGAAGCGGACGTGCCCTACCAGGCCGAAGACGTCATCGAGATCGTGCCGTACGACGCCGGCCATGTGTATGTGCGCGCCCATCTCGATTTCTACAACGGCCACATGTGCGACATCGCCGGCATGGCGCGCTACGAACAGGGCGCGTTCGTGTACCACGATCCCGCGCCGTCGCCGCTGCCGCAGGATCCGCAGTGCGCGCTGAAGGTGAGTGTCGAGCACGGCAAGTTGACGATCACGGACCGCGCGGCGCCCGATGCTCCCGCAAGCTGCCGGGCCTATTGCGGCGCGCGCGGCGCGCTCGAGTATTCGATCGGCATGGACAAGCGCCGCGCGATCCGCTACCTGGACCGGCTGAAGGCGTCGCGGGAATACGGGAGGGCGATCGACGATCTGCACCGGACCGAGTCGCAAACGGCATCCGGTCGGGCGCGCTGAACGTCCGGCTCAGTCCAGGTCGTGCAGCGACTGCGCGATGCCGGTCTCGACGTCGTGAAGAAACGCCGCGCCCTTCGGCGACAGCGCGATGCCGGGCACGGCCAGTTCGACGAGGCAGGCGAGGGCCTGGCGGAACCATTCCATGTCCGTGCCCATCAGCGGCAGCGCGTGGGCGTCGGCGAGGTAGTGCACGGCGCGGGCCAGCAGCGCCGTGTCGCGCCCGGCGTTGCCGACGAGCAGGGCGAAGTCGGCCGCTTCGCGTTCGAAGCGGTCGGCCAGCGTTTCGAGGATGTCGCGCGACACCTGCGGCTGGCTCGAGGCCAGCACGACGTGGGCGAGTTCCAGGCAGGCGTCGTGCAGGCCGGCGATGTCGAAGTCCGACCCGTCGATGGACTCATCCATTTATTGCGCGACCCAGCCGCCGTCCATGTTCCACGCGACCCCGCGCACCTGGTTGGCGGCAGGACTGCAGAAGAACACGGCCAGCGCACCCAGCTCTTCCGGCGTGACGAATTCGCCCGACGGCTGCTTTTCGAGCAGCAGGTTTCTCTTGGCCTGTTCGTTGCTGACGCCTTCGCGCGCGGCGCGGTCGTCGACCTGCTTCTGCACGAGCGGCGTCAAGACCCAGCCCGGGCAGATCGCGTTGCAGGTGACGCCGGTCGGGGCGGTTTCCAGCGCCGTCGATTTGGTCAGGCCGACGAGGCCGTGCTTGGCGGCGACATATGCCGATTTCTGCGCCGATGCGACGAGGCCGTGGGCCGACGCCAGGTTGATGATGCGGCCCCAGTTCTTCCGCTTCATGTAGGGCAGGGCCAGGCGGCTCGTGTGGAAGGCCGAGCTGAGGTTGATGGCGATGATCGCGTCCCATTTCTCGACGGGGAAATCCTCCACGTTCGCGACGTACTGGATGCCGGCGTTGTTGACGAGGATGTCGACCCCGCCGAATTTTTCGCCCACGAACGCCATCATGGCCGCGATCTGGTCCGGCTGCGACATGTCGGCGTTGTGGTAAGCGGTCTGCACGCCGAATTCCTGGCCGACGTCGGTGTACAGCTTTTCGATCTGCTGCGCGTCGCCGAAGCCGTTGAAGACGATGTTGGCGCCTTGCTCGGCCAGCGCGCGTGCGATGCCGAGACCGATGCCCGAGGTCGAGCCGGTGACGAGCGCAGTCTTGCCGCTTAACATGGTGGATTTCATTCGATCCTCTTTCTCGTGGACAGTTTCTATGAAGTGCCGGGTGGTCCCGGGCCAGACTTGGTAGAATTCTAATCGGTCCGCCGGGTAAAATGTTGGCGGCCCCCCGGGACGTTGATATGTTCCGGGCGGATGCATGGTGAACGTCGGGACTGGAAAATGAGCGAACCGAGGATGAAATCCGTGCTGTGCAGTTCGCCCGCCGGCCTGCACCGCATGGCGTACAAGGAGTGGGGCGACCCCGGCAATACGAAGGTGCTCGTCTGCGTGCACGGCGTGACGCGCGTGGCCGACGATTTCGACGCGCTGGCGCGGGCGCTGTCCGACCGCTACCGCGTCGTGTGCCCGGACGTCGTGGGGCGCGGGCGCTCCGGCCGGTTGCGCGATCCGGCGCTGTACGTCATAGCGCAATACGTGGCCGACATGGTGACCCTGATCGCGCGCGTCACGGCGGGCGCGGACGACGAAGGCGTCGAGTGGTTCGGCACGTCGATGGGCGGCCTGATCGGCATCGGCCTGGCGTCGCTGGAAGGCAGCCCGATCCGCCGCATGGTGCTGAACGATATCGGCCCCGTGCTGGACCCGGCGGCGATGGCGCGCATCGGCGACTATATCGGCCAGGCCCTCCGCTTCCGCACCTTCGGGGAAGGGGCCGCGTTCGTGCGGGCGGTGTCGACGCCGTTCGGTCCGCACAGCGATGCCGAATGGGACAAGCTGGCGCGCGACGTGCTCGTCCAGCAGCCGGACGGCCAGTGGATACTCCACTACGATCCCGGCCTGGCGGCGCCGTTCAAGGCGCTGACGCCGGAGACGGTGGCCAGGGACGAGGCGCAGCTGTGGGCCGCGTACGACGCGATCCGCTGCCCGACCCTGCTGGTGCGGGGAGAACTGTCCGACCTGCTGTCGCGCGCGACGGCGGAAGAGATGACGCGGCGCGGGCCGCAGCCGCGCCTTAGGGAAATCGCAGGCGTGGGGCACGCCCCCACGTTCCTGCAGCCGGCGCAGATCGCGATCGCAAGGGAATTTTTGACCGGCTGATGCAAGCCGGAGGTGTTCGGCTCCACGGCCGGGCGAAACGGCCGCAAGGCCACGTTTTACATTTAGAGAAAAGCATGGAAATCAAACGACTGCACGTAGGCAAACGACTGTCCGAAGTCGCCATCCACAACGGTACGGTGTACCTGGCCGGCCAGATCGCGAGCGACACCACGCAGGACATCATCGGCCAGACGCGCGAAGTGCTGGGCCACGTCGACCGCCTGCTGGCCGAGGCCGGCAGCGACAAGTCGCGCATCCTCTCCACCCGGATCTACATCACCGACATGGCCAACTTCCCGGCCATGAACACGGTATGGGAAGCATGGGTCGTGCCGGGCGCCACCCCGCCGCGCGCGACCGTCGAAGCCAAGCTGGCCGATCCGGCCTGCCTGATCGAATTCGTCATCGTTGCCGCCCAGGCGTAAAGACCGTCGATGGTATCGATTGTCGCGCTCGGCGACGCCACCACCCAGCTGGTCCACGGACTCGGCCCCGACGACTGCGCGCGCGTAACGGGCGCGCTGGATTTCGCCGCCGCGTCGTATGGCGAACGCACGGCCGCAACGGGCCAGAGCGCGTTCGAGTTTTCGCTGGGGGTGGGCGGTACGCTTGCATTGCTCGGCAGCGATGCCGAGACCCGCATGGCCGGCCTGCTGTTCGAGCTGGCCATCGTGGAGCCGGGCGTGGCCGAGGCGCTCGAGGAGCGCTTCGGCAAGGAAGTGGCGGACATGGTGCGCGGCGTGCACCAGCTGATCCGCCTGCGCGACCTGACGGCGGCCCAGGCCCCCGTCGGGCGCGGCAAGAATGCGGCGCAGGAGGCCATGGCCCAGGTCGAGACCCTGCGCAAGATGTTGCTGGCGATGGCCAGCGACATGCGTGTCGTGCTGATCCGCCTCGCGTCGTGCGTGATCGCGCTGCGCTTCTTCGCGGAGCACAAGCGCTTCGACGACGTCACGCGCAACTACGGCCGCGAAGTGCTGGACCTGTACGCGCCGCTGGCCAACCGGCTCGGCATCTTCCAGCTGAAATGGGAACTGGAAGACCTGTCGTTCCGGATGATGGAGCCGGACACGTATAAACGCATCGCCAAGATGCTCGAAGAGAAGCGCATGCTGCGCGAGAGCTTCGTGCAGTCGTCCATCGAGCGCTTGCAGAGGGAGCTCGCGGCGGCCGGCATCAAGGCCGAGGTCTTCGGCCGGCCCAAGCACATCTACAGCATCTGGAAGAAGATGCGCGGCAAGGAGCTCGACTTCTCCGAGCTGTACGACGTGCGCGCGTTCCGCGTGATCGTCGACGACATCAAGACCTGCTACACCGTGCTGGGCGTCGTCCACAACATCTGGACGCCGATCCCGAAGGAATTCGACGACTACATCTCGCGCCCGAAAGCGAACGGCTACCAGTCCCTGCACACGGTCGTCACCGCCGAGGACGGGCGGCCGCTGGAAGTGCAGATCCGCACCCACGAGATGCACAACTTCGCCGAATACGGCGTGGCCGCGCACTGGCGCTACAAGGAAGAAGGCGGCTCCAACTTCAAGAGCCAGGAATACGACGCCAAGATCGCGTGGCTGCGCCAGCTGCTGGCGTGGAAGACCGAGGTCGCGAGCGCCGTCACCGGCCAGGAAGAGCTGCAGCGCGAATGGGTCGAGAAGCTGAAATCCACGACGCTGGACGACCGCATCTTCGTGCTGACGCCGCAGGCGCGCGTGCTCGAGCTGCCGGTCGGCGCGACCCCGATCGACTTCGCCTACCACCTGCACAGCGAGGTGGGGCACCGCTGCCGCGGCGCCAAGGTCGACGGCGTGATGGTCCCGCTGAACACGCCGCTGAAGAACGGCCAGACCTGTGAAGTCATCACGGCGAAAGGCCCGGCCGGCAGCCAGGGGCCGTCGCGCGACTGGCTCAGCCCCGGCTACACGGTCAGCAGCCGCACGCGCTCGAAGATCCGCGCCTGGTTCCACGCGCTGGAACTGGCCGAGACGCTGGGGCACGGCCGCGCGCTCGTCGAGAAATCGCTGCAGCGCGAAGGCAAGACCGCGGTCAACCTGGACGCGCTGGCGCACAAGCTGGGATTCGCGAAGGTCGACGACCTGTTCATCGCCGTCGGCAAGGAAAAATTCAGCCTGCGCCACGTGGAAGCGGCGCTGCACGACACGGGCGCGCCGGCGGCGCCCGTCGCCGACGAGGCGGTCGTCAACAAGAGCCGCGCATCGAGCGTGGAGCAGGGCGCCAAGTCGGGCGTGCTGGTCGTCGGCACCGAAGGCCTGATGACGCAGCTGGCGCGCTGCTGCAAGCCGGCGCCGCCGGACCCGATCGTGGGCTTCGTCACGCGCGGCAAGGGCGTGTCGATCCACCGCGCCAGCTGCAAGAACTTCGCCGAGATGGCGTCGCGCAATCCGGAGCGCGTGCTCGAGACGGAATGGGGCGCGACGGGCCAGGAGACGGTGTTCCCGGTCGATATCTTCATCCACGCGAGCGACCGCCAGGGCCTGCTGCGCGACATCTCGGAAGTGCTGGCCATCTCGAAGATCAACGTGACCGGCGTGAACACCCAGAGCAGCAAGGGGTTCGCGCGGATGGTGTTCACGGCGGAGATCAGCTCCACCGGCCAGTTGCAGAAAGCCCTCGCCGCGATCGGCGAGGTGAAGGGTGTGCACGAGGCCAGGAGGACGTAGGGTGGGCACCCCGTGCCCACGCGTGACGTATGGGGTCCGTTCGCGTTACGCGTGGGCGGGGCCCGCCCACCCAACAATGCAGACATGTCGATGACTTCGCTCTTGTACATCAAACCGCGCCTGTGGGGCGTCATGGCGGCGCGCTACGCCGCCAGCTGGTGGGCCATGCTGCACCTGGGCGCCGTGGCGCTCGTGATGGCGCTGACGCCGTCGACGTACCACCGCGCCAACCGCCTCGCGACGTCGCGCTACATCTACGCGAGCACGTGGCAGGTGCTGCCCTGGTTCACGCTGCTCACGGCCCTCGTGAGCCTCGTCATCATCCGCATCGTGCTCGTCACGGCGCAGAGCTATGGCCTGTCGCGCTACGCGCTGGAGATGGTCGTGCGGGTGCTCGTGCTCGAACTGCTGCCGCTGTCGGCCGCGATGTTCGCCGCGCTGCGCGCCGGCATGGCGTTCGACGCCGGCGCCATGGGCCTCGCGCGCAGCGGCGTGCCGGCCGGGGAGGCGACGGCCGAGACGCTGCGCCGCCTGCGCCGCGACCTCGTGCCGCAGGTGATCGCCAACGCGTTTTCCGTGCTGAGCCTCGCGATGGTGTCGAGCACCATCGTCCTCGTGCTGGCCTACCTGAACGTGTACGGCCTGTCGCCGTGGGGCCTGCCGGACTACACGCGCACGGTGGGCCGCGTGTTCGACCCGACCGTGACCCTCGGCTTCGTGCTCAAGACGGTGCTGTTCGGGCTCGCGGTGGCGGTGATTCCGAGCGCCGCCATCCTGGAACTGCTGCGCCGCCCGCGCCGCCTGCGCACGAACGTGCAGCCGGGCGCGCTGCGGCTGCTGTTCGTGCTGCTGCTGATCGAGGCCAGTTCGCTGGCCGTGAAATACATCTGATGACGACCCATGACCGATAACGACAAAGACCGCATGGCGGACGCCCCGCCGGACGAACCGAAGCACGTGGAAGCCAAGGCCCTGATCCTGCTGGTCGTGATCGGCGCGCTGATCGCCGCCTTCTTCCTGTACGTGATGTACGCGCGCGGCGTGTTCGAACAGACGCAGGAACTGGTGCTCGTGGCCGACGATTCCGAGGGCGTGATCCCGGGCATGGACATGAGCTTCGCCGGCTTCCCCATCGGGCGCGTGCGCCAGGTCCGGCTGGGCCGGGACGGCAAGGTCGACGTCATCGTCGACATCCCGAAGGACGATGCGAAATGGCTGCGCACGACCAGCGTGTTCACGCTCGAGCGCAGCGTCGTCGGCGAGACCCGGCTGCGCGCGTACAGCGGCGTGCTGACAGATCCGCCGCTGCCCGACCACGCCCGCCGTCCCGTGCTGCGGGGCGACGCCGCGGCCGAGATTCCGCGCCTGCTGGCGACGGCGCGCACGCTGCTGGAAAACCTGGAGACCATGACGCGCTCCGACTCCCACATCGGCAACACGCTCGCCAACGTCGACGCGCTGTCCGGCCGCCTGTCGGGCCGCTACGGCGTGCTGGGCACGGCACTGGGCGGCGACGCCGAGGCGGAAAAACTGCTGCAGACCCTGCACCGCGTGGACACGCTGCTGGCCAAGACGGACCAGCGCGTGTTCGGCAAGGACGGCGTGATGGACGATACGCAGGGCGCCATCCGCGAACTGAACGGCCTGCTGGCGGACGCGCGCGGCACCTTGCAGAAGGCGGACGCCGTGCTGGCCGAGGCCCAGGCCGTCGGCAAGAACGCGCACGCCGCCACCGAGGACCTGGGCCGGCTGCGCGGCGAAGTCGATGCGAGCCTGCGCAAGGTGAACCGCCTCGTCGACGAGATCAACCGCAAATGGCCATTCAAGCACGACACGGAGATCAAGCTGCCATGACCGTCAAGCCGCTCATCATGATGATCGCCGCCGCCGCGCTGGCCGGCTGCGCCAGCAAGCCGCAGCCGCCCGCGTGGGAAGGCGATGCCAGAAGTTCGCTCGACGGCTTCACGGACGACTGGCTGCGCGGCGACTCGCCCGCCGCCGATGCCGAGTTCGCGCGCGCCCGCCGCGCGAGCGCCAGCACGGGGCGCTTCGACGTCGTCGCCCAGGCCGAGCTGGTGCGCTGCGGCGTCAAGGCGGCGGCGCTCGACTATGACTGCGCCGGTTTCGCGGCGCTGGCGTCCGACGCCACGCCGGCCCAGCGCGCGTACGCTGCCTACCTGGACGGCCGCTGGCAAGGCCTGGACGCGGCCCTGCTGCCGGAGCAGCACCGCGCCGTCGTGACGAGCGGTTCGCTGGCCGGGGTCGCCGATCCGCTCGCGCGCCTCGTCGCGGCCGGCGCGCTGCTGAAGGCGGGCCGCATCACGCCGGCCGACATCGCGACGGCCGTGGACACGGCGTCAAACCAGGGCTGGCGCCGGCCGCTGCT
>NZ_LMCY01000003.1:121654-151819 GCF_001425685.1 Massilia sp. Root335 | reverse complement strand
GCGCGGCGGGCGATGCGGCCGCGGTGGAACGCATCCGGCGCCGCATCGAACTGGCGGGGCAGGGCTGATAAGTCGACGCGGCCGCGTTCGCTGTGCAAGGGCGGGTCGGCCAGGTCCGGCAATGCATGGTGGGCAGCGGCAAAATATTTTCTCGTCGCCACGGCGCCGGCCATCCAAACGTGCCACTATCGCTTAGACTCGCAGTTCCTCTACCGAGAATGAACCCCATGACCGAGATGCCCAACGTCGCCGCCGTCGGTATTGCACCGCACCTGACCTTTCCGGTCGTCGGCATCGGCGCATCGGCGGGCGGCCTGCCGGCACTCCTCACCTTGTTCGGCCACATGCCCGCCGACAACGGCATGGCATTCGTGGTGATCCTGCACCTGTCGCCGAAGCACGAGAGCAGCGCCGACCAGGTCCTGCAGCGCGTCACCCGCATGCCGGTCCTCCAGGTCACGGAAGCGGTCAAGATCGAACCCAACCATGTCTACGTGATCGCGCCGAGCAAGCAATTGAGCATGTCGGACGGCAACCTCGTCGTCAGCGAGATGCGGCGGCCGCGCGGGCAGCACATCGCCATCGATGCATTCTTTCGCACCCTGGCCGAGGCGCAGAAGGAGCGCGCGATCGTGCTCCTGCTGTCGGGCACCGGCGGCGACGGCGCGACCGGCATCGGGCGGGTCAAGGAAATGGGCGGCGTGATCATCGTCCAGAGTCCGGCGGACGCGGAACACGACGGCATGCCGCTGGCGGCGATCAGTACCGGGCAGGTCGACTTCATCCTGCCGGTCGCCGAGATGCCGCAGAAGCTGATCGATTTGTGGCGCAATGCGAGCGTGATCGAATTGCCGCCGGCGGAAGGCGGCGAAGGTCCGGCACTGGTCATCGTCGACGACGGCGCCGCTTCGGAGCAGGCGCTGCAGCGCATCCTCGGATTGCTGCGCATGCAGACCGGGCACGATTTCCGCCAGTACAAGCGCGCGACCATCCTGCGCCGCCTCGAACGCCGCATGCAGGTGCGCGCGACGCGGTCGCTGCCGGACTACCTGCGCCTGCTGGAAGCCGACGCGAGCGAGCACAAGCTGCTGCTCAACGACCTGCTGATCGGGGTGACGAATTTCTTCCGCGACCGCGAGGCGTTCGAGGCGCTGGAGCGCGACGTGATCCCCGCCGTCTTCCGCGACCGCAAGGCCGGCGACGAGGTGCGCGCCTGGGTGGCCGGTTGCGCCACCGGGGAGGAAGCGTATTCGGTGGCGATGCTGCTGGCCGACCAGGCGGCGCTGATGACGAATCCGCCCGCCTACCAGGTCTTCGCCTCGGACATCGATGCGAACGCGATCGCCGTCGCGCGCGCCGGGCTGTATCCGGTCTCGATCGTGACCGACGTGCCGCCGGGCCGCCTGCGCCAGCATTTCACGCGCGAGGATGGCCGCTACCACATCCGCAAGCCGGTGCGCGACCGCATCCTGTTCGCCGAGCACAACCTGCTGCGCGATCCGCCGTTCTCGCGCATCGACCTCGTCACCTGCCGCAACCTGCTGATCTACCTGAACCGCGACATCCAGCAGCGCGTGCTGGAGACCTTCCACTTCGCGCTCAAGCCGGGCGGCTACCTGTTCCTCGGCTCGTCGGAGTCGGCGGAGGCGCTGGACGAACTGTTCGTCCCGGTGGACAAGAAGAACCGCATCTACCGCGCGCGGGCCGCCGTGCGCACGTTGCCGCAACACCGGGCGCAACCCGGCGCGCCGCTGCACCTGCACCTGCCCGAGCCGCGCACGCTGGTGTCGACGGCGCGCCGCCTGGCGCCGCCGGCCGAGGTGCACCGGCGCGCGCTGGCCCAGTTCGCGCCGCCCAGCGTGATCGTCGACACCGACCACAACATCGTCCACATGTCCGGGCACGCCGCCCGCTACATGCGCATGGTCGGCGGCGAGCCGTCGCGCGATATCCTCACGCTGGTGCTGCCGGAATTGCGCATCGACCTGCGCAGCGCCCTGTACCAGGTGCAGCACACCGGCGCGGCCGTGGAGGGGCGCCAGGTGTCGATGGCGCGTGCGGGGCACCAGTGCGTGGTCAGCATGTCGGTGCGGCCGTTCCACGACGACGAGGCCGCGCAGGACTTCCTGCTGGTGACGTTCGCGGACGTCGAGCGGGAGTCCGACCAGGACCGGAACGACGGCAAGGACCATGGCGACGAAGCGGTGCTGTCGCAGCTGGAGGCCGAACTCCAGCGCAAGAAGCAGCAGCTGCAGGAAACCATCGAGCATGCCGAGGTCTCGAACGAGGAGCTGCGCGCCGCCAACGAGGAACTGCAGGCGATCAACGAGGAGCTGCGCTCGGCCACGGAAGAGCTGGAAACCAGCAAGGAAGAGCTGCAGTCGGTCAACGAGGAACTCGTCACCGTCAATTACGAGCTCAAGCTCAAGGTCGAGGAGACCGGCAAGGCCAACGACGACCTGAACAACCTGATCGCCGCCACCGACATCGCCACGATCTTCGTCGACAGCGGCCTGCGCATCAAGCGCTTCACGCCGCGCGCCGCCGACATCTTCTCGGTCATCCCGACCGACGGCGGGAGGTCGCTGCTGGACCTCACGCACCGCCTTGACTATCCCGAGCTGGCCGACGACGTGGCGCTGACCTTCAACACGCTGCGCATGGTCGAGCGCGAGGTGCGCAGCCAGGAAGGCCGCTACTACATCGTGCGCGTGCAGCCGTACCGCACCACCGAGGATCGCATCGAAGGCGCGGTGATGACCTTCATCGACATCACGGGCCGGCGCGAAGCGGAGGAAAAGCTGCGCGCGGGCGAGGCGCGCATGCGCCTGGTGGCCGCGAGCACGGAGGATTATGCGATCGTCACGATGGACCAGGATGGCCGCGTGACGAGCTGGAACCGCGGCGCCGAGCGCATGTTCGGCTATCGCGAGAGCGAGGTGATGGGGCTCGAGCTGGACTTCCTGTCCACGCCCGAGGAGCGCGGACACGGCGCGCCGGCCGATGAGATCGAGCGCGTGCGCCGCGACGGCCGCGCCATCGACGAGCGCTGGTACCTGCGCAAGAACGGCGGCACGCTGTTTTGCCGGAGCGAGATCATCCAGATCCGGAACGTCGAGTTCCAGGGCTATGCGATGATCGCGCGCGACGAGACCGAGCGCGTGCGCCAGGAGCAGGAGCGGGAACAGACCCTGACCGCGGAACAGCGCAACCGTACCGACGCGGAACTGGCGCTGGGGCTGAAGGACGAGTTCCTGGCGATCATGGCGCACGAGCTGCGCCACCCGCTGAATCTCATCCACATCAACGTCGAGCTGTTGTCGCGCCTGCCCGACCTGCGCGGCTTGCCGGTCGTCGCGCGCGCCACCGGCGTGATCCGCCACGCGGTGCTGAGCCAGGCAAAGCTGATCGACGACCTGCTCGACATGTCGCGTGTGCGTACCGGCAAGCTGACGATGCAGATGGCGCCGGTGCAGCTGCTGCCGCTGGTGCAGGGCGCCGTCGACGCGGTGCGCGCCGATCCCGTCGCCGGCCGGCTGGCGATCGACCTGGAGGCGGACGATCCCGGCCTGGGCGTGATGGCCGACAGCGTACGGATCGAACAGGTCGTGATGAATTTGCTGAGCAACGCCATCAAGTTCACGCCGCCGGGCGGCAGCGTGTCCGTGCGTCTCGGCCGCGAGGACGGCCTGGCCCGGATCGACGTCAGCGACACCGGGCAGGGCATCGCGCCGGGTTTTCTGCCGCAGGTCTTCGAAATGTTCGCCCAGCCCGGCTCCGTGACCACGCGCGCCAAGGGCGGGCTCGGCATCGGGCTCGCGCTGGTGCGCGAGATCACCACGCTGCATGGCGGCCGCGTCGAAGCGTTTTCGGAGGGCGTCGGCAAAGGGGCGCGTTTCTCCGTCTGGCTGCCGCTGCTGGGCCGCGACGGCGGCCTCCCGCTGGCCGGGAAAGGCACGGTCGCCGCGGGTATCGCCGGCGTGCGCATCCTGCTGGTCGACGACGCCGAGGACGTGGTCGTGACGTGCAAGGCCCTGCTCGAGATGCACGGTGCGTTCGTGACGGGTGCGGCCAGCGGACCGCAGGCGCTCGAGATCCTCGCGGACAGCGACGTCGACCTGCTGATGTCGGATATTTCCATGCCGGGGATGGATGGCTATGCGCTGCTGAAGGCGGTGCGGGAGATGCCGCGCCATGCCGCGCTGCCCGCGATTGCCGTGAGCGGGCTCGCGCGCCCGTCCGACATTGCACGGGCCCGCGCGGCCGGCTTCGATGCGCACGTCGGCAAGCCGATGTCGGTCGAGCGGCTCACGGAAATCATCCGCGACCTGCTGGCGGTCCGGCGCGCGGCGTCCGCATGAGCCGTCCGCGGCGCCCGCGGGAGGATCACGACGTGGTCCGCAGGGCGGCCGGACCTTGCGCCGGCGGCCGCAGCGCGGGTGGCAGCTGGTTGTGGATGCGCACGGCCGCGCGCGCGGCCTGGCCCGTCGCGACCGCGATCTGGTTCAATCCCACGACGACATCGCCGATCGCGTACAGGCCGGGCACCGTCGTCTCCTGATGCTCGCCCACGACGATCTCCTCGCATTGCGCCGTGCGTGCGCCCAGCGCCGCGGCGAGGCCCGAGCGCGCGGTCTCGCCCAGCATCGGATAGAACACGTCCGCCTCGTGGGCCCGGCCGTCGTCGGTGTGCAGCACGGGCTTCATCGCCGCATCGAGCGTGACGGACAGTAGCGGGGAATCGACGTAGCGCACGCCGGCAGCAATCAGGCGGCGGCGGTCGTCGGCGCCCAGCATCGACGGCGAACCGCGTTCGAACAGGGTCACGTCGGCGCTGAACGTGCGCATGAACAGCGCGTGGCCGACCGGATTCACGGCCGCCGTCGCGACGGCGATGCGCTTGTCGATCACGTCGAAGCCGTCGCATACGGGGCACAGGCGCACGGACCCGAACGCGACGGCCTCGCGCCAGTTCTCGATCGGCAGGCCGGCATCGGTGACGCCCGTCGCCAGCACCACCGTGTGGGCGCGGATCGTGACGGTGCCGTCCTCGCCGTCGGGCGCGTAATCGGCCGCGAACAGGCCGTCCTCCATGCGCAGGTCAGTGATCTCGCCCGGCATCACGCAGCCGCCGTAGCGCGCCAGCTGCGTCGTGAGGTTGCCCAGCAGGATGTGGCCGGGCACGCCTTCCGGAAAACCGGGATAGTTGTGCGAGACGGGGATCAGCCGCAGGCGGCTGTTGCCCTTGTCGACGAGGGCGACGTTGCGCGTGAAGCGGCGCAGGTAGATGGCGGCGGTGAGGCCGCCCGGGCCGCCGCCGACGATCAGGGTGTCGTAAACCTTGGCGGTGGCGAGATCGGATGGGGTAGGCATGGGCCGATTATCCACAGGGTGCGTGCGGCTGGGCTATCGGCGTGTGCCCCGAGGCCGGGTCGGAAGCGGCTTACAGGACGTCGGACTAGTGCACGGCCTCGGGCTGCAGCGTGACGTGCTCGATGCCGTGCTTGTCGCGCAGCATCTCCTTCACGGCGCGCAGGATGGCGGGCCAGGCGTTCAGGTCGTCGATTTCCAGGTGGCCGATGAGCGCGGGCTCGCCGGGCGACATGTCCCATACGTGCAGGTCGTGCACGGAGCGCACGCCGGCAATGGCGGCCATGTCGGCGCCGATCTGCAGGTAGTCGATGTGGTGCGGCACGCCTTCCATCAGGAAGTGGTAGGACTCGCGCAGGATGCCGACCGTCGATTTGAGGATCAGCAGCGACACGAAGATCGACAGGATCGGGTCGATGCGCACCCAGCCCGTGAAGTGGATGACGGCGCCGGCCGCGATGGCGGCGATGGAGCCCAGCAGGTCGCCCAGCACGTTGACGAGGGCCGCGCGGGTGTTGATGCTCTGCTCGTCGCGCGACAGCACCCACGCGACGGACATGTTGATGCAGGCGCCGATGCCGGCCACGATCAGCACGGTCTTGCCGGCCACGTATTCCGGGTGCGCGAGACGCTGCGCGGCCTCGTACACGATCCAGCCCACGAGCAGGAGCATCGCGAGGCTGTTGACGAAGGCGGCCAGCGCTTCCGCGCGCACGAAGCCGAACGAATGGCGCGCCGACGGCGGCCGGCGCGCGATCAATTGCGCCAGCAGCGCGAGGCCGAGGGCGGCGGCGTCCGTCACCATGTGGCCGGCGTCCGAGATCAGCGCGAGCGAGTTCGACATGAAACCGCTGACGACTTCGACCACCGCATACAGCAAGGTCAGCCCGAGCGCGATGGCCATCGCTTTCTGGCTGCGGCCTTCGATCGTGTGGGCATGGCGGGCGTCGCCGTCGAGGTGGGCGTGGAGGTGGGCGGAGGAGCCGGACTGGTCGGACATGTAGGATGGAATGAAAGGAAACAGGCGGGAGTATACCGGTACGGCGCCCGCGCCGTCCCCACCTTGCGCATATCCGGCCGACTCCTTATAATGGCGGCATACGGGCGGTTAGTTCAGCTGGTTAGAATACTTGGTCGACATCCAAGGGGTCGCAGATTCGAATTCTGCACCGCCCACCAGAACACAAAAGACAATGCGGGGAACTTCGGTTTTCCGCTCTTGTCGTCAGTAAGAGCGAGAAAGGCACAAACGGTTATGACACCGCGAACTACAACGACGTTGTGGGGGAATCGCTAGACGCGGTAGGGTGTGCTTTTGTCCGGAAAACGACCGGAGCTCGACGACACTGAAAAAACGCGCCTGGTGCGCGTTTTTTTTCGTCCAGAATTTTCCAGTATCAAACTTAATAAACGCAACGGGCGCATGGCGCCGATGGAGCTCACAATGTTGAATGTTCGCCTCCCGGACGGCTCGAGCCGTCAATTCGAAGGTCCGGTGACGGTCGCCCAGGTGGCGTCCAGCATCGCCCCGAGCCTGGCCAAGGCCGCGCTGGCCGGCAAGGTCGACGGCAAGGTCGTCGACACCTCGTTCCTGATCGAGAACGATGCCGACCTGGCCATCGTCACGGACAAGGACCCGGAAGGCCTGGACGTGATCCGCCACTCGACCGCCCACTTGCTGGCCTATGCCGTCAAGGAGTTGTTCCCGGAAGCGCAGGTCACGATCGGCCCCGTGATCGACAACGGCTTCTACTACGACTTTTCGTACAAGCGTCCGTTCACCCCGGACGACCTGCAGGCCATCGAGAAGAAGATGGCCGAGCTCGCCAAGAAGGACGAGCCGGTCACGCGCAAGGTGCTGCCGCGCGACGAAGCCGTGGCCTACTTCAAATCGATCGGCGAAGACTACAAGGCCGAGATCATCGCGTCGATTCCGGCGAACGAGGACGTGTCGCTGTACACCGAAGGCAAGTTCACCGACCTGTGCCGCGGCCCGCACGTGCCCTCGACCGGCAAGCTGAAGGTGTTCAAGCTGATGAAGCTGGCCGGCGCGTACTGGCGCGGCGATTCGAAGAACGAGATGCTGCAGCGCGTCTACGGCACCGCCTGGACCAAGAAGGAAGACCAGGAACAATACCTGCACATGCTGGAAGAGGCCGAGAAGCGCGATCACCGCAAGCTGGGCAAGCAGCTGGACTTCTTCCACTTCCAGGACGAGGCGCCGGGCCTGATCTTCTGGCATCCGAAAGGCTGGACCATCTGGCAGCAGATCGAGCAATACATGCGCAAGACCTACCAGGTCACCGGCTACAACGAAGTCAAGGCGCCGCAGATCATCGACGTCACCCTGTGGCAGAAGACCGGTCACTGGGACAATTATCGTGAAAACATGTTCACGACCGAGTCGGAAAACCGCACCTATGCGCTCAAGCCGATGAACTGCCCGGGCCACGTGCAGATCTACAACGCGGGCCTGCGTTCCTACCGCGACCTGCCGCTGCGCTACGGCGAATTCGGCCAGTGCCACCGCAACGAATCGTCGGGCGCGCTGCACGGACTGATGCGCGTGCGCGGCTTCACCCAGGACGACGGCCACGTGTTCTGTACCGAAGCGCAGATCGCGCCCGAAGTGGTTGCCTTCCACGCCCAGGCGATGAAGGTGTACGAGGACTTCGGTTTCGAGAACATCGACGTCAAGATCGCGCTGCGCCCGGACAACCGCATCGGTTCCGACGAGGTGTGGGACCAGGCCGAGGAAGCGCTGCGTTCCGCGCTGCGCGGCTGCGGCGTGACCTGGACCGAGCTGCCGGGCGAGGGTGCGTTCTACGGTCCCAAGATCGAGTACCACCTGAAGGACAGCCTGGGCCGTCCGTGGCAGGTCGGCACGATGCAGGTCGACTTCTCGATGCCGGGCCGTCTCGGCGCTGAATATGTCGCGGAAGACAATTCCCGCAAAGTGCCCGTGATGCTGCACCGCGCGATCGTCGGCTCGATGGAGCGCTTCATCGGCATCCTGATCGAGAACTACGCCGGCGCGCTGCCGCTGTGGCTGGCGCCGGTCCAGGTTGCCATCCTGAACATCTCGGATGCGCAGGCCGACTACGTCAAACAAGTCGAAGCGAAGCTGAAGGCGGCCGGCCTGCGTGTTCACGCTGATTTGCGGAACGAGAAGATTACCTATAAAATTCGGGAGCATTCCGTCCAAAAACTGCCGTACATCCTAGTTGTCGGCGATAAAGAGCGGGATGCCAACACTGTGGCCGTTCGCGCTCGCGGCAATGTCGACCTTGGCGTCATGTCGGTCGATGCGCTGCTGGAACGCCTCCAAGGCGAGGTAGCATCCAAGGCAAAGTGATCAAGCTGACGCCTTGAGACGGCACTATCCATCTTACTTTCAAAGGAAACAACATAGCTACTGACAAGTCGGGACATCGCATCAATGGCGAAATCAACTATCCGGAAATGCGTTTGAACGGGATAGACAACGAACCGCTGGGCATTGTGAGCCTGGCCGACGCGTTTCGTCTGGCTGAAGAGGCGAACGTGGATCTGGTGGAAATCGCGCCGAACGCGGTTCCCCCGGTCTGCCGCCTGATGGACTATGGCAAGTTCAAGTATTCGGAGCAGAAGAAGGCGCACGAAGCGAAGCTGAAGCAGAAAATCATCCAGGTCAAGGAAATCAAGTTCCGTCCGGGTACGGACGAGGGTGACTACAGCATCAAGCTGCGTAACCTGATCAAGTTCCTGGAAGAAGGCGACAAGACCAAGATCACGCTGCGCTTCCGTGGCCGCGAGATGGCTCACCAGGATATTGGTCAGCGCATGCTGGAGCGCCTGCGCGGCGACCTCGAGCCGTATGGCCAGGTCGAGCAGTTTCCGAAACTGGAAGGCCGCCAGATGATCATGGTGGTTGCGCCCAAGAAGAAGAAATAATTCTTCGCCGCTTCGCCGCGGGTTCGATCTCGCCGCGACAGTCAAGCCGGGCCAGGCCCGGGCCCGGGTTCGCCCGCGGCCCGGGCCTGGCCTATTCCATTTTGACGTCGTCGCGGGATTGAAATTGCCGTAGGGTGGGCTCCCCGAACCCACCAGGCCAATAAAACTGTGCTAGAATCTGCGGTTCCCATGCTCAACGGCACGGGATGCAAGACTGTAGTGGACCCGCTTCCGCTGCAGAGACAAGTGAAAGCAGGCATCCAAGAGCAGCGTTGCTGCCACCTGCAATCCTGTCACATATGAGGCTGCCTGTAAGAGGGCAGAAGACTATGCCGAAAATGAAAACCAAAAGCTCCGCGAAAAAGCGTTTTCGCGTGCGCCCGGGTGGTACCGTCAAATCGGGTATGGCGTTCAAGCGTCACATCCTGACCAAGAAGACCACCAAGAACAAGCGCCAGCTGCGTGGCACCCGCAACATCAATGCGTCCGACGTCCAGAGCGTCTACCGCATGATGCCGTCTGCTTAATCTCACATCACACTAAGGAGCTAATATGCCTCGAGTAAAACGTGGGGTTACTGCACGTGCCCGTCACAAGAAGGTTCTTGCGCTTGCCAAAGGCTATCGTGGCCGCCGCAGCAAAGTATTCCGTATTGCCAAGCAAGCCGTCATGCGCGCTGGCCAGTACGCATACCGCGACCGCCGCAACAAGAAGCGCGTTTTCCGCGCACTGTGGATCACCCGTATCAACGCAGCTTCGCGTTCGCACGGCATGACCTACAGCGCATTCATGAACGGCCTGAAGAAAGCCGCGATTGAACTGGACCGTAAAGTCCTGGCCGACATGGCTGTCAACGACAAGCCGGCTTTTGCCGCTATCGTGAACACCGTCAAGGCAAAGCTGGCTGCTTAATTCAGACAGCGAACGCAAGACCAGCATCGCGCCGCCCCGGGGTGGCCGATGCGCAAAGGACGGGGCAAAGGTTTCACGACCGATGCCCTGTTTTTGTTTCTGGCGCCTCCCGCCATCAATAGGAAAAGAACACGCATGGATCTCGCAAACCTCGCGCTGGAACAACTCGTTACGTCGGCCCAGTCCGACTTTGGCGCCGCACAAGACGCTGCCGCGCTGGAAAATGCAAAAGCGAAATACCTGGGCAAGACCGGCCAGGTGACCGAACTGATGAAGGGCCTCGGCAAGCTCGACCCCGATCAGCGCAAGGCGCAAGGTGCCCTGATCAACGCCGCCAAAGAAAAAATCGAACAGGCGTTGACGGCCCGCCGCGAGGATCTCGCCAATGCGCAATTGCTCGCCCGCTTGAACGCCGAAGCCATCGACGTCACCCTGCCGGGCCGCGGCCGTGCGACGGGCGGCATCCACCCTGTCATGCGGACCTGGGAGCGGGTCGAACAGATTTTCCGCTCGATCGGTTTCGACGTGGCCGACGGCCCCGAGATCGAAACGGACTGGACCAATTTCACGGCGCTGAACAGCCCGGAAAACCACCCGGCCCGCTCGATGCAGGACACGTTCTACATCGAAGGCAACGACAGCACCGGCAAGCCGCTGCTGCTGCGCACCCATACGAGCCCGATGCAGGTGCGCTATGCGCGCACGCACACCCCGCCGATCAAGGTGATCGCACCGGGCCGCACGTACCGCGTCGACAGCGACGCCACGCACTCGCCGATGTTCCACCAGGTCGAAGGCCTGTGGATCGGCGAAGACATCAGCTTTGCCGACCTGAAAGGCGTGTACCTGAACTTTGTGAAGGCATTCTTCGAGACGGACGACCTGCAGGTGCGCTTCCGCCCGTCGTACTTCCCGTTCACGGAACCGTCGGCCGAGATCGACATCGCCTTCGGTTCCGGTCCGCTCAAGGGCCGTTGGCTGGAAGTGTCGGGCGCCGGCCAGGTGCACCCGACGGTCGTCCGCAATTTCGGACTCGATCCGGAAAAATTCATCGGCTTCGCGTTCGGTTCGGGCCTGGAGCGCCTGACCATGCTGCGCTACGGGATCAACGATTTGCGCCTGTTTTATGAAGGCGATCTTCGCTTCCTGAAGCAATTCAACTAAGCAGCACACGTCCGATAAACACCAAGGCAAACGAATATGCAATTCTCTGAAAACTGGCTCCGTTCCATGGTCGATCCGAAGATGAATTCGGACGAACTCGCGCACCTGCTCACGATGTCCGGCCTGGAAGTGGAAGAGGTCGAACCGGTCGCGCCGCCGTTCTCCAACGTCGTCGTGGCCCAGGTCAAGGAAGTGGCCAAGCACCCGAACGCGGACCGCCTGAACGTGTGCCAGGTCGACGTGGGCACCGGCACCTTGCTGAACATCGTCTGCGGCGCGCCGAACGTGCGCGCGGGCATGAAAGCGATCTGCGCGCAAGCCGGCGCCGTGCTGCCGCCGGGTGCGGATGGCAAGCCGTTCGAGATCAAGGTCGGCAAGCTGCGCGGCGTGGAATCGCAGGGCATGATGTGCTCGGCGAAGGAACTGAAAATCTCGGAAGAGAGCAACGGCCTGATGGAGCTGCCGGCAGATGCACCCGTCGGCCAGAACATCCGCGACTATCTCGGCCTGAACGACCTGAAATTCACGATCAAGCTCACGCCGAACAAGGCCGACTGCCTGTCCGTGCTGGGCGTGGCGCGCGAAGTGTCGGCCCTGACCGGCGTGCCGATGGTGCTGCCGCAATTCCGCCCCGCGCAAGTGAACACGGACGAAGTCCTGCCCGTGAAAATTTCCGCGCCGGACCTGTGCGGCCGTTTCTCGGGCCGCGTCATCCGCGGCCTGAACGCGAAGGCGGCGACGCCCGAATGGATGAAGCGCCGCCTCGAGCGCAGCGGCCAGCGCTCGGTGTCGGCCCTCGTCGACATCTCGAACTATGTGATGCTGGAAGTCGGCCGTCCGTCGCACGTGTTTGACCTGGACAAGATCCACGGCAGCCTGGACGTGCGCTGGGGCCGCAAGGGTGAATCCCTGAAGCTCTTGAACGGCAACACGGTCGACGTCGACGACTGGGTCGGCGTGATCTCCGACGAGAAAGAGATCGAGTCGCTGGCCGGCATCATGGGCGGCGATTCGACGGCCGTTTCTCTCGACACGACGAATATCTATCTGGAAGCGGCATTCTGGTGGCCGAACGCCATCCAGGGCCGCGCCCGCCGTTACAACTTCTCGACGGATGCCGCGCACCGCTTCGAACGCGGCGTCGATTATGCGACGACGGTCGAGCACCTTGAGCGCATCACGTCGCTGATCGTCGAGATCTGCGGCACGCCCGAGACCAAGATCGGCCCGGTCGACGACCAGGCGCCGAACCTGCCGCAGCGCAAGCCGGTCACCCTGCGCACGGCGCGCGCCGCGAAAGTCATCGGCGTGCCCGTCACGGACGAGATGGTGGCCGACATCTTCACGCGCCTGCACCTGCCGTTCGAACGCGAGGACGGCCTGTTCCACGTGACGGCGCCGTCGTACCGCTTCGACATCGAGATCGAGGAAGACCTGATCGAGGAAGTGGCCCGCGTGTACGGCTTCGAAAACATCCCGACGCTGCCGCCCGTGGCGCCGTCGGCGATGCTGATCGAGCCGGAAAACACCCGTTCGCTGTTCGCCATCCGCCACCAGCTGGCCGACCTCGGCTACCAGGAAGTGGTGAACATGAGCTTCGTCGAGCAGCAGTGGGAGACGGATTTCGCCGGCAACACCGATCCGATCCGCCTGCAGAACCCGATCGCGAGCCAGATGAGCGTGATGCGCTCGACCCTGATCGGCAGCCTCGTCGCCAACGTCCGCTACAACCTGAACCGCAAGGCCGGCCGCGTGCGCGTGTTCGAAGTGGGCGGCGTCTTCCTGCGCAACCCGCAGGCGCAGGACGGCCCGCTGGCCGTGGCCGGTTTCGACCAGCCCAAGCGCGTCGCCGCCATCGCCTACGGTCCCGCCGCGGACGAGCAGTGGGGGCAGCCGACCCGCGCCGTCGACTTCTTCGACGTCAAGGCCGACGTGGAAGCGCTGTTCGCGCCGCGCGCCGTGCGATTCAGCAAGGCCGAGCACCCGGCCCTGCATCCGGGCCGCTGCGCGTCCGTCGCGGTGGACGGCAAGGTCGTCGGCATCGTCGGCGAGCTGCATCCGCGCTGGTTGCAGAAGTACGACCTGCCGCAGGCGCCCGTACTGTTCGAGATCGACGCCGACGCCTTGCGCGCGCGCGACGTGCCGCGCTACGCCGAAATCTCGAAGTTCCCGGGTGCCACGCGCGACCTGGCGCTGGTCGTCAAACAGGACGTGCCGGCCCAGGCGCTGCTCGACGCTTTCCAGTCGGAACTGGCGTCGAACCCGCTCGGCAAACTCGTGCAAGCCGTTGTTTTGTTTGATGAATACCGCGGCAAGGGTCTGGAACAAGATGAAAAAAGTCTTGCTTTCCGCTTTGGCTTGCAAGATACTCAATCGACGCTGCAGGACGATGCGGTCGAGGCCATCATGGCCGCGCTCGCAGCCTCGGCGCAACAAAAACACGGCGCAAAGTTGCGTTCGTAATAAGGGCGACATGCCTGACAGGGGCATCGGGAAACCGCCTCGGTTTCTCGAGCCCCCATCACAAATCCAGAACAAGGTAGGGCTTAAAATTAACAACAACGACGTTGATTCCGCCGTGCTCCAGGAAGCGCTGGCCGCTGATCTGCATCGTGCGATGCAGGTGGCCCGGGTACGGCAGGAAGCGGAAAAGGCGTTGCCGACCCTGACCAAGGCGGAGCTGGCTGAACTGCTGTTCGAGCAGGTCGGCCTGAACAAGCGCGAGGCCAAGGACATGGTCGAGACGTTCTTTGACGAAATCCGCAATGCGCTCGAGCGCGGCGAGGCGGTCAAGCTGTCCGGTTTCGGCAACTTCCAGTTGCGCGACAAGCCGCAGCGCCCCGGCCGTAATCCGAAAACCGGGGAAGAAATCCCCATCACGGCGCGCCGCGTCGTGACGTTCCACGCCAGCCAGAAACTCAAGGGCATGGTCGAAGAGGCGAATCCGGGTAATCCGGGGAGCCCGGGTCGTCCTTCCCTGGCGCGGGCCGCCTGATAAAGCCGTCAAGGCTTGTGAGCGATGAACGACCGACCGAACAAGATGGACCCGACCGTGCTGCCGCCGATCCCGGCCAAGCGCTATTTCACGATTGGTGAAGTCAGCGAGTTGTGCGGGGTCAAGCCGCACGTGCTCCGCTACTGGGAGCAGGAATTTACCCAGCTAAAACCGGTCAAACGCCGTGGAAACCGCCGCTATTACCAGCACCACGAAGTGCTGCTGATCCGGCGCATCCGAGAATTGCTGTACGAGCAGGGCTTCACCATCAGCGGTGCGCGCAATCGCCTGGACGGGCGGAGCCAGCACGACGCCGAAGCATTGCCGGAACCACCACCGCCGGCCGTGCCGACCATCGAGCCGGAAGCGTTGCGTGCCGAGCTGCACGCGATTCTCTCCCTGCTCAAGCACGGCTCGCCGCCAGCCTGACCGGCTCGCCGACGCGCAGCGGTCGACGCAGCCAGCTCAGGCGTGCGCTCCTATTGTTCTGCACCCCGGAGGTGCTAAAATGTCACTTGCAGTTTGCTGACTCAAACGCATGACCTGACCGGAGGCGTGAGGTGTCAGCCTCGGCTCTTTCCTGTATCGGGAAAACTTAAGGGAAGACAATGATACGCGTTGCCATTTGTGACGATCACCAGATAGTTCGAGCAGGTTTCAAACAGATTTTTTCGTCGTCGGGCGAGTTCGAAGTCGTTGCCGAAGGCGCGACAGGACGCGAAGCCCTCGATATCGCACGCCGCGAGATTTGCGACGTGCTTCTGCTGGATATCGCCATGCCGGATCAGAGCGGCATCGATATCCTGCGCACCATTCGCCAGGGCCAGCCCAATCTGCCGGTCCTGATCCTGTCCGGCTATCCAGCCCAGCAATACGCGCTGAACCTGTTCAAGATGGGGGCCAACGGCTACCTGAACAAGGAATGCGATGCCGACGAGCTCAAGACGGCCGTCCGTACCGTGTACCAGGGCCGCCGTTACGTCAGCTCGCAGGTCGGCGAACTGCTGGCCCAGAGTTTCGATCGCGATCCGAACACCGCGCTGCACACGGAATTGTCGGACCGCGAATTCCAGGTGTTCCTCCGCCTGGCGAAGGGGGCGACCGTGTCCGACATCGGCAATGCTCTGTCGCTGTCGATCAAGACGGTCTCGACTTACCGTACTCGCATCATGGAAAAGATGGGGCTGCAGTCGAACAGCGACCTGACGTACTACGCCATGAAAAACAACCTGCTCGACTGAGCAGGGCAGGCAGGCGGCCGCCGCGCGCCCGCGTGGCTGCCCATGCGCCTGCAACTGTATTAGCAATTTGTCATTTGCTGTGCAGGATTGTTAATTGCGCGTCGTCATCCCGCCACATTTTCTCGTCCGCACGCCTAATCGAACTCCATGGCAACTTTTCCCAGTCTATAATGACTCGGACAGGCCAAGCTGCGCGAAAGGAACGACCGAGGATGTTTTTTACCACCGACCCCAAGTTCAGGCCGGTTCGCAGCCTTCCGTTGTACCAGACCCTGCTGTGTGTCGTGTGTGTCCTGATCCTGGTCCTCAACGGCGTCAGCCTGGTCCGCAACCTGGATGGGCTGAAGACTGCCAATGCGCGCCAGGCCCAGGCCGATCGCGTGACGGCCAAGCTGCAATACCTGAACCTGCTCGTGACCGATGCGGAAAGCGGTCTGCGCGGCTATTACCTTTCGGGGTCGGAAACCTATCTCGGTCCGCTGCGTACGGCCGAACGTGAGCTGGACGGCCAGTTCGACAGTCTCAAGGCCCAACTGGCCGACAGCCCGTCGCAGCTGAAGAACCTGGCCCAGCTGCAAACACTCGTCACCCGCCGCATCAACCTGATGAACCAGGGCCTCGACGTGTATCGCCACGGCGGCCTGAGCGACATCGTCGCCATCGCCCAGACCCAGGAAGACAAGACCCACATGGACGAGATCCGCCTGCAGGTGGTGATCATGACGGGCGAACAGAACGAATTGCTGGCGGCGCGCAGCGCCGTGTTCTACGACCGCTACCGGCTGGCCGCACTGCGCGGGCTCGGCATCAATGTCGCGGCGCTGGTCGTGCTCGTGCTGTTCTATAACCTGATCCGGCGCGGCTTCCGCGCGCGCCTGAACGCCGAACGCGCCCTGCAGCAGACCAACGACCACCTCGAATTGCTGGTGGCGGAGCGCACGGAGCAGCTGTCCGTGCTGTCGCGTCACCTGATCCGTGTGTCGGAAGAAGAAAAGGCCAAACTGGCGCGCGAACTGCACGACGAGATGGGCGCCAACCTGACGGCCATCGGCCTGCACCTGGCGACGGTCGGCGACCAGTTGAAGATCACGCATCCGGCCCAGGCCGCCACGCTGGCCCGTGCCCGCGCCACGCTGATCGAGACGGTCGAGCTGAAGCGCCGCATCGTCGAAGACCTGCGCCCGAGCCTGCTCGACAACCTCGGCCTGTCCGCCGCGCTGCAAAGTTATTGCGAGGATTTCGGCCGCACGACGGGCGTCGATTGCGAGGCGCTCATCGAGGGCGACGTCGACGACGCCGGTCCCACGCAGGCGATCGCGCTGTTCCGCATCACGCAGGAATCGCTGAACAATATCGCCAAATATGCCCAGGCCCGCCACGTCGTGGTGCACCTGGCGCGCGAAGGCGAGGCGTTCACGCTGGAAGTCAGCGACGATGGCGTCGGCATCCCGCCGGATGCGATGCGCCGTCCCAAGTCGCATGGTCTGCTGGGAATGCGTGAACGGGCGCTGCTGTTGGGAGGGACGCTGCGGGTGGATCGCGGCGTGAACGGGATCGGAACCGCTGTCCACGCCTGCGTTCCCGTGGTCGCGCCGGGCTTCGACTCCGGTGGGTCCGCGTCAGGCGGTGCCCTGGATATTGCGGCGCTGTCCGTGGCTGGGTCGGAGGCGCCGGCAAGCGATACCGGACCGGAACATACCGACGTGACCGACCATCAATTACATCAACACTTGCGGGCAGCCCAGGCCCAGTCGCCGCTCGTGACGGCTGGCAGGGATGCCGCCACGCTCATGCGCGCGATACATCCATCAGCAGACGGTCGTACTCGCTTTTAGCGACCTTGTAGCACTCTCCCGCATAGTCTTCCAGGCCCTGGCGGTTCAGCACGGTGATATTGCCGCGGCGGTACTGGATCAGGCCTTCGTCCTGCAGCTTGCCGGCTGCGGCCGTGATGCTTTCGCGGCGCACGCCCAGCATGATCGAGATGAGTTCCTGCGTGACTTTCAGTTCGTTGCTCGGCGAGCGGTCCAGGCGGTCCAGCAGCCAGCGGCACAGTTTCTGTTCGATCGAGCTGTGGCGGCCGCCGACGGCGTTCTGGGCCATCTGGGCGAACAGGGCGTTCGTGTAGCGCATCAGGAGCTGGGGCAGGGCGCCGCCCTTGTTGAAGGCGTCGCGCAGGTATTGCGTTTTCAGGCGGTAGCCGTAGCCGGCGCTCTGGACGACGGCGCTGCAGGTGGCGCGCTCGCCCATGAACAGCGACACGCCGACGGCGCCTTCGTGGCCGACCACGGCGATTTCCGTCGTCGCGCCGTCTTCCATCACGTACAGCAGGGAGACGATGGCGGTGGTGGGGAAGTAGACGTATTCCAGCTTGCTGCCGTATTCGAACAGTTCCTTGCCGAAGGGCAGGGGAACGAGTTCCAGGTGCTCAAACAGGCTTTCCAGGTCTTGGCGCGGCAGGGCCGCGAGCAACTCGTTTTGTTGGGTGCCGCTGTAGCTCACAACCGGTCGGGCGGCCAGTTTGATTTCTTCGCTGGTCGAGGGGATCTGATTCACCGATTGCGCTTTCTTCTGAGCGGCGTTACCGAGTTGGGCGTTATTCATATTTTCCTCGTTATCTCTGACATACATCACTGGGGCGATTGCTTGGATGGGTTTCCTCATCGCGATGTGTGTACATTAATGCCATAGTCTCTTGCCGAACATAAGACTAGCTGTCGCCCCCATGTAGGTTCCATGCATGATGTTTTGTCAGTCCAGTCCTACTAGAGAGAAACTTTCGGTTGAGCCCTTTTTTTGTCACTTCAATAATGGTTTGGCGGCACTAAAACGTTTGAATGCCCGGCCGTTCCGGCCATTTCGGCCACATCCATACGCTCGATGCGGCCGCCGCCATTGCGTTTCATCCCGCCGAACTTGCCCATCCGCACATCCCGCGCCCGAATGCTCCTACACGAAGCCCGCTCCGGTGCGCCAGGAATTGGTTCACACAAGGTACGCTGGACCCGGTAAAATCGAGAGTTTTGCAAGCGCCCCACGGCGAGACCATGTCCAACGAAATCGACGCAACCACCACCGACCTCCAGGACGGCCAAGACGCTGCTGCCACCAGCAAGCCGGCCGCCACGATCGCGCGCGAAGTCGCGCGCCGCCGCACCTTCGGCATCATTTCCCACCCCGACGCCGGCAAGACGACGTTGACCGAAAAACTGCTGCTGTTCTCGGGCGCGATCCAGCTGGCCGGCACGGTCAAGGGCCGCAAGAGCGGCCGCCATGCGACGTCGGACTGGATGGACATCGAAAAGCAGCGCGGCATCTCGGTGGCGTCGTCGGTGATGCAGTTCGAATTCCGCGACCACGTGATCAACCTGCTCGACACCCCGGGCCACCAGGACTTTTCGGAAGACACGTACCGCGTGCTGACGGCCGTCGACTCCGCGCTGATGGTGATCGACGCGGCCAAGGGCGTGGAAGAACAGACGATCAAGCTGCTCGACGTCTGCCGCATGCGCGACACGCCGATCGTCACCTTCATGAACAAGCTCGACCGCGAAACCCGCGACCCGCTCGAACTGCTCGACGAGGTGGAATCCGTGCTCAAGATCGAGTGCGCGCCCGTCACGTGGCCGATCGGCATGGGCAAGAACTTCCGCGGCGTGTATCACCTGCTGAACGACGAAGTCATGCTGTTCAAGGCCGGCGAGGAAAAGGCCGACGGCGCCTACGAGATCATCAAGGGCATCGACAATCCGCGCCTGGCCGAGATGTTCCCGCTCGAGATGGACCAGCTCAAGATGGAAGTGGAACTGGTGCACGGCGCGTCGCATCCGTTCGACCTGGAGCGCTTCCTGGCGGGCGTGCAGACCCCCGTGTTCTTCGGCTCCGCCATCAACAACTTCGGCGTGCGCGAGATCCTGTCGGCGCTGATCGACTGGGCGCCGGCCCCGCGCGAGCGCGACGCCACCGTGCGCGCCGTGCGCCCGGACGAGCAGCCGTTCTCCGGCTTCGTCTTCAAGATCCAGGCCAATATGGACCCGGCCCACCGCGACCGCATCGCTTTCCTGCGCGTGTGCTCGGGCCGTTTCGAAAAGGGCATGAAGGTCAAGCACCTGCGCCTGGGCCGCGACGTCAAGCTGTCGTCCGTCGTGACGTTCATGGCGTCGAGCCGCGAGCAGGTCGAAGAAGCCTACGCGGGCGACATCATCGGCCTGCCGAACCACGGCAACATGCAGATCGGCGACAGCTTCTCGGAAGGCGAGATGCTGACGTTCACCGGCATCCCGTACTTCGCGCCGGAGCTGTTCCGCACGGTGCGCATCCGCAATCCGCTCAAGACCAAGCAGCTCCACAAAGGCCTGCAGCAACTGGGCGAAGAGGGTGCCGTGCAGGTGTTCAAGCCGGTGATGGGCAGCGACCTGATTCTCGGTGCCGTCGGCGTGCTGCAGTTCGAGGTCGTGGCGAGCCGCCTGCTCAACGAATACGGCGTCGATGCCGTGTTCGAGGGCACCAGCACCAGCAGCGCGCGCTGGGTGTCGAGCGACGACAAGAAGGCATTGTCCGACTTCGAGACGCAGCTGGCGCACAACGTCGCCTACGATGCGGCCGGCAATCTCGCCTATCTCGCCACGTCGGGCGTCAACCTGCGCCTCACGCAGGAACGCTGGCCGAAGCTGCAGTTCCACGCGACGCGCGAGCACGCGGCGAAGCTGGATTAACGCTATCGAGATGCCTGGTGGGCTCGGGGCGCTGGATTAACGCGGTCGGCATGCATGGTGGGCACTCCGTGCCCACCATGCATGCGCTGTCGTCACCCCTGCGGCTTGACGACCAGCGCCTCCACGATACTCCCCACGTAACACAGCACGAACACGATTTCGGCCAGCGTGGCGCTGACCGGCGTCGGCGCGCTTGCCAGCTGCGCCTCGATCGCGGCCGGGTCGGCCGCCAGCTTGCCGCTCAATAGCTGGTCCGCCATCGTATTCGCCGCGTCGAGCGCGAAATTGAAATACACGATCGCGGCCACGACGGCCGGCGCCAGGAACAGCAGGGCGCGCGTGCGCCGCCCCAGGTAGTACTGGCCCGCGCCGGGAAATACCAGGGCCGACAGCAACGCGCCCACGCTTTTACGTCTCATCCAATCTCCTTGTCACGATTACAGGATTGACCCATCACAAGGGACAACCTGCGGGCCGGCGTACATTCACTTAATGCACGCCGGAAATATAGCTCAGCCAGGAGGAGACCATGACGCCAGTATTCTCCCTCGACCCACTCCACCGGACCGCGTCCTAGCATGCTGGCCCGCCTGCGCATCGGTCCCAAGCTGCTGCTGGCGCCCGGCGTCGTGCTGGTGCTGTTCGTGCTGCTGTCCGCGGGCAGCTATTACGCGATGGTACGCCAGAACGACTCGCTCGACAGCATCGTGCAGCGCCGCGCCGCCAATATGCGCGCCGCGGCCGACCTGTCGGCGTCGGCACGGACGGCCAACGCCCAGGCCTACCAGGTCCTGACCTGGATCAGCGGCAGTTTTCCCCGTTTCCGCGTCGATCCCCTCGCGCAGGACCTGCAGGCCCAGCACGCAGCCGTCGACCGCGGCCTCGCCCAGCTGGCGCGCCAGACGGCCGACAGTCCGGACGAGCAGCGCTACGTCGACCAGGCCCGCGCGGCATGGGCGCAATACGTGCCGGCCGTGCGCGACGTCATCGAGATCGCCCGGATCGACCAGTCGATCAGCGCCAACGCCATGGTCAAGGCGGAGCGCGCGTTCGCCGTCGTCGCCCAGCGCCTGGCGGAACTGGCGCGGCGCGAGCAGGCGCTGTCCGAACAGGCCTCCGCGGACGCGGCCGACGATTTCCGCCTGATCGCGATCCTGATGCCAGTGGTGATCGCGCTGTCGATCGCGGCCTCGCTGGCCATCACGATGGCGGTGCGGCGCGCGCTGCTGGCCGATATCGGCGCGATCGGCGCGGCCGCCAGCGGCCTGGCCAGCGGCGACCTGACGATCCGCGCGCGCGCCTACGGCGACGATGAAATCGCCCAGGCGGCGCGTCAGCTCGACGCCGGCATCCGGGGCCTGAACGGCCAGCTGCGCACCGTGCTGGAATCGGCCCGTTCGATCGGCGCGGCGTCGCGCGAGATCACGCTGGGCCGGGCCGGCATGCCGCCGCGCGCGCACGTGCGCGAGGCGATGGAACGCGCGACGGCGTCGATGCAGGCGCTGGCGGACGCGCTCGGCGACGGCGCCGCCGGCGCGCGCAGGGCCGACGCCCTGGCCGCGCGCGCCGGTGTGGTGGCGGAAGAGGGCAACGGCATGGTGCATCGCGTCGTGACGACGATGGAGCAGGTGCGGCGCGCGGCCGTGCGCATGGAGCGCATCGGCGCCGCGATCGAGGGCACGCTGGCGCGGGCCGGCAGCGCTGCTTCGGATGTGGACGGCGGCGCGCGGGAAGCGCGCGCGCTGGCCCGGCGCGCGTATCACGCCGCGCGCGAGGCGCGCACGCTCGCGCGCGAGACCGTGGCTGCGATCGACGACGGCGGCGCCTGTGCGCTCGACGCCGGCGCCTCGATGGCGGGCCTGGCGGGCGCGGTGGAAGACATGGCCCACATCGTCGACGGCATGGGCAGCGAAGGCAGCAAACGGGCGCACGACCTGGCCGACGCCACCCAGGCGATCGTGCGCATGGACGAACTCACGCAGCAGGGTTCGCGCATGGTCGAAGAGGCGGCGCTGGCCGCGCGCGCGCTGCAGCAGCAGGCGCTCGGCCTGGCACGCACGGTGGCCGCGTTCCGGCTCGACGAAGCCGTGCAGGGCGCACACGAAACGGCCCCGCCGGGGACGCATGCGCTGCGTCCCGGCAGGGCCGGGCGTCCCTACCTCCGGCTGGCGTCCAGCCGGGGCAAGAATCGCTGATGACTCGCGGCGTCACGCGTGGGCACGGGGTGCCCACCCTACCGGATTCGTGGCGTCACGCGTGGCACGGCACGCCACCCGACGTGGCACGTGGCGTTACGCGTGGACACGGGGTGCCGACCTTGCCGTAGGGTGGGCGGCCTCCGCCCACGCGTGACGCCGGCGCTACGCGAACGCTTTTACTCGTAATCCTCGATCGGGGCGCAGCCGCAGAACAGGTTACGGTCGCCATACGCGTTGTCCGCGCGGCCGACCGGCGGCCAGTACTTCTTCTTGCGCAGCGACGGCACCGGGAAGGCGGCCACTTCGCGCGAATAGGTGTGCTGCCAGTCGTCCGCCGTGACCACTTCCGCCGTGTGCGGCGCGCCCTTGAGCGGGTTGTCCATGCGGTCGTACTCGCCGCGCTCCACCTTCACGATCTCGGCGTGGATGCAGATCATCGCCTCGATGAAGCGGTCCAGCTCCGCCTTCGATTCCGACTCGGTCGGCTCGATCATCAACGTGCCCGGCACCGGGAAGCTCATCGTCGGGGCGTGGAAGCCGAAGTCCATCAGGCGCTTGGCCACGTCCTCGTTGCTGATGCCCGTGGCGTCCTGCAGCGGGCGCAGGTCGATGATGCACTCGTGCGCGACGAGGCCGTCGTGGCCCGTGTACAGCACCGGGTAGTGCGGGGCCAGGCGGCGCGCGATGTAGTTGGCGTTCAGGATCGCCATTTCCGTCGCGGCGGTCAGGCCGTCCGCGCCCATCATCGCGATGTACATCCACGAGATCGGCAGGATCGACGCCGAGCCGTAGGCGGCCGAGCTGACCGCGCCGATGCCCTGC
This sequence comes from Massilia sp. Root335, assembly GCF_001425685.1. Classification (GTDB taxonomy): domain Bacteria; phylum Pseudomonadota; class Gammaproteobacteria; order Burkholderiales; family Burkholderiaceae_D; genus Telluria; species Telluria luteola. The sequence continues at coordinate 128,469 of NZ_LMCY01000003.1, read as the reverse complement.
TCGCCGCGCCGGTAGCCGGTCGACGCCTGGTTCGGCAGGAACGGCACGAGGTGTTCGGCCACGGCCACCGGACCGACGCCCGGGCCGCCGCCGCCGTGCGGGATGCAGAAGGTCTTGTGCAGGTTCAGGTGGCTGACGTCGCCGCCGAACAGGCCCGGACCGGCCACGCCGACCAGCGCGTTCATGTTGGCGCCGTCGACATATACCTGACCGCCGTGCGCATGCACGATCTCGCACAGTTCCTTGATGCCTTCCTCGAACACGCCGTGCGTGGATGGGTAGGTGACCATCACGCAGGCCAGGTTGGCGCTGTGTTCCTCTGCTTTCTTCTTGAGGTCCGCGAGGTCCACGTTGCCGTTGGCGTCGCACGCGGTCACGACGACCTTCATGCCGACCATGTTCGCGGACGCCGGGTTCGTGCCGTGCGCCGACGACGGGATCAGGCAGATGTTGCGGTGGCCTTCGCCGCGCGACTGGTGATACTTCTGGATGATCAGGAGGCCGGCGTATTCGCCCTGCGAGCCGGCGTTCGGCTGCAGCGACACGCCCGCATAGCCCGTCACGGCGCACAGCATCGCTTCCAGCTGGCCGATCATCGCGCGGTAGCCGACGGTCTGCTCGTCGGGCGCGAACGGGTGGATGTTCGAGAACTCGGGCCAGGTCACCGGGATCATCTCGGACGTCGCGTTCAGCTTCATCGTGCACGAACCGAGCGGGATCATCGTGCGGTCGAGGGCCAGGTCCTTGTCGGCCAGCGCGCGCAGGTAGCGCAGCATCTCGTGCTCGGCGTGGTAGCGGTTGAACGTCGGGTGCGTCAGGTAGGCGCTCGTGCGGGACAGGGCGGACGGCCAGGCGTCGGCGGCATCCTTGTCCAGCGTGTCGACGTCGACGTCGGCGCCGCCGAAGATCCTTACCAGCAGCGCGATGTCGTCGCGGGTGATGGTCTCGTCCAGCGAGATGCCCACGTGGCGCGCGTCGATGCGGCGCAGGTTGACGCCGTTGTCAATGGCCGCGCGGTGGATGTCGTCGGCGTTGTCGGCGATGACGGTGATGGTATCGAAGTAGGTGTCGTTGGCCAGCTGGAAGCCCAGCTGCTGGAGCGCGGCCGCCAGGATGCCGGTGTAGCGGTGCACGCGGCGCGCGATCTGTTCCAGCCCCCGCGGGCCGTGGTAGACGGCGTACATCGACGCCATCACGGCCAGCAGCACCTGCGCGGTACAGATGTTGGAGGTCGCTTTTTCGCGGCGGATGTGCTGTTCGCGCGTCTGCAGCGCGAGGCGGAAGGCCGGGTTGCCCTGGGCGTCGATCGTGACGCCGGCCAGGCGGCCGGCCATGCTGCGCTTGTACTCGTCGCGCGTCGCCAGGTAGCCCGCGTGCGGGCCGCCGAAGCCGAGCGGCACGCCGAAGCGCTGGCTGTTGCCGACGACGACGTCCGCACCCCATTCGCCCGGCGGCGTGAGCACGGCCAGCGACAGCAGGTCGGCCGCGACGACGACCATGGCGCCCGCCGCATGCAGCTTCTCGCACGCCGCGCGGTAGTCGCGCACGTCGCCGTTCACGCCCGGGTATTGCAGCAGCACGCCGAAGCACGATTCGGTCAGGTTCTCGATGTCGCTTGCCGCGACGGTGCGCACTTCGACGCCGATCGGCAGGGCGCGGGTCTGGATGACTTCCAGCGTCTGCGGCAGCACGTCGTCGGCCACGTAGAATACTTTCGACGACGACTTGCCGACGCGCTGGATCAAGGTCATCGCTTCGGCCGCGGCCGTGCCTTCGTCCAGCATCGATGCGTTGGCGATGCCCATGCCGGTCAGGTCGGTGATGACCTGCTGGAAGTTCAGGATGGCTTCCAGGCGGCCCTGCGAGATCTCCGGCTGGTACGGCGTGTACGCCGTGTACCAGGCCGGGTTTTCGAAGATGTTGCGCAGGATGACGGGCGGCGTGTGCGTGCCGTAGTAGCCCTGGCCGATCAGCGACTTCATGACCTTGTTCTGCGCCGCGATGCCTTTCAGCTTCGCGAGCGCGGCCTGCTCGGGCAGCGGCTCGAAGAACTGGCCCAGGTCCAGCTTGTCCTTGCGGCGGATGTTGGCGGGAACGACGGCGTCGATCAGCGCGGCGCGCGTGGCGTAGCCGAGGGCGGACAGCATGGCCGCCTCTTCGGATGCGGACGGGCCGATGTGGCGCGGGATGAAGCCATCGCGTGCTTCGAGTTGGGTCAGGCTGGTGCGGGTCATGATGGAAGCGAAAAAAAGTCGGCGCGTGAGGTACCACTCCGTCGCCCCCGCGCAGGCGGGGGGCCAATTTCAGCGTGCGCGGCAGCTCGAAATTGGATTCCCGGCAAGGCGGACGGCCAGTCCGGGAATGACGATCAATCAGATCAACCTTCAGTGGCCTTGCCGTACGCAGCCGCGTCGAGCAGGTTGTTGAAGGCGGCAGGATCCGACGGCTGCAGCTTGAACAGCCAGGCGGCATACGCATCCGCGTTGATCGAATCCGGCGCGTCGGCGGTCGCCTGGTTCACGGCGGTCACGGTGCCCGACACCGGCGCATAGATGTCGCTGGCTGCCTTGACGGATTCCACGACGGCGGCGTCATCGCCGGCGGTGAAGGCCTTGCCGACCTGCGGCAGTTCGACGAACACGATGTCGCCCAGGGCGTCCTGCGCGTATTCGGTGATGCCCACGGTCAGGGTGCCGTCGGCCTCCTGGCGGATCCACTCGTGGGACTCGGTGTACTTCAGGTCGGCTGGGATGTTCATGTGCGTAACTCCGTAGTGATGGATGGTGCGGTAAGTATAGTGTTGTTCGATCAGGATGCCAGGATCTTGCCGTTACGCACGAACGGCAGTTTGACGACCGACGCGGCCAGTTTCTTGTCGCGGATTTCGACGTGGACGGTATCGCCGACGGCCACGTCCAGCGGCACGCGCGCCAGCGCGATCGCCTGCTGCATCGAGGGGCTGAAGGTGCCGCTGGTGATCTCGCCGGCATTGCCCGAGCTTGCTACGACCTTCTGGTGGGCGCGCAGGATGCCGCCTTTTTCGCGCAGGATCAGGCCGACGAACTGCTGCGTCTGGCCGGCCTGTTGCAAGGCCGCCTTGCCGATGAAGCCGTCCGGGGCACCGGCGCGCTCGGATGCGAGGTCGACGGTCCAGGCGAGGCCGGCGTCCAGCGGCGAGACGTTGTCGTCCATGTCCTGGCCGTACAGGTTCATGCCCGCTTCCAGGCGCAGCGTGTCGCGCGCGCCGAGGCCGGCCGGTTTGACGCCGGCGGCGGCGAGGGCGTTCCACAGCGCGGCGACCTGGGCGGCCGGCACGCCGATCTCGAAGCCGTCTTCGCCCGTGTAGCCGGTGCGCGCGACCATCAGTTCGCCGAACGGGGTGTCCGCCACGATCGCGGCATTGAAGGGTTTCAGGCCTTCCGACGGGCCTTGCGTCTGCGGCACGACCTGCCAGACTTTCGCGCGGGCGTTCGGCCCCTGCACGGCGACGAGGGCGATGCCGTCATCGCTCAGGTCGGCGCGGCGCGGCGTGATCGTGAGCCCGCTGGCGGTGGCGTCGTTCTGCTGGCGGATCCAGGCGATGTCCTTTTCGGCCGTGCCCGCGTTGACGACGAGGCGGAACCAGTCTTCGGCAAAGTAGTAGACGATCAGGTCGTCGATGACGCCGCCTTGGCGGTTGAGCATGCACGAGTACAGGGCCTTGCCCGGCGCCTGCAGCTTGTCGACGTTGTTCGCGAGCAGGCCGCGCAGGAATGCGCGCACGTTCGCGCCGCGCAAGTCGACCACGCACATGTGGGACACGTCGAACATGCCGGCGTCGCCGCGTACGGCATTGTGTTCTTCGATCTGGGAACCGTAGTTGACGGGCATGTCCCAGCCGCCGAAGTCGACCATCTTGGCCCCGAGGGCACGGTGTACGGAATTGAGCGGGGTCGCTTTGAGCGTCATGGGTGGATCCTCGGCAGAAAATGGGGTCGCGCACGCGGATGCCCGCATGCTCTCACACCCCTCTGTCCTCGGTACCTGAGAGATAGCGGCGCATTCTGGTTGCGTTCCGCCTGCCCCTTCGGTGGGCCATACGGCCGCTCTCCAGAGTTGGTCCGCCGCGCCATGCGCGGCAGCCCCCGACCGGTCCGGTTGCCTGAGAGTTTTTGGGTGATGCCCCTTCGGCGGCAGCCTGTGCTGCGCTCTCCCGATCAAGAGTGCGAAGTCTATGTCAGTGGTGACGGGAAGTCAATCCGAAGGCCTGCCGGTCCGGGTGCGGAAGAGGGTGCGCACACGATTGCAGCAAGGCTACATGGGCCTGCGGACGTGTTTTGTTACACTTGCCTCACGACCCCTTGTGACAGAAGAGACCCACTATGAGCGAAGATCAAGCAAAACAGAAGGAAGGGTACTTCACCCTGTCCGGCGACGTGAACAGCGACATGGTGCATCGCGTCTTCGAGGCGGTGGCCGGCATGAACGACGACGGGATCGAGACGGCGCACATCCTCCTGCAGTCGAACGGCGGCTACGTGAGCGACGGCCTGTGCCTGTACAACTTCCTGGCCAACGCCCCCGTCGACTGCATCATGTACAACGGCGGCGCCGTGGCGTCGATCGCGGTGATCCTGTTCCTGTCGGGCAAGCAGCGCTATGCGAGCGAGACGGCACGCTTCATGATCCACAAATCGCATGCGACGGCGTCGCCGGGTTCGCGTCCGGATGCGCTCAACATCATCGTCGAAGGCTTGCGCGCCGACGATGCGCGCACGGAGTCGATCCTGCGCAAGCACATCGAACTGACCCCGGAGCAGTGGGGCATCCACCAGTACGGCGACCTGCACCTGAACGCGCGCGACGCCAAGGCGGCAGGCATGGTCGACGACGTCGTCGATTTCGCGCCGCCCAAGGGCGCGTACCTGCGCAACATCTGATCCGTCGCGCGCCCGCAAAAACAGACAGAGCCCGCAGCGGTCGTCCCGCCCCGGGCTCTTTTCGTACTTCCTGTGCCGCTACCGTTCGCGGCCGCGCCCGGAAACCGGCGCCGCCCGGCGTGCGCTGCGATCAGCGCTTGTTGTCGTTCTTGTGGCTTTGACGGCCAGCCTCGGCATGTTGCTCCGGGGTGCCGCCGCGGCTGCCGCCCGAACCGCCCGAGCGCGAGCCGGACTGCGAGCCCGACTGCTGGTTGCCGGACGACTGCGACGACGACTGCAGGTTGCCGTCGTTCTTGTGGCTTTGCTGGCCGGCCTTGACGTGTTGTTCGTGGGTGCCGCCCTGCTTGCCCGAGCGCGATTTTTTGTTCGAAGCCATGATCATTCCTTTCGATAGTGGAGATGTCTTGCTTGCCGAATTTGCATCCAAACATTGATATTTGGTAGCGATTTCGGTATCGCAATGATGCGAGCCCGGCAATTGAACGGGTATCGGATCACCCCTTGAGCGTTTGTAGGACTGGACGCATTTCGAGAGCAATAATCTTCTCCGCTTCCGGGGAATTCGTATATTCTTATTCGCCGGCAAGCGTATTTTGCGGCGCAGCATAGCGTTTTACGCTGTCGAGATGGCTCGTCAATAGCATAAGCATTTTCCTTTCGCCGGCACTGGCGGCGGCGCGTCCATGTGGCGAATCGGAAGAGCGAATCGATTTTCATTGCCAGTTGGAAATTATGTGCCACAATACGTGGCATTCGTTTCCATTGCCACCATGTCCTCCAGCAAAGTCCAGATGCCGGCCGCCAGCAAGGCCGCGTCGCCGCAGCAGGCGACGCTGGATGCGCTCGCCGGTATCGCCGACGACTACGTCAAGGAGCAGCTCGCCGCGATGACGGCGCGCATGGCCGCGGCGCTGGGCGACGTCGGCCAGCAGCAGGGCGACCCGCAGGACATCTACCGGCGCGTGAAGGCGGCCCGGCTGCTGAAGGACAACGCCTACGCCTTCTTCCACGTCGCATCGGGCGCGATCGACCTGGCGCTGCGCCGCGAACTCGGGCGCCTGGCGCCGGAGGCCGCTGCGAAGCGCACGCCGGCCGCCGCGCTGAGCCTCGTCCCGCTCGAGGAAATCGACAGCCGGCTCGCCCTGGGCGCGCTCGCGCGACCCTTCGACATTGCCCATTCCGACGCCCTCGCGACCCTGGCCGTGCGCCTCGGCATGCTGCTCGGGCGCGGCGTGCTGCGCGCCGACAGCAATCCCTTCCGTCCCGACGTCTTCCTCGGCGCGATCGAGGCGGCGTGGCGCGAATTCGAGCCGGAAGCCGATGCCCACGGCCTCGTCCTGCCCCTGCTGCGTCCGGACGTCGTGTTCGATTTCGCGCCCCTGTTCGACGCGCTCATCGGCGCACTGCGCAAGGGCGGCCAGCCGGGCTCCGTCGACGCCTACCGCATCCAGAAGACGGATGACGCGGCCGCCGCGAAGGCGGCCCGCGCCGGCCAGCGCGCGGCCCTCGCCGACCAGTTGCGCAAGCTGTTCGGCGACGACGGCGGCGACGATGGCGTGCCGCTGATTCCCGATCTGCCCGACCTGCCGTCCAGCGGCGGCGGCTGGCGGCCCAGCGGGGCGGGCGCGTTTGCGGCGCCGCCCGGCACGGCGCTGCCGCCGGCGGCGCAGGGCGCGCCGGTATCCGTGGTCCAGGGCGCGCCGGCATCCGCCGTCCACGGCGCGCCGATATCTCCCACCCACGGCGCTGCCGGCGCGGCGCCGGCGCCGGCGCAGCCGGTGACGGGCGGCGCGCTGCCCGCCGCCGGCTTCGCGCCGTCCGCGGCACAAGCCGGGCCGGGCGTGCCGATGGGGGCCAGCGACCCCGCGCAGGCCGGCTGGTCGGCCGCCCTGCACG
>NZ_LMCY01000003.1:60387-121636 GCF_001425685.1 Massilia sp. Root335 | reverse complement strand
AGTACGGCGGCGCGGCGCCGCTGCTGGACCTGCTGGCCCGCATCGAGCCGGCGCTGGCGCAGGCGCCGCACACGGGCGCGTCCGGCGCCCAGCCGCACAATGTGTTCTACCTGCCGCGCCTGAAGCAGAGCCTGCCCCAGGGCAGCCTGCCGCGCGGCGACGAGCACACGCTGGACCTGCTGTCGCGCGTGTTCGAGACCGTGCTGCTGGACGACGGCATCCCGCCGCGTACGCGCGAACTGCTGCAACTGCTGCAGGTCCCGGTGCTCAAGGCGGCGCTGCTCGACAAGAATTTCTTCTTCGAGGAAGCGCACCCGGCGCGCCGCCTCGTCGACCTCGTGTCGCGCGTCGGCTGGGAACAGCGCCAGAACGCGAACGACCCGCTGTTCCAGGCCATGCAGCGCAGCGTCGCGCGTGCCGGCGAAGCCAAGCCGGATGCCTTCGCCAGCGCCGTCGCCGAGCTGGAGGCGGGTATCGCGGCCGACGAATCCGCGCAAGAGGCGGCGCTGGCCGCCCCCGTCGCGACGGCCATCAAGCAGGAACGACACGAGGTCGCGGCCCGCCACGCGCGCGATGCCGTGGCGCTGCGCGTACGGGCGGGCGACGTCATCGACGTCGTCAGCGGTTTCCTGGAGCAGCGCTGGACGACCGTGCTGACCTTCGCGCACACGATCGAGGATGCGCGCCCGGGCGCCGTCGGCAACGCCACCCGTGCCATGGACGACCTGATCTGGAGCGTCAAGCCCAAGGCCACGCCGGAGCAGCGCAAGGCCCTGATCGCCCGCCTGCCGCGCCTGCTCGCGACGCTGAACAAATGGCTCGATGCCATCAAATGGCAGGACGCGGAGCGCCTGCAATTCTTCGCGCGCCTGGCCGAATACCACGCGTCCATCGTGCGCGCGCCCATCGAGCTGGCGCCCGAGCGCCAGCTGGAACTGGCGGTGGAGGCGGCCCAGCAGGATGCGCTGCGCCGCGTCGAGCTGGAAAACGCGGCCGCCCTGCAGGCCGCGGCGCGGGCGGCCGAGGTGTCCGCCGTCGACGGCCTGGAGCGCGGCATGTGGCTGGAATTCCGCCTGGGCGAAGGCGTGCGCAAGGTCAAGCTGGCATGGGTGAGTCCGCTGCGGACCTTGTTCATTTTCTCGGGCGCGGGCCGGCGCGAAGCGTTTTCGCTGGCGGCCGACAAGCTGGCCGCCGCGCTCGACGACGGCAGCGCGCGGGTGCTCGCGATCGACGGCGTCGTGGGGCAGGTATTGTCCGAAGCGATGGCGCAGGGAGCCGTCAACGACGCGTCGATCGCGCCATCCGCGCGTGTTGGTGCTCATCCGGCTGCCGGGTTATAGTCGAGCCGTCGCATCCCTCGTCCCACGTATCATGCTCTGGTGGTCCCATCTTTCCGCGCTGGGCGGACTCAACGTCACCTCATTGCTCGCCGCCGGCGTGACAGCCTGGCTCGTCGCCGCGCGTTGCTGGCGCCTGGCGCTCGCCTGGTGCCTCGTGTTCGCCGGCGCCATGCTCGTGGCGGCCGCGAGCCAGGTGGCGTTCATCGGCTGGGGCATCGGCGTGCGCGCGCTGTCGTTCACCGGCTTCTCCGGCCACGCCACGCGTGCCGGCGCCGTGTTTCCCGTCGCGTTATTCCTGCTCGTCGAGCGCCAGCCGCGGCGGGTGCGCGCGGCGGCCGTGGTGGCGGGCGCCCTGCTGGCGGCGGCCGTCGCGCTGGCGCGCGTCCGGGTGGGCGCCCATGCGCCCAGCGAGGCGCTGTCCGGCTGCGTGCTCGGGCTGGGCGCGGCCGCGCTGTTCCTCGCGCGCGCCCGCGCCGCGCAGGACTGCTCGCCCAGGCCGCTGCTGCTGGGGCTGCTCGCGGCGACGATCCTGCTGCCGCGCGCCGACCCGGCCTATTCCCACCAGTGGCTGACGGCCGCCGCGCTGACGCTGTCCGGGCGCGACCGGGTGTACCTGCGCAACGACTGGCAACCGGCGCAGGGGCCGTATGTGCCGCCGTGCGCGCCGGACCGGGTGCGCTTCGCCGTCCTTTGCACCTGAAGCCGCGCGCGCGACGGCCAAAACTTGGCCGAAAAGCAAGGCACAGATGGTATGATGCAGCCTTTATCGACTTCCCCCTTACCGTAAGCGAACGTGCGTCTATCCTCCATCAAATTGTCGGGATTTAAGTCTTTCGTCGATCCCACCAATTTCCAGGTGCCGGGGCAGCTGGTCGGCGTGGTCGGCCCGAACGGATGCGGCAAATCGAACATCATCGATGCCGTACGGTGGGTGCTGGGCGAATCGAAAGCGTCCGAGCTGCGCGGCGAGTCGATGCAGGACGTGATCTTCAACGGCTCCACCAACCGCAAGCCGGCCGGCCGCGCGTCCGTCGAACTCGTGTTCGACAACAGCGCCGGCAAGGCGGCCGGCCAGTGGAGCCAGTACGCCGAGATCGCCGTCAAGCGCACCTTGACCCGCGACGGCACGTCGACGTACTACATCAACGGCCAGCCCGTGCGCCGGCGCGACATCCAGGACATCTTCCTCGGCACGGGCCTGGGACCGCGCGCCTACGCCATCATCGGCCAGGGGATGATCTCGCGCATCATCGAATCGCGCCCGGAAGAGCTGCGCGTGTTCCTCGAGGAGGCGGCCGGCGTGTCGAAATACAAGGAGCGCCGGCGCGAGACCGAGAACCGCCTGTCCGACACGCGCGAGAACCTGCTGCGCGTCGAAGACATCCTGCGCGAGCTGAACGCCAACCTGGACAAGCTGGAAGCGCAGGCGGCCGTCGCCAACCGCTTCCACCAGCTGCAGGCCGACCAGGAAGAAAAGCAGAAACTGCTGTGGCTCCTGCGCCGCAACGAGGCGAAGGCCGAGCAGACGCGCTGGTTCCTCGAAATGGAGCAGGCGCAGACCGGGCTGGAAGAGCAGAACGCGAAGATGCGCAGCCTGGAACTCGACCTGGAGCGCATGCGCCAGGCGCACTTCGACACGGGCGACCGCCTGCACGTGGCGCAGGGCGCGCTGTACCAGACCAATTCCGAGATCGGCAGCCTGGAAGCGCAGATCAAGTTCGTCGTCGAGTCGCGCACGCGCCTGCAGAACCAGATCGGCACCTTGAGCGCGCAGCGCGAGCAGTGGCTGAACCAGGCGAACGACACGCAGGAGCAGATCGAGGAAGCCGAGTTCCGCCTCGAAGAACTGGCCGCGCGCGTGGAAGGCGCCCAGATCGCGGCGGAGGCGCAGAACGAACGCTTGCCCGACATGGAAGCCGCGTGGCGCGAGGCGCAGAACAAGTCGACCGAATCGCGTGCCCGCATCATGCAGATCCAGCAGCGCATCGAACTGTCGTCCGCGCACCAGCGCAACGCGTCGAACATCCTCGCGAACCTCGCCACCCGGCGCGAGCGCCTGCAGCAGGAGCGCGGCGGCCTGAATCTGCCGGACGCCGGCCACCTCGACAACCTGCGCCTGCAGCTCGAAGAAAAGCAGCTGGCGCTGGAAGAGCAGAACCTGATGCTGGAAGAGGCGGCGAGCCGCCAGGAAGCCGTCGAGCAGGAACGGCGCGACGCGCATGCGCTGGTCCAGCAGGAGTCCGCATCCAACGCGAAGCTGGAAGCGCGCCTGTCCGCGCTGCGCCAGTTGCAGGAACGCGTGCAGACGCAGGGCAAGGTCCAGCCGTGGCTGCAGAAGCACGAACTGGACAAGCTGCCGCGCCTGTGGCAGAAGCTCGACATCGAGACGGGCTGGGAGACGGCGCTGGAATCCGTGCTGCGCGAGCGCACGGGCGCGCTGGAAGTGTCGAACCTCGACTGGGCGCGCGGCTTCTTCGGCGATGCGCCGCCGGCCCGCCTCGCGCTGTATTCGCCGGCCACGGGCAGCGGCGCGGCGGTCGACCACCACGGCCTGAAGCCGTTCGCGAGCCTGCTGAAACTGAACGACCCGGGCCTGCGCGGCCTGCTGGACGACTGGCTGTTCGGCGTCTACGCGGCCGACGATCCCGGCACCGCGCTCGCCCAGCGCGGCAAGCTGCCGGCGGGCGGTTGCTTCGTCACGCCGCAAGGCCACATGGTCACGAGCGGCAGCGTGCGCTTCTACGCGGCCGACGCCGAGCAGGACGGCGTGCTCGCGCGCCAGCACGAGATCGACAACATCGGCAAACAGCTGCGCGCCCAGGTGCTGCTGCTGGACGAGGCCCGCACGCGCGCCACCCGCGCCGACGCTGCCGTGAGCGACCTGCAGCGCCGCCTGCAGGACGGCCGCCAGAAGGTCGCGACGTTGCAGCGCGAAGTGCATGCGCTGCAGATCGAGGTGGTGAAACAGGCCGAGGTCGAGGCGCGCTTCAACCAGCGCAGCGGCCAGATCGCGGCGGACCTCGACGAGATCGCCGCGCAGGAAGCGGAGCAGCGCCAGGCCAAGGCCGAAGCGGAAGCGCAGTTCGAAGAGCTGGACATGGAACTGGCCGAGCTGCAGGGCGCCCACGAGGATGGCCAGGTCGAGTTCCAGGAACAGGAGCGCGTGCTGGCCGAAGCGCGCCAGCGCCTGCGCGACCTGGAGCGCGCCGCGCAGGAAGCCGTGTTCGCGGAAAAGACGCAGCGCACGCGCATCGAGGAACTGCGCCGCACGATCGCCACGGCGCAGCAGCAGGCCGCGCAGGTCCTGGAGAGCATCGGCGCCGGCAAGCTGGAACTGGAAGCGCTGGAATCCGGCGCGGCCGCCGAAGGCCTGCAGGACCTGCTGGCGCGCCGCACCGAACAGGAAAAGGCCCTGGCCGATGCGCGCCACGAACTGGACCAGCTCACGCAGCAACTGCGCGCGGCGGAAGAAGCCCGCATGCAGGCGGAGCGCGGCCTGCAGCCGCAGCGCGAGCGCATCACCGAGATGCAGCTCAAGGAGCAGGCCGCGCGCCTGAACCAGGAACAGTTCGCGGAAGCGCTGTCCGCCACCGGCGCCGACGAGGCGGTGCTGGCGGAAAAGCTCGATCCCGACATGAAGCCGTCGTACCTGCAGGGCGAGGTGACGCGCCTGACGAACGCCATCGCGGCGCTGGGCGCGGTCAACCTGGCCGCGGTCGAGGAACTGGCGCAGGCGACGGAGCGGAAACGCTTCCTCGACGCCCAGAACAACGACCTGCAGGAGGCGATCGCCACGCTGGAAGGCGCGATCGGCCGCATCGACCGCGAATCGCGCGACCTGCTGCAGGATACGTTCGACCGCGTCAACGCGAACTTCTCCGAACTGTTCCCGATCCTGTTCGGCGGCGGCACGGCGAAGCTCGTGATGACGGGCGAAGAGATCCTCGACGCCGGCGTGCAGGTGATGGCCCAGCCGCCGGGCAAGAAGAACGCGACGATCCACCTGCTGTCCGGCGGCGAAAAGGCGCTGACGGCGACCGCGCTCGTGTTCTCGATGTTCCGCCTGAACCCGGCGCCGTTCTGCCTCCTCGACGAGGTCGACGCGCCGCTGGACGACGCCAATACCGAGCGCTTCTGCCGCATGGTCAAGCGCATGTCGGACCATACCCAATTCCTCTTCATCTCGCACAACAAGATCGCGATGGAGATGGCCAACCAACTGATCGGTGTGACGATGCAGGAGCAGGGCGTGTCGCGCATCGTGGCGGTGGACATGGAGTCCGCCGCGAATTTCGCTACTGAGGCACAAGCAGCATGACAGACTTTCAAATGAGCCTGATCGCGGCCGGCGGCGTCTTCGTCGTCGGCGTCATTAGTTACAACAAGTGGCAGGAATACAAGGCCCGCAAGAGTGTCGAGCGCGCGTTCGCGCACGACCACGACGACGTGCTGATGAAAGGCGGCGCCGCGCCCGAGCGCGATTTTTCGCCGGACGCCCTGCGCCAGGAGCCTGTGCTGGACGGCGCGCCGGAACCGAGTCACGACGTGCTGACCGAACCGGCGATTTACGCGGAGCCGCTGCAGCACGCGGCGCCGGGCCCCGCGCCGGCCGCCGCGCCGGTGCCGGCGGCCGCCGCCGCGCTGGACCCCGTCGCCGAGCTGCCGGCCGTGAAGCCGGACACGCCGCCCGCGCAACTGGCCGAGAACCTCGTCGATCCGCTGATCGATTGCCTCATCCCGCTGAACTCGGAAGGCCCGCTGCGCGGCGACCGCATCCTGCCGGCGCTGCTGCAACTGCGCCGCGTGGGCAACAAGCCGGTGCACTTCGTCGGCCTGGCCGTGAACGGCGACTGGGAACCGATCGTGCACGGCGGCGTGTACACGAAGCTGCAGGCCGGCGTCCAGCTGGCCACGCGCACGACGGCCTTGAACGAACTGGAATACTCGGAAATGGTCACGCGCCTGCGCGCCGTCGCCGACGAGATTGGCGCCGAGCCGGAAGTGCCGGACATGATCGAAGTGATGAGCGAGGCGAAGACGCTGCACCGCTTCGTCGCCGGTCACGACGCCCAGCTGGGCGTGAACCTGGCGTCGAAAGGCGCGCCGTGGGCGATGGCGACCCTCATCGGCGCGCTGGAAAACGCGGGCTTCGACGTGCGCCCGGACGGCAAGTTCGTCATGGCGGACAAGGAGGAGGGCAGCGGCACCCTGTTCACGCTGTCGACCAACGTGACGCTGGGCGCCGACACGACCTCGCGCCTCACCCTGCTGCTGGACGTGCCGTGCGTGGCCCCGGCCCGCGACGGCTTCGGCAAGATGGTCGCCTGTGCGAAAGACCTCGTGCAGCGCCTGGACGCCGCCGTCGTCGACGATTTCGACCAGCCGCTGACGGACGAGGCGCTGGAAGAGATCGCGGGCCAGGTGCGCGAGTTCTACCAGGAGATGGACGCGGCCGACATCGCGGCCGGTTCCACGCGCGCGCTGCGCCTGTTCAGCTGAGGTGACGATGGGCGATTTGGACAATGCGCTGGAACGGATGGCGTGGCTGGTCAAGGAACTGAACCACCACATCTACAACTACCACGTGCTGGACGCGCCGACGATCCCGGACGCCGAGTACGACCGCCTGTTCCGCGAGCTGCAGGAGCTGGAAGCGCAGCATCCGCAGGCCGTGTCCGTGGACTCGCCGACGTCGCGCGTGGGCGCCGCGCCGATCCCGGAATTCAAGCAGGTCACGCACGCCGTGCCGATGCTCTCGCTGAACAACGGCTTCAGCGACGACGACATCGACAACTTCGACCGCCGCGTGCGCGACGGCCTGGGCCACGCGCACGTCGCCTATGCGGCCGAACTGAAATTCGATGGTCTCGCGATGAGCCTGCGGTACGAGAACGGCGTGTTCGTGCAGGCCGCCACGCGCGGCGACGGCTACACGGGCGAGGACGTCACGGCGAACATCCGCACGGTGCGCGTGATCCCGCTGCGCTTGCGTGGCGAGGAGGTGCCGGACGTGCTGGAAGTGCGCGGCGAGGTCCTGATGTTCAAGGAAGACTTCGAACGCCTGAACCAGCGCCAGCGCGACGCTGGCCAGAAGGAATTCGCGAACCCGCGCAACGCGGCCGCGGGCAGCCTGCGCCAACTCGACGCGCGCATCACGGCGCAGCGCCGGCTGCGCTTCTTCGCCTACGGCATCGGCCTGCTGGAGGGCGCGGCGCTGCCCGAGTCGCATTCGAAGGCGCTCGACTGGCTGGACAGGCTCGGCCTGCCCGTGTCGAAGGAACGGGCCGTGGTGACCGGGTGCGAAGGCATGCTGGGTTATTTCCGCGACATCGGCGCGCGCCGCAAATCGCTGCCGTACGAAATCGACGGCGTCGTCTACAAGGTCGACCGCCTCGCGGACCAGCGCGAACTTGGGTTCGTGTCGCGCGCGCCGCGCTTCGCGCTGGCCCATAAATTCCCGGCCGAGGAAGCGCTGACGACGGTGTCCGCCATCGACGTGCAGGTGGGCCGCACGGGTGCGATCACGCCGGTGGCGCGCCTCGTGCCCGTCTCCGTCGGCGGCGTCACCGTCACGAATGCGACCCTGCACAACGAGGACGAAGTGCGCCGCAAGGACGTGCGCGTGGGCGACACGGTGGTCGTGCGCCGCGCCGGCGACGTGATCCCGGAAGTGCTGTCCGTCGTGCTGGAACGCCGTCCGGCGCCGGAACCCGCCATGTACGTGCTGCCGAAGACGTGTCCGGTGTGCGGCTCGCACGTGGTGCGCGAAGAGGGCGAGGCCATCGCGCGCTGCTCCGGCGGCCTGACATGCGCCGCGCAGCGCAAGGAAGCGATCCGCCACTTCGCGGGCCGCCGCATGATGGACATCGAAGGCCTGGGCGACCGCTACATCGACAGCCTCGTCGAATGCGACCTGATTCACGGCGTGGCCGACCTGTACCGCCTCACGCTGGACGACCTTCTCAAGATGAAACGCCTGGCGGATGAACGCGACGGCACGACCCCGGAGACGGTCAAGCAGGGCAAGGTCGCGACCAAGTGGGCCGACAACCTGCTCGCCGCCATCGCCGCGAGCAAGAACCCGCCGCTGGAACGCCTGCTGTTCGCACTGGGCATCCGCCACGTGGGCGAATCGACGGCGAAGACGCTGGCCGACTGGCTCGGCAGCCTGGCCCTCGTGCGCCGCGCGCCGGCCGCGCTGCTGCGCGTGCTGCCCGACATCGGCGGCACGGTCGCGGAAGCCATCGCAGAGTTCTTCGCGGAGCCGAAGAACCAGCAGGCGTTGAACGACCTGCTGGCGGCCGGCGTCGCGCCGCAGGGAGAACACGCGCCGCGCGCGCAACTGCGCGAAAAACTCGACGACGTGGGCCTGTTGACGGCACTCGCGATTCCGAAACTGACGGAGCCGCGCGCGCGCCAGCTGCTGGCCGACGGCCGCACCCTGGACGACCTCGCGCACCTGAAGATCTTCAGCGTGTTCGGCCTGCCGGACACCGTGGTGACGGCGCTCGAACAATGGATGGCGCTGCCCGCCAACCGCGACCTGCTGGCCGCGATAGCCAGCCTGCGCACCGAGCTGCTCGCGCTGCTGCCGCAGGACGCGCTCGACGCCGCCGGGCCGCTGGCAGGCAAGACGTTCGTGCTGACGGGGACGCTGCCGACGATGTCGCGCGACGCGGCGGGCGCGCTGATCGAACAGGCGGGCGGCAAGGTGTCCGGTTCGGTGTCGAAGAAGACGTCGTACGTCGTCGCGGGCGCGGAGGCGGGCAGCAAGCTGGAAAAGGCCGAGGCGCTCGGGGTGACCGTGCTGGACGAAGCCGGATTGCTCGCGCTGCTGGGCGGCGCACAGAATTCAACCCAATCAATTTGACGGAGCACGAATGACCGTAATCAAGAAAGCCGTATTCCCGGTCGCAGGCCTCGGCAGCCGCTTCCTGCCGGCCACCAAGGCGCAGCCGAAGGAAATGCTGCCCATCGTCGACAAGCCGCTGATCCAGTACGCGGTCGAGGAGGCGGTCGCCGCCGGCGTCACGGAACTGGTGTTCATCACGGGCCGGAACAAGCGCGCCATCGAAGACCATTTCGACAAGGCCTACGAACTGGAATCCGAGCTGGAAGCGGCCGGCAAGAATGAATTGCTGAAGCTCGTGCAGCAGGTGATCCCGAAGAACGTCAACTGCATCTACATCCGCCAGCCGGCCGCGCTGGGCCTGGGCCACGCCGTGCTGTGCGCGCGTCCCGTGATCGGCAACGAGCCGTTCGCCGTGCTGCTGGCCGACGACTTCATGGACACGGCCGAGGGCCACAAGCCCGTGCTGGCGCAGATGACGGACCTGTACGGCTACGAGAAATGCAGCGTGCTCGCGGTGCAGGACGTACCGCGCGCGCACACCCGCCAGTACGGCGTCGTCAGCGCGAGCGCCTACCGGCCGGACCTGGAGCTCGTCTCCGGCATCGTCGAGAAGCCGAAGCCCGAGGACGCGCCGTCGACCCTGGCCGTCGTGGGCCGCTACGTGCTGTCGGGCGCGATCTTCGAGCACCTGGAAAACCTGGGCACGGGGGCGGGCGGCGAGATCCAGCTGACCGACGGCATCGCCTCCTTGATGACGCGCGAACGCGTACTCGCGTACCGCTATGCCGGCACCCGCTACGACTGCGGCTCCAAGCTCGGCTACCTGAAGGCCACGGCCGCCATCGGCATGAAGCACCCGGAGACGGCCGAAGGCTACCGCGAATTCCTGACGCAGTTGTGCGCGGGCCTGCCGACATGACGATCCGCGATATCCTCAAGATGGGCGACCCGCGCCTGCTGCGCGTGGCCGAACCCGTGCGCGACTTCGACACGCCCGAGCTGCACGCGCTCGTCGCCGACATGTTCGAGACGATGCACGCCGTGAACGGCGCGGGCCTCGCCGCGCCGCAGATCGGCGTCAACCTGCAGCTCGTGATCTTCGGCTTCGGCAAGAACCAGCGCTATCCGGACGCGCCGGCCGTGCCGGAGACGGTGCTGATCAACCCTGTGCTGAAGCCCTTGTCGGACGAGATGGAAGAGGGCTTCGAAGGCTGCCTGTCGGTGCCGGGCCTGCGCGGCAGCGTGCCGCGCTACACGCGCCTGCACTACGAGGGCGTCGACCAGTACGGCCGGCCGATCAGCCGCGACGTCGACGGTTTCCATGCGCGCGTCGTGCAGCACGAGGTCGACCATCTGCTCGGCATCCTGTACCCCATGCGCATCCGCGATTTTTCCCGCTTCGGCTTCACCGAAGTGATGTTCCCCGATCTCGACCCGAAGGCCGACGATTGAAGCCGCACCGCCTCATCGCCGTGCTGACACTGGCTTGCGCCGGCGCGGGCGCGCACGCCGACGACCTGTTCACGAAGATCCCGGCCGACCCGCAGCGCGAGCTGTGGGTCGACAGCGGCTTCGCCACGTATCACTTCGACCGGGACAAGAACCTCAACGGCGGCAATCGCGGCATCGGCGTCGAATACCGGTTTTCCGACACGATGGCGGCCGCCGCCGGGCGCTTCGTCAACAGCGACCGCTTTTATTCGAATTACGCGGGCGTGTTGTGGCAGCCGTACGCGCTGGGTCCCGTGCGCCTGGGCGCGGCCATCGCGGCGTTCGACGGCTATCCGAAGATGCGCGACCGCGGCTGGTTTCCGGCCGTCGTGCCGACGTTCACGTACGAGTACCGGCGCGTTGGTGTGAACGTCGGCGTGATCCCCAGCTACAAGGACCGTCTGTACGGCGGGATTTCCGTGCAGCTGAAGGTCAGGTTATTCTGACGATCGCGTGTCGGCCGGATACGGCGACTTCCCGCCTTCCGCGATGAACGTATCGATCCGCGCCTGCAACACCGGCAACGGCACGGAGCCCAGCTGCAGCACCGTGTCGTGGAAGGCGCGGATGTCGAATTTTTCGCCCAGCGCCGCCTCGGCTTTCCTGCGCGCTTCCATGATCGCCATCTCCCCCAGGTAGTACGACAGCGCCTGTCCCGGCCAGGAGATGTAGCGGTCCACCTCCGTCTCGATCTCGTGGTCGGACAGCGCTGTGTTGTCGTGCAAATAGGCCTGCGCCTGCGCGCGCGTCCAGCCCATCGCGTGGATGCCCGTGTCGACGACGAGGCGGGCGGCGCGCCAGGCCTGGTAGCTCAGCATGCCGAACGTTTCGTACGGCGTTTCGTACATCCCCATCTCGCTGCCCAGGCGTTCGCAGTACAGGGCCCAGCCTTCGCCGTACGCCGAGATGTACGCGCGGCGGAACGGCGGCACGCCGTGCTGTTCCAGCGCCACCGGCATCTGGAACGCGTGGCCCGGCGCCGATTCGTGCAGGGTCAGCGCGGGAAGGCTGTACAGCGCGCGCGCCGGCAGGTCGTACGTGTTGACGAGGTAGATGCCCGGCCCGCCGCGCGCCGACGTGTAATAGGGCGCCTGGTCCGGCGGCACGGGCACGATGGAAAAGCGGCGGCGCGGCAGGTAGCCGAAGTACTGGTCGGCCTTGCCGTCGAATTTCTTGGCGATCCAGGCGGCGCGCATCAGCAATTCCTGCGGCGTCTTCGCGTAGAACTGCGGGTCGCTGCGCAGGAAGGCGAGGAACGCGGGCAGGTCGCCCTTGAAGCCGGCTTGCTCCATCGTGTGCTGCATCTCGGCGCGGATCTTCGCCATCTCGCTCAGGCCGATGGCGTGGATCCGCTGCGCGCTCAGCGACGTCGTCGTGTACTCGACGATCTTCGACTGGTAATACGCTTTCCCGTCCGGCAGGCTCTCGGCCGCGAGGGTCGTGCGGGCCTTGGGGACGTACTCGTCGCGGAAGAATGCGAGGGCCTGGGCATAGGCCGGTTTGACGGCGCTCTCGATCAGCGCGACGCCCTGCGCGCGCAGGCGCGCCTGTTCGTCCGCGGGGATTGTCGCCGGCATCGCCTTGAATGGCGTGTACCACACCGTGTCCTCCGGGTTCTTCGCGTTCACGATGTTCAGCAGCGGCGCGTCGCGGCCGGCCAGGGTGACCTGCGGCGGCGTGAAGCCGCGCGCGAGGCCGGCCCGCAAATTGTCCAGTTCCTCGCCGAAGTAGCGGGGCAGGTCGCCCAACTGGCCCAGATAGGCGCGGTATTCCGCCGCGGTCTTGAGCGGGCGGCGCGCGATGTAGGCGATGTCGGACCAGAACGCGCTGTCCGCGTTCACGGGCTGTTCGAATTCGCGGAAGCGCTGGGCCTCCACGAACGCGGCGATCTGCGCGCGGTACACCGCGTAGTTGATGCGTTCAAGCGGCGCCAGGTCTGCCGCGCGGACGCCGTCCAGCCGCCGCAGCACGCCTTGCCACTGCGCGAGGCGCGCGGCCTGCGTGCGCGCGTCGACCCAGGGCAGTTCGGCGCCGGCGTCGCGCGGCTCGTCCTCGTCCCACGCGAGCCGCTGCTTGACGCGCCATTGCCACTCGGCCCGGTAGATGGCCTGGAACTGCTTGTCGGCGCGGGTCGCCGCTTTCGCGGAAGCGGGCGCCGGCGCGGCGAGTGCCGGCGGCGCGATCGGGGGCGAGAGGGCGAGCAAAAGGGTGGCGGCAAGCAAGGTCTGCTTCATGGATGTCCTGTGGTCGAGGTCGTGTGCGAGGCATGGTATTGCCTCATCACACGATATTACCCGGCCGGCCCGGCCGCCGCCAGTCTTGCTCATCGTTTGGCGCACTGCGGCCGCTCAACCGCGGCCCGCGCACCGCATGCCAAGATGGCGCGTCCCAATCCGCGTCCGAACGATCGCCGCCGTCGCCATGCGCGAACCGACCAGGCCCTTGCCCCCTTTGATCCCCACGCCCGATGGCGGCTGGCGGACCACCACTGTCCTGACGCCCGTCTCGTTCACGACACGCGGCCTGGCGTTGATGCCGCCGAGCAGTGTTATCCCCGTCATCGTGGTTCCGGGGATCATGGGCACGAATCTCAGGGCGAAGGCGCAGCCGCGCACGCGGGATGAAGTGAATCGGGAGGTCGAGCCCGGCAAGGCCGTCTGGCGCCCGCCGAATACGATCCCCGGCGGGCTGTGGGACGCGTTTGCGTGGGACAACTGCACACCCAAGCAACGCCAGCGCCTGTTCGATGTGGACACGATCGAGGTCGACGACGGCGGCCCGGCGCACATCCCGCACGGGGACGGGCGCCTGCACGTCCATCCCGCCCTGGCGCGCGAGCGCGGCTGGGGCGAGGTGCACGCCGATTCCTACATCGGCCTGCTGTGCGCGCTGCAGACGCGCCTGAACCAGACGTTCCTGCACGACGACCCCGACGGCGAGCGCCAGATCCGGCCGCACTGGCAGGCAGTGATGGCGTGCGATCCGGCCAGGTGGGGCATGCCGCGTATGAAGCCGCTGACCGAGGCCGACCTCGACAAGCACGCGCGCCACCATTACCCGGTCTATGCGGTGGGCTACAACTGGCTCGAGTGCTGCGACAAGGCGGCGCGCCGGCTGGAGCGGCGCATCGTCGAGATCATCGAGGCATGGCGCGGCATGCAGCGCCAATGCGACCGGGTCATCGTCGTCACGCACTCGATGGGCGGGCTGGTCGCACGCGCGTGCGCGAAGCGCATTCCGGACCGGATCGCCGGCGTGATCCACGGCGTGATGCCCGCGCTGGGCGCGCCCGCCGCCTACCGCCGCATGACGTGCGGCACGGAGGCCCAGGACATCGTGGGCAAGTTCACGGCCATGATCCTCGGGAAGACCACGTACGACACCACGCCGGTGCTGGCCACGTCGCCGGGCGCGCTGGAATTGCTGCCGACTCATTCGTATCCGGGGCCGTGGCTGCATGTGGGCGTGGCGCAGCCGTCGGGGCGTGGGGATGGGGGTGAGACCGTGCATGATTTCCTGCATTTGCCGAATGAGGCGGTGCCGAATCCATACGATATTTATCGGAATACGCGGACGTGGTATCGATTGGTCGATCCTGCGTTGGCTGATCCGGCAGGCAAATTTCTGGCAAGGAAAGGGGGCATTACAAAAGCGATTAAAGATGCGATAAGTACTGCGGAATGGTTCCATAAGGGCGTTCTTGGCGACTATTACCATCCCAATACTTACGCTTTTTACGGTGCCGATTCGAGCCAGCTCGCTTTTGCACACGTACGTTGGATTGGACGAGAGGAATCGGGAGCGCACACGGTTCTGACCGCAGCAAACGTTACCAAGGCCCGATTCGCCGGCAATGCTTCTGAAGGAGGCCGGCGCGTCGAGATCGAACCGGGCAGCACGATGTTCTTCCGGCCCGAGCCTCCGGATGCATGTGGTGACCGCACGGTGCCCTACCAGTCCGGCGCCGGGCCGGCGGGCAAGGTCGAGCACCTGTTCGAGACGCGCGGCTACGACCACCAAGGCTCGTACAAGAACGACGACATGCTGATGCTGACGCTTCGGTTGGTCGTCAGGATCGTCCAGGGAATGCCATGAACAGAGATTTCAAACGGAAATGGATTCGGGCCGTCGCCGCCGTGGTTGCAGCCCTGGCAGCCACGTGGGCCACCGGCGCCGTGTGGGACACGTACAAGGTGATGAAAATGACCGGAGAGATGAAAACGGTGTGCGTCGGCAGGATCTTGATCGATTTGCCGAAAGAAGCGCAGGTGGAACTGTACGGGCAATGGATCGAGGGCTTCGACATCGATGCGTTTGCCGAAAGCGAGGAAGCGTTCACCAAGCGGGTGGCAGCGCGCGAAGCGGAAATTCGCGCCAAGCCCGACCGGCTGGGCGGGAATAAGAATATGGAGGCGGTCAGCGAGGTCAAGACGGAGAGCGGTCTGGCAGGAAAGATTTTCGTGCATAGCCGAAACGTCTCCGAAGGAACGGAATCGGACGGTTTAACAATCGAGCGCTACCACTACGAAGGCGTCGCCCTCGAAGCCCACGTCCACGGCAACGGCGTCAGCATCGACCTCACGGCAAAGGACTACGATCCCGATCTCGCGGCGAACCTGCCCAGGCTCGTGTCCCAGCTCGTCCCCAACCCCGCCAACCGTATCCCCACCGACCCCGGCTTCTGCCTCGACCGCGCCTACGTCCGGGAACCCCTCACCGCGAAGCAGGGCGAGCGCATCACGATGGCCGTCGGCCTGCCCGGCCACCCGGACATCGGGATCAACGTCGACACCATCGCCGGCACCAGGCCCGATCCCCGTACGCTGCTCGAACGTAACGCCGTATCGCGCGCGCGGCGCCCGGCCGCGTTGAACCTGCTCGCCACGGAACTGCGCGCCGCGCCGCGCACCATCGCCGGTTTCGCCGGCGACGAGCTCGTGCGGCAGGTGATCGAGTCGAACGGCGTGTTCGTCTACGGCTTCGAATGGGAGCTGAACGGCACCGAAGACAACGTGCTCGTGCCGGACATCAGGCTGGCCATGGTGACGGGGCGGGGCGACGGCGGGCCGGCCCCGTCGTCGCTGTCGGCGCCCGCCGCGATGGCGTTGTGGGACCGGATCGCGTCCAGCCTGCGCGTGCGGCCGGCGGCACGGCCGCACTGACGTCAGCGTTTGACCTTGCCGTACGCCTCGCCTGCCTTCCACGCCGGCATCGACGGCGCATTGGCCACCGCATAGCCGAGGTTCAGCGTGAATTGCGCCTGCTGCACCATGCCCGACAAGTCCCACGCCGGGTCGTACTGGTCGCTGACCTGGTGGTAGTCCTTCGTGAAGGCGCGCATCTTCGCGCCTCCCGCCGCCTGGTCGTGCTCGAACTCGAAACGGCCGTCGCCGGAAAACACGGCGGAGCCGACGTTGAAGGCGGGGACGCCGGCCTTGGCGAAGCTGAAGTGGTCGGCACGGAAATAGGCGCCGCCGAGGTCCGGCACGGGCGCGGCCAGGTGCAGGCCCATCGCCCTGGCCACCCGTTCCGACGTCGCATACAGCGAGCTGCGCTCGGCGCCGGCCACGCCCATGTCGCGCGTGCGGCCGACGAAGTTCATGCTGTCCAGGTTCAGGTCGGCGGCTGTCCTGGCCAGCGCCCACACCGGATTGCGGACGTAGGCGAGGCTGCCCAGCAGGCCTTGCTCTTCCGCGCAGGGCCACAGGAAGATCTGGGTGCGCTTCGCCGGATGCCGGACGGCGGCCTGGGCCATCGCGAGCAGGGCGGCCGTGCCGGAGGCGTTGTCGATGGCGCCGTTCCAGATGTGATCCGGCTTGCCGTTGTCCGGGTCGATGCCCAGGTGGTCCCAGTGCGCGGAATAGATGACGGCCTGGTCGCGCAGCTTCGGATCGCTGCCGGGCACGATGCCGGCCACGTTGTACTCGACGATCGTGCGCACGGCGCTCTGTACGTCGGCGTCGATGCGGGCGTCGAGCGGCACCGGCCTGAAGCCGCGCACCTCGGCGCGGGCACGCAGCGTGTCGAGGTCCTGGCCGGCCTGCGCGAACAGCGTGCGCGCCATGTCTTCGCTGATCCAGCCCTGCAGCGCGTTGCCGGGGCCCGCCAGGTGGAATTGCTCGTGCGAGAAGCTGTTCACAGGCACGCTCCACGGGTAGGAAGCGGATGCGGTCGTGTGGATCAGCAGGATGCCCGCAGCGCCCTGGCGCACGGCTTCCTCGAATTTATACGCCCAGCGCCCGTACCACGTGAGCGACTTGCCGCCGAAGCGGTCGGGCTCCGCGGCCGTGGGCTGCGGATCGTTGACCATCGCGACGAGCAGCTTGCCCTTCACGTCGGCGCCGTCGAAATCGTTCCAGTGCTCGCCGGGCGCGTCGATGCCGTAGCCGACGAAGACGAGGGGCACCGTCACGTGCGTGGCCGTGGTGCCGGCGGCGTTGGCGTACACGACGTCCTTGCCGAACGTCGCGGGCAGGGTCTTGCCGCCGGCCTCGAAGCGCAGCGTGCTGGCGGGCAGGGTCTTCTGGCCGACCAGTTCGACCTTCTGGCGGTAGCCGCCGTCGGCCAGCGGGCGCAGGCCCAGCACGGCGGCCTGGGTCTCGAGGTAGCGCACGGTGAGCGCGCCGCCGCGCTGGCCCGTGCCGCGGCCTTCCAGCAGGTCGTCGGCGAGGAAGGACAGGTGGGCACGCAGCGGGGCCTCGGCCACGGGCGGCGCGGATTGCGCCCGGGCGCCCGCGCTCGCGGCGCCCAGCAGGAGCGCGGCGGCAAGGGGGGCGGCGCAGGTACGGAAGAGGGAAGCGGGCATCGTGGACGGCTCCTGAGTGGTACGAGGGTGCGATGGTAGCACCGCCCGCCGCGCGGCGGAAAGTGGGCGCGACGACGGGATGTGCTGGCAGTATTGACAACAATTTAAAGAATTTAACGTTGCGTCTCACGTTATAATCCCGGTGACGCGCGTGCCAGCCGAGGCCACGCCGCATGGCATGAGAACCCCGACATCACCCTGCATGGATAAAGACGAAAACAGAGCGCAGCCGGTTGCCGCCGATACGACGTCCGGCAGGAAGGCCGACATCGCGCGTCCCGGCCATGCCCAGGCGCTCATCCGACCCTGGTCGAGGCTGGGCCGGCAACTGGTGCCGCTGATCGGCGAAGGCGGGTTCGTCGCGTTGTTCACCCGCTCGGCGCGGCTGCTGGCGCCGCCCCGGCCGTGGCTCAGCGTCGACCTCGGGCGCCGGACGAGCACGCTGCTGCTGACCGCCCTCGAGAACGACCTGGCGGGCGCCGACCCTGCCGAGGCGGCCGCGACACACGAGGAATTGATGGGCATTTTCGTGCGGCAGCTGGGGGCCCTCATCGGCCCGGCATTGACGACACGGTTGCTGACCGAAACCGGGGCGGTCGGTACGCCGCAGAAGAATCAAGAGGAGCAGAAGCAATGAGCGGAAAAGTAACCCTGGAGAAATTGTGCACAGGTGTGCCAGGGCTCGATGTTCTTCTCGGCGGCGGCCTGACCGAGTTTTCGTTCACGCTGATCGCCGGCGCACCCGGCAGCGGCAAGACGACACTCGCGCACCAGATCATGTTTTCGCTCGCGACCCCGGAGCGGCGCGCCCTGTTCTTCACCGTGCTGGGCGAGCCGCCGCTGAAGATGCTGCGCTACCAGCAGCAGTTCTCGTTCTTCGACATGGACAAGGTCGGCTCCGCCATCCGCTACGTCAACCTGGCCGACGACCTGCGCGCGGGCGATTTCAGCGGGGTGCTGGAACGCATCATGCGCGAAGTGGAGGATTTCGCGCCGAGCCTCGTGTTCGTCGATTCGTTCCGCTCCGTCGTGCAGACTGCCCGCAGCGGCAACGAAGGCCTGTGGGACCTGCAGCACTTCGTGCAGGAACTCGGTTCGCGCATGGCGACGTGGCAGGCGACGACGTTCCTGATCGGCGAATACACCCAGGCCGACGTCGAGGCCAACCCGATCATCACCGTCGCCGACGGCATGATCGCGCTGTCGCACAACCTGGACGAGGATTCGGTGGTGCGCAAGATCCGCATCATCAAGATGCGCGGGCAGGCCCACATGTCCGGCGCGCACACGCTGCGCATCACGGACGACGGCATCCGCGTCTATCCGCGCCAGCTGACGCCCGGCAGCGGCGCCTACCGGACCGTCGCCACCTCGGCGCGCCCTGTCCCCACCGGCGTGGCCGGGCTGGACGACATGCTCCACGGCGGCCTGCCGCAGGGCCACACGATGCTGGTGTCCGGGCCCACCGGGATCGGCAAGACGATCCTCGGCACGCGCTTCCTGCAGGCCGGCGCGGCCCAGGGCGAGAAGGGCGTCGCCGTGTTCTTCGAAAAGCATACGGCGCGCCTGCACAACGCGGCCCTCATCGAGCTGGTGCAGGACGGCCAGGTGACGGTGCTGGAATCGCTGTCGCTGTCGCTCACCGTCGAGGAACTGCTCGACCAGTTGACGGAAGCGATCGAACGCACCGGCGCGACGCGCGTCGTGATCGACTCGCTGTCCGAGATCGGCCTGTACCTCGCGCCGGAATTCCGCTACGACCTGCGCCTGGCCGTGTTCCGCACGCTGTCGCTGCTGTCGCGGCGCGGCGTGACCGCCCTCGTCACGGTCGGCTTCGAAGACAACGCGCCGAACTGGCGCTTCTCGATCGACAACCTGTGCTTCCTGGCGGACGCCGTGCTGTCGATGCGCTTCGCCGAAGTGGAAGGGCATGTCTGCAAGTTCATGACCGTCATTAAGGTGCGCGGCACCGGCCACAGCAACGAGCTGCGCGAATACCGCATCACCGATGCGGGCATCGAGGTCTCGCCGCACGTGACGAACCTCGATGCCCTGATGACGGGCTACCCCACGCGGCGCGAGCCGCACAAGTAAAGGACGACGATGGGAACGTACCGACAAGAGCCGCCCGCCGCGGCACCACGTTCCCGGGAGGATGTCGTGCGCGACGGCCTGGACGACGCGCGGTCCGACGCACACCTGCTGCGCCGCATCCGCGCGCTGGAGGCCGAGGTGGACGCCGCGCAGCTGCTCGCGCGGCGCGAGGCCGAGGAACGGCTGGCGCTGGAATCCGCCCTGGCCCGGCTGCGCGAGGCCAACGAAAATCTGGTCCTCGCCACCGTCAACGCCGAATACCAGCGCGAGGATGCCGAAGCCGTCAACCGGCGCCAGAACGAATTCCTCGCCATGCTGGCGCACGAACTGCGCAACCCGCTGTCGCCGCTGGCGATGGCGGCGTCGCTGCTGGAGCGCGACCCGGGCGCCGCGCCGCAGCAGCTCAAGCTGGCGCGCGTGATCGGCCGCCAGGTCGACCACATGGCGCGCCTGCTCGACGACCTGCTCGACGCGGCCCGCATCAGCAGCGGCAAGATCACGCTGGACGTCGAATCGCTGGCGCTGGCCGACGTGCTGCGCCACGCCGTCGAGACGGTGCAGCCGCGCATCGCGGAGCGCGGCCAGGCGCTCGACGTCGCGCTGCCGTCCGCGGACGTCGCCGTGGCCGGCGACAAGGTCCGCCTCGCCCAGGTGTTCACGAATTTGCTCGGCAACGCCTCGAAGTACACGGGCGACGGCGGGCGCCTGCGGCTCGCGGCGCAGGCCGGGCCCGACGACGTCGTGGTGACGATCGCCGACAACGGCACCGGCATCGCGCCCGACGTGCTGCCGTATATCTTCGACCTGTTCACGCAGGGGCCGCGCTCGCTGGCGCGCTCGGAGGGCGGGCTCGGCGTGGGCCTGAACGTCGTGCGCAACCTCGTCGGCATGCACCGCGGCGTCGTGGAGGCGCACAGCGACGGTCCCGGATGCGGCAGCCGCTTCACGGTGCGCCTGCCGCGCGCCGCCGGCCTGCCCGTCGCGCCCGTCCGGTCCGAGCCGGCCCAGGCCACGCGCCGCCGCCGTATCCTGCTCGTGGAAGACAATGCGGACGCCTGCGCCACCCTGGCCGACATCCTGGCCGTCGAAGGGCATGACGTGGTGTGCGCGGCGGACGGCCGCGCGGGCCTGGCGCACGCGCTCGGCGAGCGCTGGGACGTGATCGTGTGCGACATCGGCCTGCCCGAACTCGACGGCCTCGCGCTGATGCAGGCGCTGCGCGCACAGCAGGACGGCGCGCGTCCGTACGCCATCGCGCTGACGGGCTACGGCCAGCCGGCCGACGCGGCGCGCGGACTGGCGGCCGGCTTCGACCGCTATCTCGTCAAGCCGGTCGGCGCCAGCGCGCTGCTGGCCGTCGTCGCCGACGCGCCCGCGCCGGACGCAACCTTCAGCGCCTGAGCAGGCGCGCCAGGCGGTCGACCGCCTGTTCGATCCGTTCGTATTTCGTGGCGTAGGAAAAGCGCACGTGCCGCTTCGGGGCGGCGAAGCCGAAGTCGTCGCCCGGCACGATCGCCACCAGCGCATCGCGCAGCACGGCCATGCCGAACGCGCTGCTGTCGTGCGCGTCGCGGTGGGCGACCTGCCCGATGTCGGCATACACGTAGAACGCGCCGTCCGGCAGCACGGGCACCTGGAAGCCGAGGTCGCGCAGCGCGGGCACGAGGAAATCGCGGCGGCGCCGGAATTCCTGGCGCCGTTCCTCGAACACGCCGATGGCTTCGGGGTCGAACGCGGCCAGCGCCGCATGCTGGGCGATCGCGGGCGCGCAGATGAACAGGTTCTGCGCCAGCTTTTCGACGGCCGGTACGAGCGCTTCCGGCAGCACGAGCCAGCCCAGGCGCCAGCCGGTCATGCTGAAGTACTTCGAGAAGCTGTTGACGGTGATGACGTCGTCGCCGAACGACAGGGCGCTGGTCGCGCGGTCGCCCGGCTGCGCGCCATAGTAGAGGCCCTGGTAGATCTCGTCGACGATGGAAAAGCCGCCGCGCGCGCGCACGGCCGCGACGAGGTCGCGCGTCTGGTCCGGTGTCATCGAGGTGCCGGTCGGGTTCGAAGGCGACGCGACGATCACGCCGCGCGTACGTTCGGTCCAGCGCCCGGCCACCTGGGCGGCCGTCAGCTGGTAGCGCTCGGCCGGACCGGACGGCACGAGCACGGCCCGGCCGCCGAACGCGCTGACGAAATGGCGGTTGCACGGGTAGCTCGGGTCCGGCATCAAGACCTCGTCGCCTTCGGCCACGAGCGCCGCGCAGGCCAGCAGCAGGCCGGCCGACGCGCCGGCCGTCACGACGATGCGCTGCGGCGCCACGTCCAGGCCATGGGCGCGGGCGTAGTGGGCGGAGATGGCGTCGCGCAGGGCCGGGAGGCCGAGCGATTCCGTGTATTGCGTGGCGCCGCGCTGGATGGCGTCCACGGCGGCGCGCGCGACGATGTCGGGCGCCGTGAAGTCCGGTTCGCCGACGCTCATGCTGATGACGTCCTGGCCGGCGCGCGCCATCGCGGCCGCGGCCTTGACCATTTCCATCACGCGGAAGGGTTCGATGGCGTCGACGCGGCGCGCCACCTGGATTCGATTTTCTGGCATACCGCTATCTTAGCCGATTCACGCCGCCGCCACCGCTGCCCCGGCCAGCAGCGCCGCGCACCCCTGGGCCGGCAGCGGGCGGCTGACGTAATAGCCCTGGATCTCGTCGCAACCGTATTGCTCCAGTGCGCGCAGCTGCGCCACGTTCTCGACGCCCTCGGCCACGACCTTCAGGCTCAGGGTGTGCGCCAGCCGGATCACCGCATTCGTGATCGCCGCATCGTCCGCATCGTCCGGCAGGTCGCGCACGAAGGTGCGGTCGATCTTGAGCGCGTCCAGCGGGAAGCGTTTCAGGTAGGCCAGGCTCGAATAGCCGGTGCCGAAATCGTCCACCGACAGGCGTATGCCGAGCGTCTTGATGCGGGTGAGGATCTCGACGGCCGCTTCCGGGTTCGCCATCAGCATCGACTCGGTCAGTTCGAATTCCAGCAGCGCGGGGTCGACGCCGGCGCGGACGACGATGCGCTCGACGGCCCCGGCCAAGTCGGCCTGCTGCAACTGGCGCGCGGACAGGTTGATCGCCACCGGCCGCACCGCCATGCCCTGCGCCTGCCACGCCTTGAGCTGGCGGCAGGCCTCGCCGATCACCCATTCGCCGACGGGCAGGATCAGGCCCGTGTCTTCGAGGATGGCGATGAATTCCAGCGGCGGCACGAGGCCGCGCTGCGGATGGTTCCAGCGCAGCAGCGCCTCGAAACCGCTGATGATGCCGGTGGCCAGGTCGAGCTTGGGCTGGTAGTGCAGCAGGAATTCGCCGCGCTCGAGCGCCTGGCGCAGCTGGGCTTCGGTCTGCAGGCGCTGCGTGGCATTCTCGTGCATCTCGGCGACGTAGAACTGGTAGTTGTTGCGGCCGCCGTTCTTGGCGCCGTACATGGCCGTGTCGGCGTTCTTGAGCAGGCACTCGGCGTCGCGCCCGTTCTCGGGATACGTGGCGATGCCCACGCTGGCCGACACGAACAGCGGCTGGCCCTCGAGATAGAAGGGCTGCGCGAGCGCCTCGATGACGCGCGCGGCGACGGCCGCGGCGTCGCCGTCGCTGGCCAGCGCGGGCAGCACGAGCGCGAACTCGTCGCCGCCCAGCCGCGCCACGACGTCGGCGTCGCGCGCGCAGCCCAGGAGGCGCTTCGCGGCCTGCACGAGCAACTGGTCGCCCACGCCGTGCCCCAGCATGTCGTTGACGTTCTTGAAGCGGTCCAGGTCGATGAACATGACGGCCGCGCGGCCGCCGTCGTTCCCGGCCCGGGCGATGGCTTCCTCGAGGCAGTGGGCGAGGCGGCGCCGGTTCGGCAGGTTCGTCAGGGGATCGTACTGGGCCAGCCAGGTCAGGCGGTTGCGCGCCTCGTGGCGTTCCACGGCCGTCGCCAGGATGTTCGCGACGCCGTGCAGGAAGTTGGCGTCGTCGGTGCCGAAGCGGCGCGTGCCGTCGGCATAGACGCCGAGCACGCCGAACATCCGCTCGCCGCACACGATCGCGGTGTCGATGCCGGCCGCGATGTTGTGCACGGCCGCCAGCGGCGCGAACCACTTGCGGCGCGCGGCGCGCTCGCCCGCGGCGAGCGGTTCGCCCGGCACGTCGCCCAGCTGCAGGCCCGCGGCCGGCGCCAGCCAGCCGGCGCCGGCGCGCAGCAGCATCCCGTTCGCCGTGATCTCGAACAGGCCGGCGCAGGGCGCGCACAGGCCGCGCGCGGCGGCGGCGGCGGCGTCCGCGAACAGTTCCTCGAGGCCGTTGGCCGCCAGCGCCTTGCGCCCGAGTTCCGCGATCAGGGTCTGGCGCTGCGCGTTCTCGACGATCGTGCGCTCGAATTCCTTGCGCTCCGTGATGTCGATGTCGATGCAGATGTAGCGCTCGACGCCGCCGGCCGCGTCGAACATCGGCACGATGGTGCGATACCAGTGGCGCCGGCCATGGCGCCCGGCGATCACGACTTCGCCGTTCCAGACGCGGTCCGACGGCTGCCACGGCAGGCGCGCGCCGGCCGGGCGGCCGACGTCGGCCAGGCGCTGGCCCACGACCTCGGGGCGGGTGAAGCCGCTGCTCGTCACGAACAGGTCATTCACGCCGTCGATGACGCCGGCCGCGTCGGCCTCGCACACGATCGCGGCCTGGTCCATCGCGCTCTTGTGCTGCATGAGCGAGTTCATCAGCGAGTCGATGCGCTGGCCGAACTGGTCGCGCAGGCTGGCGGCGCCGCGATTGACGGCGCGGATCGCTTCCTGGATTTCCGTCGGCGCGTCGGCCAGCAGCGCGGCTTCGGCGGTGACCCGGCCGGCTGCCACGTCGTTCTCGAACGAGCGCAGGCGGCCCAGGCTGTCGAGCCAGCTGCGCACGAGCGTGCGCATCAGCGCGAGGCTGGCCATGAACACGACGAGCGCCACGCCCGCCGTGTCGAGCACGAGGCTCCACAGCTGGGCCGCGAGCTTCTCCTCGTCGAACTGCAGGCGCACGACCCCGTAATCCTTGCCGCCCACGTTGGCGATCCGGTTGACGTCGTACAGCTTGTCGGCGATGAGGGCCGTCAGCCAGCGCGGGGCCAGGGCGCGCGTCACGCGCGGCGCGTCGACGCGGATCGTGCTGCCGGCCACGTCGATGAATTCGGCGCGCTTGAACGGCGACTGGAACAGCATCTTGCCGAGCGTGCGCTTGACCGTGTCGTAGTCGCCGATCACGACGCTGTCCTCGATCGTCTGCGTGGCCACCTCGACCAGGGTCAGCGCGGTGTCCTGCGTTTCTTCGACGTGCTGCAGGAACTGGTAGCGGTAGAACAGGCCCAGGCCCGTGCCCATCGACAGCAGCAGGGTGAGGCTGAAGACGGTGAACACGCGGCCGACGAGGGAGCGCGGCAGCAGGCGCGCCAGCAGTTCCTGGACCGGACGCAGCCGGCGCGGGAGCGGGGATGGACGGGGCAGGTTCATCGTACGTCGAGCGGCGCGTTCGTGTAGAACGCGCGGTAGGCCGCGTAGTCGGCGTCGCTGGCGGCGACGAACGAGAGGGGTGTCTGCGAGTGCACGAGCTCGGTCGCGGCGGCGAGGATGCGACGGCCTTCCGGATCCTTGTCCATGCCGAAAAAGGCCTGGGCGACGGCGCGTACCTGGTCGGCCGGCACCCGTGGCGAGGCCATCAGCGCCAGGTCGTTGAACGGCTCGGAACTCCACAGCACGCGGAACGATTTGTGCTCGCGGCCGTAGTAATTCTGCACGAGCTGGGAATTCGCGCCGGCGGCCTGTGTCTTGCCGGCGACCAGCTGGGCGAAGGCGGCGTCCATATTGCCGGCGAAGACGACGTCGACGGCGATGTTCCGGCGCAGCAGCTGGGCGTACGACACCCGGTACGCGAGCAGCGCTTCCGGACCCGGAAAGACGACGGTGGTGCGGGCCAGCTCGTCCAGGCGCCTGATGGGCGAATCGGCGGGCACGACGATCTGCGCCTGCACGGGCGGCGCGTTGCGGCGGCCGAACACGGTCCAGCCCATCCTCGTGCGTTCCGGGCTGAACAAGTGGTTCGTGAACGCGAAGTCGACCTCGCGCGCCAGCACGTAGCTCGTCGTGTCGGCCGACGTGCGTCCCAGCTTGAGGTTCAGGTGCACGCCGCTTTTCTGCGACACGTAGCGGATGACCGGATTCCAGAAGCGGGCCGACACCTGCAGGTTGTACTGATTTACGGGCGAAAAATTATAGGCCGGCGCGTCCGCGCGCGCGGCGCCGGCCGCGAGCAGGGCGGCGACGACGGCCAGAACGGGACGTATGGAAAAAAGTCGGTGCATGGGTCGTTGACGTAGCGCCGGCGGGACGTCCGGCCGGACGGGTGGACTATAACATATTACTAGTTTGCAATAATACGAAACTTTTTGCCAATGTTATTGCTGCACTGTCCGTACGACGCGCATGGCATGAAAATCCGGTAATGCCGTGTAAGCGGGCTGTGCTGTCGTGCCGAAGGCGCAATCGCGCGCCGGGCATCGGCCGGACGCCGCCGCGCCGGGATGCCCCATCCGGAACGGCGGGCGCCACCCGGCCTCCCGCGGCGGCTTGCCGCGCCGTTCAGGCCGGCATGCGGCACACCGGGCGGGCGCGCTTCAGCACGCCCACCAGGCCCAGGCCGAGGGCGAGCATGGCCCAGCTGCCGGGCTCCGGCACGGCCGAGATGAGATCGAGGCGCACGGCGCGGCAGTCGCCGAAGACGCCGCCGTAGCAGGCCGTCGCCGCGATCTGCTGGGCGTCGTTGATGCCGTTGGCGCTCGTGATGACCCAGCCCGACGCCGGATCGATCAGCGTGTTCAGGTCGACGAGGCCGGCGCCCGTCCACAGGAAGCCGTGGTAGCCGTAATGGTCGGGGTCGATCGTCACGGCGGCGCTGCCCACGATCTGCTTGAGGTTGTTGATGTCCCAGGCGATGCTGTCATCCTGCGCCGGATCGAGGATGCCGAGGTCGGTGATCGTGCCGTGGTCGTACAGGAAGGCGTGGGAGGCGTGGATCATCGTGGACATCGGGATGCCGCCGACGGCCAGGCCGTCGTCGTTCAGGCCGTAGATCGCGCTGTCGCCCAGGTCCGACGCGCCGATCGAGTGGGCGGTGCCGCCGCTGAACGTGACGGCGTGAAACGGATATTCCGGCACGGTGAACGGCCCCTCGAACGACGAGCCGCCGATCATGCCCTTGTTGTTGATGGCATAGGCGGTGCTGCCCAGTCCGCCGGGCAGGGTGCCCAGGTCGGTCATCGTGCCGCCCGAGTAGCGGAAGGCCTGCGCGAAGCCCATCGTCGCCGGGTCGCCGTTCAGGGCGTCGCCGACGATCACGCCGTGGTTGTTGATGCCGAATGCCTCGCTGCGGTCGCCGCCCAGCGTGCCGAGGTCGCTCATCTTGCCGACGGCGTAGGAGAACGCGTGGAACTGGCCCGCGCCGTTGTCGGACCCGCCGACGATCTGGCCGTAGTCGTTGATGGCGTTCGCGCTGCTGTTGGTGCCGCCCAGCGTGCCGAGATCGGTGTACGTGCCGCCGGCGTTGACGAAGCCGTGGGTGACGCCGGCACTGGTGATGCTGCCGACGACGTCGCCCCAGCGGTTGATGTCGCTGGCGGAACTGCCCGTGCCGCCCAGCAGGGTCAGGGCGTACAGCGGGTCCGCCAGGGCCGCCGCGCCGGGCAGAGCCAGGGCCGCGGACAGGATCAGCCGGGAAATTTTTGATGACGTGCGCATGCTAGCCTCCGGGATGGGTTGTTGGATTCCGAGGCCAGCTTAGGGGAGTCGCAGCATCGCTCCCTGATGAGAATCAGAGGTATGCGTGATGGGTATGTGGCGTGTGCCCCACAGGATGCGTCAAACGCACGCCGCGCGCCAGTCCGCGCGCGCCAGTTCGTGCACGGGGACCAGTGCGCCATCCCATTCTTCGATGCCGGTAAAACGCATGCCCAGCTTGTCCATCACACGCAGCGAGGCCGTGTTGTCCGGGTGGCGCACGGCGCATAGGCGGGGAGCGTCCAGCACCGTGAAGGCGTAATCGGCCAGCGTGCGCGCCGCTTCCGTCGCCAGGCCCAGCCCCCAGCTCGCACGGCGCAGGCGCCAGCCGATCTCGTGCGGGTTGGCGCGGTCGCGGCCCAGGTGCTGGATGCCGCCGGCGCCGACCAGCTCGCCGCTTGCGCCGTCGATCAGCGCCCACCACGAATAGCCCCACTCGGCCCAGCGCGTGCGCACGCGGGCGATCATGGCGCGCGTCTCGTCGGGCGTCTCCGGCCGGCCGAGGAGATAGCGCATCACGTCGGCATCGCGGTTCATCGCATGCAGCCCGTCGAAGTGCCGGTCGGCGATGGGCTCGTAGCGCAGCCGGCCGCTCGTGAGGATCGTCATGGCGGCCGGCGCTCAGTTGTGCGCGTGGTGCGTCGCCGACAGGCGGCGCATCAGCGGCAGGACGGCCAGCGCGATGCCGGTGCACACCAGCGCGCCGACGCCCAGGTGGTTGAACAGGCTCGTGTAGATCGGCAAGGTCTGCACCGGGTTCGTCACGTCGCTGGGCACGCTGGCCAGGTTGGCGACGACGCCGCCCAGGTATTGCGAGATGCCGGTGGCGACGTAGTAGGCGCCCATCATGAAGCCGCTCATGCGCACGGGCACGTAGCGCGCCACCATCGCCAGGCCGAGGCCCGACACGAGCAGTTCGCCCAGCGAATACAGGCCGTAGCCCGCGACCATCACCCACGACGAGGTCTTGCCGTCGACGGCGAACAGGCCGGCCACGCCGTAGGCGAAGAAGCCCAGCGCCACGGCGAAGAAGCCGAGTGCGAACTTGCCGGCGATCGACAGGTCCTTGCCGCTGCGGCCGGCGGCCGAATACGCCCACGCGAGCACGGGCGACAGCACCATGATCCAGATGGCGTTCAGCGCCTGGAACTGGGCTGGCGCCCAGTCGAACAGGTGCGCGCCGAACAGCGAGAATTCGAGGTCGACGTTGCGCAGCGCGAACAGCGACAGCGACGTCGACATCTGCTGGTAGAAGATGAAGAAGAACACGGACTGCAAGGTCAGCACGAGGGCCGCCGTGAGGCCGGCGCGCTCGTTCGGCGCGCTCTTGCGGATCAGGTGGATGAAGATGCCCAGCACGACGAAGCCGGCCAGGTAGACGAAGATGCGGGCCAGGGTCTGGTACTCCAGGATCACGGCCGACATGCCGACCATGACCACGCCGCCCGCCAGCACGGCGCCGAGCTTGCCGACGTCGAGCGGACGCTCGTCCGGCAGCGAGCCCACGTGGGAAATGGTGGCGCGCATGATGAAGACGTTGAACAGGCCGACGACGAGGCCCACGCTGCAGGCGCCGAACGCGATGTGCCAGCCGAGCTCGCCGCCGTAGGTGGCGTTCACGTAGTCCTTGATCCAGGGCGTGGCCAGCATCGAGATCGTCGAGCCGACGTTGACGGCCATGTAGTACAGGGTGAAGGCGCTGTCGATCTTGGAATCGTCGCCCTCGTAGATCCGGCGCACGAGGTTCGCCGTGTTCGGCTTGAACAGGCCGTTGCCGACGACGACCACGCCCAGGGCGCAGAACAGGAACCACGTGTTTTCTGTAGGCACGGCCATCAGCGCGTAGCCGACCGTCAGCACGAGGGCGCCCAGCACCATCGAGCGCTTGGTGCCCAGGACCTTGTCGCCGATCCAGCCGCCGATCGCGGGCGACACGTAGATCAGCGCCGCCGCGGCGCTCCAGACGAGGTTGGCGCGGCTGTCGTCGAAGCCGAGGCGCTGGACCATGAAATACACGATCAGCGCCTGCATGCCGTAGTAGCCGAAGCGTTCCCACATCTCGATCAGAGCGATGGTGAGGAACGAACGGGATTGGGTGGGGAGGGGTGGGATTTCGGGTTTCATGACTTTCCTGAGGGGCTGCCGACGGCCTCGTGAGCCCGGCAAAGCGTGGATGCTACGCCAGAGAAAGGGATCGTGCAACAAGGGAAAAGCCTGTACTGACAGGGCGTATGCAATTATTTCAATTCCCATGATCCAATCAGATCTTGCTGAATATACAATCGGAAGATTCGGATTTCCGACATCGGACACCATGAGAGTGCGTACGCATCTGGCCCTGCTGGCCGCCGCCGTCTTCCTGCCCGTGATCCTCGGGTCGGCGATCGCCATCCGGCTGCTGCTCGATGCGGAACGCCAGGCGGTGTTGCGCAGCATGCAGGAACTGGCGCGCGCCACCGCGTTGACGATGGACCGGGAGCTCACGGCCGCGCTGGCCAGCGGCCAGGCGTTGACGACGTCGCTGACCTTGTTCCGCGGCGATTTCGCGACGTTCTACAGCCAGGCCAGGAGCGCCAACGCGGGCACCGGCCGCGATACGGCCCTGCTGCGCGCGGACGGCGAGCAGGTGTTCAACACCGCCCGTCCGTACGGCGCGCCGTCCGCCGCACCGTCGGCCGCCACGCGCCTGCGGGTGCGCACGGTGCTCGAGGGCGGCGTGCCGGTCGTGTCGGACCTGATCGTCGGCAGCACGGCGCGCCGCTTCGCCGTGGCGGCCCAGATCCCCGTGACGCTGGGCGACGGCCGCGCCATGGTGCTCGGCCAGCGGATCGACGCGCGCCGCCTGAACGCCATGCTGCCCCGCGACGTGCCGGGTTCGTGGCTGATCTCGGTATTCGACCGCGCGGGCCGCACCATCGCGCGCAACCGCGGCTGGGAGGCGTACGTGGCGGGGCAGCCGCGTCCCGCGGTGCTGGCTGCCCTGCGCGCCGGCACGGCGATCGTGCGCAGCGAAAGCCGCGAAGGCACGCCGATGTACGCGGCGCTGGTCCGCTCGCCCTTGTCCGGCTGGACGGCCGCCGTCGGCGTGCCGGTCGCGGAACTGGAGGCGACGGCCGCGCACGCCGTCTCGCTCACGGCCGGCACGCTGTTGTGCGCGGTGGCGCTGGCGTGCCTGGGCGCGCTGCTGTTCGCGCGGCGCCTGCTGGCCGCCACGGAATACCTGGGCGCGGCGACGGAGGGCATGGTCGATGGCCGGCTGCCGCCGCCGGCCGACCTGCGCATCACGGAGCTGAACGCCCTGCAGAAGGTATTGCACGCCGTGTCCACCCGCCTGATCCGGCTCGAGAGCGCGCGCCAGCGCCACCTGGCGGAGGCGCAGGCGGCGCGCAGCCTCGCCGAGGCGCAGAACCGCGCGAAGGACGAATTCCTCGCCATGCTGGGCCACGAGCTGCGCAATCCGCTGGGCGCGATCAGTTCCGCGATCGCGCTGATCCAGATGGGCGCCAGCGGCCAGGCGGCCGAGCGGGCGCATCAGATCATCGGGCGCCAGAGCCGGCACCTGGGCCACCTCGTCGACGAACTGCTGGACGCGAACCGCGTGCTGAGCGGCCGCGTGACCCTGGCGCCCGTGCCGCTCGACCTGGCCGCGGCGGTGCGCGACGTGGCCTCGACGTTGCAGACGCAGGGCACGACGGCCGAGCACACGGTCGAACTGGACCTGGAGCCGGTGTGGGTCCATTGCGATCCGACGCGGCTGCAGCAGGTGATCGGCAACCTGATCGAGAACGCGGCCAAGTACACGCAGGCCGGCGGCCGGATCCGCGTGTCGGTCCGCGGCGCGGGCGGCATGGCGGAGCTGGCGGTGGCCGACGACGGCAAGGGCATCGACGCCGACCTGCTGCCGCGCATCTGGGACGTGTTCGTGCAGGGCAAGGTGCTCAGCCGCGCGAAGGGTGGCCTCGGGATCGGCCTGGCCGTCGTCAAGTCGCTCGTCGAGCAGCACGACGGCAGCGTGGCCGTCGCCAGCGGCGGGGCGCAGCAGGGCAGCACGTTCACGATCCGCCTGCCGCTGGCCGGCGCCGCGCTTCCCGGCACCGGCGCCGGCGACACGACCGTTCCCGCGCCGCCGCCGGGCCGGCGCGTGCTGCTGGTGGAGGACAACGACGACCTGCGCGACATGACCTGCGCCCTGCTGCAGGCGCGCGGCTGCACGGTGCTGACGGCGGCCGGCGGCAAGGCCGCGCTCGCTCTGGCCGCGCGCCACCGGCCCGACGTGGCGTTCGTCGACATCGACCTGCCGGACATCTCCGGCTATGACGTCGCGCGCTCGCTGGCGCGCCAGGGCGGCATCCGGCTCGTGGCCGTGACCGGCTACGGCCAGCCCGACGACGTGCGGCGCGCGCTGGACGCCGGGTTCGACCTGCACCTGAAAAAACCCGTGCGCCTGGACGAGCTGGAGCGCGCGCTGGGCGAGGCCGATCCCGTGCGCTGAACGCCGGCTCTTTTGATTATGACCGCCATGTGATCGCGCGACGCGGTTGTTATCGCTATCTGTTTTGTAACGGTGAAATGGAACGCTGGTCACGCGGCCAGGGCTATTTGGCGGCTTCGCCACAATTCCGACGGGCGCCGGCGCCGAATTCTTTAAATTTTGTTAAACATGGCGAACACGATTGAAATTCGATTGGCGGTGATCGGATTGTCAAGTAATCTGGGGTTGCAGAGCGCAGGCAACCAATAATCGACAACCATGGCCGACTCGACACCCGACGCACCGACCGGAGCCCGCGACGACGGGATCGTGGACGCCGTCCTGCGCGAACGCACCGCACACCTGCCCGCGCACGACGGGGCGGAGGAAGCCGGTGCGCTGGCCGGGTTGGCCCAGGCGCTGGCCGACGACCCCGCGCACGCCATGCAGCGCCTGGCCGATGCCGTGCGCGCGCTGTGCGGCGCCGATGCCGTCGTCGTCGCGGTGCGCGATGCGGCGCCGGACGGGGCGGACACGGTGCGCTGGTGCGTCGTGTCCGGCGCGCTCGCCGGGCGCCAGGGCGAACGCTGGCCGCTGGATGTCTGCGCCTGCGGCGCGGCCATCCTGGCCGACGGCGCCGTCCTGTTCGCGCACCCGGCCGACCGGTTCCCCTCGCTGCGCGCCGCGGGCCCGGTGCCGGGCGAATTCCTCGGCGTGCCGTGGCGCGTCCACGGGGACGTCGTGGGCGCGCTGGGCGTCGTGCTGGGCGAGGACGGCGGCGCGCATTTCGACGCCGACGACCTGCGCCTGCTGCGGGCCTGCGCCGCCTTCGCCGCGGCCGCCCACCAGGCCGGCGGCAGCAAGGCCGTCGACGGCGTCGAGATCGAACGCAAGGTGGAGGAGCGCCTGCGTCCCGTCCTCGAAAGCAAGGAACACCTGGAGCGCGAGGTCGAGGAGCACCGCGCGGCCGAGCGGCTGCTGCGCGAGCACAAGGCCCTCATCGACGCCACCCTCAGCATCAGCACCGTCGGCGTGCTGTACTTCGACATCGA
Organism: Massilia sp. Root335; assembly: GCF_001425685.1. GTDB lineage: Bacteria > Pseudomonadota > Gammaproteobacteria > Burkholderiales > Burkholderiaceae_D > Telluria > Telluria luteola. Next base: position 88,712 of record NZ_LMCY01000003.1, on the reverse strand, counting down.
CGGCACCGTCCGCGACGTCAACGCCGCGTTCGAACGGATGACCGGCTACACCTGCGCCGAGCTGCGCACGATGCCGAACTGGCGCGACATGACGCCGCCCGAATTCCGGGACGCGTCGGCGCGTGCGCTGCGCGACCTCATCGAGCACGGCGTCACGCTGCCGTACACCAAGCAGATGACGCGCAAGGACGGCAGCCGCTGGTGGGGCCTGTTCGCGCCCGCGCGCATCTCGGGCGAGGGCGCGCAGGGGCGCTGCGTGCTGTTCGTGATCGACGTCACGGCCAACAAGGAGACCGAGGCGCGCCTGGCCGAGAGCGAGGAGCGCTTCCGCGCGATGGTCGAGGGCTTCGCGCAGACCGTGTGGGAGACGGATGCGCACGGCCGCCTCAACATGGGCTCGCCCAGCTGGACGACCTACACGGGGCAGTCGGAGCCCGCGTCGCTGGGCGTCGGCTGGATCGACGCCGTGCATCCGGACGACCGCGCCTACGTGCTGCGCGAATGGCGCGCGGCCGTCGGCACGCGGCGCATATTCAACGCCGAGTTCCGCGTACAGGCGGCGTCCGGCGGGTGGCGCTGGAGCAATGCGCGCGCGGCGCCGCTGTTCAACCCCGACGGCAGCGTGCGCAAATGGGTCGGCATGCACATCGACGTCGACGAGCGCCGCCGCACCCAGGCCGCGCTGGCCGAGAGCGAACGGCGCTACCGCATGCTGTTCGAGGCGATGGACGAGGGCTTCCTGCTGGCGACGGTGCGCTTCGACGACGCGGGCAAGCCCGTCGGCCTCGATTACGCCGAAGCGAATCCGGCCGCCGTGCGCATGGCCAACATCGCCTACGTGGGCCCGGGCCAGTTGCGCATGCGTCCCGAGCACGAGCCGTGCTGGCTGGACGCCTGCGCGCAGGTCGTGCGCACGGGCGTGTCCAGCCGCTCGCAATGCTTCTCGCAGCCGCTGGCCAGCTGGTACGACTTCTTCGTCTACCCGGTCGGCGGGCGCCAGGTGCCGCGGGTGGCGATCCTGTTCCACGACATCACCGTGCGCAAGCGTGCCGAGGATGCCCTGCGCGAGAGCGAAGGCCGGTTCCGCGCGCTGGCCGACGCGTCGCCCGCCCTCGTGTACCAGTTCGACGTGGACGGCAACGTCATCTACCTGAACCAGCGCTGCGTGATGCACGAGACGGCGGCCGGGGAAGACAAGGGCGGCTGGAAGGACATCGCCCGCCCGGACGACATGGATGCGTATCTGCGCGCCGTGTACGACGGCATCCGTACGCGCGGCGCCTTTACCCAGCGGCTCCACACGATGGTCAGGGACGGCAGCTGGCACTGGTTCGAATCCCATGCGTCGCCCTGGCATTCGGGCGACGGCGAACACCGTGGCTACGTCGGCATTTCGCTCGACATCACGGGGGCCGTGCAGGCCGAGGAGGCCCTAAAGGAGGCCGATCGTCGCAAGGACGAGTTCCTTGCGACGCTGGCCCACGAACTGCGCAATCCCCTGGCCCCGATCAGCAACGCGGTGCAGCTGATGCGCCGTCCGGACGGGCGGCGCCAGTCCGACCGCGTCGTCGAGATGGTGGGGCGCCAGGTGCGCCAGATGGCGCGCCTCGTCGACGACCTGATGGAGGTGTCGCGCATCACGCGGGGCAAGATCGACCTCAAGCTGGAGCGCGTGCCGTTCGCCGAGATCGTGGCCAGCGCCATCGAGACGAGCCAGCCGATGATCGACCGGGCCGGCCACCAGCTCGCCGTGGCCCTGCCGGAGCAGCCCCTGTTCCTCGACGCCGACCGCGTGCGCCTGACGCAGGTGTTCTCCAACCTGCTCAACAACGCCGCCAAGTACACGGACACGGGCGGCCGCATCTGGTTCGACGTGCGGCGCGAGGACGGCCAGGTCGTGGCCACCGTGCGCGACACGGGCATCGGCATTCCGGCTGACGCGCTGCCGGGCGTGTTCGACATGTTCACCCAGGCGCACCGCTCCGCCGGGCGCGGGCAGGGCGGGCTCGGCATCGGCCTGACGATGGTGCGCAGCCTCGTCGAGATGCATCACGGCACCGTCGAGGCGCGCAGCGCCGGGGCGGGCCAGGGCAGCGAATTCATCGTGCGGCTGCCGCTCGCGTCCGACCACGACATCGGGAACGACGTGCCGCAACTGGGCCAGGCGCGCCCGTCCGCGCCGTTTCACGGCCAGCGCATCCTCGTCGTGGACGATAACCGCGACGCCGCGGATACGCTCGGGCTGCTGCTGGAAGCGGACGGGGCCGAGGTGCGGGTCGTGTACGACGGCCGCGCTGCGCTCGCGATGGCGGAAAGTTTCCTGCCGACCAGCGTCCTGCTCGATATCGGCATGCCGGGCATGGATGGCTACGAGGTCGCCCGCCGGCTGCGCCAGGACGAGCGCTTTGCCGGCCTGCGCATTGCGGCACTGACGGGCTGGGGCCAGGACGCGGACCGGCGCCAGACCCGCAACCGGGGCTTTTCGCACCATCTCACCAAACCCGTCAGCATCGAGGAGCTGCACAATATTCTTGTCTGAAACTGTTGGCATGAGATTGCCGAAACAATCGGTTACAAATTTGTGACATATGCGCCCTGCATTTTGTTCCGCTCTGTGCGTTAGCGAACGTCAATACCAACATCGCCTGAGTAGACTGAACTCAACGTCAACCGATGTTGGGAGGCAGCGATGGCGTGGATTTCACAATTTGTCAGATACCTGGGCGTCTTTGGCGACCCACAGTCACACCCGGAAACGATTTCGGACCTCCCACCATTCGCGTTGCGCCAGACACTCGAGGCGTTATTGCGTACCGGCTGGATGAAGACGTTCGAATACGATGCGGACGATGCCTGGGTCGACTACGCGCGGGTGGACTTGCGCAGGGGCCGATCGAAGCTGAGGCTGGAGTGGGACCAGGACAGCGGCGGCACCGTCGAAGGGCCGCGCGCCGTGCTGGATGGGCTGCGGGTGCTCGACCCGTGGACGCAGATGCGGCACGCGCATTGACGGTCAGAACTGCTCGTCCGCCCCGAGGTAGCGCCACTGTCCCGGGGGCAATTCACCGAGCTTCACGCGCCCGATGCGCACGCGCTTGAGGCCGATGACCTTGAGGCCCACCATGTCGCACATGCGGCGGATCTGGCGCTTGCGGCCTTCCTTCAGGGTGAAGCTGAGCTGGTCGTCGTTCTGCCAGCGCACCTTCGCGGGCAGCAGCGGCTTGCCGTCCATCCACAGGCCGTGGTTCAGTTTCCTGAGGTCGGCGTCCGGCAGGCGGCCCGGCTTCGTGTACTGCACGCGCACGAGGTATTCCTTCTCGATGGACGTGGCCTCGCCGATCAGCTGCTTGGCGATGCGGCCGTCCTGCGTCAGCACCAGCAGGCCGACGGAATCGATGTCCAGGCGGCCGGCCGGCACGAGCGATTTCAACTGGGTCGGGTGGAACTGTTCGGGCGACGGATCGTCGGCCCAGCGGTTTTCCGGCTTCACGAGCACCACGGCCGGCTTGTAGCCATCCTCGGCCTGGCCGCTGACGAAGCCGACCGGCTTGTTCAGCAGCACCGTCACGCGCTTCGCCTGCTGGGCGGCGGCCTGGCGCTCGACCGTGATCTTTTGGTGCGGCAAGACTTTGCTGCCGAGTTCGGACACCACCTGGCCGTCGACGCGCACCCAGCCTTTCGCGATCCATTCATCGGCCTCGCGGCGGGACGAGAGGCCAAGTTCGGACATGCGTTTGGAGAGGCGTACGGGGTCGGTCATGATACTGATTCTGAAATAATGAACCGTCGTCCCCGCGGCGGCGGGGATCCAGTTTTGCTCGCGTTATCGCAACGCGGAAGACCTGGGCCCCCGCCTGCGCGGGGGCGACGTTGGTTTAGGTTATCGATATTAAATCTTTACGGCATCCAGCAGCTCGGTCTCCAGCTGCACCTGCACGCGCTGGTTGTTCAGCGCCTGGCCGTCGATGAGGAACACGTCCTCGACGCGCTCGCCGAGGGTCATGATCTTCGCGGTGTGCAGGTTGATGCGGTAGCGCGCGAGCACGCTCGCGATTGTGTACAGCAGGCCGTTGCGGTCGTTCGCGCCGATGGACAGCACCCAGAACTGGCCGCGCTCGTCCGGGCGCATGTCGACCGTCGGCGTGATGGGAAAGTGGCGCGACATGCGCGACAGCCGGCCCCGCAGCGGCGGCGACAGCGGCTCCTGGTGCACGAGCACTTCGCACAGCTCGTGCTCGATCAGGTTGATGATGTCGCGGTAGCTGTTGGCGAAATGCTCGTCCGTGATGAGGAAGGTGTCGAGCGCATAGCCGTCCTTCGTCGTGTGGATCTTGGCGTCGAGGATGGAAAAGTTCTTGCGGTCGAAATAGCTGCAGATGCGCGCGAACAGGTCGGGCTGGTCCTTCACGTACACCGTCACCTGCAGGCCTTCGCCGATCGGCGCCAGGCGCGATTTCACGACGGGTTTGTCGCGCCCCAGCTTGTCGACCAGGCAGCGGGTCTGCCAGGCGATGTCGGAGGCGTCGTGGCGCAGGAAATACGCCATGTCGAGCTGCTTCCACAAGGCCTCGTGCGCATCGGCCGGGAGGCCGAACAGGCGCAGCGTCGCCAGCGCTTCCTGCTGGCGCGCGCGCAGTTCGCGGTCGGCCGACGGCGGCTCGCCGCCGAGCACGCGCAGGGTCATCTTGTACAGGTCTTCCAGCAGCTTCGCCTTCCACGCGTTCCATACCTTCGGGCTCGTGCCGCGGATGTCGGCCACCGTCAGCAGGTACAGCGCGGTCAGGTGGCGCTCGTCGCGCACGAGGCGGGCGAAGGCCTGGATCACGTCCGGGTCCGACAGGTCCTGCTTCTGCGCGACCACCGACATCGTCAGGTGGTGCTCGACGAGGAACACGACCAGTTCCGTGTCTTCCTCGGACAGGGCGTGGTCGCGGCAGAATTCGCGCGCGTCCGTCTTGCCCAGTGCCGAGTGGTCGCCGCCGCGGCCCTTGGCGATGTCGTGGAACAGCGCGGCCACGTACAGCAGCCAGCGGTCGCGGAAATTGGCGATCAGCTGGCTGCAGAACGGGTATTCGTGCGCATGCTCCGTCATCGTGAAGCGCCGCATGTTCCGCACCACCATCATGATGTGCTGGTCGACCGTGTAGACGTGGAACAGGTCGTGCTGCATCTGGCCGATGATGCGGCGGAAGTTCGGCAGGTAGCGGCCGAGGATCCCCATGTCGTTCATGCGGCGCAGCGCGTGCACGAGGCCGGCGGGCGCCTGCAGCACGCGCAGGAACAGGGCGCGGTGCCGCGGGTCGGTGCGGAAGGCGTCGTCGATGAGGGTGCGCGCATGCCACAGCGCGCGCATCGTGCGGGCCGTCATGCCCTTGATGTCGGGGCGTTCCGTCATCAGCACGAAGATTTCCAGCACGGCGGCCGGCGTGGCCTCGAACGTGTCGTCGGCGGCGATGTCGATGAAGCCGCCCACCTCGTTGAAGCGCGGGTTGATCGCGACCGGCTGCGACGGCGTGGGGAACAGTTGGGCCTCGATGTTCTGCAGCAGGATCGTGTTCAGCTGGGTGACCGTCTTCGCGGCCCAGTAATAGCGCTGCATCAGGAATTCGCTGGCGCGGCGCGCTTCCAGGCCTTCGCCCGTCGACGTGAGGCCGAACGTTTCCGCGATCGCGGTCTGGACGTCGAACACGAGGCGGTCTTCGCGCCGGTTCGTCTGCAGGTGCAGGCGGATGCGGATGTCCTTGAAGGCGCGCTCCTTTTCCATCAGCTGGCGCGCTTCCTCGCGCGTGATCAGGCCGCGGATCGCGAGCTGGCTCCACGAATTCGCGAGGCCCGCCGCCTTGGCCACCCACAGGATCACCTGCAGGTCGCGCAGCGCGCCCGGGCTTTCCTTGACGTTCGGCTCCAGCGAGAACGGCGTGAATTCGTACTTGGCGTGGCGCAGCCGCATCTCGGCCGTCTTGGCGTGGAAGAACGCCTGCGCATCCATCGCGGCGTCGTAGCGGTGCAGCAGCGCGTTGAACACCGCCTCGCTGCCCGTCACGAGGCGCGCTTCCAGCAGGCTCGTCTGGACCGTGATGTCGGCGGCGGACTCCGTCATGCACTCGTCCACCGTGCGGATGCTGTGGCCGATTTCCAGGCCCAGGTCCCACAGGAGCTGCACGAAGTTTTCCAGCTTTGCCTGCACGATCGCGTCCGGCGCGCTGCCCAGCAGGATCAGCAGGTCGACGTCGGAATGGGGGAACAGTTCGCCGCGGCCGTAGCCGCCCACGCCCACGAGGGCGGCGTTCTGCGGCAGCCCGCCCGCGTGCCAGGCATCCGTCAGCACGCCGTCCACGCTGTGGCGCAGACCGCGCAACAGTTTTTCCGGCTTGCCGTTCTCGCGGAAATCGGCGATGACGAGCTGGCGCTCGGCCTTCAGGCGCTGCTTGAGTTGCAGCGGCTGCAGGGGCTGGGGCGGGGCGATGGTGGCGGTCGACATGGCGGCGCGGGCTGGCGGTTCGCGGTCAGGCCGCGACGGTGTCTTTCGGCCGCACGATGGCCGGCGGCGGCGGGGTCCCGGCCGACGTCGTCAGCACTTCATAGCCGGTCTCCGTCACCAGGATCATGTGTTCCCACTGGGCCGACAGGCTGCGGTCCTTCGTCTTGATGGTCCAGCCGTCCGGCATTTCGCGGATCTCGCGGCGGCCCGCGTTGATCATCGGCTCGATCGTGAAGATCATGCCCGCCTTCAGCTCCTCGCCGGTGCCGGGGCGGCCGTAGTGCAGGACCTGCGGCTCTTCGTGGAAGACCTTGCCGATGCCGTGGCCGCAGAATTCGCGCACGACCGAATAACCCGCGTTTTCCGCATGCTGCTGGATCACGTGGCCGATGTCGCCCAGGTGCGCGCCCGGTTTCACTTTCGAAATACCCAGCCACATGCATTCGTAGGTGATGTCGGCCAGGCGGCGCGCCAGCTTCGACGGTTCGCCGATGAAGAACATCCGGCTGTTGTCGCCGTGATAACCATCCTTCGTGATGACGGTGACGTCGATGTTGACCACGTCGCCGTTCTTGAGGACCTTGTCGCCCGGAATGCCGTGGCAGATGACGTCGTTGACGGAGGTGCAGACGGCTTTCGGGAACGGCGGGTAGCCCGGCGGCGCGTAGTTCAGCGGGGCGGGGACGGTGCCTTGCACGTTGACCATGTATTCATGGCAAAGGCGATCCAGCTCGCCCGTCGTGACGCCCGGTTTGACGAAGGGGGTGATGTAGTCGAGCACCTCGGCACCGAGGCGGCCGGCGATGCGCATGCCTTCGATGTCTTCCTGGGTCTTGATGGAGATGGTCATGGTGATCCGTTCTGCAATATGTTCTGTATCGGCCATTATATGTGATTCGGAAGCCGGTCGGGCCGTGGGGCGGCCGGGCCGTGGCCGCCCCATGGCGTGCGGCCGGAGAAGCGCACGCGTGCGCAAGCTTGAAATCCGCGTCGAATCCCGCTAGAATCTCGGGTTGCTCGTGTTCGTATCGGGCAAGCTTGAGAAATTACGCTTTTTTTAAATCGCGAATGCGGCCGACAAGGGTGCCCGGAAGGGTGGCTGGCCGTCGTTCAAGAACCAACCCTGGAGAATTACAATGTCTGTCACTATGCGCGAAATGCTGGAAGCCGGTGTTCACTTCGGCCACCAGACCCGTTTCTGGAACCCGAAAATGGCCCCGTTCATCTTCGGTCATCGCAACAAGATCCACATCATCAACCTGGAAAAGACCATGGCGATGTATCAGGATGCGATGAAGACCATCAAGCAGATCGCCGCCAACCGCGGCACGATCCTGCTGGTGGGCACCAAGCGCCAGGCCCGTGACATCATCGCCGCCGAAGCGCAGCGCGCCGGCGTGCCGTACGTCGACCAGCGCTGGCTGGGCGGCATGCTGACCAACTTCAAGACCATCAAGACCTCGATCAAGCGCCTGAAGGACATGGAAGCGCAGATCGAATCGGGTGAAGTCGAGAAGATGAGCAAGAAAGAAGCGCTGATGTTCTCGCGCGAACTGGAAAAGCTGCAGAAGTCGATCGGCGGCATCAAGGACCTGCAGGGCGTGCCGGACGCGATCTTCGTCGTCGACGTCGGCTACCACAAGGGCGCCATCACCGAAGCCGGCAAGCTGGGCATCCCGGTCATCGGCGTGGTCGACACCAACCACTCGCCGGAAGGCGTGACCCACGTCATCCCGGGTAACGACGATTCGTCGAAAGCCATCACCCTGTACGCACGCGGCGTCGCCGATGCGATCCTGGAAGGCCGTGCGAACGCCACCAACGAAATCGTCGAGATGGTCAAGTCGGCCGACGACTTCGTCGAAGTTTCCGAGCAAGCTTAAGGTCCGGCGGGCGCTGGCCCGCCGAGCAGCAAAGGGGCGCCGAGCCTAAGTCGAGCGCCCCTTTTTGCAAGCAATTCCTGGATAGATTAACAATATGCAAGACGTCGCAACCGACGGCTTGTTCCGCTTTTAGGAGAAATGACATGGCAGCGATTACTGCAGCGATGGTTGGCGAACTGCGCGCCAAGACCGACGCCCCGATGATGGAATGCAAGAAGGCACTGAACGAAGCCGAAGGCGACATGGCACGTGCCGAAGAGATCCTGCGCGTCAAGCTGGGCGGCAAGGCCTCGAAAGCCGCGTCGCGCATCACCGCCGAAGGCGTGGTGTCCGCTTACGTCGCCGGCAACATCGGCGCGCTGGTCGAAGTCAACAGCGAAACCGACTTCGTCGCCAAGAACGACGACTTCCTGGCCATGTGCAACCTGGCCGCCAAGCTGGTCGCCGAGAACAACCCGGCCGACGTCGCCGCCCTGGCCGCCCTGCCGGTCGACGGCAAGACCTTCGACGACGTGCGTACGGCGCTGATCGGTAAAATCGGCGAGAATATGACCGTGCGTCGTTTCCAGCGCTTCGAAACCACCGGCAAGCTGGCGTCGTACCTGCACGGCACCCGCATCGGCGTCATCGTCGACTACGACGGCGCCGACGAGCAGGTCGGTAAAGACGTGGCCATGCACATCGCCGCGATGAAGCCGGTCGCCCTGTCGTCCGAGCAAGTGCCGGCCGAGCTGATCGAGAAAGAGCGTTCGGTTGCTCAGCTGAAAGCCCAGGAAGACGCCGACAAGGCCGTCGCCGAAGGCAAGCAGCCGCAATCGGCCGAGATCGTCGCCAAGCGTATCGACGGTTCGGTGCAGAAGTACCTGAAAGAAGTGTCGCTGCTGAACCAGGCGTTCGTGAAGAACGACAAGCAGAGCATCGAGCAGATGCTGAAGGCCGCCAACACCACCGTGAAGGCATTCACGATGTACGTGGTCGGCGAAGGCATCGAGAAGAAGGTCGACGACTTCGCAGCGGAAGTGGCAGCACAGATGGCTGCTGTCAAGCAGTAATAAAGAGAACGGGCCGCAAGGCCCGTTTTCACAACCGGCGGTATCCCGGCCGGCGTAGTACCGAATTCGAAACATCCAATGACCTCAGGAGCCCCATTCATGACAAAACCAGCCTACCAACGAGTCCTTCTCAAACTGTCTGGCGAAGCGCTGATGGGCGACGATCCGTTCGGCATCAACCGCGCCACCATCGAACGCATGGTCGCCGACGTCGCGGAGGTGTCGAAGCTGGGTGTGGAACTGGCAGTGGTGATTGGCGGCGGCAACATCTTCCGCGGCGTGGCGCCTGGTGCGCAGGGCATGGACCGCGCGACGGCCGACTACATGGGCATGCTGGCCACCGTGATGAATGCGCTCGCGCTGGCCGACGCCATGCGCCAGCAGGGCATCACCGCGCGCGTGATGTCGGCCATCGGCATCGAGCAGGTGGTCGAGCCGTACGTGCGTCCCAAGGCGCTGCAATACCTGGAAGAGGGCAAGGTCGTCGTGTTCGCCGCGGGCACGGGCAACCCGTTCTTTACCACCGACACGGCCGCCGCGCTGCGCGGTTCGGAAATCTCGGCGCAGATCGTGTTGAAGGCAACCAAGGTCGATGGCGTATATACTGCCGATCCCAAGAAGGACCCGCACGCGACCCGCTACGAGTCGATCTCGTTCGACGAAGCGATCGCCAAGCACCTGCAGGTGATGGACGCCACCGCGTTCGCCCTGTGCCGCGACCAGAAGCTGCCGATCAAGGTGTTCTCGATCGTCAAGCCGGGCGCGCTCATGCGCGTGATCATGGGCGAGGACGAGGGTACACTGGTACACGTTTAACTCAATATTCAGAAACACAGGAGAGCAGCATGTCCGTCGCTGACGTTAAAAAAAGTGCCCAGGACAAGATGGCGAAGTCCATCGAAACCCTGAGAGGCAACCTGGCCAAGGTTCGCACCGGCCGCGCCCACACCGGCATCCTGGACCACGTGATGGTCGATTACTATGGCTCGCCCACCGCGCTGCCGATGGTCGCCAACCTGACCCTCATCGACGCCCGCACCATCGGCGTTCAGCCCTACGAAAAGAAGATGCTGAACGTCATCGAAAAGGCGATCCGCGAATCCGACCTGGGCCTGAACCCGTCGACGTTCGGCGAGCTGGTCCGCGTGCCGACCCCGGCCCTGACGGAAGAGCGCCGCAAGGAAATGGTCAAGCTGTGCAAGTCGGAAGCGGAAGATGCGAAAATCGCGGTGCGTAACGTGCGCCGCGATGCCAACGAACAGTTGAAGAAACTGGTCAAGGACAAGGCGATCTCGGAAGACGACGAGCGCCGCGCCCAGGACGATGTCCAGAAGATGACCGACAAGGCCGTCGTCGACATCGACAAGCTGGTTGCCGAAAAAGAAAAAGAAGTCATGACCGTGTGATCCGTATTGCGGCGCCCGTTGCGGCCGCGTATCGTTGTGGACGTCGGACCGGCAGGCAAGGCCTGACCGGTCCGTTCCACCTTTTGTCGCAGTTCATTTGCAGTCCGTTAGACCACCGCCGCCATTTGGCCAGATTTATGATTTTCAAAAGTTCGACCACCGCAGTCCCGGAAGCGCCCAAGGTGCCGCGTCACATCGCCATCATCATGGACGGCAATGGCCGCTGGGCGACCAAGCGCCTGCTGCCCCGCGTGGCCGGCCACGTCAAGGGCGTGGACGCCGTGCGCAAGATCGTCGAAGCCTGCGTGGATCGTGGCGTTGAATACCTGACGCTGTTCGCGTTTTCGTCGGAAAACTGGCGCCGTCCGGCCGACGAAGTGTCCTACCTGATGGGCCTGTTCGTCACGGCGCTCGAGCGCGAAGTGTCGAAGATGCACGCGAATAACATCCGCCTGAAGGTCGTGGGCGACCTGGCGCGCTTCGATGCGAAATTGCGCGACATGATCGCCAACGCCGAGCGCCGCACCGCCAACAACACGCGCCTGACCGTCACCGTGTGCGCCAACTACGGCGGCCGCTGGGACATCATGCAGGCGACCGGCAAGATGGTCGCCGCCAACCCGGGCACGACCGACTACACCGAAGAGATGCTGGCCCCGCACCTGGCCATGGCCTATGCGCCCGAGCCGGACCTGTTCATCCGCACCGGCGGCGAGGAACGCATCTCCAACTTCCTCCTGTGGCAGCTCGCGTATTCCGAGCTGTACTTCACCGACACCTTCTGGCCGGACTTTTCGCCCCAGTCGCTCGACACGGCGATCGCGTCCTACCAGAGCCGCGAGCGCCGTTTCGGCCGCACCGGCGAGCAGGTCGCAAACAAGGCCAAGACAAACTGATGCTCAAGACCCGCGTCATTACCGCCGTCGTGCTGCTGGCAGTGTTGCTGCCAGTCCTTTACTTCAACAACTACACGGCGTTCGCGGTCGTGGCGACGGCGTTCTTCGGCGCCGCCATCTGGGAATGCTTCCGGCTGTTCAATCCGGACACGCACAATGCCCACGTGATCGCCATCGTCTGGGCCAGCGTGTTCGCCATCTCCGTGTTCACGGGGCACACGAACCTGTCGTTCTGGGCCGCCCTCAGCGTGGCCTTGTGGATCGCCCGGTTCGCGCCGTCGCTCAAGACCGGCCTCCCGCCGCTGGGCACGCCGGCCAACACGCTGCTGTCGCTCGTGTACGCGTTCGCGGTGGTCGGCTGCTTTGCCGCCATCGTCGATCTGTACTCGCACTCGCCGCTGTTCCTGCTGTCCGTGCTCGCGATCGTGTGGGTGGCCGACATCGGCGCCTATTTCTCCGGCAAGGCATTCGGCAAGCGCAAGCTGGCACCGTCCATCTCGCCAGGCAAATCGTGGGAAGGCGCGATCGGCGGCGGCATCGCCGTGCTCGTGCTGGCCGGCCTCTCGGTCCAGTTCGGCGGCGACGCCTTTGCGAACACCTTCGCCGCGCGCGTCCAGCACCACTACGGCTGGCCGGCGCTGGTCGTGGTGCTCGTGCTGATGGTTGCCGCCAGCATCGTCGGCGACCTGTTCGAATCCCAGCTCAAGCGCCGCGCCGGCATGAAGGACAGCAGCAACCTGCTGCCCGGTCACGGCGGCGTGCTGGACCGGATCGACGCGCTGGTCCCCGTGCTGCCCCTCGCGGCCCTGATCGGCTCGCGCCTCTGATAAAGCTGGACAACGGGTCGTTCGACGCGGGCGGGCGCCGTCGCGGCACGCGCCGTGCAAGAATGCCATCATGCCGGCGGCCAGCGCCGCGCCAGCCCATGTTGGAACGACCTTGACAATGGAACGCAACATGCAACGCATCACTATTCTGGGCGCCACCGGTTCGATCGGCGTCTCGACCCTCGACGTGCTCGCCCGTCATCCCGGCCAATACCGTGTCCATGCGCTGAGCGCGCACGAACGCGTGGACGCGCTCGCCGCGCAATGCCGCGTCTTCCTGCCGCAGCGCGCCGTCGTCGGCACGCCGGAAGCGGCCGCGCGCCTGCGCGACCTGCTGGCCGGCCTGCCCATCGACGTCGCCCACGGCGAAGCGGCGCTGTGCGAGATCGCGTCCAGCCCGGAGACGGATACGGTGATGGCCGCCATCGTCGGCGCCGCCGGCCTCGCGCCCACGCTCGCGGCCGCGCGCGCGGGCAAGAAAGTCCTGCTGGCCAACAAGGAAGCGCTCGTCATGTCCGGCCAGCTGTTCATGGACGCCGTCAAGGAGCACAAGGCGACCCTGCTGCCCATCGACAGCGAACACAACGCCATCTTCCAGTCGCTGCCCGGCACGTACGGCCGGTCGCCCGACGCGGCCGGCGTGGCGAAGATCCTGCTGACCGCATCGGGCGGCCCGTTCCTCAACCGCGCCGTCGAGACGCTGGAGGCCGTCACGCCGGAAGAGGCGTGCAAGCATCCGAACTGGTCGATGGGCCGCAAGATCTCGGTCGACTCGGCCACGATGATGAACAAGGGCCTCGAAGTGATCGAGGCGCACTGGCTGTTCGGCGCGCCGGCCGACCGGATCGAAGTCGTGATCCACCCGCAAAGCGTGATCCACTCGATGGTGTCGTACGTCGACGGCTCCGTGCTGGCCCAGCTGGGGAACCCGGACATGCGCACGCCCATCGCCCACGCGCTGGCCTACCCGGAGCGCATCGCGTCCGGCGTCGAGCAGCTCGACCTGACGCAGTGGGCCGCGCTGCAATTCCACAAGCCCGATTTCGACCGCTTCCCGTGCCTCGCGCTCGCGTTCGACGCCTTGCGCGCGGGCGGCACGGCGCCCGCATTGCTGAACGCGGCGAACGAAATCGCGGTCCAAGCCTTCCTGGAGCGCCGCATCGGGTTCCGCGCCATCGACCTGGTCGTGCGCCGCGTGATGGACGAGAACCCGCACGGTGCGGCCAGCAGCATCGAGGCCGTGATGGCCCAGGACGCGCGTGCCCGCGCCGCGGCCGAACGCATCGTGCATGCGCTGTAATCCGATCTTGAGCGGGCCCTGACGGGAGAAAGTCATGAACCTGATCCACACCCTGCTGGCGTTCATCCTGGCGCTGGGCCCCCTGATCATCTTCCACGAACTGGGCCACTACGCCGTCGCGCGCCTGTGCGGCGTGAAGGTGCTGCGCTTCTCGATCGGCATGGGGCGCATCGTGTGGTCGCGCCGCTTCGGTCCGGACCAGACGGAATGGGCGATCTCCATGCTGCCCATCGGCGGCTACGTCAAGATGCTCGACGCGCGCGACCCGTCGACCGCGCCCACCGACGACCGCGACCTGCCGCGCGAATTCACGCGCCAGAACGTGTGGAAGCGCATCGCCATCGTCGCGGCCGGCCCCATCGCCAACTTCATCCTCGCCATCGTCCTGATGGCGGGCCTGTTCATGCACGGGAAAGAGGAGCCGGGCACGCGCCTTCGCGCGATGGCGCCGACGTCCGCCGTGTACGTGGCCGGCGTGCGCGGCGGCGACGTCGTCACGGCCGTCAACGGCCGTCCGGTGCAGTCGTGGACGGAGCTGCGCTGGGAGATCGTGCGCGCCGCCATCGACAAGCGCGCGGCCGAGCTGACGCTGCACGGCCCCGGCGCGACCAGCGGCGCCGCCTACCGCGCCGTGCTGCCGGCCGACCGCATGGCCGGCCTCGACGTCGACGGCGACGTGCTGGGCGTGCTCGGCATGCAGATGTGGCGCCCGCGGGCGACCATCGACAAGGTCCTGCCGGGCGGCGCCGCCGCGCGCGCGGGCCTGCGCCAGGGCGACCTCGTGACGTCCATCGACGGCAAGCCCATTCTCGACGGCATCGCCTTCATCGACGCCGTGCGCGGCGCGGCCGGCAGGACGCTGCAGGTCGGCGTGCAGCGGGGAGCGGAGCAGCTCGTGCTGCCCCTCACGCCGGAGCGCGAGCCGCAGTCGGGCAGGGGCCTCGTGAAGCTGATGATCGCCCAGGCGCCCGAGTTGGTGACGGTGCAGGCGGGCCCGCTGGCCGCCTTTGCGAAGGGCGCGCAGCGCACGTGGGAGACGAGCGCGCTGACCGTCAAGATGATCGCCAAGATGATCGTCGGCGAGGTCTCGCTGAAAAACGTGACGGGCCCGATCACGATCGCCGACGTGGCCGGACAGACCGCGCGCTCGGGCCTCGAGCCCTTCCTCGAGTTCATCGCCTTCATCTCGATCAGCCTGGGTGTAATGAATCTGTTACCAATTCCCGTTCTGGACGGTGGCCATTTGCTGTATTATTCGCTGGAAGTTTTGACCGGGCGACCCTTGCCCGCGCGGATCGGCGAGATCGCGCAGCGTGCCGGGGTGGGCCTGCTGTTCATGCTGATGGCGCTTGCCGTCTTCAACGACCTGGTGCGACTGCTCTGAACACACGGCACTCCGATACGTACGCTGCGCCTGCGGCGGGCGCCGGAGTGTCCGGCCAAGCGGTACAAGCCCGGGCGACGATACGTAACGTTGTCCTATGACTGACCCATTGATCTAACCGATGAATCTACAACCCGAACGTTTTGCCCAATCGCGTTTTGCCTTGCCCTCCCGTCGCAGCATGATCGGCGCAGCCGTGCTGGCCCTGTGCGCGGGCCACGCCGCCGCCGTCACTCCCTTCGTCGTGAAGGACATCCGGGTCGAAGGCATCCAGCGGACCGAGGCAGGCACGGTGTTCAGCTACCTGCCGGTGCGCGTGGGCGAGACCTTCGACGATGAAAAGGGCACCGCGGCGATCAAGGCGCTGTATGCCACCGGCTTCTTCAAGGACATCCGCCTGGAAGAGGAAAACGGCGTGCTCGTGGTGCTGGTCGAGGAACGTCCTGCCATCGCCGCGGTCGACTTTACCGGCACGAAGGAATTCGAAAAGGACATGCTCGTCAAGGCGCTGAAGGAAATCGGCGTCGGCGAGACCAAGATCTTCGACAAGGCATCCGTCGACCGCGCCGAGCAGGAGCTCAAGCGCCAGTACCTGTCGCACGGCCTGTACGGCGTCAAGATCACGACCACCGTCACCCCGATCGAGCGTAACCGCGTGAACATCATGTTCAACGTGGACGAGGGCGACGTCGCGAAGATCAAGCAGATCAACATCGTCGGCAACAAGGCGTTCTCGGACAAGGAACTGCGCGCGCTGCTGCAGCTGAACACGTCGGGCTGGTTCACCTGGTATTCGAAGGCCGACCAGTACTCGAAGCAGAAGCTGACGGGCGACCTGGAATCGATCAAGTCGTGGTACCTGAATCACGGCTACCTGGAGGTGAACGTCGAGTCCACGCAGGTCTCGATCACCCCGGACAAGAAGGACATCTACCTCACCATCAACATCACGGAAGGCGAGAAGTACACCGTCTCCGGCATCAAGATGGACGGCGAGATGTTCGGCCGCGAGCAGGAACTCAAGAACCTGATCCTGCTGAAGCCGGGCCAGACCTATTCCGGCGACCTGCAGGAAGCGTCGAACAAGCGCATCGCCGACCGCCTCGCGAGCTTCGGCTACGCGTTCGCGAACGTTACCGCGAACCCCGAGATCAACCGCGAGAAGCGCGAAGTCGCCTTCACGTTCTTCGTCGATCCGGGCAAGCGCGCCTACGTGCGCCACATGACCATCTCGGGCAACACGATCACGCGCGACGAAGTGATCCGCCGCGAATTCCGCCAGTTCGAAAGCTCGTGGTACGACCCGAACCGGGTCAAGCTGTCGCGCGACCGCGTCGACCGCCTCGGCTACTTCAAGGACGTGACGGTCGAGACGCCGGAAGCGCAGGGCACCAACGATGCCGTGGACGTGAACATCGCCGTCGTCGAAAAACCGACCGGCAACTTCATGGTCGGCGGCGCGTTCTCGCAGGCGGAAAAATTCACCTTCACGGCGTCGGTCACGCAGGCCAACTTCGCCGGCAGCGGCAACACCGTCGGCGTGGAACTGAACACGAGCCGCTACAACCGCACGATCTCGTTCGCCCAGACCAACCCGTACTTCACGGACGACGGCATCCAGCGCGCGTTCCAGCTGTACCTGCGCACGTCGCGCCCGCCGGCGCTGAACATCGGTTCGTACACCGTGCGCCAGCAGGGCGGCAACCTGACGTTCGGCGTGCCGTTCTCGGAAATCGACACCGTCTACTTCGGCGCCGGCCTGGAACGCACGAGGCTCGAGACGGACGAGAGCTCGCCGACCCTGTACAAGCAGTTCGTGATGCAGAACTCGAAGGACGCGGTCGCGAAGAGCACCGGCGTGGGCACGGCGACGACCAACGCGATCCCGCTGACCGTGGCATGGGGCCGCGATTCGCGCGACTCCGCCATCACCCCGACCCGCGGCCGCTACCAGCGCGCCAACTTCGAGATCGATGCCGTCGGCGACGCCAAGTACTACCGCATCATCTACGAACACCAGTGGTATCGTCCGATCACGCGCTGGATGACCCTGGCGCTCAAGGGTGAGCTGGACTACGGCGCGGGCCTCGGCGGCCACTCGTACCCGGTCTTCAAGAACTTCTACGGCGGCGGCATCGGCTCGGTGCGTGGCTACGAGAGCTCGTCGCTGGGCATCGTCGACCCGTTCACGTACGACGCCCTGGGCGGCGCCAAGCGCGTGATCGGCAACGCCGAGCTGCAGTTCCCGTTCCCGGGCAGCGGCCAGGATCGTTCGCTGCGCTGGTTCACCTTCGCCGACGGCGGCCAGGTCTACCAGGAACATGAGCCGATCCGCACGTCGCAGCTGCGCTACTCGGCGGGTATCGGCCTGTCGTGGATTTCCCCGGTGGGGCCGCTGAAGTTGAGTTATGCTAAGCCCTTGAACGCGAAGCCGGGCGATCGCCTGGAGCGCTTCCAGTTCCAGATGGGTACCGGTTTCTGATACGGCCCATCGCCGAGACAAGGATTGCGAAGAATGATGTTGAAAAAATCGTTAGCCTCGCTGCCGCGTAGCCTGGTGCTGGCGCTGCTCTGCGCCGGTGCGATGGCGCAGGCGTCCGCGCAGACCGCGGTGCCGAGCCGCATCGGCTTCGTCTACACGGAACGCCTGATGACCGAGTCCAAGCTGGCCAAGGCGGCGGACGCGAAGCTGCAGGCGGAATTCTCCAAGCGCCAGAAACAGGTCGACGACATGCTGGCGCGCTACAAGCAGAGCCGCGAGAAGTTCGACGAGGAAGCGCCGAAACTGTCCGACGTCGACCGCACCAAGCGCACGCGCGAGCTGCTCGACATGGAAAAGGACGTGCAGCGCATGCAGCGCGAGTACAACGAGGACCTGTTCCAGCGCAAGAACGAGGAGCGCGCCGCCATCGCGCAGAAAGCCTATAAACTGATCGAACAGGTGGCCGAGCAGGACCATCTCGACGTCGTGCTGCAGGAAGCCATCTGGACCAGTCCGCGCATCGACATCACCGATCGCATCCTCAAACTGCTCGACAAGTAAGCCGCCAACGGCTTGCTGGATGCCGGCCGGCTTGATGAGCGGCCGGCAGTTTTCAATTCTTTTACGGAACGACCACGATGGGCACTCGACTGGGTGATTTGGTCGAACGCTTCGGTGGGCAGCTGGTGGGTGACCCGAACCTCGAGGTTCAGGGCATCGCACCGCTCGACAGCGCCGACGCTTCGCACATCAGCTTTCTCAGCAACAGCAAATTGCGCGCGCTGGCCGCACAGAGCGGCGCCGCGGCGCTCATCGTCTCGCCGCTCGACGACGCCACCGTCGCCACGACGTATGCCGGCGCACGCATCATCACCACCAACCCGTACGCCTACTTCGCCCGCGCCGCCCAGTATTTCGTGGCGCTGGACGAGATCGTCCCGCCGGCCGGCATCCATCCCAGCGCCGTCGTGCACGAGACGGCGCGCATCGACCCGTCCGCGCACATCGGCCCGAACGTGACGGTGGAAGCGGGCGCCGTGATTGCAGGGGGCGTCCGCGTCGACGCCGGCTGCTTCGTCGGCCGCGACGCCGAGATCGGGGAAGAGACGCACCTGTTCGCGAACGTCACGTTCCACGCGCGCTGCAAGGTCGGCAAGCGCGGCATCCTGCACTCGGGCGCCGTGATCGGCACCGACGGATTCGGCTTCGCGCGCGAGAACGGCGTGTACATCAAGATCCCGCAGACGGGCCGCGTGCTGCTGGGCGACGACGTCGACGTCGGCGCCAACACGACCATCGACCGCGGCGCGCTGGCCGACACCGTGATCGAGGACGGCGTGAAGCTCGACAACCAGATCCAGATCGGCCACAACTGCCACATCGGCGCGAACACGGCGATGGCCGGCTGCGTGGGGGTAGCCGGCAGCGCGAAGATCGGCAAGAATTGCACGTTCGGCGGCGCGGCCATGGTGCTGGGGCACCTGGAAATCGCGGACAACGTCCATATCTCCTCCGGCAGCATGGTGTCGCGCTCCGTGCTGGAGCCGGGGCAGTACACGGGCTTTTATCCGCTGGCCAAGAACGCCGAATGGGAAAAGAGCGCAGCCATCGTGCGCAACCTGTCCGCGCTGCGCGAGAAGATGCGCAACCTGGAAAAACAGATCAAACAACTGACCGAACCTACAGAACAAAAATGACGACCGAAGCCACGACGAATAAAACCCTGGGGATCAACGAGATCAAGGAATACCTGCCGCACCGCTATCCGCTGCTGCTGGTGGATCGCGTGGTCGACTACGAAATCGGCAAGACCATCACCGCCATCAAGAACGTGACCGTCAACGAGGAATTCTTCAACGGCCACTTCCCGCACAAGCCGGTGATGCCGGGCGTCCTGATGATCGAGGCGCTGGCGCAGACGGCCGCGATCCTGTCGTTCATGACCATGAACGTCAAGCCGGACGAGAACTCGGTCGTGTACTTCGTCGGCATCGACAACGCGCGCTTCAAGCGCCCCGTCGAGCCGGGCGACCAGCTCAAGATGGACGTCGAGATCCTGCGCACGTCGCGCGGCATCTGGAAGTACAAGGCTGTCGCCAGCGTCGACGGCAAGGTCGCCGTCGAGGCGGAACTGATGTGCACCATCAGGGCAAACGAATCGACGCAACCGCGCGCGGGGGAGTGATGAGCAAGGTCCACCCGAGCGCGATCGTCGACCCGAAGGCGGAGCTGGATTCCACCGTCGAAGTCGGCCCGTATTCGATCATCGGCCCCGATGTGCGTATCGGCGCCGGCACCGTGGTGGGGCCGCACGTGGTCATCGAGGGCCATACGACGATCGGCCGCGACAACCGCATCTTCCAGTTCGCGTCGCTGGGCGCCGCGCCGCAGGACAAGAAGTGGGCCGGCGAGCCGACCCGCCTGGAAATCGGCGACCGCAACACGATCCGCGAATTCTGCACGTTCAACCTCGGCACGGCGCAGGACGCGGGCGTGACGCGCCTGGGCAGCGACAACTGGATGTCGGCATACACGCACCTGGCGCACGACTGCCAGGTCGGCAGCAACACGATCTTCTCGAACAATGCGCAGCTCGCGGGCCACGTGCACGTGGGCGACTGGGCGATCCTGTCCGGCTACTGCGGCGTGCACCAGTTCTGCAAGATCGGCGCGCACGCCTTCATCGGCATGTACACGAGCCTCACGCAGGACGTGCCGCCGTTCGTGCTCGTCTCCGGCAACCCGGCCGAGGCGCATGGCGTGAACATCGAGGGCCTCAAGCGCCGCGGCTTCACGCGCGAGCAGATCAACGCGATCCGCGCCGCGTACAAGCACATCTACCGCTCCGGCCTCACGCTGGAAGAAGCCAAGGCCAAACTGGCGGAAGAGGAAAGCGCCGCCGGCGACGCGGCGCCGCACATCCGCGCGATGCGCGACTTCCTCGACACCACGAGCCGTGGCATCGTCCGCTGATCCGACGGCGGCCCCGGTGTCGCTCGCCCTCGTGGCCGGCGAACTGTCGGGCGACCTGCTGGCGGCGCGCCTGATGGCGGGTCTCAAGCCGCACCTGCCGGGCGTTGCCTTTTCCGGCATCGGCGGTCCGCGCATGCTGGAGCAGGGCCTGGCTTCCGACGTGCCGATGGACACGCTCACCGTGCGCGGCCTGCTGCCCGTGCTGCTGCGCTACCGCGAACTGAAGGGCATCCAGAACCGCCTGCGCGACCGCCTGCTGGCGCAGCAGCCGGCCGCGTTCATCGGCGCCGACTACCCCGGCTTCAACCTCGGCCTCGAAGAGCAGCTGCGCGCGGCCGGCATCCCGACCGTGCACTTCGTCGGCCCGCAGATCTGGGCGTGGCGGGGCGGCCGCATCAAGAAGATCCAGCGCGCCGTGTCGCACATGCTCGTGATCTTCCCGTTCGAGGAAGCGATCTACCAGAAGGCCGGCGTGCCCGTCACGTACATCGGCCATCCGCTGGCGGAGACGATCCCGCTCGTGCCGGACGTGCGTGCCGCGCGGCGCACCCTCGGGCTGCCGGAGGATGCGCGGGTCGTCACCGTCATGCCGGGCAGCCGGATGTCGGAAATCAAATACCTGACGGAGCCGTACGTCCGCACGGTGAAACTGCTGGCCGCGCGCGACCCGTCCGTCCGCTTCATCGCGCCGATGGCGGGAGAACGCCAGAAGGCGTATTTTATGGAGCTGATGGCGAAAGCCGGTCTGCAGGACGTGCCGCTGCAGCTCGTCGACGGCGAGTCGCACGCGTGCATCGCGGCGGCCGACGCCGTGCTGGCGGCATCCGGCACCGCCACGCTGGAAGTGGCGCTGTTCAAGAAGCCGATGGTGATCGCGTACAAGGTCTTGCAGGCCGAGTGGCTGCTCATCCGGAACATGGGCTACCTGCCGTGGATCGGGCTGCCGAACATCCTGGCGCGCGAGTCCGTCGTGCCGGAATTCCTGCAGCACGCGGCGACGCCCGAGGCGCTGGCGGATGCCGTCTGGTTCCAGCTGACGGACGAGAACAACCGGGTGCGGCTGCGCGAGCGCTTCACCGAAATGCATCACAGCCTGCTGCGCGACAGCGCGCGCGAAAGCGCCCGCGCCGTGCTGCAGGTGATAGGCAAAGCATGAGAAAAAAGAAGTTCGATTTCTACCCCGGCCTGCCGCCGAAGAACCGCCCGTTCACGCTGGACGACATCGTCTGCGGCGTCGACGAGGCCGGCCGCGGCCCGCTGGCCGGCCCGGTGTACGCGGCGGCCGTGATCCTCGATCCGGCGCGCCCGATCGACGGCCTGCGCGACTCGAAAAAACTGACGGAAGCGCGGCGCGACGAGCTGGCCCCGCTCATCAAGGAACATGCGCTGGCCTGGGCCATCGCCGAGTGCTCGCACACGGAAATCGACACGCTGAACATCCTGCAGGCGACGATGCTGGCGATGCGCCGCGCGGTCGAGCTGCTCGCGACCGTGCCGACCATCGCGCTCATCGACGGCAACCGCTGCCCGCAGTTCGCGCCGCACATCCGCGCGCATGCCGTGGTGGAGGGCGACGACAAGGTGCATGCGATTTCGGCTGCGTCGATCCTTGCCAAGACGGCGCGCGACGCCGCCCTGGTCGCGCTGCACGCAACGTATCCGCAATACGCCTTCGACCAGCACAAGGGCTATTCGACGGCGCTGCACCTCGCGCGCCTGCGCGAGCACGGTCCGAGCCCCGTGCACCGGCGCAGCTTCGCGCCCGTGCGCGCGCTGATCGAGCCGGACCTGTTCGGGGAGCCCGCATGACGAGCGCGATCAAGAGCGTCACGTCGCGCGACAACCCGTTCTACAAGGAGCTCAAGCACCTCGCGGGCAGCAGCCAGGCACTGCGCAAGGCGCGGCGTTCGCTGCTGGACGGCGTCCACCTGTGCCAGGCCTACCTCGACCTCGTGGGGCAGCCGGTGCATTGCGTCGTGTCCGAAGGCGCGCTGGCGAACCCGGAAGTGGCCGCCATCGTCGACCGCGTGCAAGGTCCCGCCACGGCGCTGCCGGATGCGCTGTTCGGGGCGCTGAGCCAGGTCGAACACGGCATCCACCTGCTGTTCCTGGTCGACACGCCACGGCCCGCGCGGCCCGCAGCGTTGGCCGAATCGGCCGTGCTGCTGGACGGGGTGCAGGACCCGGGCAATGCCGGCTCGATCCTGCGCAGCGCCGGCGCGGCCGGCATCCGGCAGGTGTATTGCAGCCCCGGCACGGCGTCGATGTGGTCGCCCAAGGTGCTGCGCGCCGCGATGGGCGCCCATTTCGTGCTGGAGATCTTCGAGAACGTCGACCTGGAGGCGCTCGTGCGCGCGGCGCGCGTGCCCGTGCTGGCGACGAGCGGCTATGCGAGCGAACGGATCTACGACGTCGACCTGTCCCGCCCGGCCGCCTGGCTGCTGGGCCATGAAGGGCAGGGCGTGTCGGCCGCGCTGCTGGACCTGGCCACGCACCGCGTCGCCATCCCCCATGCGGGCGCGGTGGAATCGCTGAACGTGGCCGCCTGCGCGGCCGTGTGCTTCTTCGAACAGCTGCGCCAGCAACAGCGGCAGCGCAAGGCATAGACGCGACAGGCCCGTTCGGTTACGCTTCGTGCAGGTAACGACGGAGTCATGATGGACATGGGGCAATCGCAGTTGCAGTCTTTGCACTTTCTGGTGGCGGAAGCGGACCCGGTGCAGCGCCGCGCGCTGATCGAGGCGCTGGCGCAGGTGGGCGCCACGCGCGTCACCGACGTGCCGGACGGCCCGATGGCCCTGCGCACGCTGCAGGCCAGCTTCACGCCCAGGGTGGACGTGGCCGTCATCGACCTCGACCTGGGCGGCATGGACGGCCTGGAACTGCTGCGCGCCATCGCGGCGCTGAAGTCGAGCGTGCGCCTGATCGTCGTCGGCGCCCAGCCGTCCAGCGTGCTGTTTTCCGTCGAGAGCCTCGCGCAGGCCCACGGCGTGGACCTGCTCGGGACGATCGCCAAGCCCGTCACGAGCACCAAGCTGCGCGCCCTGCTGGACAATTACCAGCCGCCGAAGCCCGCGCGCGCCGCCACGCCGGGGCCGAGCTTTTCGTTCGCCGAGGTGGGCGTCGGCCTGCAGAAGCGCCAGTTCGAACCCTTCTTCCAGCCCAAGATCGAGCTCGCGACGGGCCAGGTGAAAGGCCTCGAGACCTTCGCCCGCTGGCGCCATCCCGAGCACGGCATGCTCGGACCGTCATCCTTCATCGGCGCGCTGGAGCAGAACAACCGCATCGACTTCCTCGACTGGACGATGCTGGAGATGTCGGTGGAGCGCTGCCGCCGCTACCACGACCAGGGCATCCCGATCTCGATCTCGCTGAACCTGGCGCCCGAGACGCTGGCGCATCCGAACTTCATCCGCCAGGTGGCGTCGACGATGAAGCGCCACGGCGTGCTGCCCGACTACCTGACGTTCGAGATGACGGAATCGGCGATCCTCAGCTTCGACGCCGACTTCATCGAACGCCTCGTGCGCCTGCGCATGATGGGCTTCGGCCTCGCGATCGACGACTACGGCACGGGGCGCTCGAACCTGCAGATCCTGGCCCGCATCCCGTTCTCCGAACTCAAGATCGACCGCTCGTTCGTGGATGGCGCGTCGAAGAAACGCCCGCTGGGCACCGTGCTGAAATCCTGCCTGGGACTCGCGCACAGCCTGGACCGCATGTCGGTGGCCGTGGGCGTGGAGACCCGGCAGGACTGGGATTTCCTTCAGGGCCTCGGGTGCACGTATGCGCAGGGCTACCACATCGCCAATCCGATGGCGGCGGACGAGTTTCCGGGGTGGCTGGAAGACTGGCGGCATTTCTTTTGAGATTCCCCGATCGGGCGGCGGACCGGCTGGCGGTATCGTAGGGTGGGCTCCCCGAGCCCGCCAAACGCGTCCCGGCCGGAACATCAATACTCGCGCCGGTCCGGCTTGATCTCCTGGAGGATCGTCGTCGAAATCTCCTCGATCGACTTGGTCGTCGACGACAACCACCGGATTCCTTCGCGCCGCATCAGCTGCTCGGCCTCGTTCACCTCGTAGCGGCAATTCTCCAGCGACGCATACTTGCTCCCCGCGCGCCGCTCGTTGCGGATCTCGGACAGGCGCTCCGGCGTGATGGTCAGGCCGAAGATCTTGTGCTTGAACGGCGGCAGCGCCGACGGCAGCTTGTTGCGTTCGAAATCGTCCGGGATCAGCGGGTAGTTCGCCGCCTTGATCCCGTATTGCATGGCCAGGTACAGGCTCGTGGGCGTCTTGCCCGAGCGCGACACGCCCACCAGGATCACGTCCGCATCCGCCAGGTTCTTGTGCGACTGGCCGTCGTCGTGCGCCAGCGAGAAGTTGATGGCCTCGATGCGGTTCTTGTACTCCTCGGTATCGACGACGTTGTGGATGCGGCCGATCGTGTGCGTCGACTTCACCCGCAATTCCTGCTCGAGCGGGGCGACGAAGGTCTGGAACAGGTCCATGTGCATGCCCTGCGCGGCGCGGATCACCGCGGACAGGTCGTGCTTGACGAGGGTGGAGAACACGATCGGGCGCTGGTTGTCGGCGATGGCGACGTCGTTGATGCGGCGCGCGGCCTCGTAGGCTTTTTCGATCGTATCGATGAACGGCAGGCGGATCTGCCGGAAGCGCATTTCGAACTGGCTCAGCACCGCGTGGCCGAAGGTTTCCGCCGTGATGCCGGTGCCGTCGGACACGAAGAAGACGGTGCGCGCGGCGTCTGGACTCGCTGGAGTGCTCGGGAGGGACATGATGTTTTTTTGGACAGATAATGACAAAGTTGCAGCCCCAGGGCTGTGAAACCCAGTCGCACGGGGTAAAATGTTGGGCAACGGGTTGTGAGATTGTGCTGTACGACGCCAAGAATAACAAGAAATCCCCCGGAAACCGACCAGCCTGCCGCGCGAAGCCGGCCAGGAGCACGCGTGTGTTTCATGCGCAGTGCCCGGCCCGCCGCCGCTGCCCCGCCAGGCTCGTCCGTCATCCGGCCGTCGGCCGATCCGCCGTGCAGATTTCCATCATCACAAAGGTGTTTTACCATGACTAACCTGTCGAATGCAGTACTGAAGGCGCCCGACCCAACAGCGTCCGCGGAAAGTGTGTACGTCGCGTCGTTCGAGAACCTGCGCATGACCGACGTCGAGTCGGTCGGCGGCAAGAACGCGTCCCTGGGCGAGATGATCAGCCAGCTGGCCGAAGCCGGCGTGCGCGTGCCGGGCGGCTTCGCCACGACGGCGCAAGCCTTCCGCGACTTCCTGAACCACGGCATCGACGGCGGCCCGTCGTTGGGCGACCGCATCGCGACCCGCCTGGAAGGCCTGGACATCGACGACGTCCGGTCGCTGGCCGCCGCCGGTGCCGAGATCCGCCAATGGATCGTCGACACCCCGTTCCAGCCGCGCCTGCAGCAGGAAATCGAAGCCTTCTACGACCGCCTCGTCGCCGACTCCGGCACCGAAGTGTCGTTCGCCGTGCGCTCGTCCGCCACGGCGGAAGACCTGCCGGACGCCTCGTTCGCGGGCCAGCAGGAGACGTTCCTGAACGTGGTCGGCATCGACAACGTGCTGGAAGCGATGAAGCACGTGTTCGCGTCGCTGTACAACGACCGCGCCATCTCCTATCGCGTGCACAAGGGCTTCACGCACGCCGAAGTGGCCCTGTCGGCCGGCGTGCAGCGCATGGTCCGTTCCGACACCGGCGCGGCCGGCGTCATGTTCACCATCGACACGGAATCCGGCTTCAAGGACGTCGTGTTCGTCACGTCGAGCTACGGCCTGGGCGAGACCGTCGTGCAGGGCGCCGTGAACCCGGACGAGTTCTACGTGCACAAGCCGATGCTGGAGCAGGGCAAGAAGCCCGTCATCCGCAAGAACATCGGCTCGAAACTGATCAAGATGGAATTCACGGCCGAGGCCAAGGCGGGCCGCTCGGTGCAGACCGTCGACGTGCCGATCGAAATGCGCAACCGCTACTCGCTGCTGGACGAGGAAGTCGTCGAGCTGGCCAAGTACGCCGTCATCATCGAGAAGCACTACGGCCGTCCGATGGACATCGAGTGGGGCAAGGACGGCCGCGACGGCAAGCTGTACATCCTGCAGGCGCGCCCGGAAACCGTGAAGTCGCAGCAGAAGGCGACCGACTCCCAGCAGCGCTTCAAGCTGAAGGGCACGGGCACCGTGCTGACGTCGGGCCGCGCGATCGGCCAGAAGATCGGCGCCGGCCCGGTCCGCGTGATCCACGATCCGTCGGAAATGGAGCGCGTGCAGCCGGGCGACGTCCTCGTTGCCGACATGACGGACCCGAACTGGGAACCGGTCATGAAGCGCGCCTCCGCGATCGTGACGAACCGCGGCGGCCGCACCTGCCACGCGGCGATCATCGCCCGCGAACTGGGTGTGCCGGCGGTCGTCGGCTGCGGCGACGCGACCGACACGCTGAAGGACGGCACGTTCGTCACGGTCTCCTGCGCCGAAGGCGACGAAGGCCGCATCTACGACGGCCTGCTGGAAACGGAAGTGACGGAATCCGTGCGCGGCGAGCTGCCGAAGATCCCGACCAAGATCATGATGAACGTCGGTAACCCGCAACTGGCGTTCGACTTCCAGGCGATCCCGAACAACGGCGTGGGCCTGGCCCGCCTGGAGTTCATCATCAACAACAACATCGGCGTGCACCCGAAGGCGATCCTCGAGTACCCGAACATCGACAACGACCTGAAAAAGGCCGTGGAATCGGTCGCACGCGGCCACGCGTCGCCGCGCGCGTTCTACGTCGACAAGCTGGCCGAAGGCGTGGCGACGATCGCCGCCGCGTTCTGGCCGAAGCCGGTCATCGTGCGCCTGTCCGACTTCAAGTCGAACGAGTACAAGAAGCTGATCGGCGGTTCGCGCTACGAGCCGGACGAGGAAAACCCGATGCTGGGCTTCCGCGGCGCCGCGCGCTACCTGGCCGACGACTTCGCCGAGTCGTTCGAAATGGAATGCATGGCCATGAAGCGCGTGCGCGAAGAGATGGGCCTCACGAACGTCGAGATCATGATCCCGTTCGTGCGCACCCTGGGCCAGGCCGAGAAGGTCATCGCGCTGCTGGGCAAGTATGGCCTGAAGCGCGGCGAGAACGGCCTGCGCGTCATCATGATGTGCGAGGTCCCGTCGAACGCCATCCTGGCCGAGCAGTTCCTGCAGTACTTCGACGGCTTCTCGATCGGTTCGAACGACCTCACGCAGCTCACGCTGGGCCTGGACCGCGACTCCGGCATGGAGCTGCTGGCCAAGGACTTCGACGAGCGCGACCCGGCCGTGAAGGCGATGCTGTCGCTGGCGATCAAGGCCTGCCGCGCGCAGGGCAAGTACATCGGCATCTGCGGCCAGGGGCCGTCCGACAATCCGGACTTCGCCGTGTGGCTGGTGGAGCAGGGCATCGAGTCGATGTCGCTGAATCCGGACTCGGTGATCGATACGTGGCAGAAGCTGGCGGCGCTGTAAGCGGCTGAACGCCCGATGAAAAACCGCTGCGGGGTCGATGGCCCCGCAGCGGTTTTTTTATGCGCGCGCGATACGTTCGCATGCTCCGGGACGCATCGGCCTTGGGC
>NZ_LMCY01000003.1:25904-60311 GCF_001425685.1 Massilia sp. Root335 | reverse complement strand
CGGATCGACCCTGGCGCCCGGGGCAGGACCGTGCATGCTGCGGGACGCATCGGCCTTGGGCCCCTGCCTTCGCAGGGGCGACGGTCTCGCTGCTGGCGAACGAAGTCAGTCAGCTCGACCGTGCGCGCCCGGGGCAGGACCGTAGGGCGGGCTCCCCGAGTCCGCGCGGACGCGCGCGACGCGTCGGCATCACACGGACGCGTGCGGCGCATCGGCATCACACGGGCGCCACGGTCCCGTGCAGCTGCCGGAACGCCCGCTGGAACTCGTCGAGGTGGCGCGTGAACGGTGCCGGCGCGAGCGGGCGCAGGCGCGCGAGCAGCGCTTCGCCCTCGGCCACGCGCTCCGTCTCCAGGCAGGCGCGCAGCAGGTTGAAGCCGGCCTGCGGACCGTGCTTGGCCGGTTCGTAGACGGGCCCCACGAGCGTGACGATCAGGCCCGTGTGGCCGTGCCGGGCCAGGTCGGCGGCCATCGTCATCAGGGCGCTGCCGTCCACCTCGGCCGCGGCCAGCACGGCCGTGTACTGTTCGCGCGCCGCCGGCAGGTCGCCCGCCGCCAGGTGGTGCCGGGCCAGCAGGAGCTGCGCGCGCCAGCTGCCCGGCAAGCCGCACGCATCCCGCAGGGCCGCCAGGAAGCCGGCCTCGCCCGCGCGCTCGCGCTCGAAGGCGAGCCAGCCGTTCAACGCGTGGTCGAAGTTCGGATCGAGCCGGACCGCGCGCCCCAGCAGGTCGGCCGTCGCCGCAGCAATGCCCCGGTCATGCGTCACCTTCGCCAGATTGGTCAGCAGCGCGGCCGTTTCGCCGACGGCCCGGATGCCGGCCCGCAGCGCGGCTTCGGCGTCGTCCAGCCGTCCGCTTTCCAGCAGGACGATGCCGTGCGCGACGTGGCTGCGTTCCGGCAGGCCGTCGATCTCGACGAGGCGGGCCGCCGCCGTCATCAACTCGGGCGCGAAGCCGTCCGACAGGGCAGACATGATCGTGGCGTACAACGCGTCCGGGCTGTTCCAGTGCTGCCTGAGTCGCGGGTGCAGCACCTTGTCGCGCCATTCCGCCCGGGGCATCATCACCTGGCGGCCGTGTTCGTCGTAGGCCGTGATGGCGTCGTGCGTGGCGGGGGCCGGCAGCGCGGGTTTGCGGGGATGGAAAGCGGCAACAAGGCGTCGGAACATGGCATTCTCCAGGTGGGCAATACAGCGCATTATCGATTTCATTTCCACTTGGAAATTGATTTTCCCCGGTGGCCAGATCGCGATCCGATCTGGGTCAATATCGGGGCGGCGCCGGATAACGGGAATACTTAATGCCCGTACAACAACAGTTACGTTCTGCAAATATCTCTGCCATGGAAGTCGTTGAGCCAAGAGCAACAAATAGTTGACGTGGGGCGCAAAAACGTTACACTTTGGCAAACTTGTTTTGACGGAGACCGTTGATGAAACGCTTGGCCTTGTTGTCGATCATGGCAACCGCGATGTGGGCGGGCGCCTGCCAGGCCGCCGAGCCCAGCCTGTGCAAATCCCTGTGCGACGCCGACAAGAGCGAATGCCGGGCGAATGCCCACGAGTTGGCCGCGGACGACGGTTCGCCGCCGCTCGAGATGCCTGAGAAAAACCCGCTGGCGCGCGCCGCGCAACTGCAGGTGCCTACCGAATCGTCGCGCGCGATCGACAATGCCGGGACGCAAGCGCGCAGGATCGGCCATGCCGGCGCGTGCGACGAGACTTACCTGCGCTGCACCCGCGCCTGCGCCGCGCCGGCCGCTTCGTCCGTGGTGAAGCCGGCGTCCGGCCGGCGCGACGGCATCTGACCGGCGCCTGCCCGTTGACTCCGCGCGCAGACGCAGTAGACTGGCGATATCGCCCATGCAACCCTCGTCACCCGGAGCGGGCGGCGGGGGTTTTTCGTTTGTTCGCTCCGACATGGAGGAAACCATGGCTGACTGGATGGGCTGGCTGGTGGCAGCCGGCGTGCTCGTGATCCTGGAGCTGTTCACCGGGACCTTTTACCTGTTGATGATCGCCAGCGGCCTCGCGGTGGGCGGCGTCGTCGCGCTGGCCGGCGCGGCGGCGCCCGTGCAGGCGATCGGCGCCGCCGTCGTGGGCGTGCTGGCGACGGGGCTGCTGCATCGTTCGCGTTTCGGCCACCCCGCGAAGACGGACGCCCGGCGCGACCGCAACGTCAACCTGGACATCGGCCAGCGCGTCACCGTCCCGGCCTGGGACAACGGCCGCGCGCGCGTGATGTACCGCGGCGCGCTGTGGGACGTCGAGCTCGGGCAGGGCGTCGCGCCCCATGCAGGCGAGTTCCGGATCGTCGAGGTGCAGGGCAGCCGGCTCGTGGTGGCGAATCCATGAAGACGGCGCACGTCCTCGTCCTGCTGGTCGCGGTGACGCTGGTGGCCGGCGTCGTCGATGCGCGCGCCATGGCGCTGCACATCCAGTCCAACGGCTGGACCGTCCTGTCCACGCTGCTGTTCAGCTTCCTGAGCTTCTGCTGGTATCGCATCGACAGCGAGGCGCGCCGCTACCGGCGCTCGCGCTGGCTCAACGTCGGCATCGTCATGCTCGCGATCGTCGCCGTACCGTACTACATCGCGCGCAGCCGTCCGGCCGGGCAGAAGGGCCGCGCCCTGCTGCGGCTGGCGGCGTTCTGCGTGCTGCTCGGCGTCGCGGGGGCGCTCGGCGGCATCGCCTACGAATGGCTCGGCCCGTCCCCCATCTGATTCATCGCTCAACCGTCAACCAAAGGATGACCATGGAATTCTCGTTTGGAACCCTCGCGCTGGTGATCTTCATCGTCGCCCTGGTGTTCGTCTTCAAGACCATCAACGTCGTGCCGCAGCAGCACGCGTGGGTGGTCGAACGGCTCGGCAAATTCCACGCCACGCTGGCGCCGGGCCTGAACATCGTCGTGCCGTTCATCGACCGCATCGCCTACAAGCACAGCCTGAAGGAGATCCCGCTCGACGTGCCGCCGCAGGTCTGCATCACGAAGGACAACACGCAGCTGCAGGTGGACGGCATCCTGTACTTCCAGGTGACGGACCCGATGCGCGCGTCGTACGGCTCGTCCAACTATATCCAGGCCATCACGCAGCTGGCGCAGACGACGCTGCGTTCCGTGGTCGGCCGCATGGAGCTGGACAAGACCTTCGAGGAGCGCGACCACATCAACACGACCGTCGTCAACGCGATCGACGAATCGGCCGCCAACTGGGGCGTCAAGGTACTGCGCTACGAGATCAAGGACCTCACGCCGCCGGCCGAGATCCTGCATTCGATGCAGCGCCAGATCACGGCCGAACGCGAGAAGCGCGCGCTGATCGCCGCGTCGGAAGGGCGGCGCCAGGAAGCCATCAACATCGCGAGCGGCGAGCGCGAGGCCGCCATCGCCCGTTCCGAAGGCGAGAAGCAGGCCGCCATCAACCGCGCGCAGGGCGAGGCCGCGGCGATCATCGCGCTGGCCGACGCCAGCGCCAGCGCGCTGCGCCAGGTGGGCGAGGCGATCCGCGCGCCGGGCGGCATCGACGCCGTCAACCTGCGCGTGGCCGAGCACTACGTCGACGCCTTCGGCAAGCTGGCCAAGACGAACAATTCGATCATCGTCCCGGCCGACATGGGCGATATGAGCGGCCTGATCGCCTCGGCGCTCACGATCGTGAAGTCGCAGAAGACCTGAGTGTGACGATGATCAACGGCAATTTCAGCGGGTTCCTTAAGCTGTTCGTCGACGTCAAACCGCGCTGAGGGGATCTCCCCGCGGCGCACGGGAGCCGCGATGAGTCACCAGCGTGTCGTGTTGTGGATCATGGCCTTGATGGCCGGTACGGGCCTGCTGGACGCCGGCCATGCCGACGACGCCGCCCAGCTGCATCCGCTGGTGGGCGTCGTCGTCAGCTACCTGTGCTTCTTGTGGTACCGCGGCGACAGCGACGCGCGCGGCTACCGGAGGTCGCGCTGGCTCAGCGTGGCCGTGGTGGCGTTCGCGGTGGCGACGATCCCGTACTACCTCGTGCGCAGCCGGCGCGACGGCGAGCGCGGGGCTGCGTTGATGACGTACGCCGCCTACCTCGCGGCGGCGGCGTTTGCCGTGTGGGTCGGCATGGCCATCCACATCGGGCTGGCCTAGCAGCGCTCAGAAATCGACGGTCGCCGACACGGTCACGGTGCGCGGCGCTCCGAGCACCAGATAGCCATAGCCCGGATACCCGCCGGCCGACGCCCAGTAATCGCGCGCCAGCGCATTGTCCACGCGCGCGCGCAGCGTGACGTCGCGATCGAGCACGCGCGTCGCATAGCTGGCGCCCAGGTCGAGGCGCGTCCACGATGGCAGCTTCTGCGTGTTGGCCGCATCCGCATACTGCTGCGACGTGTACACGGCGCGCGCGTTGAGCGACAGGCCGGCCACCTGCGGCACGTCCCAGTCGGCGCCGACGTTCAGCTGCGTGCCCGGCACCCCGATCGCATCCTTGCCGTCGTTGACCGCGCCCGCCGTGCGGCGCTGTTCGGCGTCCAGCAGGGTGAGGCCGCCGAGCACGCGCAGGCCGTGCATCGGCATGCCGAACACAGACAGTTCCAGGCCCTGGTTGCGCTGTTCGCCGAACACGCCGAAGTGGCGGTTTTCCACATAGCCCATCGGCTGTGCCGTCGTGAACAGGGCGGCACTCATGCCGAGTTTGCCGCTGTCGTATTTCACGCCGACTTCCTTCTGGCGCGATGTGTACGGCGCAAAGACTTCGCCCTGGTTGTCGATGTTCGCGCCCGATGCGACGGGCCCCTGCTGCAGCGCCTCGATATAGTTCGCATAGACCGACACGTTCTTCAGCGGCTTGTAGACGATGCCGGCGACCGGTGTGTTGGCGCTCGCGTCGTACGCGCTGTTCTGCGCACCCGTGTTGTAGTCGTGGCCGTAGGACTTGATGCGCTGGTGGCGCACGCCGGCCGTCACTCGCACGGTATCGTCCAGGAACGACAGCGTGTCCGCGACGGCGTAGCTGGACAGGATGGATTTCTGCGTCAGCAGCGGGTTCGCCAGGACGCCGCCGACGAACGCGGTGGCGGCAGGCGCCGCCACGTCGACGGGGCGGTACAGGTTGGACGTCCAGCCGGCGAAGTCGCCGAACGCATACGCATTGTCCGACTTGAGCCCGAACGCCGATGCGGTGGCGCTGATCGTGTGTTTTATGCCGCCCGTGGCGAGGTCGCCGCGCACGCCGATCTCGCCCGTGCGCACATTGTCCTTGCGTTCGTTGTCGAAGCGGGTCATGACGGTGCCGCCGTTGTCGTCGGTCGTCGTCGGCGACGAGATCGTGTTCGATTCGCGGCCCGTGCGCGCGCCCATGGCGGCCCACGCGACCACGCCCGGCGCGAGGTCGACTTCGCCGCGTACCGTGCCGAACGTGTCGCGCTCGTTCGAATGCGTCCACGGCTGCGCGAAATTGCCGGCGGCATCCGGCGCGGCGGGCAGCGCGAGACCGGTGCCGGCCGTGACGCTCGGGCGGCCGTTGCGCAGCTGGTGGTCCTGGTAGCCCACGTCGGCCGAGAGGCGATAATTGTCGCCGCGGTAGTCCAGGCCGACCGAGAACACCGACAGTGCGCGCTTCTCGCGGTCGACCGCGGTGTCGCCGTCGCGCCGCACGGCGTTCACGCGGATGCCCGCGCGGTCGCCCGCGCCGAAGCGGCGCGCGACGTCGGCCGCCACGTATTTCTGGCCGCCCGATTCGAGACCGACGGTGACCTCGTTCAGCGGCTTGTTCGGCGCCCGCTTGGGCAGCAGGTTGATCATGCCGCCGATGCCGCCGCCGCCCGGCGCCGCGCCGTTGATGAAGCTGTTCGCGCCGCGCAGCACTTCCACGCGTTCCAGCAGTTCGCTCGCCACGAACTGGCGCGGCAATAAACCGTATAAACCGTTATATGCGAGGTCGTCCGAGTTCACCGCGAAGCCGCGGATCACGTACAGCTCCTGGTAATTGCCGAAGCCGCGCGCCACGCGCACGGACGGGTCGTTCTGCACCACGTCCGCCACGCTCTTCGCCTGCTGGTCCTGGATCAGCGCCTGCGTGTAGTTGGTGGCGTTGAACGGTGCGTCCATGATGTCCACGTTCCCGAGCAGGCCGAGGCGCCCGCCGCGCGCCACCTGGCCGCCGGCGTAGGCGGAGGGCAGGCCCTGGGCCGATGCGTCGGCGGACGCGGTGACGACGACCGTGGCCATGCCGTCGTCGGTGGTCTGGGCCGAGGCGGATGCGGCGAGGAGCTGGGCGCCGATGGCGATCGGTGTGAGGGCGGTGCGGTGGAATCGTGCGAGCGGCATGGAAATCTTCAGGGTTTAATGAGAATGGTTCTCATTATAGCCAGCGTTCTTGCTTTCGTAAATGAGAACCATTATTATCTGGACTCTGCCGCAATACCGCTTCCCATGTCTCCCGCAAATGTCCGCCGCTGGTCCTGGCTCCATACGTGGAGCAGCCTGGTCTGCACCGTCTTCATGCTCCTGCTGTGCCTGACCGGCCTGCCGCTGATCTGGCGCCACGAGATCGGCCACCTGCTCGGCAACGACATCGAGGCGCCGCCGCTGGCGGCCGCCCTCGTCTCGACGCCGCCGCCCAGCCTCGACCGCGTGATCGCCGCGGGCCGGGCCCGCTATCCGCACAAGGTCATGATGTACATGTCGCAGGAGCCGGACGAACCGGCGCTGTGGTTCCTGACGATGGGCGAGCACGCGACCGATCCAGACTTCAAGAGCGTCGCCATCGACGCGCGCACCGCGCGATTCGTCGGCGAACCGCCGATCGAGGGCGGCGGCGTCATGCAGTTCATCTTCCACCTGCATGTCGACCTGTTCGCGGGCGTGTGGGGCAAGCTGTTCCTGGGTGCCATGGGCATGCTGCTGCTGACGGCCATCGTGTCCGGCGTCGTGCTGTACGCGCCGTTCATGCGCAAGCAGGATTTCGGTACGGTCCGCCGCGGCCGCACGGCACGCCTGAAATGGCTCGACCTGCACAACCTGCTGGGTATCGTCACGCTCGTGTGGGGCCTCGTCGTGGGCGCGACCGGCGTCGTGAATACGCTGGCCGACGTGTTGCTGCAGGTCTGGCAGGCCACCGAGATCGCCGCGATGACGACGCCGTACGCGGGCCAGCCGGCGCCCGCGGCGTTCGCGCCGGTCGAGGCGGCGGTGCGCAATGCGGAGCGCGCGGCGCCCGGCATGCGCGTCGGCTTCGTCGCGTTCCCCGGCACGCCGTTCGCGAGCCCCCATCACTACGGCGTCTACATGCATGGCGACGCGCCCCTGACGTCGCGGCTCTACGCGCCGGTGCTGGTCGACGCGCGGACGGCCGCCGTCACCGACCGCCGCGACCTGCCGTGGTACCTGACGGCGCTGCTGCTGTCGCAGCCGCTGCATTTCGGCGACTACGGCGGCGCCGGCATGAAGGCCGTGTGGACGCTGCTCGACGTGGCGACGCTCGTCGTGCTGGGCAGCGGCCTGTATCTGTGGCTGCGGCGCGGGCGCGCGGCCGCGCGCCCCGCACGCGTGCCCGCGCGCGCCGCGCCCGCGCTCGCGCGCGAAGGCGAGGCCGAATGAGCGCGCGTCACGGCACGCTGCGCCACGTCTGGGCGATGCCGATCGCGCTCGGCGCGCTGACGCTCGCCGGCCTCGTCGTGGGTCTGCTGGCGGACGGCGCGTGGGACCTCGCCGCCGTCGCCGCGCTGGCGCTGCCGCTGGCCGTGGGCGCGTGGCATGCGCTCAGGCCCGCGCGTTCGCCGCGCTGAGCGGGGCCGCCCGCATGCATACCGCGCTTTAATTCTCTGTTAAGCATGCACCCGGCGAAGCCGCGTATAACATCCGCAGAATAACCACAGGCGAGGAGTCCTGAATGAAGAACTGGGTGCGCAGCAACAAGGCTTTCCTGGCGTTTCTCGTCCTGTTCGGCATGTTCCGCACGGCGGTGGCGGACTGGAATCCGATCCCGTCGGCGTCGATGCATCCGAACCTGCTCGAAGGCGACGTCGTGCTCGTGAACCGCCTTGCGTTCGACCTGAAGGTCCCGCTCACGGACGTCGTGCTGGCGCACCTCGGCGAGCCGCGGCGCGGCGACATCGTCACGTTCCGCTCGCCGCGCGACCGCACCCTGTTGATCAAGCGCGTCGTGGCGCTGCCGGGCGACGTCGTCGAGATGCGCAACGAGCGCCTGTTCATCAACGGCCGCGGCGCCGACTACCGGGTCGTCGAACAGTCGCTCGATTCGGTCGGCGGCACGGCGATGCGCGCGCTGCAGCTGGCCGAATCGTGGGACGGCAAGACGGCGCAGCCGCGCCGCCACATCCAGATCATGCCGGACGTGATGGCGCCGCGCACCTTCGGCCCCGTCACCGTGCCGCAGGGCGAGTACCTGATGCTGGGCGATAACCGCGACAACAGCGCCGACTCGCGCGTGATCGGCCTGGTGCCGCGCAAGCTGCTCGTGGGCCGCGCCGAGCGCGTGCTCGTCTCCGCCGACTACCAGGGCAACTGGATGCCGCGCACCGAGCGCTTCGGCATGTCGCTGTACCGCCCCGACTGATCGCGTGCGCGCAGGCGGCACTGGCTGCGCCTGCGTGCCCTCGGTGTTCCAGCGCCGCCGCCGTCCGGGCGCGGCGGCGCGGCGGGGCGTCGAGACGGCGTTCGCGTTTCCCGCTACAATTTCGTCCCTCGGACGCTCGCATGGTGCAGTGCCGATGTTTTGATCAAGGCATGCATATGCAAAGACTCCTGACCGTCATCCTGGCCTGCCTCGGCATGGTGGGCGCCCTCGCGATCGATACCTACCTGCCGTCGATCCCCGCCATCGGGCGGGCGTTCGACGTCGGGCCCGTCGCCGTGCAGCAGACGCTGTCGGTGTTCCTGTTCATGTTCGCGTTCATGATGCTGTTCTACGGGACGCTGTCCGATTCCTTCGGCCGCCGTCCCGTGATCATGGTCGCGCTGACGGTCTACACCCTCGCGTCGGCCGGCGCCGCGCTGGCGCCGACGTTCGGCGCTCTGCTGCTGTTCCGCGCGCTGCAGGGCATGTCGGCCGGCGCCGGCTCCGTCATCGGCCAGGCCATCGTGCAGGACCGGTTCTCCGGCGCGGACGCCCAGCGCATCATGTCGCACATCATGATGGTGTTCGGCCTCGCGCCTGCCATCGCGCCGGTGCTGGGCGGCTGGCTGCACGTGACGTTCGGATGGCGCGCGACGTTCGTGTTCCTCGCGCTGTTCGGCGCCGTCATGCTGCTGGCGACCTGGCGCCTGCTGCCGGAAAGCCTGCCGGTCGAAAAGCGCCACGCGTTCCACGGCGTGGCCATCGCCCGCAACTACCTCAAGGTGCTGGGACATCCGCAATTCCTGCTGCTGTCGCTGTCCGTGGGCCTCGCGTTCGGCGGCCTGTCGCTGTACATCGGCTCCGCCGCCAACTTCGTGATGGAGATCCTGCACCTGCCGGAAACGGCGTTCGCGTGGATGTTCATTCCCCTGATCAGCGGCATGGTGATCGGCTCGGCCTGGGGCGGCAAGCGTGCGACGCGCGTGGCGCCCGCGCGCATGCGCGCCATCGGCTTCGTGACGATGGCGGCGGCCTGCGTGCTGAACGTGGGCTACACGGCGCTGGCCGACGATGCGGTCGACGTGCCGTGGGCGGTGCTGCCGCTGATGGTCTACACGTTCGGCCTCGCGGTGGCCATGCCCGCGATCCAGGTGGCCGCGCTCGGCCTGTTCCCGGACAACCGCGGCCTCGCGTCGTCGATGCTGGCGTTCATCCAGATGATGTCGTTCGCACTCGTCTCCGGCCTCGTGGCGCCGCAACTGTTCGGCAGCGCGTTCAAGCTCGCGTGCGGCGTGGCGGTCGGCCTCGTCGCCAGCTTCGTCGCATGCCAGCTGGGCAATGCGATGGCGCGGGGCAGGGTGGCCGCGGCCTGACCGGCGCCGCGCACGGAACGGATCAGCGCGCGCGTGGTCTGACGATCATCGCGTGCCGGTTCGTCCGGCGACAGGAGGCGCAAATGCGTTCGTTCGCACCGTGGAAGGCGTTGGCGGCAGGGCTTGGTCTCGCGTTGGCGGGCTGCGCGACGCAGGCGCCCGGCGGCGCTTGCCGGCGCGCCAGCGAGCAGGATGTCGCGGCCCTGTTCGACCGCTGGAACGCCTCGCTGCAGACGGGCGATCCGCACCAGGTCGTCGCCAATTATGCCGAGCGGTCGATCTTGTTGCCCACCGTGTCGAACCGGCCGCGCCTGACGCCGGCGGACAAGGAAGCGTATTTCGAGCACTTCCTGCAAAGCCGGCCGTCCGGCAAGATCGACCTCCGCTTCGTGGACACGGCCTGCAACACGGCGGTGGACGCCGGCCTCTACACATTCACGTTCGGCGCGACGGGACAGGTCGTGCACGCCCGCTACACCTTCACGTATCGCTGGGAGCCCGCATCGGGCGGCGGCAAGTGGCTCATCACGAGCCACCATTCGTCGGCCATGCCGGAGGATGCGCCGCACTGAGCCGCACTGAGCCGCACTGAGCCGCACTGAGCCGCGCTAAGCCGGCCTCAACGGCGATGCTGCTTCATCGCCTTGTCGACCTCGCGCTTGGCGTCGCGGTCGCGCTCGGTATCGCGCTTGTCGTGCTGCTTCTTGCCCTTGGCGAGGCCGACTTCGCATTTCACGCGGCCGCCCTTGAAGTGCAGGTTGAGGGGGACGAGGGTGTAGCCGGAACGTTCGACCTTGCCGACCAGCTTGTCGATTTCCGCCTTGTGCAGCAGCAGCTTGCGGGTGCGCAGGGCTTCCGGATGGCTCCAGGCGGAGGCGGTCGTGAGCGCGCTGATGTGGGCGCCGAACAGGTACAGCTCGCCGTTGCGCACGACGACGTACGCTTCCTTGATCTGCACGCGGCCGTCGCGGATCGCCTTCACTTCCCACCCTTCCAGCACGAGGCCGGCCTCGTAGCGGTCCTCGATGAAGTAGTCGAAAAAGGCTTTTTTATTGTCAATAATACTCATGAAATCGCTAATTTCCGCGCGTCGGTTAAACTACCGTTGTCGCGCTCTTGAAAGGATTCCGCGAGCGCAAAATGCAACGT
The DNA here is from genome assembly GCF_001425685.1 of Massilia sp. Root335. Lineage (GTDB taxonomy): Bacteria > Pseudomonadota > Gammaproteobacteria > Burkholderiales > Burkholderiaceae_D > Telluria > Telluria luteola. Next base: position 49,230 of record NZ_LMCY01000003.1, on the reverse strand, counting down.
AACCAACATCATAACAAACGGTTGACCAATGGCAGTAGTGCACAAATCAGTTTTCCTCGGGTATAGCGCCGAACAGATGTTCGATCTGGTCGCAAAAGTCGAGGACTATCCGAAATTCCTCCCCTGGTGCAGCGGCGTGAAATTGCTCGAACGCGGCGACGACAAGCTGGTGGCCTGCCTGCAGATCAATTTCCATGGCGTTAAGCAGAGCTTCACGACGTCCAACCACAACCAGCGTCCGGGCCAGATGAAGATGCACCTCGTCGACGGTCCGTTCAAGATGCTGGAGGCCACGTGGAGTTTCAAGGCGCTGCGCGCCGACGCCTGCAAGATCGACTTCGACATGCAGTACGAGTTCTCGAGCATTATCCTCGAACAACTCGTCGGGCCCGTGTTCGGCATGATCGCCAACACGATGGTCGATTCGTTCTGCAAGCGCGCCGAGGTGATTTATGGCTGAGCCGGCGGAATTGCAGGTCGCCGTGATGTATGCGCTGCCGCAGCAGGAATTCATCCGTCCGCTGCGCGTGGCGCCCGGCACGACCGTCGGCCAGGCGATCGAGCGGAGCGGCGTGCTCGCCAGCTTCCCCGACATCAACCTGGTGACGCAGCCGGTCGGCATCTACGCCAAGAAAAAGTCGCTGGACACCGTGCTGCGCGACGGCGACCGCGTCGAGATCTATCGCCCGCTCGTGGCCGATCCGAAGGATTCGCGGCGCAAGCGCGCGGCCAAGAAGCAGTCCGGGCAGGCGGCGCCGGTCGCGTAGGGTGGGCACCCCGTGCCCACGCGTGACGTGTGCAGCGTGTTGGCGTTACTCGCGGGCATGGTGACGTATGCAGTGTGTTGGCGTTACCGGCGCGCACAGTGACATGTGCGGCGCGTTGGCATTACGCGCGGGTACGTTTCATTCGAGGCCACTGGCCTCGAATGCCCGCCCTACCGGCAATCGGCCAGCACGCGCCTGGCCTGCGCCAGCCGGCGCGCCTTTTCCTCTTCCGTCACGACGACGCGTTCGCCCTGGTCGTCCACGTCCGTCAGGCGCCTGCCCGAATTCAGATTCGCTTCCACGCGCCGCGCCGACGCGCATCGCCCGGCCAGGTCGGCCTTGCGCCGTGCATCCTCGGCCGCCTTGTGTTCGTCCGCGTCGCGCTGCGCCGCGCGCTTGCGGAAGTCGGCGTCGCGCTCGGCCAGCGAGGGCGGTGTGGGTTTCGCGGGCTCGGCCGGCGCTGCCGGCGCGGGCAGGGCATACGACGTGGCGGAGGCCGGCGGATGCGGCGCCTTGAGGATGCGCGACGGCGGCGTGCCGGGCGGCGGCGGGCGGTCGGAGAACACGCGCGTGCCGTGGTCGTCGATCCACGAGTACTGGGCATGCGCGGGCGCCTGCACGGCGAGCGCGGCCAGCAGCAGGAATAAAAAGCGTTTCGAATCCATCGGTCTGTTTCCTTACGTCATACACCTGATTTCGCCACGGCTGGCGGCCGCTGTCAATCGCCGGATTCCTCGCGGTTCCGGTCGTTTTTAGGCAAGGCGGCGACGTTTTCCTGGAGTTTCTGTATAATTCGCTTTTGCGCCTATAGGAAATCAACTATGCGTCTTCTCCAGAAAGCACTCACGTTCGATGACGTGCTGCTCGTCCCGGCCTACTCCAACGTCCTCCCGGCCAATACGTCCCTGCGCACCAAGCTGACCCGGAATATCTCGCTGAACATTCCGCTGCTGTCCGCCGCCATGGACACCGTGACCGAAGCCCGCCTCGCGATCGCGATGGCGCAGGAAGGCGGTATCGGCATCATCCACAAGAACCTTCGTCCGGCCGACCAGGCGCGTGAAGTGGCGCGCGTCAAGCGTTTCGAAGCCGGCGTGCTGCGCGACCCGATCACGATTCCGCCGACGATGAAGATCCGCGAAGTCCTGGCCCTGGCCCAGCAGCACGGCATCAGCGGGTTCCCGGTGGTGGAGGGCAAGCAGGTGGTCGGCATCATCACCAACCGTGACCTGCGCTTCGAAGAAGACCTGGACGCCGAGGCGCGCGCCAAGATGACCCCGCGCGACAAGCTCGTGTACGTCAAGGAAGACGCCGGCACGGAAGAAGCGAAGCGCCTGATGAACAAGTACCGCCTGGAGCGCGTGCTGGTCGTCGACGACGATTTCGAACTGCGCGGCCTCATCACCGTCAAGGACATCCTGAAGTCGCACGAGCACCCGAACGCGTCGAAGGACGCGCAGGGCAAGCTGATCGTCGGCGCAGCGGTCGGCGTGGGCGACAAGGACAAGGAACGCGTGGACCTGCTGGTGAAAGCCGGTGTCGACGTGCTGGTGGTCGATACGGCGCACGGCCACTCGCAAGGCATCCTCGACCGCGTTAAATGGATCAAGGACACGTATCCGCACGTCGACGTCATCGGCGGCAACATCGCGACGGCCGCCGCCGCACTCGCGCTGGTGGAAGCCGGCGCGGATGCCGTGAAAGTCGGCATCGGCCCGGGCTCGATCTGCACGACGCGTATCGTGGCCGGCGTGGGCGTGCCGCAGATCACTGCGATCTCGAACGTCGTGGAAGCACTGGCCGGCACGGGCGTGCCCTGCATCGCCGACGGCGGCATCCGCTACTCGGGCGACATCTCGAAGGCGCTGGCCGCGGGTGCGCACACGGTCATGATGGGCTCCATGTTCGCCGGCACCGAGGAAGCGCCGGGTGAAGTGATCCTGTACCAGGGCCGCAGCTACAAGGACTACCGCGGCATGGGTTCGCTGGGCGCGATGGCCGAAGGCTCGGCCGACCGCTACTTCCAGGAAGCGTCGAGCAAGGCCGACAAGTTCGTCCCGGAAGGCATCGAAGGCCGCGTCGCCTACAAGGGCAGCGTGCTGGCGATCATCTACCAACTGGTCGGCGGCGTGCGCCAGTCGATGGGCTACTGCGGTTGCGCGACGATCGAAGAACTGCGCGAGAAGGCGGAGTTCGTCGAGATCACGTCGGCCGGCATGCGCGAATCGCACGTGCACGACGTGCAGATCACCAAAGAAGCGCCGAACTACCGTACGGAATAATCGATCGGCCAAGGTGGGCACGTTTCATTTGAGGCCACTGGCCTCAAATGCCCACCCTACGAATACCATCTGACGTAGGGTGGGCACCCCGTGCCCACCATTCAACCATCACCATTACATGCATTCCAAGATCCTCATCCTCGACTTCGGTTCCCAGGTTACCCAACTGATCGCCCGCCGCGTGCGCGACGCCGGCGTGTTCTCCGAGGTCTATCCCTACGACATCGGCGACGACTTCGTGCGCAACTACGGCGCATCCGGAGTGATCCTGTCCGGCAGCCACAACTCGACGCTCGAAGGCGATTCGCCGCGCGCCCCGCAAGCCGTCTTTGAACTGGGCGTGCCCGTGCTGGGCATCTGCTACGGCATGCAGACGATGGCCGCGCAACTGGGCGGCAAGGTCGAGAACGGAAAGGTCCGCGAATTCGGCTACGCCGAGGTGCGCGCCCGCGGCCACACGCAACTGCTGAACGGCATCAACGACTTCGTGACCAGCGAAGGCCACGGCATGCTGAAGGTCTGGATGAGCCACGGCGACAAGGTCCTGGAAATGCCGGCAGGCTTCAAGCTGATGGGCAGCACCGATTCCTGCCCGGTCGCCGCGATGGCCGACGAGGAACGCCGTTTCTACGCGCTGCAATTCCACCCGGAAGTGACGCACACGACGCAGGGCGAAGCCATCATCGGCCGCTTCGTGCACGAGATCTGCGGCTGCAAGAGCGACTGGAACATGCCGGACTACATCGGCGAAGCCGTCGAAAAGATCCGCGCCCAGGTCGGCAGCGATGAAGTCATCCTCGGCCTGTCCGGCGGCGTCGACAGCAGTGTCGCAGCAGCCCTGATCCACCGCGCCATCGGCGACCAGCTGACCTGCGTCTTCGTCGACCACGGCCTGCTGCGCAAGGACGAGGGCAAGATGGTCATGGACATGTTCTCGAAAAACCTCGGCGTGAAGGTGCTGCGCATCGACGCGTCCGACCAGTTCATGGGCCACCTGGCTGGCGTCAACGATCCGGAGCAGAAGCGCAAGATCATCGGCCGCGAATTCGTGGAAGTGTTCCAGGAGCAGGCCAAGCAACTGACTGCGGCCCGCTGGCTGGCGCAGGGCACGATCTACCCGGACGTGATCGAATCGGCCGGCAAGGGCAAGAAAGGCCAGACGATCAAGAGCCACCACAACGTGGGCGGCCTGCCGGAAACGCTGAACCTGAAGTTGCTGGAACCGCTGCGCGAACTGTTCAAGGACGAAGTGCGCAAGCTGGGCGTCGCCCTGGGCCTGCCGCACGACATGGTGTATCGCCACCCGTTCCCGGGCCCGGGCCTGGGCGTGCGCATCCTCGGCGAAGTGAAGCGCGAGTTCGCCGACCTGCTGCGCGAAGCGGACGCGATCTTCATCGAAGAACTGCGCAACACCCCGTTCGAATCGCCACGCGTGCCGGGCATCGATGCGGGCAAGGCCCCGGTGAACTGGTACGAAGCCACGTCGCAGGCGTTTGCCGTGTTCCTGCCGGTGAAATCGGTGGGCGTGATGGGCGACGGCCGCACCTACGAATACGTCGTCGCGCTGCGCGCAGTGCAGACGCTGGACTTCATGACGGCGCAGTGGGCGCATTTGCCGCACGAGTTGCTCGGGAAGGTGTCGAATCGCATCATCAACGAGGTGCGGGGCATCAATCGCGTCGTGTACGATATTTCGGGGAAGCCGCCGGCGACGATTGAGTGGGAGTGAAGTTTCCTGGTGGAAACTTAACTTAGCAGTCCCTAAAAGCCCGCCCCCCATGGCGGGCTTTTTGCAGGATAACGCAGGTGAACACACGGTGTTGAGGTCACTCAAGCTTAGTGATAGGTGGGCCTAAAGTCCTGACTCAGTACGCGTTTGTCTATGGGGATCGCTGCGTATCTTATTGCGGTAGCGAAGCGGTCATGGGCGTCGGGTCGATCCTAACGGAATTGTGTGATATTGAGGGGCGGCTAATCCAGTTCGCAAACGAAGTGAGAAATCAAATCAATACACCGTAATTTATCCTCTCCATGTTATGGAAATTCGACTAATTCTTAAAGAAGACTTGGCGGCGGGTAAGGTAATCAGGTGAACTTTTAAGACCGGTTAATGTGAGCTTTATCTTCAGAAGACGCCCATGATGAGCTTGCATACGAGATCTCGGTGAACTGATGTCATGCAACGCAGACAAGCTTTTGTGACGATCGCCTTCTCCTCACCGGAAGTGTGGGAACTCCAGGTTAGCATTCTCGTGCCCTCAGAGGGAAGGAGTCATTTTCCACGAATTCGGCCTGTGCGGAAAATTTCCTGCAGAGCCATTGTCGCTGCTGGACACCGTGAGTGCCGATCAACACTGGAGAGCATGGACGTTGCCATAATATCTGGACGAGATCACACGAGCCGCACACTGACTCGCGCGAGATACTTGTCATTTGCGGCTCAGCGATGATTCGCGAAGGTGGGTCATCTGAAATTCTTCTAGTTATCAGGTGTTTTACTAAACCTCCACTTCGAAGTGACCGGTTGCCGCCAAAGAATAGAAACGCAAGCGGAGCCAACGTCGATACAGCAACTACTTCGCGTTGCGCCCATTGGTGGGAACTTTAAGTGTTGCTCTGCACACATTAATGTTTAATTGATGAGGATATTTTGAGTGTAAAAGTTACGAAGCAGGTACTCAAAGAATTTTTAACAAGTACAAGCAATGATGTCTTAGCTTTGACTGGCGCATGGGGTGTCGGAAAGACGTACATCTGGAACGAGGAATTGCGAGAATGCAAAAGTCATATTCAATTCAATAAATATTGTTATGTTTCGCTGTTTGGCATTACTTCGATGAAGGAGTTGAGGATGGCATTGTTTTTAAAAACTGTGTCCCTCAAGTCCTTGGAGCGCAAACTCACTTTGTCGGTCGTGAACAATGAATGGGCTGAGCTATCGAAGGATTTATTGAGGAAAGGCATGGACAGAGTTAGGCCCTTAATTAATGCCTTTCCTCATGGCGGAACGGTGTCGCTCGGCTTGGAGACGTTCGCTCCAAATTTTGTGCAAGAGACACTGATTTGCATTGACGATTTCGAACGCCAAACCTATCTTAAGCCCGAGGAAATCTTGGGACTGATTAACGAGCTCAAGGAAGAGCGCGGATGCAAAATAGCGCTCATCTTTAATTCAGAAAGGCTTTCTTGCGCCGATGTGTATCGCTCATATAGGGAAAAGGTGGTCGACTTCGAGGTGAGTTATGCCCCAACAGTACGGGAGGCTTTTGATCTGGTGTTCGCGCAAGGTGAGACTGCTCGCAAACTGATCTGGCCGCACGTGCAAAACCTCGAGATCACAAACGTCCGTATTCTTCAAAAAATCAAGAAGATCGTGCGCATACTCGTTGATGCGATCGATCAGATGCACGAAAACGTCGTGGCGGATACCGTCGCGTCAGCCGTCTTGTTTTCTTGGTGCTCGTATGCGTCGTCTCCTGCTACCCCAAACGTCACCGAAATAGACGCTTGGAACGATGTCCTGTTCAGTGTCAAGAAGCGAAACGACGAGGAAGATATCGCATTACCATGGGTTGGGCGGCTTAAAGCTTATGGATTCAATCATGTAAATGATCTTGATCTCGCGCTGGCGAAAGTTGTGGAGCAGGGCTATCTTGCGGGAACTGGTTTCGTCGAAGCGGCTCAGCAACTTCATGATGAAATTGTCAACAGAGACCGCAGCACCGCACTGCATGAAGTGTGGGACCGGTTCTATCGAAACTTCTCCGGAACCGCCGACGAGTTCATAGCGGACATTCGCCGAATTCTGACTAATGAGGTGGAATATATCGGGGTAAACGATCTTAATGGAGCTGTGTGGATGTTGCGCCAACTTGGTCGTGGCGACTTGGCCGACGAATCAATTGAAAAATACATCGAGGCACATCAGGCACAGCCTAAAATATTCGATCTAAGCGGCCATCCGTTCGGTGGCTCCATTGACGACGTAGTCCTTCGTACGAAATTTGACGAAGCTCATACTTCTCTTGTGCGCCTTCCGAGTCTCGACGAATCTTTGAAATTTATGGTTAAACACAGTGGATATAACCCTGAACATATCGAAGCCTTGTTGAAGGCTACGGTTGAGGAATATGAAGCCGTGTTCTTGGAAGAGCATAGCGACGTCAAACTTGCCAGTCTGATCAAATGGAGTCTCAAATGGGATGGTGACAAAGTCGAGATCAGCCGAAAAGCGAAAGAAGCTCTTCAACGGATCAAGGCGACAACTCCACTGAATGCCATCCGGGTTGGGCGTTACCTCAACTGAGCAAATTTGTGGACTTCCGCCAGTCCGCTTAACGGAATATGTCGAGGCCACCCAAGACTCCTGATTCCGAATTGCATGCGCTTGCACGACTCGCGTGCAACAGTCAGCGCGGGTGTAACGTGGTACGGATGTTCTTGCGCAGGACTTGGCGGCTCGGGGTGGGTGAGTACCGCACCTAAGTCAGCCAGGGAAGGTTCATGTTTGAGGCGACATTAAGCGGATTGATTATTGCTCGCCGGTGGTGAGCATGGTCGCGTGTGAACTGACAGGAGTTTGAAGGAAGTGTCCTAGCGCTCCCGGTCGCTAATGACGGCGTCTTGCGTGACCGTAAGGGCGATTTATTTGCGTCCGTTGATGTTGAAACGTGGGATAGATCGGTTTCTGAGCCGTCGGCTTTGTATGTCAGCTACTGGAGTTATTAACTGTCCGTGCTGAAGTTGAAGCCGACCGACATGACCGGCAACCCGCCGATGTCGGTCATCTCGTAATGCGGACATGTAGTGTCCCCGTTACCGGTTCGAGGATTTCCGAAGCATGAATCTCGAAACTGATTAAGACGTTGTCGCGTTCTTTCAGGGTCGAAAAATCGAGCCATATCGGTAATAGGTCAGAGGTTTGCCGATGCTTGATCTGATGCAAATAAAATGTCGCGTTCCCCTTAGTTGTCGTAAGGCGTGGACGGGTTTGGTCTGCATCTCGTAGCACGTCCGCCATTGTTCGAATTTGAGGTATTAATGGCACATTCAACCTGGAGCTTGTTGTGCCAAAGACTCCAGGTTGTTCGGGCTCAATCGGACGTTTTGGCGCCGTTGGCCAATCGTCCTCGGTTAGCAGCTTCGTGGGTTTCTCACATTTCAGATAGATGTCAACGTTATTGGCGGGCATTGACCCATCAAGGTTTGAGAGGATCAGATCCAATTTGCATATTGCAGCTCTGTGAAGTCCGTACACGTAGCACTGTTCGAGGTAACCTTCGTATTCCACAAAGTAATTTTGTAGACTAGAGTTATAAATTCGGTCCCGATTTAAAGCGAGACTTCTAACTGTTTGCCCAATCTGAAGCATTGTGGGCGATTTTGTTAGGGAGTTGAAATGGTTGTCAACTGGGGCAGTATCCATGAACGGATGCTTTGACCGGAGCTTGGTCATCGCTTCCTGTATAAACGCATCTTTGGGTAAAAGTGTCTGCTGTTGCACCACAAGAATCTGCTCACCGGATTTGAACTGGAGAGTTGGCTTCGGCATGCGGTGTGTCAGCTTTGCAAGCTGTGCGCGCAGCTCTTTGTTTTCTCTTTCTTCGTCGCTCACTTCTTCCGGAAGTTCGTACGTATCGGAAGGTTTTATGGCAGACAGGCCTCGAGAACGAAGTTTCAGCGTAAGCCCCAGATCAGCGGTCATGACGTAGAATCTCGAATTCGATTCTTGTTGGGAGAGTTCGATTACTGCAGCGACTAGGCGATCATCGAAATTGGTGGGGTCAAGACGATAGGCGTCGAAATCGATCATCGGTTCATCAGGGAGGAATCGTATTTGAGCTCCCGTACGGACGACGGGATCGTCATACTTCTTGGCCAGCCAAGTCGAGTATTCTCCTGCACGCTTTCTGATTTTCTTATTCGAATGCTCGACCTTATGCTTCTCAAGCTCCGCTAGAAAAACCGAGCATACGACAATTTCGCAGCGTTTCTCGTCGACTTCACGCTTCCAGTCGATCTGATCAAGCCGTTTGTAGTGTAAGGCGACGTTCGTATCGATAAAAATTACTGCAGTGTTCTCGTTTCCGCCCATTTGCTTGTGGCTCCGCTGCAGGTGTTTGATTTGACGAAGATTATGCTGCCACGGAAGGGTGCGTTTGGCAACATCGGTAACATACGACACGGAGAGTGCAGAGGTGCAGAGGTGCGGAGGTGCGGAGGTGCAGAGGAATATGCCCCGCACGCGAGCGCAGCACACTCCGGTGCCGCTTTTCTATTGATGTCCGTACGACATCCCGGCGCGTGACCCACTACTCTCTGGTTATCAGGCCCTTCGAACCAGATCCATCCGCTCAAAAAAATGGAAGTCCTCATGCAAGTGCTTGCGGTCCATTGATGAGATTCGGCCGGTTTCCCCCAGTCTAACGGATACTGACGATCCTGTTGGAAAGGCTACGCGAGCACGACCGGGTAGCCTAGAGTCGAGCCAGTATCGATGGGGCTAGGCTAACTGGCCCCTGGGAGCAGGAAACCGGCTCCAACCCGCCTGAATGGAGAGTCGAACCGCCCCAACCGTTGTGGCGCGGCGGGTTGTTTGAAGCTGCCTGGCAACGGATCGTTCGCGGTACCATGAACATAGAGCTTAACGGCGGGGATAGTGGTCGAGGTAGGGTGAAATCAAGATTATGCTCGTTGTTGCCGAGTCAAGAATCGATGACTTTGCGTGGTATCGAGGATGGGACCGTACCGAAAGTGCCGTAAAAATGCTAATTGATTCATAGGTTTAGCTCAGCTATTGATCATCGAGTGGGAGTAAGTATATTTTTTAACCCTTTGATTTTATTGGGTTAATCGAATGCCGTTGACGGACTTTACTGTATCGTCAATGGCATTTTTCATGGTACCTATCACCGTTGCGATTCTTTGTATGCGGGACGCCTGATCGACTTGCATTCAGCCCCCCATGTTTTCGGCTCGCCTGAGCAGAGATACCTGCTCAGGCCGGAATTGGTGTGTCACCCGGCGTTGGCCGATGATTCCAAGCCCCGAAGCGCCAGCAGCAGGCCCGTAGCGAGATCAGTTTCGAATTCATAGCGCAACGGTTGCAGTTCCGGTAGCTCCAGCACGCTGCTCAGGGCCACCGCCGGGCTCGCGAGCGGCCACAATCCGATCATCAGTGCCATTGCTAACCGCAGGAACGTCACATATGCGGTGAGCGGCAGCGCCGGCGCCAAGCGATGAAGTTGCTCGGCCACATCCGATATTAATTTCAACGAGCTGCGCTTGAATTCCGTTAGCCTCTCGGTCGAAACGTTGCGCTCGATGATCGAAGGCAAGATGCTGAACAGGTGGCACATCAGCGGGTAGGCCGCGCTTGCGCTGGCGAAGTCGCGAGCGATGACTTCCGGCGAGATTCGCGGGGCGGCAGCGAGTCGGGCGCCCAGATCGTCTCTCCAATGCGCCGACTCCTCCTCCAGTAAGGCCAGCAGAAGTGCCTCGCGGTTCTCAAAATATCGATACACGTTCGATTTGGTCATCTGCGCCTGCCGCGCCAATTCGTTCAAGCCCAGCTCTCTCACATCCATGCCTGCATGCAGGGCCGCCTTCGCAGTGTCCAGCAGGTGTCGGCGGCGCTCCTCTTTTTGTTCTGGCCGACGCGCGCGTTGAAATGGATCTGGTGTTGTCATAAAGATCAATCGGTAAAAAGTGATGTGTGGCTCGACTGTTTCGGGCGGGGTATCGCTTGACAAGAGACCAGCGGTCTTTTATATTGAAGACCACTGGTTCCTTATTATACCATTCAGCGGAGCGCAATATGTCTACCCCACTCATGGTTCGTTCAGAACTTCTTAGCCAGAATTTGACCGGCAAGACTTACGTCGTTACTGGCGCCAATTCTGGCATCGGCCTGGTCACCACCCAGCAACTTGCGAAACAGGGCGCCACGGTCATCATGGGTGTGCGGCGCGTCAACGAGGGGACCCGCGTAGCCGCCGAGATCCGCCACGAAACGGGGGCGGCCAAGCTGATCGTGTACCAGCTGGAGCTGGACGACTTGAAGTCGGTGCGCGCTTTCGCGGCCGAGGTGAACCGCAACCATCCTGAGCTGCAAGGTCTAGTCAACAATGCCGGCGTGATGAATACGCCGTTCGGCCGCACCAAGGATGGTTTCGAAACCCAATTTGGCGTCAACCACCTTGGGCACTTCCTGCTTACCAACCTGTTGATGGACGCGCTCAAGGCTGGGGCGCCGTCACGCGTGGTTAACCTGTCGAGCTTCTTCCACGAGTTCGCGATGGGCCGTAAAGGTGAGATCCACTTCGATGACCTGAACTATGAGCGCCGCCCGTTCGATACGTGGGAGGCGTACGCGCAGTCGAAGCTGGCCAACCTGCTACACGCGCGAGAGCTGGGCCGCCGCTTGGCCGGCACAGGTGTGATGACCGCCAGCGTCAACCCTGGTTTCGTGCGCACCAACCTGATGAAAATGCCGCTGCCGAAGTGGCTGCAGCGCCTGCTGCTGCTGCCGGTACAACGCCTGATAGGCATGATCGAACCATGGGAAGGCGCCCAGACTACGCTGCACGCATTGCTGGCGCCGGAGGTCGCGCAGCAATCGGGCGCCTACTTCAGCCAGATCGCCCGTTACCAGGACAAGACTTCCCGTGCCGGCGGATGGCCCCTGCGTTCGCCCAACCCAGTGGCGCTCGACGATGATGTCGCCGAGCGGCTGTGGAACGCCAGCGAAGCACTGGTGGAATCGAAGTGAAAACCGAGACGAATCCCGCAGCACAGCGGTACTACAACCAGGAGCAACCCATGAAGAAACGTAATCTGATGATCGCCTTGACGCTGGCCCTCACCATGACCGGTGGCGCCGCACTAGCGCAGAGTACCCCGGTCGGCGTATGGAAGATGTACGACGATGACACCAAGCGGCCGCTGTCGTTGGTGCGCATCAGCGAAACGGCCGGGGTTCAGACCGGCAAGCTTGAAAAACTGCTCGACCCAGCGCGTCAGAACGACAAGTGCACGCTATGCGGCGACGAACGAAAGAACCAGCCGATGCTGGGCATGACGATCATGCGCAATGTGAAGGCCTCAGGTGACGGCACTTGGGGAGGCGGCGACATCCTCGATCCGAACAACGGTAAGGTATACGGCGTGCGGCTCAAGCTGATCGAGGGCGGCAAGGCGCTCGAAGTGCGCGGGTATATCGGGCCGTTCTTCCGCAGCCAGCGTTGGACCAGGGTCGAATGAGCCATGGTCAATCGACGTAGCGCATTCATGTCGGCCGGTGTCACGCGAACGCTGGCGTACCGAGCGTTGCCAGCGATAGTTGCGGTTTATGCTAAAGCGCTACGTACCAATATGCTCCCCGCTGAAATCAAAAAGGCAGTGTGACACGGGCACCAAGCACTTCGACGTTGAAAAAGTGGCTGCGGCAATCGAGGCCGATGCAGGCGAAGCACTCCCTGATCTGCGGCAGGTACTGGTTGAAGCGAAGGCCGGACTTGGGCGTGTCACAACGCCGGAGCGGATCATCGTACGTCATGCACGGGAGAAGTCCGGATTCACGCAATCTGCGTTTGCCGAACGCATTGCAACTCCTGTCGCAGCCTTGCGCGCTCGATGAGATTTGCCAACACCCAAGTCGTTGTCGATTGCCGTCGAGAGGACGGGATAAGTTTTGCAAGGCGGTCAGCGGCTCCCGGAATGTGTGTATACTCGGAATTTTTCTGATGTGGTCCCATGCCTGCTGATCAACAAGACAGAACATCGCCCTTGGCCAGCCGCGCCCGGCGCGTGTCTTCCCGCGACGTGGCAGCGGCGCTGCTTTCCCTGGCTGCTGTGCTCGGCGCCAGTCCCGTGTTGGCGCAAGCAACCAAACCGTCACCGCCCGCGGCCACAGCCGCATCCGCACCCGCACCCGTCAAGCTCGACACCGTCAAGCTCGACACCGTCACCGCGCGCCGCGGCGACATCCAGCAAACGGTCGACGCGGCCGGCAAGGTTCAACTCCACAAATGGGCCGACGCGTACGCCCAGATTGGCGGACAGGTGAAAGAGGTGTTGGTCGCCATCGGTGACACGGTCCAGGCCGACCAGCCCCTGCTCGAAATCACGCCGGCCCAACAACCAGCCAAAGTCGAAAGCAATCGTGCCCAGATGGCCCGACTGCAGGCGGACCTGGCCGACCAGCGCGCGCAACTCGAATTCGCCCAGCTTCAGTTCAAGCGCCAGACCCAGTTGAAAGCGCAAAACGCGACCCGCGAGGAGGCCTTCGAATCGGCGCGGATGAACGCATCATCGGCAACCGCGCGCGTCGATGCGATCACGGCGCAGATCCACGAACTCGAAGCAACATTGAAAATCGACGAGGAAGCGCGTCAGAAAACGCTGGTAAGGTCGCCGATTTCCGGCACCGTGGTGTCGATGGCGGTTCGCGCGGGACAAATGCTCGCTGCCGCGCAACCCGCCGCACCGCTGCTCCGGATTGCCGACCTGTCGGACATGACGGTCGCCGCGCGCGTTGCGGAAAACGATGTGACGCGCTTGCGGCCCGGCATGGCAGCGAGTTTCACGACCCCTGGCTATCCAGGAAGACACTGGTCGGGAAAGCTGCGCCAAGTTATTCCCATCCCGGCCGACGGCACGGGCGAGCAGGGCAAGCAGGCCTTTTATACTGTCCTGTTCGAGGTCAGGAATCCGGATCATGAATTGATGAGCGGCATGAGTGCGCAGGTGCAGTTCGTCGTCGCGCAGGCGCGCGATACGTTGCTGCTGCCGGCGAACGGCCTCGGTGTGCAGGACGGGGACGGCCAGTACAAGGTCAATGTGCTCGACGCCGGCCAACACGTCGGCGCCCGCACGGTGAAGGTCGGATTGCGCAATGCGCAGCAGGTGCAGATCCTGTCCGGCTTGGCCGCAGGCGACAAGGTACTGGTCGGCCCCGTGCCCGACGTGTTTCCGGCGGCGGCTGCAGCGGATGCCGGCACGAAGTCCGCTACGGCATCGGGCTCCTGAGGCATGCCGATGACACACCGCGCCTTGACGCTGACGTTGTTGACTTGCTCCGTGCTGACGGGATGTGCCAGCCATGCACCAATCGCCGAGCCGCCGCCCAAGGTCGACCTGCCTGCCGGTTGGACCCTCGCCGGAGCGCCGGACCATCAGGAGTGGCCTGACAAGAATTGGTGGCAGCGGTTTGGTAGTCCTGAACTGACGCATCTTGTCGATGAAGGCCAGTCCAGCAATCTGGAACTCGCGGGCGCACTGGCACGCGTGAAGCAGGCCGAGGCCGAGGCGCGCATTGCCGGCGTGTCTTTGCTGCCGACTGCAAATTTTTACGGCGACGCCAGCCGCGCCATGCCGATCGGAAGCGGCAGCGCGAGTACTTCCGCCGGCGCTTCGCTGCAGGTGTCCTACGAAGTCGATTTCTGGGGCAAGAACAAGGCGAGCGTGGCATCCGCGGAAGCGTCGCTCGAGGCGAATCGTTTCGACCGTCAAACCGTGGCATTGACGGTCACCAGCGGCATCGTTTCGACCTATCTGCAGGTGTTGTCGCTGCATGACCGGCTTGCCGTCGCGCGCGAGCACGTTGCGAACGCCGAGCATGTCCTGAAGCTGGTCGAGGTACAACAAAGCGCGGGTGCCGCCTCGACGCTCGATCTCGCGCGCCAGCGGTCCGCCGTGGCGCAGCAAAAATCGGAAATACCGGACTTGATGCAGCAGGAGCGCGAAGCGCAGTCGGCGCTGGCAATCCTGCTCGGCAAAACGCCGCAGACATTCTCCGTCGGCCAGTATGGACTGGACACGATTACCTTGCCCGAGGTGTCCCCGGGCTTGCCGTCCGAGCTCCTGTCGCGCCGGCCCGATGTCCGCCGCGCCGAGGCCAACCTGGCTGCCGCCGATGCCAATGTCGCCGTCGCTCGGGCGAACCTGTTCCCCAGCATTAACCTCACCGGGGCGATGGGCGCGCAAAGCAGCGCCTTGCTGTCGCTGCTCAATGCCCCGAATCTGCTCGCCAA
This sequence comes from Massilia sp. Root335, assembly GCF_001425685.1. Lineage (GTDB taxonomy): Bacteria > Pseudomonadota > Gammaproteobacteria > Burkholderiales > Burkholderiaceae_D > Telluria > Telluria luteola. The sequence continues at coordinate 34,149 of NZ_LMCY01000003.1, read as the reverse complement.
TGTCAGTGCCTCGCTGATGGCGCCGATTTTCGATGGCGGCCGGCTGAAGCGGGAACGCGACCTCGCCATCGCCCGCAAACAGGAACTGGTCCAGGTGTATCGCGCGACCGTGATCGCCGCCCTGTCGGAAGTGGATACGGCGCTGGGCCAGATCCGCAGCCTGGATGAGCAGCGGCGCTTGAAGACAGCCGAACTGGAGCAGGCGCGCCGGGCGTACGACCTGGCGGAAATCCGATACAAGTCGGGCGCCGAAGATTTGATGACGGTTCTCGATACGCAGCGCGCATTATCGGACGTGCAGGACGATATGGGGAAATTGAAACTGAGGCGCCTGCAGGCGACGGTGTCTTTGTATAAGGCACTCGGCGGTGGTTGGAAGGACGATCAACGCCCAGGCAATTCGCCTGCCGCAAGAACTTGATCAAGGACGGCAGGGACGCCTGGCCAGGACCGACGCCCTCGTCGATCGCCAGCTCGGCGATCACGCTCCTGAGCCACTGGTTCCCCGGCTCGTTGTGTTACTTCGCATGCACCGGATGCGGCAGATAACGCAGTTTGAACGGCGCCATACCTTCGCGCGCGTAGCCCTCGGGCACGGTGGCGATCAGGTGGGGGTTCGACAGGATACCTCACAGCGCAACAAAGTGCGGAACACTAAGCCGGACATTGCGAAATACCTGTTATTGCCAGCTGCGGATCAATGCCCTTCCACAGCGACACGGTCAGGTCCCTCGGCGCGATCGGCTTGAGCCCAGTTGGGATTGATGGGTTGCTGACGTTGACCGGGCAGGGCGGGTCGCTTCGCGCACGCAAAGACTTCTGTTAGCCACAACAATAGTTGTTGGAATGTTGTGCATGGTGGTGACCCGAACGTGTTCGTGCCCCAGCCATTCCAAAGGCATATACCTATTTATAACAATTAATGTTGATATAAACAAGAAAACCCATCAGTATTGTCAAGTTACCAGGCGTTTTAGCAGCCGCACTTGCAGGCGCGCACCTTGAGGAACTGACCAATGATATCGATGATGAAACGATGCGCCGCGAATGCGCTGACTGCAACCCTGCTTCTACTGGCGGGAGCGTTCCCTGCCGCCGCCGCTCCGGACTCGCATTGGACCGACCGTGGCGCGTCATGGACCCATGAAGGCGACCGCCACGGCGTCGCCGCCGGCGCGGTCTCCAGGACGCTGCTCGACGGCGCCGTCTACCAGAGCCTGAGCATGGAGGCCGATGTGGAAGTCGGCGCCGGCGGCGATGCCGGCTTCGAGTTCCGCACCAGCGGCAAGGCGGACGGCGGCGACGCCAATCCGGCTGGCTACCACGGCTACTATGTCGGATTGAGCACGGCGCGCAACAGCGTGGTGCTGGCCCGCCTCGGCTCAGGGCAGTACAAGGACAAGACCGACCCGCAGGCAGAGGGCAAGAGCTGGACCGAGATGATCGCCTACCCGCTGGAACTGGAGGCCGGCAAGTCCTACCACCTCAAACTGGTCTCATCGGGCAAGAGCATCGATGTGTACGTCGACGGCAACCACATGCTCAGCGCCGGCGACGACATGTACATGAGCGGCGGCGCCGGCCTGCGGGCGGACGGCGCCGCGGCCAAGTTCAGCCATGTCGCGTTGCGCGACCTGGGCACGGTGCCCGTACCCGTCTACGACTTCTCGCACGTCAAGGGCGCGGTGTACGTGCCGACGAACGTGGTCAACTACCTGGAGTGGTGGCAGAACTATGACGCCGCCATCGTCGACCGCGAGCTGCGCTACGCTCAAGTCTACGGCATCAACACCCTGGCCGTGTACCTGCACTATCTGGAATGGGAGCGCGACCGCGTCGGTCTGCTCGCAAAATTCGAGAACTTCGTCGCCAGCGCGGCCGCGCACGGCATGCGCGTGGCGCCTATCTTCTTCGACGATTGCTGGGACCCGAATCCGCATCTGGGCGAGCAGGGCGCGCCGATACCCGGCCGGCACAACAGCCGCTGGGTGCAGTCGCCCGGCGCCTACGTCAAGAATAACTACTACAAAGTCTACAAGGACAAGGTGCGCGCCTACGTGCAGGACATCGTGCGGGCGCACCGCGACGACCCGCGCATCCTGACGTGGGAGCAGATGAACGAAGCGGGCTGCAATTCGGCCAACCGCGAGCGCGCGATGAACGTGGTGCTGATGAATGACGCGCGCATCGCCATCAAGGACACCGGCAGCACGATACCGGTCGGCTCCCCGTCGGTGCAGCAGTGGGAGCCCTGGTATTTTTCTGATTTCTTCTCCTTCCATTCCTACGACGCCGCCTATCCGGGACCTTTCGGCCCGACGGTATTCAATTCGGAGAGCATGAACCGCGGCACGCAGACGGTGCCAGGCATCGTCGCCCACTACGGCGCCACCAGGACCGGCTTCGTCATCTGGGAGTTCGGCATCGGCCGCAGCAACACACGCTTCGCCTGGAACAATCCGGACGGTGCGCCGGAGCCGGCCACGCCCTTCCATGGACTGGTCTATCCGGACGGCCACCCGTGGGCGATCGCCGACGTGGAAGCGCTCAATGGGCCGGTTGCCAGGATGCCGGTGTTTAAGGTCGAGTACTACAACGGCAACTTCGACACGCTGAAAAAAACCTCGGTCACGCCGCTCGTGGATTTCGACCTGAACACGGAGCGCGGCACGGCCTCGCCCGACGCATCGGCCGGTGTCAGCGAGACCAATTACGCGATCCGATGGCGCGGCACGCTGGCGCCGCCGGCAGGCGGGGTGTACACCGTCTACGTCGACAGTGACAACGTGGCCCGGGTCTGGATCAACGAGGTGCTGGTGCTGAACAAGACTGCCGCCGGCCGCGCGACGGTCGACGGGCGCATCGCACTGAAGGCGGGCCGCGGCTATCCGATCCGCGTCGAGTACGTTCACGCCAGCGGGCCGTCCAGCATGCATCTGAGCTGGGCCTCGGCCGGCATGCCGCGCCAGCCGGTGACGGTGGTGCCGGACTAGTTCCGGGCGCGCTCAAACCGCGCCACACGACAGCAGCTTGCGCACGAAAACGCTCGACACCTAAAGGGGCATTTTCTGTTCCGCGGCACGAATGAAGATGATGTTCCGACTGCGTGGATGACGAACCGTGGTTGGCCGGATCAGGTAAGGGATGACTGCGTGAAAATCAGAACGTATGACGTACCCCCGTCTCCAGCCCGGTCACCAATTCACCTGGACGTACACCTGTCAGGCCTATGAACTCAACGGTTTCACGTAAACAATGGAGACATGTATGACCCTCACTCGCCGCGCCTTCCTGGGCGCGACAGCCGGCACCGCCGTGGCGGCAATTTCCTCGCTAAGCACCGCGCGGACACTCGCCGGGATCACGCACGCGCCGTTCGGCACTTTGCCCGACGGCAGGCATGTCACCCAGTACACGCTCAAGAACAAGAACGGCGTGCTGGTCAAAATCCTGGATTTTGGCGGCATCATCACCGAGATCCACGTCCCCGATCGCGCCGGCCGCTTCACCGACGTGGCGCTCGGCTTCGATACGCTCGAACCCTACCTCGTGAAAGGCCCCTATTTCGGCGCCCTGATCGGACGTTACGGCAACCGCATCGCACATGGACGTTTCGCGCTGGACGGCAAGGACTACGTGCTGGCGACCAACGATGGCGATCACCACCTCCACGGCGGCAAGCAAGGTTTCGACAAGCGGTTATGGACGGCTGCCATCGAGGGCGACAGCCTGGCGCTGCGTTACCGCAGCCCGGACGGCGAGGAGGGCTATCCCGGCAACCTGGACACTACGGTGATCTACAGCCTGACGGACGCCAACGAAATCGTCGTGCGATTCCATGCCGTGACTGACAAGGCGACCCCGGTCAACCTGACACAGCACAGCTACTTCAACCTGCGCGGCGCGGGCAACGGGGATATTCTCGGCCACGACATGACGATAGCCGCCGACCGCTACCTGCCGGTCGACGCCGGCCTGATTCCGCTCGGCCCGCTCGCCCCCGTGGCGGGTACGCCGTTCGACTTCCGCCAGGCGCATCCGATCGGTAAGTTCATCGGCGAGGCGGATCAGCAACTGCGCAACGGCAAAGGGTACGATCACTGCTTCGTGCTGAACCGGGCAGGCGGCGACCGCAGCCTCGCGCGCGCGGTGCGTGTGCGCGAGCCACACTCCGGCCGGGTACTGGAGCTGTTCACCCAGGAGCCCGGCGTGCAGTTCTACAGCGGGAATTTCCTCGACGGTTCGCTCCACGGCAAGGGCCACACCTATGCGTACCGCAGCGGCTTCGCGATCGAACCCGAACACTTCCCGGACTCGCCCAACCGTCCGGACTATCCGACCACGATTCTGCGCCCGGGCCAGGTGTACGAGACGGAGATGCGCTTCCGCTTCTCGGTGGGCTGAACGTCGTGACGTAACCCAAGCCCCTGATTCCGGGGGCTTTTTCCTTTCCTGGGGCGGCATGGTCCGCCAATGGCTGGCACCATCCGGCACGGCCTTCTGATGGTATCGGCCATGGCGCGACTTCAGGGCGGTATCATCGTTCACATGCCGTACCATGTCCTGCGCCGCTTGGCGTACCGATCAGGGCTTGCTTGTTCCAGTCGTGGTGAACGTCGGCAGGGATTGGCTGTCCTGAGAACAGATTTGTATGACACCGGAAGATCGGCAGCCTGCCGGATTCCGGTTGATCCGCTGCAAAAATCCCTGGGATCGTCCATACCCCGCCTGTTATGATGCCGGGACCGTAGCCATCAACAGGTGTGCGCGGCGGCAGTTTAGTACCTGACCTATATGCAAGAGTTCCATATTCGCCGGTACGCGACTTGACCGCTAAGCTACCGACACGACGAGAAGCTCATGGAACAGCGAGGCATGCCAGTGCACGATCGGCGGCGTCGGCACGTCGGTTGCCGGCCGATTTTACGCGCTGGCGGGACTGGTCCGTCGAGCATAAGCCGGGGCCATGCCCGGCACGGAAAAATACGTCTGGCGCTCAACGATGCGACAGAACCCGTGCGTCGGTTCGCCGCTGTCGGACCCGCCAATTTTCATTGACATGCGTTCGCTATATTCAAAAGCATTGGTCTGGCTGATCCTGCTTCTCGGTATGAGCATACTGACCGGGTATTTTTGCGTCAGCCGCAGCTATCACCGCGTCCCGTTGTTTGGGCAGGAAGATTTTTCCTGGCAGTTGCGAACGCACAAAGGCAACGACGCGACAACCAGCCTGAATGCGAGAGTCGATGGCGCGCGTCTGATCATGGAATTCGTCCTGTCGGGCAGCAATTCCAGACCCTATGTATCGAGCGGCCTGCTCTTCAGAGACAGGAACGGCAAACCGGCATTGCTCGACTGGTCCAGATTCGGCAAGATCAGTTTCGAGGCACGCTGCTTCCCCGCCGGTACCATTCGGGTCAGCCTGACCACCTTCGATGACAAGCTGTCCAAACTGGATGAGCTGATGACCTACCGCTCGCCGTCGGCATACATTAACTGCGATCAGGACGGGGCTCATGCCGAACTCGATCTGGCGCATTTGACTGTTCCGCAATGGTGGGTCGACTTCAACAAGCTCAACCCATCCGACCTGAGCTACTCGCTGGCCAAGGTTGCGCAGATCGAAGTGGGCACCAGCACTGCCAGCCGCGTCGGCATCCCGTCGCGTATCGAAATCGCGGACATCGAAATGCACGAGCGGAAATATGGCTACCTGTATTTTCTCGCCGCGTTCCTGGCGGTAGCCTGGGCGGGTTTCGGGTTGTGGTTCGTCAGGCAGTACGCGGTGACCCTGGCCAATGACCTTCATGCGCGGATGCAGAAAGACTTGCCGCTGGTGGCGTACCAGCAGTTGGCGCTGGAGACGCATCGGGAAAAAGGAAAATCCGTCATTCTGCGATTGCTGGCGACACGTTATGCGGATCCGGAACTGGATCTGGAGACCGTGGTGACGGAAACCGGCGTCAACCGCAATAAGGTCAACGACATATTAAAGGCGGAAATGGGGTACACCTTTATCGGTTACTTGAACAAGCTCAGATTGACCGAAGCATCGCGCCTGTTGGTGGAAAACACCGGTGCCAGTATTGCGGAAATTGCCTATTCGGTCGGCTACAAAAATTCCTCGTATTTCATCAAGCTCTTCAAGGAAGCATACCAATGCACGCCCAAGGCATTCCGCGATGCATGCAAAAAGGACGCGCGCGAGCCGGCGCCGTAAAGGCCATTTTCCGCTGGCGGCGCCGAGCGCGGCCGCTTTCTCGAAGCACTGCGCGCGATCCACGGGCGTCTTCGCCTGCGGGGCGCGCGTTCACTCCAGCGTGAGGCGAAGGGCGGGCGGCGGTCAGCGGGAGACGCCGCTTTGACCGATCCGGTAGTAGTCAAAGTCGACGCGGCCGCCTGCGGTCTTCGTCGAATAATAGAAGAGCGCGTAGCGGTAACCCATGAAGTGCGGGAAAGTATAGACAAGGCGCGAGGGACGCCCGATCGGGGTCCAGGATTTGCCGTCGAGGCTGTAGGAGAAGCGGGCGACTTCAGGCGCCCCTGGTATGCCGTAGATCTTGGCGCCCCCCTCGCCGAGGCTGAAACGGGCTTCTTCAGGCGCAGACTGAAATACGCATTCGACCTTGAGGTGAACGGTTGTGCCGGAGAGGGGAAGGGCGGCGATCTCCTCGGGCTGGCCGGAGTCGGCGCTCACCATGACGAGAGATCTGGCGCCGGCGCTCATCTTTACGCCAACAAAACCATACATTTTCTGAAAAGCTGCCACGCCGGCCCAGTCGCCGTCTTTCATGCCGCTCACGTCGATGCTGGTCGTGGCGAAACTGTCAGGGCCAAAGGTGCGCTGGGTGAGGGTATTCCTGGCCTCGAGCAGGCTGGAATCGACCCGGCCGGTGACCAGGCTCAGGTAGCCAGGGCGTTTGGTGAGCGACCAGTGACGCGGGTCGGGATTGTGATTCCATTGCCAGGCGAGGGGCAGGGCGGGGGCACCGGGCGAGCGGTCGAATTCGTCGGACGCGACGATGCCGGACGCGCCCGAGGGGCCCTGTCCGCCGGCGGGGATGTCGAGCGACATGGGCACCTCGCCGTCTTTGCCGAGCACGGGCCAGCCGTCCTTCCAGGTCACGGGCACGAGGTAGGGGACACGGCCGACCGCGCCGTTGTCCTTGAAAAGATAGGCATACCATTTGCCTTCCGGGGTGTCGATGAGGCCGCCCTGGGCGATACCGCGATCATCGAGCGCGATGCGGCCCTCGTAGGGACCGTCGATGGTGTCGGCGCGGTGGACGATGACGGTGCGTGCCCAGCGGGTCTTGGGCGAGGCGATGTTGAAGAGGTAGTAGCGGCCGTTGATCTTGGAGAGCTGCGAGCCCTCGGCTTTGAGCCCGCCCTGGTCGGCGCCGAAGAGGGCGTTGACGTTTTCGATGATGACCTTGTTCACGCCGCCGGGCTTGAATCCGGAGAGATCGGGTTTCAACTCGATGAGCGAGATGCGACCGCCCCCGAAAACCATGTAGACACGACCGTCGTCGTCGAAAAACAGGCTGTGGTCACCCAGCGCAGGCTCGAAACTCGTCTCTTTCCACTGGCCGCGCCCGGGATCGCGCGTGGCGAAGATGTAGGTGCGTCCTCCGGCGGTGGCGGAGAAAGTCGAGGCATAGAACATGCCGTCGTGGTAACGCAGGCTGCTGGCCCAGGAGCCCTGACCGTAAGCGTTCTTGCCGTTTTCGAGGCGGAAGGCTTCGTTGTCGGCCAGGGTGTCATAGGCGTAGGAGGCCATGCTCCAGTTGACCAGGTCCGTCGACTTCATGATCGGCAGGCCCGGGCTCATGTGCATCGTCGTGCTGCTCATGTAGTAGGTTTTCCCTACCCGGATGATTGCGATGTCCGGGACGTCTGCCCAGATCAGGGGATTATGGGCACGATTCGCCCGTGCCGCCGGAACGGACCGAAACGCGCCGAAGGCGCGGTCCGCGGGCAGGTCATGATGGGAGAATTGCCAGTAATCGAACTTGAACAGTTCCTCGCCGGCCGCACCGCGGAACACGAAGAAGACATCCTGGACGCCGGAGGCGCCGGAGACCCGGACAGCCTGCGGCTTCCATTGGCCGCCGGTTCCCGAGACCGGCAGCGTGCCGATCAGCTGGCCGTCGAGCTTGCCCAAACGGATCTCGATCTTCGCCCCGGTGGCCTGCTTCGGCTTGGCCGTGCTGGAGAGGCTGGCCATGAAGGCGCCCGCGCCGGT
>NZ_LMCY01000003.1:2863-25859 GCF_001425685.1 Massilia sp. Root335 | reverse complement strand
ACGCGCTGGTAGGGATCGAGGGTGGCGACCGGTGCCGGGCCTTCCCTGGTCGGCTGGACCGTCCGGACCGAGCCATCCGGGTTGAACTTCAACTCATCGACGGCCACGGAACGCTTGAAACCGTCGCCTCCCGGAAGCGCGGCGTTGTGGTAGAAGAGGTAGGTCTTGCCCTTGAAATCGACCACGCCCGGGTGATTGGTGAACGCGCTTTGCGGGTTCATGACGACGCCGCCGTAGGTCCATGGGCCTTCGGGCGTGGGTCCGGTGGAGTAGCCGAGATGTTCAGGGATGGGACCACCTGCAAAAAACAGGTAATTGAGATTCTTGCGCTTATAGAGCCAGGGACCTTCTTCGTAGGATGTGCCGCGCAAAGCGGGCTTCGGGAGCGTCGTGCCTTGTGTGTCCGGAGGATTGCGCTCGCCCAATGCCTTGACGGTCATCGGATGGCGAATGATGCCATTCTCCCCGACGCTCGTGTCGTAGGAAATCATGTCCTTGTTCAGCTTCACCGACCACAGGTTGGGATTGCCCCACGCGAGATAGGCCTGGCCCTTGTCGTCGATGTAGACGGTCGGATCGATGCTGTCGTACAGGCCTCCGGCGTGGCCGGCGATCAGTGGTTTCTTGATGGGATCGGTGTAGGGGCCGAGGGGATTGTCGGCCACCAGCACGCCTATGCCCCGGCCTTGCACCGGGGCGTAGAGATACCATTTGCCATCCCTCTCTATCACTTGCGGAGCCCAGGCGCCGTTGTCAAAACCGTCCCAGCCGGAAATCTCCTTGGCGGCCCAGGCGAAATCCCGGAGGGAGGCGATCGCGCCATACTGGGTCCAGTTCACCATGTCCGTCGTCGTGGCGAGCACCCAGTCCTTCATGTTGAAGTTGTTTTTTTCGCCGACATCCTGATCGTGGCTGGAAAACAGGTAGAGCGTGCCCTTATTGACCATGGGCGCCGGATCGGCGGTATACATCGTTTGAATAATCGGGTTGAGCGCGAATGACGCCGCGGGCAGCGAAGCCAGTATGGACAAGAGAACGAGAGCGGAGCGGTGTGTCTTTTTCATGAAGGTCAGAAAACGAGGTGTGGAAGTGGAGCGGGACAGGCGATTGATGCCTGGCCCGCCAACCGGCGGCGCCGATCACTCCTTCGGCTGGATCGGCGGCAGCGTGCCGGCAGGCGGCCGCCCTATCAGGCTGCGCGGCAAATTACAAGGTTAATTCATTGACGCTTGGCGCCCTTGCGGCGTCCGCTGCCGGAGCGGTGAGCCGCCGCCGCTCCTGTTCAGGATGGGCCACATCGGTGCCATCGGACATGAAGGTGATCACCAGGCGCTTGCGCGCGGCGTTTACTCCTCCAAAGCGACCACCATCACGGCCTTTGCGGGCACCTTGATCGACAGCTTGCCGCCCGCGGCACGCGCGCTGAACGCCGCCGGCTTGATGACCTGCGGATTCTGGAACGTGTTGTGCGCATCCATCGTGGCCAAGGATCAGGCCGAGAACGGCGAGGCTGTGTTTGATGATGTTCATGCAGTCGTATCCATTAAAGCTGTGTCCGTCGGCCGGCCGCACGTCGCCTTCGGCGCCGGGTATGACGGCCAGCGCGGCGTATGGACAACCTCGGGACGCGGGCCCACCGCGGAGCGCTGGCTGCGTGGAGAGTGTCTCTTTGTCATTACGTGTTCCGGAAGCGGATAGGGCGCGGCCCGCTGGCAGTGCGGGCGAGCTCAGGCTTGCGGAACGGGGACCAGGCCCGCCGGTCCAGCAATCCGGCGAAGTCTATCCCAGGGATTCGGGAAGAGTAAGGATCGAAATTACGCTAGCGGTGAAGACATTTACAAGGTGCAGATAATTGCATTGATACTGCACTTCCTTGCATGCGACCTGCGGCGACGGCGGCAATCTGTGACGGAACGGATGCAGGCGCGGATTGCGCGGACGCGCGTAATCGATCGCGTCGTGTTATCGGGCTTACGCAGCATGACGATCCGCTCGCCCAAGCCGTAGCTGTAAATCCCCAAGTTGTGCAATTTTTCGCATATTGCAAGCAATTTCGGGGGAAGCGATAACGGCCGTGGCGGGGACCTCGGTAATGTTGGCGCTTGGCCGAAAAAATATTCGAGGCCAACGGGTAATTTGTCAGCATGAATATTTCGGGGTTACTTTGAAGCTCAGCCGTGTACTCATATTAGTTGGAATTCTGTCATTAAACGTTGGCTGTGGCGGCGGCACGGCCGGCACGAAGCCTGCGGCGCCCGAGCCAACGACGCCAACCGCGACGACGCCAGCGCCAAGCACGCCAGCCCAGCCGACGCCAGTCCCGACGACACCGGCTCCAACGACGCCGGCCGCGGGTCTCTATCCGGACTACAACCAGAATCCGATCGCGCCCGATGCTACCGGCATGGGCAGCACCGCTGTCCAGCTCGCCAGCAAGATTCGTTTGGGGTTGAATATTGGCAACACGATGGAGGCGATCGGCGGAGAAACCGCGTGGGGCAATCCCAGGATCACCGAGGCGATGATCAAGGCGGCCAAGGCGGACGGATTCAACGCCATCCGGCTGCCTGTTGCCTGGGACCAGTACGCCAACCAGCAGACCGGCAAGATCGACCAGGCCTGGATGGACCGCGTCAAGCAAGTCGTCAAATACTGCGTCGACAACCAGATGTATGTGCTCCTGAACATCCATTGGGACGGCGGCTGGCTCGAAAACAACGTCGTGCCCGACAAGCAAATAGCGGTCAATCAGAAGCAAAAGGCGTTCTGGACCCAGATCGCCACGCAAATGCGCGACTTCGACGAGCATTTGATGTTTGCCGGCGCCAACGAGCCGGCTGTCAAGACGGCCGACCAAATGCCGGTGCTCATGTCCTACCACCAGACCTTCATCGACGCGGTGCGGGCCACCGGCGGCAAGAATGCCTACCGCGTCCTGGTGGTGCAAGGACCGTCCGTGGACATCGATAAATCAGCGACGATGTGGACGGCCATGCCGACCGACACCGTCAGCAACAAGCTGATGTATGAGGTGCACTTTTACCCCTGGCAATTTACCCTGCTGGATAAAGATGAATGGTATGGCAATGCATTCTATTACTGGGGCAAGGATAATCATTCGACCACGGACACCGCCCACAACCCCGACAAGCAGGAGGAGGCCTATGTCGATCAGCAGTTTTCGTCGATCAGGCAGCAGTTTGTCGACAAAGGCATTCCGGTGGTGCTCGGCGAGTACGCCGCGATGCTGCGTACCAATCTGACGGGCGATGCACTGGCCCTGCATAAGAAGTCGCGTGTCTACTATATAAACTACGTCACCAAGTCGGCAGTGGCCAACGGTGTGCTACCGTTCTATTGGGACGTGGGCGGCCTGATCGACCGGGGCAACGATAATGCAGTCCTCGATCCGAACCTCCTCGATGCGCTCGTGAAAGGCGCGACTCCGTAGGCTGGCGCACCCGCAATCGCATGACAGACTGCGCGGCAGTTCACCACATCGTCAGTGGCTTGCAGCGGATGCGGTTCGGCTCGGCGCGTTCTTCGCCGAGCCGTTTCGTTTGGCCGGGTTCAGTCGCCGGTCGTGCGCATAACCCCGGCCCGCGAGACAGGCCCCCCAATTCAATACAGAGATGATGATGCGACTACTTTCAACTACAGCGACGCTGGCGGCCTTACTGGTTTGCGTGCCTGCCCTTGGCGTCGCCGAACCCAAACACCGCCTGATTGTCCTCACCGATATCGAGGCCGATCCCGATGACAGCCAGTCGCTCGTGCGCCTGCTTCTCTACGCGAACCAGATCGATATCGAAGGCCTCGTCGCCACGACCTCCACCCATCAGAAGTCGCGCATCGCCCCGGAATCCATCCGTGCGATCATCGACGCCTACGGCCGGGTACAACCCAACTTGTTGAAGCACGAACCGGGGTTTCCGAAAGCGCAGGCGCTCAAAGCGGTGGTGCGCTCCGGCTCGCAAGTCTACGGCATGCAAGGTGTCGGCGACGGCAAGGACTCGCCGGGATCGGACGCCATCATCAAGGCCCTGGAGAAAAATGATACGCGTCCCCTATGGGTTTCGGTCTGGGGCGGTGCCAATACGCTTGCTCAAGCGTTGTATCGGATCAGCCACGACAGAACACCGGAGCAGGCCGCTCGCCTGGTGAAGAAGTTGCGCGTCTACACGATCTCCGATCAGGACGATTCCGGTTTCTGGATACGCACCCACTTTCCCGATCTGTTTTATATCGTCAGCCCCGGCGGCTATGGCAATGGCACCTGGACTGGCATGCACGCCACCGAGCCCGGCTTCGACAGCACGGAAGTGAGCAACGACTGGATCGCCGCGCATATTCAACAGGGGCATGGGCCGCTGGGTGCGGTGTATCCGGATGTTTCCTTTGGCGTTGAGGGCGATACGCCATCCTTCCTGTCCTTGATACCGAACGGCCTGAACGCACCCGAGCATCCGGACTGGGGCGGCTGGGGTGGGCGCTACGAGTTCTACACGCCCGCGTTGAAAGATACGAATCCGGAAGGCTTCACCGGCAACGTACCTGTATTGCAAGAGCCTCATGCCATCTGGACCAACGCAGTGGATCGTTACAGGCCGATGGTCCACAGCGACTTCGGCCGCGCCGTGCACGCCGGCGACAAGGTCTCCACTGGGTACAGGACCACCATCTGGCGCTGGCGCAAAGACTTCCAGAACGATTTCGCAGCGCGAATGGAGTGGAGCACCAAGCCATACAAGGGGGCGAATCATCCGCCAGTCGTAAAGCTTACCCCTGGCGATCGGCTGACCGTCAAATCGGGAGAGGGCTTCATGCTGAGCGCGGCCGGCAGCTCCGACCCCGATGGAGATAGCTTGAGCTACCTGTGGTTTCAGTATCCCGAAGCTGGCAGCTACAGGGAGGAGATCAAGCTGGGGTATGCGGAAAACCATCATACCGTTTGGGGGCAGGCGCCCGTGGTAAGCAAGACGGAGACCGCCCACTTCATCGTCAAGGTGACCGACAAGGGCAGTCCGGCGCTGACGCGTTACGGACGCGTTATCGTCACTGTCGTGCCGTCTGCGCCCTGAGCATGCAGATAATCTCACCGTAAAACGAGGTGCAGCCGGTGACGATCGAATGGAGCCGTAATCGTAAGGGAAATGAACGTCGATGCCGTTCCAGTTGAAGTCTCTCGGGTTGTGGGTTACGACGGGAGTGCCACAGGCTCAAGCGGTGGCGGAATGATCGTAGCTGCCTGGCTCGGCCGTCGCTTCGGGCACGCCGTTGAGCATGTCGACGAAGATGTTGGTATCGAAAAGGACCAGCGCTGTCCCGTCGCCGCCACTGGCACAATCGCATTGCCGGGCTGCCTGAAGCCTTCGGCGAGGAGCGGATCGTCTTCCTGACCGAGGAAGACGATCCGCACCGCGTGATCCCGATCGCCGCGCCGCGGACGCATGCCCACGCCGCCACGTCTGGCGATGACGCAGGGTATGTGGAAACCATGAGCTCGGGAACCTGACACGACGCGCCTGGTGAAGTCGTCACGCGCCTGCCGGTCAAGGTCAAGAGAGGGCGATCGAGCGCCTGCATTTAGTTGTTGTACGGAAATTAAATGGCTACACTACTTGTATCTCTAACAACCGTACAGCAGGGCATTCATGAAAATCGAACACGCTTTCAGCAGCGACCTCGAGGAAATCGTCGACATCGACACGGCTTACGAACTGTTCACGGCCGGACGCATCCTCGACAAGCACAATTTTTTCTGCTTGTACCCGGGCTGCGCGGGCGACATCACGGCAGCCAACCTCGACAAGCTGCGCCAGGACATGGCCGTCGACCCATATTTCCGCCGCGTCGGCGACGAGCATACGGCCGAGTGCGACGATCACGGCGGCTGTGAAGAGATAGCGTCCGCGCGCGATGAGGAAGCACGACGCGAGCGCGGCAGGAAGGACGAGACGCTGCCCGACCAGTTTGTGCTGACCCGTCCGCCTTCGCACGAGGTGAAAGTCCAGGCGGTGCCGGTGGGGCCGGATGGGGCGGTTCAGACCAAACGCAAGCGCCGCGCCGGAAGCCCGGGTGATGGGTCTTCGCGTCCGGCCACGGCCTATTCGGTCGGCAGCCTTGTCAGCCGCTTTGCCAAATATCGCAAGCAGGGAGTCGACGCCGTGAAGATGCTGTCGATAAGAGGATTTCGACTGTCGTACCGCGACATGTTCGTGCCTTTGGCCAATCCGGATCTGGAGGATGTGGCATCGCATTGGCGCGTGTATTTCGGCCGCGCCTTCGTCGACCGCAAGGATACCGGCTATGCCATTACGTTCGTTCCACAGTGTGCCGTCGTGTTGGAGGGGAAGAAGTACCGGCCGTCCTTGTTCGTACCGGACCAGCGTATCGCCAATGCGTATTCGCGCACGCTGTTCGACCGCAAATTCAAGGACTTGAGCGAGCGAGGCCGCCCGGATGCCTGGTTTTTCGTGTACGGCAAGCCCGAGCGCGTCGAACGTGCCGGCAAGACCTACGTCAACTTCAACGTATATAACCTCGACTACATCGATTTCCGGGAAGGTTTCGAGCCGTGAGCCGCGCGACAGCATCCGGTCGCGCTCGGGTTCGCCCACGGCTGCGATGTCTGCCGTCGCCCGGGGCGCCGCCAGGTCTCGGCACCGCCGGGCTGTTCGCAGCCATTGCACTCTTCACGCGCCCGGTGGCGGAACTTGTGCGGGCACGTCGATTGCACGTGGCTTACTGCTGACTTGCGCGCGGACGATGGCGTCGTCCGGCGCGACGGGCAGGATATCGCGGGATTGTCTCTACAGGTCGCACCGTCAAAAAACGAAAGGTCGTTGATGATGCGGATGTCATCATCAACGACCTTCTTGCTGGCGGCCAGGGCGGTACGCCCCGGCCAACGCGATTTCGCGTGCCCTCAGCCTTCCATCTGCTCCAGTTCCTTGCCGCGCGTTTCATGCACGTAGCGCAGCACGAAGTAGATCGAGATCAGCGCGGCCAGCGTGTACAGGCCGTAAGCGCCCGCCAGGCCGATGCTCGTGAGCAGCACGGGGAAGGTCACCGTGATCAGGAAATTGGCCGTCCACTGGGCCGCGCCGGCGACCGCGAGGCCGGAACCGCGGATCTGGTTGGGGAACATCTCGCCCAGCATGACCCACATCACCGGACCCCAGGAGATGTTAAAGAAGATGACGTAGATATTCGCCGCCGCCAGGGCCAGCACGCCCATCGTGCCGGACAGGGCCAGTTTGCCGTTGGCGTCGAGGTTGGCGCTGGCGAAGGCGATGGTGACGAGGCCGAGCGTCACCGCCATGCCGACCGATCCGATCCACAGCAGGGGCTTGCGGCCGATGCGGTCGATCAGGAACACCGTCACGATGCAGGCGCCGATACTGAGGCCACCCGACAGGACGTTGATCAGCAAGGCATCGCTCTCGGAAAAGCCCACGGCCTGCCACAGCACCGCGCCGTAATAGAACACCACGTTGATGCCGACCAGCTGCTGGAACGTCGCCAGGCCGATGCCGACCCAGACGATCGGGCGCAGCTTGCCGGTAGCCTTGTTGACCAGGTCCGACAGGCGCGGACGGTGGTGGTCTTCGGCCAGCGACACGTCGATCGCGGCGAACTTCGTGCGCGCCGCGGCCGCGCCGTACAGGCGTTCCAGCACGGCCAGCGCCTCGTCCTTGCGCTTCTTGGCGACGAGGAAGCGCGGGCTTTCCGGGATCGTCAGCAGCAGCAGGAAGAACAGCACGGACGGAATCGCCATCATCCAGAACATCCAGCGCCATGCCTCCTGACCGAGCCACAACACGCCGGTCGATGCGCCGGCCGCGTGCGCCAGGGCATAGTTGCTCAGGAAGGCGCAGAACAGGCCGCTGATGATGGCGATCTGCTGGACCGTCGCCAGCCGGCCCCGGTAGCGGGCCGAGGCCACCTCGGCGATGTAGGCCGGCGACATCACGCTGGCCGCGCCGACCGCGAAGCCGCCCAGCACGCGGGCGGCGATGAAGACGGCCGAGGTCGTTGCAAAGCCCGCGCCCAGCGCCGACGTCAGGAACATCAGGGACGAGATGATCAGCACGGTACGGCGACCCCAGAGGTCGCCCAGGCGGCCGGCGCAGAAGGCGCCGAGTGCGCAGCCCAGCAGCATCGACGCGACTTCGAATCCGAGCTCGGCGGAGGTCGAATGGAAGGCCTGCTTCAGGCCGTCGACGGTGCCGTTGATGACGCCGCTGTCAAAGCCGAACAGGAAGCCACCGATGGTGGCAACGCAGCTGATCAGGACGATGAGGCGGGTGTTTTCCGCCGCCTGGATGGTATGTGTGCTCTCGACGGCACTGCTGTTCATAAAAGTCTCCTTGGTTTGTCATTGCATCTGCGGCGCGCTTGCTTCTCCTCGCCCACAGGGAACGAGGGTTCATAACATCCTGTATCATCAAACAAATAGCGCTAACATATCTGGCGAGTCTGGCTGATTTCCGTGCGTGTGTCAATGCATTGCGACGGGGCGCAAAAGGTTCGCTCGTGACGCCAGCCCGTCGCCGGGGAAAATTATGGAGAAATCCCGGTAAAAATGCACCGCCGCGGCGTTGGTGGGGCCGGCCAGTCCGGCAATCTCGAGCATCAGACGTGAAAAAAAGCCCCTGACTGCAGGGGCTTTTTTGTTTGCGATGCCGGCAAACCCGCGATGCAACCAATACCGATGCGCGCCGCCGCGACGTCAAGCCTGCGCCAGGCGCCGCGCCATCGCCTGGGCGCTCGCGCCCGTCATCACGCCGTGGTGGTCACCCGGCAGCATGACCAGCTCCAGGCCGCCTTTGGCCAGCGCACCCCAGCCGAGGTCCGGCTCGCCGAACTGCGGCGCGAACCCCTCGGTGCCGCAGAACAGCAGGACCTGGCCGGCGTAGGCCTGGGGCCGGTAGGAACGCAGCGCTTCGTCATTGGCGTCGGTCACGGCCAGCAGGTGCCGCACCTGCGCATGCCCGGTGCCGGCCGGCAGCAGGCCTTGCCGGACGATGGCGTCCTGCGCCAGCGCGCGGTGTTCGCCGGCCGGGCGGTCGCGCAGGCCTTCCCAGTCCATCTCGAGCTTCGGGAACAGGATTCCCAGCATCACCGCCTCGTCGCTCAGCCAGTCGCGGCTGGCCATGCGGCCGTAGGCGCTGTTGCGGTACAGCGGGCGTTCGCTGGCGTTCTGCGCGCGCGAGTCGAACAGGGCGAGCAGCTCGACGCCGGCGCCGGCGCGGGTGAGCTGCTGTGCCATTTCGTAGGCGATGCAGCCGCCCATCGAGTGGCCCGCCAGGCGATAGGGGCCGGACGGCTGGCGCGTCCTGATCAGGGCGATGTAATCCGCCGCCATGGCCTCGATGGTGCGCAGCGGCGTGCTTTCGCCCTGCAGGCCGCGCGCCTGCACGCCGTACACCGGCTGGTCCGCGCCGAGGTGGCGCGCCAGCTCGACGTAGCCGGCGGTATGGCCGCCGTACGGGTGGATGCAGAAGATCGGCGCGGCGCCGTTCCCCGGACGCAGGCCGACCAGGCGCGCGTCCGCCCGCGCATCCGCCCGCACGTCCGCGCGCAGGGCCCGGGCCAGGGCGCGGACCGTCGGATTTTCCAGCAGCAGGCCATTGGACGGCGTGCGTCCGGTGATCCGTTCCAGGTCGATCAGCACGCCGAGCGCCGACAGCGAACTGCCGCCGAGCTCGAAGAAATCGTCTTCCGGCGCGACCGTATCGAGGCCCAGCGCGTCGGCGAACGCGCGGCCGACCTGGTGTTCGAGTTCGTCCTGGACGCGCGATGCGGCAACCGCGGACGCGGGCGCCGCCGGCTGCGCCTCGTGGTCGGCGCTCGCGGCGGGGGCGGCCGCCTGGGCCGCGGCCACGCTGCGCTGCGCGGGCGCCGCCGCCTGCGGCCAGTAGCGATGGCGGTCGAACGGATAGACCGGCAGCGGGACGCGGCGGCGTGCCCCAATCGCATGCAGCGTGCGCCACGCCGGGGCGGCCGCGTGCGCCGCCCACAGCTGGCCCAGCGCCGCCAGCAGGGCCGCGTGGTCGGAAGGGTGGGCCGGAGACGCGAGCGTCGGCAGGGCCAGGCGCAACGCGTCCTTGCGCGGATGGCGCTTCAGCAGCGCGCTGAAAGTCTGGCCCGGGCCGACTTCGAGATAGGCGCCGTCCGGGGTCTCGAGCAGCAGGTCGAGGCCTTCGGCGCAGCGCACGGTCTGGCGCATGTGCCGCACCCAGTGCGCCGGATCGGTGGCCTGCTGCGCCGTCACCCAGGTGCCGGTCACGTTGGTGATGTAAGGGATGCGCGGCGGGTGGAGTGCGACCTCGCCGACGTGGGCCAGGAAGCGCGCCAGCACGGGGTCGAGCATGGCGGAGTGGAACGCGTGCGAGGTCGGGATGACCCTGGCGCGCAGGCCGGCCGCCGCCAGCCTGTCCTGCAGCGCCGCGATCGCTTCGTGGCTGCCGGCCAGCACGCACGACTGCGGGCCGTTGACCACGGCCAGGTCGACGCCGGCACCGACGAAGGGCTGCAACGCGTCCGGCGCGGCCTGCACCGCCAGCATGGCGCCGGTCGGCAGATGCTGGATCAATTGGCCGCGCACGGCGACCAGCTTGAGGGCATCCGGCAGCGACATCACGCCGGCCAGGCAGGCCGCGACATATTCGCCCAGGCTGTGTCCCATCATGGCGTGCGGCTGCACGCCCCATGCCATGAGCTGGCGCGCCAGCGCATACTCGACCACGAACATGGCCGGCTGGGTGAGCGCCGTCTGCGCCAGCCGGCGCGCCGCGTCCGCCTCCTGGCCGGGCGCGGGGTAGAGCACGGCGCGCAGGTCGCACCCGATCAAGGGCTGCAGCGCGGCGGCGCATTCGTCGATGCAGGCGCGGAATGCGGGCACGCCGTCGTACAGTTCGCGGCCCATATCGACCTGTTGCAGGCCCTGGCCCGGGAACAGGAAGCAGACGCGCGCGCCGCCCGACGCCGCGTGCGGCGGGACCGGCTGCGCCGGGCGCGCCAGGGCGTCGGCCGCCTCGGCACAGCTGGCGGCGACCACCGTCCGGCGATGCGGCAGCTGGGCGCGTCCGACCTGCAGCGTGTACGCGGCGTCGGCCAGGTCGGCGTCCGGATGCGCCGCGAGATGGCGCGCCAGGTTCGCGCCCATCGCGTCCAGCGCGGCGGCCGAGCGGGCCGACAGCGTCAGCAACTGCGGCGCGCCGTCCCCTCGCGCGCCCGGCGCGGTGGCCGGCGGGGCCTGCTCCAGCACCACGTGGGCGTTGGTGCCGCCGATGCCGAACGAGCTCACCGCGGCGCGGCGCGGCATGTCCGCGGCCGGCGCCGGCCACGGCGCCAGGCTGGCGTTGACCGTGAACGGGCTCGCGGCCAGGTTCAGTTTCGGATTGGCCGAGCGGAAATGCAGGGTGGCCGGGACCACGCCATGGTGCAGCGCCAGCGCCGCCTTGATCAGGCCGGTGACGCCGGCCGCGGCGTCGAGGTGGCCGACGTTGGTCTTGACCGAGCCGAGGAAGCAATAGCCGCGGTCGGCCGTGTATTTCCGGTAGGCCTGGGTCAGCGCCGCGACTTCGATCGGATCGCCCAGCGGGGTCGCGGTGCCGTGCGCCTCGACCAGGCCGATGCTGCGCGGATCGACGCCGGCGCGCTCGAGCGCCAGGCCGATCACCTCGGCCTGGCCGTCCACGCCGGGCGCCGTGTAGCCGACCTTGACCGCGCCATCGTTGTTGATGGCCGAGCCCTTGATGACGGCCCAGACGGTGTCGCCGTCGCGCACGGCGTCGTCGAGGCGCTTCAGCACCACGACCGCGCCGCCGCTGCCGCGCACGGTGCCGGCGGCATCGGCGTCGAACGCGCGGCAGCGGCCGTCCGGCGACAGGATGTGGCCCTCCTGGTACAGGTAGCCGCTGCCGTGCGGCGCCTCGATCGACACGCCGCCGGCCAGCGCCATGTCGCAGTCGCCCTGCAGCAGCTGCTCGCAGGCCACGTGCACCGCCACCAGCGAGGTCGAGCAGGCCGTCTGCACCGTCAGCGCCGGCCCGCGCAGGTCGAGCTTGTGCGCCAGGCGGGTGGACAGGAAGTCCTTGTCGTTCAGGATGGTGGTCTGGAACAGCTCGGCCGCCGAGGCCGGGTTGGTGTCCAGGAAGTGCAGCATGTACGACGCGCGTCCGGTGCCGCCGACCACGCCGATCCGGCCGGCGTACGTCAGGCTGTCGTAGCCGGCATGTTCGAGCGCCTGCCAGCCGACTTCGAGGAACAGGCGCTGCTGCGGGTCCATCAGCAAGGCTTCGCGCGGCGGATAGCCGAAGAAGGGCGCGTCGAAGCGGGCGACGTCGTCCAGGATGCCCTTGCGCCGCACATAGCGCGGCTGCGCCGTCAGCTCGGGCGCGACGCCGGCGTCGCGCAGCTGGCGCGCGCTCAGGTCGACGATCGATTCGACGCCGCCACTCAGGTTGCGCCAGAACGCGTCGACGTCCTCGGCGCCGGGGAAGCGGCCGGCCATGCCGACGATGGCGATGCCGGTGGTGGTGGTGGTGGTGGCGCCGCCGCGCGCGGATGCCGGCGCCGGGGGCGGCGGCGCATGCGCATCCTGGTCCGCGCCGGACAGGCCGCGCAGGTGCTGTGCCAGGGTGCGGATGGTCGGGAAGCGGAACAGGTCCATGGTCGGCACGGCGAGTCCGAGCCGGCGTTCGAGCGCCACCTCGACCTGCACCAGGCTGAGCGAATGGCCGCCGACGTCGAAGAAGCTGTCGTCGATGCCGACCGCGTCCAGGCTCAGCACCTCGCGCCAGATGGCCGCGACCTGCTGTTCGAGTGCGTCGCGCGGCGCTTCACGGGACGCGCCGGCGTGCCCGGCGGCCGGGTCGGGCAGGGCGTTGCGGTCGATCTTGCCGTTCGGCGTCATCGGCCAGGCGTCGAGCAGGACCAGGCCGGCCGGCACCATGAAGTCGGGCAGGCGGCCGTGCGCATGCGCGCGCAGCGCCGCCGGCGTGAGGCTGGCGCCGTCGCGGGCGATCACATAGGCCGCCAGGGCCTGGGCCCCGCTCGCGTCCGGGCGCGCCAGCACCAGCGCGTCGCGCACGTCCGGGTGCGACGCGATCACGGCTTCCACTTCGCCCAATTCGATGCGGAAACCGCGGATCTTCACCTGGTGGTCGAGGCGCCCCAGGAATTCGAGGCTGCCGTCGGGGAGGCGACGCACGAGGTCGCCGGTCTTGTACAGGCGCTCGCCGGACGGATGGACGATGAAGCGTTCGCGGGTCAGGTCGGGACGGCCGAGATAGCCGCGCGCCAGACCGACGCCGGCGATGTGCAGCTCGCCGGGCACGCCCAGCGGCGCCGGCTGCAACTGCTTGTCCAGCACGTAGGCGCGGGCGTTCGCGACCGGATGGCCGATGCTGACGCGCTCCAGGTCCGGCCGCAGCACCTGCAGCGTGGCGCACACGGTGGCCTCGGTCGGGCCGTAGGCGTTGATCATGCGGACTTCTCCGCTCCAGCGCCGCGCCAGTTCGAGGCTGCAGGCTTCGCCCGCCGTGACCACGGTCTTCAGGCTCGGCAGATCCTGCGGGCGCAGCAGCGCCAGCACCGACGGCGGCAGGATCACGACCGTGACCGCGTGCGTGTCGATGGTGTCGACCAGGGCCGAGCCCGGGATCACCGCCATCTTCGACGCCAGGCACAGGCAGGCGCCCGCGCACAGCGCGGTAAAGATGTCGGCCACCGAGGCGTCGAAGCTGCACGACGCGAACAGCAGCAGGCGGCTGTCCGGCCCGACGCCGAACGCGGCGGCCATGAGGTGCGCCAGGTTGGTCAGGCCCTGGTGCTCGAGGAGGGTGCCCTTGGGGCGTCCGGTCGAACCCGAGGTATAGATGACGTAGGCGAGGTCGGTCGACCCCGGGGTGTCGGGCAGGTTGTCCGCACTTTCTTGTGCGATGGCGGGCCATTCGTCGTCCAGCAGCACGAGGCGCGCCCGGCTCGGCGGCAGCTGGCCGCGCAGCGTGGCCTGGGTCAGCAGCAGTTCCAGGCCGGCGTCCTCGACCATGAAGGCGAGGCGGTCGTGCGGGTAGTCGGGATCGAGCGGCAGGTAGGCGCCGCCCGCCTTCATGATGGCCAGCGCGCCGATCACCAGGTCGGGCGTGCCGCGCGCCACGCTCACGCCGACGATCTGGCCCGGTTGCAGGCCGAGCCGGCGCAGGTGGCGGGCCAGCTGGTTGGCGCGCCGGTTCAGCGCATCGTAGCTCAGCGTGCCGCCCGCATGGCGCAGGGCGTCGGCGTGCGGCGCCTGCGCGGCGTGGCGCTCGAACAGCCGGTGGGCGCAGGTCTGGGGAAACGCCGCGCAGGTGGCGTTCCAGGCCGCGACGAGTTCCTGCTCGCGCGCGGTTTGCATGGGCAGGCGCGCCAGCGCGGTGGCCGGGCTGCGCAAGGCCGCGCGCAGCAGGACCTGGTAATGCTCGACCAGCCAGGCGATGCTGTCGCGGTCCCAGAGGCCGGTGTCGTACCAGCACACGCCGCGCAGGGAACCGTCGACTTCCTCGACGACGAAGTCGAGATCGAACTTGACGCTGCGCTGCTCGAGCGGATACGACTCGAGCGCGAGGCCCGACAGGTCGAGCCGTGCGCCGCCCAGGCCCATGCGCGCCGCCGCCAGGCCTTGCATGTGCGCCAGCTGCGCCTTCTGGTACGTGAACGCAACCTGGAATACCGGGCTGCGGCTCGGGTCGCGCTGCAGGCCGAGGCGTTCGACCACCAGCGGGAACGGAAAATCCTGGTGCGCCTTGGCGCCGACCAGCACTTCGCGGACCTGCTGCAGGAAATCCGAGAAATTCGCCGCGCCGTCGACCCGCGTGCGCAATGCGCACGGGCTGGCGAAGTACCCGACCGTGCGTTCGTAGCCTTGCGGCGGGCGGCCGAAGCGCGGCGAGCCGACCACCAGGTCGTCCTGGCCCGTATAGCGGTGCAGCAGGACGTAGAAGGCCGCCAGCAGCACGGTGTAGAACGTGACGCCTTCCGCGCGTGCCAGCGCGCGCACGAGCGCCGTCAGCTCCTCGTCGAGCGTGAACGGCATGCCGGCGCCGGCGTGGCGCTGGACCGCGGGGCGCGGACGGTCGGTCGGCAGGCCGAGGGTGGGTGGGGCAGACAGCTGTTCCTGCCAGTATGCCCAGTGCGCGGCGCCGCGCGGCGAATCCAGCAGCTCTTGCTGCCATGCGACGTAATCGGTATAGGCCAGGCCGCGCGGCGCCAGCACGGCGGCCTGCTTCGCGATCCTGGCGCGGTACAGGATGCCCAGTTCCTCCAGCATCACGATCAGCGACCAGGTATCGGTGGCGATGTGGTGGCTGTTAAACAGCAGCACGTGCTCCTGCTCGCCGCGCGAGAACAGGTGCGTGCGGAACACCGGCCCATGTTCCAGGTCGAACGGCAGCGCGGCGGCCTCGGTCAGGCGCGCGTCCAGCGTGTGTTCGTCCCATCCGGACGCGTCCACCGGTTCGAGCGCCGCCGCCATGTGCGCGTGGATCACCTGCGCCGGTTCGCCGGCCGGCGCGGCATACGTCGTGCGCAGCACCGGATGGCGGTCGACCAGGTCCTGCAGGGCGGCGCGCAGGGCGCCGGCGTCGAGTGCGCTGCGCAGGGTCCATGCCATCGGCAGGCCGTATTCCGCGCCGTCGGGCGCCAGCTTCCACAGGAACCACATGGCGCGCTGGCCGCGCGAGAGCGGCGGTCCGGGCCGGCTTGCGGCCGGGGTGGACGTGGTCGAAGGATGAGTCGATGAGGTGCCGTTGTTCATGGTGTGTCCGATGCGTCGGGATGACGGGAGGTGATGGTGCAAATTGCGAAAGGAACGGCGCGCGATGCGTGCACGCCGGCGCGCGGCATGCGGGGCCGGTCGGTGCGATCGTGCCGGCTCACTCAGGGCAGTGTCGGAAAGGCGTTGGTCACGGCATTCGCACGCGGTTCGGCAACGCGCCTGCCACGTTGGCGGCGCTCGAACCGGGCTTTGCATTATCGGGAAGTGTGGTCAGGCAAGTAAGTGACGTGCAGCAGATCTTGCGTCATTACGGGCAGGCATTCTAGCATGCGCTCCATGACCCTTCGATGACATTCGCGCGGCGCCGGATGCGGGAGGTTTCGGTTTCGCCACACGCTGGCGTACCGATCCGCTCGCCGGCTTCGCGCTCGCACGCAAGGCTGGCGGCGACCGCGACGATACATGGCGGCAGCCGTGGTGCCTTGTCGCTCACCTGCGCGCCGCACACAGCCCGTCGATGTAGACATCGAGATGCCGATGGGCGAGCGCGCGTTCCTCGGCCGCCGGCAGCCCGACCGCCAGCGGTCGCGCAAAGCGGATCATGGCGAACACGACGTCCCGCTCCGAGAGATCGCCGCGGACGCGGCCTGTCTGCACCGCGCGTTGCACCATGCTTTGCAAAAGCGAGCCGGCACGCGCGCGCAGATCGGGCCAGTCGCGCCGTTCCAGGAGCGGGTGGACGATGTTGACCACGCCAATGCCATTTTCCAGCGCCGCGTGCATGTACTGGCGCAGCAGCTCGACCCCGTCCGGCACCTCGGCGAGCAGGGTTTCGCCGGCGGCGATACTCGCTTCCAGCACATGGCGCACGGCCGCGTGCAGGAGCGACTGCTGATCCGGGAAATGGCGGTACAGCGTGCCGATCCCGACCCCGGCACGTTCCGCGATGGCGTCGCGCGCCGGGTCGCCGCCCACGTCGAGGATCAATTCGATCGCGGCCTCGATCAGCCGTTGTCGATTCTTCAGTGCGTCAGCCCGCATGGTGTTCACTCGTCCACTGTCCAGATCCGAAGCATACGGGTGCGGCGCTCCTGTTGTGAAGCCTCGCGTTGCCGCCGTGGCCGTTCTTGACATGCCTCATAAGCGGAGTATATTCCTCCGTTTAAACGTGTCAAGTTGTTCGAGGAGATACCATGAACGTCATCGTTCCTCTCGCTGAAGTCGATCGGCACCGGACCGCGCTGGCTGGCGGCAAGGCGGCCAACCTGGGCGAACTGGCCGGCATCCCCGGCGTCGCGGTGCCGCCGGGATTCTGCGTCACGACCCGCGCATTTGCGACGCACGTCGAGAGCGCGCCCGACATCGCCGCCGCCGTGGACCGGCTGGAGAGCCGGCCGCCGGGGCAAGCCGGCCCGGATGCCGGGCTGTGCGCCGACATCCGCTCGCGCATCGAACGGCTGCCGGTGCCGGATGCGCTCGTGCGTGCCATTGCCGACTGCCTGGCCGCGGGCGGGGATGAGGCGGCCTGGGCCGTGCGCTCCAGTGCGACGGCCGAGGACATGCCCGCGGCCTCGTTCGCGGGGCAGCACGAGTCGTACCTCGACCTGCACGGGGTCGACGCCGTGGTCGCTGCCATCCGTCGTTGCTGGGCTTCGCTGTTCACCGAACGTGCCGTCGCGTACCGGCAGCGGCACGGCATCGCGCACCGCGGCACCGCGCTGGCGGTCATCGTGCAGCGCATGGTGCCCGCCAGCGCGTCCGGCGTGATGTTTACCGCCGACCCCGTGACGGGCGACAGGACGGTGGTCGCGATCGAAGCGTGTGCCGGCACGGGCGAGGCGCTGGCCGCGGGCGTCGTCGTGCCCGACAGTATCAAGCTGCGCGATGGCCGGGTCATCGGAGCGACAGGCCGCGACCGGCCGCTGCTGAGCGACCGGCAGGCGCACGCGCTCGCTGAGCTGGGCCGGCGCATCGCCGCCCATTTCGGCGGCCCGCAGGACATCGAATGGTGTCTCGCCGACGGCGGGTTCTGGATCGTGCAAAGCAGGCCGATCACGACCCTGTTCCCGGTCCCCGACCGGGACGACGGGCAACGCCGCGTCTACCTGTCGGTCGGCCATCAGCAGATGATGACCGACGCGATGAAGCCGCTCGGCCTGTCGTTCTGGCAGATGGTGGCGGCGCGTCCCATGTTCGAAGCGGGCGGGCGGCTGTTCGTCGACATTACCGCCCAGCTTGCCTCATCGGCCAGCCGGACGGTGCTGCTCAAGACGCTCAACCGCGACCCGTTGATCAAAAGCGCGGTGAACACGCTGCTGGAACGCGGGTTCATCGCGACGCTGCCCGACCGGGATGCCACGCCGTCCGCGCCCGCGCCATCGTCGCCGGACGTACCGGACCCGGCGCTCGTCGGCGAGCTGATCAGGGAAAGCGGGAACGCCGTCGCGGAAGCGCGGCGCAGGCTCGCGGACCCATCCGGGAGCGAACTCGTCGCCCTGATTGCCGAGGACCTGGCCGCACTCAAGCAGCAGCTGGCGGCGCCCCGGAGCCGGCTGGCGCTGATGGCGGGCATCGACGCGCTATGGTGGCTGGACGACCATCTCGGCGAATGGCTCGGTGAACGGGGCCTCGCCGACGTGCTGACGCAATCGGTCGACAACAACATCACCTCGCGCATGGGACTGGACCTGCTCGACGTGGCCGATGCGATCCGGCCGCATCCCGCCGCGGTGTCGTTCCTGCGGCGGCTTGGCGCCGGCGCGACCCTGGCCGGTCTCGAACGCGTCGAGGGCGGCCGCGACGCGCTCGCCGCAATCGACGGCTACCTGGAAAAATACGGCATGCGCTGCGCCGGCGAGATCGACCTGACGCGGCCCCGCTGGCGCGAACGCCCGGCCGCGCTCGTCCCGATGATTCTTGCCAATGTGGACCGGTTCGAGCCCGGCGAAGCGCGGCGGCGCTTCGATGCGGGGCTGGCCCGCGCCAGGGCTGCCGAGCGGGACGTCCTGCGGCGGCTGCGTGCGGGGCCGGATGGCGACGCGAGGACGGCGCAAACGAAAGACGCGATCGACCGCCTGCGTGCCTTCATCGGCTATCGCGAATCCCCGAAGTACGGCTGGATGTGCCGCTTCGATGTGTACAAACAGGCGCTGTGGCGCGAGGCGGGGCGCCTGGTCCGGGGCGGTGTCCTCGACCGTCCCGACGATATTTTCTACCTGCGCTTCGACGAGTTGCGCGAGGTCGTGCGGGCCGGGCGGGCCGATCGCGGTCGCATCGCGGCCCGCCGCGCCGAATTCGCGGCGCATGAACGGCTGGTGCCGCCGCGGGTGCTCACGTCGGACGGGGAAGGGTTGTTCGGTACAGTCGACCACCCCGGCCTGCCTGCCGGTGCGCTGGCCGGATTGGCGGTCTCGGCAGGCACCGTCGAAGGCCGCGCCCGCGTCGTCACGGACATCGCGGCGGCCGACATCGCGAGCGGGGATATTCTCGTCACCACCTACACGGACCCGAGCTGGACCCCGTCGTTCCTGACGGTCGCCGGACTCGTCACGGAGGCCGGTGGGCAAATGAGCCATGGCGCGGTCATCGCGCGCGAATACGGCTTGCCCGCGGTCGTCGCCGTGCAGGACGCCACGCGGCGGATCAGCGACGGCCAGCGCATCCGCCTGGATGGCACGCGCGGCGTGGTCACCATCCTCACGGATTGAGGAGATTCAATGTGCCAGCAGTACCGGCACCGTCGGGCGGCGCAGGACGGTGCGGCTGACGCCGCCGAGCAGGATTTCCCGATAGCGCGAATGGCCGTAGCAGCCCATGACGAGCAGGCCGGCTTTCCGGTCCTCGGCCAGGACCAGCAACGCGTTGCCGACCTCGCCGCGCGGATGATGGCGGGTGACGGTGGCGTTGACGCCGTGCCGGGCCAGGAACCGCGCCACCTCCGCCGCGTCTTCGGGCGAGCCGGCGCTCGAGGCGTCGTCGTCGAACACGGCGACTTCCACCTCTTTTGCGCGCGCGAGCAGCGGCAGCGCCGCGCGGACGGCGCGCGCGGCTTCCGGGCTGGCGTTCCAGGCCACCATCACGCGGTCGAACGCGCCTGTGTGTGCGCCCGCGTGCGTGCCGGGATGTGGCAGCACGAGCACGGGGCAGGGCGAGTTCATCGCGACGTATTCGGGCAACCCGGCGACGTCGGACAGCGCGGGCGTCCCGGGCCGGGTGCGCCCGACGATCACGAGGTCGGCATACAGGGCCTGGAGCGCCAGCGCCAGCCCCGGCTCCTCGTCGTCGATCCGGTGCTCGAAGGAGGCGAGGCCCGCGTGGCGCGCCATCGCGTCGAAATTGGCGGCGCGTCCCTCGGCGACCGCGCGCAGGTCGTGGAGCAGGGCCGTCAGATCGCCGAGATCCACGCCGGGCAGCGTGGTTTCGCGGATGACGCGGGAGATGCCCGTCTGCGTCATTCCGACCAGGTGCGCGCCCTGCGCCTGCGCCAGCCTGACTGCCGAGGCGACGAGGTCGGGGGCCTCGGGCGAATCGTCGACGTGGACGAGAATCGTCTTGTATTCCATGATGCGCTCCTTCGTATGCTTGTCGGCTGTCAACGCGGCGTGGCGAGGGCGAATTGCAGGATTTGCCGTTGTGGCGCGTTCATCGGGCACGCCATAGCCGAAGGGTCCTGTGCCGGATTGATGCTAGTCCTTCGGAATGCCGCTTCGATATGACCCGGATCAAGAAAGTTGTAGTGAATATCCGAATGTGCGCGAAGAGCCTGGTTGATGCCCCGCTTCAGGGCAACGCCAGGTCGTCGCGCAAGGCCGCCAGTACCGCGTCGCGCTGTCCGTGCACGAAGAAGTGATCGCCGTTGAACCACCGGGTGCGGCAGGTCTCGCTGGTCTCCACGTCCCAGCCCTTGACCGTGGCCGCGGACAGCAGCGGGTCGTCCTTGCCGACATAGACCGACAGGGGCAGCGCCAGCGGGGGCTGGACGCGGTAGGCGTAGCGTTCGCTCAGCGCGAAATCGGCGCGGATGGACGGCAGCACGAGGGCCATGAGGTCCGCATGCGCCAGCACCTGCGGCGGCGTGCCGTTATAGGTGCGCAGCGCCGCGATCAGGTCCGCGTCCGGCAGCCGGTGCATGCCGCCGCCGGTCTCGCGCTGGTTGGGCGCGTCGCAGCCCGAGACGATCAGGCGTTGCGGCAGCGGCAGGTAGTGGCGCCGGCAGTAGCGGGCCAGTTCGAACGCGATCAGTGCGCCGAGGCTGTGGCCGAACAGGGCGAACGGCAGCGCGCGGTCCTGCGACGTCAGCTGCGCCAGTTCGGCCAGCAGTTCCGGCAGCGTGTCGAGCGGCGCTTCGCGAAAGCGGATGCCGCGTCCGGGCAGTTGCACCGTGCAGACTTCGACGCCGGGCAGGGCGGCGTGCCAGCCGGCGTAGATCTCGGCGCCGCCGCCGGCGTAGGGCAGGCAGTAGAGCCGCATGCGCGGGGTGCCGACGCATTGCCTTGTCAGCCAGGGAGTTTGTTGCATGGGAGAGTCCTTGGAACGGTACGATCAGGTGGAGGAGGAAGCGGCTTGCGCGGCCGCGCGGCGCGCCGCGGCCAGGGCGCGGATCGCGTGGCACGCGAGCCCCATCGTCAGCAGGAAGATCACGCCGGCGCCGGCGAACAGGTCGTGCATGGCGGAGGTGTCGGCGTAGCGCTGCAACTGGTCCACCATGGCGGCGACGTCGGTGCCGATGCCGCCGTCGGTGCTGCCGTAGCCCTGCGCCAGCAGCGATTCGGACGCGTGGCCGCTGAGCAGCTGCGACATGCGCACGCCGATCGCCACGATCAGGTTGGCGAAGGCGACGCGCAGGAACATCGACATGCTGATGGCCGCGGTGCTGTCCGATTCGGGCAGGTCGGCCAGGCTGAGGAAGGTCGCGGGCGAGAACAGCGCCAGCCCGAAGCCGAGCACGATACGCGGCAGCATCAGGTCGGTCATGCCGGAATACGGCTGCAGGCGCACCGTCAGCCAGCAGGACAGGGCGAACACCGCCAGCGACGCGGCGACCGTCAGCGGGTACAGCCCGGGCATCTTGAGCCTGGCGAGCAGTGGGCTCAGCACACCGGCGATCAGGCCGCCGGCCGCGATGACCCACGCCACGTTGGGGATGGACAGGCCGTATCCGGTCTGCAGCCAGATCGGATAGCACACCATGGTCGTCATCAGGAACGCGTTGACGGTGGTGATGATGGCGGTGTAGAGCCGGAAATTGGCATTGGCCAGCAGGCGCCACTGGAACAGGTCCTCCTTGCCGCGCCGCGCCAGCAGCGCGCAGCTGAGCGCCAGGGCCAGGCCCGCCCACGGTGCGGCGGCGTCGGGCGCGGGCGCAAAGACCGCGTCGGTCAGGACCTGCAGGCTGACCAGCGCGATCGCCAGCAGGCCGAACGGCGCCAGGCGCGGGCGCGCCGCCGCCGCCGCGGCAACGGTGAAGCGCAGGCCGTCGCCCAGCATCAGCATGGCGAGCGCGATGACCGGGACGTTCATCCAGAACAGCCAGTGCCACGACATCCGTTCGAGGATGGCGGCGGCGGCCAGCGGGCCGACCACCGGGGCGATGGACACCGCGCTGGTCCACATGGACAAGCCGAAGGCCCGGCGCGCCGGACCGACCGCGTCCAGGATCAGGCGCTGGCCCAGCACGATGATGCAGCCCGAGGCGAGCCCGTGGACGATGCGAAAGAGCACCATCTCGGCGAAGCCGCCGGCGCAGCCGCAGCCCAGCGACGCCAGCGCGGAGGCCAGCAGGGCGTAGCTGAAGACGGTCTTCTCGCCCGCCCAGCCGGACAGCCTGGGGCCCACCGCCACCGCGATGGCAGTGCCGATGCCGAAGGAGGTGACGATCCACTGTCCCTGGTACAGCTCGATGTGGAAGTCGCGGGCGATCGTCACCAGCGACAGGTTGGCGATGGAGCCGTCGAGCACGTGCAGGAAGAGGATCACGTACAGCAGTGCGAAGCGGCCCATGTCACTGATCGGCCTGGACGGCCAGGCGCTGCGCCGGGGCGCGCGGCACGACGTGGACGCTGCGCTGGCTCGCATCGAGCGCGGCGAGGCATTTCAGGTCCTGCGGCAGGGACGCCGGCACCAGCCGCCGTTCGGCATCCATGATGCGTCCCATGTGCTGGGCCAGCTCCTGCGTCAGCTGCTCGTCGGCGCGGCGGCGCGGCGCGGCGGGCGCGCGCGGCGGTTGCGCCG
>NZ_LMCY01000003.1:1403-2858 GCF_001425685.1 Massilia sp. Root335 | reverse complement strand
CCCGCCGCCAGCGTCTCGTCGAGCGTGATGATGACGGGCACGCGCTGGCTGACCTTGATCCAGTTCGAGTCGGTGTTGGCGCGCGGGACCGGCGAGAAGGCGGCCGCCACGGCCGGCACGAGCGCGCTGACGCGGCCGTGGTAGGCCTTCTGTCCGGGCGCGGCATCGAAGCGCACGTCAACGGGCTGGCCGATGCGGACCTGGCGATACTGCGATTCGAGCACGTTCGCCTGCACTTCGACGGGGCCCGCCGGGACCATCGTGGCCAGCAGCGTGCCTTCCGAGATCGACTGGCCGCGGGTCACGAACACGTCGTAGATGTAGGCGTCGTCGTCGAGGCGCAGCGTGGAGCGCTGCTTGGTCGCCAGGGCCGCGCTCAATGCCTGGATCGCCGCGGCGACGTTGGAACGCATGGTCAGCGGCGCGACCAGCTGGTAGTCGACGTTGGCGCCTTCGAGCTGGGCCAGCTTCTGGTTCAATAACGCCTGCTTTTCACTGGACTGGCGTTCGAGCAGCGCGTCTTTCGGCAGGTAGGCGTTGCTGACCAGGTTGCTCGCCTGTTCCAGCAGGGTATGCGAGCGGTCGAGCGCGACGTCCGCCTGCTCGATGCGATAGCGCGTGGCCTGGCGCGACGAGCATCGCAGCAGTTCGTCGCGCAGCGCGGCCCGCAGCTGCGTCGACGCCTTGGTGATCGCGAGCTCGTATTCGGGTTTGTTCAGGATGAACGCCACGGCGTCGCGGCTGGCAGCGGCGTGCGGCGTGAGCGCGAGTTCGTCGACGGCGCCGTTGGTCGGGCTGACGAGACGGGTCACGTGGCCGAACACGAAGGCGTTGTCGGTGCGGATGGTGTCGGCCTGCTGCGTCTCCCACCAGGCGATGCCGGCGACGGCGGCGGCGCAACCGGCCAGCGCCAATGCCAGGCGGGCTTTCTTGAATACCGTTGTTACTGCCTGCTTCATGCGTACTTCCTCGTCGTCGGCCTAGTGCAGGTTGGCGGCGGCGCGCAGGGACAGCGGACGCATGTCGGTCCACTCGTCCTCGATCCGGGCCAGGCAGTTCGCGCGGGTGTCCGGCTCGCCGGCGGCGGTCCAGCCGGACGGAACGTCGCGGCCGGCGGGCCAGATCGAATACTGGCCTTCCTGGTTGATCACGACGCGGTACAGTACTTCACTGGTGTTATCGGAGCTCATTGCGGTGTCCTTCAATCGGCTGTTGTGTGGTGCGCCAGTTCGGCGACGGTGGGGTAAAGGTAAAGGTCCTTGATGCTCAGGGCGACGCGGTCCGGGCCGCCGTCCAGCACCGCGAGCAGCTTCACGGCCAGCAGCGAATGGCCGCCGATGGCGAAGAAGTTGTCGTGGATGCCGACCTGCGGCAGTCCCAGCACCTCGCACCAGACGGCGCAGAAGCGCTCCTCCCGCGGCGTGCGCGGCGCGGCATAGCCGTCGTCGCCGCGGC
>NZ_LMCY01000003.1:787-1346 GCF_001425685.1 Massilia sp. Root335 | reverse complement strand
GCGCTTGTCGCCGGGGACGTCCTCGCGCGCCAGCACGGCCGCTTCGCGCACGCCGGGCAGCGCCGTCAGCGCGGTTTCGATTTCTCCCGGTTCGATGCGGAAGCCGCGGATCTTGACCTGCTGGTCGATCCGGCCCAGGAATTCGACGGTGCCGTCCGGGCGCTGGCGTGCGAGGTCGCCAGATTTATACATGCGCGCGCCGGCTTCGCCGCTGAACGGGTCGGGAATGAACTTCTCGGCCGTCATGCCGGGGCGGCGCAGATAGCCGCGGGCGACGCCGGCGCCGCCGATGTGCAGTTCGCCGGCGACGCCGACGGGCACGGGGTTGAGCCACGCGTCGAGAATGTAGATCGCGGTGTTGGCGATCGGACCGCCGAGCGGCAGCGGCAGGTTGAAGTCGTCGCGCGCCGTCACCGGGTGGTGGCAGGCGAAGGTCGTGGTCTCGGTCGGACCGTAGCCGTTGCTGAGCAGGATGGACGGATTGGCATCGCGCAGCGTGCGCGCGTGGCCGGGCGACAGCGCTTCGCCGCCGGCGAGGATGTGGCGCATCGACGCGAGC
>NZ_LMCY01000003.1:402-646 GCF_001425685.1 Massilia sp. Root335 | reverse complement strand
GACGGCCACGCCCTTGGGCTGGCCGGTGGAACCGGACGTGTAGATCACGTAGCACAGGCGCTCCGGGTGGACCGCGAGGTCCGGGTTGGCGTCGGTGTCGGCGTTCGTCGCGTCGTCGCCGGCGTCGAGGAGAAGTACCGGGAGTTCCGGCGCGACCGGCAGCCGGGCCAGCAGCTTCGTATCGGTCACCAGCAGCGCCGGCGCCGAATCGGCCAGCATGTGAGACAGGCGCGCGGCGGGATAG
>NZ_LMCY01000003.1:0-367 GCF_001425685.1 Massilia sp. Root335 | reverse complement strand
GAGCAGGGCGACGATCAGGTCCGGCCCGCGGTCCAGGCACAGCGCGACCTGGGTGTCCGGCGCCACGCCGTGGTCGCGCAGGCGGCGGGCCAGGCGGTTGGCGCGCGCATTCAGTTCGGCGTAGGCGAGCGTGCCGCCGTCCCACGCCAGTGCGGTGGCCGCGGGCGTGCGGGCAGCCTGCGCCTCGAACGCCTGGTGCACGCCGAGGTGCGCCGGATAGGGCGCCGCCGTGTCGTTCCACTCGACCAGTTGGCGCCGCGCTTCAACGTCGTCCAGCAGCGGCAGCAGGGCGACCGGCGTGGCCGGATCGGCGGCGACGGCGCGCAGCAGGTGCAGCCAGTGGTCGCGCAGGCGGTCGATGGTCGTC
>NZ_LMCY01000002.1:19140-103568 GCF_001425685.1 Massilia sp. Root335 | reverse complement strand
AATGACTAGGCATGTGTCACCTATGTCTCTGGACAAGTGTCACTCATGTCTCTGTGCCATACACGGCCCTCCGCCCACGCGTGACGTATGCGGTGCGTTGGCGGTGTTGGCGTCGTGTTGGCGGTGCGCGTGGGCACGGGGGTGCCCACCCTACCGAGTTCAGCCGGGGTATTTAGACGAAAATGGCAGGGAAGGCGATTGCCGGCCGATATAAATCGCGCTATAATTCAGAGGTTTAGCCATCACTTATCTGCCGTAGCGACTACCCCACCCATACCTCAATCTAGCGACCTGTGACACTGGGCGAAATGCGTGCCCACACCCTGTTCAGGCCGGTCTGACGTGGCGCAGCCTACGGCAACTTTATCGGGAGTTGCCCTTGCCGCCATTTTTTTCTGGCCCAGCCGTTCCAGCCATCCTAGCCCTGGCAGACGGAACCATTTTCAAAGGATATTCGATCGGCGCCGCCGGTCACACGATCGGGGAGGTGGTGTTCAATACCGCCATGACCGGTTACCAGGAAATCCTGACCGACCCCAGCTACTCGCGCCAGATCGTGACGCTGACCTATCCGCACATCGGCAACTACGGCGTCAACCTCGAAGACGTCGAGGCGACCAAGGTGCATGCCGCCGGCCTGATCATCCGTGACCTGCCGCTGCTGGCCTCGAATTTCCGCTCCACCCAATCGCTGTCGGACTACCTGAAGGCCGAGAACGTGGTCGCCATCGCCGGTATCGATACCCGCAAGCTGACCCGCATCCTGCGCGAAAAGGGCGCCCAGAACGGCGCGATCCTGACCGGGACGCAAGGCAACGAACCGCTCGAATCGCAGGCGCTGGAACTGGCGCGCTCGTTCCCCGGCCTGAACGGCATGGACCTGGCGAAGGTCGTCTCCGTCAAGGAGCCGTACGCGTTCGCCGAAACCGAATGGAAGCTGGGCGAAGGCTACGGCAAGCAAGAAAGCCCGCAGTACCACGTGGTCGCCTTCGACTACGGCGTCAAGCGCAACATCCTGCGCATGCTGGCCGAACGCGGCTGCAAGATCACCGTGCTGCCGGCGCAAGCCACCGCCGAGGAAGCCCTCGCGCTGAACCCGGACGGCATCTTCCTGGCCAACGGCCCGGGCGACCCGGCCGCCTGCGACTACGCGATCGCTGCGACCAGGAAAGTGATCGAGTCGGGCGTGCCGACGTTCGGCATCTGCCTCGGCCACCAGATCATGGCGCTGGCCTCGGGCGCGAAGACCGTCAAGATGAAGTTCGGCCACCACGGCGCCAACCACCCGGTGCAGGACCTGGATTCGAAACAAGTCCTGATCACGTCCCAGAACCACGGCTTCGCAGTCGACGCGGCCACGCTGCCGGCCAACTGCCGCGTGACCCACGTCTCGCTGTTCGACGGTTCGCTGCAGGGCTTCGAGCGCATCGACAAGCCGGCGTTCTGCTTCCAGGGCCACCCGGAAGCGTCGCCCGGCCCGACCGACGTCGCCTACCTGTTCGACCGTTTCATCAGCAAGATGCAAGCTCACGCCAGCGAGAAGAAATAAATGCCAAAACGTACTGATATTAAAAGCATCCTGATCATCGGCGCTGGCCCGATCGTCATCGGCCAGGCGGTCGAATTCGACTACTCCGGCGCGCAAGCCTGCAAGGCGCTGCGCGAAGAAGGCTACAAGGTCATCCTCGTCAACTCGAACCCGGCGACCATCATGACGGACCCGGAAACGGCCGACGTCACGTACATCGAACCGATCACGTGGAAGGCCGTCGAGCGCATCATCGACAAGGAGCGCCCGGACGCGATCCTGCCGACGATGGGCGGCCAGACGGCGCTGAACTGCGCGCTGGACCTGCATCGCCACGGTGTGCTGGACAAGTACAAGGTCGAACTGATCGGCGCGACACCGGAAGCCATCGACAAGGCCGAGGACCGCTTCAAGTTCAAGCAGGCGATGACCAAGATCGGCCTCGGTTCGGCCCGTTCGGGCATCGCCCACTCGATGGACGAAGCCCGTACCGTGCAGCGCGAACTGGGCTTCCCGACCATCATCCGTCCGTCGTTCACGATGGGCGGTTCGGGCGGCGGCATCGCCTACAACGAAGAAGAATTCGAAGCGATCTGCAAGCGCGGCCTGGAAGCGTCGCCGACGTCGGAACTCTTGATCGAAGAGTCGCTGCTCGGCTGGAAAGAGTACGAGATGGAAGTCGTCCGCGATAAAAAGGACAACTGCATCATTGTCTGCTCGATCGAGAACCTGGACCCGATGGGCGTGCACACGGGCGACTCGATCACGGTCGCGCCGGCGCAGACGCTGACGGACAAGGAATACCAGATCATGCGCAACGCGTCGATCAACGTGCTGCGCGAGATCGGCGTCGACACGGGCGGCTCGAACGTGCAGTTCTCGATCAACCCGAAGGACGGCCGCATGATCGTCATCGAGATGAACCCGCGCGTGTCGCGTTCGTCCGCGCTGGCATCGAAGGCGACCGGCTTCCCGATCGCCAAAGTGGCGGCGAAACTGGCTGTCGGCTTCACGCTCGATGAACTGCGCAACGAGATCACCGGCGGCGCGACCCCGGCCTCGTTCGAACCGTCGATCGACTACGTCGTCACCAAGATCCCGCGCTTCACGTTCGAGAAATTCCCGACCGCCGACAAGCACCTGACCACGCAGATGAAGTCCGTCGGCGAAGTGATGGCGATGGGCCGCACGTTCCAGGAATCGTTCCAGAAAGCGCTGCGCGGCCTCGAAGTCGGCGTCGATGGCCTGAACGAAAAGACCCGCGACCGCGAAAAGATCGAGGAAGAACTGGGCGAGCCGGGTCCGGAGCGCATCTGGTACGTGGGCGACGCTTTCGCGCAAGGCTTCACGCTGGAAGAGGTGCACAACCTCACCAAGATCGATCCGTGGTTCCTCATCCAGATCAAGGAAATCGTCGACATCGAACTGTGGCTGGATCACCAGAAGCTGGAGAGCCTCGACAAGCCGACGCTGTATAAACTCAAGCAGAAGGGCTTCTCGGACCGCCGCCTGGCGTTCCTGATGCAGACGACGCCGGAAGCCGTGCGCGCGCAGCGCCACGCATTCGGCATCCGTCCGGTCTACAAGCGCGTGGACACGTGCGCCGCCGAATTCGCGACGAACACCGCATACATGTACTCGACGTACGACGAGGAGTGCGAGTCGAATCCGACCGACAAGAAGAAGATCATGGTGCTGGGCGGCGGTCCGAACCGCATCGGCCAGGGCATCGAGTTCGACTACTGCTGCGTGCACGCGGCCCTCGCCATGCGCGAAGACGGCTACGAGACCATCATGGTCAACTGCAACCCGGAGACCGTGTCGACCGACTACGACACGTCCGACCGCCTGTACTTCGAATCGCTGACCCTGGAAGACGTGCTCGAAATCGTCGAGCTGGAAAAGCCGGAAGGCGTGATCGTCCAGTACGGCGGCCAGACCCCGCTGAAGCTGGCGCTCGACCTGGAAAAGAACGGCGTGCCGATCATCGGCACGTCGCCGGACATGATCGACGCCGCCGAAGACCGCGAGCGCTTCCAGAAGCTGCTGCAGGACCTGGGCCTGCGCCAGCCGCCGAACCGCACCGCACGCACGGAAGCCGAAGCACTGGCGCTGGCGTCCGAGATCGGCTATCCGCTCGTCGTGCGTCCGTCGTACGTGCTGGGCGGCCGCGCGATGGAGATCGTCCACGAGCAGCGCGACCTCGAACGCTACATGCGCGAAGCCGTCAAGGTGTCGAACGATTCGCCGGTGCTGCTGGACCGCTTCCTGAACGACGCGATCGAAGTCGACGTCGACTGCATCTCGGACGGCGAGACGACGTTCATCGGCGGCGTGATGGAACACATCGAGCAGGCCGGCGTGCACTCGGGCGACTCCGCGTGCTCGCTGCCGCCGTACTCGCTGTCCCAGGCGACCATCGATGAACTGAAGCGCCAGACCTCGCTGATGGCGAAGGCGCTGAACGTCGTCGGCCTGATGAACGTGCAGTTCGCGATCCAGCAGTCGGAAGTCGAGGGCCAGCTAGTGGATACCGTGTATGTGCTGGAAGTGAACCCGCGCGCATCGCGCACCGTGCCGTTCGTGTCGAAGGCGACGGGCCTGCAGCTGGCGAAGATCGCCGCGCGCTGCATGGTGGGCCAGACGCTGGCACAGCAGGGCATCACGAAAGAGATCGTCCCGCCGTTCTACAGCGTCAAGGAAGCCGTGTTCCCGTTCGTGAAATTCCCGGGCGTCGACACGATCCTCGGCCCCGAGATGAAGTCGACGGGCGAAGTGATGGGCGTGGGCATGACGTTCGGCGAAGCGTTCGTCAAGTCGCAGCTGGCGGCCGGCATCATCCTGCCGGAGACTGGCCGCGTGTTCCTGTCCGTGAAGGGCTCGGACAAGCCGCGTACCGTGAAGGTGGCGCGCGACCTCGTCGACCTGGGCTTCACGCTCGTCGCGACGAAGGGCACCGCGGCCGTCATCGCCGCCGCCGGCATCCCGGTCACCGCGGTCAACAAGGTGATCGAGGGTCGTCCGCACATCGTCGACATGATCAAGAACCACGAGATCGCGATGGTCGTGAACACGGTCGAAGAGAAGCGCAGCGCCATCGCCGACTCGCGCACGATCCGTACGTCGGCACTGCAGTCGCGCGTGGTCACCTACACGACCATCGCCGGCGCCGAGGCGGCCGTGCAGGGCATGCGCCACCTGGACGAGTTGCGGGTGTACGATTTACAAGGCCTGCATAAAACCTTAAACTAAGCGCAATGCAGTAAGATTGCAGTAACGCTTAGCAGTACCAAAGACCACAGAGTTCGCGCGGCTTGCGCCGTGCGGCTCTGTGGTTTTCACTTGGTACGTCCGCAAACACTGAGAACAGATAGCCATGAACACTCCATTGACCAAATTCGGCGCCGAGAAGTTGAAGGAAGAGCTGCACCAGCTCAAGACCAAGGAACGCCGCAACGTGATCGATGCGATCGCCGAGGCGCGTTCGCATGGTGACCTGTCCGAAAACGCCGAATACGACGCCGCCAAGGAGCGCCAGGCGTTCGTCGAAGGCCGCATCGCCGAGCTGGAACAAAAGCTGTCCACCGCGCAGGTCATCGACCCGTCCACGCTGGACGCCGAGGGCCGCGTCGTGTTCGCGTCCACCGTCGACCTGGAAGACCTCGACAACGGCCAGAAAGTCACGTACCAGATCGTCGGCATGGATGAAGCGGACCTCAAGGAGAACAAGGTCTCCGTCACGTCGCCGATCGCGCGTGCGCTGATCGGCAAATACGCCGGCGACGTGGTCGAAGTGCAAGCCCCGTCCGGTCCGCGCGAATACGAAATCCTGGAAGTCCGCTACATCTGAGTCCGCGACAATGCTCGCCAACGCGCGGTTGCTGCTGGCCGCCCTGTGGGCCGGCAGCGTGTGGACGGTCAGCTACCTGGCCGCGCCGAGCGCGTTCGCCGTCCTCGACAGCACGCAGGCCGGCAATGTCGTCGGCATCATGCTGACGCGCTCGGCCTGGCTCGCGATCGCGCTGGCGGTGCTGCTCGGGTTGCTGGTGGCACGTGCCACCGACCTCGATGCGCGCCGCAAGCGCTGGCTGTACGGGGTGATTGGCGGGATGCTGGCGTGCAGCCTCATCGTCTACCTGGGGCTGCAGCCGACGATGGCGGCGATCCGCGCGGCGGCCGGACCGGCCGGCGTGCGGGCGTCGCCGCAATGGGGGACGTTCGCGGCGCTGCATGGGGTGTCGCAGGGGTTGTACCTGGTCGAGACCATCCTGGGCGCGCTGCTGGTCGTGAAGGCACGATAATGCGGGCGTCTGGTGGGCGCCCCGTGCCCACCATGCCGCCGACGCGAAAAAAAACCGGGGCAGCGGCCCCGGTTGATTTTTTTGAATACGGATTATTTCAGGACCGTCTTCTTGGTGCTGGCCTGGCGGGGCTTGGCCCGCTTGATGTTGCCGCCCTGGGTGACGCGCTCGTTCCCTTTCAGCAGGACCTTGGTCACGCTCGGCTTCTTGGTGCCGCTCGGGCTCGGCTTGACGATGGTGACTTCGCGCAGGCCCTTGCCGGACTTGGTCGAACGTTCCTTGACCTCGTCCTTCTTCGGGCGGTACAGCACGAGCAGTTTGCCGATGTGCTGGACCGGGGCGGCGTCGAGTTCCCCGCAGATCTGTTCGTAGATCGCGACGCGCGCTTCACGGTCGTCGCCGAACACGCGCACCTTGATCAGGCCGTGCGCATCCAGGCTGGACGAGATTTCCTTCATGACGGCCGCGGTCAGGCCGGCTTCGCCGATCATGACGACAGGATTGAGTCCGTGGGCTTCCGCACGCAGCGCGGCACGCTCGACCGGGGTAAGTTTGATCATGATGTTATTTTGAGATACCTATTAAAAGCAGTATTTTACGCGAATGGCCAAGAACAAATTCAATAAAAACTGGATCCACGATCACATCAACGATCCTTATGTCAAATTGGCACAGAAAGAGGGCTACCGGGCACGTGCGGCCTACAAACTGAAAGAAATCGACGAAAGCGAAAAGCTCATCAAGCCGGGCCAGGTGATCGTCGACCTCGGTTGCACCCCGGGCAGCTGGGGCCAGTACACCCGGCGCAAGCTCGCCGGCGGCGACGAGGGCGGCATCAAGGGCACGATGATCGGCCTGGACATGCTCCCCATGGAGCCGATTGCCGACATGCATTTTATTCAGGGTGATTTTCGCGAGGAAAGCGTGCTCGACGAGCTGGCCGGCGTGCTCGAGGGCCGCATGGCCGATCTCGTGCTGTCCGATATGGCACCGAATCTGTCCGGCATTCCGTCGGCGGATGCGGCGCGCATGGAGGATTTGATCGATCTCGCTATTGAGTTCTCTCAAATGCACCTCAAACCATCCGGCGCATTGTTAGTGAAATGCTTCAAGGACATGGGGTTTACGCAAATCCTTGAGAAGTTCCGCACTGAATTCAAGGTCGTCAAACAGATCAAACCGAAGGCCAGCCGCGACAAATCATCGGAAATCTTCCTGCTCGGACGTGGTCTGAAGAATCCAGCGAGCTGAAATTGCGAAAATCGACGGCGCCGCCCTTGATTTCCGGGAGCGCAGCCGCACATCAGCAAAGGACAGCCACACCCACGTCCGCTGTGGGATGGAATGTTCATGATGCCTGCGCAGTGGAAATAAAAACCGTTTATAGTGGCGTATAGGCACCATAGGAGGGCGTGCGTGGCACGGCCTGCTGAATGCGGTAGAATCTGCCTTTGAAAAAATGGGAAAAGATGCGTTCGCATCAGAGGAGTCTTCGTGAATAATATGTTTTCCAAATCCGCCATCTGGGTGGTCGTCGCACTGCTGTTGTTCATGCTGTTCAAGCAGTTCGACAACCATAGCGTCGCGGGCGGCAGCAAGACCATTGCTTATTCCGAGCTGCTCGATGACGTCAAGGCAAAACGCATCAAGGACGTCGTGATCGAAGGGTCGAGCATCACCGCGACCCGTACCGACGACACGAAGGTGCGCACCACCGCGACCATGCTCGACCGTGGCCTGATCGGCGACCTGCGCGACAACAACGTGCGCTTCGACGTCAAGCCGCCCGAGGAACCGTCGTTCCTCCAGCAAGTCTTCATTTCCTGGTTCCCGATGCTGCTGCTGATCGGGGTCTGGGTGTTCTTCATGCGCCAGATGCAGGGCGGCGGCAAGGGCGGGGCGTTCTCGTTCGGCAAGTCGAAGGCGCGCATGATGGATGAAACGAACAACACCGTCACGTTCGCCGACGTCGCCGGCTGCGACGAAGCGAAGGAAGAAGTGGGCGAGATCGTCGACTTCCTCAAGGACCCGACCAAGTTCCAGAAACTGGGCGGCCGCATCCCGCGCGGCGTGCTGATGGTCGGCCCCCCGGGTACCGGTAAAACGCTGCTGGCCCGCGCCATCGCCGGCGAAGCCAAGGTGCCGTTCTTCTCGATCTCCGGTTCCGACTTCGTCGAGATGTTCGTCGGCGTGGGCGCGTCCCGTGTGCGCGACATGTTCGAGAACGCGAAAAAACATTCGCCCTGCATCATCTTCATCGACGAGATCGACGCAGTCGGCCGCCACCGCGGCGCCGGCATGGGCGGCGGCAACGACGAGCGCGAACAGACGCTGAACCAGCTGCTGGTCGAGATGGATGGCTTCGAGGCATCGTCGGGCGTGATCGTGATCGCCGCGACCAACCGCGCCGACGTGCTGGACAAGGCGCTGCTGCGTCCGGGCCGTTTCGACCGCCAGGTGATGGTGGGCCTGCCGGACATCCGCGGCCGCGAGCAGATCCTGAACGTGCACATGCGTAAAGTGCCGATCGGCACCGACGTGAAGGCCGACATCCTGGCCCGCGGCACCCCGGGCTTCTCCGGCGCCGACCTGGCCAACCTCGTCAACGAAGCGGCCCTGTTCGCCGCGCGCCGCAACAAGCGCCTCGTCGAGATGAACGATTTCGAAGATGCGAAGGACAAGATCTTCATGGGGCCGGAGCGCAAGTCGATGGTCATGCGCGAGGAAGAACGCCGCAACACGGCCTACCACGAGTCGGGCCACGCCGTGATCGCCAAGCTGCTGCCGAAGGCCGATCCCGTGCACAAGGTCACGATCATGCCGCGCGGCTTTGCCCTCGGCCTGACCTGGCAACTGCCCGAGCACGACAGCTTGTCCGGCTACAAGGACAAGATGCTGGAAGAAATCTCGATCCTGTTCGGCGGCCGCATCGCCGAGGAAATCTTCGTCGGCCAGATGTCGACCGGCGCATCGAACGACTTCGCCCGCGCCACCAAGCTGGCCCGTTCGATGGTGACCCGCTTCGGCATGTCGGAAAGCATGGGCGTGATGGTCTACGAGGACGACGCGAACGAAGGCTTCTTCGGCGGCTCCGTGAAGACCATTTCCGAAGCCACGCAGCAGAAAGTCGATGCCGAGATCCGCAACATCCTCGACTCGCAGTATGCGCTGGCGCACCGCCTGCTCGAAGAAAACCGCGACAAGGTCGAAGTGATGACGAAGGCGCTGCTCGAATGGGAAACCATCGACGCCGACCAGATCAACGACATCATGGCCGGCCGCGAGCCGCGTCCGCCGAAGTCGGTGGTGCTGACCAAGCGCACGCCCCCGAGCGACAGCGGTGGCGGCGTCGCCCAGAACGCGACCGCACCGGCCTGAATCGCCAATCGGCGGTAGCCGGGTCATCCACGGAAGGCACCCCGAGCGGGTGCCTTTTTATTGTTCAATCAGTTGGTGTTTCGTCATGCGTCAATATCTGCAGTGCGGCCGTTTCGGCTATAACCTCGCCCGGCGCCCCCTGGTCATGGGCATCCTCAACGTTACCCCCGATTCCTTTTCCGACGGCGGCCGTTACCAGGCCCTCGAATTCGCCGTGGAGCGGGCCGAACAGATGATCAGGGACGGCGTCGACATCATCGACATCGGCGGCGAATCCACGCGTCCCGGCTCGCCCAGCGTGCCCGTCGACGAAGAACTGCGCCGCGTCATGCCGGCGATTTACGCGTTGCGCGAACTGGGTCATGCGCTGTCGATCGACACCTGCAAGCCGGAAGTGATGCGCGAGGCGATCATCGCGGGTGCCGACCTGATCAACGACATCAATGGTTTCCGGGCACCGGGCGCCATCGACGCCGTGAAGGACAGCGACTGCGCGCTGTGCGTGATGCACATGCAGGGCACCCCCCAGGACATGCAGGCGCAGCCCGAATACGGGGACGTGGCGGCCGACGTGATCGGCTTCCTGCGCGAGCGGGTCGATGCGCTGCTGGCGGCCGGCGTGGCGCGCGAACGCATCACGATCGATCCTGGATTTGGTTTTGGGAAGAGTGTCGAGCATAATTACGCTTTGCTTCGTAGCATAAGCCGTATGGAAAGCGAATTAGGCCTGCCCGTCCTGGCGGGGGTGTCGCGCAAATCGATGATCGGCGCCGTGACGGGGCGCAGCGTGGAGCAGCGCCTGGCAGGAAGCCTGGGCGGCGCGCTCGCTGCGGTAGCGCAGGGCGCCCGTATCGTGCGGGTCCATGATGTGGCAGAGACGGTGGATGCGCTGAAGGTCTGGCAAGCGGCCACCACGAATAATCAATAGATGAAGAGAATTTAAT
Organism: Massilia sp. Root335; assembly: GCF_001425685.1. Lineage (GTDB taxonomy): Bacteria > Pseudomonadota > Gammaproteobacteria > Burkholderiales > Burkholderiaceae_D > Telluria > Telluria luteola. The sequence continues at coordinate 93,417 of NZ_LMCY01000002.1, read as the reverse complement.
TAATGGCACGCAAATATTTCGGTACCGATGGCGTTCGCGGGCTGGTGGGCAAATCGCCCATCACCCCTGACTTTGTAATGCGGTTGGGCTATGCGGCCGGCAAGGTGCTGGCCAAGGACAAGGCCGGCACGCATGACCGTCCCACGGTCCTGATCGGCAAGGACACGCGCATTTCCGGCTACATGCTTGAAGCCGCGCTGGAAGCCGGTTTCTCGGCGGCGGGCGTCGACGTGATGCTGGCCGGCCCGATGCCGACGCCGGCCATCGCCTACCTGACACGCGCGCTGCGCCTGCAGGCGGGCGTCGTCATTTCGGCGTCGCACAATCCTTTCCAGGACAACGGCATCAAGTTCTTTTCGGGTCATGGCACCAAGCTGCCGGACGCCGTCGAGCTCGAGATCGAAGAGGTGGTCGACCAGCCGATGGGCTGCGTGTCGTCGGAAAAACTGGGCCGCGCCACGCGCCTGCGCGATGCGCAGGGCCGTTACATCGAATTCTGCAAGAGCACGTTCCCGAACGAACTCGACCTGCGCGGCCTGAAGATCGTCGTCGACTGCGCCCACGGCGCCGCCTACAACATCGCCCCGCACGTATTCCATGAGCTGGGCGCGGAAGTCGTGGAACTGGGCACCAAGCCGGACGGCTTCAACATCAACGACGGTGTCGGCGCCACGTCGCCCAAGGCGATGGCCGCGGCCGTCGTCGAGCACAAGGCCGACCTCGGTATCGCGCTGGACGGCGACGCCGACCGCCTGATCATGTGCGATGCCGCCGGCCGCCTGTACAACGGCGACGAGCTGCTGTACGTGATGGTGCGGGCGCGCATGGCAACCGGTCCGGTGGCCGGCGCCGTCGGCACCCTGATGACCAATATGGCGCTCGAAGTGGCGTTCAAGGAAATGGGCATCGGCTTCGCGCGCGCGAAGGTCGGCGACCGCTATGTGCTTGAAATGATGCAGGAGCAGGGCTGGCTGCTGGGCGGCGAGGGTTCGGGCCACCTGCTGGCGCTGGACAAGCACACCACCGGCGACGGCATCGTCTCGGCACTGCAGGTCCTCACGGCGCTCAAGCGTTCCGGCCGTGGCCTGGCCGACTGCTGCAGCGACCTGAAACTGTATCCGCAGACCCTGATCAACGTCCGTGTGCAGCCGGGCACGGACTGGACGAAGAATGCGGCCGTCGTGGCCGAGAAGGACAACGTCGAGCGCGAACTGGGCGACAATGGCCGCGTCCTGATCCGCCCGTCGGGGACGGAACCGCTCGTGCGCGTCATGGTGGAAGCGAAGCACGCGGAACTGGCCGAATCGATGGCCAAGCGCATCGCGGCACGCTTCGAGGTCTGATCGTCGCGCCGGGGAGCGTTCATTGACGCTTCCCGCCCGGCGGGGTATGATCGTTCCAATCGGAGTGTAGCGCAGCCCGGTAGCGCACCTGCTTTGGGAGCAGGGGGTCCAAGGTTCGAATCCTTGTACTCCGACCACCGTCTTGCAAACGGGCTGTCGTCGACGGCCCGTTTTCATTTGTGAAGCCGTACCTCGTCGTATGCGCTCGCGACTGCCCATAGCTCAGTTGGATAGAGCATCAGCCTTCTAAGCTGAGGGTCGCAGGTTCGAACCCTGCTGGGCAGGCCAATCATCCCGTCGCCGCTTAGTTGTTCAGCAGCCCGGGCTCCCGCCCGATCTCTTCCAGCACCTGTGCCACCGGCCGCACGCTCATCCGCAAATTCAACGCCACGTGCGCGATGCCGGCCCCGTACAGCTGTTCCAGATAGCGCTTCAGTTCACCGATGCCGGCGCGTATGCCCATCGGGAAGTAGGACAAGGGCGCGTTGCGGTCGGCTTCGAGCACCACGCGCAGCGCCATCATCAGCGGCTTGCCGGCGCAGCCGCATGCCTGCTGGGCCGCTTCCCAGTCCCGGCTCAGCGCGGTCAACTGGTCGATCGAGCCGGCGTAGCTGAACCAGCCGTCGGCATGCGCGGCAATCCATTCGAGCGATTGCTGGGCGCGCCCCACCACCACTTGCGGCAGGCGCCGTTGCGCCGGCGGAGGCGCGATTTCGAACGGGGTCGCGCCGAAACTCCGGTGTGCCGCCGCCTCGCCGGACCACAGGCCGGGCAGGCGCTCGACCGTGGTGCGGAAGCGTTCGCCGCGGCTCGCATACTCGGCGCCGAACACCCCATATTCGAGCGGACGGTCTCCGGTCGCCACGCCCAGCACGAAACGTCCGTTCGACAGCACGTCGACGCTGGCGGCGCGCTTGGCCAGGTGCAGGTCGTGGTCGAGCGGGGTGACCACTGCCGCCGTGCCAAGGGTGATGCGGCGCGTCACGGCGGCCAGGTAGCCGAGATAGGTCCACGGATCGAACACCTGGCCCGGATCGCCGTCGGTTGGATCGAAGGTCGGGACGTCCCGCAGCCAGGCGCCGCGAAAGCCGATTTCGTCGGCCAGGCGCACGTGGTGGGTGGTCTGGGCCAGGTTCGGCATCGAGACGCCCCGGCCGCTCCAGCGCGCCCAGTCGTTGTCGGCCGGGAGCAGCAGGCCGAGGCTGGCGCGGCCCGGCAGGCGCAGGGCGTCGAGTGCGGGCTGATCGCTGCGGTGCGAAGCATTAGACATGGGCGAGCTCCGGGCAAAAAACAGGTGTCATAACAAATCCCAAAAAGTTGTCTTGTGTATCACTTGAAATGCCGGTTGCTTCATGCACCCGACGTCTTTGGTTGCATCACATCACTTCGTGGCATCGCCTTGCATCGTCAGCTTCAGCGCGATTTCGTCGCTGACGTTGGGGATGTTGAAGCCCAGGCCGAACTCCGATCGTTTCAGGGTGCCGGTGGCGTCGAAGCCGATTGCCTGGCGCTTTGTCATCGGATTCTCGCCAGCCTTGTTCAGCCGCGCATGCAGCACGACCGGACGGGTGATGCCGTGGGCCGTCAGGTTTCCGGTAATCGTGTATTTGCCGTTACCGATGGCTTTCACGCGCGTGCTCTCGAAGGTGATGTTCGGGAATTTGGCGATGTCAAAGAACATCGGGCTCCTGAATTCGGTGTCGAGTTGCGGGACAAAGGTATTGATCCTGGCCACCGGCAGCGTGACGCGTACCGAGGATTTCGATGGATCGTCATGATCGAATACCAGGGTTCCCCGGTCGATATTGGCGACGATCATCGGATTGGAAAAGCCGAAATTGCTGCGACTGAGCAGGACGAACGTGTGGGTGGCATCGATTTCGTAAGTCACCGGCGCAGCCTGAACAGTGAATATTGGCGCGCAAATCAACGCGCCGATGAGGGTGCGGGTAAGCACGGCCACGGCAACTCCTATCAAGACAATAAGCGTCCAATATTACCGTATATGGACGAGCGGCTATGCCTACGGCTTGAATAAATGTTATTCGCTCCTAACGCCTTCCGCGTGACCCCGTCCCTCTTAATACTATTGCAGTGCCACGATTCGGGAAGACTGATCGACCTGGTGTACCAAGCGCCATCGGACCGCATTCAGCATTGCTTCAGCCTCAAGTGATGTTTCCATTATCCAATACAAACTTATCACGAACAACAATACGGAGAAAGATAATATGGCCGTTCAAGCAGAAGCCAAGTTTCCATTTGAAGGGACGCTCTCGAAAGCATTGGTCCACAAGGTATCCATCGATCAGGTGTTGTTGACGGATTACGAGGCGCAGTCCGATAAAGGGACTTTGCTGTATGCACAGCTTCCCCGGTCGCATGGCTTTTATTGCGAGCATATTGTCGACGCCAGGCGCTTTGATCTCGTGGCGCTGATCGAAATCTGCCGGCAGGCCTGTTTTGTCGTGGCGCATACGCAATTCGGCGTGCCGCTGGAAGGAAATGGTTACCAATTCCTGTTCCAGGAACTCGACGCCAACCTGTTAATGGAGCGATCGGCAATCTTCGACGACAACTATGCGGGGCAGCCCGTCCGGCTCGTGGTGAAAAGCACGATCGAAAGGGAATGGAAAAAGCGCAGTGGCGTTACCTACGGGCTGTTGTGGTTCTATGCGCTGGCCACCACGGACGGCGTGGAAATCGCACATATCCGGATCCGGCAAACCTGGCTGGAACGCGGCAAATGGCGTGAGATCCGCCAGATCATGAAGCGGGAACGCAATATTGCGCCGGACATGGCGATTCCGCCCGCGCCGCGTACGGAATTGAAACCCGCCGAAGTGGCGCGGATAAATCCCCACAATATCGTCCTGCACAGCCTGCGACTCGTCGACATTGGACGCTACGAAGCCATGGCCCGGATCGACACCCGGCATCCCGTGCTGTTCGATCGTGCGACGGAACACATCTACGCCATGATCCAGATCGAGGTGAGCAGGCAGATGGCCCTGTATGCCATGGCTCGCATTTTCGATGTCGATGCCGTCGAACTGGACGTATGGAAATGCAAGTCGACGTTCGAGACCGTCGGCGAGCTGCAGTTGCCGACCAAGGCGACGGCGAATGTCCGCGTGGACGACAGGGATCAGTTGAACGCCACCGTGTTCGTAACTGTTTCGCAACTGGACAGGACGATTTCCACGTTCGAAATCGGCGTGCGGCGCATGACCTGACCGGCTATTCGGCCGGCAAATCGCACCTTCCGCCAGCCAATCGTATTCAATCGATTCACAACCCACTGAAGGATATGCAAATGGAAAACTTTGACATCAAAAGCCTGATCGAACTCATCAACGAAGTCGGCGAGCAGGACGAATCAGCGGAAATCAGTATCGGCATGGATAACCTGAGTACCAGGTTCGACGATCTGGGCGTGGATTCTCTCACCTTTCTTTCTGTCGTCGCACAACTCGAATCGCGTTATGGAATCCGCATCGGATTCGAGGAAGCGGCGTCCGCAAAAAGCCCCGCCGAGCTGTTCGAGCTGGTACGGAAGTGCATGGTGCCGGCGTAAGGATTGAAACGGCCGGACCGGCTTCGAATAGTCGGCCGGTATCTACGGGCATGCCAGCGTCGAAACGAACATTTTACATTGGGGAAGTAAGTATATGTGCGGAATTACCGGTTGGGTGGACTTCGAATTGAACATGAGCACGAAAGTCGATGTGCTCAAGCAGATGACTGAATCGCTGGCGAACCGCGGACCGGATGCCGACGGCATATGGCACGACGCGCATGCGGCCATTGGCCACCGGCGCCTGTCGATTATCGATCTGTCCGGAGGCCGTCAGCCGATGGAAGCCGGGACGATGGGAATGGCCCAGGCGGTGCTGACGTTTTGCGGCGAGATCTACAATTATCGCGAGCTGCGCAAGGAGCTGCAGTCGGCCGGCCATGCGTTCGAAACGGAAAGCGATACGGAGGTCCTGCTGAAGGCGTATCTGCAATGGGGCGAGGACATGACGAGCCGCCTGAACGGCATGTATGCGCTGGGCATCTGGAACCGCCGCACGGAAGAACTGGTGCTGATCCGCGACCGGATCGGCGTGAAGCCGCTGTATTACTATCCGACGCCCACGGGTATCCTGTTCGGTTCGGAACCGAAGGCCATCCTGGCCAATCCCGCCGCGCGCCGGCGTTTATCCATGAACGGGCTGCGCGAGATCTTCGACATGATCAAGACGCCCGAGCAGACGGTGTATGACGGCATGTTCGAAGTCCGTCCCGGCCATATCGTGCGATTCAGCCGGAAGGGCTTGTCGAAGCGCGCCTACTGGTCGCTCCAGGCTGCGCCGCACACCGACGACTACGGTACGACCGTGCGCACGGTGCGCGACATCCTGTCCGATGCGGTGACCCGCCAGATGGTTGCGGATGTGCCGATATGCACCTTGCTGTCCGGCGGCCTGGATTCGTCCGCCATCACGGGATTCGCCGCGCAAAGCCAGGGGTCACGGAAAGTCCGCTCGTTTTCCGTCGACTTCAAGAACAACATGAAGAATTTCGAGGTCGATGCGGTCCGTGGCGCACCGGATGCCCCCTTCGCGCGGGCGCTGGCCGAGCACGTCGGCGCGGAGCACACCGAAGTCTTGCTGGACAGTAGCGAGTTGCTGGACAAGACGGTTCGCAGCAATGTCCTGCGCGCCCTGGACATGCCGTCGGTCTATTGGGGCGACATGTGGCCGTCGCTCTATCTGTTGTTCCGCTCGATCAAGAACCATTCGACGGTAGCGCTGTCCGGCGAAGCGGCGGATGAAATCTTCGGCGGCTACAAGTGGTTCCATAATCCGGCGGCGATCCAGGCTGACACGTTCCCCTGGTTGACGCCGGGCTCGTCCCGCTACTTCGGCGGCCTGGGGCTGCTGGATCCGGACCTGCGCGGCCAGCTCGATATCGAGGCGTATCGCAAGGAACGCTATCTGGAGGCGTTGAAAGAGGTGCCCGTGTTGCCGGGCGAGTCGGCCGTCGACCGGCGCATGCGCGAGATCACCTATCTGAACCTGACCCGGTTCTTGCAGACGCTGCTCGACCGCAACGATCGCATGAGCATGGCGGTCGGCCTGGAGGTGCGTGTCCCGTTCTGCGACCACCGCCTCGTGGACTACGTCTTCAATGTACCCTGGCACATGAAGAATGCCGATGGGCGCGAGAAGAGCCTGCTGCGCGCTGCCGCCAAGGAGGTGTTGCCGGAGGTGATCTACAACCGTGTCAAGACGCCATACCCGGCCACGCAGGATCCGAGGTACGAAAACGGGCTGCGCGACGAATTGGCGGAATTGCTGGCCGACAGCAACGCGCCCGCCCGCCCGCTGCTGGACCTGAAGAAGGCCGGCACGTGGACGAAACGGACCGATGCCGCCGTGAGCCATCCGTACAACCGCGGCAGCCTGGAGGCGACGTTGTCGCTCAATCGCTGGATGAAGGAGTACGACCTGGAGCTTGCCGTCTAGGACCGCCCCGGCGGCGCCCGCCCGGCGGCAAGCCGGTGCCGGGCGCCGCATCGATCATGAATGAGGATTGGAACCGATATGCGCGAGCCCGATACGATGCCGGCAGACTACCTGCAACAGATCAGCCAATGGCAGGCGCAACGCCTCGCCGATCTGCTGGCGCCTTCCGGCTGGCTGAGCCTGACGGGCTTCGGCTGGCTGGAGCCTGGCGACAACCGGATTGGCAGCGCCGCCGACAACGATATCGTGTTCCGGCACGGTCCCGCCCACCTGGGTGTCGTCACGCTGACGGCGAGCGGGGAGGTCTGGATCCGGCTGCCGGCCGGCAGCGATGCGAAGATCGACGGCAGTCCCGTGCACGAGGCCAGGCTGTTCGACGATGCCGGCATCGGGAAGGCGCCGTCCGTCGTCAGCTTCGGCACGGCGAGCCTGTTCGTGATCCATCGCTATGGCCGCAAGGCGTTGCGCGTCAAGGACGAGAAGGCGGCCGGGAGCGTGCAGTTCGCCGGACTGGATTACTTCGCGGTCGATCCGGCATGGCGCGTGATTGCGGACTGGGTGCCGTTCGCCACCCCTTACAAGCTCAGTCTGAACCGTCGGCTTGGCAGCGTGAGTACGGTCGATGTGCCCGGCAAGGCCCGGTTCCGGTTGCACGGCCGCACACATACCTTGCTGCCTTACCAGGAGAAATCAGGTGGGGACCTGTTCTTCGTCCTCGCCGACCGGACGTCGGGCGAGGAAACCTACGACAAGGCCCGCTTTCTGTATGCCGCGTCGCCCGCGGACGGCAAACTGGTGCTCGATTTCAACAAGGCGCATAACCCGCCCAGCGCCTTCACCCCTTATGCGAACTGCCCGATCGCACCGCCGGAAAACGCGTTGGACGTGCGGGTGACCGTCGGCGAGAAACGCTATCGCGGGCACCGGGGGGCGTGACGGCCCGTCGCCGTGGCGCTCCCCGCTACGTCAACGACAAATGGTCGGCCAGATAGGCGTAGACCGTCGACACCCGGGGTATTTGCCGCGACTCGACGTGAGTCAGCAACCAGAGCTGCGTTTCACATTCGTCGATCGGATCCGACAATTGCACCAGGTCGTCGCGATGCTGCGCCAGGAACAACGGTATCAGCCCGATGCCGAGGCCGGAAGCGATGGCTGTGGTGACGGACAACATGCTGTTGACCTTGTGCCGCGGCATGACCGACGGGTACTCCCGTCTGCGCCACACCACGGATGAATGGTCGGGCAGGGCATCGTCCGGCGCCACCCAGTTGCACAGCGCCAGATTGGACGTGTCGACGCCGGGCATCTTGTCCGGCCGGGGCCCGAACAAGGCAAAGCGGATCTGGCCGAGATGCTTGCCGATGAGGTAATGCGGCGGCTGCCGCGTGACCCGCAGGGCGATGTCGGCGTCGCGCTTGGCCAGGCTGGTGAGATCGTTGCCGGTGGTGAGTTCGAACTGCAGCAAGGGCTGCGCTGCGGCCAGATCCGCCAGCATGGGGAACACGAGGCCGTGCAAGACCGTGTCGGTGGTGGTCAGCCGCACCAATCCCGAAACCAGTCCGTCCTGGCTTTGCTGGACGGCCGTGCGCGCGCCTTCCAGCTCCATCTCGATACGTTCCGCATGCTGCGCCAGCTTCAGCGCCAGCTCGGTCGGGTGCGAGCCGTTGCGCGAGCGCGCGAACAACTGCTGCCCCAATCCCTTTTCCAGCCGCTGGATCGCCCTGAATACCGTCGAGCCGTCGATGCCCAGGCGCTTGCCTGCATCGCTCATGGTTCTTGCCCTGACCGTCGCCAGGATGATCTCCAAGTCGTTGGAGCTTACCTGAAAATGCGTTTCTGCAAGCATAGGTTGTATTTCCGGCTATTTTCATCGTCTCCGCTGCAATATACCTTGTGCCGGCTGGCATTAGCAAGGCGATATCAACCACTATGGATGACATTATGAAAAGCGAGAATAGCAAGGTGAAAAAGGCGGGACTGCCGCTAAGCGGCCTCCTGGCATTGGCAACATCGATCTTCATCACGATCCTGACCGAAACCCTGCCGTCGGCATTGCTGCCGCAAATGGGCGCAAGCCTGGGCGTGTCGGAGCCGCTGGTCGGGCAGCTGGTAAGCATCTTCGCGATCGGCTCGATCGTCGCGGCGATTCCATTGACGGTAGCGACCCAGACATGGGGAAGAAAATCGCTGCTCTTGATTGCCGTCGGCGGTTTTGCCGTCGTCAACACAGTGACGGCGCTGTCGACCAATTACGACGTGACCCTGGTCGCGCGCTTCTTTGCCGGCGTCTTCGCCGGGTTGCTGTGGTCGCTCGTGGTCGGCTACGCCGCGCGCATGGTGCCCCCGAACCAGCAAGGACGCGCCATTGCCATCGCGATGGTGGGTACGCCGCTGGCGCTGACCATCGGCAGTCCGACCGGCGCCTTCCTGGGCAAGGTCCTCGGTTGGCAATATACGTTCGGCATGATGAGCGTGCTCACCTTGCTGCTGGTGATCTGGATGGCCTTCACGCTCCCGCGCTTCCCGGGCCAGGCCGCCGGACGCCGGGTGCCGCTCACGCAAGTCATGGCCGTGCCGGGCGTCAAACCCGTGATGTTCGTTACGCTGTCCTACATTCTGGCGCATAACATCCTGTACACCTACATCGTGCCTTTCCTGTCGCCGCTCGGCATGGCGGACAAGATCGACATGGTGCTGTTCGTGTTCGGCATCGCCGCGCTCGCCGGCATCTGGGTCATCGGCGCGCTGATCGACCGCTGGCTGCGCGAGCTGGTGATCGCCAGCACGGTGCTGTTCGCCGCGGCAGCGTTGATGCTCGGCTTGTGGGCGGCCACGAATCCGATGGTCGTGTACGGTTGCATCGCACTCTGGGGCCTGGCTTACGGCGGCACCGCGACGCTGTTCCAGACGGCGTCGGCCAAGGCCGCCGGCAGCGTGGCCGACATCGCCCAATCCATCGTCGTGACCGTGTGGAATATCGCGATCGCAGGCGGCGGCATCATCGGCGGCATCGTGCTGAACAGCTACAACGTGATGTATTTCCCGTGGATGCTGCTGGTCCTGCTCACCCTGGCATTGCTGGTTGTCCTGAACGCCCGCAGCGCCGGCTTTCCGGCGGCAGGCGGCGCGCACGAGCTCAACAGTGCAGAAGCAGAAGCGAACGCGTCATGACCGATCGTATTCATCAGGAGGCGCGTCCATGAAACCATTGGAAATGCCGTACAAGCTCGTGATGGCATCGGCGGCGCTGTGCCTGCTGGCCGGCTGCGGCGAGCACAAGGCCGCCGGCGGCGCCGCGCCGGCGGCGGCCGTCAGCGTGGCCAAGGTCTTGTCCAAACCGATACAGCAGTGGGATGAATTCAACGGCCGCATCAGCGCCGTCGATGCGGTCGAGATCAGGCCCAGGGTCACCGGCTATGTGGAGCGCATTGCCTTCGACGAAGGCGGCGAGGTGCGCAAGGGGGACCTGCTGTTCGTCATCGACCCGCGCCCCTACCGCGCCGCCCTCGACATCGCGACGGCGCGCCTGGAACGGGCGCAAGCCGGCGCGGTGCTGGCGGAGAAGCAGGCGCAGCGCAGTAGTGCCTTGTTCAAGAAGAATGCCACGTCTCAGGAAGAGGCCGAACGGACCAAGGCCGAGTACGAGCAGAGCCGGGCCGACGTCATCGCCGCCAGGGCCGCCGTCGAGGCGGCGAAGCTCGACCTGCAATTCTCCGAGGTGCGGGCACCCGTCACGGGGCGTGTCAGCCACGCCATGCTGACGGTCGGCAATCTGGCGATGGCCAACCAGACGGTGCTCACCACGGTGGTGTCGCAGGATCCGGTCTACGTGGACTTCTATCCCGACGAAGAGAATTACCTGCGCTATCTGGCCAAGGCGCGGCGCGGGTCGAAAGACGCGCTGTCCGTGCGGGTCGGACTGATCAACGAGCAGGGCTTCCCGCACCAGGGCCGCCTGAAGTTTCTCGATAACCGCGTCGATCCTTCCACCGGCACGAACCACATGCGCGCGGTGTTGCAAAACCCTGATCACCAGCTCACGCCGGGCCTGTACGCGCACGTCCAGTTCGCCGGCCTGGCGCCGTCCGAGGCGTCCCTGATCGACGACAAGGCGGTATTGACCGACCAGGACCGCAAGTATGTCTACGTGCTCGGCGCGGGCGACAAGGCCGAGCGCAGGGAGGTGACACTGGGCGCCGTCAACCATGGGCTCCGGGTGGTCGAGTCGGGCCTGAGCACCAAGGATTACGTCATCGTGGACGGCCTGCAGAGGGTCTTCTATCCCGGCGCGCCGGTCAAGCCGACCGTCGTCGCCATGGGCGCACCGGTGGCGCAGCTGGCGGACGCAAAATGAAGGGCAGCTCAATGGATTTTTCCAAGTTCTTCATCGACCGGCCGATATTCGCTATCGTGCTGTCGATCATCATCTTTGCCGCCGGCGCGATCGCCATCCCGTTGTTGCCGGTCGCCGAGTACCCGGAGGTAGTGCCGCCCAGCGTGGTCGTGCGGGCGGCCTATCCGGGCGCCAATCCACAGGAGATCGCCGAGTCGGTGGCGACGCCGCTGGAGGAGGCGATCAACGGCGTCGAAGGCATCATGTACATGAAGTCGGTGGCCAGTTCCGATGGCGGGCTGCGTGTCGTGGTGACTTTCCAGCCGGGCATCGACCCCGATACCGCGGCCGTGCGCGTGCAGAATCGGGTGAGCCAGGCCTTGACCCGCCTGCCGGACGAGGTGCGCCAGTACGGTGTCACCACGCAAAAGCAGTCGCCGACGCCGCTGATGTACGTCAGCCTCTACTCGCCCGACAACCGCTACGACCCGCTGTATCTGCGGAACTACCTGACCCTGCACATCAAGGACGAAATGACCCGCCTGCCGGGCGTCGGCGATGCGGGCCTGCAAGGTTCGGGCGACTACGCCATGCGGCTCTGGCTCAATCCGGACAAGCTGGCCTCGCACGGCCTGACCACGTCCGACGTGATTGCCGCGGTACGCGAACAGAACGTGCAGGTGTCGGCCGGCCAGCTGGGGGCCGAGCCGTCGCCGAAGGGCACCGATTTCCTGGTCCCCATCAATGTGCGCGGACGGCTGCGCAGCGAAAAGGAGTTCGGCAATATCGTGCTGAAGAGCGGCGCGGACGGGCAGATCGTGCACCTGTCCGACGTGGCGCGCGTGTCGCTCGGCGCCGGCGACTACACGATGCGGGTCTTCCAGAACAGCGAGAACGGCTCGACGATCGGCATCTTCCTGTCGCCGGGCGCCAATGCGTTGTCGGTCGCCGACGCGGTGTACGCCAAGCTGCATGAATTGTCGGCCAACTTTCCGCCGAGTATCTCGTATCACGTGATCTGGGACCCGACCGTCTTCGTGCGCGAATCGATCCGCGCCGTCCAGCACACCCTGATCGAGGCGGTGTTGCTGGTGGTCCTGGTGGTGATCCTGTTCCTGCAGACCTGGCGGGCGTCGATCATTCCGCTCGTCTCGGTGCCCGTGTCGGTGGTGGGCACGTTCGGCGTGCTCTATCTGCTCGGCTACTCGATCAATACGCTGACCCTCTTCGGCCTCGTATTGGCGATCGGCATCGTGGTCGACGATGCGATCGTGGTGGTGGAAAACGTCGAACGCAACATCGCGCAAGGCCTCACTCCGCGCGCGGCGGCCCACCAGGCGATGCGCGAGGTGTCGGGACCGATCATCGCGATCGCGCTGGTGCTCTGCGCCGTGTTCGTGCCCATGGCGTTCCTTGGCGGCGTCACCGGCCAGTTCTACAAGCAGTTCGCCGTCACCATCGCCATCTCGACCGTGATTTCCGCGATCAACTCCCTGACCTTGTCGCCGGCGCTCGCGGCCAAGCTGCTCAAGGCGCACAACGCGCCGGGGGACGCCCTGTCGCGCCTGATCGACCGCAGCTGCGGATGGGTGTTCCGCCCGTTCAACCGGATGTTCCAGCGCGACGCCGACCGCTATCAAAAGGGCGTGGCGCGTGCCCTGGGCCATCGCGGCAAGGTGTTCGTCATCTATGCCGGCCTGCTGATCGCCACCGGGTTCCTGTTCCGTGCCATACCCGGCGGCTTCATCCCGACCCAGGACAAGCTCTATCTGTTCGCCGGCGCCAAGCTGCCCGAGGGCGCTTCGCTCACGCGCACGGAAGACGTGACGCGCAAGATGATTGAAGCCGCGCGCAAGGTAGAGGGGGTCGACATGGTGTCGGGCTACGCCGGGCTCAACGCCCTGCAGACGGTGAATACGCCCAACCTCACGGCGTCGTACGTCATCCTGAAGCCGTTCGACCAGCGCAGCCGCAGCGCGGCGGAGATCAATGCGGAACTCAATGAAAAGTTTTCCGCCATCAAGGGCGGCTTCGCCTATGCCTTGCTGCCGCCACCGATCCAGGGACTGGGCAACGGCTCGGGCTACTCGCTGTATCTGGAGGATCGCGCAGGGTTGGGCTACGGCGCATTGCAGAAGGCGCTGACCGACTTCCAGGCGGCGGTGGCGCAAACGCCCGGCATGACCTTTCCGGTCAGTTCGTATCAGGCCAACATTCCGCAATTCGAGGTCAAGGTCGATCGCGACAAGGCCAAGGCACAAGGCGTTGCACTGACCGACTTGTTCGGGACGATGCAGACCTACCTCGGCTCGACCTATATCAACGACTTCAATATGTTCGGTCGTGTCTACCGCGTAATCGCCCAGGCCGACTCGGCGCATCGCGTGCAGGCGACGGACATTACCAGCCTGCGCACGCGCAATGCACGGGGCGAGATGGTGCCGATCGGCTCCATGGCGACGGTCGTGCCGACCTACGGACCCGACCCGGTGATGCGCTACAACGGCTATCCTGCCGCGGACCTGATCGGTGATGCCGACCCGAAGGTGTTTTCGTCCGTGCAGGCCACCGCCAAACTGACCGAGATCGCCCAGAAGGTACTGCCGCCCGGGATTACGCTGGAGTGGACCGACATCAGCTACCAACAAATGAATCAGAGCAATGCCGCGATCGTCGTGTTTTCGCTCTCGGTGATACTGGCCTTCCTGGTGCTGGCATCGCTCTATGAAAGCTGGACGCTGCCGCTGTCGGTGATCCTGATGGTTCCGGTGTGCATGTGTTCGGCACTGCTCGGCGTCCGGTTGGCGGGTGGCGACAACAATGTCTTCGTGCAGGTCGGCCTGGTCGTACTGATGGGGTTGGCGTGCAAGAACGCCATCCTGATCGTCGAGTTCGCGCGCGAACTGGAGCTCCAGGGCAAGGGTATCGTCGAGGCCGCGCTGGAAGCCTGCCGGCTGCGCCTGCGCCCGATCATCATGACGTCCGCGGCCTTCATCGCCGGGTCGGTGCCCCTGCTGTTTGGCCACGGTGCCGGCAGCGAGGTGCGTCAGGCCACCGGGGTGACGGTCTTTGCCGGGATGTTGGGCGTGACCTTGTTCGGCCTGTTCCTGACGCCGGTGTTTTATGTTGCGCTGCGGACTTTCGGCGCGAGGATGGTCGGCGCCGCTCCGATCATCGCAACGGGAAGCGTCTTGAAGGAATTAGAACATGAATAAGCTGAGACAAAGCGTACTGGCGCTGCCGGCCGTGCTCCTCGCCGCTTGCGCGGCCGGTCCGGATTATCGCCAGCCGGCGGCGCCGGCGATCGAACACTTTGCTCGTGCCGAGGCCGGCAGCACCCAGGCTGCACCGATGGTCAATGCCGAGTTCTGGCAGGCTTTCCGCGATACGCAACTGACCAGCCTGGTCGAGCAGGCGCTGTCTGCCAACAACGACCTCCGCGTTGCCTTGGCCAGGTACGACAGTGAGACAGCGCTATTGCGTGAAGCCAAGTCCGGTCATTACCCCACCGTGAACGTGAACGCCAACACGGGGCATCAAAAACTGAGCGTGGACCAGGCGTACGGCTTTCAGCGCAGCAACGACGTCCATGGCGCCAGCGTCAATGCCGGCTGGGAGCTGGACGTGTTCGGTAAAGTGCGGCGCGACGTCGAGGCGCATCGCGCCGAGACTGCCGCCCTCGCCGAGGACCTGAAAGCCTTGCAGGTGATCATCGTGGGGCAGGTCGCCAGCGCCTATATGGATTTGCGAGGTACGCAGGAGCGCCTGCGGGTGGCGCGCGAAAGCATCGATAAGCAACGTGAAACATTGCGTATCATCAGCGCGCGGATGGAGGCCGGCCGCAGTTCCGATTTCGATGTTGCGCGCGCGCGTGCGCAGCTCGAGTCGGCCACGTCGCGCGTGTTCGCGCTGGAGGCGCGCATTGCCGTCGACGAACACCGTCTCGCGGTATTGACCGGCCGTCCGCCCGAGGCCCTGATCGCCGAGCTCGACGTTCCCGCCGCGCTGCCTGCATTGCCCCCGGCGGTCGATCCTGAAACGCCCGCCATCGTGCTGCGCCGCCGCCCGGACATCGCGGCGGCGGAGCAGCGCCTGCACGCGGCCACCGCGCGGATCGGCGTCGCGAGCGCGGATCTGTTTCCTCATGTCAGACTCTCGGGGATGCTCGGCACGTTCGCCTTCCGTTCCGGCGACCTGTTCACGAACCAGCGGGACACCAGTCTGCTGGGTCTGAACGTCGATTGGTCGTTTCTCGATGCGGGTCGTGTGCGCGCACGTATCGCGGCGAGCGATGCCGCCGCTGCCGGCCTGCTGTCGACGTACCAGCAAACGGTGTTGCTGGCGCTGGAGGATACCGAAAATGCCCTGATCCGCTACGCGCGCACGCGCAGCGAGGACGAGCACCTCGAGCAAGCCGCGTCTGCCAGCAGCCATGCGGTCGAAATCGCACGTGAGCAACTGCGAGCCGGCACCATCGGTGTCTATGAAGTGCTCGACGCCGAGCGTGAGCAGTTGCGGGCGCAGGATGCGTTTGCCGAAGGACGGACCCGCAGCGCGGTCGCGGCGGTGGCCTTGTTCAAGGAACTCGCAGGTGGATGGCCGCAACAGATGCCTGCATCCGCGTCGCTGTCGGCTGGAATCCGCTGATACGGCTGCAGCGCGTCACGACACGGGGCGGTATGCGCCATACCATAGGTGGCGCGTACCGCCCCGAACGGCGGGCTCGATCAGGCGGCGGGCCTGTGCAAAGGCTGATTTGCCGCGCCGGCCATGCGGGAAGTGAACGCCACCGGCTCAACGGGACTGAAAAACTGCGGCGACAGCGATTTGATCAGGTCGACGAATTTGCGGAACTTGAGCGGATAGTGCTGCGATTTGGGATAGGTAAGATAAATAGATACCGGTAATCCGGACCAATCGGGCAGCACATGCACCAGCGTGCCTGCCGCAATGTCCTCGGCGACCGCGCAACTCGAGATCAGGGCCGCCCCTATTTTCTGCAACGCAGCCTGGCGGGCAACCGGCACGCTGTCGGCCATGAAACTTGGCGAAATATCCAGTTTGCGGGAATTGCCCCATTGATCCCGCAGCTGGATCGAACCGCAGTGATGGTTCGGCAGTGTCACCCACGGTAATCTGGACAAATCCTCCGGCTTGCAGATACCGCCGTAGCGCGACAGAAGCGCAGGTGCGGCGACGATGATCTTGTTCACCTCGCCCAATTTGCGGGCAACGACCAATTCGTCTTTTATCGTATCGACCTGAATGGCGCAGTCGACGGCATCATCGACAAATCGGGCCGGCGCGTCGCTTATCTTCCATTCCAGCCGAATGGCCGGGTTTGCCTTCAAATACTGGGCGGCGACTTCGATCAGCCGGGATTGACCAAAACCACTTGGAACGACAACCCGCAGCAAGCCGCAGGGCAGGTCGGTTTCGCCCCGCAATTCGCTTTCGAATCTGTCCAGCTCTTCGGACATGATGCGGGAATATTCGTAATAGCGGCGGCCGGCTTCGGACAGGCTGATGCCGCGCGTGTTGCGGTTGAGTAACTTGATGCCCAGATGTGCCTCCAGCATGCGGAGTTGGCGGCTGACCGTCGGCTGGCTGGTATTGAGCTGTTGCGCGGCACGGGAAAAACTGCCCGCGGAGACGATCTGGACGAAGGTGTTTATCAAGGCGAGTTGATTAGCTGATGTTTTGGTCATGTAATCTCATTCCCTGTCAAAGGGTGGTCATATTTCGAACACGGCCGCAGCAATCTTATGCGACATTCTCGGAATCGTAGTACGCCACCACTGTCGCGTTAGATAGTATTGCCACGAGATGGCGCCAACTGCAAAGTCGCGTGTGCGGACTGCAGCCGGGGAAATGATGCAGTCCTTTTGGTATCCCGCGTCGTGATACCGCGCCAACCTTCGAGATATGGAAATGCGTTCTCAAGGAGGATGGCGGTGCCGTAGGTGCTTGTCATTGCGTCATCCAATTCGCGCTCCTGAATTTCCCTTTATATCATATGATTCGCCGGTGAACCGGCATCAATATTATGTCTGATGCTGACTAAAAAAACTCTCGAAGTTTCACAATTTGTAAAATATTTATTTGAGTCTGTTGGTTTATTTCCTTTGCAAAATTAATATTTCTCGATATTTAATTTTTCTATTGACGAAAGAAATATTCGCACTTGTCTGCGGGGTTTGGTTGTTAGCGCTATAAATTCGGAATACCAAAAGGCGCCGGGTGGATAATGCCTGTTTTCGTAATATCGGTCATTTACTAACGCTTCATAGGCGAACCAGTTTTGATCAATGTCAATGATTGTGGTGAATTGCCATCGGCTTTTTTCTTGCGCGGGTGATTCGTCCGTCCGAGGGGGAGATCTATTACAGCTCAATTACAGTTGCGCGTAGCGGGCGCCGCGCCCCCGAGGGCAGCGGCTTCATGTGCGAACCAGGGAATCCTTGCGCTGGACCGGCTTGTTCCGCAGCGCATGGAACCGGTATGCGAATCATGGGCGTGGGCTCGAAGCCGACATGTTTTTATCGTAGTGTGCCGGTCGGGAGTGGTTCGCCATTTCGGTGAATCCTGCCCCCGGCGTTTAAATGCGCATGCACGTATCTCGATAGGACGAATGCCGCAGGCCATCGGTGAACAGATTACGCATCGATGCCGAACCCGGGCCCGGCCGAAGTATGTGTTGGTGTAATCGAGGAGCGCGGAATGCCGCGATCGAGTGGTTGGACCGCTCGATGGACTTTCAATGGTCTTTTGATTGCTGGCTTAGGCGATAAATCTTCCGTGAAGCATTCGTCTAGCGCCGCGTTGAAATCCGTTCATCGGCATTGCCGACGACATCGCCCGCTGACGCGGGGCAGGGGTATCACATACGCGATTGCCTGGCGATGTCGACTGCACTCGTCCGCCGGCAGGACGTTCTTCCCGTGAACACCGGCGTCCATATGCTTGAAACGGTACGGCGCCGATCAGCGTCGAACGTCTGTCAACCCGCCGCTTATTCGCGCTCTTCGGTGCGCGGCGCCATGGTCGCGTTCTCGTCGAACGGCCAGCCGCTGGGTGGCGGTACGTGGCGCTGGAATTCGTGCGGCATCACGATCGGCACTTGCAGGCAGACGCTCTGCGTCGGCAGCACTTCCATCCAGGCACGCACGAGTTCCTTGTAGGCGATGCCGACGGGCCGGATCTTGCGATCGAGGTCGAACAAGCCCAGTGCGTTGACGTTGCCGTTGTTCTCGCGCAAGGCCGTATCCCAGTCGACCTGGTCCGTCAGCGAATACCACGTGAAGCCGACGAGCGGCACGCCATTGTTGCGCACGCGCAGGACGTTGGCCCATTCCTTGCGCAGCCAGTGCACGGCCTCGTCGCCACGCGGTCCTTCGCACAGATTCGTTTCGGTGTGCATCACGGGGAGCCGGTATCGGTTGTAGTACTGGTGCGTGATGACGGCATAGCCGAAGATCTCACCCGCCGCGCGCGTCAATCCATCCGCCGACACGTAATGCTCGTTGGTCTGGTAATAATCGTTGCCCATGATGCAGTGGTGCTTCAGATTATTATTCAGGAAAAAGTGATACTCCTCGCGCGTCATCCCGTTGTCCATCATGTATTCATACATTTCGGAATCCACGCGACGGCCGTAATTCAAGTCCAGGGACAGGAAGCGGCGCGCGTTGTACAACTCGGCGGGGCCGATGGCGGACGGGCTTTCGGCATGAAAGTATTCGGTCGATTCGCTCTGGATGAACAAGGCATCCGGCCGCACCTGGAGGATCGCATGCATGGCCAGGATATTCGCCTTGACGAGGTTCTTTGTCGCGGTGACGTAGGCGCGGTCCGTCGTCATCTGCTCGTTCCACCAGCCGTACAAGGCGGAAAAAAGGGCGCAGATCGACATCTCGTTGATCGGCGTGTACAACTGCAGCCACGGATAGCGCCGCGCGAACGTGCCTGCATAATCGGCGAACAGTTCGGGAAAATCCGGATTCTGGAAGTTTCCGATCCAGTCGGGCACGCCGAAGTGGCACAGGTCGATGATCGAGGCGATGTTACGCTGGCGGAGGTCGTTGAGCGACAGGTCAGCGAATTCCCAATCATAGCGCTTGGGACCGAGCCAGGTCTTGTGCAGCGGCGGTCCGTAGCGCAGGACTTTCAGTCCGAGCTCCTGCACCAGATCGAAGTCCGTGCGCCAATGCGTGTAATGGCCGCACTTCTCCATCTCGTCCATTCGTACCCGACCGTTATCGATTGTCGGAATGCTGTTTTCGATACCCGTAGCGAAAATAAATCCTGGTGACATGCGAACCCCTGGCTGCTGACCCGTCGAAATCATTGTAGCCGGGATTACAAACAGCGTTCCGAACCGTGCGCGCCCCCATTTGTGCGCGCCCCCTTTACTGTCGCGTGTAAGCTGTGCTATC
Organism: Massilia sp. Root335; assembly: GCF_001425685.1. Classification (GTDB taxonomy): domain Bacteria; phylum Pseudomonadota; class Gammaproteobacteria; order Burkholderiales; family Burkholderiaceae_D; genus Telluria; species Telluria luteola. The sequence goes on along the minus strand of NZ_LMCY01000002.1, from coordinate 73,790 downwards.
AATCAGGCAACATTCCGCCTTTATTCCCGACCCACACGACCCGCATGCCCAACGCCACCGCGGTACGATCCGCCTCGACCCTGGACGCATCCGCGCGCCGGCTGGCGATGGGCGTGCTGGTCTCCCTGCTGCTGCACGGCCTCGTATTGTCCTTGCAGTTCGGCATTCCCGGATTGCGGCCAGGGCCGGGCGGGCCGATCGCGATCCGGTTGACGCCTGCACCTGTCGTCGCCGCCGTGCCGTCCGCGCCGCCGCCCGTAATGCCGCCGGCACCGGTTGCGGCCGTGCCGGCACCGCAAGGGGGGCCGACGCCGTTGCCGTTGCCGCAGCCGCGGCCGGACGCGCTCCGGCGCGGATTCAGGCTGGTCGATCCGGTCGCGCCGGCGCCATCGCCAGCGGCGCCGGCGCCCACACCCGCGCCCCCGCCGCGGCGGGTCGCACAGCGCCGCCGCAAACCGCCGGCGACGCGCCTGGCCGACGGCCTGCACGCGCGCGTGATCGCGCTGGAAACGCATCAGGACAACACATTCGACGTGCCGCTGCCGGCCGTGGAACCCGATCCGATGCCGGACCCGCTGGCTCGCACCGAGCCGACGGCCGAGGCCGACAAGCCCGCGCTGGCCGATGCACAGGACGAGGACACCGCGCGGGCCGAGCGCGCCCGCCTGGCCGATGAACGCGAGCGCGAACGGGAGCGCCGGCGCGAAGCGGACGAAGCCCGTCTGCGCACCGAAGCCGAGGACAAGCTGCGCGCCGAGGCCGAGCTGCAGCGGCAGCGACTTGCGGACCAGTCCGCTCAATATGAAGCGGCGCTGGCCGATCAGCACGCGGCCGAGGCAGCGCAGGCCCGCGCACGGCAGGAGGAAGAACGGCGCCTGGCCGAGCAGCAACGCGCCGAGCAGGCGGAACAGGAACGTGCGCAACAGCTGGCCGAGCAACGCCGCGTCGAGCAGGCCGAGCAGGAGCGCGCGCAGCAGCTCGCTGAACAGCAACGGATGCGACAGGAGGAACAGGCGCGTGCGCAGCAGCTGGCCGAGCAGCGGCGTATCCGGCAGGCCGAGCAGGAACGGGCGCAGCAGTTGGCGGAGCAGATGCGCACGCAGCAGGCCGAGCAGGCGCGTGCGCAGCAGTTGGCCGATCAGCAGCGCGCGCAGGAAGCGGCCCGCCAGCAACTGGCGGAACAGGAGCGCGCCAGCCAGCTTGCGGACGAGCGGTTGCGCCAGGAGCGTGCGCAGCAAGCGGATCAGGCCGCACGCCGCCAAGCCGAAGAAAACGCCCGGCTCGCGCAGGAGCAGGCGCGCCGTGACCCTGCGCATGATCTGTCCGATGCCGGGGGCGCTGCCGCGTCGCCCGTGCCCGCTCCGGCACGCGCGGGCGCGGACGGCAGCGACGGCGCGGGGCGGGGCAACGGCACGCTCCCGCGCGCCGCACTGGGCAGCGACCTGGCCTCGCGTGCACGCGAAATGATGCGCGGCATCGATATATTGAAACCCGTGCCGCAGGCCGTGCGGCCGGCCGAGGATGCGGCGCGCACGGCGCGGCGCGCGCTCGCGGAGGCCGCGCGCCACGACATTCCGCTGCGCATGTACATCGACAGCGTGCGCCAGAAGATCGAGCGCAACGCGGTCCTGAGCGAAGCCCAGCTGTCGGCCGACGTGGTGCGCACCGACCCCATCGTCAGCGTGGCGATCCGCAGCGACGGCAGCGTCGAGGACGTGATCATCCTGCGCTCGAGCGGCCGCGCGGACATCGACGAATTCGTGCGCCGCGTCGTGCGGCTGAACGCGCGCTATTCGGCGTTTCCACCGAACGTCGCCGCGAACTACGACGTGATCGAACTGCGGCGCGTGTGGCGCTTCGCCGGCATCCTGCGGCTGCTGGAAGAGATGCGCTGACGGCCACACGCGCCCGCGGTTGACCTATGCGTGGTGCTTGACGTGCGCCAAAGTCCTGTCGGTTGAGCGGCTTACCCTGACTCTGATTGCCAGAGGTTGGCAGCTCATTTCGACAGGCAACCATGCATGCTTCCATTACGCAATTTCTAAGACGGGCCGCGGGCTTGCTTTCCGCCGTGGCCCTGCCATGGCTGTACGCCGGCCTGCTCGCCGGCTGCGCGTCGGGCATCCAGTTCCGCTCGCAGGACCATGCCGGCGCGGACGAGCCGGCGCCGCCCACCGAGATGATCACCGAACGGCTGATCTCGGCGGAACACCAGCAGCACCAGGTCCGGGCCAACGAAGACCTCGAACGCCTGCTGGTGCCGAACCCGCCGCCCTATGCGATCGGCAGCGGCGACATCCTGGCCATCGTCGTGTGGGACCACCCCGAGCTGACCGGCGGTCTCGTCACGGCGGCCAACGCCGATCCGGCCGCGACCGCCGCCGCGGCCGCGAACGCGAATGCGGCGCCGCAGGGCTTCGTCGTCGATCACCAGGGCCGCATCCAGTTTCCGCTGGCCGGCCTGTTGACCGTCCAGGGCCTCACCGAGGAACAGGCGCGCGCGCTGCTGACGACGCGCCTCGCCAAATACCTCGCCAATCCGAACGTGACGCTGCGCGTGCAGGCCTACCGCAGCAAGCGCGTGTACATCGACGGCGAGGTCAAGTCGCCCGGCCTGCAGGCCATCAACGACATCCCGATGACGCTCGTCGAAGCCATCAACCGCGCGGGCGGCCTGCTGCCCACGGCCGACCAGAGCCGCATCGAGCTGGAGCGCGGCAAGACGCATTACGCCATCAACCTGCGCGACCTGGTCCAGAAGAACATCAATCCGGGCCTGGTCATGCTCGCGCCGGGCGATGTGGTGCGGGTGCACTCGCGCGACGAAAGCAAGGTGTTCGTCTCGGGCGAAGTCGTGACGCCCAAGGCGCTGACCATGCACGACGGCCGGCTGACCCTCAACGAAGCGCTGGGCGAGAGCGGCGGCATCAGTCCCCTGAGCGGCGATGCGCGCCAGGTCTACGTGGTGCGCAAGACGCCGCAGCGCACGCGCGTGTTCCAGCTCGACGCACGCGTGGCCGGATCGCTGGCGATGGCCGAAGCCTTCGAACTGCAGCCGAAGGACATCGTGTACGTCGCCGCGACGCCGCTGGCCAACTGGAACCGCAACCTGAGCCTCCTGTTCCCGGGCGCGCTGAGCTCGGCGGTGAATGCGGCCAACCGGCCCTGATTCCGCATGCGCCCGCATATGCCGATCTACGGAGCAATCCCATGAGTACCACTGGTGAGTCGCATGCCCTGTCGCCCCTCGTTCCCCGTCCGCCGATCATCAGCGTGCCGTTCGATCCGCGTGCCGTCGACGCGCCGCGCGAGGACCCTGCGTTCGATCTCAAGGGTTACCTGAACACGCTGTACGACAGCCGCTGGCTGATCGGCGGCATCACCGCGTTCATCACCCTGATGGCCGTGTTGTACGCGCTCGTCGCCAAGCCCGTGTTCGAGGCCAACCTCATGATCCACGTCGAGGAAGAGAGCCCGAACGCGTCGAAGAACATCCTCTCCGAAGCGTCCTCGCTGTTCGAAACCAAGAAGGCGGCGATCGCCGAGATGGAGCTGCTGCGGTCGCGCATGGTCGTGTCGCGCGCGGTTGACAACCTGCAGCTGTACATCGACGTGCGGCCCAAGTACTTCCCCATCGCCGGGTTCTGGTTCGCCAACCAGAACGGCAACGCATTGTCGAAGCCGGGCCTGTTCGGCTACGGCGGCTATGTCTGGGGCAGCGAACGGGCCGAGGTGTCGCTGTTCGAAGTGCCGGAAGCCTGGCTGGGGCGCGAGTTCACGCTGACGGCGCTCGGCCAGGACCGCTACCGGTTTTCCGGCGGCGGCCAGCGCATCGTGTTCGAAGGCGAAGTCGGACTGCGCTACCGCGTGCCGACGCCGGAGGGCCTGATCGAGCTGAAGGTCGACCGCCTGTCGGCGGATCCCGGCGGCCGGTTTCGCCTGCGCCGCATGTCGCGCTTCGCGATGATCGAGGCGATCCAGAACGCGCTCGTGATCACCGAGCAGGGCAAGCAGTCGGGCATCATCGAGGTCAAGCTGCAGGGCGAGAATGCGCGCCGCACGTATGCCGTGCTGAGCGAGATCGGGCGCGAGTATATGCGGCAGAACCTCGCGCGCAAGACCGAGGAAGCGGAAAAGTCGCTGGCCTTCCTCAATCAGCAACTGCCCATCCTCAAGCGTCAGCTGGAGCAGGCGGAAGACCGCTACAACCAGTTCCGCAATGCCCACAGCACGGTCGACCTGCAGGAGGAAGCGCGCATGAGCCTTGCCCAGGCCGCCGCGGCCCGGGGGCGGCGCATGGACCTCATCCAGAAGAAGACGGAGCTGATGGCACGCTTCACGGAAGACCACCCGATCGTCGCCGCGATCAACCGCCAGCTCAAGGAAGTCGACACGGAGATCGACCAGGTCAATGCCCGCATCAAGGACTTGCCCGTGCTCGAACAGGATGAAGCGCGCCTGACGCGCGACATCAAGGTCAACACCGATCTCTACACGGCCCTGTCGAACACGGCTCAGCAGCTGCGCCTGATCTCCGTGGGGCGGGTCAGCAACGTGCGCATGGTCGATGCGCCGATCGCACCCGAAAAGCCGATCAAGCCGAACCGTCCGCTGATCGTGGCGCTGGCCGTCGTCACGGGGCTGTTCCTCGGCACCCTGATCGCATTTACGCGCAAGGCCATGATGGGCGGGATCGACGATCCGCAAGCCATCGAGCGCCTGCTGCGCGCGCGCGTCGTCTATGCGACGATCCCACACAGCAATAATCAGGACAAGCTGATGCGCAAGGCGAGGAGCGACGGCGGCGCGCTGCCGCTGCTGGCCCAGATCATTCCCGAAGATGCCGCCATCGAAAGCCTGCGCAGCTTCCGCGCCGCGCTGCAGTTTTCCATGCCTCACTTCCAGAGCAATATCGTGATGTTCGCCGGGCCCACGCGGGGCCTCGGCAAGTCGTTCGTGTCCGCGAACTTCGCCGCCGTGATGGCGGCCAGCGGCAAGCGCGTGCTGTTGATCGACTCCGACCTGCGCAACGGCCAGCTCCACCGTTATTTCGGCATGAGCCGCGAGCGCGGCCTCTCTCGCGCCATCCTGGGCCAGTCGTCGATCGACGAGGTGATCCACCACGACGTCGTCGAAAACCTCGACTTCATCCCGACGGGCGAACTGCCGCCGAATCGCTCCGAATTCCTGCTGCACCTGAATTTCGGCGGCCTGCTGCAACAGGTCGCGACCCACTACGACCTCGTTCTGCTCGACCCGCCGCCGCTGCTCGACGTGGCCGACGCCCTGATCATCGGCGGTCACGCCGGCGCCGTCTTCATCGTGGCCCGCTCGGGCCGTACGAACGAGTCCGAGATCAACGAATCGATCAAGCGCCTGAACCACGCGGGGATATCACCCCAGGGCGTGCTGTTCAACGACATGGCGCCGCGCCTGGGTGCTTACGGCGCCTATACCAAATTCACGGCGACGGGGCAGATCGGCTTCGCCGCAGGGTGAATGGAAGTGCCGCTTCTGCCTCGGCGTCTTCGCGATACGTTTGCCCGGCGCCGGGCGCCGGGCGCCGGGGCCGGACGACGCGGCGGAGAACACGTCCGCTGAACCTCTTGGCGTTGCGCACGCCGGCATCGACATACCGGCATCGACATACCGGCATCGACATACCGGCGCAGATGCACCGACATCGAGTCTGGTGAAGGCTTATCCCGTTAGCACGTCATAGCCCGGAGCCCGTCCGTTGAGGCGACCGTGTGCCGGCATTCCACGTCACGGACGGTGCGGCAGATCGCGCGCCACGGTCGGCATGTCGATCAAGGACAGATACAGCGGCCAGATGCCGGCCCCCCGGCGCGATCGCGGCGGGGCCCGATACGGCGTGTCACTTCATCGACGAGGACGCCATCGACGTGCGCTGTGGACGCGGCCGCAGGACATTCCTGACGGCGCGGCGCACGCGGAACGTATGGGATTCGAACAGGCGATACGACAGCCATGCCGTGGCCAGCAGGGTCAGGAGCATGCCCGCATAGACGGCGTACGCCAGCGGCGCGTCAGGGACGAGGCGATCGCGCCCGAACGTTTTCTGGCCGGCATACCGCAGCAATTTGATGACGGGGATGTGCGTCACGTACAGCGTGAACGAAAACTCGGACAAGGTGTGCGCGAGCCGTGCGACGGCCCGCATCGGGGACGACGTCGTGGCGAACGGCGCATGCAGCGTGGACAGGAAGGTCAGCAACGGCAGGCTGTACACGAGATCTTGCAGGAACGATTCAGGGTTGAGATCGTCGTTGCTGCCGCGCAGGCGGAAATAAATCGAACTGGCCACGACGATGGCGGCGAGACCCGCGCGCGCGCCGGTGCCGCAGTCGATGCGGATGCGCGAAAACGCGGCACCCAGCAGCCACAGCGCGAAATACAGGGTGATGGACAAGGGCAGCGACGTGCCCAGCACCAGGAGCACGGCCGCGGCGCAGCCCTGGCGCATCCGGCTGCGGCTCGTGAACATGATCAGCAGCAGGGGAAACTGGATGTAGTACCAGGTCTCGTTGGCCAGGCTCCACAGGGCGTAATTGCCCCCGAAATTGTCGACATCCACCGTCTGCAGGCCGACCAGGTTGCCGGCAAATGCCGCGGCCGAGTATGCATTGGCGGTGGAAAAATCGGCGCGGGCCGGGTCGACGACGTCCGTCATGACGCCGACGAGCAGCATGAGGCACAGGGCCGGAATCAGGACCGTCCACAAGCGGGTCAGGCGATCGATCGCATAGGCCCGCCACGGCGAGGCGCCGTCGGCGGCGCCGGTCGACGTATTCGCGCGCTCCAGTTTGTTGAGCAGGCTGCCGCCGACCAGCCAGCCGCTGATCAGGAAGAAGACGACGACCGCCTGGTGCGCAAAGCCGGTGCCGAAGGCCAGCAGTTGGTAATAGACGGATGGACTGGCGATGTCGCGCAGTCCAGGGAACATTTCGGCGCGCAGGTGCGCTGCCGCGACTTGCAGCGCTGCCAGGCCACGCATCAGGGAAATCAGGAGGGAACAGCCGGTTGTACTGTCGAGCTGACTCTTTCGCTGCCAATGGATAGCTGGAATATGCGTGCCGGACATGGTGCCTCCTGATAAAAAGTCTCGGGACGCTAGCTGCAGTTGTCCCAAGGGTAGGGATAGGGATTGCCGGACAGGGCCAGCGCGAGCCGGATCATCCAGTAACCTACGGAAACCGAATGCAGCGCCCATGCCGTCGCGCAGAATGCGGGCACGGCGCAGGCGATCGCCCGGCCCGGCGGGGGCGCAGATACGCCGCACGCCAGGTGGACGGTGCAGAGGAAGGCCGCGAGCCCGACGATCCAGCCGGCGATGGCTTCGACTGGCGTGTGTTCGCCGGCGTGGACGAGGGCCGCGGCGACCGCCACGCCGAGGCCGAGCGCGAGCAGCGCGACACCACGGCGCACCGGCGGCGCGCAGCGCTGCGACAGCAGCCAGCACAGCGTCGGGAAGGCTGCGGTGAAGCCGGCGGCGTGGCCGCTGACGGCCTTGTAGCCGAGCGTCGGCAGGCCCGTTTCCCAGCCCATGAAGGCGACCTTGGTCGCCGCGACGAGCGCCAGCGCCAGTCCGAACACGAGACTCCAGCCGAGGGCTGCACGCCAGGCCCGCGCAGCGAGGAGCCAGCCCGCGATCGCGCTGCCGGCCGGGAGCGTGAGGGACAGGTCGCCCAGGTGGAACAGCTTGGACCAGAGCATGGCGGTATCCGGCTCGTCAGCTGAGGATCGCGGCCAGCGTCCGGAAGATGATGCGCACATCGAGCCAGAACGACCGCTCGCGCACGTAGCGCTGGTAATACTCGAGCTTGACGGGCAGGATCGTCTCGATATACGCCCGCTCGGGATCCTGCGCGCGTCCGAGGATGTCGTTTTCGTCCTTGTAGAGGATGGCCGCGAGGTCAGTGATGCCCGGCGCCACCGAAAGAACGGTCTCGCGCACCGCGGGCGGATAACGGTCGACGTAGCGCGGCACTTCCGGACGCGGTCCGACGAGGCTCATCGTGCCCGCCAGCACGTTCAGCAACTGGGGCAGTTCGTCCAGCTTCGTGCGCCGCAGGAAGCGGCCCGCGCGGGTGATCCGCGGGTCCTGGCCGACCGTCAGCTGGCGGCCCCCGTCGGGACGGTCGGCCATGGTGCGGAATTTGTAGATGGCGAAGTGGCGGCCGTATCGTCCTACGCGGCGTTGGCGGAACAGCGCCGGTCCGGGCGAGTCGAGCCGGATCCACAGCGCGAGCGCGAGCAGCGCCGGCGCCAGCAGGACCAGGCCGCAACCGGCCGCCACCACGTCGAACAGGCGCTTGCTCATGCCAGCAGCTCGGCCAGGTGCCCGATGACGCGGTCCTGGTCGGCGTCGCTCATCTTCGTGTACAGCGGCAGCGTGAGCATGCCGTGGTAGCACGCTTCGGCCACGGGGAAGCGGGCGGGCGATAGGTCATAGGCGTCGCGCCAGTAGGGCTGGCGGTGCAGCGGGATGAAGTGCACGCTCGTGCCGATGCCGCGCCGGGCGAGCTCGGTTATCAACGCGTCGCGTCCGAGCCGCGCTTCCCCGGTCAGCCGGACCACGTACAAATGCCAGGCGTGCGTACTGTCGTCGTCCGGCAGGGCGGGGAGCCGCAGCGGCAGGCCCGCCAGGCCGTCGTGGTAGCGCCGTGCCAGGCAGGCCCGGCGCGCGGCGAAGCGGTCGATCTTGCGCAGCTGCTGGATGCCGATGGCCGAGGCGATGTCGGTCAGGTTGTACTTGAAGCCGGCCGCGACGACCTCGTAATACCAGGCCGGCTTGTGCGACACGTAGCGGTCGAACGCGTCCTGGCTGATGCCGTGCAGGCGCATCACGCGCACACGCTGTGCGAGGCCAGGGTCGCGCGTGACGATCATGCCGCCTTCGCCCGTGGTCATCGTCTTGTTCGCGTAAAAGCTGAAGACGGTGATGTCGCTGTCCAGCGTGCCGATCAGCCGGCCTTTGTAGCGGGTCGGGAAGGCGTGCGCGGCGTCCTCGACGACGCGCAGCCCGCGGCGCCGCGCCAGCGCCAGCAGGGCGTCCATGTCGCAGGCCAGCCCGGCATAGTGGACGGGGACGACGGCGCGCGTCTGCGGCGTGAGCGCCGCTTCGACGGCGTCCACCGACAGCGTCATCCGGTCCGGTTCGACGTCGACGAAGACGGGTCGCGCGCCCAGGTAGCGCACGACCTCGGCCGTGGCCGTGAACGTGAGCGTGGGCACGATGACGTCGTCGCCCGGGCCGATGCCCAGGCTTTCCAGCGCCAGGTGCAGGCCCGCGGTGGCGGAGTTCACGGCAATCGCCTGCAGGCCGCCGCCCAGGTAGGCGTTGAAATCCTGTTCGAATTGCCGGGTGGTCGGGCCCGTCGTGACCCAGCCTGAGCGCAGGCAGGCGACGACGGCGTCGATTTCCGCCTCGTCGATGTCGGGCAGGGCGAACGGCAGGAAAGGCGCGGCGGTAGCTTGGGTCAGGTCTTCAGGCATGGCGGCTGTCTCCAGCGAGTGCGGTTAAAAAGCGTTGTCCGAGGACGGCATAGGTGTGGTTGGCCAGCGCATGGGCGCGCCCGCGCCGGCCGAGCGCATCGCGCGTGGGCGCATCCAGCGCCTGCATGGCGAGCACGGCGTCGGCGATGGCCTGCGGGTCGTCCGGCGCGACCGTCAATCCGCAGCCGGCTTCCATGACGGGATCGTTGCCCGCCTCGACGGCATGGACGATGGGACGGCCCGCCATCATGTAGTCGATCAGCTTGTTGGGCGAGATGCCGAAGCGGTACAGGGCCTGGCGGCGCCAGCCGATGTAGGCGACGTCGAAGCGCTGCAGCAGGGCCGGCACCTGCGATTTCGGGATCGGGTCGAAGAAATGCACGCTGGCCAGGCCCAGTTCGGCGGCGCGCCGTTCGAGCGCAGGTTTTTCGGGACCGGACCCGACCAGAACGAAGGCGACGGGATGGCCACGCAGGCGGTGCGCGGCGTCGAGCAGCGTGCCCAGCGCGTTCGCGACGCCGTGCGTGCCGGCATAGCCGACGACGAACCGGCCCTGTTGGCGGAGCCCGTCGAGGACGATGTCGAGCCGGGCGGGCAAGGGCGCCGGGTCGGCTCGCCACTCGTCCGGGTCGACACCGTTAGGCACGAGATGCAGCTTGTGCGGCGCCATGCCGTGCGCCTCCAGGTGCGGGCGCACCTTGGGCAGGATCGAGACGATGGCGTCGGCGCGGCGGCAGGCGAAGTCTTCCGCCGCCTGCAGCAGCATGATGAAGGGATGGCGGCGCGAATAGCCGCCCAGTTCCATGGGCGACAGCGGCCACAGGTCGTGCACCTCGTACAGCAGGCGGGCCCCGGCGCGGCGCGCGATCCGGGCGGCCGGCCAGATGTCGAGCGGATACGTGCTGGATGCGATCACGGCGTCCGGCCGGAACGTCCGCACCAGCTGTTCGCCCGCCGCGCCCAGGCGCCACAGGAACGCGGCCATATTGCGCACCCGCGCCGCGCCGTTGCCGCGATACGACGGCGCCGCCAGCCAGACGTAGTCGATGCCGTCGATATTTTCTTCCAGTCGGGTGCGCCGGCCCATCTGCGGCGCCTGCGTGCGCACATGCGATGCCGACGCGGCGACGATGGTCACCCTGTGCCCTGCGCGCACCCACTCCCGCGCGAGATAGTAGGGGCGGTACTCCATGCCGTGGAGCACCGATCCCGCGTAATGGTTGATCAGGAGGATATTCATGTGTGCCACACCACTTCCTCGGCCAGGCGCACCACGTTGCAGCGGGTGTTCTCGAGCCAGTTCGTTTCCCATTGCACGGGATGGGTGAGAAAACAGACGCGCTCGTAGCGGTTCAGCGCGTCGAACGGTGACAGCGGGTAGTAGTACACGGGATGCGGACGGTCGCTGATGTACACGTCGAAGTGGCGCAGCAGGTCGGCGTCGTAGGATTCGCATTCGATGCCGCAGCGCCGGCGCAGTTCGGAGTCGCTCAGCAGTTCGTGGTTGATCACCTTCAGGCGACGGTTGGCGAAGTCGCCGTGGCTGGCGACCGTCGTCATCGGCGTGCCCAGGTGTTCGCCGATGCGCATGAAGTTGCGCACGAACAGTTCGCGGATCTCGGGAAAGCGTGCCCGCACCTCGTCGCCGCGGCGCATGCGGTGGCGCTTGGCATACGTCGCGACTTCCTCGTAGTGGTAGCTGGCCTCGCTGCCGGCCGCCTCGATGTCGCGCATGAAGCCGTAGTCCAGCGTACTGAGGCGGAAGTAATAGCTGGCCCTCACGCCATGTTTCGTTTCGAGCGCGAACATCTTGCGCGCCGTGCGCAAGTCGCTGTCGATGTCGTGGCGGTGCACCAGCACGCGGGTCGGCAGCGCCGCCTCCGGGCGGACCGCGTGGTGGAAATCGCGCACGGAGAGCTGCCGGTAGCCGCATTGGCCGGCCCGGACGAGAAGCGCCTCGTACTCGGGCAGGCGCGACGGCATCAGGTAGTCCGAGTAGAGCCGGTTGAGCAGCGTTTTCATCGCAGGCTGTACTTCACGCGATAGGGTTCGAAGCCGACGATGCGCTTGAAGTGCTGCAGCCCGGACTGCGCACCGAAGAACGTGTCGTACATGACGTAGCGCACGCGCTGGCGTTCGATGAGGCGGGCGATGATGTCGACGACGAGCAGGTGCATGATGCCGTCGTTGTTGCGCAGGCCGATCAGTTGCGAGAAGGCGCTGAAATTGCCGTAGCGTCCGATGTTCGCGTAGGCGACGAGCCGGCCGTCGTCGTTCAGCACGCCGAAATAGTCGAAATGGGGCTGGCGCTCGTAGCGCGCGACCTTGTCCAGGTATTTGCCGTCCATCGGCCGCCCCTGGCGCGTGTCGAGCGACGTGTTGATGGCGTGGATGGCGTCGACATGGTCGTTGCGTTCGATCTCCGTGCAGACGTAGCCGCGCGCACGGGCCCGCCTGGCGTGCCACGCACCCCGGTTCTTGCCCTGGATGGCGTCGAGGTAGGCCGCAGAGGCGGGATAGCGCGCAAGGTCGATCAGCGCGGCACCGACCGTCTTGTTGCCGATGAGTTTGTAGCGCGGATGCCGTTTCGTGTAATAGCGATAGGTGGCCGCAACGTCGTCCGGATGGATCCGGGCGTCGAAGCACAGGTCCGCCCGCGGCAGGCGCAGGACCTGGCGCAGCGTGTCGAAGTGATGCAGCAGGGTCGTCATGGTACGTGGGCTCGGCGGTACATGGTCGTTGGGAGCGGGCGTTCTTTCAGCGGCGGCCGTCATGGCCTAGGGACAGCCCGCGTGCACGCCGTTCCCGTGGCGCTGGCGGGACGGGGACGCCGGGTCCGGCAGCACCGCGTCGTAAAACGCGGCGAGCTTGTCGGCCTCGCTGCTCCAGTTGTAGCGGGTGTGGACGGCACGACGTCCGTTTTCGCCCATGCGCCGCGCGATGTGCGGGTGGCGGCAGAAGTGGTCGATCGCGGCGGCGATCGCGGCGGGATTGCCCGGATCGACGCAGACGCCGCACTGGTTGCCCTCGACGATGTCCTGCCACAGCGGAAAACGCGAGGCGATCACCGGCAGGCCGGCGGCCATGTACTCGAACATCTTGACGGGCAGTGCGTCGAGGTAGTTGACGACGGGATGCAAGGTCACCAGCCCGGCCATCGCACGCTGCATGACCTGGCGCACGCCGATGCGGTCGAGATGACCGTGCGCCTGCACGCGCGTCCAGCCCGGGAAGCGCGCGATCTCGCGTTCCAGCGCGGGCTCGGAGAACGTGCCGACGAGGGCCAGCCGGGCCGGCGAATGGAGCAGTTCGCAGGCGCGCACCAGTTCGCGGATGCCGCGGATCGCCGAGATGCTGCCCACGTAGCAGACTTCCGGCGCCTTGCGGTCCCAGTCGGGTGGCGCGTCGAATTCCTGCAGCAGCGGATAATTGTTGATGTCGACCGTGTGCGGGTGTAGCCGCGCCAGGCGTTCGCGAATGAAGGGCGTGGCCGCGATCAGGCCGTCGAAGCGGCGGCACGCGTAGTCCTCGTACAGGCGGAAGGCGCGGGACAGCGTCAGGCGCGACACCCTGCCGAGATACGGTTTGGCGAGGAGCTGCGTCGGCACGTCTTCGTGGGAATCGAAGATCACCCGCTTGCCGTTGCGCTTGAGGCGCAAGCCGGCCGGCAGCAGCTCGGGGTCGTGCAGCTGGTAGACATCCCCGTCGAGCCGCAGCGCCGCGCGCAGCACACGCCGCGTGGCGCGCAGGATCCGGTCGATGCGGCCGGCGGGCCGGCCGACGTCGACGATGCATACGCCGTCGATGGTTTCGTCGCCCAGGCCGTCGGCCACCACCAGCGTGACGTCATGCCCCCGTTCGTTCAGGCTGCGGCACTGCTTGATGAAGATCCGGGTGTCGTAGCGCGGATGGGCTGAGGTCAGGTGGACGATATTTGCCATGTTTTCTCTCGTACCGGTATTGCGAGTAAGCGCCGAGCGTGGCTCCGATCAGCATGTCGGTGAAGTAGTGGGACGAAATCAGGAGCAGGAGGGTCACGCAGGCCAGTGCGAACCCGTGGATGAATTCCGGTCGGCGCCGGCCGGCAAAATACTCCTTGAAGAACATCGGTACGGCAGGCAGCGCCGTGAGCGCGAGGAGATAGACGAAGCCGAACAGGCCCAGGTCCACCCAGGCCGAGAGCACGTTGTGCGAGTAATAGCCGAGGGTATAACTGGCGTAGTCGCCCAGCAGCGGATGGGCGGCGATGGTGTGTTCGGCGTACACCGTCAGGTGATGGCGCTTGTTGGCCGACGTCGATTGCGACAGGTCGAGCAGCTCGAGGATGCGGTTGTCGGGCAGCGCGGCGATGATCTCGTCCATGTGTGCGGAGATCAGCAACGTGGCGATGACGGCGAGGCCGAGGAAGACCAGCTTGTGGCGCGAAAAATAGAATTCGACGATGGGGATCGCGAACAGCAACGCCGCGAATTCGCTGCGTGCCGTGTTGACGAACAGCGTGGCGGCGCCGCTGGCGTACAGGACCAGGCGCAGCGGCAGCGAGCGCGTGTACGCCAGGACGGGCAGGATCGTCATCAGGTAGGAACGCGAGAAGCCCTGGTAGGTGGCGAGGGCGTCGGCGTCCTTCGCCATGCCGAGGGCGCCCAGGAAGAACACACCGTTGACGGAGAACGTGAACACGATCGCGCTCATGGCCGCGAGGCTGGCCAGGCCCATCAGGCGGAACTGCCGCTGGTCGAAGTCGATGAGCGCGAACAGGAAGAACGTGTTCACCATGAACAGGATGCCCGCGACGTGGTGCGCGACGATGGCCAGGGTGGCGCCGGCGGCCGCGTTCACGACGATCACCGCGATGAAGTAGGCATTGAACAGGCCGTAATGCATGTCGATCGACGACAGCCGGCATCGATCGCGACGCAGGCGCTTGTAATAGGCCACGGCCAGCGGCAGCATATAGACCAGCGACACCGGCGAGAAATAGCCGCCCAGGAAGGCTCCCGTCGTGCCCGTGCCCAGCAGCGTGTGGTAGTAGAAAAAGCCGGGGAACAGCAGGAAGAACGCGGAATTCAGCAGCAGCTGTTCGCGTGCGGAAGTGCCGGCGCTGTAGGTGGTCTTCATATCGAGGTCTTCATGCCGTGGCCAGGCGGTTCTGCGAGATCTGCCATGACATGTGCAGATACACCAGGTAGAGCACCGAATAGCCGATCGCGTACCACAGCACGTTCTCGTGCAGCGTCCCCGGTATGAGGAACGCGCCCAGCGTCGTGAAGAACAGCGCGATCTGCCACAGCAGGTCGACCTGCTGCTTGCCCGTGACGAAGAACACGTAGCTGAGCGGGCTCGCGATGAAATTCAGGAAGCACAGCGGTGCGAGGATCTGCGCCAGCTCGCCGGCGGGCCGCCAGGACGCGCCGAACACTTGTTCGAACAGGGCGGGCGAGAACAGCAGCAGGGCCAGGGCCGGTCCGGCGCCCAGCATCGACAAGGCCTTGAACGTATAGCGGTATGCGTGGCTGCAATGGCCGAGGGTCTGGAACTCGTGCACGGATTCGCGCTTGAACACTTCGAGCACGGAGGCCGCCAGCAGCGACACGGGTGCGGCCAGCACGCGCTGGGTGAGCGCGTACAGGCCGGCCGCCACGGCGCCGTGGCGCATCCCGATCAGGAACAGGGGCATCTGGCCGACGAGCGCATTGAGCAGGTTGGAGGGCAGCGAGAAGCGCCAGAATTTCTGGTGCCGGTGCAGGTAGGCGTGCGCGGCGCGGTCCAGGCGCAGCGCCAGGTGCGGACGCGGCGGATGCAGCAGCAGGGTCGCCGCGACGAGGCCGGCCGCGAGGCCGATCAGTTGGCCGATCAGCAGGCCCGCTTCGCCGGCGCCGGCGGCCAGCAGAAGCAGCTGGGTGAGCGCGATGGTGGCAGCACCCCAGACCTTGGCGCGCGCGGCCTTGCCGAAGGCCTTGTGCGACGTCGCGTAGGCCAGCGTCGTCTGGGTGTAGGCCGTGAGCCAGGTCCCGACGCCGACGAGGAGCAGCGCGCCCCACGACTGGCCGCCCAGCGCGGGCAGCCCGAGCGCATGGGCGAGCAGCGCGCACAGCGAGACGAGCAGGGCGGTCGTGGTGGCCGAATAGAACACGACGGAAAAGCAGACCCGCTGCTGCTCCGGCTCGTGGTCGAGGATCATGGCGGTTTCGAGACGCAGGGTGGCGGCGATGGCGGACACGGCGACGACGCCGAGCCACACCGCGAACGCGCCCATCTCGCTGGGCGTGCACATGCGCGTGATCAGCGGTGCAACCAGCAGGGGCAGGGCCTGGGCGCCGAGTGCGCCGCCCAGGACCGTTGCCACGTGTCTCCAGAAACCCGGCAGGCTCATACGGACATGGCCGCCATTGCCGACGTTGCGGCCGGCGCCGGGATATCGACGGCCTCGAGCAGGGCCGCGCACACGCGCCGGATGTCTTCATCGGGCAGGTACGGCCCCATCGGCAGGCTCATGACCCTGTCGGCCAGGGAGCGCGCCACTGGGCAGGTCGCGCCTCCGCTCAGGTGCGCATACGCCGGCTGCATGTGGATCGGTACCGGATAATGGACTGCCGTCGGGATGCCGGCTTCCTGCAGGGCGTGCTGGACGTCGTTGCGCCGCTCGACCAGCACCGTGTACTGGGCGAATGCGCTGGCGCGGTCGGTGCCGCGGCCGACGAGATCGACCTTGCCTTCCAGCAGCGCGTCATACGCGGCCGCCGCGCGCCGGCGCTGCGCGAGTTCCCAGTCGAACAGGCCGAGCTTGGCCAGCACGACGGCGCACTGCAGCGTGTCCATGCGGCCGCCGACGCCGACCCGGGTATGGACATAGCGCCGGCTCTGGCCGTGCACGCGGATTTCGCGCATGGCGCGCGCCAGGTCGTCGTCGCTCGTGAACAGCGCGCCGCCGTCGCCATAGCAGCCGAGCGGCTTGCTGGGAAAAAAGCTGGTACAGGCGATCGTGGACAGGCTGCAGCTCTTGCGGCCGCGGTAGTCGGCGCCGAAGCTCTGGGCCGCATCCTCGATCACGGCCAGGCCGTGGCGGGCCGCGAGGGCATTGATCTCGTCCATGTCGGCCGGCTGGCCATACAGCGAGACGGGCATGATGGCGCGCGTGCGCGCACCGATGCGCGCTTCGACGAGGGCCGGATCGAGGTTGCCGGTGCGGGCATCGACGTCGACGAACACGGGGACGGCACCCAGCAGCACGATCACTTCGGCCGTGGCGATGAAGGTGAACGGCGTAGTGACGATCTCGTCGCCCGGTCGGACGCCGAGCGCCATCAGGGCGATCAGCAGTGCCTCGGTGCCCGAGGCGACCGTGATGCAATGGCGTGCGCCCGTGTACGCGGCCAGGCGTTCCTCGAGTTCGGCCACTTCCGGCCCCATGATGTACTGGCCGTGGTCGAGGACCGCCTGGATGCGCCCGTTGATCAGGTCGCGTGAAGCCTGGTATTGGGACTTGAGGTCGATGAATTCCATGGTGGTCGGAGGGATCATGGTTGAGGGGAAGCCGGCAGCAGGATGCAGGTCCCGTCGCGCAGCAGGTAGACGTCGCCCGTGTGCGGGCACGCCGCTTCGCCATTGCCGGACAGTGGCAGCGCGAGGCGTTCGCCGAAGCGGCTGATCCAGCCGATCTGGCGCGCCGGCACGCCGGCCATCATGGCGAAGTCCGGCACGGAGCGCTTGACGACGGCGCCGGCGCCCACGAAGGCGAAGCGGCCGACCGTCACCCCGCAGACGATGGTGGCGTTGGCGCCGATGCTGGCGCCGCGCTTCACCACCGTACGGCGGTACTGGTCCTTGCGCACAATGCCGGCGCGCGGGTTGTAGACGTTCGTGAACACCATGCTGGGACCGCAGAACACGTCGTCCTCGAGCGTGACGGCGTCGTACACGGACACGTTGTTCTGGATCTTGACGCCGTTCCCGATCACGACGTCGTTGCCGACGAAGACGTTCTGGCCGAGCGAGCAGTCGGCGCCGATGCGGGCGCCGCCGCACACGTGGCTGAAGTGCCACACGCGGGTGCCCGGTCCGAGAACGGCGCCGGCGTCGACGATGGCGCTGGAATGGACGGCCTGGGTTTCATTGAGGTTCATGTCAGTACTCCAGGGGCAGGGCGACGCGTTTGCCGTCGCGCGCGGACATGTAGGCGGCCACGAGCACTTCCAGCGACTTGAGGCCCTCGCGGCCGTCCGTTTCCGGCTCGGCCTCGCCGCGCAGCACGCGGATCACGTTGTCGTAGTACAGCGGATGACCGAAGCCGTACACGGACGTCGTCTGGTAGCTGGCGTCCGTCACGAGCGCGTCGTCCGGGTCGGGCGTGGCGAATTCCCACTGCTGGATGTCGTTGACGGCGACGCCGCCGATGCGCACGGTCCCGTGCTCGCCCAGTACGGTGATCGACCCTTCCAGGTTGCGCGGGTAGGTGAGCATCGTGACGTTCATGGAGCCGAGGGCGCCGTTCCGCCAGCGCACGCTGAGCACGCCCGTGTCCTCCACTTCGATGTCGCGCGCCAGCGTGGCCGTATAGGCCTGCAGGCTCTCGACGGGGCCGACGATCCAGTCGATCAGGTCGACGTAATGGCTGGCCTGGTTCATGAAGGCGCCGCCGTCGAATTCCCACGTGCCGCGCCAGTCGGCGCTCCGGTAGTACTCGGGGGGACGCGTCCAGAACACGTTCAGGTTGACCATGTAGATGCGGCCGAAGCGCTTCTTGTCGACGGCGCGCTTGAGCAGCTGCAGCGTGGCGTTGCGGCGGTTCTGCTTGACGACGAACAGGCGCACGCCGGCCGCGTCGGCGGCCGCCACCATGCGCTTGCCGTCCTCCCAGCGCGTGGCCATCGGCTTTTCCGTGATGACGTGGCGGCCCGCCTGCGCGATGCGGATCGCCTGCTCGGGATGCAGGCCGGACGGCGTCGTGACGACGACGGCATCGGCCGCGCAATCGCGCAGCATCGTCTCCAGGCTCGTGTAGGCAGACGCGCCGGTGGCCCCGACGGCGCGGTCGAGGGCGCGCGGGTCGACGTCGCAGATGCCGACCAGTTGGGCACGGTCCTGATGCTGGCGCAGCGCCTCGAAGTGATTGGCGGCGATGCGGCCGCATCCGACGAGGGCGAAGCGGATCTTGCGGTCCGTGATGGGAGCGGGATACTGGCGCATGGTGGCTCCTCAGGCTTTGACGAGGTTCGGCAACGGGGACGCATAGACGCCGCGGGTATCGACGATCAGGCCGGCATACTGGCGCACCAGTTCGAAGTCGAAGGCGCTGTGCGCCGTGGCCACCAGCACGACGTCGTAGGACGCGATCCGCTGCGGGGTCAGCTCGACGCTCCTGAGGTCGAAGTGGTGCTCGCGCATGCGGGGGAACACGGGCACGTGCGGATCGGCGTAGTCGACGACGGCGCCCTTGTCGCGCAGGATTTCCATCAGCTCGACCGACGGCGATTCGCGCATGTCCTCGACGTCCTTCTTGTACGCGATGCCCAGCACCAGCACGCGGCTGCCCATCACGGCCTTGCCGCGCCGGTTCAGCGCGTCCGTGAGCTTGCCCACGACCCAGTGCGGCATGTCGCTGTTGATCTCGCCCGCGAGTTCGATGAAGCGCGTGTGCAGGCCGTATTCGCGCGCCTTCCACGTCAGGTAGAACGGGTCGATCGGGATGCAGTGCCCGCCCAGCCCGGGGCCGGGGTAGTAGGGCGTGAAGCCGAAGGGCTTCGTGGCGGCGGCGCGGATCACCTCGTGGATGTCGATCTGCATGCGGTCGGCGATGATCTTCATCTCGTTCACGAGGCCGATGTTGACGGCGCGGTGGATGTTTTCCAGCAGCTTGGTCAGTTCGGCCGCACGGGTCGAGCTCACCGGCACGACGCGGTCGATCGCCGGGCTGTACAGCGCGATCCCCGCTTCCAGGCAGGCCGGCGTGACGCCGCCGCATACTTTCGGGATCGTGCGGGTATGGAAGTCGGGGTTGCCCGGGTCTTCGCGCTCGGGCGAGAACACGAGGAAGACGTCCTGCCCGATCGTGAATCCGCGCGCTTCCAGGCGCGGCTTCAGCTCTTCGTCGGTCGTGCCCGGATAGGTGGTGCTTTCCAGCGACAGCACCTGGCCCGGCCGCATGAAGGGCACCAGGGCGTCCGTCGTGCCGAGGACGAAGGACAGGTCCGGTTCGCGGTAGGCATTGAGGGGCGTCGGCACGCAGATGATCAGCGCATCCGGTTCGCCGGCGCGGCTGAAGTCGGTGGTCGCTTCGAAGCCCCGGTCGCGCGCATGGACGATGTCGGCGGCGGCGATATGGTTGATGTAGCTTTCCCCGCGGTTGAGGCGTTCGACCTTGGCGCCGTCGATGTCGATGCCGAGCACGCGGAAACCCGCTTCGGCATAGCGCAGCGTCAGCGGCAGGCCGACGTAGCCCAGGCCGATGATGCCGATGACGGCGGTGCGCTCACTCAGCCGGGTGGTGAGCTGTTCGAGACAGGCCGGTTTGCTTTCGTCACGCATGTGTGTCCTCGCCAAACGGGTGGGTGGAAGGTGCCGCGCCGTCATCAAATCCGGAACGGCACGAATCTCTTGATCAGGCGCAGTCGCTGCGGCGGCGCCGCGAGCGGCGCGGCGGCGGTCGTCGCGGACGTGGCCGCCGCGGCGGGGGCCGCGGCCGGCTCCACCGTCGGTCGGTTGGGGCTGTATTCGGTGACGATGGCCTTGACCATCGCCTCGATCATGGCGCGCTCATGGGTCTCGCAGGCCATCATCAGGCACGTGATGAAGGTGTCGAGCACGCCCGGGCGCAGGGCGTTTTCCTTCATGCGCATGATGCGGGGGTGGTCGCTCGGGAAGACGACGCCGTCCGTCAGCAATTCCTCGTGCAGTTTCTCGCCGGGGAACAGGCCGACGTAGCGGATCTCGATCTCGCCGTCCGGATTCTGCGGCGACTTTTCCGTCAGGCCGGACAGGGCGATCAGGGTGCGCGCCAGGTCGACGATGCGGACCGGTTCGCCCATGTCGAGCACGAACACGTCGCCGCCCTTGGCCATGGCGCCCGCCTGGATCACCAGCTGGGCCGCCTCGGGGATCAGCATGAAGTAGCGCGACACGTCCGGATGCGTGATGGTGAGCGGGCCGCCGCGCGCGATCTGGCGCTGGAACAGGGGAATCACGGAGCCCGACGACCCGAGCACGTTGCCGAAGCGGACCATGCAGAACGTCGTGGGCGCGTGGTTGCCTGACCCGTGGCGCGCCGCCGCGGCCTGGAAGATCAGTTCCGCGATGCGTTTGCTGGCGCCCATGATGTTGGTCGGCCGCACCGCCTTGTCGCTCGAGATGAGCACGCAGGTCTCGACGCCGTGCCGGGCCGCCTGGCTGGCGACCACCTGGGCGCCCAGCACGTTGTTGCGCAGGCCTTCGACGATGTTCGTCTCGACGAGGGGGACGTGCTTGTACGCGGCCGCGTGGTAGATCGTGTCGACCGGACCCGCGCGCAGGATCCGTTCGACGAGGTCGGCGTTGCAGACGGAGCCCAGGTGCGCCTCCACGGGGATGTCGGGGAAGCGGATGGCGAGCTCCTGGCGAACCGTGTACAGCGCGAACTCCGAGTGGTCGAGCAGGTGCAGGCGGGTCGGCCCGAGGGTGACGATCTGGCGGCACAACTCGCTGCCGATGGAGCCGCCGGCGCCCGTGACGAGCACCGTCTTGCCGTGCACGCAGCGGGCGAACAGGTCGAGGCGCGGCGGCACGGGCGGCCGGCCGAGCAGGTCTTCGAACTTGAGGTCGCGGATGGTTTCGCGCGGCGTGGCCTTGTCGTCGGCGAGATCGACGAGGCGGCTCAGGATCTTGGTACTGATGCCGGCCTGCGCGAGCCGCTGCATGATGTCGCGCAGGCGCTCCGGCGACACGGACGGGATGGCGATCACGATCGAGCGGATGCACATGGCGCCCACGATCTCGACGAGGCGGTCCGTATGGAACACGCGCAGTCCGCCGATGTTGCGTTCGTTCAGCGCGTGCTTGTCGTCGAAGAAACAGACCGGGCGGTATTCGTCGCTGTTGCGCATCGCCTGCGCCAGCCGTGCGCCGGCCTCGCCGGCACCGTAGATGGCGACCACTTCGGTGGCGCTGCGCCGGTCGGCATGCTGGTTGCGCAGGAAATTACGCACGCCGAGCCGCGACGCGATGACATACGAAAATACGATGAACCAGTAAATGGCCAATGCACTGCGCGGGAAGTTTTCTTCCTTGATCGAGAACGTGACGGCATAGGCACATAAAATGGCGATGGCCAGTGCGATGCCGGTGACGCTCAATAAACGCTGGTCGATGAAACGAATGACGGCACGATATAAATCGGAAACGGAAAATGCGGCGATCGTGACGACCGCGACCAGAATATACGAGGCCGGCCCGAAATGGGATGCCAGTTTCAGATCGCCGCCGCGCAGCAGCATTGCGATCAGAAAGCAGAAGGGCAGTGCGATCAGATCAGCCGAGATCATCAGCGCGATTTTCGTCGTGCGATGCAGAGATACCATTCTGGAGCAAAATCGACTGATAAGCGCTTGATTTAGCTTGATCATGATTCTGGAACGCAGCGTGAGTTGGCGAAGATGAATATCCGTCGGTAAAAACAAACGGGTTATCGAGCGTGCGATTTTGTTTCCGGGGTGATCGATCGGTGGATGGAATGTGCCGCCAGTTAGATTAAATATTGCTGAGTAAGTTTATTATCCCGGCGTATATGAAATGCGGGTTTGACCATGCTCAACCGCCTAAACGGAATTTGTCGCGAATGACGCGAACATAAAAATAGGAAATTGAATTGAGGAATATATCTAGGCGTAATTCGTAATTGCGAACAACGAATTAGTTTTTGGAAATAGATTTAGAGAAAACGGGAAATACGGAATGGCCGGCGACCCACGACGGCGTGGTCATGCCGTCGCGGCGCAGGCGTCGGGAAGGGAGGCGGGGGATGTCCGTCCGGCGGGCGCGGGCCGCACGCCGGACGGGGAGGCTCAGGCGCCGGCCGGATGGCCCGGGCGCGGCTGCGGTGCCATCGGCGGCACCACGATGTCGTCGTTCAGGCGCAGGAACTTGAAGCCGGCCAGGACCTGGCCGTTCTTGCCCGCCTGGCGGTTGCGTTCTTCGCGGGCGGCGGCGCGCGCGATATACGATTCGAACGTTTCCTCGCGGACCTGCGGGTCGGACGAATGGATGAAGTGGCGCTGGCCGTCGGCACCCAGCACGACGAGGCCCACGTGCGATGCCCAGTACTGGCCGTCGCGCGTGGAGATCACGTTGACGAGATCGCCTTCGCGCAGCTGGCTCGCGATGGCGGCCACCCGCTCTTTCGGCACATAGGCCTGGCGGCTCGTTTCGACGGGGACGTTCACGTCCGTGTGGTGGCGCGTCTTCAGGAAGCGGGCACGGTCGATCGTCATCGTGTAGGCCGGACCGTCCTGGCCGGCCAGTTCGGCGCTGATGTCGGTGACGAGCCAGCGGTTGGCGACGTTCCAGTCCATTTCCGTGTAGTGGTTGCGCGTGGCCACGCCGATGATGCCGTCGCGGTAGCGGATGCGCTGCAGCATCCAGAAGAATTCTTCCCATGACTGCGACAGGGCCATCGCGTAGGTGTGTTCCGCGAATACGACGCAATCGCTGTGGTCAAGGCTGAACATCGGCAAATCGTCGTGCACCTGGTAAGGGAATTCGCCCAGCAGGTTCAGGCGGTAGGGCTGGCCGAGGTTCTTGCGGGCGATCGCGGCGATGCGCTTGCGCAGGTCGGGTTCGGCCTCGTGCACCCAGGCGATGTAACGGCCCGCCTCGACGGGATGCATGCGGTACAACGGCTTCGCCAGGATCGTTTCCAGCGGTTCCGTGGCCAAGGCCTGCGCCGTGGGAACGGCGTCGGCGGCGATCGTGGGCGGCGCGGCCGGCGGCGTCGCGCAACCGGCGCCCAGCAGGGCGATCAGGGTGGGGATCAACAGCGCGGACGGCGCGCGGGTACGACGCATGGCATTCCTTGGAGGGACAATAAACCGCTACGCTAACCCGGCCGAATGATGCTGTCAAAATGAAATTATTCATACGGGTATGACCCCGCGTGATCCGCACGGACGAGCATTCCTTTAAGTTATAGATTCTTCAACAGTAATCATTATCCAACCACTTTGTCATCGTCAATACTGAGCGCGCGACCGGGATACACCGGCCCTACGACGATAAATGGAGGAGAGAGAAATGTTGAAGCAGAAGCCGCTCGCGGCCGCTGTCTCGATGGCGTGGCTGGCCGTGGCGGGCACGCCCGCGCTGGCCCAGACCGACGCCGGCAGCGCCCCGATGCAGACAGTCGAAGTGACGGGCATCCGCGCGTCGATGGCCAGGTCGCTGGCCGTCAAGCGCGACGCCACCGCCAACGTCGAAGTGATCACGGCCGAGGACGTGGGCAAGATGCCGGACAAGAACCTGGCCGACTCGCTGCAGCGCCTGCCCGGCGTGGCCGTCCGCACCGACTACGACGAAGCGGAAAAGGTGGCGATGCGCGGCACCAATCCGGACATGTCCCTCATCGTCTTCAACGGCCACACGGTCAGCAGCGGCGACTGGTACATCGCCGACCAGGCGTCGAGCAGCCGGTCGACGAGCCTGTCGCTGATGCCCTCGTCGGTGCTGAACCAGGCCATCGTCTACAAGACGTCGCAAGCCGACATCGTCGACGGCGGCCTGGCCGGCACCATCAACGTCACGACGCGCAAACCCCTGGCGCAGAAGGAACGCCTGGCGGGCCTGGTCAGCGCGGGTGCCAGCTATGCCACGTTGCCGGGCAAGACGGCACCGGACCTGAACGCGTCCGTCAACTGGAAGAACGAGGCCGGCACGTTCGGCTTCATCGTCCAGGGTTTCGCGGAAAAGCGCTACATCCGCCGCGATTCCGCGTCGCGCCTCGCCTACGGCACGAGCAGCGGCTGGGACGTCATCAACACGGCCACGATGAAGGGCATCACGGACGCGTCGCTGGCCGGCAGCGGCTACAAGGCCGCGGACCTGAACGGCGTGCGCCTGCCCGGTTCGATGAGCACGGAGTTCGTCGAGGGCGTGCGCGACCGCAAGGGCGGCATGTTCTCGCTGGAGTTCAAGCCGAACCAGGACCTCGACGTCACCATGACGGGCTTTACGTCTACGCTGAAGGCGCCGAACTACGGCCGCCTCAAGGCCGGCGCCATGTACAGCATGCTGCTCGGTAAAGCCTCGCTGCCCGACGGCGCCACCGGTGCGTCGGCGCCGAACACGAACTCGAACGGCCAGCAGGTGTTCGCCTCGATCCGCAACCCCGTCATCGTGACCGAGACGACGATGTACGGCGACCAGCTGCGCGTACTGAAAAGCGCCGACATCATGTTCCCGGACGGGACGCCGCCCCAGTACATCGGCAACTCCGAAGGCTTTTATCGCCAGGGCGCGCGTGCCACCAGTTCCTTCCTCGACCTGGACGGCAAGTGGCGCGTCAACCCGGACCTGACCCTGAAGACGCTGCTGTCGACGACGCGCGGCGTCGGCAAGACCGACTTCGACCAGGGCCTGACCTACGCCAGTTTCGGCACGGGCGTGTCGTATGCGCTGGCCGGCGTCGACAACGCGCCGTACGTGAAGTACTACGGCACCGGCATCAAGCCGGACCAGCTCGTGGTGCGCACGATTTCCGGCCTGAAGACGACGGACCGCGAAACGAGCGGCCAGATCGACGGCGAGTACCGCGTCGCGAAGGGCTGGCTCCAGTCGGTCGCGGGCGGCCTGCGCTACGCCGACCACCACCGCGACAGCGCACGCCGCTATCCGGCCTTCCACAACCGTGACATCACGATCGGCGCGCCGACCAGCACGGTGCCGTGGCCATCCAACTTCGGCGCGGGCCTCGACGGTCCGGCCGGCTGGGACAACACGGGTTATACGTTCGATCCCGCCGTGCTGATGGCTTACTTCCAGGGCGCCACCAAGACGACCACCGACGACTACGAGCGCCGCATCGCGTCCGAGCTGCACATGCGCGAGCGCCAGAGCGCGGGCTATGTGATGGCGAATCTGGAAGGCGAGCGCTGGTCGGGCAACGTCGGCCTGCGCTTCGTGCAGACCCGCATCAACGCCGACATCCCGACGCCGATCCCGGCCGGCGTCTGCCTGCGCGCCGCGCCCGGCCAGCCGGCCATTCCGTGTGCGGCCTATCCGGACGCGATCACGAACTCGGGCGACCTGCAACCGTATTACGACAACGAGGCCTTCAAGAACAACACCGGCAACACCTATTACTTCATCAAGACCGACCGCCGCTTCGACAACTGGCTGCCCAGCATGAACCTGCGCTACGAGTTGACGAAGGAGCAGATCGTGCGCCTCGGCGCGAGCCGCACGGTGGGCCGCCAGAACTACAACCTGCTCGGCGCCGGCTTCGGTTCGCCCACGTGCGACGCGCAGGGTTGCCGCGTGACGGGGCCGAACCCGGACATCAAGCCGCTCACGGCGGACAACCTGGACGCGTCGTGGGCCTGGTACTTCGCACGCCGCTCGCTCGTCGCGGTGAACCTGTTCTACTCGCGCATCCAGGGCTATGCGAAGACCGGCACGTCCGGCGGCGCCACGATCGACCTGTGGGATTCGGCGGCGCAGGCGATGAAGACGTACGCCGTGCAGACGTCGCAGCAGCAGGGCGCCCACATCGCGGGCCTCGAACTGGCGTACGAGCAGCCGATCGGGACGACGGGCTTCGGCTTCACCAGCAACATCAGCCGCGCGCACACGAAGGTCGACGACGGCCGGCCGATGGTCGGCGCATCCGAATGGGCCGCGAACCTGGGCGGCTACTTCGAGAACGACAAGGTGTCGCTGCGCCTCGTGGCGAACTACCGCAGCGAATACGTGAACAGCTCCACGGCGCCGGCGCCGACGGCCAACAGCCAGGGCCTGTACAGCGTCAACGGCGTATTGATGCCCACCGCGCCGACGATGGCCGCGCCGGTGACGACGCTGGCCTTCAACGCCAGCTGGAACGTCACGCCCGATCTGGTGCTCGCGTTCGACGCGACGAACCTGACCGACGTGAAGCGCGCCTACTATCGTTACAGCGAGGAGGAACAGCAGAAGCTTGACGTCAGCGGCCGGCAGTTCTACCTCAAGCTGACATACCGGTTCTGAAGGCGTCGTGACGGCATGCAGAAGGGGCTTGCGGGCCCCTTTTTTTCATGCTCCGCGTTGTCGCGTAGGCGCAGTTGAAGGCGGTTTGTAGGACTGGAACTCAAGGGGGCGAACAGTGTGCGGCACCTAACGGTCGGCATCCCCGCCACCCGGCTACGATGGAGGCGTCGAGTGAGGCACCAGCGATCTTCCGCAGGCAGCCAACCACCTCGACAGGTCAGCCGGTCGCCTCGAGGATCGGCACCAGATTCCCACGCCGGCGCGGCGCCGCGGTCATCGAGCCGCGAACGCGCCGGCCTCACCGGAAGCGGAGGTTGCCATGTCTACGACTACGACGAACCATCCACCCAAGCATCTCGTGCGCGAATACCTCGAGCGCCGCTCGAAGGATACGAAGCCGCCGCCGACGCCGGAAGAAATCCGGCGCCAGCTGGGCTGGGGCATGCTGATGCCGGCGGATGACCGGATCGGCACCTCCCGTTCCTGAAAACGATTTGCAGTTTGACCGTCACCGAACAGGAGAAGCCCATGACCGCCAAGATCGGCAGCAAACACATCGCCCAGCACCGCGGCAAGAAAGAGCGCGAGGAAATCCACAAGATGAACATCGCGCGCGAAGCCCTCAAGATCGCCGCCGCCCGCGCCAGATACCGCAACCAGCAGAAGGGCCAGCGCGCGCCGGCCGCCGCGGCCGCGTGATCATGGCCTGATCCGCCCGCCGCATCACCCGCTTCCCGCAAGCCCGCCATGGCGACATGGCGGGCTTTTTTGCGCCGTTCACCGGCACCGCGCCGCCGTTGGCCGAAAAGCGCTTCCCCCGCCGGGCGCATCTCCGTTATCGTGTCGTCATTCGATTCGACGACAACCCGGAGGTAACATGAATAGCGAAGCTTCCTACCACCTGCGGCGCCAGGTGCTGTGGGGCCTGGTGCTGGTCGGGCTGGGCGTGGCCTTCCTGCTGGACCAGATGGATGTGTTCGACGTCCGCGCGCTGTGGCACTACGCGCCGCTGCTGCTGGTCGTGGTGGGCATCAACCAGACCATCGGCTACCCGAGTGCCCGCGAATTTTCCAACGGCCTGTGGACCGTGTTCATAGGCTTGTGGCTGTTCGCCGTGCTCGAAGGCCTGTGGGGCCTCACGTTCCGCAACAGCTGGCCGCTGTTCATCATCATCAGCGGCATCACGATGGCGATCCGGCCGATCGCCGAGCGCCGCTTCGGTGCCAAGGGAGGGAACGGCCATGGAAAATAATACGAACCGTGCGTCGAGCCAGGTCGTGCTGGGCCTGCTCGTGGTGGGCATGGGCGTCCTGTTCCTGCTCGATAACCTGGACATCCTGAATTTCCGCCACGCGATCGGCTTCTGGCCGCTCGTCTTCATCGTGGCCGGCTGCGCCGCGCTGTTCGGCAACGGGCCGCGCAGCGGCAATTACATGGGCGGCGTGCTGATCGCGGTCGGCGTGCTGATGATCCTCGGGCGCCTCGGGTTCTTCTACATCAGCTGGGGCACGCTGTGGCCGCTGGTGATGATCGCGCTGGGCGGCCTCGTGCTGTTCCGCTCGCTCGGCCCGGGACGGGTGGCGCGCTCCGCCGCCGTGGCCGGGGCCGGCCTGGACAACGTCGTCGACATCGTCGCGGTCCTGGGCGGCTTCGAGCGCCGCGTCAGCGCGCAGGATTTCCGCGGCGGCGAGATCACGGCCGTGATGGGCGGCTGCGCGCTCGACCTGCGCGAAGCGTCCATCGTCAAGGAAGCCGTGATCAACGTCTTCACGATCTGGGGCGGCATCAACATCAAGGTGCCCCCCGACTGGACCGTCGTCCTGAACGGCACCCCGCTGATGGGCGGCTTTTCGGAGAAGACCGTCAGGCCGCCCGACGGCAGCAAGCGTCTCGTCATCACGGGCTACGCCATCATGGGTGGCGTGGAAGTGCGCAACTAGAGGCGCCGCCGGTGCACGGGGTCTTCGCCAACTGGCGCGCGGCGCTGCTCTACCTGCTGGCCTGGCTGATGCTGGGCCTGCTGCTCGCGGCCATGCTGGCCGTCAGCGGCGCGGGCTGGGGCGCGAGCCTGGCGTTCGCCGTACCGCTGGCCCTCGTGTACGCGTACGCCACCGGCTTTTCCGCCTATTACGTGTGCCGCGCGTATCCGCTCGATCGGCGCCGGCCGCCCGCGATCGCCGCCGGCATCGGCATGACGGCGGCCTGCGCGGCGGCGCTGTGGTGCGCCATCGGCGCCGCGTGGAACAGCCTGTTGACCGCATTGGCGCCGGAGAGTTACCTGCCGGTCGCAAGCGCCCCGGTGCTCGCGTCGATGTTCGGCCTCGGCATCGTCCTGTACGGCCTGGCGGCCGCCGTGAACTATCTGCTCATCGAGTCCGAACGGGTGCGCCAGCTCGAAACGCAGCGCCTGCAGATGAAGCTGATGGCGCAGGATGCCGAGCTGCGCATGCTGCGCGCCCAGGTCGATCCGCACTTCCTGTTCAACAGCCTGAATTCCGTCAGTGCGCTGACGTCGCTCGATCCGGCGGCCGCGCGCGACATGACCGTGCAGCTGGCCGAGTTCTTCCGCCACACGCTGGGCCTGCGCGCCGACCGCAAGGTCACGCTCGACCACGAACTGCAGCTCGTGCGCCATTTCGTCGCCATCGAACAGGTGCGCTTCGGCGACCGGCTGCGCTTCGAGGCCGCCATCGATCCGGCCGCCGGCGCCTGCCTGCTGCCGCCGATGCTGTTGCAGCCGCTCGTGGAAAACGCCATCAAGCACGGCATCGGCCAGATGGTCGAGACGGGCCGCGTGCGCATCGAGGCGGCGCGCGCCGGATCGATCCTGCGCATCCGCGTGGAGAACGACGTCGATGCCGACGGCGCCGGCGGTGCGCGCGGCACGGGCCTGGGCCTCGTCAACGTGCGCCAGCGCCTGGCCGCGGCCCATGGCCACGAGGCCAGCGCGCACTGGGCGCGCCGCGACGGCCGCTTCGTCGTGGAGCTGGCGCTGCCGGCCGTCACGGCCGCCGAGCCGCACGCCGCAACCGATATGGAAGGGACCTGACGCATGCGCGTGATCATCGTGGACGACGAACCGCTGGCGCGCGCCGTGTTGCGCGAACACCTGGGCCCGCACGCCGACGTGGAGATCGTCGGCGAATGCGCCAACGGCTTCGAGGCCGTGAAGGCGATCGCGGAGCTGGCGCCCGATCTCGCGTTCCTCGACATCCAGATGCCCAAGCTGGACGGCTTCGAAGTCGTCGAGCTGGCCGGTGCGAAGACGCATTATGTGTTCGTCACGGCCTACGACGAGTTCGCGCTGCGCGCGTTCGACGTCCATGCGCTCGACTATCTCCTGAAACCGTTCACCCGCGAACGCCTCGCGCAGGCGCTGGCGCATGCGCGCGACCGGCTGGCCGCGCCGGCGTCCGCGATCCCGGGCGACGAGGCGATGCGTGCGCTGGTGAGCGATGCCCAGGCGCGCCACCAGCCGATCGAGCGGGTGCTGATCCGCGACGGTGCGCGCGTGCAGGTGATTCCCGTCGCGCGCATCGACTACGTCGAGGCCCAGGACGATTACGTCGCATTCTTCGCCGAAGGCCGCCAGTGGCTGAAGAACCAGCGCATGGCCGAACTGGAAAGCCAGCTGGATCCGCAGGCCTTCCTGCGCGTGCACCGTTCGTACATCGTCAGCCTGGCGGCCATCGCGCGCATCGAGCCGACGGGCAAGGACGGCCATTGCGCCGTGCTCAAGTCCGGCGCGCGCATCCCGATCAGCCGCAGCGGCTACCAGAAAGTCCGGGACCTGATGCGTTAAGCTGCCTGGCCGGCATGCCACCACGCGGGCAGCAGGGCCTGGACTTCCGGCCGCGCGAAGCGGTCGTCGATCAGCCACACGACGCCGCGGTCCTGCTCCGTGCGGATCACGCGGCCGGCCGCCTGCACCACCTTCTGCATGCCGGGATAGAGATAGGTGTAGTCGTAGCCGGCGCCGAACATCGCCTGCATGCGCCGGCGCAGCTGCTCGTTGACCGGGTTGACCTGGGGCAGGCCGAGGGTCGCGACGAACGCGCCGATGAGGCGCTCGCCCGGCAGGTCGACGCCTTCGCCGAACGAGCCGCCCAGCACCGCGAAGCCGATGCCGCAGCCGCCGGCGACGAAGCGCGCGAGGAACTCGGCCCGTTCCGGCTCGCTCATGCGGCGCGCCTGGCGCCACGCCGGGATGTCCGGATGCTCGCGTTCGAAGCGGTCCGCGGCCTGCTGCAGATAGTCGAAGCTGGAAAAGAACGCGAGATAGTTGCCGGGCCGGGCGCGGTACTGGTCCGCCATCAGCGTCGCGATCGGCGCGAGCGAGCCGGCGCGTTCCTGGTAACGCGTCGAGATGCCGTGCGCCACGTGCACGTCCAGCTGGCTCGCGCTGAACGGGGAATCGACGTCGACCCACGCCGTGTCCGCGGGCATGCCGAGCAGGTCGGCGAAATAATGCCAGGGGCTCAGCGTGGCCGAGAACAGTGTCGTCGAATGGGCGTACGCGAAGCGCGGGCCGAGGAACGGGGCGGGCACCACGTTGCGGATGCACAGCGTCGTATCGCGTTCATGTCCCGAAAAATTCGCGCGCGCGACGTCGAACAGCGAGTGGTCGCCGAACGATTCGGCGAGGCGCCCGAACTGCAGCGCGGCGAAATAAAAGTCCTGCAGCGCGGGATCGAGCGGCGCCGGGAACGCAGCCATGTGTTCCGTGATGGCGCTGGCGGCGCCCTGCAGCGCGTTCAGGAATTTGTCGGGCAGGCCGTCCAGCACCTGGTAGGGCACGGGCGCGGATTTGCCCACGTCCGTCCACGCGCGCTTGACCTTGTCGAGCGCCTTGTGCAGGGATGGCGGCGCGACGGCGCGGGCCGCACGCAGGTCGCCGCGTTGTATGGTCGCGGTGTACATCGAGCGCGCCCGGGACACGAGATTGTGCGCCTCGTCGGCCAGCACGCTGACCTTCCAGCCCCGTTCCAGCGCCAGCGCATACAGCATGGCGCCGCCGTCGAACCAGTAATTGTAGTCGCCCACGACGACGTCGCTCCAGCGCACCATTTCACTGCCCAGGTAGTACGGGCAGACGTCGTGCGCGAGGCCGATGTCGCGCAGGGCGGCGCGGTCGAGCATCGGCACGTGGGCGGCGGCCTCGCGCGCGGCCGGCAGGCGGTCGTAGAAGCCTTTGGCGAGCGGGCAGGATTCGCCGTGGCAGGCCTTGTCCGGATGCTCGCAGGCCTTGTCGCGCGCGCTCAGTTCGAGCACGCGCAGCGGGATCGTGGCGCCGGATGTCAGCGTGGCCGCGGCGTCCAGCGCCAGCTGGCGTCCCGGCGTCTTGGCGGCCAGGAAGAAGACCTTGTCGAGGCCGTGCGCGGGCGCCGCCTTCAGCACCGGAAACAGCGTGCCGACGGTCTTGCCGATGCCGGTCGGCGCCTGCGCGAGCAGGCTGCGTCCGTTCGCATTCGCGCGGAAGATCGCTTCCGCCAGCTGGCGCTGGCCGGGACGGAAGTCCGCATGCGGGAAGCGCAACGTCGTCAGGGCCGCGTCGCGCGCCGTGCGGTGCGCGAGTTCCTGGCCGGCCCACGCGACGAAGCGGCGGCATTGATCGTCGAACAGCGCCGCGAGTTCGGTGCGCGTGCGGGTCTCGCGCAGGACGGTCTCCTGCTGGCTGCCGATGTCGAAGTAGACCAGCGCCAGGTTGACCTCGTCCATGCCGAGCTGCCCGCACAGCAAATGGCCGTAGACGCGCAGCTGGGCCCATGCCAGGCGCTGGTGATTGTCGGGGATGCTCGCGAACTGGCCGCGGTACGTCTTGACTTCTTCGATCAGGTTCCGGTCCGGGTCGTAGCCGTCGGCCCGTCCGCGCACGTGCAGCGGGCCCCAGTCGCCCGCCAGCGTCACCTCGCTGCGGTATTGCTCGCCGCGCCGGGACGCCACGACGGCATGGCCGGCGATGCCTTCCTGCGCCGTGGGCGAGGGCGTGAAGCGCAGATCGAGGTCGCCCTGCTTGGCCGTGAATTCGCACAGGGCGCGCACGGCGACGACGTAGCGCGCGCCGCTGTCGTTTTCACTCATGCCGCGGCCTGCTCCCATTGCAGGTAACACACCGTGATCGGCATGCCGTGCGCGGCGCAGTAGTCGATCCAGCGCAGCTGGTTGTCCTGCAGGCGGTCGCCCGGGCCCTTCACTTCGATCATGTCGTAGCGCGCTTCGCCCGGCCAGAACTGGATCAGGTCGGGGAAGCCCGTGCGGTTTTCCTTCACGTCCTGCAGGATGCGGCGGAACCACAGCTTCAGGTGCGCGGCCGGAATGCAATCGAGGGCCAGTTCGATGAGGTCGCGCCCGAGCCAGTCCCACGCGACGAACGGCGATTGCAGGCCGGCCTTCTCGTCATATGTCGCGAGGATGGCGGCGCGGTGGCGGCCGTCGTCCAGCAGCGCGAGGCAGGCTTCGAAGTCGTCCTTGCGGCGCTGGTAGAAATCGGCCGCGAACAGGTCGGCCGGGCCGCGGTGGAACGGGTGGAAGAACGCGCCCGGAATGGCCGCGAAGACGGCGCGCCAGCACAGGAGGCCGAACAGCGTGTTGGCCAGCGTGTTCTCGACGTAGTAGACGGGCGCGTCGTCGCGCCACAGGTGCTCCAGCACGACGCCTTCGACACGCCATTCTCCGCCCGGCAGCGGCAGGCACAGGTCGAGCCGCGCGGCCGGCGTCGCGCGGCGCGCGGGGCGCGTCAGGTGCCCCAGCTTGCGCGCGAGGCGCGGACCGAGACGCAGCAGGTGCTGGCGTTCCGCTTCGCTTTCCGGGGCTTGCTGCGCCGTCTCGAACAACGCATGGGCCTCGTCGAATTTCCCGTGCTTTTCCAGCACGCGGATGGCGCGTCCGCGCGCCCCCGGATAGCGGCAGTCCGCGTACACGGCGTACGCGTTGTCCCAGTCCCTTTCCTTTTCGAGCAGTTGCCCGAGCTGGAACAACAGGCGCTCGCGGCGGCTGTCGAGCCAGTCGTTGCCGAAAGCGTGGCGCGGCACGTCCGCCAGCACATCCAGCGCCGGTTCGCCGCCGTAATAGCGTTCCTTGCAGGCGTGCAGTTGCAGGTAATGATCGATGTCCTGGCGCGCCCGGAACCCGCGCGAGGCCGGCGAGAATTCCACGCGCTCGTAGCGGAACAGGCCGAGGTCGGACAGCACGAACTCGGTCCAGTCCTGGGCGAGGTTGCCGAAGAAGACGAGGCGCAGCCGGTCGCACAGCGGTTGCACGAGCAGGCGCAGCGCGAGGTCGCCGCAGCCGGCATACCACTGCGAGAACGGGCGGTCCGCGGCATGGGCGGCGTCGGCGCGCAGCGCTTCGAGCTGGTCGGCCTTGCGCGCGCTCTTGCGTGCGCCCGTGAGCCCGAACGCCTCGGCCAGCTCCGGCTTGGCCAACAGGCCGAACAATTCGTCGAGCGTCAGGACCGGATCGGACTCGATCCATCCGCTGGGCAGCAGGGCGCGCGCGGCCTCGACCGGGCAGCCGATCTCGGCATAGTTGAGCTTGCTGGCCCGGAACAAGGTGCCCTTGCGCATCACCATCCGGACGAACAGCGCGCGCGCCGGCCGCGGCAGCCGGGGAAATGCTGCGATGAACGCGTGCTCGTCGTCGATGAGCAGGTCGGCGTAGCGCTCGGCGATCCAGTCCAGCACGCGCTGGAAGTTATCCAGATAATAAAACTCGTTTTCCAGCACTCTGATCATCGTCATACCGCGCCAACTGTACTTTTGTACAGTATAACGGTGGCGGCGACGATGGCCCAGCAGTTTTGGTGCCACGGCGGCGCGCGGCGTGGTTTTCCGCACCGGTGCGGCGGCGCCGCTACGGTTCTATTGTCGGGATGGCAAGCGCGGGTTGCAGGATTTGTCGGCACAGCCGGACGTTCCCGCGGCATCGGCGGCGCCGCTGTCGGCGCCGGCGTGCTGGAGGATGGCCGAGATCAGGGCGACGTCCGTATCGACCGCCGCTGGCGGCGGCCTCGTCCTGGATGCGGCCGCGGCCCGTTTCTGGCGCGGCGGCGCCGCCTCTCCATGCGCCAGCAACGGCGTCTGGGGCGGCACGGCGCGGTAACCCGGCTGCGGCCGTGCCGGCGGGATGGCCAGGGCCGTGGCCCGCGGCGGCGTGTGGCCCGCGGCGGCTGGCTGGGAGCGTGATGTCGCGCCGGCGGCGGCGTGCGCCGGTGCGGCCGCGGTTGCGGCCAATGTGGACGGAGGCGCTGCGTCCGCTGCAACATCGACGATGACGGCGCCGCGTGCGGTTGCCGGCACTGTTGTGTCCGGCGGCTCGGCTGTTTGCGGCGGTGCCGGCACGGACGCGGGCGCGGGCGTTTCCCCGGCCAGCGCCGCATGCATGCTCGGCAGGGTGACGTGGAGACCGTCGCCCGCCGCGTCGCGGGTGGTGGCGGCCGTGCCGGGGCGCGCCGTTTCCGGCCGCAGGGCGGCCTGCGCCGCGCCGGCCGCCTCCGCGTTCCGGGCCGGCGTCGCGCCGCGTACGAGCCACGCCAGCACGACGAGCAGCGAGCAGGCCAGTACGCCCGCGGCGCCGTACCAGAATACGGCCGGCAGGGCGCGGAGCCGCCGGCCGGGCGCCTGGCCGTCCAGCATGGCCAGGATATTGATTTCGCCGCCAGGCCGCCGCGACGACGACATCAGGTTGGGACGTCTGGAGCCGGATTGATTTTCATCTGTAGGGCGCACCGCGTTACTCCTAAGATTGGAAAACTAGTTCCAATTAGAAACAAACCGGAGAAGCCGATGCTGATCTTCGTCGCATTCTTGTACTTTTGCCTGGCCTGCAGCCTCATCTGGCTCGCCCTGTTCCCGGGCGGGAGGGCATCCGTGCTGCAGGTTCTTGGCATGTTGCAGCGCCGCCTGCAGTGGCGCGTGGGCGGCTGGCAGCGCAGCGGCAATGCGACGTTGCAGGCGTCCTGGTCGGGCGCGCGGGGCGTGTTGTACGACAGCCGCAAGATGTTGCGCCGGCACTGGGCCTGGCTCGCCGTCGGCGTGCCGCTCGTGCTGATTCCCACGCTGCTCGCGTTGCTGATGCGTCGGCCGGACATGCTGCCGGATTACGAGCCCGCCGACACCGTCGTCGACGCGCAGGTCGCCGCGCTGCTCAAGGGCGAGCAATTGGTGCCGCCGGCCGCGTTGCCGCCGCTCGCATTCGGCACGCGCGAAGTGGAACTGGTGCGTCCGATGCTGGTCGACGCCAGCCGCAACTGGGGTCTCATGCGGCCGGAGTACAGCCAGCGCCTGTTGTTGGTTTTCAAGATCATGAAAGAGAAATACGGTTATGAGATGGCCCTGCTGGAAGGCTACCGCAGCCCTGCGCGCCAGGACATTCTGGCGGGCATGGGCACGCAGGTGACGAACGCGCGCGCATTCCAGAGCTGGCACCAGTACGGCCTGGCGGCCGATTGCGCGTTCTGGCGGGACGGCAAGCTTGTGATCTCGGAAAAAGATCCCTGGGCCATGCGTGGATACCAGCTCTACGGCGAGGTCGCTGAATCGGTGGGCCTGACCTGGGGCGGACGCTGGACGATGATGGATTTCGGCCATACCGAGCTGCGGATGCGCGGTGTGATGCGTCATTGATCGCGGACGGGTTTCCGGAGCGTTGTCTCATCTCAAATTTTCGATTGGGAAATAGTGCCAGTATTGCCGATGGTATTCACCACTCTCCGAGCAAACATGATGGCCCGACTCTGGCAGTTCCTCACCGACCGACGTGTTTTGGCCGTAATCGGCATCGGCGTGCTCGCGGCGTTCCTGCTGCTGGGCGCGGAATCCCTCGACGTCGCCCTGATCTGGGCCGCGCTGCTCGGCCTGCTGTTGCTGGGCGCCGGCGGACTTGCGTGGC
Source organism: Massilia sp. Root335 (assembly GCF_001425685.1). Lineage (GTDB taxonomy): Bacteria > Pseudomonadota > Gammaproteobacteria > Burkholderiales > Burkholderiaceae_D > Telluria > Telluria luteola. Next base: position 37,181 of record NZ_LMCY01000002.1, on the reverse strand, counting down.
TCGTCCGCGTCTGGCTGCGCAAGCGCGCGGCCAGCCGGCTGGGCGATGCGATCCTCACCGGCACGGAAGGCGACGGCAAGGCCCAGGCGGCGCGCAACGATGCCGCCGTGTTGCGCAAAGGTATGCTGGAAGCGATCAGCACGATCAAGACGTCGAAACTGGGCCTGACGCGCGGCGCGGCGGCGCTGTACGAATTGCCGTGGTACATGATCATCGGGAATCCGGCGGCCGGGAAGAGCAGTGCGATCAAGCATTCCGGCCTGACCTTCCCGATCCCCGGCAGCAAAGCCGTGCAAGGCGTCGGCGGCACCCGCAACTGCGACTGGTTCTTTACCACCGACGGCATCCTGCTCGACACGGCGGGGCGTTATTCCGTCTTCGAAGCGGATCGCGCGGAGTGGTTCAGTTTTCTCGAACTCCTGCGCAAGCATCGTCCCCGTGCGCCGATCAACGGCATCCTGATCGCGGTCAGCGTCGCCGAGCTGGCCGGCGGCAGTCCCGAAGCCTCGATCGAGCTGGCCAAGAGCCTGCGCACACGCGTGCAGGAATTGACCGAGCGGCTGGGCGTCCATGCGCCGGTGTACGTGATCTTCACGAAGGCCGACCTGATCGCCGGCTTTGCCGACTTCTTCCATGACTGCGAATCGGCGGAGCGCGACCGCGTGTGGGGCGCGACCTTGCGCTACAACCGGCGCAGCACGCCGCAGGACGTCCTGTCGTTCTTCGAGCAGCATTTCGACGAATTGCACGACGGCCTCAAGGAGATGAGCCTGGCCAGCATGGCCGGCAACCGCAGCACCGCGCTGCGCTCCGGCGTGTTCACGTTCCCGCTCGAATTCGCGGCGCTCAAGCCGCAGCTGCGTGCCTTCCTCGCCACACTGTTCGAAGAAAATACGTGGCAGTTCAAGCCCGTGTTCCGCGGCTTTTATTTCACCAGCGCGCTGCAGGAAGGCAGCGTCGAGAACCTGTCGGCGCGGCGCGTCGCGGGACGGTTCGATTTGCAGCTGCGCCCGCTCGGCGACAAGGCGGCCGGCGACGACGCGGCGCAGGGAGCGGAGCAGTCGGGGTTCTTCCTGTTGCAGCTGTTCCGCAAGGTGATCTTCGCCGACCGCGACCTGGTCAAGCGCTATACCAGCCCGGCCGCCACGCGGATGAAGATCGGCGCGTTCTTCGCCGCCACGCTCCTGCTCGGCTGCGCACTGGGCGGCTGGAGCTGGTCATATATGGGGAACCGCCAGCTGGTCGCCAACGTCAAGGCCGACCTGGACAAGGTCATGAAGCTGCAGGCCGGACGAACCGACCTGCAGGCGCGGCTGGAGGGCCTCGATATCCTGCAGGACCGCATCGAACAGCTGGAGAAATACCGCCAGGATCGCCCGTGGGCGCTGGCGTTCGGCCTGTACCAGGGCGGCGCGCTCGAACGCAAGCTGCGCGACGAATATTTCGCGGGCGTGCGCGAAGTGATGGTGCAGCCGGTGGCGGGGGCGCTCGAGAACCTGCTGGCCGAGATGAATGCGAATGCCGCCCAGCTCGACCCGAATGTGCGGGCGACCCCGGCGGCCAAACCGGGCCAGCCATACCAGGACGTTTCCGCCACGAATGTTGGCGACGCCTACAACGCGCTCAAGACGTACCTGATGTTGGCGGACAAGACGCATGCCGAACCCGGGCACCTGAACGACCAGTTGACGCGGTTCTGGCGCGGCTGGCTGGAAGCGAACCGGGGCGCCATGCCGCGCGAGCAGATGATCCGCAGCGCCGAGCGCCAGCTGACCTTCGTGCTGGCGCACATCGACGACCAGGCGTGGCCCCAGATCACGCCCAAACTCAGCCTGCTGGACACGGCGCGCGAGAACCTGCGCCGCGTCGTGCGCGGCACGCCGGCGCGCGAGCGCGTGTATGCCGATATCCGCACCCGTGCCTCGACCCGTTTTCCCGGCGTGACGGTGGCGCGCATCGTCGGCGAGCAGGATCAGGCGCTGGTCGTGGGCAGTTACGCCGTCAGCGGCGCCTACACCCGCGACGCCTGGGAAAAATTCGTCCAGGGCGCGATCCGCGAAGCGTCGACCCACGAGCTGCAAAGCAGCGACTGGGTGCTCAAGAGCGTCGCCAAGGACGACCTCACGCTCGAGGGCAGTCCGGAGCAGATCCAGAAGGCGCTCGTCGAGATGTACAAGGCCGATTATGCGCGCGAATGGGGCAAGTTCGTGCAGGGCGTGACGATCGCCGACCTGAACGGCTTCGACGCCAGCGTGCAGGCGATGAACCGCCTCGGCGATCCGCTGACGTCGCCGCTGGCCAAGGTCCTCAAGACCGTCCACGAACAGACGTCCTGGGACGATCCCGCGCAGGCCCGGGTCGACAGCGTCAAGCTCAAGCGCGGCCTCACGGGCTGGTTCCGCGAGGTTGTGCTGAGGCAGGCGCCCGGCGAAGCGCGCCAGGTGGCCGACGCGATGGGACCGTTGCCCGTGGGCGGCGTGCAGGCGGCGGGTCCGGTCGGGCGCGAGTTCGCCGGCGTCGCGCGGCTCGTCGGCGTGAAGGAAAAGGACGCGTCGCTGATGACGGGCTACCTCGATGCCTTGTCGAAGCTGCGCAGCCGCCTGAACCAGCTCAAGAACCAGGGCGATCCCGGCCCCGGCGCCAAGCAGCTGATGCAGCAGACGCTGGAAGGCAACGGCTCCGAACTGGCCGACGCCCTGAAATACGTCGACGAACAGATGTTGACGGGCATGACGGATACGCAAAAGCAGATGCTGCGTCCGTTGCTCGTGCGCCCCCTCGTGCAGACCTTCGCCATGATCGTGTTGCCGTCGGAATCGGAAATCAACAAGACGTGGCAGGCCCAGGTCGTCGAGCCGTTCCAGAAGACGCTGGCGGCCAAGTATCCGTTCGCGGCGTCGGCCCAGATCCAGGCCACGCCGGCCGAGATCGGCCAGGTGTTCGGTCCGGACGGCGTCGTCGCAAAATTCGTGGGCACCACCATGGGGCCGCTGGTCGTGCGCCGCGGAGACGTCCTCAGCAGCCGCACGTGGGCCGACATCGGGATTACGCTCGTGCCGCAGGTCGTGAGCGGCTTCCCCGGCTGGGTCGCGCCGTTGTCGGCCAACGGGGTGGCGGCCGGCAACGGTCCGCAGACCGTGTTCCAGTTGCTGCCGCTGACCGCGCCCGGCGTCACGGAGTACACGATCGAGATCGACGGCCAACAACTGCGCTACCGCAACACGCCACCGGCGTGGGTCAACATGGTGCATCCCGGCCCGCAGGGCAGCAGCGGCGCGAAGATCGGCGCCGTCACGTTCGACGGCCGCACCGTCGAACTGTTCAACGAGCCGGGCCAGTTCGGCCTGCAGAAGATGATCGAGGCGGCGGCGAAAAAGCGCCTCGATGCGAGCACGTTCGAATTGCGCTGGAGCGCCGGCAACGTCTCGGTTGCGGTCAACCTCAAGCGCGTCAGCAGCACGGACACCACGACCGGCGACGCCCAGGCCAGCCAGGGCTTCCGCGGCCTGCACCTGCCGGACGCCGTCGTCGGCCGCGCGGCGGCCGGCGGCGGTCCCGCGCTGGCGGGAGCAACGCAGTGAATCGCACCGTGACCCGTACCTCGCAGCGCGTGCCTGCCGCGAGCCGGATCGGCTATTTCGGCAAGGTCCCGGCGCACAGCGACTTCATCAAGCTGGCCGACGACCAGCCGGTCATCGGCATGCTGGACGACTGGATCGCCCAGGTCATGACGCGGCTGCCGTCCGATGCGCGCTGGAAGCTGAATTACGACGCGATGGCGCCGGCCAGCTTCGCCTTCGTCGGGCCGCAGCGGCGCCACGCCGTGGCCGGCCACCTCATCGCCAGCCACGACCGTTCCGGGCGCAGGTTCCCGTTCCTGATGATGCGCACCGTCGACGTGCCCGACCCGGCCGCTTTCGCCACGCGCTGTCCGTTGGCCTTCGGGCCGTTGTGGGACTATCTCGAAGACATGGCGCCGCGCGTCCTGGGCAGCGGCGATCCGAGCGCCTACCTGCAGGCGATCGCGGACGCGCCGGTGGCGCTGGGTGAGCACGATTCCGCGCTGGACAGTTATCTCGCCCTGTCGACCGTGGGCGAACTGACGGCGCAGCTGGAACTGGCGACGAACCGCATGATCCTCGGGCTCGGCCTGCTGCTGCAGCCCGTGATGCACAGCCGTCCCGCGAGCCTGCACAAGAGCCTCGTGCTGCCGCTGCCGCGCGACGGCGCCAACCGGCACGCCGCCGCCGCCTTCTGGCTGGAACTGGTGCTGCCCTTCATCCGGCGCAGCGGTTTCGACCTCGCGCTGTTCCTCACCCGCGTGCGCGACCGTCCGGCCCTCGTCGTCGGCTTCGGCGGCGAGGCGGCCGGCACGCTCCATGCGCTGATCGATCCGCTCGTTGCCGCCGACCAGCAGGTGCACCTCGACGACAACGGCTGGATCGACGAGCAGCTCGGCCTGGACGTCGACGTGCGCACGCTGGCCAGCTACCTCGAACAGCCGGCGCTGCCTCTGCGTCTGGCGCGAGAATTGTTCCTGAACACCTTTATCGGAGCCGCGCCTTGAATCCGAAAACACTTGTCTTGTACGCGGCCGTCGCCGCCGCCTGCATGCCGGCCGCCGCCCTGGCGGACGCGGCCGCCCCAATCGTGGTCTCCGGCACGGTCGGCGACGACGCCAGCAAGGCCGCGTTGCTGGCCCGCCTGCGCGCCGTGTACGGCGCCGACCGGATCGTGGACCAGCTCGCGGTCGGCAGGGTCTCGATGCCGGCAAACTGGAACGACCATGTCGGCAAGCTGATCGGCCCGAACCTGAAACTGATCAGCCGCGGCCAGTTGCAGGTCGACGGCACCAGCGTCAGCCTGCGCGGCGACGTCGCCAGCGAAGCCCAGCGGACGCAGGTCGCCAGCGATATCGCACTGGCGCTCGACCCCGGCTACACGGTCAACAACGGGTTGCGCGTGGCGGCCTCGGAACAGGGCATGCTGGACGCGGCGCTGGCCAACCGCATCATCGAATTCGAATCCGGCCAGGCCACGCTGACGGATTCCGGCAAGGCGATCCTCGACCAGATGAGTGTGGCGCTGCTGCGACTCAAGGACAAGCGGGTCGAAGTCATCGGCCATACGGACAATGCCGGCTCGCGCGCCGGCAACCTGTCGCTCAGCCAGGCGCGTGCGGAGGCCGTCAAGACCTATGTGGTGGGACGCGGCATCAAGCCCGACATGGTCGCCGTGTCCGGCGAGGGCCCGGACCGTCCCGTGGCCGACAACCGCACGCCGGAAGGCCGGGCGCGCAACCGGCGGATCGAGTTCAAGGTCGTCCAGTAGCGCGTCCCGCAGCGGCGTCGTCCGGCATTCGCAAATGCCGGACGACGCCGTTTCAAGGCAGCGTGATCGTCACGTTGGCCGACCGCGGCGGCAGCTTGATGAGATCGTTGTAGCTGACGAGCGCACGGTCGGTCTCGTGGCCGAGCGCGCTGCGGTAGCCCAGATACGCACCGAGGCCGGCCAACGCGAAGACGCCGCACAACACCCACAGCGACGTGTCGCTGGAGAGCTTGTGGGCGATCTGGTCGGGCCGTTCCGCATGCGGCGCGAACGCGCGGCTCTTCCCGCGCATGCGCGCGATCTCGTCGCCCAGGCGCGCCGTCAGGTAGTTCAGCTTGTCACGGGCGTCCAGGGCGAAGCGGCCCTGGAAGCCCAGCAGCAGGCACAGGTGGTACACCTCGAGCGCCTGCAGATGGGCGCTGCCTTTGGCGCGCAAGTCTTCCAGGCGCTGGAAAAAATGTTCGCCGGCCAGCTGGTCGCCGAACAGGCGCAGTTGCAGCGGGCGGGTTTCCCACGCTTCGCGGATGGCGTAGTCGGAGCCCAGGATGATCTCGTCGACGGCCGCGCAGAACGCATATTTGGCGGCTGTCACGTCGTCGGCGGGGATGCCGAGCGTCCGGGCGCTGCGGTCGACTTCGCCGAGGAAGCCCGTCATGCGGTCGGCGAACCCGGCCTGGTCCTGCGGGCCGCAGCCGCATTTCAGGAGGAACAGGGCATAGAACCCTTCGACCATCAGGTCGACGAGGGAGGCGGTGCCGGCGGCGCCGCGTTGGGTGGGCGCGGCGCGCCGTTCGACGGGATGGTTCATGCTGCGATCGCAATCAGTTCGAGTTTGAGGTCACGGATACCGTTCGGCACGTAGATCGAGATGGCCTGCGCCTTGAGCATGCTGTCGTACAGCACCCCGCGGTTATCCAGTACGAAATACACCATGTCCGGCCGCACCGGCAGCGCACTCGGCACCTGGGCCGCGTGCGCCAGCTTCACGCCGGGCATGGCCGTCAGCACCAGCTTGTCGACGTCTTCGGGGGCGCCGATCTTGAAGCGCAGCGGGACGATGTCGACGAGCTGCAGCGCCGGCAGGTCGGCCGCCACGCCCAGGTACAGCGTCGTCTGGGTGTTGATCTTGCCGGAGTCGAGCGCGCCCAGGTGGTAGGACGGGCGCTCGTTCGACAGCGCGACCGCGAAGTAGCGCGACGAGATCACGGTGTCGAGCAGTTCGCGCAGGATGCCGTCCAGGCGGGCGAACGCCGGGCCCGGGTCCTGGTGCGCATAGGCCGGCAGGTCTTCCAGCCTGGCCGTGCGCGAAAACGTCATCAGGCCGCCGGCCAGCGCCAGCAGTTCCTGGAACAGGCGCTCGGGATGCAGCTCGCGGTGGGCCAGGTAATGGGTCAGCGCCGCGTAGCCGCTGCTGACCGTGTGCAGCAGCCAGAACGAGGCGACGTCACCGCCGCGCAGTTCGACGACGTGCCGGCCCGGCTCGCGGTAATGGCCGTACAGGGCGTTCACCTTGGCCAGCAGCTTTTCCATCAGGCGCACGAGGCGCGCATGCAGCCCCTGGGCCCCGGCGATCGACAGGCTGGGCGGCGTGAACGTCTGGTCGACTTCGAAGCCGCCCGTCGCCACGCGCTGCAGGCGCACGAGCGGGAAGCTGTCGTAGGCATCGAGCGATTCGAGCTCGGACACGAGGCGCACGGTGCGGGTCAGGTACGCCACCGGGGCCGGGGCGGCCTGGCTGAACAGGTCGAGCGTGTCGTGCTCGCGCTGGCCGAAGCGGGCGTCGGGCCGGGCGTCGCCGCGCCCCGCGCAGTTTTCGCCGTGCGGCTTCAGCACGGGCAGGGCGGCGTGGAACGTGATCGTCTGGACGTCGGGCGGCAGCTCGTCCAGGCGCGCCTGCGGCGGCAGCGGATCCTGGTCCGGAGCGCGCACGAGGTCGCCATCCGGGAAGATGAGCGACAGCTCGGTCACGCGCAGCGTGTCGGCCTTGAGGGCATCGGTATCGATGGCCAGCCGGCGCACGCCCCAGCAATACGGATGCAGGGCGTTGGCGGTCTCGTTCAGGCGCGCCTCGTGGTAGCGGTCCTGTTGCTGGAAGTGCTGGGGGCGCAGGAACAGGCCTTCGCCCCACAAGACTTTCGACGGAATGTTCATGAGCCTCCTTTGCACAAAACTCTAGATTGCTGGAAACGTTGTGGCGCTTATTGACAGTGGACAAGAGACAAAGGCTTGACGGCAGCGCCGGCCGGCGCGGCGCCCGTGCCGACCGTCAGCGCGCAGGCATGGAGGCCGACGGTGACGCCGGCCTGTTCGGCGTCGGCGGCAGCGAATGCCGCGCGCCAGCCGTGTTCGGCCGGTGCGTGGAACAGGGCGACGACGCCGAGCCAGGGCGTATCGCGCGCCAGTCGGTCGCTGACGTCGAGGCGCTGGCCCGGCACCAGCGTGACTTCCCTGACGTCGACGAGGTCGGCGCCGAGGGCGTCGCGTTCGGCCTGCGGCGACAGGAACGCGGCGTAGGGCGCCTGTTCGAACGCGCCGCGCTCGCGCAGCTTGTAGATGCGCACCAGCAGGGCCAGCGGCTGCCCGCGCGCGTCGACGTTCAGCCGCGGCGCGGCGTGCAGGTGCACGACGACGTTGCGCGGCGGCTGCTGGGATTCCGGCACGGGAGGCGGCGGCTTGCGCAATCCGATGGCTTCAAGCGGGCCGCCGCTGGCGCAGCCGCCGAGCATCCAGGCCAGGCAACATAATCCGATCCACGATCGCTTCATCTGCACTCCTTGCATTTGGTAAAGAGGACAGGAAGATTTAACGGGATTGTCCGCCATGCACCCTGAGCAGGCGCAACAGCCTTTTCGACAACGCACAATGCGGCGGCAAAGGTGCGTTGACGACACGCAATTCTCTCCGGAAATCGTTCACCAATAATGGCGTCTGATTTCAAACCGGGAGAGCCAGATGACATTCGAACGCCTGATGCCGCTTGCCGCGGTGCCCCTTACGTGTATCGCCTTGCTGTCGGCCTGTGCCAGCACGGCGCCGGTGGCCAGCCAGGCCGCGATCAAACCGGTGCCGACGATGGCGTCCGCGATGGCGGATGCCGACGCCGCGGTGCTGGCGGGCCAGAACGACAAGGCCTACACGATCCTCAAGCACGCCGGCAGCACGTTCCCGACCGATAAGACGCCCTGGGTGCGCATGGCCCAGATGCATTTCGACAGCACGAACTACGGAGAAGCGATCGTCGACGCGCTGGAAGCCCTCGAGCGCGATCCGGACGACACGCTGGCGAACAGCATCGTCGCGGTGAGCGGCCTGCGCGTGACGAGCAAGGCGCTGGCCGACCTGAGCCGGAAGAACAACCTGACCGGCAACGTCCGCACGGAGGCGCAGGACCTCGCCAAGCTGCTGCGCACGAGCCTGAACGAAGACGTGCTGGTGCCGAACAACCGTCCGGTTGCCTCGCGCGTGCGCGAGACGGCCCGGCGCGGCGCCGCCGCCGCGACGCATTCCACCGCATCGAACGATCCGTTCGGCGCGCTCAAATAACCCGACCACCGCACTGGAGACCCCATGGCCAAGAATGAAAGCGTGCAGAAACGCCTGCAGAAAGTGCGCGCGCCGCGCGTGCAGATGACGTACGACGTCGAGATCGGCGACGCGATCGAAAACAAGGAGTTGCCGTTCGTGGTCGGCGTGCTGGGCGACTTCGGCACCGATCCGGACGCAGCCAAGAAGCGCCTCAAGGACCGCAAATTCGTCAACGTCGACGCCGACAACTTCGACGAAGTGCTGGGCGGCGTGGCGCCGGCCACGAGTTTCCGCGTGCCGAACCACCTGTCGGCGGAAGGCGGCGAGTTCGCCGTGCAGCTCCAGTTCAAGCAGATGGACGACTTTCGTCCGGAAGCCGTCGTGCAGCAGGTGGCGCCGCTGAAGGGGTTGCTGGATGCGCGCGCCAAACTGGCCGACCTGCGCAACAAGCTGGCCGGCAACGACAAGCTGGAAGACCTGCTGAACGACGTGCTGACCAACACGGAAAAGCTGGACAGCCTGCGCAAGGGCGGCGGCAAGCCGGGCAAGGAGGAAGCATGAGCGCGATCCTCGATACCGCGAAGACGGCGTCGGCGCAGGCGGCCCACGCCGACCAGCTGGACGTGTCCCTGCTCGACCAGATCGTCGAGCAGAGCCGGGTGGCGAAATCGACCAGCGAACACGAACGGGCGCGCGACATCATCTCCGAGCTGGTGAGCCAGGTGATGGAAGGGACGATGGTCATGTCGACGAACCTGTCGGCCACGATCGATGCGCGCCTGGCGGAGCTGGACCGGATGATTTCCGACCAGCTGTCCGCGATCATGCACGCCTCCGAATTCCAGAAGCTGGAACGCAGCTGGACCGGCCTGCACTACCTCGTCAAGAACACGGCGACGAGCACCGGCCTGCAGGTGCGCATGCTCAACGCCAGCAAGCGCGAACTGGTGAAGGACTTCCAGTCGGCGCTGGAATTCGACCAGAGCACGCTGTTCAAGAAGGTCTACGAAGAGGAATTCGGCAGCTTCGGCGGCGCGCCGTACGGCACCCTGATCGGCGACTTCGAGATCACGCGCCAGCCCGAGGACATCTATTTTCTCGAGCAGATGTCGCACGTGGCGGCCGCCAGCCATGCGCCGTTCATCACGTCGGCCGGGCCGGAACTGTTCGGCGTCGAGAGCTTCGGCGACCTGGGCAAGCCGCGCGACCTGGCGAAGGTGTTCGATACGGTCGAATACGCGAAATGGAAGGCGTTCCGCGAATCGGAAGATGCGCGCTACGTCGGCCTCACCCTGCCGCGCTTCCTGGGCCGCCTGCCGTACAACCCGGCCGACGGCACGGCCACGGAAGGCTTCAATTTCGTCGAGGACGTGGACGGCACCGATCACCAGAAATACCTGTGGTGTAACGCGGCCTACGCGTTCGCGACCAAGCTGACGAAGGCGTTCGAGGACTATGGCTGGTGCGCGGCGATCCGCGGCGTCGAAGGCGGCGGCCTCGTCGAGAACCTGCCCACGCACACGTTCAAGACGGACGAAGGCGAGATCGCCCTGAAGTGCCCGACCGAGCTGGCGATCACGGACCGCCGCGAGAAAGAGCTGTCGGACCTCGGCTTCATCTCGCTCGTGCACTGCAAGAACACGTCGTACGCCGCGTTCTTCGGCGCGCAGTCGGCGCAGAAGGCGCGCAAGTACGCGAACGATGCGGCCAATGCGAACGCGCTGCTGTCGTCGCAGCTGCAATACATCTTTGCCGTGTCGCGCATCGCCCACTACATGAAGGCCATGATGCGCGACAAGATCGGCAGCTTCGCGGCCGCGTCCAACGTCGAGGATTACCTGAACCGCTGGCTGACGCAATACGTCCTTCTCGACGACAACGCCAGCCAGGAACAGAAGGCGCAATTCCCGCTGCGCGAAGCGAGCGTGCAGGTGGCCGAGGTGCCCGGCCGGCCCGGCGTGTATCGGGCCGTGTCGTTCCTGCGGCCCCATTTCCAGCTCGACGAATTGTCCGTTTCGCTCCGTTTGGTCGCGGAGTTGCCGCAATCGACCAAGAACTGATTCTTTCAATAACCTGAACTGGAGTAGAACATGGCAATTGACGTGTACCTGCAAATCGACGGCATCAAGGGCGAGTCGGCCGACGACAAGCACAAGGACTGGATCGAGTGCAAATCGGTCAACTGGGGCGTGACGCAGCCCAAGTCCGCGACGGCGTCGACGGGCGGCGGCCACACCGCCGAGCGCTGCGAGCACGACGAGATCGAGATCGCCAAGCTGGCCGACCTGTCTTCGCCGCTGCTGCTGCAGACCTGCTCGTCGGGCAAGACCATCCCCAAGGCGAAATTCGAATTCATGCGTGCCGACGGGCAGGGCGAACGTGTCAAGTACTTCGAGATCGAGATCGAGAACGTCTTGATCGGCACCGTCAAGCCCCAGGTCGCGGAAGGCGATTTCCTGCACGAGACGGTCGGCCTGAAATTCTCGAAGATCAAGTGGAAGTACACCCAGCAGAAGATCGGCGGCGGCGCCGGCGGCAACACGTCGGGCGGCTGGGATCTCGCGACCAACCGGGTCGTCTGACGCACGTTTTTCCTTCACGTTCCCCGCGTCTTCCGCGGCCGCAAGGCCGCGGTTTTTTTCCTGCGGCTTTGAAAGGAGCAGCGATGACAGCCTATCTTCCGGGCCTGCTCGACCGCCTGATGGGGCAGCAGGCCCACCCCGGCCGCGCCGGCGCCGACCAGCTCAAGGACAACGTCGCGCGCGACCTCGAAGCCCTGCTGAACGCCCGCGCCGGCATGCCGCCCGCCTCCTTCGACGCCTATCCGCTGGCGCGCGCCTCGATCCTGAACTACGGCCTGACCGATTTCGCCGCATATTGCCTGTCCAGCAGCGAGGACCGGGCCGCGATCTGCGCCTGCCTCGAGGACGCGATCGGGCGCCACGAGCCGCGCCTGAAGAACGTCAGCGCCGCGCTGGAAGGAGAGCAGGGCGGCGTGAACCGCCTCAGCTTCGTGATCAACGCGACGCTGCACGCCGGCCTTGGCGCGGAGCCGGTCAACTTCAACGCCGTGCTGCAGCCCTCTTCGCTGAATTATGTGATTACCAAGGCCGGCCGCCCCGCGCGTCCGTGACCGCCACCAAAGGACATCGACGATGGACATCAATCTCAAGACCCTGATCGCCAAGCTGAACGACGTCACGCGTACCGCCGCCACGCGCGCGGCCGGCATCTGCGTCGGGCTCGGCCAGTACGAAGTCGACATCGAGCACCTGTTCCTTGCGCTGCTGGAGCAGCCGGGGAGCGACTTCGTGGTGGTGGCGCGCGAGGCGGGCATCAGTCCCGCCAGCCTCGAATCGGACCTGCGCCGCGAAGTCGAGCGCCTGCCGGCGGGCAGCGCGCGCACGCCCGTGTTCTCGCGCCATCTGCCGGTGCTGTTCGAGCACGCCTGGCTGATCGCGTCGCTGGACGCCTCGGGTCAGACGCAGCGGATCCGCAGCGGCCACCTGCTGCTCGCGCTGCTGACGGAGCCGGGCCTCGCGCAACTGGCACAGCGCGCGTCGCGCCAGTTCGCCGGCTTTCCGCTCGACCGCCTGAAACACGATTTCGACAAGCTGACGCACGGTTCCGACGAAGCGCCGGCGCAGGTGCCCGGCGCGCCGGCGGCGTCCGCGGACCCGGTCACCGAACTGCAGGCCAACGCGCCCGGCAAGACGCCCGCGCTCGACCAGTACACGACCTGCCTCACGGCGCGCGCGCGCGAAGGCAGGCTCGATCCCGTGATCGGGCGCGACGCCGAGATCCGCCAGGTGATCGACATCCTGATGCGCCGGCGCCAGAACAATCCGATCCTGACGGGCGAGGCGGGCGTGGGCAAGACGGCCGTCGTCGAGGGCCTGGCGCTGCGCATCGCCCAAGGCGACGTGCCGGACGTCCTGCGCGGCGTGGAGATCCATGTGCTCGACCTGGGTCTGCTGCAGGCCGGCGCCAGCGTCAAGGGCGAGTTCGAGAACCGCCTGAAGAACGTGATCGACGAGGTGAAAAAAAGCCTGCATCCGATCATCCTGTTCATCGACGAGGCGCACACGATGATCGGCGCCGGCGGCGCGGCCGGCCAGAACGATGCCGCCAACCTGCTGAAGCCCGCGCTGGCGCGCGGCGAACTGCGCACCGTCGCCGCCACCACGTGGAGCGAATACAAGAAGTACTTCGAGAAGGATGCGGCGCTGGCGCGGCGGTTCCAGGTCGTGAAGGTCGAGGAACCGAACGAGGAGACGGCGTGCGCCATGCTGCGCGCGATGGCGCCCCTGATGGAGGCGCACTTCGGCGTGCGCATCTACGACGAGGCGATCGTGGAAGCCGTGCGCCTGTCGCACCGCTACATCAGCGGCCGCCAGTTGCCCGACAAGGCCGTCAGCGTGCTCGATACCGCGTGCGCCAAGGTCGCGCTGGGGCAGAAGGCGACGCCGGCCGTGCTGGAAGATTGCACGCGCAGCATGGAGCGCCTGGACGCCCGCATCCAGGCGCTCGTGCGCGAAGAAAGCGCGGGCGCGGACCATGCCGCCGCGCTGGCCGCGCTGCGTGCGGAACGGGCGCTGGCGCTGGAACAGCAGGAACGGCTGCGTGCGCGCTGGGATACCGAGCAGGCGCTGTGCGCGGAGATCCACGCGATGCGCGCGCGCCTGGAAGCGGGGCAGGGCGACAGTCCCGCGCTGCGCGCCAAGGTCGCGGAGCTGCACGCGCTGCAGGGCGAAACGCCGCTCGTGCCGGTGCAGGTCGACGGCCAGACGGTGGCCGCCATCGTCGCCGCGTGGACCGGGATTCCGCTCGGGCGCATGGTGAAGGACGAGATCCGCACCGTGATGAACCTGCAGGGTTTATTGGATGAACGGATACTCGGCCAGGGCCACGCCAGCGGCATCGTCGCCCAGCGCGTGCGCACGGCGCGCGCGAACCTCGAGGACCCGAACAAGCCCAAGGGCGTGTTCCTGTTCGTGGGCACGTCCGGCGTCGGCAAGACCGAGACCGCGCTGGCGCTGGCGGACCTGCTGTATGGCGGCGAACGCAAGCTGGTCACCATCAACATGAGCGAATACCAGGAAGCGCACAGCGTCTCCGGGCTGAAAGGCTCGCCGCCGGGCTATGTGGGTTATGGCGAAGGCGGCGTGCTGACGGAAGCCGTGCGGCGCAATCCGTACAGCGTCGTGCTGCTCGACGAGGTCGAGAAGGCGCACGCGGACGTGCTCGAACTGTTCTTCCAGGTGTTCGACAAGGGCGTGCTGGACGATGCCGAGGGGCGCCAGATCGACTTCCGCAACACGATCATCATCCTGACGTCGAACGCGGCGTCGAGCCAGATCATGCAGGCCTGCCTGAACAAGGTGCCGGCCGAGCGCCCGGCGCCGGACGCGCTGGCGGAACTGATCCGGCCAACCCTCATGAAGCATTTCAAGCCCGCGTTCCTGGGCCGGCTGACCGTCGTTCCGTTCTATCCGATCGACGACGCCGTCCTCGGCAACATCATCCGCCTGAAGCTGGACCGCATCAAGCAGCGCGTCGCCATCAACCACGGCGCGGGCTTCGAGTACGACGACGCGCTCGTCGCGGCCGTGCTGGCGCGCTGCACGGAGGTCGATTCCGGCGCGCGCAACGTCGACACGATCCTGGGCGGGACGCTGCTGCCCGAGATCGCGGATTCGGTGCTGGCGCGCATGGCGGAAGGCGGCGCGATCGGCAAGGTGAAAGTCGGCGCGACCAGGGCGGGCAAGATCAAGTACGCCATCGAGCCGGCGTGAGGAGACCATCATGCTGAACCTCGAACGGCTGCTCGCGCCGGTCAGCGCGGAGCGGCCTTGCGGCGAAGACCTCGCGTTTTCCAGCGAGATCGACGCCATCGTGCGTGCGCGCCAGGCCGACGATCCGTCGCTGCAGCAGGGCGCGTGGGTCACGGACCTCAAGGAAGCGGACTGGAAATTCGTCGGCCGCCAATGCGCCGAACTGATCGCGACGCGCAGCAAGGACTTGCAGCTGGCCGTGTGGCTGGCGGAAGCCTGCGTGCGCACGGCCGGCTTGCGCGCCTTCGGCGACAGCCTGCTGCTGACGGCCACGTTGTGCGAGCGGTACTGGGAAGGCCTGTATCCGCTGCCGGACGAGGACGGCGTCGAGCGGCGCATCGGCAACCTGGCCTGGCTGGCCGCGCGCATCGCGCCATGGCTGCACGGCGTGCCGTTGACGGAAGGCGCGGCCGGCCATGCGCTGCGCGATTTCGACGCCGTGCGCACGCAGGGTGGCGAAGCGCTGGCCAGGCTGGAAGCGGCGCGCCAGCGCACGTCGCAGGCGTTTTATACGAACCTGATGCGCGATTGCGAACACTGCGCGGCCGCGATCGACCGGCTGGAAAAGAGCGTCGACGCCGTGCTGGACGCGGATGGCCCCAGCTTCAGCGCCGCGCGCTCCGCGCTGGAGAGCCTCGTCATGTTCATCAAGCCGGCGCTCAAGGAGGCGTTGGCGGCGGCGCCGGCCGCGGGCGAGGTCGTGGTCGCCGCACCGGCGCCATCGTCATCGGCGGCGGCGGGCGGGCCGCTGCAATCGCGCGCCCAGGCGCTGGCCCAGTTGCGCGCGGTGGCCGACTACTTCCGCCGCACCGAGCCGCACAGCCCCGTCGCCTACCTGGCCGACAAGGCGGCGCATTGGGGCGAGCAGCCGTTGCACGTGTGGTTGCGGGCCGTGGTCAAGGACGACGCGGCCTTCGCCCACATCGAAGAGATGCTGGGCGTCGGCACGCGTCCGTCCTGAACGCCGGCCTCAGTGGGTGGCCGACGGCGGCGTCTGCGACTGGGCGGCCCTGAGCTGCTCGGTCGCGCGCGCGACCTGTTCCTCGACGCGGTGCATGGCGTCGCGCGTCGACTGCGTCACCTGCTCATAGCCCTTGAACGCGTTCTCGATCGCGGCCTTGATGATCTCCACCGCGTTTTCCTGGCCCGGCTTGACGTTCTGGGTGACGTCGTAGATCAGCGCGGACAAGGTGTTCTTCGCCTCGGCCAGATGGGTGTCGGCGGCCTGCTCGAATTCCTTCTTGATGTCGCCGATGATCTGCTTGAGCTGGTCGCCGTAGGCCGTCGCTTCCGTCACGCCCGGCTGCACGCGGGAGGACAGGGCATCGATGGCCGCCTTGGGATCCGGCGCCTGGCTGAACTGGCGGCCTGCCTCCAGGGTGTTTTCCATCGATTGCTTGGCGGTCGCCAGGTTCAGCGCCACCACCTGCTCGACGCCTTGCACGGCCTTGCTGGCCAGGGCATTGAAGGTCTGCATCTGCAGGTCGAACAGGGTCTTGGTGGCGGATGCGAATTGCTCGGGATTGTTGAACATCGATTTCTCCTCGGTTAGGAATCTACGGCGACCAGGTATTGCTCCTCTTCGTTTCGGACGATGTCGTGCGGACTTGCGCCGCCTCGTTGATGCTTTTCAATTATTTAGCAGGCAATGGTTTTTCGCAATGGGCGTCACGATAGGGCCCGTCGGCGCGGGCCCAGCCGGGGCCCAGCGGCGTCTGCGAACAGACGAGCACGCCGGTGCTCTTGCTGCGCCAGTGATACCACGGGGCCGGCGCCGCGTTCAGGACGATGGGACTGGCCAGGACGAGGCCCAGCACGATCAGGACAGTGTTCTTCATGGTTCGCCGAGCTTAACCGCTTCGTGCTGTAAGTCAAGCAGGCTTGAGCTTCCCATCGTGGGAAGGTGTATGCTGGCCACATTCGGCAAGGACGACACCATGAACGATTCGGCACGGGATACCTGGTTCAATATCGGCGAAGCGGCGCGCGCGTCCGGCGTGACGGCCAAGATGGTGCGCCATTACGAGTCGATCGGCCTGCTGCCGCCGGCGCGGCGCACGGAGGCCGGCTACCGGCTGTACGGCACGGACGACGTGCGCATGCTGCAATTCATCCACCGCGGCCGCGCGCTGGGCTTTTCGCTGGACCAGATCGGCGGCCTGCTGGCGCTGTGGCGCGACAAGCACCGCGCGAGCGCCGACGTGCGCCGGCTCGCGCTCGCCCATATCGACGAACTGGACCGCAAGATCGCGGAACTGGAAGCGATGAAGCGCACGCTGGCCGCGCTGGCCAGTTCCTGCCACGGCGATGCGCGCTCGGACTGCCCCATCCTGGACGACCTGGCCGCCCACTGAGCCGCTGGACCGCGGCGCGGCATTGCGGTCTAATGGCTGCCATGCCTTTCCGCCTGTCACTGTCCGCCTGCCTGATCGCGCTCGCCGTCGTCGCGCTGCTCGGGGCTGCCGTCGTCTGGGTGATCGGATCGATGCTGATCGCCGTCGAACCGCATCCGGTGACGCTGCCCGGACTCGATGCCGACGACGTGCTGCTGCGTCCGGCGCCAGACCAGCAGGTGGCCGGCTCCTTCCTGGCGGGCCGCGGCCGCGGCGCCGTGCTGCTGCTGCACGGGATCCACGGCGACCGCCGCGACATGGCCGCCCGTGCCCGATTTCTGCGCGCGCAGGGCTATGCCGTGCTGCTGATCGACCTGCCGGGCCAGGGCGCCAGTACGGCGTCCTCCGTGACGTTCGGCCTGCGCGAGGCGCTCGGGGTGCGGGCCGCGCTCGAGGAGTTGCGGCGCCGCGCGCCGGGACAGCGCATCGGCGTGATCGGCGTGTCGCTGGGAGCGGCGTCGCTCGTGCTGTGCCGCGACTGTCCGCCGGTCGACGCCGTGGTGCTGGAATCGATGTATCCGACGATCGAGGAAGCCGTCGCGAACCGCCTGCGCATGCGCCTGGGGCCAGTCGGCGGGCCGTTGTCCGCGCTGCTGCTGTGGCAGTTGCCGCTGCGCCTTAGCATCCGGCCCGACACGCTGCGCCCGATCGCGCGCATCGCGGACCTGAATGCGCCCGTGCTGGTCGCCGCCGGCGCTGCCGACCTGCACACGACCCTGCCCGAAACACGGCGCCTGTTCGCCGCGGCCATGGAGCCCAAGGATTTGTGGGTGGTGGAGGGCGCCGCGCACGTGGACCTGCACGCGTACGCGCCCGCGGAGTACGAACGGCGCATCGGCGCGTTCCTGGCGCACCATCTCGATCCGGTGCCGGTTGCCGCCGGACGCTGAAACGAAAAACGCCGCAATCCTTGTGCAAAGATTGCGGCGTTTTGCGCCAGAACTCTGGTGGTCCTGCG
>NZ_LMCY01000002.1:19021-19102 GCF_001425685.1 Massilia sp. Root335 | reverse complement strand
CACCTCGCGGCACATGGACCTGAACCATGCGCGTCTACCAATTCCGCCACGTGGGCATGCAAACATCAGTACATCGATACA
>NZ_LMCY01000002.1:18701-18888 GCF_001425685.1 Massilia sp. Root335 | reverse complement strand
CACCTCGCGGCACATGGACCTGAACCATGCGCGTCTACCAATTCCGCCACGTGGGCATGCAAAACATCAGTACATCAAAACAACCGGGTAGCTTNCCCCCACACCTCGCGGCACATGGACCTGAACCATGCGCGTCTACCAATTCCGCCACGTGGGCAATCAAACTACCATTCGCAATGTTCGCCAG
>NZ_LMCY01000002.1:0-18658 GCF_001425685.1 Massilia sp. Root335 | reverse complement strand
CCCCACACCTCGCGGCACATGGACCTGAACCATGCGCGTCTACCAATTCCGCCACGTGGGCATTGGACCGCTTTGCTTACATTGCTCGACGTTGCCGTCGAATTCCGCTACGATATCAGGCTTTGCCGTTTTGCGCTAGACCAACTTTCGTTTCGGCCAAGCGCGCATCGCCTGCGCAGCGCCCTCCGTTTCCGGCTGTGCCGTATCCGAAGAGACCGAAAGTATAGCGGATGGATGGCAAATGTCAAAGTCCCACTGAGCAGGACAGTCCCTGCACGCTTCACGGTCGAAGTTAGGCGAATCCGCCGGTCCTCCGTTACACTACGCGCACCCACGTGTCAATGTAACGATATCCGTGCCGTCAGATGGACGGTGCCACCACTGAGAAGATAAGAATACAAATTTGAAGCACCCAACTCATACCATTCCAAGCCGCGAGGAAATCCTCGGCGTGTTTCGCCAGGCCCAGGGACCGCTCGACAGCGGCGCCCTCGCCCGAGCCCTGCAAGTCAACCCGGACGCGGAAGGCGTGCTGGCGCGCCGCTTGAATGCGATGGAGCGTGACGGCCAGTTGCGCGCCAATCCCGCGGGCGAATATGCGCTCACGGACCACTCCAGCTTCATTTCCGGCCGCATCAGCGCGCACCGCGACGGCTTCGGCTTCGTGATCCCGGACGAGGGCGGCGAAGACCTCTTCTTGCCGGACAAGGAAATGCAGAAGGTCCTGCACGGCGACCGCGTGCTGGCCAGGGTCGTCGGCACCGACCGCCGCGGCCGCGCCGAAGGCACGATCGTCGAGGTCAGGGAGCGGGCCAACACGCACGTCATCGGCCGCCTGCTGAACGAGAACGGCGTCTGGATCGTCGCGCCGGAAGACAAGCGCATCGGCCAGGACATCCTCGTGTCCGGCTCGCCCGGCAAGGCCAAGTCCGGCCAGATCGTCAGCGTCGAACTCGTCGAGCAGCCGTCGCGCTTCCGCCAGCCCACCGGCAAGATCGTCGAAGTGCTCGGCGACCTGGACGACCCCGGCATGGAGATCGAGATCGCCGTGCGCAAGTTCGGCGTGCCGCACATCTTTTCGCCGGCCGCCGTCAAGCAGGCGAACAAGCTGCCGAACGAGGTGCGCGACGCCGACCTGGGCGACCGCGTCGACCTGCGCGACGTGCCGCTCGTCACGATCGACGGCGAGGACGCGCGCGACTTCGACGACGCGGTGTACTGCGAACCCGTCAAGATCGGCCGCACGAAGGGCTACCGCCTGCTCGTGGCGATCGCCGACGTCAGCCATTACGTCAAGCCGAACGACGCGCTCGACGGCGACGCGATCGAGCGCTCGACGTCGGTGTATTTCCCGCGCCGCGTGATCCCGATGCTGCCGGAAAAACTGTCGAACGGCCTGTGCTCGCTGAACCCGGCCGTCGACCGCCTCACGCTCGTGTGCGACATGGTCGTGACGACCGACGGCGAAGTGAAGGCCTACCAGTTCTACCCGGCCGTGATGCACTCGGCGGCGCGCCTGACCTATAACGAGGTCGCCGCCATCCTGGGCAACACGAACGGGCCGGAAGCGGGCCGCCGGCCGGGCATCGTGCCGCACCTGCT
Source organism: Massilia sp. Root335 (assembly GCF_001425685.1). Classification (GTDB taxonomy): domain Bacteria; phylum Pseudomonadota; class Gammaproteobacteria; order Burkholderiales; family Burkholderiaceae_D; genus Telluria; species Telluria luteola. The sequence continues at coordinate 17,056 of NZ_LMCY01000002.1, read as the reverse complement.
GAACCTGAACGAGGTGTTCCGCGCGCTGCTGCAGGCGCGCCAGGAGCGCGGCGCGATCGACTTCGAGACGACCGAGACCTACATCGTCTGCAACGCGATGGGCAAGATCGAGAAGATCCTGCCGCGCACCCGCAACGACGCGCACCGCCTGATCGAGGAATGCATGCTGGCCGCCAACGTGTGCGCGGCCGACTTCCTGATCCGCCACGACCAGCCGAGCACCTTCCGCATCCACGCCGTGCCGACCGAGGAAAAGCTGAACCAGCTGAGGACCTTCCTCAAGCAGGTCGGCCTGAACCTGGGCGGCGGCACGACGCCGCAGGCGCGCGACTATGCCGAGCTGATGGTGCGCATCAAGGAACGCCCCGACGCCACGCTGCTGCAGACGATGCTGCTGCGTTCGATGCAGCAGGCCGTCTACAGCCCGGACAACGTCGGCCACTTCGGCCTCGCGTACGAGGCGTATGCCCACTTCACGAGCCCGATCCGCCGCTATCCCGACCTGCTGACGCACCGCGCCATCAAGGCCGTCTTGAAAGGCAAGAAATACGAGCCGACCGGCATCGACCTGTCCAAGCTGAACACGACGGTGTCGAAGACCGTGCGCAAGCAGGCCGCCAAGGACAAGGCGGAAGGCAGGCAAAAGGATCCGAAGGACCTGACGATCTGGGACGCGCTGGGCGTGCACTGCTCGGCCAACGAGCGCCGCGCCGACGAGGCGTCGCGCGACGTCGAGAACTGGCTCAAGTGCTACTACATGAAGGACCGCCTCGGCGAGGAATTCACGGGCGTGATCTCGGGCGTGACGCCGTTCGGCATCTTCGTCCAGCTCGACCAGCTGTTCGTCGAGGGCCTCGTGCACGTTACCGGCCTCGGCACCGACTTCTTCCAGTACGACGAGACCCGCCACGAGCTGCGCGGCGAACGCACGGGCCAGGTGTACCAGCTGACCGGCCGCGTCACGGTGCAGGTGGCGCGCGTCGACCTGGAATCGCGCAAGATCGACCTCGTGCTGGCGCAGCCAGCGAAGAACGACAACGTGCCGGCGCCGCTGGAGCGCGCCCGTGCCGCCGCACAGGACGCGTCGGCCTCGAAGCCGCCGCGCCGGCGTAAAGCCCGGGATGGCGCGGTGCCCGTGTCGCAGCAGGAAGCGCGCGCGACCCCGGCCGAGCCGGCCGCATCCTCGTTCGGCGCCACCGACGAGAACGAGGAGGACGTCGTGTTCGTGCCGCCGACGCGCCGTCGCCGCGGTGCTCGCAATGCCTCGCCCGCAGCAAACCAGACCGCGTCCAAGAAGACCGCGGCGAAAAAAAGCGCTTCCACAAAGAGCGCGTCCAAAACCAGGAAGAAGAAGTAACGCATGAAAAATAAAATGATTTTTGGCTTCCACGCCGTGACCTCGCGCCTCCGCCACGAGGCCGCCAGTGTGGAAGAGATCTTCGTCGACGCGGGCCGCCAGGACCGCCGCATGCAGGACCTGATCGCCAACGCGAAGGCGGCCGGCGTGCGCGTCATGCCGGTCGAAGCCGAGCGCCTCGACAAGATCGTCGGCACCCGCCGCCACCAGGGCGTGATCGCGTTCGCCAGCCAGTTGTCGCTGGCGCGCAACCTGGACGAGCTGCTGGATGCCGTGGAAGGCCCGCCGCTGCTGCTGATCCTGGACGGCATCACCGACCCGCACAACCTGGGCGCCTGCCTGCGCGTGGCCGACGGCGTCGGCGCACATGCCGTCATCGCCCCGAAAGACCGGTCCGTCGGCCTGAATGCGACGGCCGCCAAGGTGGCCAGCGGCGCCGCCGAAACCGTGCCTTACATCACCGTGACGAATCTGGCGCGCACGATGCGCGACCTGAAGGAACGGGGTATCTGGCTGATCGGCACGACCGACGATGCCGACAAGGGCCTGTACGAAGGCGATTTCACGGGCCCGACGGCGCTCGTGATGGGTTCGGAAGGCGAGGGCATGCGCCGCCTGACCCGCGAGACCTGCGACGTGCTGGTGTCGATTCCCATGTTCGGCTCGGTCGAGAGCTTGAACGTGTCCGTGGCCTCGGGCGTGTGCCTGTACGAGGCGCGCCGCCAGCGCCTGGCGCGCGAGCCGCAATAATCCGGTCGTAGGATGGGCTCCCCGAGCCCATCGGGCGGCCGCATGGCGCCGCCCCCAAAAATGATTCCCTCATAAGCAAATACGGCGCGGATCGGCTACCATGCGGTGTCACTTGCCCGAATCCCGACTATGTTTTCCAAGCTGCGCGAAGATATCCAGAGCATCATCGAACGCGACCCTGCGGCCCGTAACGCATGGGAAGTGCTCACCTGCTACCCGGGCCTGCACGCCGTCGTCATGCACGGCTGGGCGCACGCCTGCTGGCGCGCCAATTTCCGCTGGCTCGGCAGGTTCATCTCCTATTTCGCGCGCGTGCTTACCGGCATCGAAATCCATCCGGGCGCGACGATCGGCCGGCGCGTGTTCATCGACCACGGCTTCGGTGTCGTGATCGGCGAGACGGCCGTCGTCGGCGACGACTGCACGATCTACCAGGGCGTCACCCTGGGCGGCACGACCCTGGTGGCCGGCACGAAACGCCATCCGACGCTCGAGCGCGGCGTGATCGTCGGCGCCGGCGCGCAGGTGCTCGGCGCGTTCACGGTCGGCGAATATGCCAAGGTCGGCTCCAACGCCGTCGTCGTCAAGCCGGTTCCGGCCGGCGCCACGGCCGTCGGCAATCCGGCCCACATCATCCGCAAGGAAGACCAGTCACGCAGCGCCCAGATGTTCGCCGCCTACGGCGTCACGCCGAACGGCGACGATCCGCTGTCGAAGGCGTTGCGCAACCTGATCAACCACGTGGCCCAGCAGGACGAGCAGATCGAGCGCATGTGCGCGACGATGAAGGCGGCCGGTATCCGCTGCCATACGCCGGACGAGAGTGATAAACTCGACCAGGCTCAACTGAACCGGCTCGTCGAGTAAGCGACCGCGAACACACAAAGGACACCGATGCAAGACGATATCCCGGGCAGCTTCGACCCGGCATCCGACCTCGACCCCAACGAAATCCGCGTACTGGGCGTGCTCGCCGAAAAAGAGGCGCTGACGCCGGACAATTACCCGATGTCGCTGAACGCGGTGATGAACGGCTGCAACCAGCTGTCCAGCCGCGACCCCGTGATGCAGTTGTCCGAGGACGTCGTCCACGACACGCTGCAGCGCCTCATGCAGCGCAAGCTCGTGAACGGCATCGCCCAGGCCGGCGCGCGCGTCATCAAGTACGAGCACCGCATGCGCATCAAGTGGACGCTCGAGCAGGACAAGGTGGCCGTGCTGGCCGTGCTGATGCTGCGCGGCCTGCAGACCGCGGGCGAGATCCGCAGCCGTACCGGCCGCCTGCATGAATTCAAGTCGGTGGCCGAGGCGGAAAGCGCGCTGCAATTCCTGATCGACAAATATCCGCCGCTCGTCGCGCGACTCGAGCGTGCGCCCGGGACCAAGGAGCCGCGTTACGGCCAGCTGCTGGGCGGTGCGATCGACGTCGCGAAAATGGACGCTGGCGGTGGCGCCGCCGGCGGTGGTTCGGCCGGCGGCTCGACCGGCGCCCGCGTGGCCCAGCTGGAACAGGAAGTGGCCGCGCTGCGCGGCGAAGTCGACGAACTCAAGGCGCAGTTCGCCGCGTTCCGCCAGCAGTTCGAATAACGGCACCGGCGGCCTTACGTGCCGCCGTCGCCCATCTCCACGAGCGCGTCGTCCGGCCACGCCGGATCGCCGATCGGCGCGAGCACATTCCACCCATGGGTCTCCAGCGTGCGCGAGCGCTCGCCGGCGCGCAGCACGGCGCGCGTGCCCGCCTGCGCGGCCATGACGCCATAGTTGAAATCCTTCTTGGCGCACCAGTCCGACGTCATCATCAAGGTGTTGATGGCGGCCTTCGCCAGGAACGGCATCTGTTCCTTGACGATGGCGATGGTCACCCGGCATTCCAGGCGCAGGTCGCCGAGGCGGCGCACGTTGTCCGGCAGGACGGCCGTGCGCACCTCCGGGTGTCCCGTGTACAGGCCGTTCTTCCGGTTCAGGATGAAAGTGGCGTCGGCATCGTACGCGGCCTGGCTGCGCTGCACGGTGAGCAGGCCGGTGGCGTCGATCGGGACGTTTTCCTGGAACGCGCCGTCGTCGCTCGCCAGCCGCAACCGCAGGCCGTCGCCCGCATTCGCCGGGGCGCCATCCGCATGGCGCATGCGGAAGCGCAGGGTGGCATCCGGCGCCAGCGCGCGGTTGGCGTCGAAGGCATCGAGGCCGGCCGCGACGCTGCGGTAGGAGCGCATCTCCGGGTCCGCGATGCCGGCGACGTGGACCGACGGCACGGGTTCATCGGCCCGCGCGGCGGGCGCGCCGTACGCCGTCAGCAGGATCAAGCCCAGCAAGGCCGCGCGCATCGCTCAGCCTTCGTCGCGCCAGCGGCGCACGCGGATCGCGGCGTACAGCATCGCCACCCCGAGCACGACGCCGATCCAGGCGTCAAGGCCGGCCAGCGACATGTACGACTGGGGCACGAGGCCGCTCATGTCGATGCCGTTCCTGGTCGGCTGAATCGCCGCCGACAGGCCGCCCTGGAACTGGAACCAGATACCCGGCACGATGCCGCCGAGGATGCGTGCGACCACGTCACTCGTATAATGCGCCAGCAGCAACGTCTGGCCGGAAAAGTTCTCGAGTGCCGCATTGATCCATTTGATCGTGACGAGCGCGACCACCGGCACGCCGACTGCCCACAGGAACGGCTTCGATTTCGCCCAGCTCGACACGAGCATCAGCCAGCCCACGGTCGGCAGCGCCCACACGACGTACACCGGCAGCAGGGCGACAAGGCGCAGCGGCGCGAGATACAAGTTGGGTGACGCCAGCATTGTCGCGAACAGGTTCAGGCCTTGTGCGCTGAGTTCTATGCAGGTGAGGAGGAGCAGGATCAGTGCCGCGACGATGGCCAGCGCGATCGTGATCGCGGGGGCGACGACCACTGCGGTGATGGTCTTGGACAGTACCGTCATCGAATCGGAAACGGGCAGCGATTTCCAGAACAGGATGCTGCGGTCGCGCCGTTCATCGTACAAGGCGCCCAGGCAGTAGAAGAATACGACCGCGGTCAGGACGACCAACAGCGGCGCCATGCCGCCCATGTACATGCCGGTGGCCATGCGCGCGACCACGTTTGCCGTTTCGTCGGGCAAGAGTGCCGCCAGCCGCGCGTGATCGAGCGGCTGGCCGTTGATCGTGACGTGCGCCGGCAAGTGATGCGTCATGATGCCGTAGCTGATGCCGCCGCCGATCAGGACCACGAGCAATGTCCCTACGATCAGTGGCGCCCAGAACATCGATCCCTTGTGCTCCCAGAACTCGCGCCGCAACAGCCATTTCATGGTGTCCGCGCTGGTAGTCGTATTCATGCGTAGGTTCCTTTCATGGTCGCGACGAACAGGTCGGCGACAGAGGGATTGCGGGTTTCGCCGAGGGCGGCCAGCTGCTGGCGCGAGGCGCCGCCGGGGCCGGCGTCGAACAGCAGCACGGCCTTGCCGAACACGGTGCGGCGGTCGATCGGCTGCAGCGCGTTGGCGGCGCTCAGTTTTTCCTGCGGAACCATCACTTCGACATAGCGCTCGCCGATCTCTTCCATCGACGCGGCCAGCACGATGCGGCCGTCGCGGATGAACATCAGGTCGGTCAGGATGTGCTCGACTTCCTCGACCTGGTGCGTCGTGATGACGATCGTCTTGTGCTCGTCAAAATAGTCTTCCAGCAGGTTCTGGTAGAACTGCTTGCGGTAGATGATGTCCAGGCCCAGCGTGGGTTCGTCGAGCACGAGCAGTTTCGCGTCGATCGCCATCACGAGGGCCAGGTGCAGTTGCACGATCATGCCCTTGGACATTTCCTTGACCTTCATCGACGGCAGCAGCTTCGTGTTCGCGAGATAGCGTTCCGCCTTTTCGCGGTTGAAGCGCGGGTGCACGCCGGCCACGAAGTCGATGGCGTCCTTCACGCGCAGCCAGCGCGGCAGGATCGCGACGTCGGCGATGAAGCAGACGTCCTGCATCAGTTCGTCGCGCTGGGTGCGCGGATCGAGGCCCAGCACGGACAGCTGGCCTTCGAACGGGATCAGTCCCAGCGCGGCCTTCAAGGTGGTGGTCTTGCCCGAGCCGTTCGGGCCGATCAGGCCGACGATGCGGCCGGCGGGGATCGTGAAGTCGATGCCGTCCACGGCCGTGCGCTTGCCGTAGCGCTTCGTCAGGCTCTTGGCTTCGATGACGGCGGTCATTGCGCGCCTCCGTTCGGTTCACGCAGCAATTGCTCGATGTTGAGGCCGAGACGGCGGATACGTTCCAGCATCGCCGGCCATTCCTCGCGCAGGAAGCGTTCCCTTTCGCTTGCGAGCAGCTTTTCGCTCGCGCCTTCCGTGACATACATGCCGATCCCCCTTCGTTTTTCTACTAAGTTGTCGTCGACCAGTTCCTGGTAAGCCTTCGAGACCGTGATCGGATTCAGCTGGTATTCGGCCGCGACCTGCCGCACGGAAGGAAGCGGGTCCCCCGCCTTCAGGGCGCCATCGAGCATCATACCGATCACCTTGTCCTTCAACTGCCGATAGATCGGCGAGTTGTCATTCCAGCCGATCGTCATCGCCGGCCCCCTTTCGTCGTGGTGGTGCAGTCCATGTCATGCCTGCCTCCATGTTGGTGATGTAGAGTCGTGGTGTTGTAGTGAAGTATAACACCGAGTCGACGCGAGTCAATACGCGGATGGCCGGGGACGACCTAGCAGGATTGAGAGGGTCGGATTCGGGTCCGGAACGCGAGCCGGACCGGGCGGTCAAACAGTAGGAGCAGGCGGGATCGCCTGGCCGTCGAGGTCGCAACGCAGGATGCGTCCGTCTTCGTCGATCGCGATCCAGCCGCCGCGCACGGGCGCCTCATCGAGCTCCCAGTCGGGCAGCACATAGCGCTGCCGGCCGTCGGCATCGTGCAGGGCAGGGCGGTGCGTATGGCCGTGGATCATGACATCGGCGCCGCTGTCCGCATGCAGCGCGGCGATGGCGGCCGGGGTGACGTCCATGATCTCGTACGACTTGTCGCCGTGGGCGGCGCGGCTGCCTTCGCGCAGGCCGGCGATGATCGCCTTGCGCTGGGCCAGCGGCATGGCGAGGAACTGGCGTTGCCATGCCGGGTCGCGCACCTGCGCGCGGAACGCCATGTACTTGACGTCGTCCGTGCACTGGGCGTCGCCATGTACGAGCACGACCTTGCGGCGGGCGCTCCCGCGGCCCGCGATCGCCGCGACGTGCGGCTCGGGCAGCAGGGTGAGGCCGGCCGCGTCGGCGAAGCCGGCGCCGACGAGGAAGTCGCGGTTGCCGGCGAGCCAGCAGACGGCCGTGCCGCCGTCGCTCACGCGGCGCAGCGCGGCGACGACGCTCGCGTTGAACGGATCGTCGAGGTCGTCGTCGCCGGCCCAGTATTCGAAGATGTCGCCGAGCAAATAAAGCCGCTCGGCATGTGCCGCGCGTTCGGACAGGAAGCGGAAGAACGCCTCGGCCGTACGCGGGTGGGAGGCCTGCAGGTGCAGGTCGGAAATGAAGAGTGCGAGCGTGCGCGCGGGTGCGGTCATCTTGTTGCCAGGACGACCGGGCGGTTCCCGCGCGTCATGCCTGCCTGTCTGGAGTTACTGAACGACTTCGACTTTCTCGATGATGACGTCCTCGCTCGGCACGTCCGAGTGCATGCCCGAGCGGCTGGTCTTGACGTTGTTGATCTGGTCGACGATGTCCTGGCCTTCGACGACCTTGCCGAACACGGCATAGCCCCAGCCGTCCTGGCCCGGGTAGTTCAGGAAATCGTTGTTCTTCGTGTTGATGAAGAACTGGGCCGAGGCCGAGTGCGGGGCCATCGTGCGGGCCATGGCGAGCGTGTACTTGTCGTTCTTGAGGCCGTTCTTCGCTTCGTTCTCGACGGTCTGCTCGGTCGGCTTCTGCTTCATGCCCGGCTCGAAACCGCCGCCCTGGATCATGAAGTCCTTGATCACGCGGTGGAAGATGGTGTTGGTGAAGTGACCCTTGTTCACGTAGTCCAGGAAGTTGGCAACGGTCTTCGGTGCCTTCTCGGCGTCCAGTTCGACCTTGATGTTGCCCTTGTTGGTGGTCATGAGTAAGGTGGTCATGTTTTTGTCCTGTGATGGTTGGTGATGCCTCGACGGCCGGCACAAGGCACAGCAGGTTGTCGCGGTTGGAGTTGCGAGTTCGTTATTTTACTAGCTTATCGCCCTTGAGGAGGGTCACGGACTGGATCGTGACGGGCGTCACGGGCACGTTCTCGAGGCCGTGGATGTCGTCGACGACGACGCTTTTGATCTTGTCGACGACGTCCTGGCCCTTCACGACCTTGCCGAACACGGTATAGCCGGACCCTTGCATGTTCGGATAGTCGAGGCCCGGATTGTCGACCACGTTGATGAAGAATTGCGAGGTGGCGGAGTCCGGATTCGATTCGCGCGCCATGGCGACCGAATACTTTTCGTTCGACAGGCCATTGTTGGACTCGTTCTTGATCGGTTTGTTCGTGCGGCGCCCGTGGAACTGGGCGTCCATGCCGCCGCCCTGGATCATGAAGCCGTCGATCACGCGGTGGAAAATGGTGCCCTTGTAGAAGCCGGACTTCACATATTTAAGGAAATTGGCCACGGCGATGGGCGCTTTTTCCTGGTTCAGTTCCAGCACGATCTCGCCCATCGACGTTTTCAACGCGACTTGCGGCTCGGCGGCGAACGCGGCCGTGGACAGGGCCAGCGCGGCCAGGCCGGCGGCGAAACGGGTGGCAAATCGGGTGACAAACGGGGCGCCGGTCGATTTCAGGACGTGCATCGTAGCTTCCTCTCGGTGGATATAGAGCAAAGTGCTGTCAAGGGTTTTGCAGAAAAATAAACCTATGGCATATGCGGCCAGTCGGGATTTTATCAATGCTATACTTTGCGACGGACTGCGGATTCTATCAAAAAGAACAAGGTTTCCCCGAATCGCGGTCCTGACACTCCCGACGCGCCCGCCACGTCCCGGCATCGCCGCACGGCAGCGTTTCGAGCGTCATGCTCCAACCCTCTAGCAAACATCCGATGAGCCAACTCAAGATCTACAACACGCTCGCGCGTGACAAGCAGGTTTTCGTTCCCCTCCAACCCGGCAAGGTCAACATGTACGTGTGCGGGATGACGGTCTACGATTACTGCCACGTCGGTCACGCCCGGATGATGATGGCGTTCGACGTCATCTATCGCTGGCTCAAGGCATCGGACTACGACGTCAAATATGTCCGCAACATCACGGACATCGACGACAAGATCATCAAGCGCGCCGTCGAGAACGGCGAGACCATGACGGCGCTGACGACGCGTTTCATCAAGGCGATGGACGAGGATACGTCCGCACTGGGCATCCTGCCGCCGGACGTCGCGCCGCGCGCGACCGAATACGTGCCGCAGATGCTGTCCATCATCGACAGGCTGGAGACGAAGGAACTCGCCTACCAGGGCGACGACGGCGACGTGAACTATGCCGTGCGTAATTTTCCGGGCTACGGCAAGCTGTCCGGCAAGTCGCTGGACGACCTGCGTGCGGGCGAGCGCGTGGACGTGAACACGGGCAAGCGCGATCCGCTCGACTTCGTGCTGTGGAAGGCCGCCAAGGAATCCGAGCCGGACGAGGCGAAATGGGATTCCAAATGGGGCAAGGGCCGTCCGGGCTGGCACATCGAATGCTCGGCCATGTCGTGCGCCATGCTGGGCGAACACTTCGACATCCACGGCGGCGGCGCCGACCTCCAGTTCCCGCACCACGAAAACGAGATCGCCCAGTCTGAGGGCGCGTTCGGCGCGCCCATGGCCAATTACTGGATCCATAACGGCTTCGTGCGCGTCGATAACGAGAAGATGTCCAAGTCGCTGGGCAATTTCTTTACGATCCGCGACGTCCTCAAGCAATACGATCCGGAAGTCATCCGCTTCTTCATCCTGCGCGCCCACTACCGCAGCCCGCTGAATTATTCGGACGCCCACATCGACGACGCGAAGGGCGCGTTGACGCGCCTGTACACCGCGCTGGCCGAAGCGGATATCGGCGGCGCGGCGGTGAGCGTCGACTGGAACGAACCGCACGCGCTGCGCTTCCGCGAAGCGATGAACGACGATTTCAACACGCCGCTGGCGGTGGCCGAGCTGTTCGACCTGGCGTCGGAAGTCAACAAGAGCAAATCCCTCGCGGCCGCGCGCCAGCTGAAAGCGCTGGCCGGCGTGCTGGGCCTGCTCGAACGCAACCCGCAAGCCTTCCTGCAGGCCGGCAGCCCGCGCGAGGGCGGTCTCGACGAAGCCGCGATCGTCGACGCGATCGCGCGCCGTGCCGCGGCCAAGAAGGCACGCAACTTCGCCGAGGCCGATGCGATCCGCGCCGAGCTGACGGCGGGCGGCGTCGTGCTCGAAGACAAGCCGGACGGCAGCACCAATTGGCGTCGCGCCTGACGCCAGCGCGCCCGGACACATAACGAGCATGGCACTTTCCAAGGAACTCGCGGGCGCCGCGCCGGCGCAGCCGGACGTTCAGCCTTCCGTCCCACCCTATTGGGCGGAGGCGAAGGCCGAGCTCATGCGTCGGGACCGCATCATGAACAAGCTGATCCCCCAGTTCGGCGACATGCACCTGCGCGGCCACCCCGATCCGTTCACCACGCTGGCCCGGTCCATCGTCGGCCAGCAGGTGACGGTCAAGGCGGCCGAGGCCGCCTGGACGAAGCTGCGCGCGCTGTGTCCGAAGATGACGCCGTCCCAGGTCGTCAAGGCCGGTGCCGAAGAGATCGCCGGCTGCGGGCTGTCGAAGCGCAAGACGGAATACATCCTCGACCTGGCCGACCACTTCAAGGCGAAGCGTGTGCACGCGGACCAGTGGTCGCAGATGGACGACGAGGCCGTGATCGCCGAGCTGGTCCAGATCCGCGGCATCACGCGCTGGACAGCCGAGATGTTTTTGATATTTAATCTGCTCAGACCGAACGTCCTGCCCCTGGACGATCCCGGCCTGATCCAGGGCATCAGCCAGAATTATTTTTCCGGTGAGCCAGTTTCGCGCAGCGATGCGCGCGAGGTGGCGGCCAACTGGGAACCCTGGCGGACAGTTGCCACATGGTATTTGTGGCGTAGCCTGGATCCGGTTCCGGTATAGAATAACGCCCTTGCCGCCGCGCGGATGATCTTCCGCGGCCACGAACACACCCGGAGGTACAATGAGTAAAACAACTTTCCTCAGTTTCGAGCAGCCGATTGCCGAGCTCGATTCCAAGATCGAAGAGCTGCGCTTCGTGCAGGATGATTCCGCCGTCGACATCTCGGAAGAAATCGATCGCTTGGCCAAGAAGAGCCAGCAACTGACGAAAGACATCTATGCCAAGCTGACCCCCTGGCAGGTTTCCCAGATCTCCCGTCATCCGCAGCGTCCGTACACGATGGACTACGTGAACGCGATCTTCACCGATTTCCATGAACTGCACGGCGACCGTACGTTCGCCGACGACCAGTCGATCGTGGGCGGCCTGGCCCGCTTCAACGGCCAGTCGTGCATGGTGATCGGCCACCAGAAGGGCCGCGACACGAAAGAGCGCGCGATGCGCAACTTCGGCATGCCGAAGCCGGAAGGCTATCGCAAGGCGATGCGCCTGATGAAGCTGGCCGAGAAATTCAACCTGCCGATCTTCACGTTCGTCGACACCCCGGGCGCGTTTCCCGGCCTCGAAGCGGAAGAGCGCGGCCAGTCGGAAGCCATCGGCCACAACCTGTACGTGATGGCCGAGCTGAAAGTGCCGCTGATCGCCACGATCATCGGCGAAGGCGGCTCGGGCGGCGCGCTGGCGATCGCCGTCGGCGACGCCGTGCTGATGCTGCAGTACGCGACCTATTCCGTGATCTCGCCGGAAGGCTGCGCGTCGATCCTGTGGAAGACGTCGGAACGCGCTGCCGAAGCGGCCGATGCGCTGGGCCTGACGGCGCACCGTCTCAAGGCGATGGGCCTGATCGACAAGATCGTCAACGAGCCGCTGGGCGGCGCCCACCGCGACCCTCAGCAGATGGCGCAATTGCTCAAGCGCGCGCTGGCCGACACGCTGCGCCAGTTCCAGGGCATGAAGACCCGCGACCTGCTCGATGCCCGTCACGCCAAGCTGATGTCCTACGGCAAGTTCAAGGAAACGACGCCGCGCGAAGAGTGAGCCGTCGTACGCAAGGGCCGGGCGCCGCGTCCGGTCCAGCCGCCCAATTCGCGCAGGCCATCGAGGCCCTGCGCGCAGATGACCTCCCCGCCGCCATGCCGCGCGTCGCGGTCGCCCTCAGCGGCGGCCTCGACTCGATGGTGCTGCTGCGCCTCGCACACGCGCACGGACTGGACGTATGCGCCTTGCACGTCCACCACGGCCTGAGCCCGAATGCCGACGCCTGGCGCGACCATTGCGCGGCCGCCGCTGCCGAGCTGGGCATCCCGTTCGACTGGCGCGCGGTCGTCGTCGCGAAAGGGAAGAGCGGCATCGAGGCAGCCGCGCGCAAGTTGCGTTACGCGGCGCTGGGCGAGATGTGCCGGGTCCACGGCGCCGAGGTGCTGCTGACGGCCCACCACCTCGACGACCAGGTCGAGACGGTACTCCTGCAATTGCTGCGCGGTTCCGGTCCGGCCGGGCTGTCCGGCATGGACCCCGCCAACCGCGCCCCCGGCCTGCTGGGCGACGAGCGCCTGGCGATGGCGCGGCCGCTGCTGGGCGTCGCGCGCGCCGATCTCGAACGCTTTGCGCGGGAGCAGGGCGTCGCCTGGGTCGAGGACGAATCCAACGCCGATCCGCGCTACGCCCGCAACGCGCTGCGCCACCAGGTGATGCCGGCGCTCGCCGCCGCGTTTCCCGGTTATCAGCAAAGAGTTGCGCGCAGCAGCGCCCATACGCGCTCGGCCCAGCGCCTGCTGGACGAACTGGGCGAGCAGGACCTCGCCGCCTGCCTGGCGGGCGATGCGCTCGACCTCGCGCGCGCGCGCCTGCTCAGCCGCGACCGCATCGACAACCTGCTGCGCCACTGGTTCGCGACCCGCCGCCTGGCGATGCCATCGACGGCGTGGCTCACGCAGATGGTGGCGCAGATCCTGTCCGCGCGCGACGATGCGCAATTGCTCGTCGAGCATCCCGACGTGCAGGTGCGCCGCCACCGCGACCTCCTGCACCTCGTGCCGCACCCGCCGGAACTGGCCGGCTTGCGCGATCCGGACGACGCCGGCATCATCGACAGGCACGCCCAGCCCTTTACCTGGCGCGGCGAGCCGGCGATCGCGTTTCCGGACTACGGCGGCACGCTGCATTTCGATGCGGCCGAGCGCGGGTTCGATCCCGCCTGGCTGCGGGGGCAGTCTCTCGAGATCGATTTCCGCAAGGGCGGCGAACGGCTCCGGCTGGCGCACAACCGCCCCACGCGCAGCCTCAAGATGCACTACCAGGCCAGCGGCATCCCGGCCTGGGAGCGGGGGCGCCTGCCCATCGTCAACGCCGGCGTCGACCTGTTGTTCGCGGCGGGCCTCGGCATGGATTGCCGGCACGTGTCGGACGGGCCGGGGCGTGTCGCATTACGTTGGGAAAGCGCCACGGCAGCCATCCCGGGCTAATGCTATTTCCGCATTACCATATTCCTATTCGGTATAGATTTCGTGTCCTGACGGCTTGTGATTCTGCGGCGCAGCATGTAGAGTAAAAGGCTCATTTGATTTTTTACAAGCGGAAATCCCTTCAGTCATGGCCTTAATAGTCCACAAATACGGCGGTACGTCGATGGGTTCGACGGAACGCATTAAAAACGTCGCGGCCCGTGTCGCCAAATGGCACGACGCCGGCCACAGAGTCGTCGTCGTCCCGTCGGCAATGTCCGGTGAAACCAATCGTCTGATCGGCCTGGCGAAAGAGATTATGTCGCAGCCGGACCCGCGCGAGCTGGACATGATTGCATCGACCGGCGAACAGGTTTCCGTGGGCCTGCTGGCCATGGCCCTGCTGGCGCGCGGCAAGGATGCCGTGTCGTACACGGGCTGGCAGGTGGGCATCAAGACCGACTCGGCCTTCACGAAGGCCCGCATCCAGTCGATCGACGACACCCGCGTGCGCGCCGACCTGGACGCCGGCAGAATCGTGATCATCACCGGTTTCCAGGGCATGGATGAGGATGGCAACATCTCCACGCTGGGCCGCGGCGGTTCGGACACTTCCGCCGTCGCGATCGCGGCCGCGCTGAAGGCCGACGAATGCCTGATCTACACGGACGTCGACGGCGTCTACACGACCGACCCGCGCGTCGTGAGCGAAGCGCGCCGCCTGTCCAAGATCACGTTCGAGGAAATGCTGGAACTGGCGTCGCTGGGCTCGAAAGTCCTGCAGACCCGCTCCGTGGAATTTGCCGGCAACTACCGCGTGCCGACGCGCGTGCTGTCGTCGCTGACCGACCCCCTGATGTCGCTCGAAGAAGAAGCCAACTCGGGTACCCTGATTTCGTTTGAGGAAGAAAGCAACATGGAACAAGCCGTCATCTCGGGCATCGCCTTCCACCGCGATGAAGCCAAAATCACCGTCCTGGGCGTGCCGGACAAGCCGGGCGTCGCCTACCACATCCTCGGTCCGATCTCGGAAGCGAACATCGAGGTCGACATGATCATACAGAATCAGTCGGTCGACGGTAAAACCGATTTCACCTTCACGGTGTCGCGCAACGATTACCAGCGCGCCATGGGCGTGCTGGAAGGCATCCAGGCCGAAATCGGCGCCGCGCGGATCCTGGGCGATGCCAAGGTCTCGAAGGTGTCGGCCGTCGGCGTGGGCATGCGCAGCCACGTGGGCGTCGCGTCGCAGATGTTCCGCACGCTGTCGGAAGAGGGCATCAACATCCAGATGATCTCGACGTCGGAAATCAAGATTTCGGTCCTGATCGACGAGAAGTACATGGAGCTCGCCGTCCGCGCGCTGCATAAGGCTTTTAACCTGGAACAAGCTTAACTTTTTTCAAAAAAATGGCCGTGCTTCCTTGACCAAACGAGGTGTGGCCATTAATATGCGTGCACTCAGCGCTGACGCATAAACGTTGAAGCTGACTGGAGGCGTGGCCGAGTGGCCGAAGGCACTTCCCTGCTAAGGAAGCATACGGGCTTAAACCTGTATCGTGGGTTCGAATCCCACCGCCTCCGCCAGAACACTGTTCCTGAACATTCAGGAACATCAAAAAACCCGCTGTTCTCATAGAGACAGCGGGTTTTTTGTTGCCTAATCCTGTCCGGCGATGTCCCTGAATGGCCAGAGTCTTTGGGGGCATTTTTCGGGGCATTCATTGCCCCTCTCGGACAGGATGCCCCCAAAATGCCCAAACAGGTACAGCCCCTGACCCAGCTGCAGGTGCGCAACGCCAAAGCAAAGGACAAACCCTACAAGCTTGCCGATGGAGGCGGCTTGTACCTTGAAGTCATGCCCAGCGGCGGCAAGCTCTGGCGTATGAAGTTCAGGCAAGCCGATGGTAAAGAAAATAGGCTGGCCTTCGGCGCGTTTCCGGACGTCTCTCTCTTGGACGCGCGGGCGAAGCGCGACGAAAGCGCGCCAGTTGCTGGCTGCCGGTACGGATCCGGCCCGCGCGCGGGCGGAGCAGGCGCGTCAGGCGCGGCTGGTGGAGCAGAATACCTTCGAGCATGTCGCGCGCGACTGGCACCGGACCATGCTCAACAAGTGGCAGCCGGGGACCGCGGAGGAAATCCTGCGGCGCTTCGAGTCGGACCTCTTTCCGGCGTTCGGACATCTGCCCATCAACAAGGTACAGGCACCTGACGTGCTGGATGCCATTCGGGCGATCGAGAAGCGCGGTGCGCTGGAGATCGCGAACCGGCAGACCGCAAACTGCTCGCGCGTGTTCAAGCATGCGATCCGTTGCGGCCTTGCGGAACGCAACCCCGCCGAATTCCTGCGCGAGGTCCTACAGCCACGCGAGAAAGGACACTTCGCAGCGATCGGTGCCGACGGATTGCCCGAGTTCCTGCGCGCGCTGTATGCCAACGAGGCCTGCATGGGCGTGTCGACCCGCATCGCGATGAAGTTGATGCTGCTGGTGTTTGTCCGGACCAGTGAACTCATCGAGACACCGTGGGCCGAGATCGACCTGGAGAAGGGCGAGTGGATCATTCCCTGGAAACGCATGAAGCGCGGGAAGCGCCGCATCAATCCCGACAAGACCGACCATCACGTGTGCCTGTCGCGGCAGGCTCTAGGGCTTCTGCGCGATCTGCATCGGCACACAGGCGGCGGGCCCTACCTGTTCCCGAACCTGCGTGATCCGAAGAGACCCATGAGCAACAACACGTTGCTGAAGGCGCTCGAGCGCATGGGGTACAAGGGCGACATGACCGGGCACGGGTTCCGTGCGCTGGCGATGAGCACGTTGAAAGAACACCTGGGCTATCGGCATGAGGTCGTCGACCGCCAGCTGGCGCATGCGCAGAAGGACAAGCTGGAAAGCGCATACGACCGGGCCAAGTACTTGGAAGAGCGGCGAAAGATGATGCAGTGCTGGGCAGACTACATCGACCGCGTTGCGGCAGACGCGATGCGCGTCTCGCCCGGCCGCGCCGATAATTCAATGGCTTGACGCTGGAGCGGCCGTATCTCGCCGATCAGGTTTTCAAGGGATTGCGTTCCTCATCCATTGCGTTATCTTGGCTCCAGTGAGAACTCAAGAGGAGTACAGATGACTACCGATGCCAACTCGAGCGACCGGATGATCAAGCTGCCGGAAGTGATCAGCATGACCGGGCTGTCGCGATCGAGCGTTTATCTGCTGATCAAGAAGGGTAATTTCCCGCCTCAGATCAAGCTGTCGACCAGGTCTTCTGGCTGGCTTTGGAGAGAGATAAACAGCTGGCTGGAATCGGGGGGTGTACCAGATTCTGTGTAAACGAGTCTTTGTTTAAGTCTGCGGCACGCGGTCTTCAAA
>NZ_LMCY01000001.1:2054-25890 GCF_001425685.1 Massilia sp. Root335 | reverse complement strand
TGAGCCTCATCTGATGAAACTGTCAAGAATTTTATTCCGGACAGCAGTGCGCCTGCGCGGGAATGACGGTAGGTCAGCGTTGCATCGTCGTCCCCGCGCAGGCGGGGACCGAAGTCGCGCGATCTGCCGGCAAACCGGGATTCCCGCCTGCGCGGGAATGACGGGATAGAAGCAGCGGCTTACTTGCGCGGTGCCGGCTGCTGCGCATTGGCCTGCGCCTGTGCCTGGGCCTGCGCATTGGCCTGGGCCTGGGCCTGTGCCTGCCGCTGTTGCTCGCGTTCCTGTTTCTTCGCCATGTGGTGGCCGATGGCACAGCCGGCCGCGGCGCCGAGCAGGCCGTGCTTGCCGGCCACGTGGCCGCCCACGCCGCCGACGATGGCGCCTTTCGCGCAGCTGGGTTTGGCGTAGGCGGCGCCCGTCGAGGCGAGCGAGAGCATGAGGGTTGCGGCGAGCAGTTGGGTTTTCATATGTCCTCCAATGGATGATGCTATCAACGGCCGAATGCCGTCCATGGATGACAGCCTAACCGCGGCCGCGCCGCTTGAATGTTCGCCAGATCACCGTTGCGGCCGACGGTAATGTCCGTCAGCTCTTGTTCCGGATCGCCGCCGCGATCTCGTACGAGCGCAGGCGCGCCGCGTGGTCGTGGATCTGCGACGTGATCATCAGCTCGTCCGCGCCGGTGCGTGCGATGAAGGCTTTCAGTTGCTGCTCGACGGTGTCCGGCGCGCCGATCGCCGAGCACGACAGCACGCCGTCGAGCATGCCCCGTTCCGCCGGGCCCAGCAGGTCGAGATAGCCTTCGACGGGCGGCTTCAGGCGCGTCGGGTGGCCGCTGCGCAGGTTGACGAATGCCTGCTGCATCGACGTCGCGCGCCAGTGCGCCTCCGCATCCGTGTCGGCGGCGAACACGTTAAAGCCGAGCATCACGTACGGCTTGTCGAGCTGGGCCGACGGGCGGAAGTTGGCGCGGTAGATCTCGATCGCCTGCATCATCATCTGCGGCGCGAAGTGCGACGCGAACGCGTACGGCAGGCCCAGCATCGCGGCCAGTTGTGCGCCGAACAGGCTGGAGCCGAGGATCCACACGGGCACTTTCAGGCCGGCGCCGGGCACGGCGCGCACCTGGCGGCGCGGAGCGTCGGCAAAATAATCCATCAGTTCCACGACGTCCTGCGGGAACTCGTCGGCGTCGGACGCGAGGTTGCGGCGCAGTGCCCGTGCCGTCGCGTGGTCGGAACCGGGCGCGCGGCCGAGGCCCAGGTCGATGCGGCCCGGGAACAGCGATTCGAGCGTGCCGAATTGTTCCGCGATGACGAGCGGGGAATGGTTCGGCAGCATGATGCCGCCGGCGCCGAGGCGGATGGTCGAGGTGCCGCTGCCCACGTGGGCGATCAGCACCGCCGTCGCCGCGCTGGCGATGCCCGGCATGCCGTGGTGTTCGGCCAGCCAGAAGCGGTGGTAGCCCCAGCGTTCGCCGTGCTGCGCGAGGTCGAGCGAGCGGCGGAACGATTCGGCAGCGTCGCTGCCTTCCGTGATCGGGGCGAGGTCGAGGATCGAGAAAGGAATCATGGATGCAGTCATCGGTAAATGATACGCCGATCCTTTTTTTCGCGTGCGCGACGGTCCGGAACGGCGGGCCGCGGCGCTGTCCTGCGCTTGACCCCGCCTGGCGGGCTGCCTATGATGGCCGGTCGATCCATGTCCTGTGGTCATCTTTTTTCGTCCCGCCATGCGTATTTACCCGCTGCCCTTCCGAACCCTGCCGGCCGCCGTCTGCATCGCCGTGCTGGCCGCCGGCTGTGCCTTGCCGTCCCGTGCGCCGCGCGCGCCCGCGGGCGACGCGCCGCAGCTGGACGTGCGGCGCTTTCCGCAGATCGACGCCGCCATCGATGCCGCCGTCGACGCGCACAAGCTGCCGGGCGCCGTCTTCCACCTGGAGCATGGCGACGCCGTCTACGAACAGGCCTACGGCCGCCTGACGTATGACGACGACGCGGCGTCCGTCACGACGGCCACCGTGTACGACGCCGCGTCGCTGACGAAGGTATTGGCCACGGCGCCGTCCGTGCTGGTCCTGGCCGAGCAGGGCCGCATCGGCCTGGACGACAAGCTCGTCAAATATTTCCCCGAGTGTGCGAACGGCGGCAAGGAAACGATCACGATCCGGCAATTGCTCACGCACAGCTCGGGCCTGCCCGCCGGGCTGCCGAAGGACCCGGACTGGCGCGGCCGCGCGGCCGCACACAAGCTCGCGTGCGAGCAGACCGTCACGCACGCGCCCGGTACGTTCTTCCGTTACTCCGACATCAATTACATCCTGCTGGGCCAGATCGTCGAGAAGGTCACGGGCACGCCGCTGGACGATTACGCGCAGTCCCACATCTTTGCGCCGCTGCGGATGCAGAACACCGGCTATTTGCCGCTGCGCCGCGTGGATGCCGAGGCGATCGCGCCGACCCAGCTGGGGCGCGACGATGGCAAGGGCGCGCACGGTGACCTCGCGCCGGGCGAGCTCCTGCGCGGCGTCGTGCACGATCCGACGGTGCGCCGCATGGGCGGTGTGGCCGGCTCGGCCGGCGTGTTCACGACGGTCGGCGACGTGGCGCGCTACGCCCGCATGCTGCTGGCCGGTGGCGTACTGGACGGCGTGCGCATCCTCAGCCCGCAGAGCGTGCGCCTGCTGACGACGGTGCAGTCGCCGCCGGGCCTCGCCAGGCGCGGCCTCGGCATGGACATCGATTCGCCGTATGCGAAGCGGCCGCGCGGCTCGGTGTTCCCGGTCGGCAGCTATGGCCACACGGGCTTCACGGGCTGCGTCCTGTGGGTCGATCCGGGCTCGCGCGCGTTCTACGTGTTCCTGTCGAATCGCGTCTATCCGGACGACAAGAGCAACGTGCTCGACCTCTACACCCGCATGGGCACCCTGGCCGCGCAGGCGGCGGGCGTCGACTGACCGTCGAGCGCGATCCGTCGTTTTCCCTCTGTACAGGCCTCGTTTGGGGCCTTTTTTTGTTGCCGTCAGGCTAACGCGCGCACCCTTCGCGTCGATCTCTTTAAACTCCGCCTCCACAATATCTACTTGATATTGCAGAGTTTTTTGCCCCAAATCCATTCTCTCAGGAGTGCGACATGAAAATGAATAAGTTACTGAAAGGCCTGCTGGGTGCTGCCGTCACGGTGGCGATGTTCGGCACGGTGAACGCCCAGGCACAGACCAGCGGCAGCGCGTCGACGGGCAGCAGCGCGACTGCGCAGGACCAGGCGACGTCGGGCAGCGCGACCACGAAGAAACACAGCAAGAAAAAACATCACAAGAAGAGCCACTCGAGTGGCTCGAGCGGCAGCAGCGGCACCACCAGCAGCGGCTCCAGCACCAGCGGTTCGAGCATGGGCACCGGCTCGTCGTCGAGCGGCAGCCAGGATACCCAGGGCACCTCCGGTTCGTCGGGCACTTCCGGCACCTCCGGCACTTCCGGCAGCATGGGCACCGGCACCGGCACCGGCACCACGACCACGCCGCCGACCGGCACCGGTTCCTCCGGTTCGAGCGGCATGAGCGGCAGCACGGGCTCGGGCGCGTCGGGCACCAGCGGCATGAGCGGCAGCACCGGCGCCAGCGGCACGGGCCTGTCCGGCTCCGGCATGAGCGGCACCGGCTCGGGTTCGGGCACGGGCACCAGCGCGACCGGCACCGGCACGAGCGGTACTGGCACAACGAGCGGCACCACCAGCGGCACGACGAGCGGCACCAGCCAGGACGGCAAGCGCGGCTATTGATCGTTCGGGCCGGCCGGCCCGGCCGGCAGGGACGACGCCAGCCTGCAAGCTGGCGTTTTTTTTTTGCACGCGGCGAGGTGCGGCATCTTGCAACACAGCTTTTGGGCCGTGTTCGCATCGGGGCAGGCGAACCGAACCTGGTTGCCGAGGTCATCCATATTCCGAACGCCAACAGCGGGCTGCTGTGCTTGTTTACTTAAATAACGCGAACACAGCTTTTTTTTTACCAACCATTACCAGCCCGGCCGCCCATTGGTATAACATGATTTCTTTCGAATAATGATTGCGCAAACATCCGCCTCCGGCCGGATGGTGCACCAACGACAACGACGAGGAATCATGATGGAGACAACACGGATGGCCGTGCCCCTGCTGGCACTCGCCGCCGGCTGCGCCTGCCTGCCCGGGCAGGCGGCCGAACTCGGACTGGCACGCATCTTTTCCGACCACGCGGTCCTGCAACGGGACCAGCCCATCGCCGTGTGGGGCACGGCCGACGCGGGCCGCAAGCTGGCCGTGACCCTGGGTGGACGCACGGTGACCGGCAGCGCGGACGCGCACGGCAAATGGAAGATCCAGCTGCCGCCGCAACCGGCGGGCGGGCCGTACACGCTGACCGTGGCGTCGGGCGGGCAGACGGTCAGCCGCGCCGACATCCTGGTCGGCGACGTGTACCTGTGCTCCGGCCAGTCGAACATGGAATTCACGCAGCGCCAGTCGACCAATGCCGTCGGTGCGGCGTACGCGGGGCGCAACGAGACGCTGCGCTTCCTGAACGTGCCGAAGAACAGCACGGCGACGCCGCAGGATGAGCTCAAGGGCCCCGTCGAGTGGAAGGTCGTGACGCCGGAAACGGCCGGCGACGCCTCCGCCGTGTGCTACTACATGGCGCGCTCCCTGCAGGGCAGCTACAAGGTGCCGGTGGGCTTCGTCAACGCCAGCTGGGGCGGCACGACGATCCAGGGCTGGATCGGGGGCGAGTCGCTGCGCACGCTCGGCGACTACAAGGACGGCGTGGCCGCCGTCGCGCAACTCGGCGCCGATACGGCCGCGGGCATGCGCGCCGAGGAGGCGCGCAACGAGGCATGGTGGCGCGCGCACGACCCGCATGCCAGCGCGCAGCGCGCGTGGATCGCGACCGATTTCGACGACAGCGCGTGGCCGACCGTGACGCCGACCGGTTCGTGGAAGGACAGCGGCCTGGCCGGCTTCAAGGATTTCGACGGCGTGGCCTGGTACCGCACGACCGTCACGCTGACCCAGGCGCAGGCGAAGGCGGCGAACGCGCTGCACCTGGGCCCCGTCGACACCTACGACACCACGTGGGTCAACGGCGTGCGCGTGGGCGGCGCCAGCACGTCCTGGATGTGGCGCGATTACGCCGTACCCGCGGGCGTGTTCCGGCCGGGCCGCAACGTGATCGCCATGCGCGTGCTGAGCGGCGGGCAGGGCGGCGGCATGTCGGGCGCGCCGTCCAGCCGCACCATCGGCCTCGCGGACGGCCAGGCGATCCCGCTGCCGGCCGCATGGAAAGTTGCGCGCGGCAGCGCATTGAAAGGCCTGTCCGTGCCGCCGGCGCCGTGGGACGTGCCGACGAGCCTCACCACGCTGTACAACGGCATGATCGCGCCGCTGGTCGGCTATAAATTCAAGCTGGCGGCATGGTACCAGGGCGAATCGAACGCGGGCGCGGCGCAGGAATACCGCACGCTGCTGCCGATGCTGATGCGCGACTGGCGCCAGCGCTTCGGCCAGCCCGCGCTGCCGTTCTTCGTCGTGCAGCTGACGTCGTTCGGCGCGCCGGCGAAAGCGCCCGGCCAGTCCGGCTGGGCCGAGCTGCGCGACGCGCAGGCGTACGCCGTCGCCAACGATGCGCATGCGGGACTCGCCGTCACGCTCGACGTGGGCGACCGCTTCGACATCCACCCGACCCAGAAGACGATCGTCGGCGAACGCCTCGCGCGCGCGGCGCGGGCCGTCGCGTACGGCGAGAAGACGGTGCCCGGCAGCCCGACGGCCGTGTCGGCGCGCAGGACCGGCAACGACATCGTCATCGCGTACAAGGACACGGGCGGCGGCCTCGCGACGTATTCGTCCGACCGCGCCATCGGCTTCGAAGTGTGCGCGGGCACGGCCTGCCGCTATGCCGAGGCGCGCGTGGCCGGCGATACGGTCGTCCTGCCCGGCGCCGCCACGCCGGATGTCACGCGCGTGCGCTATGCCTGGGCCGATGCGCCGTTCGTGAACCTGTTCGGTGCCGACGACTTGCCGGCCGCGCCGTTCCAGCTCGACGTCAAATAGTTCAGCTGAGCCGGTAGTTTTCCGGCAGCAGCGCGGGCGGCAGGTCGCGGTCGCCCAGCGCCGTGCGCAGGTCGATCTCGATCGTGCGGCACAGGGCCTCGAGCGGCAGGCCGTTGTCGGACGCGCGGAACGGTTCCTCGAGCTCGTCGCCGAGCGCGTCCAGGCCGAAGAAGGTATAGGCCACGATCGCCGACACGACCGGCGTCAGGTAGCCGATCGTGTCGACGAGGCCGAACGGCAGCAGGAAGCAGTACAGATAGGCCGTGCGGTGCAGCAGCAGCGTGTACGAAAACGGGATCGGCGTGCCGCGGATACGTTCGCAGGACGCCGCGACGGCCGTCAGCGCCGACAGGCTCGCGTCGATCGACGGCGCCAGGCAGGCGTCCAGGCGGCCCGTGCGCAGGCAGTGTCCGAGGTCCGTTCCCATTTCCAGCATCAGCGCGTACGGCACGTTGGGCAGCGCACGCACGCGTTCCCATTCGGCCGGTTCCAGCCAGGGCGCGACGTCGGCGTCGGGCGCGCCATCGGGCACGTCGCGCAGGCGGTGGCGCAGCGCGTGCGCATACGCGATGGCGCGGCGCACGATGCGCGCTTGCGGTGCGGCGCCGTCGCGGGCCGCGCCGGGCGCGACGAGCGACAGGCACTGGCGCGCGAGGCAGCGGCTGCGCAGCACGAGTTCCCCCCATTGCTTGCGGCCTTCCCAGTAGCGGTCGTAGGCGGCATTGTTGCGAAAGCCGAGGAAGATGGCGAGCGGGAGGCCCATCAGCGTGAACGGCGTCGTCGTGAAATGCAGCTTGTGGTGGCCGAGCTGGCCGTCGGTCCAGGTCACGAGCAGCGCCAGCAGCGTGCTGACCGCGAGGTGCATCCAGATGCGCGGCAGGACCGATCCGCGCAGGATGAAGAACAGGCGCAGGGCGGAGGGGCGGTCGCGGACGATCATGTCCGGCTCCGCGGCCGGTCGTGGGTGGTGTGCATGGATCGGTTCTTCGATGTGAGAGACGGTTCGTCCGCGCCATCATAAACCGGCCGCGTCCCGTGCGCCGGCTGCGGAACCGGCACCGGCCGCCGGATCTTGCGGCAGCAGCGGCAGTGTGACGGTGAACGTGCTGCCGCGCCCCGGGCCGGCGCTGGCGGCGTCGACCTGGCCGCCGTGCAGTTCGACGAGCTTGCGCACAAGCGCGAGCCCCAGGCCCAGGCCGCCCTGGGCGCGGTCGAGCGTGCGCGAACCCTGCGTGAACAGGTCGAACACGACGGGCAGCAGGTCGGGGGCGATGCCGTTGCCGTCGTCGTGCACCGCCAGGAACGCCTGGCCGTCGGCGGCTTCCAGTTCCACCTCGATGCGGCCGCCCTCGGGCGTGTACTTGGCCGCGTTGGTGAGCAGGTTCGCGACCACCTGCACGAGGCGCGTGTGGTCGCCGTCCACCATCACGGGCGTCTCGCCCAGCCGGACGTCGAGGACGTGGCGGCGCGCGTCGACGAGCGGGCGCGCCTGCTCGGCCGCCTCGACGACGACGCGGCGCAGGTCGAGCGCCTGCCGGGCCACGGTGACGAGGCCGCGCGTGACGCGCGAGACGTCCAGCAGGTCGTTCACCAGGTGGCGCATGTGGGCGACCTGGCGCGCGATGATGTCGCTGATCTGCTTCACGCGCGGCTCGCCCGCATAGGCCAGGCGCAGCATGTCGGCCGCGCTGGAGATCGGCGCCAGCGGATTCCTCAGCTCGTGCGCAAGCATGGCGAGGAATTCGTCCTTGCGCTGGTCGGCCAGCTGCAGGGCTTCTTCCGCGCGCTTGCGCTCCGTGATGTCGATCGCCACGACGTGCACGACGGTGCTGCGGCCGTCGGCGCCGAGGCCGAGGCGGCCGCGCATGTCGATCCAGGCCAGGCGGCCGTCGTCGGCGCGGCGGATGCGCGGCGTGGCGCGGTATTCGCCGCCGGCGCGGATCGCCTGCTTGACGGTGTCGCGCAGGGGCTGGCGGTCGTCCGGATGGACGAGTTTCTGCAGCTCGGCGACGTTGTGCCAGTTCTTGCCGAACACGCTCTGCAGATTGGCCGAGAAACTCACCTTGCCGCTGTGCGGATCGCGCTCCCACACGGCCATGCGCGCGGCGACGAGGCCTTGCTGCAGGCGCTCCTCGCTGTAGCGCACGGCCCGTTCCGCCCGTTCCAGCGGGGTGACGTCGGTGCAGGTGCCGAACCACTGGACGATGCGCCCGCCGTCGTCGCGCAGCGGCGCCACCGACGTGAAGAAGCTGCGGTAGCGGCCGTCGGCGCCGCGCAGCGGGAAGGTCATCTGCGCCATGTTGCCGCTGGCGAGGGCTTCCTTCCAGCGCCGCATCACCTGGGGCAGCACTTCGGGATCGTGGTAGCGGTGCCACTCGTCCGCGCCGACGCTGCCCGGCGGGCTGCCCGTGAATTCGTGCCAGCGGTCGTTGAACCAGACGATGTTGCCGTCCGGGCCGGCGATCCACACGAGCTGCGGGACGTTGTTCGCCAGCTGCAGGAATTTGCGGCGCTCCGCTTCCAGGCGCGCATGCTGTTCGTACAGGCGGTCGAGCATGCGGTTCAGCGCGCGCGCCAGGCTGACGACCTCGCGCGACCCGTCGAGCGGCGCGCGCTGGCTGCCGATGTCGTCGCCCAGGCTCGCGGAAAACGTCTCGAGGCGGCGCAGGTCGTGCGTGAGGTCGAACGCCAGCCGCGACGCCAGGATGAACACGACCAGCGCCAGGAAGAAGGCGACGAGGATGATCAGGAGGTAGTGCGGACCGGCCGTCTCCAGCGGCAGCGGCAGGCGGCGCTCGTCCTCGCGCAGCACGAGGCGCAGTTGGGCCAGGCGCGGCGGCAGCGGCACGGCCGCCGCGATCTCGTGCGCGCCGGCGGACGCCTGCGCGGGCGCGGCGGCAAGGATGGCCCAGGGCACGGGCTTGAGGTCGGCCACCCGCATCTTGTACATCAGGGCGCCCTGCGGCGTGCGCGTGCCCGCGTGGCGCAGCAGGACGACGCCGATCAGTTCAGCGCCCGCGGGACCGGCCTGCAGTGCGGCGCGCTCGGTGCCGTGCGCAAGGCTGGTGCGCAGCCAGCCCAGGTCGGCCGGCGTGAATCCTGGCACGCCGTTGTCCGCGATTTTCTTGCCCTCGACATCGGTGAACAGCAGTTGCAGCGGGATGCCGTTCATCTCGCGCAGGCCGTCCAGGAACGGCGCCAGATAGGTTGCCTTGCCGGCGCCGGCGCCGTCGGCGAGCGCCGTCGCCAGGATCGGGCTGGCGCCCACTTCCTGCAGCCGCGTGACGACCGATTCCAGGTTGTGGCCGACCGTCGAGGCATGGAAGGCGACTTCGCGCTGTTGCAGCAGGGCGTTGGCCTGCGCGCGCTGGTAGTCGATCAGCCAGAACGAGACGCCGGCGATCAGCAGCACGGACGTCGCCGCGAGGATCGCGGCCGCGATCGCGAAGCGGCGCGACAGGCTGGCCGGTGCGGCGGACGGTGCGTAGTCCGTCATGACAGGAAGGAAACCGACATGGCAAGCCCGTAGCAAAGCGGAATCTGGGATCTTAACTATATACCGACTGGGGGTGCTTCATTCCTCGACGAAATAGCGTTGCGATGCCGCAACTAACTATTCCATGGGTAAATATCGCGTGTATCATCAAATTGTGACACGGCCGCGCCCACGCAGGCGTCTTCCGTCGGGCCCGATCCGCGCCCCGGTCACCGCTTCGGCCGCCGCCACGACCCGCCGCGCGCACCCGCAGCTTTCGCGCGCAGCGTCACTGCGCAGTTTTATCGTTTCCGTCGAGGTGCACATGAATATCCAGAACCTGAAAATCGGAGCCCGGCTCGGCCTCGCGTTCGCCGTCGTGCTGGCGCTCGCGGCGATGCTGACCGTCGTCGGCACGCTGCGCCTGCAGGAGGTGGTCGGCGCGACCGTCGACATGGATGCCTCGATCCGCAAGACCCGCCTGGCCGACCGCTGGCTGGCCGACACCCGCATCAACCGTGCCCTGACCGAAGCCCGGTTGCGCGCCGTGGATGCGGACGATCGTGCGCGGATCGACGCCAGGATGAAAGCGAACAGCGCCGACATCACCGACATCGACAAGGCATTGCAGCGCGACGTCGCCAGCGCGGAAGGCACGGCGTTGCTGGCGAAGCTCAATGCGCAGCGCAAGGCGTACACGGTGGCGCGCAAGAAGCTGTTCGCGCTCAAGGAGGGCGGCACGGCCGACGCGGCCGCCATCGAGCGCGCGGCCGATGCCGAGATGAATCCGGCGCTCAGCGCGTACGAGGCGGCGGCGGACGCGCTCGCCGAGCACCAGAAAAAAGGTTTCGACGACGCCAAGGCGCACGTCGAGGACGTCGCGGCGCGCGGACGCCTGCTGCTGGGCAGCGTGGGCGTCGTGGCGGTGCTGCTGGGCGCGGCGCTGGCGTGGTGTCTGTCGCGCAGCATCACCGGTCCGTTGCGCCGCGCCGTCACACTGGCCAACGCGGTCGCGCGGGGCGATCTGTCGAGCCGGATCGAGGCGGTGAACCGCGACGAGACGGGCGAACTGATGGCCGCGCTGCAGACCATGAACGAGAACCTGAACGCGCTGGTGGCGCGCGTGCGCAGCGGCGCCGATACCATCGCCACCGCCGCCGTCGAGGTGGCGACCGGCAATCACGACCTGTCGACCCGCACCGAGCAGCAGGCCGGCGCGCTGGAGGAGAGCGCGTCGTCGATGGAGGAATTGACGAGCACCGTGCGCCAGAACGCGGAGAATGCGCAGCAGGGCAACCAGATGGCGGCGTCGGCGTCCAGCGTGGCCGTGCGCGGCGGCGACGTCGTGGCCCAGGTCGTCGCGACGATGGGCGCCATCGACGCGTCGTCGAAGAAGATCGTCGACATCATCGGCGTCATCGACGGCATCGCGTTCCAGACCAACATCCTCGCCCTGAACGCGGCCGTGGAAGCGGCGCGCGCGGGCGAGCAGGGCCGCGGCTTCGCCGTCGTGGCGACCGAGGTGCGCACCTTGGCCCAGCGCTCGGCGGCGGCGGCCCGCGAAATCAAGGAGCTGATCGGCGACTCGGTCGACAAGGTCGCCACCGGTTCGCGCCTCGTCGGCGAGGCCGGCACGACGATGCAGGAAGTCGTGGCCAGCGTGCGCCGCGTGTCGGACATCATGGCCGAGATCTCGGCCGCGTCGGGCGAGCAGAGCGCCGGCATCGAACAGGTCGGCGCGGCGATCCTGCAGATGGACCAGGTGACGCAGCAGAATGCGGCGCTCGTCGAACAGGCCGCGGCGGCCACGGAATCGATGCAGGATCAGGCGCGCAGCCTGGCCGAGGCGGTCAGCGTGTTCAAGCTGGACCAGGCGAGCGCGCCCGCATTCGCGCCGGCATCGGCGCGGACGCAGCGCAACAAGGCCAGGCCGCAGCCGGCCATCGCGCGCACGCCGGCACCGGCCGGTGCCGACGGCTGGGAAACCTTCTGAATCCCGTCAGCGCGGGCGCCTGAACCCGCGGGCGCCGGGCGCGGCGTCAGAACTTGGTCTTTTGCGCCTGCAACTGTTCACGCAGCTGGTGCGCATTGCAGTGGCTGTAGTCCTTGTTCAGTTCCAGGTCGACGAGCGGCTTGAGCTGGTTGTCCAGCTGGCCGCGCAGCACGCCCAGGAACTTGGGCTCGGCCACCAGTTCCAGCTTCTGGAAGCGCTGTTCCTGCCAGGCCTTGAGCAGGAAGTTGCAGATGTCCCTGGCGAAGAATTCGGCGTCGTGCTGCTCCGGCGTCTGCGCCGGCTGGTATTGCTTGTTCGGCGTGGCGCCGCCCGTGCTGTGGATGCTCTGGCCGGCCGCGGTGGCGCCGATCCGGTCCGTGTTGATGTCCGCGTCGCGCAGGCGGGCATTGGCGCTGACCATGTCCTCGACTTCGATGTAGGGCTGCTTCGGGTCCGATTCGGCGAAGATGCGGGCGCGGCCCGCGTCGGCGGATACGATCCAGGTGGTAGTCATGCTTTCCCCTTTTTATCCAAAGTTGCAATCGAGATGTAGGCCCCGCCGGGGCCATACAGGCTGAGGGGAAGTCTATCCCAACCAGATTTTTCGGGCGGTACGAAAGGGAACGTCGCCAAACCTGCTGCGCGTTGCACTGCCGTTTTGCGACCTGCGCCTGCTAGACTGGCAGCATGCAAAAACTCCTGATCGTCCTCGGCCTCGTGCTGCTCGCCGCGGGGCTCGCCTGGCCCTGGCTGCGCCGGCTGCCGCTGGGCCGCCTGCCCGGCGACATCCACATCGTGCGCGCGGGCTTCAGCTTCAACTTCCCCATCGTCACCTGCCTCATCGTCTCCATCGTCGTCTCGTTGCTGCTGTGGATCTTCCGGCGCTGAACGTCGCGCGCGCATAGCCGTTTTTCGTCCATTTGTCTGCAAGTTTTGGCTATCCCGCCCATGTGTCGAAAATATGACGCACGGGTTCGCGATAGCAAGATTTGACAAACATGGTCGGAATTTCAACGAGACAATGCGCCCCATACGAAGACGAGAGACGCTGCAGCGTCCACGAATTCGAAACTGGAATAGTTCTTTGATCGATACAGTTTTGGGAGAG
This sequence comes from Massilia sp. Root335, assembly GCF_001425685.1. Classification (GTDB taxonomy): domain Bacteria; phylum Pseudomonadota; class Gammaproteobacteria; order Burkholderiales; family Burkholderiaceae_D; genus Telluria; species Telluria luteola. Next base: position 13,233 of record NZ_LMCY01000001.1, on the reverse strand, counting down.
CACATGAGACAGCAGATGGAACGGAAAATGGTTGCGCGCACTGCGATCGCGAGCGCGGTGACGGTACTGGTGATGGGCATTGCCGCCCAGGCGCAGGCACAGGACGATGTGAAGGGCACGCAGACCGTGATCGTGACGGGCGTGCGCGCCGCACTGGAACAGTCGCTGCGCCAGAAGCGCAATGCGGATGCCGTCGTCGAGGTGGTGACGGCCGAGGATATCGGCAAGATGCCGGACAAGAACGTGGCCGACGCGATCCAGCGCCTGCCCGGCGTGAACACGCAGTCGTCCGCCGGCGGCGAAGGCGGCTTCGGCGAGAACGACCGCGTCAGCCTGCGCGGCACGAGCCCCAGCCTGCAGCAGACCCTGTTCAACGGCCACGCCATCAGCACGGGCGACTGGTTCGTGCTGAACCAGTACGGCGGCAACGTGGGACGTTCGTCGAGCTTCTCGCTGCTGCCGTCGGAACTCGTGGGCTCCGTCGTCGTGCAGAAGAGCGCCACCGCGGATCTCGTCGAAGGCGGCGTCTCCGGCGCCATCAACGTGATCACGCGCCGTCCGCTCGACTTCCGCCAGCCGCTGACGGTGGAAGCGTCCGTGCAGGCCAACTACAACGACCTCGCGAAAAAGACCGAGCCGCAGGTATCGGCCCTCGTGAGCTGGAAGAACCCGGCGAATAATTTCGGCGTGCTGCTGCAGGGCTTTTCGGAAAAGCAGAGCGTGCGCCGCGACGGCCAGGAGATCCTCGGCTACACCCCCATCGGCGCGACGAGCGCCGCCGCCATCGCGAATCCGGCGCTTGCCGGCGTGAAGGTCCCGACCTTCATCGGCGCCGCGCTGTTCGAGCAAAAGAAGAAGCGTGAAGGCGGCGCGTTCGACATCGAAGCCAAGCCGTCGCGCGACGTCGGCGTCGATCTGAACGGCTTCTATTCGAAGCTGAAGGCCCCGCACCAGAACACCAACTGGCTGGCCGCGCCCGCGAATTCCATCAACAGCGCGGGCCTGATTCCCGCGAACCCGGTCATCCGCAACGGCACGCTCGTCGGCGCGGCGTTCTCGAGCAACTCGGGCGAAGTCGACAACATCTACCGTCCGGATGCCGGCGGCGAATCGTGGTACATCGACCTGAACGGCCGCTGGCGCGCCACGGAAGACCTGAACTTCACGGGCAAGCTGGGTCGCACGCACGGCGTGGGCTACGACCACGCCGACGTCTACTACCAGAACAACGTCGACGGCGGCATGACGTACGCGCTGAACGGCATGACGCCGGCCACGGTGAGCTACCCGGGCGGGAACACGACCAAGCCGGGATCGACGGCGTGGGCCGGCGGCGGCGAAGCGCAGTCGGTCGACAAGGAAAAATATGCGCAGATCGACGGCGAATGGCGCCTGCACGACAACCCGTGGATCCAGGCCGTGCGCTTCGGCACGCGCTGGACGGATCATAAACGCACCGCCGAGCACCCGCTGGAAACCCGTCCGGGCCCGAACGGCTTCACGAATCCGGGACCGGCGTGGAGCGGCCAGATGTACCCGTCCGACTTCGGCTCGGACCTCGGCGGCAGCGTCTACAACAACTACTTCAAGTACGACGGCGCGGCCCTCGGTGCCTGGGGCGCGGTGCCGGGCAACCGCCTGCTCGACTTCACGCTGCGCCACAACTGGCTCGACGAATTCAAGGTCGGCGAGAAGACGGCCGCGCTGTACGGCATGGCCGATATCGGCGGCGACGGCTGGAGCGGCAACTTCGGCCTGCGCGCCGTCGAGACGCGCCAGACGACCGTGGTCAACCTGCCTGGCGGCACGGCCCCGATCACCGGTTCCGCCTTCGGCCCGTACACGCCGACGACGTACGAGCGCACCTACCGCGACTACCTGCCGAGCGCGAACGTGAAATTCGACGTGCGCCAGGACCTGGTCGTCCGCGCCGGCGTCGCCAAGACGATGGCGCGCCCCGACTACAGCGCGCTGGGCGGCTCCGTGTCGCTGAACGACGACGCGCTGTCGGGCAGCGGCGGCAACGTCAAGCTCGATCCGATCCGCTCCGTCAACTACGACCTGGCGGCCGAGTGGTACTACATGCCGAAGGCGATGCTGTCGGCCGGGCTGTTCTACATGGATTTCAGCTCCATCGTCGCGCAGGGCACGAGCACAGGCAGCTATTACAACAACAAGCGAGGCGCGTTCACGGATTACCAGATCACGTCGCCGTACAACACGAGCGCCACCAACAAGGGCATCGAGCTGTCCTGGCAGCAGCCGGTGTGGAACAACTTCGGCGTGCTCACCAACTACACGTGGGCCGACGGCGAGCTGGATGGCGGCGGCGAGATGCTCAACGCCTCGAAGAACACGTACAACGTGACGGGCTATTACGAGGACGACCGCTTCAGCGCGCGTCTGGCATACAGCTACCGTTCCTCGTACAAGGCCGGCGTCGACCGGGGTGCGAGCCAGCACGTCGATTCGATGCCGTCGCTGGCAGCGTCCGTGAACTTCAAGTTGAACGAACACCTGACCGTGACGTTCGATGCGCTGAACCTCACCAACGAGACGATCAAGATGTACGCCGAGAACAAGGACCAGCCGCGCGCCTTCTATTCGAACGGCCGCACCTTTTACCTCGGCCTGCGCGGCAAGCTCTGATCGTGCCGCAACGGGAGAAGCTGGACGGCGCCGCGATCGCGGCGTCGTGGGAATGCGTGTCCAATCTCGTCGCGGACGAGGTGTTCGCGGCGCGGCTGACGTTGACCAACGTGTCGGGCGTGCCGATCGCCCCGGGATGGACCGTGTACTTCAACGCCTGCCGGCGCGTGCTGCCCGGCAGCGTGAGCGCGGGCTTCGACGTCGAACATCTCAACGGCGACCTGTTCGCGCTGCGCCGTCCCGGCGGCGCGGCCTGGCTGCCGGGCGAGACGATCGACGTGCGTTACGAGGCCCGGTTCTGGGCCATCAGCGTGACGGACGCGCCGCTCGGCTTCTACCTCGTCGAGGCCGACGGCCGCACGGTCGACCTGGGCGACCCGGAGATTGTCCCGTTCGCGCGGCCGGAGCAGCTGCAGCGCCATGCGCGCGACGTGCTGCCGCCGGCCGACGCGGCCTGGCGCTGGCGCGAGAACGGCGACCTGCGCCTGCTGCCGCCGGAGGACGTCGGCCGCATCACGCCGACGCCCGTCTCGGCGCGCTTCGGCGCGGAGCGCTGCCGCCTGTCGACCGCGAGCGGCATCATGGCGGATGGCGCGCTGGCCGGCGAAGCGGCGCTGCTGCGTGCACTCCTGAACGGCCTGCCGTCAGGCGAGGGCGCGCGCATCCTGCTGGAGACCGGTGCGGCGGCCGTCACCGCGGTCGCGGCGGAGGGGCCGGAGGCCTACCTCCTCGACATCCGCCCCGACACGATCCTCGTGCGCGGCGCCGGCGCGCACGGCGTGTTCAACGGCATCCAGACCCTGGCCCAGCTGCTGGACATCGATGGCACCCTGCCGTGCGGCCGCGTGCTCGACGCGCCGCGCTTCGGCTACCGCGGCTTGATGCTCGACGTGGCGCGCCACTTCGCATCGGTGGCGACGGTGCAGCGCCTGCTCGACTGCATGGCGCGCTATAAACTCAACCGGCTGCACCTGCACCTGACGGACGACGAGGGCTGGCGCCTGCACATCGACGCGCTGCCGGAACTCACCGACATCGGCAGCCGGCGCGGCATCGCGCCGGACGCGCGCAGCCTGCCGCCGTCGTTCGGCTCCGGCGCGGACGTGGCCACTTCCTCCGGCACGGGCTGTTACGGCGCGGACGATTTCATCGCGATCCTGCGGTACGCGCACGCGCGCCACATCGAGGTCATCCCGGAATTCAACATGCCGGGCCACGCGCGCGCGGCCGTGCTGGCGATGCGCGCGCGCCACGACCGCCTGCGCGCGCAGGGCGACGTCGAAGGCGCCGAGCGCTACCTGCTGAGCGATCCGTACGATGCGTCCGTCTACGAATCCGTGCAGCTGTGGCGCGACAACGTGATCTGCATCGCGCTGCCGTCCGTCGACCGCTTCATCGACACCGTCGTCGCCCACGTGGCCGCGCTGTACCGCGAGGCCGGCGTGCCGCTGCGCACGATCCACACCGGTGGAGACGAAGTGCCGCCGGGCGCGTGGGAAGGATCGCCGCGCTGCCAGGCCCTGATGCGCGAACGGGGCTGGACGCACGTGGGGCAGCTGCACGCGGACTTCGTCGGCCGCTGCCGCGCGATCCTGGCGCGCCACGGCCTCGTGTTCGCGGGCTGGGAAGAGACGGCGCTGGCGTATGACAGCCCTGCGGCGGACGGCAACGCCACGCCGCAGCCGCAGCCCGGATTCGCGGGGCCCGGCTTCCAGGTCTATGCGTGGAACAACGCGTGGGGCTCGGGCAAGGAAGACGTTGCGTACCGCCTCGCCAACGCCGGCTACGACGTCGTGCTGGCGAACGCCGCCAACCTGTACTTCGATCTTGCGTATGCCAAGGATCCGCAGGAGCCGGGCTATTACTGGGCCGGCTTCGTCGAGACGCGCCACGCGTTCGGCTTCTGCCCGCTGGACATGATCGCCGGCGCGGCCGTCGACCCGATGGGGCAGGCCGTGCCGCCGGAACGCCTGGCCGCGATGGCGCGCCTGACGCCGGAAGGACGGCGCCGCATCGTCGGCCTGCAGGGCCAACTGTGGGGCGAGAACGCCCGCACGCGCGACCGCATCGAATACCTGGCCGCGCCGCGCCTCGTGGCGCTGGCGGAACGGGCGTGGGCGCCCGATCCGCTCTGGTGCGCGATCGAGGATGCGTCCGCGCGCGCCGCCGCGATGGACGCCGCCTGGAACGAATTCGCCAACCGCCTCGGCCAGCGCGAACTCGCGCGCCTCGACCGCGCGCCGCTGGCCTACGGCTACCGCCTGCCGCCGCCGGGCGCCGTCGCCCTCGGCCGGACGTTCCACGCGAACGTGGCCCTGCCGGGCCTCGCGCTGCATTACACTCTGGACGGCAGCGAGCCCGATGCCGCCAGCCCGCGCTACACGGGGCCTGTGCAAGCCGGGCCTGATTGCGCCGTGTTCAAGGTCGCCACCTTCGACACGCGCGGCCGCAAGAGCGCAACCGTCGTCATTGCACTGGACCCCCATGGATAGCATCCGCCCCGATCACCTGACACCCGCCGGACCCAGGCACGGCCGCCATCCGCTCGCGTGGGTGCCTTCCCTGTACCTCGCGCAGGGCCTGCCGTTCTACAGCGTCGCGCTGGTGGCGGGGCTGATGTTCAAGAGCATGGGCGTGCCCAACGAGCAGATCGCGCGCTGGACCGGCATGCTGGGACTGGCCTGGGTGTTCAAGGCGTTGTGGAGTCCCTTCCTGGAACTGGCGCCGAGCAAGAAGCGCGTCGTCGTCGTGCTCCAGGTCACGGGCGGCATCGCGCTCGCGGCCCTCGCGCTCGCGCTGCAGCTGCCCGCGTGGTTCGGGCTGGCGATCGCGCTGCTGGGCCTCGTGTCGCTCGCGTCCAGCACGCACGACATCGCGGCCGACGGTTTGTATATCGCGAGCCTGTCCGCGCGCCAGCAGGCCGCGTATGCCGGCTGGCAGGGCGCGTTCTTCAACGGCGCCAAATTCCTGTCGCTGGGCGGCCTCGTGATCCTGGCCGGCTTCCTCGAACAGCGCATCGGCGCGCCGGCCGCGTGGGCCACGGTGTTCGGGCTGCTGGGCGCATTGCTGGCGGGGCTCGGGTTGTATCACGCGTGGGCGCTGCCCGGGACGCTCACGCCGGCCGCCGCAGGCGCCTCGGTGCGCGGCACGGTGGACGTGCTGGTGGACGTCGTGCGCGCGTTCTTTGCCAAGCCGGGCATCTGGATGGGCATCGTGTTCATCCTGCTGTTCCGCCTCGCGGAAGGGCAGGTGCAGACGATCGGCCCGCTGTTCCTGCGCGACGCGCGCGCGATCGGCGGCCTCGGTCTCTCGACGCAGGAAGTGGGCGCCATCTACGGCACGGCCGGCACCGCGGCCTTCCTCGTCGGCAGCATCCTCGGCGGCTGGTTCACGTCGCGCGTGGGGCTCAGGCGCGCGATGCTCGTCCTGATCCTCGCGATGAACGTGCCGAATCTCGTGTTCTGGTACCTGAGCACGATGCAGCCATCCAATCTGGGACTGGTCACGGCGGCGCTGTCGATGGAGATGTTCGGCTACGGGTTCGGCTTCGTCGGCATGATCCTGTTCATCATGCAGGTGATCGCCCCCGGCCGGTACCAGACCGCGCACTACGCGCTGGGGTCCGGGTTCATGCAGCTGGGTTTCGTGCTGTCGAAGGTGGTCAGCGGCGACATCCAGCAGATGCTCGGCTATCGTCACTTCTTCTTGTGGGTGGTGCTGTCGGCGCTGCCGGTGCTCGTGCTGACGCGCTTCGTCGACATGGCGCCCGCCGACGGCGCCGGTGGTTCGGCGCCGGCCGGGCAGGACTGAAGCCGGCCGGGTCAGCGGCGGTACGTCGGGCGGCGCGCAGGCGCCGCGTTGCGTTTCTCGATGTGGCGGAACGTGATCCGGCCCTTGCTCAGGTCGTACGCCGACATTTCCAGCGTTACGCGGTCGCCCGCCAGGATGCGGATGTGGTGCTGGCGCATCTTGCCTGACGTGTAGGCGATCAGTTTATGTCCATTGTCCAGGTCGACGCGAAAGCGCGAGTCGGGCAGGATTTCCTGGACGATGCCGTCCATTTCGATGAGTTCTTCTTTGGCCATGAGGGGTCCTTTGGTGGGTATCCGCGTGTGCGGATGCGGCGTGGCGGGCCGGCATGCTGCTCGCGTCGGGGACGCGCGGCGATTGCCGGGGCGTAGGGGTGGGAGGGAACGGAGGTGAACCGGATTTCTATCCGGAAATCGCATTATACGCTATCCCGCGTAAAGCCATCGGCAGCTTAAATTTATACGGCGGATATACTCCAATTGGAGTATATTGGGCGTATAGATACCACGGAGACGCCATGAAGCTCGTCGAAACGAAACCCAAATTCCCCGACACGGACAAGGTCACGATCAATCTGGGCCTGGTCGACCTCGCGCAGATGGACCTGCTCGTGGCGGAAGGTTTTTATACGAACCGTACCGATTTCGTCCGCACGGCCATCCGCAACCAGTTGCAGCAGCACGGCGAGGCGATCCGCCAGACGGTCACGCGCAAGCGCTTCGTCATGGGCATGCAGCGTTATACGAAGGCGGAGCTGGAGGCGAGCGTCGCCGCCGGCGAGCAGCTCGACATCCACGTGCTGGGCCTCGCCACGATCGACGACGACGTCACGCCCGAGCTGGCGCGTGCGGCGATCGCCTCGCTCCAGGTGCTGGGCGCCTTTTTCGCCCCGGCCGCCGTCAAGTCCGCGCTCGCGGACCGCATCCATTCTTGAAGGAACACCATGAAACCCTATGAACGATTTGTCGACAACATCCTGGGCGCGGTCCGCTCGGGCCAGGGCAAGGACCCGCTTGCTGCCACCGCGCTGATCCAGGACGTGCTGCGCAACGCCGGCCTGATGCCGGGCGTCCAAGCGCCGGCGGAACCGGCCGCGCGCGCGCCGTTCGTCGACCTGAACGGCGTACCGGACTGGCTGCGCCGCCCGGCCGCGCCGCACGGTGCGCCCTGGGCGCGTCCGCAACGGTCCGCGCCGGAGGCGCCCGGCCAGTTCCTGGCAGGCTCGTTCGGCAACGCCGCCGGCACGCGCCGCTACCGTCTATATGTGCCGGCGCGGGCGGCGTCCGGGCCGCGCCCGCTCGTCGTGATGCTGCACGGTTGCCAGCAGAGCGCCGGCGATTTCGCGGCCGGCACGGCGATGAACCGGCTGGCGGAGGAGCACGGCTGCCTCGTGCTGTATCCGGACCAGGAGCGCGGCGCCAACAGTTCGAACTGCTGGAACTGGTTCGACGCGGCGCACCAGCGGCGCGAAGAGGGCGAGCCGTCCCTGATCGCCGGCATGACGCGCGACGTCCTGCGCGAGCACGGCGCCGACCCGGGCCGCGTCTACGTGGCCGGCCTGTCGGCGGGCGGCGCGATGGCGGCCGTCATGGGCGCCGCGTATCCCGACCTGTATGCCGCCGTCGGCGTGCATTCCGGGCTGCCGGTCGGCGCCGCGCGCGACCTGATGTCGGGCCTGAACGCGATGAAGGGCAAGCACCTGGGCGGCAAGAGCCAGGCGCTGCGCCGGCGGGTGCCGCTGATCGTGTTCCACGGCGACCAGGACGCGGTCGTGCATCCGTCCAACGGCGCGGCGCTGTATCGCCAGTTCACGCAGGTGGGCGTGCGCGAGCTCGAGGAGCGGGGCGCCGCCGGCGCGGGCCGCGGCCACACGCGTACGACGGCGCTGGACGATGCCGGGCGCGTGGTCGCGGAACACTGGGTCGTGCACGGGGCGGGCCACGCCTGGGCGGGCGGCGATCCGGCCGGTTCCTATACCGATGCGGCCGGCCCGGACGCGTCGGCCGAAATGCTGCGCTTCTTCCTGGATCAGGCCGGCGGCTGATCGACCGCTGTTGCGAAGCCGTCAGGTTTGCTATGCTGGAGGATTCCCAGGATCGTTGATGGAGTTGAGATGGTTTCCCTGCAGGAGCAGCTGATGAAGGCCGGGCTGGTCGACAAGAAGAAGGTCAAGGTCGCCAACCAGGAAAAGGTCAAGCAGCAAAAGATCGAGCGCCGCACCGGCGTGCAGAGCGTCAATGAGGCGAAGGAGGCCGCGCTCGAGGCCCAGCGCCAGCAGGCCGAGCGCGCCCGCGCGCTGAATGCCCAGCGCGACGCGGCCGCGGCGGCAAAGGCCGTGCAGGCGCAGATCGCGCAGATGATCCAGGTGAACCGCCAGCCCAAGGGCAAGGGCAGCCTCGACGTCGCCTACAACTTCACGATCGGCACGAAGATCGAGCGCATCCACGTGTCCGCCGCCGTGCGCGACCACCTGGTGGCCGGGCGCCTGTCCATCGTTGCCCATGAAGGCGGTTTCGAGCTGGTGCCGCGCGTGATCGCCGACAAGATCGCGGAACGCGCGCCGGACCGCGTCGTGCGCGTCAACAAGGCCGCCGAGGCCGTCGCGGCCGGCGAGGACGATCCGTACAAGGACTTCAAGATCCCGGACGATTTCGACTGGTAATCCGCGCGTTCACCGCTTCTTGACGGGCAGCGCCAGCCAGCCGCGCCAGCGGCCGTCGAGCGCCCGTTCGACTTTCTGGATGTGCGGCCTCGTGCTGTCCAGCCGCCAGACGGCCTGCTTGTCGAGCCAGTCCTCGTACATCGAGCGGAAGCGCGGCCATTCGCCGTCGAAGTCGAGGCAGGCGTAGCTGCCGGCCGGCAGGATGCGCACGCCCAGGCCCGGATCGAGCACCGCGTCGTCGGCGCAGCCGAAGTCGTAGCAGTATTCGCGCTCGCCCGTAAAACCCGGATCTTCGTCGAACACGCCGTACCAGGCGGTCGTGGCGGGCACGCCGTCGGCCTTTTCGCGTTCGCGGATGAAGTCGTGGCAGGCGAACGACAGCGCCGCGCCGGACTGGCCGAAGAAGCGCTGGTAGCGCAGGGTCAGCGCCGGCAGGTTGCGCACGGCGATGCGCGCGGCGACCGTGCCCGGCTCGGGCGGGCAGTACGGGGCCAGGATCGCTTCCAGGTCGTCCGGCTCGGCCACAAAAAAGCTGACGTCGCTCTCGCGCCCGACCTGCTGGTCCATGTATTGACGCCAGCCGCCTTCGCGCCACGCCTTGGCCGACATCGCGAACTGCTGCTTGAACGCCTTGGCGAATGCCGCGTTCGACGGGAAGCCGCAATCCTGGGCGATGCGTACGATGGGCACGTCCGGTTCGTGGCGCAGCAGGTGGGCGGCCCGGCGCAGGCGCCGTTTGCGCTGGTATTCGACGGCCGAGAATCCCGTCAGTTCGCGGAAGATGCGGTCGAAATGGAACGACGAATAGCTGGCCGACGCCGCCAGCGATTTCAATGCGAGCGGGTCGCCGACCGAGTCCAGCATCAGGTCCATGACTTCATACAGGCGCGACACGCGCGCGGTGGTCTTCATGCGCGGGTCCTCGCGGCGGGGATCTTCTCGGCGCGGGCCGCGAAGGTCGAGGCGGGACGGGAAAGGCTCGGCATCGACGGCAATCATTGCAAAATTGAAAGAAGTAAATATTCCGTAAATAAGCCGGGCTGGCAAGCATTTACGCCGGAACGTGTTGTCAGCGCGCGTCCCACGCCACGCATCGGCGGATCAAGTTCGTCCATGTGAACAAATCTATTGTCTTTCCAATCCCATTTCGGCCCGACATTTATTGGTGAACGAATAATGCAGCAGGGGTCGTGGTGGTTTACCGCGCGGCCGTCCGATGGCGCCCGCGGCGCACTTTCGGGCCTGGGCGCCGTCGATCCCGCCGGCGGCCGGTGGTCGCTTGACGCGCGGCGGCGACGTCCAGCCGATCCATCGGCATCCTTCCGGCAGTCCGGCCGGCCCGGGCGTGCGTTTTTGGCTATGACGGACGCATCGACATCGACCCGCAATACCGGAACGCCAGGCTGCGGCCGGGAATACTGCTCAGCTCGGCTTAACGGATGGGCCGCTGCCGTCGCCTTTATCTTGCGTGACATCAATTTTTCATACACAACATATAAAGTTGGTTCCTCATCGCATGTAATTTGTTGCATCGGACGGTGGTTGTAGAAAATACAAGATTGGCTTGCGGACGAGGTGTCTGTGGAGAAAAAACAACCGAAAACACCTTAAGTTCTACAGTTTATTGCCGTAAAGCATTCGTAGGCGCACCATAAAAATGTATCCTTGCGGAAATCTATTTTGTGGGACTCGCGCGACAGGGCAGCGATCACCCGGACAACGTTCAATATATTTAAAGGTTCAACCATGGCATCTGTTATCACCGGAATGGACACCGCCCAAATCCAGGCGTTGTCCACTTCCCAAATCGTCGCGTTGAAGACCGCCGACTTCGCTGCATTGTCGACCATGCAGCTCGCAGCCTTTACGACGGCGCAGGTGCCGGCGTTCGGCACGGCGAACCTCGCTGTCCTTACCACGGCCCAGATCTCGGCTGGCTTGACGACCTTGCAGGTGGCAGGACTGACGACGGCTCAGGTCGGTACCTTGACTACGGTCCAGATTAACGGGCTGACCACCTCCCAGGTCGCTGCCATCACGACCGCCGATCTGGGTGCG
>NZ_LMCY01000001.1:1945-2022 GCF_001425685.1 Massilia sp. Root335 | reverse complement strand
CCGGCATGGGCACGGCCCAGATCGCCGGCCTGAGCAGCGCCCAGGTGAGCAGCCTGAGCAGCACGCAGATCGCCGCC
>NZ_LMCY01000001.1:1714-1821 GCF_001425685.1 Massilia sp. Root335 | reverse complement strand
CTGAACACCGTCCAGGTTGCCGCAATCGAAACGGCCGACCTGGCCGCCATCAAGACGAACCAGATTGCCGGCCTGACGACCGCGCAGATCGCCGCGCTGACGTCGGT
>NZ_LMCY01000001.1:1136-1662 GCF_001425685.1 Massilia sp. Root335 | reverse complement strand
CGCCGAGATCGCCGGCCTGAAGTCGAATCAAGTGGGCGCGCTGACGACCACGCAGATCGCCGCGCTGAGCACCGTCCAGGTCGCGGCCATCACGACCACCGACGTGGCCGCACTGAAGACGAATCAGGTTGCCGCCCTGACGACCGCGCAGGTCGCCAGCGGCCTGGGCACGGCCCAGATCGTCGGCTTGACCAGCGCCCAGGTGAGCAGCCTGAGCAGCACGCAGGTCGCCGCCCTGAACACCGTCCAGGTTGCCGCAATCGAAACGGCCGACCTGGCCGCCATGAAGACGAACCAGGTTGCCGGCCTGACCACCGCGCAGATCGCCGCGCTGTCGTCGGCCCAATCGGGTGCACTGACGACCGCCCAGATCGCTGCACTGAGCACCGCCCAGGTGGCCAGCGGCCTGACGACCGTGCAGGTTGCCGGCCTGAAGTCCAATCAGGTGGGGGCGCTGACGACCGCGCAGATCGCCGCCCTGGGCACCATCCAGGTGGCTGCCATCACGACCGCCGACCTGGGTGCA
>NZ_LMCY01000001.1:1015-1115 GCF_001425685.1 Massilia sp. Root335 | reverse complement strand
CGCGCTGACGACCGCCCAGGTGGCCGGCATGGGCACGGCCCAGATCGCCGGCCTGAGCAGCGCTCAGGTGAGCAGCCTGAGCAGCGCGCAGATCGCTGCG
>NZ_LMCY01000001.1:822-929 GCF_001425685.1 Massilia sp. Root335 | reverse complement strand
CTGAACACCGTCCAGGTTGCCGCAATCGAAACGGCCGACCTGGCCGCCATCAAGACGAACCAGGTCGCCGGCCTGACGACCGCGCAGATCGCCGCGCTGACGTCGAC
>NZ_LMCY01000001.1:568-722 GCF_001425685.1 Massilia sp. Root335 | reverse complement strand
CGCCGAGATCGCCGGCCTGAAGTCGAATCAAGTGGGCGCGCTGACGACCACGCAGATCGCCGCCCTGAGCACCGTCCAGGTCGCGGCCGTCACGACCGCCGACCTGGTCGCGCTGAAGAGCAACCAGGTTGCCGCACTGACGACCGCCCAGGTT
>NZ_LMCY01000001.1:359-522 GCF_001425685.1 Massilia sp. Root335 | reverse complement strand
CACGGCCCAGATCGCCGGCCTGAGCAGCGCCCAGGTGAGCAGCCTGAGCAGCATGCAGATCGCGGCCCTGAACACCGTCCAGGTCGCCGCAATCGAAACCAACGACCTGGCTGCCATCAAGACGAACCAGTTCGCCGGCCTGACCACGGCCCAGATCGCTGCG
>NZ_LMCY01000001.1:0-328 GCF_001425685.1 Massilia sp. Root335 | reverse complement strand
CCAGATCGCTGCGCTGAGCACGATGCAAGTCGCCAGCGGCCTGACGACCGCCGAGATCGCCGGCCTGAAGAGCAACCAGATGGGTGCGCTGACGACCGCGCAGATCGCCGCCCTGAGCACCGTCCAGGTGGCTGCCATCACGACCGCCGACCTGGGTGCACTGAAGAGCAACCAGGTTGCCGCGCTGACGACCGCCCAGGTTGCCGGCATGGGCACGGCCCAGATCGCCGGCCTGAGCAGCGCCCAGGTGAGCAGCCTGAGCAGTATGCAGATCGCCGCGCTGAACACCGTCCAGGTTGGCGCCATCGAAACGGCCGACCTGGCCGCG